>JAUVWL010000016.1 GCA_030604135.1 Burkholderiales bacterium | reverse complement strand
TGTTGCCCTCCCTGTGTTTGTTGGCTTTAGGTTTGTATCTGAGGTCAAAACGATGAGCACGTAATCACTTTGTGATTCGTGACCCAAATCAAGTTGAGACCGATGGGCGGTTGGACCGGCTGCGTACTGTCGGCACGGTCTCGGTGATGTGGGTCCACCAGCTGCCGCCACCGTTCATGGCCGAGAAAAACAGCTCGAAGCGCTCGCTCAGCAAGCCGCCGTGCTCCTGCAGCCGTTGGTCAAAGGTCTCGACGAAGTCGGTCAGCCAAGGGTCGGTGTCGTTGTAGTACAGGGTGTAGGTGATGGGCTGGCCGTCGGGGGTGGTGCGGCCGTATTGGCTGGGGAGAACATCACGGGCAACCTCTTGGGCCTGAGGCAGTGTTGTTTTCACTCCATTAAAGAATCCAAATTCGATGCCGGTGCGCTCGCAGGTTTCCTGGGCTAGTGCATGGCCGGAATGAAGGAACAGTGCCGATAAGAGCAGCGATGACAAGAGCCCCCGAAGCAGCGAGAAAAATGAGATGGCGCTCTTAGTCACAAGTGGCTCCCTCAGGTTCCGTCGACACTGATCCGCTCTGGGCCTTGTTGTAGGCCAAGTAGGCCTGCAAACGTTCCTTCGTATTGGTGGTCATGCTTTCCAGTTCACGCAGCATGCGGCTCCTTGTGATGCGTCCTGAATCACCTGGAAACGCACTGATGGCGCAGACGATGGCGCGATTGCTGGCATCTGAAGCGTCTCGAAGGGCTATCGCGTCATGTAGATCGGTCAACAATGCCAATTGAAACGCCCGCGCCATCTGCATCGCCGCCCGGTACTGCACCGGGTCGGTGTAGGTCTTGCGGATGTGGTCGGCGATGTCGTCGCGCACGCCGTCGCCGTCGGCATCGATGCCTTCGATCATGGGTAGGCGTTCGAGCTGCGGCAGTTTGCCGCTGGCTTCGAGCTGGGCGATCTTTTCCTGCGGCGTGGGTTCGGGCGGTGGCGGGGGCGTCTTGGGGCTGGTGCCCGCCCCTTTGCCGCCGCCGCAGCCGGCCAGCGCCAGGCCGCAGGCCAGTGCCAGCAGCGCCAGGCCCTGGCGCCAGCGTGGTGCGCCGCTCACGCCTGCGGTGGCGGGAGAAGTGTCGTTGGTGAATGCATCAGGCATGTTGCCCTCCCTGGGGTTGTTGTCATGCTGTTTGTATCGGGGCTCCGGTCGATGGGCAAGTCTGCCTGGGTGCGCTGAGCTGAACCGCCTGTGTCCCGTCGATCGTGGGCTCCCGCGTTCGCGGGAGCGACGAACAAGAAGAGGTGTGTTGGTATCGTCATGCCCGCGCACGCGGGCATCCATGGCAGAGGCCCGTCGTCGTCACTCACAGACGCTGCCCTCCGGCCCAACAGATACCGACCCACTCATGGCCTTGTTGTAGGCCAAGTAGGCCTGCAGGCGCTCTTTGGTGTTGGTGGTCATGGACTCCAGTTCTTGAAGCAGTCGACTGCCTTCGAGCCGATTGGCAGCTCCGACAAAAGCAACTCTGCGCACGCAAGCTATTGCTCGATCACCTGCGTCCGAAACCTCTCGAAGGGCCAAGTGGTCATGCGTATCCACCAGCAGCGTGGCTTGTAAAGCCCGAGCCACCTGCATCGCCGCCCGGTGCTGCACCGGCTCGGTATATGTGCGGCGGATGTGATCGGCGATGTCGTCGCGCACGCCGTCGCCATCGGCATCGATGCCTTCGATCAGGGGCAGGCGGTTGAGTGGCGGCGACTGGCCGTCGGCTTCAGCCGGGGGTGGCGAGGCGTCGCTGCAGGCGATCAGTGCCAGCAGCACAGCGGTGCCGGCGAGCACGCGAGGTGGTGCAAGGGTAGTCAGGTGGTGTACGAGGTGGTCCATGGTGCGCGGCTTCTCCCTGTCGGGCGGCACCATGGTTCGCGCTGAGGTGGCTCTCGCGTGTGCACGGGGCCAAGCGTATGCATGACATCGTAGCGGGGCGCTGTGCAGGGCCCGGTTGTGACTTGCCGAACCCTGCCTGCTCAGGCCAGGGCCGGCGGGGCAGGAGGCGCCTCAGATCGGCTGCGCGCCAGGGCGTGTGGGCCTGGCGCCGAAGCGATTGAGAAGCCAGTGGGTCAGGCCGGTGAGACTGAGCAGGGTGAAGAGACCCAGGGCCCAGGTAATCCAGGCCAGGGGTGTGAGCCAGCCCATCAGGGTGGCGGTCGAGGGCAGCCAGGGGCCCAGCCAGGCCAGCAGGTCGGCGGTCAGGGTCTGCATGGCTGTCCACCAGCCGGTGTCGAACCAAGGGGCCAGCACATCGGGCACGGGTGGTGCGGGCAGTTGGCGCACGGCATCGGAAAGCTGGATGGTGCTGCCGGCCGGAACGGAGCCCAGCACCCAGCCCGTGACCGACACGGCGGCCCAGACCAGCAGGGACCAGCCGGTGGCCAGCAGGGCGGCCACGGTCCAGAGTAGCGCGCTCATGTCGGCTGGGCCTGCACCGGGCGCCAGGCACCGGCCAGCGCATCGAGCAGCTCGGTTTCCCCCTCGGCCATGTGGCCGTCGGCCTGCATGATGGCTTCACAGTGCTGGCGCAGCCGGGCGCGCAGTTCGGGGTCCTGCACTTCGGCCAGCAGCTGCTGGCGCACGTCGGCAGGTACGCCGGCGCACCACTGGCCATCGGCGGTGGCCAGCAGGTCCTGGCAGAAGGTATCCAGAATGGATTTGAATTCGTCCGGGCTCAGGCCGAGCTCGCGCGGTATGTCCAGCCGGTCGACCGCCTTGAGTTCGGTCATGGAGTAGTGGCCGTCGGCGACGAGGGCCATGGCCAGCACGCGGGCGGCGGCCTGGGGGCTGTTGGTGGGGTAGCTCTGCATGGCGGAAACTCCGGTGGGTGGTCGGGATCGGACAGGGGTATGACCCGAAACGGTGGTTGCGGGTTCAGGCCGCCGGCAGGGTCTTCAACGCGAGCGCCCCCGCACTGGCCTTCTGTTGGCGGCGCTTGAGCTTGCGCACCAGGGTCATGACGATGGCCTGCAAGGCGGCTTCGAGTGCCTGCCTCGGGTGGGCCGCGACGGCGCTGGCCACCAGCGTGCCCTGGCCCTCGGTGACGATGCTGACCTGGCAGACCTGGTCCGGGCCACCGCGGGGGCCGTTGAGGTCGCGCAGGCGCACGTGCACCTGCTGCACTTTGCCGCGCAGGCGGCGCAGTGCGAAGCGCACGCGGTGCTCGGCGGTTTCGCGCCAGCCTTCGACGGGTGTGACCGGTGCGAGTGAATCGATGCGGATCTGCATGGTGACCTCCTGTGACGGGGTTGAAGAACGGTTTCAGGATAGGCGCCACAAACCACGCAAGAAAGCAGAAAATGACGCAGTCAGCTGCAGGAAAATTCAGACGATGCAGACGGAACTCAATTACAAGCACCTCTACTACTTCTGGGTCGCTGCCAAGGAGGGCGGCATGTCGCACGCCGCGGTCCGCCTGGGCATGGCGGTGCAGACGGTGAGTGCCCAGGTGCGGCTGCTCGAGAAGTCGCTGGGGCGTGCGCTGTTCAAGCCCTCGGGTCGCGGCCTGGCTCTGACCGAGGCCGGGCAGGTGGCCTTGCAGATGGCCGAGCAGATCTTCCAGATCGGCGGGCAGTTGCCGCTGGCGGTGCGCGAGGCCGGCCAGCAGACCAGCCTGCGGCTGGTGGTGGGCATTTCAGACGGCCTGTCCAAACTGGCGGTGCGCGACCTGCTCTCGCCGGTGCTGGGCGAGCCCCGGCTGCGGCTGATCTGTCACGAGGATAATTTCGACGACCTGCTGGCCGATCTGGCCCTGCATCGCATGGATGTGGTGTTGTCGGACCGACCGGCACCGGCCAACCCCAACCTGCGTCTGTACAGCCATGCGCTGGGCGCAACCGACGTGGGCTGGTACGCGCCGCCGCGCTGGTTCGAGCAGACCCGGGCGGACTTCCCGCGCAGCCTGGAACAGGTGCCGGTGTTGCTGCCCTGTGCGCAGGCTTCGGTGCGTGGCCGGGTGGACCACTGGCTGGAGGCACACGGTGTGGTCCCGCAGGTGGTGGGTGAATTCGAGGACAGTGCCTTGCTGGCGACGTTCGGCTCGGGCGGCATGGGTGTGTTTCCGGCTTCGGAGCGCATGCGCGAGAAGCTGGCCCAGGGTTACGGTCTGCAGTGGGTGGCGCCCTGCGATGGGGTGCAGGAGCACCGCTACGCCATCGGCACCGCGCGCAAGGTGCAACACCCGCTGGTGCAGCGCCTGCTGGAGGGCGCGGATGCGGCCCAGTGAGCCGGGCCGGCCCGTGCGGGCCGCCGGGGCGCATTTCACACCCGCTGCCGACATGCCCTGGACGGTGGCATCACCGTTTCGCATGCAGCCGGGCCTCTCGCGCCGCGAGGGCGCGGGCCACGCGCTGCTGCTGCGCGATGCGCAGGCACCGGCCTATGCCCAGGCCAAGCAGGCCGTGCTGGACCGGCACCCGCAGCGGGCACTGGCGGGTGAGCCGGACCCGCAGGTACTGGCCGCGGTGGCAGAGGCCGCCGCGCGCGAAACCGGGCAGGTGCTGGCACCCGAGCTGAGGGCGCTGACGCTGGGCCTGCAGGAGGACATGGTCTTGCTGCACGACGAATCCGAGCCGGAGGGTGCGGCGTCGATGCGGGTGCGGGCGCTGTCGGTGTGTTTTCCATCCAAGTGGCGGCCGGACGACAAGCCAGGCAAGGACTTTGCCGCCATCCATGCGCCGGTGGCCGACAACGCGCTGCTGCTGGCCGGGGCGAGGGGCATCGTGGACCTGGCGTTCCGGCAGGCCTCGATGCTGCGCCACGTCTGGCTGCTGACCCCCGACCCCTCGTTGGCGCTGTACCCGGACGAACCGCAGCGCGTGGCGTGGGAACAGGCACTGCAGCAGGCCGCGTCCGGAACGGGGCGCCTGCTGGACCAGGCCTTGTTCCGGGTGGAGCGGCAGACCACGCTGCCGCTGCCCGCGTTGGGCGCTGGCGTGTTTTTCATCCGGGTGATGGTCTGCCCGCTGACCGAGGTGCTGGCCGTGTCGCCCGGCCGCGCGGGCGAACTGGCACAGGCGCTGGCCTCGATGAGCGAGGCGGTGGTGACCTACCGGGGTATGGCCGGGGTGCGCGAGCGCCTGCTGGCGGAGCTGAGAGCCTGGCCCGACTCAGGCTGCTGAAACCAGGTCCATTGAAGCACTCTGGTCGTCGTCGAAGCCGGTCTCGATGGCCAGCGAGCCCTCCAGCAGCCGGTCCTGCCATTGCCCGATCTGGCGTCCGTGGATGACGCGCAGGGCCGGCGCCAGCACCAGACGCACACAACTGCTGTCTTCCAGCCCGAACAGGCGCCGCGTGCCCGGGCGCAGCCGGCCGGTGGCGAAGTCGTCGATGGCCTCGGTCACGCAACGGCCCGAGTCGGCCATCGCCGAGGCCACAAAAATGTCCGGCTCTCGCGCCACCCAGTCCAGCACGCTGCCGATCTGGCGGATCGGGCGTTCCCGGCAGGCCTGGTTGACGCCGGCCCGCCCGCCGTCGAGCATGGCAAAGACCAGATCGGCACCTTCTCTCTGCATGGACAGGGTGGCCGCGTAGGCCAGCGCCGGGTCGTGCTGTTCACCGCAGAACTGGGTCAGGAAATGCACCGGCTGGCCACACATGCGAAGGCCTTGGGCAAAGGCCGCCCGGCCCTTGAGGCCGGGGCGCAGCATCTCGCCGGACAGGTGGCCCACGACACCGGTGCGCGAGTGCAGCCCGGCCAGCACGCCTGCCAGAAAGGCCGACTGCTCCTGCAGCACTTCATAGCAGGCCACGTTGGGTGCGGTGAAGTGGCCCTGGGTGATGACAAAGCTGGTGTCGGGAAACTCGGCATGCAGAGCCCGAACCGGGGCATCCCCCTGACCCCCGTGGGCGAGCAGCAGGTCCACACCGCGCCGGCACAGGTCGCGCAGCGATTCGGTGCGTGCCTCGGGGGTGCGTGGCCCGATCCAGCGGATCTCGACTTCGTGCCCCAGTTCGCGCGCGCGCAGGGCACCGGTCAGACCGGCTTCGTTGAAGGCGCCGCGTCCATGTGGCCCGAACAGGGCCACGGTGGTGCGCGCGGCTTTCATTTGAAGGTGGCCCGCGGCGGCAGGTGGCCGCGCGCGGGTCGAGGGGCAGACATGGACACTCCTGCTGGACGGGCACCACCATGGTGCCTGCGGGGAGTGTCGTGCAAGAAGCATTCCCGCGGGGCACCGGGCTTACCCGCGGGTCCCCCGAGTGGGGGATGTGTTCAACCCCTCAGCGCAAGTGGTGCACCGCCGCCTGCCCGTACACCGGCGTGTCCAGCCCCTCATACCGCGCCTTCAGTTGCAGCGACAGGAACTGCGAGTAGTGGCGGCTCTGGTGCAGGTTGCCGCCGTGGATCCAGAGCTGCTGCTGGTTGGTGGGTTTCCACATGTTGCGCAGCTCGCCTTCCCACGGCCCCGGGTCTTTGGTGGTGTTCGAGCCCAGGCCCCAGACCTTGCCCACCCGGTCGGCCACCTCGGGCGAGACCAGGTCGGCCAGCCAGTGGTTCATGGAACCGTAGCCGGTGGCATAGACGATCAGGTCGGCCGGCAGCTCGGTGCCGTCGGTGAGCGTCACGCTCTTGGGGTTGATGCGCTCGATGTTCACGCCGCTCTTGAGCTTGATGCTGCCGTTGGCCACCAGCTCGCTCGCGCCCACGTCGATGTAGTAGCCCGAGCCGCGGCGCAGGTACTTCATGAACAGGCCCGAGCCGTCGTCGCCGAAGTCGAGCAGGAAGCCCGCCTTCTCCAGCCGGCTGTAAAGATCGGCGTCGCGCTTCTTCATCGCCTCGTACACGGGGATGTGGAAGCTGTGCATGATCTTGTAGGGCACGCTGGCGAAGATCAGGTCGGCCTTGTGGTGGTCGATGCCGTTCTTCACCGCTTCCTCGCTGTAGAGCCCACCCAGCGCCAGCTCCATCAGCGAGTCGGATGGCGCGATGTGCGTGCTGCTGCGCTGGATCATGGTGACGTCGGCGCCGTGTTCCCACAGGGCCGCGCAGATGTCGTGCGCCGAGTTGTTGGAGCCGAGCACGACGCACTTTTTGCCCGCGTATGCCTCGGGGCCGGGGTGCTTGCTGGAGTGGTGCTGGTCGCCTTCGAAGGTCTCGGCGCCCGCAATCTTGGGCACGTTGGGGTAGCCCGAGACGCCCAGCGCGAACACCAGCTGCTTGGGTCGCAGCGTCACCTCTTCACCGTTGCGGTCGACCACCACGCTCCACTCGCCCTTGGCCTCGTCATAGCTGGCCTTTTTGGCGGTGGTGGAGCCCCAGTAGTTGATCTCCATGACCTTGGTGTACATCTCCAGCCAGTCGCCGATCTTGTCTTTCGGCGCGAACACCGGCCAGTCGTCCGGGAAGGGCAGGTAGGGCAGGTGGTCGTACCAGACCGGGTCGTGCAGGCACAGGCTCTTGTAGCGCTTGCGCCAGCTGTCGCCGGGTTTCTCGTTCTTCTCGACCACGATGGTCGGCACCCCCAGGCGGCGCAGCCGCGCGGCCAGCATGATGCCGCCCTGCCCGCCGCCGATGATGACGACGTAGGGCTGTTCCTCGTAGCCCAGGCGGGCCTGTTCGTCCTGCCGCAGTTCAAGCCAGCTCTTGCGGCCCTTGTGCACGCCGTGTTCGGCGCCCTTGATACGGCGCGGTCCCTTCTTCTCTTCAAAGCCCTTGAGCTCGACCATGGTGGTCAGCAGGGTCCAGGCCTTGTCACCCTTGAGGCGCAGGTGGCCGCGGCCGCGCGAGACCTTGGTCTCGAAGGTGAACCAGGCCTCGGTGACGCCGTCGGCCTCGGTGGCCTCGCCTTCGAGCTGGAAGTTCGACGCCGCTGTGTCGGCCATGCGCGCGGCCAGCATGTCGCGCACCGCGTCATGGCCTTCCTGCGTGCGGATGTTCCAGGTGAACGAAACGAGGTCGCGCCAGTAGCAGTCGTCGTCGAACAAGGGCAGCGCGTTCTCGGGCTGGCCGGAGGCCAGGGCGGCCCCGAAAGCGTCCAGCCAGCGTTGGGCCCGCTGGGAGGGCGTGGTGTCGGTCATGGGTTGTCTCCTGTGATGCCGGCCTCGGTGCGGGCCGGTGCCCTGTGCATCACAAGACGCGTGCCAGTCGGGCGACGCGCGCAAGTGCTTGATTTGCTTGTGGTTTGCTGGCGGCGCCGGGTGTCACACCCCGTGCACCTGTCACCCCGCGAAGTGACAGGTGTCACAGGCCCGCCGCAGGGTTCACATCATGCGGTTCGGTGGGACGATGCCGGCGCGCTTCATGCGCCGGTAGAGCGTCATGCGCGAGAGCCCCATTTGCCGCGCCACCGCACTGACGTTCCACTGCGCCTGTTGCAGTGCCTGCCGCAGGGCCTGCGGGTCGGCGGCGGCCGATGTGTCGTTTGCCGCGCCTGGCGTGCCCAGGCGCGGGCTGGCCTGCAGCTCGGGCAGGTCGTCCAGGTCGATGGGCCCTTCACCGGCCAGGCTGGCGGCGTAGTCGAGCACGTTGCGCAACTCCCGCAGGTTGCCTGGCCAGGGGTGCGCCAGCAGGCATTGCAGGGCCGCCGGGGTGATGGCGCGGCCGGCCAGCAGGCGGGTGACCATGGCGGCCAGGTCGCTGCGCTCGCGCAGGGCCGGCAACTCCACGTGCGCGCCCTTGAGGCGGTAGTACAGGTCGTCGCGGAAACGGCCGGCGCGCACCAGCGTCTCCAGCGGGGCGTGGGTGGCCGCGATGACGCGGATGTTGACCGGCACTGGCCGGGTCGCGCCCACCGGCAGCACCTCGCGCTCGGACAGCACGCGCAGCAGACGCGCCTGCAGCGCCAGAGGCATGTCGCCGATTTCGTCGAGGAACAGGGTGCCGCCGTCGGCCTCGGCGATCAGCCCGCGTTTGCCCTTGGGCGAGGCGCCCGAGAAGCTGCCGGGCAGGTGGCCGAACAACTCGCTCTCGATCAGGTGCTCGGGGATGGCCGCGCAGTTGACCGCCACAAACGGCCGGCTGCGGCGCTCGCTGGCGGCGTGCACCGCCTTGGCAAAGAACTCCTTGCCCGAACCGGTCTCGCCGGTGATCAGCAGGCCGATGGGGGTGTTGACCAGCCGGGCCACCCGTTCGATCTGCCGGTCCAGCGCCAGGTCGCCGGCCGACAGGGCCGCCAGCGGCGCCGGCACGCGCCGTTCGCCCTGCGCGGCCGACACCGGGCGCGCAGGCGGCGGCACCGCCGACAGGAACAGCAGCCGGTGACCGCCATTCATCATGACCGCGCGCTGGTCCGACGGCTGGGTCATGACGAAGCGGCCGATCTGCGCGAACGGCAGCTCGAACAAAGCCTCGAAGTCCGCCCCCAGCAGCCGCGTGCCGTCGGCCGGCTGCAGGGCCTGCTGGGCGCGTCGGTTGTGGCCGACCACCCGGCCGTGGCTGTCCAGCGCCAGCAGGTAGTCGGGTTGCACGTCCAGGAACTGCGGCGCGGTCGACAGGCGCAGGATCCAGTCGTGCCGGTGCCGGTGCAGAAAGGCCGCGTTCTCGATGTCGTGCGCGTGCATCTTCACCAGCTGCAGGGCCAGTTGCTGGCTCGACTTGGGCTGGTCGGAGCTCAGCTGCGAGATGTCCAGCACCGCGCTGAGCTGACCGGCGCTGTCGAATATGGGGGCGGTGGTGCAGGTCAGCGGAATGTGCGTGGCGTCGAAATGGTCGTCCAGGTGCACCGTCAGGGCCTGGCCGGTGCTGATGCAGGTGCCCACGCCGCAGGTGCCGGCGCGGTCCTCGCTCCAGTCGGCGCCCAGGTAGAGCCCGGCCTTGCGCAGGCTGGGCTCGAACACCAGGTCACCCAGAAAGTCGACCGTGATGCCGCGCGCATCGGTCAGCAGCACCACATAGCCCAGGCCAGCCACCTTGCTGTAGAGCGTCTCCAGCCCGTGGCGGGCGATCTGCAGCAGCGCCTCCATCTGCTCCTGGTGCTCGCGCAGGCGCGCCTGCGGCAGGATCACCGCTTCCTGCATGCGTGTCGGGTCCAGCCGGTGCTCGTGCACACAGCGCAGCCACGAATCGCGGATGACCTGCTCGTGCCGCGCGGCGGCGGCCACATTGGCGCCGTCGGTGGCCACCTGCATGACGGTGCTGATGTGCTGGTGCTGGTGCGGGCTGGCGGGCATGGCGGTGTCTCCGGGCGCGGGCATGGGGCGGGCGGTCGAACCGCTCACCTTGGCCGCGCCGGCCGGCGCTGTCCATCGTGGTTTGCCCGGAGCCGCACCGGGCAGTGACCCTCTACTTGCGCTGCTCGCTGACCCAGTCGGCCACCGCAAACAGCAGGCCGGAGACCACGAAGGTCAGGTGGATGAGGATCTTCCACTTCAGCTCTTCGCCGGTCAGCGAGGTGCTGATCAGAAAGGCCTTGAGCAGCTCCACCGCCGAAATGGCGACGATGGCGCCGATCAGCTTCATCTTCAGGTCCGAGAAGCCGACCTTGCCCATCCAGACCGGCCGGTCTTCGTGGTCGCCGATGCTCAGCTTGGAGACGAAGTTCTCGTAGGCACTGAACACGATGATCAGCAGCAGCACCGCAATCAGCGCCGTGTCCACCAGCGTCAGGATGGAAATCACCGTGTCGTGCTCGATGATGCCCAGCACCCCCTTGATGAGCAGGCCCATTTCCTTGAAGAACTTGAGCAGCAGCACCCCCATGCCGACGATCAGCCCCAGGAAGAAGGGTACCAACAGCCAGCGGCTGGAAAAGATGAACTTTTCGAGGGTGAGTTCGATTTTGTTGGGCGTGGCGGGCATGGACGACTTGGGCGGATGGCGACAGGCTGGCAAGCATAACCCAATACTGCCAAGGGTATATGTCAGGGTTACCGCTGGCGGCCCGCCGCCGTCATCGCTCAGACACCATGCGCGCAGACAAAGGCATAGTCCCCGTGCCCGGTGGCGTAACGCGCCTGCACTGCGGCGAAATTGCCGCTTTGCAGGTCGGCTGCCAGAGAGGCAAGCCCCTGCTGCAACTCGGTATCGGTGGCCAGGCTGGCGAACGAGCTGATGTTGGCCCGAACCTGAGTTGAAGGACCTGGGACTGCCGACCGAGAAAAGACAGTAGGGCTGATGGTGGCAGGTCAGGCCACCACGGCTCCATAGGCCTGGAAGCTGTTGCGCACGGCGGCTTCGCGCATGTCCCGGGCGCGCCAGTGCCGGCTGCCAGGGGGAGCTGGCCCAGGCCCTGGGGGTGCATGCGAGCAGAGCGGTGCTGGCAAGCCAGCGGCGGCGTTGCATGCGGCCATTGTGCGGTGCTGGCTGCGCAGCAAGCTTGAAGCGCTGGCCTGCCACTGCTTGTGCTGCCGGAGAGTCCAGCGGCATGGCCGCCATCTATACTGAAACGGTACCTGAGCAAGCATGCCTCCGCAGACCCACCCCGACCCCCATGCGCCAGCAGTTCCGCTGGCCTGGCGGGCCGCTTTCTCCAGCCCCGAGGGACGCTGGCTGGCGCTGGGGGCCGCGCTGGCGGCCTTGGCCTTCGTGGGCCTGGGCGCAGCCTCGCATTGGTGGCCTGAACAGGCATTGACCCTGGCTGCCATGAGCGGCTTGAACCTGATCATCGGGCGCGCCGCCGGCATGGCCTATGGCTACGCCAATGGGCTCGACCACTTGCCGGTGATTGCCTGCAATGTGCTGGTCGAGTCGGTGCAGGTACTGGTGATCTACCCGCTGTTCGTGCTCAGCTGCCGTCAGTGGCTGCTGCCGCCCTGGCTGGCCGTCGCACTGGCGCGCCTGCGTACCAGTGCCGAAAGCAGTCACGCGGCGGTGCGACGCTTCGGTATGGCGGGGCTGTTCGTCTTCGTGTTCATGCCGTTCTGGATGACCGGGCCGGTGGTCGGCTCCATCATGGGTTACCTGCTCGGCCTGCGTAACCGCACCACACTGGTGGTGGTGCTGGCCGGCACCTACCTGGCCATCGGTGTCTATGCGCTGTTCCTCGACGAGGTCGATGCCTGGGCCTCGGCCTACGGTCAGTACGCGGCATTTCTGGCGCTGGTGGTCCTGGCCGCGCTGGCCATGCTGGTGCAGCGCTGGCGTGCGCCGGCACGCCTTCCGGTGGACAAGACCCGCCGTTGAGTTCGGGCTGAGTCGGTTGGTGGACTGTGGACGGCGTTCACGGCACGGATGACCCTGCAACTTGCCCTTGATATGTTGAGTCGAGGGTCGTGCCGTTATAAGATTCATTGTATATGTATGTTTATTTTCGGTCCGACCCCTGGTTCGAACTCCGCCCCTGTCATGAACCTTCCGCTGGTTTCCCAGGCGGTTGCCGCTGGCCGCTGCGCTGGCCTGGAGCATCGCCTTTGGCATCTATCTGCTGGTCTTTGCCCCCGACTGGTGAGCACGCGGCTGGATGGCCAGGACGGTTGAAGCGCTGAGGAACGGGCCATGACCTTTGTTGTCACCGAAGCGTGCATCCGCTGCAAATACACCGACTGCGTCGACGTGTGCCCGGTCGATGCCTTCCGTGAAGGGCCGAATTTCCTGGTGATCGATCCCGATGACTGCATCGACTGCGCGGTGTGTGTGCCCGAGTGTCCGGTCAGTGCCATCTACGCCGAAGAGGACGTGCCCATCCACCAGCGGCACTTCACGTCGCTGAACGCCGAGCTGGCCCGCGAATGGAAGCCCATCACACGGACCAAGGCGTCATTGCCCGACGCCGAGGCCTGGCGGGAGATCGAGTCGAAGCTCGTCGAGCTCAAGCGCTAAAACGAAAGACCGGCAAGCCTCCCTTCAACATGAAGCCGCATCCGCAGTGCCGCCTCGGGAGTTCGAATCACTTCACGCGCTTGATGCCCTCGTAGGTGCCACCGGTGCGCAGCAGCACGGTGACGTCGGCCTGTCCCCGGTTGCGCCAGAACCAGCCATGGTTGCCGGTGAAGGCCGCCACCAGTTCGCCCTCGTCCGATGCCACGGCTCGACCCTTCTCGTAGCTGATGGAACGTCCGCCGCCATCACCATGGGTGTCGTAGTTGACGACGCCGCCTTCCACGGTCCAGGCATAGGTCACCTTTTCGCCCGCCTGCATGCTCAGCTTGATTTCGGTGCCTTCGCCGGGGTGGAGGGTGAAGCTGATTTCGTCGCGCCATGCAGAGGCAGCTGGCACGGCAGTCGAGACTGCAGTCGCCCTCTCAGGGGCTGGGGCCGCAGATGCAGCCGGTTCGGCGGTGGGTGTCTCGGCCGTTGACATGGCACGCGAGTCGGATGTAGCTGCTTCGTCTCTGGCTTCCTGGGCCAGTCGGGTCTTGATGACACCCATGTCGGTCAGCCCCAGAATGCGGCCAGCGCCGGTCGGGTCGATGCCGTACTCGGCCGGCAGCACGACCGCAACCAGGAGAACGGCGGCCGACACGGCGGCGATGGCGGTGGAGCGCAGCAACTGCCGCGATGTCGGCAGCTCGGCGCGCGAGGGGGTTTCACTATTGTACATGTCGGGGACCCATCAAGGCATCAGCGGGAAACGAAATAGCCGGTCAGCTGCATGCCCACCAGCACGAAGCCGGCGCTCATCATGGCGACGTTGGCGCTGTAGGCGTGGCGCACGAAACCGGCCGTCCTGCGCCAGTAGCCCATGCCGATCAGGATGACCGCCAGGGCCAGCAGTTGGCCGACCTCTACACCGACATTGAAGGCAAGCAGGTTGGGCATCAGGCCGTCGGGCGAAATCTCGTATTCCAGAATCTTGGTGGCCAGGCCCAGGCCATGGAACAGGCCGAACACCAGGGTGGCCACCCTGGTGTCGGGCTGGAAGCCCAGCCAGCGCTGGAAGGCCCCCAGGTTGTCCAGCGCCTTGTAGACCACCGACAGGCCGATGATGGCGTCGATCAGGTAGCTGTTGACGCCGGTGTTGAAGTAGACGCCAAGGATCATCGTGGTCGAGTGCCCGATGGCAAACAGGCTCACGTAGACGGCGATGTGGGAAAGCCGGTAGAGGAAGAAGATGACACCGAATAGAAACAGGATGTGGTCGTAACCGGTCATCATGTGTTTGGCGCCCAGGTAGACAAAGGGCAGCAGATGGACGCCGGTGATTTCCTGGATGTAGCCCTTGTCACCTTGCGTCACGGCATGGGCAAAGGCATTGGTGGCACCCAGTGCGGCCCACAGCAGGCAGAGCTTGAGCCACCATCGGGCACAGAGGGAACCGTGTTTCTTCATGTCGGGTTATGGGCTTGGAAGGTCGGTTTATACCTGAACCGTAGTAACCTAGGGGGGAGGATACAAAAGCCCCGATCGAATTGCAGGAAACAGCCGCCATGAAGCACGTTCACAGCACCCATCCCGCCGTCATCAAGCGCCTGCGCCGGGCCGGCGGCCACCTGGCCAGCGTGGTCGCCATGTTGGAAGAAGGACGCCCCTGTCTGGATGTGGCCCAACAGCTGCAGGCGGTGGAGAAAGCCATCACACAGGCGAAGAAGGCCTTGATCCAGGACCACCTGGATCGCTGTCTGCAGAACATGGTGCAGGGGCAGGGCGACCAGCAGGCGCCATCGCTCGACGAGTTTCGCCAGATCACCAAGTACCTCTGACAGCCATGTCGCAGCCCGGGATTCACCAACACGAATTCCACCGCCAGAATGACTTGGCCGAGCGCGGTACCCGCGCCGCGATGTGGATTACCCTGGCCACGGTGGTGCTGGCGATTGTGGCCCTGTTGGGTGGATGGATCTGGGGTTGGGTCTGGCTGGACCCGGTCATGGGCATGGTGGGGGCCGTGCTGGTGGCCATCTGGGCCAAAGGTCTGATTGTCGAAACCAGCCGGGTTCTGCTGGACCGCGAGATGGACCACCCGGTGGTCGAGGAGATCCGCGAGGTGATCGGTACCCTGCCTGGCACTGGCCAGACCCGGCTGACCGACCTGCACGTCTGGCGTGTGGCCCACGACGCCTATGCCTGCGCGATGACGGTGGTGTTCGGCGACCGGATGCTCACCGCAGCCGGCATTCGCTCGGCCCTGTCCATCCACGCAGAACTGGTGCATTGCACCATCGAAGTGCACCACCATGATGTCCCGGCCGCTGGTGAAAACGCGGCGCCTGCCTGACCCGAACCCTCAGGCGGCCGGCCGGTATTGGAAGCACCCATGCCGCCCACCCCTGGGGAGGGCGGCAGGGTGTGGTCAATGGCCGCCGTCGTCCACCGGCACAAGCGCAGCGCCCAGCGCCCAGGTGCCCAGGCTCAGAACGGTCGCTTCAGGCCCGGCGCGGCGCCGGCGTTCGACCTCCAGTTCGAGCAGCTCGGTCTCCAGGCAGGCGCGCCGGGCCTGCAGGCGCAGCTGCTCCAGCCGCACCTGGTCTTCAGCCAGTCGCACCGGTTCACAGGAGGCGCAGTGGGCCAGCTCGGCCTCATAGACGGTACCGTCGGTGGGCACGGTGATCATGCGCTTGTCGCGCGCCGTGTTGCCGTCCTTGAGCAAGCCCCTGACCAGTTCACCGATCAGCTTGCGCAAGGCGTCGGGCAGGCCGTCCAGGTCATCGACCGAGCGCCAGGGCATGCCGTCGCCCAGCCGCCACTCGACCGACTCGATGCGCGAGTGCACCTCGTAGGCCTCCATCACGCGACGCACGTAATAGGTGACCGCGTAGCAGTGGTTGGCGTTGTGCAGTTGGCGCGCGGTGGTGCTGACGTGTTCCTGCTCCTCGAAGGTGCTGACCACCAGCGAGCGCTCGGCTTCGATGGCCTGCGAGGCTGTGACGGCCATCTGGGTGAACTGCTCCGAGGCGGTGCGCACCGAACCGCCGCTGGCCACCGTGGTTTCGGTGTCGACCCCGAACTCGCCCTTGACCGAGGGCGCGCCGAAGAAGCCGGCCAGGCCGCCGCCGGCCGAGACCGAGGTGTCGGCGTGGGTGCGGATTTCGTTGATGGTGTCGAAATAGGCCGAGCTGGCGCTGGAGCGCCGGCTTTGCGACAGCGCGCTCAGGGTCTGGCGCAGCGAGGTGTGGACCGAGACGCGCTGGGTTTCGGCGCGGGTGCGGCGGTAGCGGTCGTATTCGAACAGGCGCACCTGTTCGCCAGGCAGCAGGGTGGTGGTGTAGAGCAGTGGCCCTTGCTGGCGGCCGACCAGTTTCAGGCAGTGCTGGTAGGTCACGCGCAGGCGCAGGCGTTGGCTGGCCGCGATGTCGTTGGGCGTGCCGATGCCGCCGTCGAAGGTGCGGGCCTCGTAGAAGTACATGCAGCGGTCAAACGGCAGCCAAGGCACCGGAGCCGGGCCGCGGCATGGGGCCGGTGTCGGTTCGATGCACTGGCCACCGCAGCCGCTGCAGGTGTCGTCGCATTCACAGCCTTCGGCGCAGGCCTGCAGCAGCGCGCGCTCGACGTTCACCCGGCCGTAACCCACCTCTTCATGCCAGGTGCCGCTGGGTTTGCCGGCCACGTTGGCATAGGCGTAGAGGGCCGGCGAGATCTTGTCGCAGCTGCGTTCGATGAGGCTGCGCACCTGCACGTTGGTCAGGGCCGGGTTCTGCGACTTGAGCAGCGCCGCCAGGCCGGCCACCAGAGGCGTGGCCGACGAGGTGCCGTTGAAGCGCTCGGTGTAATCGGTGGGGGTGTAGCCGGCGGCGCCCAGCCGGTCGGTGGCGGTGATTTCGAGGCAAGGCGCCACCACGTCGACATCGGGGCCCCAGCAGGCACCCCACCAGGGCTCGATCGACGCATCGCCCACACGTTTGCGCTCGTCTGATCGGTTGCTGCCGCCGACACAGAGGGTGCGCGCGTCGCTGCCCGGAAAGCGCGACTGATTCCAGTTCTCGTTGCCCGAGGCGGCCACCAGCACCAGGCCCTGGTCGTGTGCGTATTGCAGGGCATCGCGGATCAGGTCGAAGTCCCACATGCCCCAGGAGGCGTAGACACCGAAGCTCATGCTGACGACCTGGGCGCCGTGGTCGGCCGCGAAGTACAGGCCTTCGGCAATGTCAACGTCGGCCCAGGTGGAGGTGGCGATGGCCATGATCTGCACACCGCCGGCCACGCCGGCCAGGCCTTGGCCGTTGTCCATGCGCGCGCCGATGATGCCGGCACACGGGGTGCCGTGGTTGCCCACCGGGCCGCCGTCAGGGGTGTCATTCGAAGCGTTCCACGAGTTGGGGTGCAGCAGCAGGTCGGGGTGGCCGAGTTCGACGCCCTGGTCGATCACCGCCACCGTCACGTCGGGTACGCCGCGGGCGATCTGCCAGCCACGCGGCGCCTGGATGCGCTGCAGCGCCCACTGCGTGGCGAACATCGGGTCGTTGGGCGTGTGCGGTTCAATGGGCGGCCGGCACGAGAGCGCGCCGCTGCCTTTGTGGGCTGTCACCTCGGCGTGTTGCGCATGGGTCATGGGGGACAGCAGCGGAATGGTCTCGTAGCGGATGTCAGTTGGGGCAGAGAGGCCCAGGCGGGCCATCAGGTTGCTGCGCAGGTGCAGGGCGGTGTGGCCGGCCGAGAAGTTGGGGTCATCGAGCTGGACCTTCACGTAGCCCCGCAGACGTGCCGGCTGGGCCGGCTGTGCGCCCACACCCGCGGGCAAGGCGCCTGCAGCGGCGGCCTGGTCGTACACCGGCTGGCGCAGGTAGAGGCGCGCCGGGTTGACGGTGAAGGCTGCCATGTCGGCACTGACGCCAGGCGAGAGCTCGGCCTTTCTGGCGCGGGTGGCCGACTCGGGTCGCAGGGCCGGCATCACCCACTGCACGTTCGGGCTGGCCTCCAGCTTCTTCAGGGCGCTGGCGGTCAGCGGGCCGTCGGTGCGGCTGCGCACCCACGACAGGCCGTCGGTCTGGTTGATCTGCACCAGCGGTGCGTCGCCCTGAGCGGGCAGCATGAACAGCTGCAGGCCGGCGTCGTCCAGCAGCTTCGTGCGCTCGTCGTCGGCCACCTTGTCGCGCCATCGCACCGCAATGAGCGATGGGTCGACACGGCTGGGGCCGTTGGCGGGGTGGTCGAAGGTGGTGGGCGTGTTGCCCTTGGTGGTGGTGTTCATGGCGTGTCTCCTGGGTTTGGTCAACCCGAACAAACGGTTTCATGGAGCGTGACCGCCGCGTTCCTACGAAGCCCCCTGGTGTCGCTGCGGTGCCCCCTCGGGCGTTTGCCGTGCGACGGCTTTTCATTCGCAGGCCGTCACCTGTGAGGCGGCCCGGATGCCTGGGCACCTGAACCGCCTCCGGGCCATTCTGGGCGCCTGCCCTGGGCATTGAAATCGTCAGTCCTGGGGATCGCTCATCCACATGGGGTATGGGCTGGTAACAGGCTGTTCGACGGCCAGCAACTGGTGCCTTGCCCCGGGGCGCTTCATCAGGCCCGTTCCAGATCGGCGCTCAGGCGCTGCAGCAACAGGGCCTGGGCCCAATCCATGAACGCCTGCACGCGGGCCGTGCGTTTGCGGGCCGTGGGGGTCACCACCTGCAGGGGCAGTGATGGGCAGTGCCAGGTCGGGCAGTTCGCCGCTGCGCAGGGCGCAGCCCACACCCTCTTGCACCAGGTCGACCCACTGGTCGGAGCAGCCCAGCTCGACGGACAGCCGGGGGTGCTGCTGCAGGAAACCCCGCAGTTCCGGAGCGAACACCAGCCGCCCCATGGCCACCGGCACAGCGACCCGCAGGTGGCCGGAGGCGCTTGCGTGCGCGCGCCGCAGACGGGACTCGGATTCGTCCACTTGCTGCAGGATGGCGCTGGCCCACCTGGCGGTCGGTCTGCTGGCGCCCTTGTGCATCGGCACCTTCTGGTTGTCGACGGTGCTGGTCGAGCTGTTCGGAGCGCTCGCGGCGGTGGCGCAGGTCAAGCGCCTGGTGCTGTCACCGGGGCTGTGGATTCTGATCCCGGCCTTGATGGCCGCTGGTGGCAGTGGCGCCTGGCTGGTGCGGGCCCTCAAGGGGTGATTGGTGGCGGTGAATCAGCAGCGCATGCCGGTGATGGCACTCAACGGCTTGCTGGTGCTGGTGCCCTGCGCCTGAGCGGGCGCTGGAGCACGCGCGCCGTTCATTCGGGCTGATGGCAGACTGCCTCGATGTTGTTGCCCTCGGGTTCGGTGGGGTCCGGGTGGGACAGGCCCAGGATGTTCGAGCCATAGAGGCCTTCGAAGGACACGCTGTAGCCCAGTGGCGCCAGCGCCGCGCTGTAGAAGGCCTTGGCCCGTTGGATGTCGGTGACGCGGAACGTCATGTGGTCAAGCATGGTGGTGGCTCCTGAACAAAGGGAACCTATACTGTATTTATATACAGTTTGTTGGCAAGACCGATCCGCCCAACGGTCAGGACCACCGGCTCAGAGCGCGCCCGAACGCCTGTCGGGTTGCACGCCGTAGGTCAGCAGCACGCTGTTGCCGTCCACCACCTGCAGCCGCACGGTCGTGCGGCGAAACTGCCAGCGGCGGTCCATGTCCAGGCTGGGCGGGCCGGCCCCCCGGCTGGTGCTGCTGAGTTCCAGGCCATAGCGGGAACGCAGCGAGGTGTAGATCCGCTGGGCCAGGGCGCGGGCGGTGGCCGGCGAATCGGTGTCGGCGCGCAGCACCACGCTTTGCAGGCGCTCATTCTCGAACAGAAACCGCACGGCAAACTCGCCGCCGGCGATCTCGACACGAGGCACTTCCAGCAAGGCCTGCGGCGTCTGGGCCAGGGTGGCCGGGTCGGCAGGCCGGGCTTCGGCAATGCGCTGGCTCACTTCGGCCGGGGTGGAACCGGCGGGCACATCGCGCCACAGGGCCTGGGCGCTGGCCAGTGAAGACACGCAGGCAAGGGCAAGGCAGAGCAAAGTGGGCTTCATCTCACGAATGGGACCCAGTGGGCTGGGCGAAGTTCAGGCTACGGACTCTTCACCCCCAAGTGTGGCAGGTCCTGCCGAACCGCTCCAGTCACCGGGTTCCGGTCCCTCTCAACCCTTGCCCGAGCCGGCTCGGAACGCGAGGTTCAGAACTCGATCTTGTCGGTGATGGCCTTGATGCCGGCACGGGCACAGGCATCGTCGGCTTCGCCGCCGGGCGCGCCCGAGACGCCGATGCCGCCGAAGATGGAGCCGCCGGCCTCGATCACCACGCCGCCGCCCACCGCCAGCATGCGGGGGGTGCTGCGGATGCCACTCATGGGCTTGCCGGGTTGTGACTCGGTGGCCAGTTCGAGGGTCGAGGTGCGAAAGCTCGCAGCCGTCCAGGCCTTGTTGGTGGCCACGTCCACGGTGTGGGCGCCGGCAAAACGGTCGCGCAGGAACACCTGGGTCAGACCGGAGCGGTCGACCACCGCCACGCCCACCTGATAACCCTGAGCACGGCAGGACGCCAGCGCGGCCTGGGCCGCCATGAGGGCTGTCTCGGGGGTGAGCGTCTTGATCTCGAAGGTACCGGCAGCCGGCGTGGTCTGGGCCTGGGTGGCCAGCGGCAAGGCCAGGGCGAGGACGATCAGTGTGTGTTTCATGTTGAAGTCTCCTGCTCGGTTGGGTGTCATGCAGTCCGCACCACGCAGTGCTGCACCGCATCCATGCTACCCCCAGGGGTAGAGAGGTGCGCTGATCTGGATCAAGCACGCCACGCCACGGGGCCACGAGGCACTCAGCCAGCCGGTTCGGTCAGCGTCATCAGGATGTCTGCATACCAGGCGCAATTGAGGCCCAGTGATTCGTCGAGCAGGGTGTCGCGGTTGCCCATGTCCATGCGGGCTGAATGCACGCCCAGCAAGCGCCAGGGCAGGGTCTGTGCGGACTGGACCGGCTCGGACATGCGCATGACCACCGGTGCGCCGCTGGTGCCGCGGTGGGTGCGGGCATCGGTCAGGAAGTAGCCGCGCCCCTGAAACCGGATGCCAAAAGGTGAGGCGATGGCGGCGTGGCGCAACACCGGCAGTTGGTGCACGGTGTCGCCAAAGCCCAGCGGGAAGCCAGCGATGCACAAGGCGGCGTCGATGGGCACGGTGTCAAAGTCGCGCACCAGATGATCGGGCGTGAAGGCGAAGATGATGGCCCCCTCGGGGAGGGCGCTGCGGTCGATCTCGACCACCGCCATGTCGATCTCACCGCCGCTGTCGCTGCCCTGGCGCCAGACCGATTGGCCTTCTGCATACAGCAGCATCGAGAAGCCGGTGCAGCGGGTCAGGTCCAGCGGGTCCATGTGCAGGGTGATCTCGATGCGGTCGGGGTGGTGCCCGCTGTCGGGGTCGTACAGCACATGGCGACTGGTGGCCAGGTACAGGCGATCTTCGCGCTGGAAGAAGAAGCCGCTGGCGTTGCTCAGCGGGCGCGTGTTGTCGAAGGTGGCCACGCCGGGGGTGGCCAGGAACAGGGGGTCGACGGCCGGGGAGCGACTTCGGGTAGCTTCTTTGACGGGATGGTTCATCTTTCTAGTATGGCGGCAATGGCCAGGCAATGGCAGGCATCCACGGTGGCCCGTCCGGTTCATCCGCTTGCCGGCCGCGTTGCCATCCCGGCCAGAGGCAGGCGCACCTGGGCCCGAAGTCCCTGCCAGGGCGAATCGGTGAGCACCAGTTCACCACCGTACAAGGCCAGCAGTTCCACCACGATGGCCAGGCCCAGGCCGGAGCCGGGCTCGCGCTCGTCCAGGCGGGTGCCGCGCTGTTGCGCCGACGCGCGCGCCTCGGGCGGGATGCCCGGTCCATCATCGTCCACCTGCAGCAGCACCTGGCCGCCGGCGATCTGCCAGCCCAGGCCCACGCGCGAGCGGGCCCAATTGCAGGCGTTGTCCAGCAGGTTGCCGACAACTTCCTGGAGGTCGATCGCATCCATGCGAACCTGGACCGCGGGATGCTCGCCCAACGACAAGGTCACACGTGGGTACAGGGTCTGAAGGGTGCGCAGCAGTGGTGGCATCAGGGCATCGAGCGCGCTGCGGCTGCGACCCTGGTGGGCGCTGGCCGAGGCGCGGGCGCGCATCAGGTGCAGGTCGATCTGCCGCTGCATTCGCGCCAGCTCGCTGCGCAGCAGCTCCGGCGGGCAAGGCTGGCTTCCGTTGGCCAGATTGCCCAGCACGGTCAGGGGGGTCTTGAGCGCGTGCGCCAGGTTGCCCGCCTGGGCCTGCGCACGCGCGACCAGGGCTTCGTTGTCGTCCAGCACCCGGTTGAGGTCGTTCACCAGCGGTTGCACCTCGGCCGGAAAGGCGCCGTCCAGGCGCTGGTGCTCGCCGCGCCGAAGGCCGGCGAGCGCGACCTGCAGTCGCTGCAGGGGCACCAGGCCCAGCCTCACCTGCAGGCTCATGGCCAGCACCAGCAGGGCGCCCAGAAGGGCCAGCGACAGCGCCAGGCTGCGCCCGAATGAAGCACTGGCCTGTGCCAGGTGGCCGGCGTCACCACCGGCACCGAGCACCACCGGTTCGTCCAGACCGGGCACCTGCACCAGGCGCATCCACATCAGCAGCGGTTCGCCGGCAGGGCCGGTCTGCTCGGTGCGCAAATCGCGACCGGCGGTAAAGCCATCCGGGTCCGGAGGGGCAAAACCGGGTTCGGTGTCCCACCAGGAACGCGAGCGCAACTGGGTGCCATCGGGCAGCCAGACCACCCAGTACAAGCCGCCGCCCGGGCGCCTGAACAGCGGGTCGGCGGGTTCACGGCCCAACACCACCGAGGACTCGGCTCCTTCGGCTTCGCCCATGTCGGTGGTTTCTGCCTGATCGGTGGCTGTGCCGGACGTCTGCACCACGAGCGCGCCGAGCAGATCGTCCAGGTGGCCCTGCATGCGCCGCGCCATGTCGACCTCGACGTAGTTGCGGAACAGGGCGTTCAGCCCCAGCGCGGCCAGCAGCAGGCCGGCAACGATCAGTGCACCCGCGGCCCACCACAGGCGTTGCTGCAGCGAACGGGGCGAGGAGGACGCGGGAACGACACGCAGCGGCATGCTTGCCTTCAGTGCGCTTCGCCGACACGAAAGCCCAGGCCACGCACGGTGGTGACAAAACCGTCGGGCAGCTTGCGCCGCAGGCGGGCAATGAAGACATCGATGGTGTTGCTGTCGCGGTCACCATCGTGTTCGTACAGGTGCTCGGCCAGTTCGCTGCGCGAGAGCACGCTGCCGGCGTGGTGCATCAGGGCACTGAGCAGGCGGTACTCGTGCGGGGTCAGTTCAACCGGTCTGTCATCGGCCTGCACGGAGCAGCTGCGGGTGTCCAGTGCAACCGAACCCACCGTGATCAGCGGGTGGGCCTTGCCGGTGGAGCGGCGCAGCAGGGCGCGCACGCGCGCCAGCAGTTCCTCCATCTGGAAGGGTTTGGCCAGGTAGTCGTCGGCGCCGGCGTCCATGCCGTGCACCTTGTCCTGCCACGAACCACGCGCGGTCAGGATGATCACCGGCACGTCCAATCCGCTCTCGCGCCAGCGGCGCAGCACACCCAGCCCGTCGCGCCCGGGCAGGCCCAGGTCAAGCACCACGGCGTCGGGCCGGCTGTGCAAGCCCAGGTGCTCGGCGTCGGGGCCCTTGTCGGCCAGGTCGACCGCGTAGCCGGCGGACTGCAGCGCGTCGGACAGCTGCAGCAGCAGGCGGGGATCGTCTTCGGCCACCAGGATGCGCATGGGGGTTGATGGGTTCAGGGCAGGGGCCGGCCGCCGCGGCCGAGCACGGTTTCAAGCTGGTGGCCTTCGATCTTGAGCAGCTCGCCGCTGCGGGCGTCGTACCCAAGCTCGATCTTGCGGCCGTCTTCGAGCAGCAGGTCGATCTCGTAGCGTGGTCCGTGTCTGCTGCGCTCCAGTTCCACCTCGATCACCCGGCCGCCGAAGTGGCGCAAGGCGTGTTCCCGGATGGTTTCAAGCGGCAGCAGCTCCCCCCGGCGCACCGACTCGTGCAGGCGGCGCGGGTCGTGGGCCAGAGAAGCCGTCGCCACCAGTGACAGCCCGGCAGCGGCCAGCAGTTGGCGGCGGTGACGCGAAAAGGGCAGCATGCCAGAAGCATGCCACAGCAATTCTGAACACACCATGAACGCGCTGTTCATGAACCGTTCAGGGGTCAGGGGGCACACTGCCGGTCATCGCTTCAACAACCCCAACCAAGGAGGCCGCCATGCGTCACACCACCAACCCCACCCGCAACCTCCTGAATGCTGCCCTGCTGGCTGGCCTGATCGCCGTCGGCACAGGCACTGCCCTGGCGCAAGTCACGCCGCCGACCGGGCCGGTGCTGGGCTTCGGTCAGATCAGCGACGCCGTGATCCAGCAAGGCTACACCGAAATCCGCGAGATCGAGCGCAAGAGCGACAAGCTCTACGAGGTGGAAGCCCGCGACAGCAACGGCATGCGGGCCGAACTGTATGTCGATGCCCGCACCGGCGAAATTCTCAAGGTCGAGACCAGGGGGCGCGGCAAAGACCGTGGTCAGCGGCCGATGCGCTGACCGCTTGCAGGCTGATCGGGTGGGCGCTCAGGCTTTGGTGTCCAACAGCGCGCCCAGCATGCGGTCGTGTGCCTGAACGGTGCGCAGATTGGCTTTGAAGCTGTAGAGGCTCAGGCGCTGTTCAACCAGGTCTTCGGCGAGGCGGCCAAACCCACCACCAGCGGATGCCTGTGTGGCCGCTTCGCGGTCGACCTGCGCGTCCACCCCGCCGTGGTCGGGGCGGTCGGTCTGTGTCACCAGCTGGCGTCGGAAGTCGGGCGTCTGCAGATTGGCCACGTTGTGGGCGCTGCTGTCCAGCCGCAGCTGTGCGGCCCGCATGCCGCTCAGGGCGGTGCCGAGGACCGACGCTCCGGACGTGATGGGCAGACTCATGCGCGCTTTTTCGGCGGCCTGAACGCGCGCTGAAGCTGCAGGCGACGAACGGCAGGACGGGTCGGCTCGTGTCTGGCATGGTGCGTGCTGGATCAGATACGTTCACAATGCCGTTCCCGATCTGATCACCGCCCAAGGCCTGTCCATGACCCTGCCCGCCCACCAGCTCAGCATGACCGTGCTGATGACGCCCGACACCGCCAATTTTTCCGGCAATGTGCATGGCGGCACCATCCTGAAGCTGCTCGACCAGGTGGCCTATGCCTGCGCCAGTCGTTACGCCGGCACCTATGTGGTCACGCTCAGCGTGGACCAGGTGATGTTCCGCCAGCCGATCCATGTGGGCGAGCTGGTCACCTTCCTGGCCTCGGTCAACCACACCGGCAGTTCGTCGATGGAGATCGGCATCAAGGTGATTGCCGAGAACATCCGCACCCAGGAAAACCGCCACGTCAACAGCTGCTTCTTCACCATGGTGGCGGTGGACGAGGGCGGCAAACCGACGCCGGTGCCGGCGCTGCGGCCCTTCACCCCTGACGAGCGCCGCCGGCACGCCGCCGCCGAGGTGCGCAAGGCGGTGCGGCGCGAAATGGAACAGCGCTTCGCGGCGATCCGCTGAGCCTACGGGCAAGGGCTGCCTTAGCCCCGACCGACCTTCAGCTGCTGCTGCACGTGCCGCAGCAGGCCCTCGCTGCCGTCTTCTACCAGGTCCAGCACCAGCTCGAAACCGGCCGGCCCGCCGGCATAGGGGTCGGGCACCACGGTGTGGTCGTGGCGCTGGAAGAACTCGGCAAAGCGCCGAAGCTTGCGTCGGTGCTGAGGTGGACACAGCTGTTCGGCCAGGGCCAGGTTGTCCCAGTCCATGGCCAGCACCAGGTCGAATTCGTCGAAATCGGCGGCTTTGAGCTGCCGGCCACGCTGGGTGGACAGGTCGTAGCCGCGCCGCTGCGCATGTTGCTGGCTGCGCGCGTCCGGCGGAGCGCCGATGTGGTAGCCGTGGGTGCCGGCCGAATCGACCTGCACACGTTCGGCCAACCCGGCCTGGCGCACCTTGGCCTCGAACACGCCGTGAGCGGTCGGGCTGCGGCAGATGTTGCCCAGGCAGACAAACAGGACGCGGTAAGACGGGGTGGCGGGGAAGGCTTCGTCGCTTTGCATGGATCCATTGTGCGGCAGACCCGACCTCAGGGTGCGCTTGGGGTTGCTGATGGGCCACGGCCCGGGTGTGACACCCGTCATGCCCGCTCGGATTGCGGGCCGCCGTGTGGCTTTTGCCCTGTTCGTGGGTACCGGTTTCGGTCTATGCTTGCATCTGCTTACCTTTAACCGACAGCCACCACGGAGCCTGCATGGCCAGCGATCTCGACACGGTGCGCGTGCTGCGCGCCATCTTCAGCGACATGCCACGCGCGCCGCAGGGGCTCTCCCCCATTGAGACGGCCGAGTGGATCCAGCAGGCCATGGCCGGCTTCGAAGGGGGCGAAATGGCCTACACCATCGAGCACATCACCCGCAGCTCCATGGTCGACATCGTGCTGCGCTTGCGCGAGGACGGACATCTGCGCGACGACCAGGCGTTTGACGATCTGCTGCAGCAGCTGGAGAAGCCCGAGGGTCGCCAGGCCTTCATGGACTGGTGCATCCAGGCGCAAAAGAGTGTGGACGCGACCTCGCGCCTGCTCAACCGGGCCAAGCGCTCGCTGACCGAGCCCGAGCCCCTGTTCCAGATGGACATGACGGCCATGCAGCGCTTCATTGCGGGGCAAGCATCCGGGCCAGGGCCCTTGTTTGTCGAGTTTGCCGCGCGCGATGATGTGCGCCAGGTGGGCGTGTTCGAATCGATGCCGGCCGTGGTGCACGAGTTCGACTGGGGCTTCGTCACCGAGGACGAGGCGGGTTTTCATGCCTATGTGGCCAAGGCCTGGCGCGGTGGGTCGGTGGGCTACTTCGAACGCTTCATGAACGCCTGGCGACTGGAGACCACGACCATCGCGGGCAGCGGTGTGACCCCGGCGCCGGTGCCGTTCGAGATCACGCCCGATGTGGGCATCGTGCGCTTTGCCAGTTTCAGCCTCTACGCGGGTGAGCAGCCGGTGCCGGAGACGGTGCGCCGCTGGGTCGGCGAGGTGTTCCTGTCGCAGATGTTGCCGGTCATGGCGGCGAGGGCGACCGACATGGACTACGACTTCCCGCTGGCGGTGGCCGACTCGCTCTGAACGGCTGGCACCGCACCGCGCCTTCGCGGGGCCGGCGCCGCGCGGGCATGACAGGAGTGTCTGGGCCCTCACGGGGACGATGCCAACCCAAGCCATGCAGGTAACATGCCTGTTGTCCCGCTTCGGGCACACTCGACAGCACCATGGACGACGGCAACAGCCCCTACGACCCCGCTCTCGGTGACTGGCAGACGCTGGTCACCGTCTTCACGCCGACCGAGGCCTATCTGCTGCGCGGTGTGTTGCAGGCGGCCGGCGTGCCGGCGGCGGTGGCCGATGTGCACCTGGTGCAGACCCACAGCCTGTTGGCGCCGGCCATACCGGTGCGTGTGCTCGTGCCCGAGCGTCGGCTGGACCGTGGCCAGGACGTGCTGGCCGCCTTCGAACGGGGCGACTTCGGATTGCGCGACGACGAAGCCGAGGGCGACAGCAATTCCAACGACGACTCCGGAGACCCCGCATGAGCCTGCCGACGCCGAATGACAAGCTGACCTTTGACCACGTTGTGATCGGCGGAGGCACCGCCGGCTGTCTGCTGGCCAACCGGCTGAGTGCAGACCCCACGCGCCGGGTGCTGCTGGTCGAGGCCGGCCGCAAGGACGACTACCACTGGATCCACATTCCGGTGGGCTACCTCTACTGCATCGGGAACCCGCGCACCGACTGGCTCTACCAGACCGAGCCCGATGCCGGGCTGAATGGCCGGCGCCTGCGCTACCCGCGTGGCAAGACCCTGGGGGGTTGCTCCAGCATCAACGGCATGATCTATATGAGGGGTCAGGCGCGGGACTACGACGGCTGGGCCGCCCTGACCGGTGACGACCAGTGGCGCTGGGAGCATTGCCTGCCGGACTTCCGGGCCCACGAACACCACCACCGGCTCGACGCGGAAAACGAGGGTTTGTCCGACCCGCTGTTCGCGGCGTTGCACGGCCACAAGGCCACCGGCAGCACCGGTGAGTGGCGGGTGGAGAAGCAGCGCCTGCGCTGGGACGTGCTTGACGCGTTTGCACAGGCGGCCCAGCAGGCCGGCATTCCGGCCACGCGCGACTTCAACGGGGGCAGCAACGAGGGAGTGGGCTATTTCGAGGTCAACCAGAAGGCCGGCTGGCGCTGGAACGCCTCAAAGGCGTTTCTTCGACCGGCGCTGCAGCGGCCCAACCTGACCGTCTGGACCGAAACCCAAGTCGAGCGGCTGACCCTGGCACGCGACGCCTTCGGCACCCTGCGCTGTTCTGGCGCCGAGTTGCGCCGGGGCGGGCAGCGGGTGGTGGTGGTGGCCACGCGCGAGGTGGTGCTCAGTGCCGGCAGCATCGGTTCGGTGCAGATCCTGCAGCTCTCGGGCATCGGTCCGGGGGCGGTGCTGCAGGCCGCCGGGGTCACGTTGCAGCACGAGTTGCCTGGCGTGGGCGAGAACCTGCAGGATCACCTGCAGATCCGCTCGGTCTACAAGGTGCAGGGCGCCAAGACCCTCAACACCCTGGCCAGCTCGCTCTGGGGCAAGGCCTTGATCGGACTGGAATATGCACTCAGGCGCAGCGGACCCATGAGCATGGCGCCCAGCCAGCTCGGGGCGTTCACCAGGAGCGACCCGTCACAGCCGCATGCCAACATCGAATACCACGTGCAGCCGCTGAGTCTGGATGCCTTCGGTGAGCCGTTGCACCCGTTTCCGGCCTTCACCGCCAGCGTCTGCAACCTCAACCCCGGCAGCCGCGGGCATGTGCACATCCGCTCGCCGCGCTGCGAAGACGCACCGGCCATCGCGCCCAACTACCTGAGCACCGACGAAGACCGCAAGGTGGCGGCCGACAGCCTGCGCGTGACCCGCCACATCGTGGGTCAGCCAGCCATGGCGAAATACCGGCCCGAAGAGTTCAAGCCCGGGCCGCAGTACCAGAGCGACGAGGAGCTGGCGCGCCTGGCCGGCGACATCGCCAGCACCATATTTCACCCGGTGGGCACCACCAAAATGGGGCGCGACGACGACCCGATGGCGGTGGTCGACAGCCACTTGCGGGTGCGCGGTGTGGCCGGCCTGCGGGTGGTCGATGCGGGCGTCATGCCCACCATCACCAGCGGCAACACCAACAGCCCGACCTTGATGATCGCGGAGAAGGCGGCTCGCTGGATCCTGACTGGGGCCTGAGGGGCTGAGTCCACGTCAGCGCAAGCGGCCGATGTAGCGGTTGGCCAGGGCCGCCTGCGCGCTGGAAGGCGGGCCTTCTTCTGCCGCCTCACTGGCGGGCGCTGGTGGCACGGGCGTCGGTGAGCGCGTGCCGGTCCAGACCGGGCGGGCAGGGGGGGTGCGGCTGGCCAGCAGGCCCTCGACCCGGTCGGCCAGGGGCAGCAGCTCCTCGATCTGGTCGCTGCGGGCCTTTTCGCGGGCAAACTCGATCATGGCGCGCGCGTATTCGGCGTTGGTGGCCATCCACTCGGTGTCGGTGACGCGGCCGGTCTTGCGGCGCAGCAGCACGTGCATGTGCGCAGCGGCCGCCAGCAGATCGGAATCGGATGCGGGCATGGGCAGTTCTCTGTTGTTCCAACGACCCAGCAAAATCAGCATTTCCCGTGCCAGTCGCCCAAGTGACTGAGGGTAAGCCCCGATGCACAGACCTGGTGCAAAAGCGTACAGTCTCTGCACTCGCGAACGGTGCACGGCACCGCGCAACGCGGGGGACCGAGGAGACAACCCAGTCCACCAAAAGAACAGCAGTCCAGCGTCCCCAAGAGATGCCAGATCACTCAAGCCGACCCATGTGGGTCGGCTTTTTTTTCGTCCATCGCACCTCAGTGCCGAATGGATCGAGTGAGAGATTGATATCCATTTTGATGTGATAACGGAAATCTACTTTCCACTGGCCAATCTGCGGCCCGATGGATGCGTCGAATTGGCCTGAAAAAACATGATATTTATCAAGACATTGTGAGGGTTCTTGGGGGTTTTCCCCATATCGGTGCAAAGTGGCCCGCCGTTTGCGATGGATAAGTCACCTGCCGCCTGCAAGGAAGGGCGAGCGGGTACCGGTTCCACAGCCTACGGAGACAACCCACGATGGAAACCTTCTACGAGGTCATGCGCCGCAAGGGCATTTCGCGCCGCAGTTTCACCAAGTACTGCTCGCTCACCGCCACCTCGCTGGGTCTGGCGCCGAGCTTTGTGCCGCAGATCGTCCACGCCATGGAAACCAAGCCGCGCACACCGGTGCTGTGGCTGCACGGGCTGGAGTGCACCTGCTGCACCGAAGCCTTCATCCGCAGCGCCCACCCGCTGGCCAAGGATGTGGTGCTTTCCATGATCAGTCTGGACTACGACGACACCCTGATGGCGGCAGCCGGGCACCAGGCCGAGGCCATTCTTGAAGAGATCATGACCAAGTACAAGGGGCAGTACATCCTGGCGGTGGAGGGCAACCCGCCGCTCAACGAGGATGGCATGTTCTGCATCAGTGGTGGCAAACCCTTCCTGGAAAAGCTGCAGAAGACCGCCAAGGACGCCAAGGCGGTGATCGCCTGGGGTTCGTGTGCGTCCTGGGGCTGTGTGCAGGCGGCCAAGCCCAACCCGACGCAGGCCACCCCGATCCACAAGGTGATCCGGGACAAACCCATCATCAAGGTGCCCGGTTGCCCCCCGATCCCTGAGGTGATGACCGCCGTGATCACCTACATGCTGACCTTCGACCGCATTCCGGAGCTCGACCGCCAGGGTCGGCCCAAGATGTTCTACAGCCAGCGCATCCACGACAAGTGCTACCGGCGTGGGCACTTTGATGCCGGCCAGTTTGTGGAGGCCTGGGACGACGAAAGTGCCAAACGTGGCTACTGTCTCTACAAGATGGGCTGCAAGGGCCCGACCACCTACAACGCCTGTTCCACCATGGAGTGGAACGAGCAGACCAGCTTCCCGATCAAGGCCGGCCACGGTTGCATCGGCTGTTCGGAAGACGGCTTCTGGGACAAGGGTTCGTTCTACGACCGCCTGACCAACATCCAGGCCTTCGGGGTCGAGGCCAATGCCGACCAGATCGGCGGCACCGCCGCGGCGGTGGTCGGTGCGGCGGTGGCTGCGCATGCCGCCATCTCGGTGGCCAAGCGCTCACGCGACGCGAGCAAAGAAAAGTCCCGGAACAACGCCTGACGCACAGAGGACCAGACCATGGGTGCATACGAAACACAGGGCTTCAAGCTCGACAGCAGTGGCCGCCGCGTGGTGGTCGATCCGGTGACCCGCATCGAGGGCCACATGCGCTGCGAGGTCAACCTCGACAGCAACAACGTGATCCGCAACGCGGTGTCCACCGGCACCATGTGGCGCGGTCTGGAGGTGATTCTCAAAGGCCGTGACCCACGCGACGCCTGGGCCTTCGTCGAGCGCATCTGCGGTGTGTGTACCGGTTGCCACGCGCTGACCAGCGTGCTGGCGGTGGAGGACGCGCTGGGCATCAAGGTGCCGCTCAATGCCTACCTGATCCGCGAGATGATGGCCAAGACGCTGCAGGTCCACGACCACGCGGTGCACTTCTACCACCTGCACGCGCTGGACTGGGTGGACGTGATCTCCGCCCTGAACGCCGACCCGAAGAAGACCAGCGATCTGCAGCATCTGGTCTCGCCCTCGCACCCGCTGTCCTCACCGGGTTACTTCCGTGACATCCAGAACCGGCTGAAGAAGTTCGTGGAGTCCGGCCAGCTGGGCCCGTTCAGCAACGGCTACTGGGGCTCCAAGGCCTATGTGCTGCCGCCCGAGGCCAATCTGATGGCCGTCACCCACTACCTGGAGGCGCTGGACCTGCAGAAGGAGTGGGTGAAGGTGCACACCATCTTCGGTGGCAAGAACCCGCACCCGAACTACATGGTCGGCGGCGTGCCGTGCGCCATCAACATCGATGGCAACGGTGCCCAGGGCGCGCCGATCAACATGGAGCGGCTGAACTTTGTCGAGGCCCGCATCAAGGAGATGATCGAGTTCAACAACAACGTGTACATCCCCGATGTGCTGGCCATCGGCACCATTTACAAGCAGCACGGCTGGTTGTACGGCGGTGGTCTGGCGGCGCTGAACGTGGCCGATTACGGCACCTACGAGAAGGTGCACTACGACCACAGCACGCAGCAGTTGCCCGGCGGTGTCATTCTCGATGGCAACTGGAACGAGATCCACGAGATCGACCCGCGCGACCCCGAGCAGGTGCAGGAGTTCGTGACCCACAGCTGGTACAAGTACGGGGACGAAACCAAGGGCCTGCACCCCTGGGACGGCGTCACCGAACCCAACTACAAGCCGGAAGGCCCGAACTTCCAGGGCACCCGCACCCGCATCGACCGTGTCGACGAGTCGGCCAAGTACTCCTGGATCAAGGCCCCACGCTGGCGTGGTCATGCGGTGGAAGTGGGCCCGCTCTCGCGCTACATCCTGGGTTATGCCCATGCCCTGCAGGGCAACAAGTGGTGCCAGCGGGTCAAGGAGCAGGTGGACACCTCGGCCGTGGCCATCAACAGCGCCATCCCCAAGGCCCTTGGCCTGCCGGAGACGAACTACACGCTCAAGCAGCTGCTGCCCACCACCATCGGTCGCACCCTGGCCCGTGCGCTGGAGAGCCAGTACTGCGGCGAGATGATGATGGAGGACTTCCGCCAGATGGTGCAGAACATCAAGAACGGCGATTCGTCCACTGCCAACGTCGAGAAGTGGGACCCCAAGACCTGGCCCAAGGAGGCCAAGGGCGTGGGCACGGTGGCCGCTCCGCGCGGCATGCTGGGCCACTGGATCAAGATCAAGGACGGCAAGATCGAGAACTACCAGTGTGTGGTGCCCACCACCTGGAACGGTTCACCGCGCGACCACAAAGGCCAGATCGGCGCTTTCGAGGCCTCGCTGATGAACACGCCCATGGTCAACCCCGAGCAGCCGCTGGAGATTCTGCGCACTCTGCACAGCTTCGATCCCTGCCTGGCCTGCTCGACCCACGTGATGAGCCCGGATGGTCAGGAGATGGCCAGCGTCACGGTGAGATGACCCCCTTGCGCCGCTTCGCGACCTCCCCCCTGAGGGGGGACGCACCCTGTGGCCCGGCAAAGCCGGTTCCACGGGTGCCCTGGACAAGACCCGTCGCGCCCGCAATGTCTCTGGATCGGTGAACCGTTTTGAACCCATAAGAGGAGCAACACATGCAACACAAGTACATCCGCCGCGCCACCGCCGCCGCGCTGCTGGCCAGCCTGGCCGGCGCCGCCCAGGCCCACACCGGCCATGGCACGGAAAGCCTGATGGAAGGTCTGGTCCACCCCTTCGGGATGGATCACCTGCTGGCCATGGTGGCGGTGGGGGTGTGGTCGGTCACTGCCTTGCCCGCGGGCCGCGCCTGGCAAGGTCCGGTGGTGTTCCTGCTGGCCCTGATCGCCAGCGCCACCCTGGGCATGCTGGGCGTGACCGTGCCGTATCTGGAGCACGGTGTCTCGCTGTCGGTGGTGCTGTTCGGTCTGATGCTGATCGTGGCCACGCGACCGATGCCGGCGGTCGTTGGCCTGGGCCTGATTGCCATCGCCTCGTCGCTGCACGGCCTGGCCCATGGCTCGGAAACGCCCGAGGCCGGGTTTGCTGGCTATGCCGTCGGCTTCCTGATCACCACCGCCATGCTCCATGTCGGTGGCGTGGGTGTCGGTCTGGCCATCAGGCGCTGGATGGGCACGCGCCATGGCCTGGCGCTGGGTGGGCTGGGCACCGCCGTGAGCGCGGCCGGCGTCTTCCTGTTCAGCCAGCTGGCGGCCTGAGCCCGCCTTCCCTCACCACCTTCTTCCCTTCGCATCAGGAGCACACCATGTCCAGCCTGTCTGCAGAAGAACTTGCGCAGCAACGCCAGGCCGACGTCACCGGCATTGACGAGGCCGCCGTCTCACACGGGCAGAGTACCCGTTCGGTCTACGTCTATGAGGCACCGGTCCGCGTCTGGCACTGGATCAATGCACTGTCCATCACGGTCCTGGCCATCACCGGCTACTTCATTGGCCAACCGCTGCCCACCATGCCGGGCGAGGCCAGCGACCATTTCGTGATGGGCTACATCCGTTTCGCGCACTTCACAGCCGGCTACCTGCTGGCCATCGGTCTGCTGGGCCGCGCCTACTGGGCCCTGGTGGGTAATCACCACGCCCGCGAGCTTTTCTGGGTGCCCCTGTTCCAGAAAGCCTATTGGGCCGAGATCCTGACCATGCTCAAGTGGTATGCCTTTCTGATCCCGCGGCCGGGCCGCTACGTGGGCCACAACCCCTTGGCGCGCCTGGCCATGTTCTCCGGCTTCCTGATGCTGACCCTGTTCATGACCGTGACCGGATTTGCCCTGTATGGGGAAGGCACGCAGGCTGGCTCATGGGCCCACACCCTGTTCACCAGCTGGGTCATTCCCCTGTTCGGCCAGAGCCAGGATGTGCACACCTGGCATCGCCTGGGCATGTGGGCCATGATCGTCTTCGTCATCTTGCACGTTTATGCCGCCATCCGTGAAGACATCATGGGTCGCCAGTCCATCGTCTCCACCATGATCTCCGGTCACCGGACGTTTAAGGATTGACCCCCCCCCCGCGCCGCAGGACCTGACCCCCCCCGCGCCGCCTTTGGCGTCACCCCCCAGGGGGCGGCGCTGGCGGCCCGGCAAAGCCGGTTCCGCGGCGCCCTTGACTTCAATCCCTTCGCACCACCCGCCTGCCCATGTTGCTGCGTCGTGATTCCCATCGTCAGCACCGCATCGCGTCGGTGATGCCGCCGCGCGGTGTGCCGGTGCGGGCGCCGCTGCACCCGGGGCGGCTGCTGGCACGAACCTGCCTGGCGCCGCTGTCGCTCAGCCAGAGCGAGGCAGCCCGGCTGTTGGGCCTGTCGCGCCGCCGCCTGCACGAGTTGGTGCACGGCCAGCGGGCCATGTCACCCGACACCGCCATCCGTTGCGCACGCGTGTTTCGCATCGACGCCTCGTTCTGGCTTGCGCACCAGGCGGCCTGGGACAGCTTCCATGCCTGGAAGCGCCTGTCCACGGGCGCGGCCTTTTCCTCTTCCCGCTGATTGTTCCCAGGCGAGCCTGACATGAGCACCATTCCGACCGAATCGACCTGTCACCCCAGGGGTGACAAGCAGCCAGCCCGCATCGTGGTGCTGGGCATCGGCAACCTGCTCTGGGCAGACGAAGGTTTCGGTGTGCGCTGCATCGAGGCGCTGCAGCGCCGCTGGTCGTTCGCCGACCATGTGCAGCTGATCGACGGCGGCACCCAAGGCCTGTACCTGATCCAGCACGTGCAGGAAGCCGACGCCCTGCTGATCTTCGACGCGATCGATTACGGCCTGGAGCCCGGCACGCTCAAGCAGGTGCGCGATGACGCCGTACCGCGTTTCATGGGCGCCAAGAAGATGAGCCTGCACCAGACCGGCTTCCAGGAGGTGCTGTCGCTGGCCACGCTGACCGGCAAGTACCCGCAGCAGGTGCTGCTGATCGGCTGCCAGCCGCAGGAGCTGGAGGACTATGGTGGCAGCCTGCGCCCGGTGGTCAAGGCCGCGATGGAGGAAGCGCTGGCGCTGGGTGTGGCCGAACTCGAACGCTGGGGTGCGCAGCCGATGGAGCGCCAGACCCCGCTGGCCCCGCGCGAAGCCGTGACGCTGGACGAACTGGCCCTGAGCGCCTACGAAGCGCAACGCCCGGCAGCCGAAGAGGCCTGCCGCATCGGTGATGAACGGTTTCTGGTGAAGGACCTCTGACATGTGCATCGGCATCCCCATGCAGGTTGTCGAGGCCGACGGCCGCTTCGCCTTGTGCGAAGGCCGTGGCGAGCACCGCCGCATCAACACCGCGCTGGTCGGTGATGTGGCGCCCGGTGACTGGCTGCTGGTCTTCCTGGACGACGCACGCGAGCGCATCGATGCCAACCGTGCGGCCGAGGTGAACGCCGCGCTGGACCTGGTGCTCGGTGCCATGCAGGGTCTGGAGACACAGGAAGACGCGGGCTTTGCACTGCCGTCGCAGATGACCCCCGAACAAATACGCGCCCTGACTTCTCAATAAAGGACACCCACCATGCAAATCAGCACCACATCAGATCGACAGCAAGGTCTCCTTCCAAGGGCGCCGCGGAACCGGCTTTGCCGGGCCGCCAGCGCCGCCCCCTTGAGGGGGGATGCGGCTACGCGCAGCGAGCAAGCAACGGGGGGGAGGTGATCACCATGCTGGAAGTGACAGAAGCCCACGCACCGCTGGTGCAACGCCTGGCCCGCGATTTCGGCGCCGCCTGGGTCGATGAAAACACCGTCGCCGACTGGATCACCGGTGGCGGCGACCGCGTCGTGCTGCTGGCCGGCGACCCGGTGCGATTCCCCGAAGGCGTGGACGTGGCGGCGGTGCTGCCCGAACTCATGAAGGCCTTCCCGAACCGTTTCAAGGTCGCGGTCGTACCGCGTGACAGCGAGGATGCGGTGGCGCGCCGTTATGGCTCGCAACGCTGGCCCTCGCTGCTGTTCTTCCGCGACGGGCAGTACGTCACGGCCATTGCCGGTATGCAGGACTGGGACGTTTTTCTCAACGGCGTCGCTGCCGCCCTGGCCATGCCGCCCTCGCGCCCACCCACCATCGGCATACCGGTTGTCAGCCAGACGACCGGCAACGCTTGTCATTGAAAACCCAGGAGCTTCCCATGAACCCGTTCCCGATCCCCGTGGTGGCCCTGGGTCCAGGCACCCAGACCGAAGACGAGTCGCTCGACTACATCCGTCTGCCCGCCGACATGGACACCTTCCGGCCGCCTCCGCTGCCCGCGCCCGAGGCCTTGGCCAGCCGGCCCAAGGCGCGGGCCGTGCTGGATGCGGTGTGTGCCATGTTGCAGCGGTCGGCCCTGGGGGGCGCTGGCGGGCAGGTGGATCTTCGAGACCTGCCGGCCGAGGATCTGCAACTTGTCAACCAGTTGCTCAGCGAAGGTGAGGCGAGTGCGCTGGTGCAAGAGGAGGCGTCGGCCTTCGAGATCCGCGTCCAGGAGTCGGTGTTCGCCGGGGTCTGGCGGTTGTTGACCTTCAGCGACGGTGTCTGTGTGGACGATGTGGTCGAGGTCGGCCCGATCCCGGCCGTTCTCCAGGAGGTGGCCGGGCAAGACGCACGTGGGCTTTACCGGCCATGGAGCGGACCGCTGCCACCCAACGTGCAGAACGCCCCCTTGCTGGTGGAGGAGATCCGCGACCAGGTCGCTCAATGGCGTCCGGGTCAGGCGCCGCATGTGGTGAACCTCACGCTGCTGCCAGTTTCGCCAGAGGACGTCGCATTCCTTGATCACCAGCTGGGCACCGGCCGCGTGCTCTTGCTCTCGCGTGGCTACGGCAACTGCCGCATCACCAACACCCGTCTGCCCAACTGCTGGCGTGTGGTTTACTACAACTCGATGGACAAGGTGATTCTCAACACCGTCGAGGTGGTGGACATGCCCGAGGTGGCCATGGCGGCGCCGGAAGACCTGCACGATTCGCACGAGCGCCTGCAGGACGTGCTGAACTACCTTGAACAGGCATGAGCCCCCACGCTCCACCGCTGCGCGGGTCGCTGAGCAGGGCGCTGCCAGAGTCAGCGCCACTTGACGCCGTCCAGACGTGCGCAGGCACGTCTGGAGCCGCGGCGCCAAGCCCCTCGGGGGCTGATCCGGCTTGGGGCGGCCCGGGGCCGGATCGTATGAGCCCCCACGCTCCACCGCTGCGCGGGTCGCTGCCCCCTGAGGGGGCTGATCCGGCTTGGGGCGGCCCGGCGCCGGATCGCATGAGCTCCTGTGGTTCCAGAGGCTTCGAAGGCTCTTACCTTGGCAACCGCGAGGTGCTCAAGGCCGACTCGCGCCTGGAATGCAAGATCTGCTGGTGGGTCTATGACCCTGCCGTGGGTGATGACCAGTGGCAGATCCCGCCTGGTACACCGTTTGCCGACCTGCCACCGCACTGGCGCTGTCCGAATTGTGACGGTGACGCCGAACAGTTCCTCATGCTGGAGGCGTGACGTGAACACCCTGCGCCCTTTGTCCCAGACCCCTTCGGAAAACAGGCTGCCCAGCGGCCCAGCCGCAGGGACTGCGCGCTGGACGCTGGACGAACGTGTGCAGCATCTGCTCGACTTCTACCGCCTGGTGGAGACCGAACGCATGCAGGGAATTCCGATACTCAACCCGGCGCTGTCGGTGGAGGCCGTGGGTTTTCGTGTGGCGTCGAACGAGGCTGCGGTGGCCGAAGGGGTGCTCATCACACCCTGGTTCATGAATCTGGTGCGACTGCCCCTGTCGGTCGAGGGGCATGCCGGGCTGGTCGGTCGCAAGCGGGTGCACGTTTTCGGTACCGAGCGCTTCGAGTTCATCGGCGCTCACGACCCGTCCTTGGGATTTCACGAGTCCTGTGCCCTGTTCTCGCCAATGAACGACTTCGGTCATCAGGCGCTGGCACGCGAGACCGCGCAGGAGGTGATGTCCGCCCTGACCCCCGTGGACGCGCCACCGGCCCCTGCGCCCGAGGTTCCCCCGCGGCGGGCTTTCCTGTTCGGGCGTTCCGGCGCCACCCAGGGGCGTGCCTCGTGAGCGATCTGGCCGGTGCACTTCGCCTGGCTCCGGGTCGTGCCATGCCCCATGGGCTGATCAGCAGCCGGCGGGCCTGGGCTGCGCGCATGGCGCCGGGTCAGCCGGCCCAACAGCTGCCGGGTTTGCTGGCGGGGCTCTACAGCCTGTGTGGCGAATCGCACCGCATGGCCAGCCGGCTGGCGCTGCAAGCCGCCGATCCGGGCCTGGTGCCAGGCCCGGTGGACGTGGCGGCTGCGCTGCAGCGCGAGACCGCCCTGGAGCATGTCCGGCGCATGGCCCTGGACTGGCCGCGGCTGCTCGGCTTGCCTGCGGTGGAATCGACCATTCCGGAGCAAGCCATCGCCTGCCTGCGAGCCTGTCCCCTCATCGGTGTGCCCGTGGATGTGGCACCGTGGTCGGCCATGCGGCAGTGGTTGCAGGAGGACGTTTTGCAGATGGCGCCGGCCACCTGGTTGCGGGCCTGGCAGGCCTGCGGTGCCGACTGGCTCGACGACTGGAGCCGCCGTCACACGGCCTGGCTGCCCCGCCTGATCCAGGCCGTCCGTGCCGCCGATCTGTCCCTACCAGGGGTGGGAGAGCAGATCTTGCGCCCACAAGCCCATCCGGCTCAGTGGCGTGCACTGGGTCATGCCCTCAGCGAGCATGAGGCGTTCACACGGCATCCCAGTTGGGAGGGGCAGACCGCCTGCACGGGTACCTGGTCGCGCCGCCACCTGGGCGAGCCTGCCCAGCCCTGGACCACGTGGTCGCTGCTGGGCAGCCGGCTGGCCGAGCTGGTGCGGCTGTGCCTGCCCGATGCATCGGGTGAGGCGGGGAAGGGCTGGTTGACCTGGGGTGCACTGAACCTGGGGCCTCGCCAGGGGCTGGCCTGGGTCGAGATGGCCCGCGGCCTGCTGGTCCACCAGGTGGCGCTGCAGGCGCCTTTGGATGGTGAGCCGGTCCGGGTGCTGTCCTGTCAGGTGCTGGCACCGACCGAATGGAACTTTCATCCGCAAGGGCTGGTCGCCCAGGTCATGGCTTCCCTGCCTGTCCAGTCGACCGAGCTCACCGCCCAGCTCCACCTGCTGATGGCCGCCTTCGATCCGTGTGTGCCCTTTCACATCGACGCCCGGATCGGGCACGATAACGGCATGGAGACGACCCATGCATGAAGCCAGTCTGGCCGGCGGTGTGCTGCAGCTGGTGGAAGACACTGCGCGGCGTGAGGGGTTTGCACGCCTGCTGGAACTGCGGCTGGAGGCCGGCCAGCTGGCAGGCGTGGACATCCGCGCGCTGCGCTTCGCGCTGGACAGCCTGGCCCCCGGCACGCTGCTGGACGGCGCCCGCATCGAGATCGATGAACCCCCCGGCCAGGCCTGGTGCATGCAGTGCGCCCAGACCGTGGCCATCGCCCAGCGCGGCAACGCCTGCCCGGCTTGCGGTGGCTATCAGCTCCAGCCCACCGGTGGCATGGAATTGCGCGTCGTTGACATGCGCGTGAGCGATGATGAATAGGAATCAGCCCTTGCGCCGCTTCGCTCGCCTTGCAGGCCGTGGCTTCGCCAGAGTCGAAGCCTCTTCGTCCCGTCCAAGCCTGCGCAGGCAGGCTTGGGAGCCGCGGTCCTCTGCCCCCTCTCTCGCCTTCGGCGGGAGGAGGACGCTCCCTGTGGCCTGGCGAAGCCAGTTCCACGGGCGCCCTGGAACGCACGCCTGCGGTTGTGCGTTTGAAGTAACTTGGATGGCCGTTTACAAGGAGACAGAACATGTGTGTCGTGTGCGGATGCAGTGACAACAGTCCGGCCCATGCCCGGCACGTGCAACAGGCCGGCGGTGAACCTGGTGTGATCACGGTGAACCCGGTCAATGGCGACCTGCACTTCGGGGCCGGCGCAGCCCGCGTGTCGGTGCCAGGCATGAGCCAGGAACGGGCCATCAAGCTGGAGACCGACATCCTGGGCGCCAACAACCGCGTGGCACAGCTCAACCGCGCGCACTTCGAGTCGCACGGTGTGACCGCGCTCAACTTCGTCTCCAGCCCTGGCTCGGGCAAGACCACGCTGCTGTGCGCCACCATCGAGGCGCTCAAGGCCAGGCAGCCGGGCCTGCAGGTGGCCGTGATCGAGGGCGACCAGCAGACCAGCTTCGACGCCGACCGCATCCGCGCCACCGGCGCGCCCGCGATCCAGGTCAACACCGGCAAGGGCTGCCACCTCGACGCCCCCATGGTGGCCGAGGCGTTCGCCCAGCTGCACACGCACGCTCACTCGCACCACCACCATGGCCACGACCACGCGCATGGTCACGACCATGGACATGGTGACGATCACCACCACCATCACCACCACCACGAGGACGAGCACAGCCTGCTGTTCATCGAGAACGTCGGCAACCTGGTCTGCCCCGCCGTGTGGGACCTGGGCGAAGCCGCCAAGGTGGCCATCCTCTCGGTGACCGAGGGCGAGGACAAGCCGCTGAAGTACCCCGACATGTTCGCGGCCTCGCAGCTGATGATCCTGAACAAGACCGACCTGCTGCCGCACGTGAAGTTCGACGTCGCCCGCTGCATCGACCTGGCGCGGCGCGTGAACCCGGCCATCGAAGTCATCCAGTTGTCCGCCACGACCGGGGAAGGCATGGACGCCTGGCTGAATTGGTTGCTGCACATGGTCCCCCACGCTCCGCCGCTGAGCGGGTCGCTGCCCCCCGAGGGGGCGCGTTCCGCCTTGGGACGGCCCGGCGGCGAAACCGGTGCCTGAGGACGCCATGCCCTCCGTGCTCGCCGTCGGCGCCTGGCTCAAGAACGCGGCCTGCCTCGTGCTGGACGGGCGCGCGCACTGGTCGCCGGCGCACGGCGACCTGGGCGACCCGGTGGCCTGCGCGGCACTCGAGGCCTCGGTGCAGGCGTTGCTGGCGCAGGCCGACGCCGCGGGTGCGCCCGTGCAGGCGATCGCGCACGACCTGCACCCAGACTTCTTCAGCACCCAGCTGGCCATGGCCACCGCCGACGCGCTGGGCGTACCCGCCGTCGGCGTGCAGCACCACCACGCGCACCTGGCGGCGGTGGTGACCGAACACGGCATCGACGGCCCGGTGGTCGGGCTCGCGCTCGACGGCGTGGGCCTGGGAACGGACGGCACACCCTGGGGCGGCGAACTGCTCTGGCTCGACGGCGCGCGCTGGGAGCGCCTGGGCCATCTGCAGCCGCTGGCCCTGCCGGGCGGCGACCGCGCGGCGCGCGAGCCCTGGCGCATGGCGGCGAGCGCCTTGCATGCGCTGGGCCGTGCCGACGAGATCGGGCCGCGCTTCGCCCCGGTGGTGGGCGAGGCCGTGGCGGCGGGCGTGCGCCAGATGCTCGACAAACACCTGAACTGCCCGATGACCAGCAGCGCCGGCCGCTGGTTCGACGCGGCGGCGGCTGCACTGGGCCTGTGCCACCACCAGCAGGACGAGGCCCAGGCCGCGATCGCACTGGAGCAGGCCGCCGCCCGAGCCTTGTCGCTGCGGCCCGATCTGCCGCCGCTGCCAGGTGCGGTACAGCACGCCGACGGCCGCATCGACCTGCGCCCCGTGCTCGCCCAGCTGTTCGACGCCACCGATGCCGATGCGGCGGCGGCCGGCTTTCATCTGGCGCTGGCCGATGCGCTGTCCGTGGCGCTGATCACCGCTGCGCGTCAACGCGGCATCCGCACCGCCGCCCTGGGCGGCGGCTGCTTCGTCAACCGGATTTTGTGCGAGCGCACCGTGCACCGCCTGGTCGATGCGGGACTCGCCGTCCACCTGCCCGGACCCCAGGGCTGCGGCGACGCTGGACTGGCCATCGGCCAGGCCTGGGTCGCGGTGCAGCAACTCAAGGCCTCACAAGCACACAACCACGTTGAGGAGACCTCCCCATGTGCCTAGCCATTCCCGCGCTGCTGGTGGAAAAGCGCCCCCACGACCAGGCCCTGGTCGAACTGGGCGGCATCCGCAAACCCATCTCCATCGCGCTCGTGCCAGAGGCGAATGTCGGAGATTACGTCATCGTGCACGTCGGCCACGCCATCGGCGTGCTCGACCCCGACGAGGCACAGAAGACCCTGGCCATGTTTGCCGAGATGCAGGCCGCCGAGGGAGGACCCGGCGCCGGGCCGCTCCAATCGGGGCCAACCCTCTCGGGGGGCAGCGAACCACCCGCAGTGGGGAGCGTGGGGGTGGAGGTTCTGCCATGAAATACATTGACGAGTTCCGCGATGGTGATCTCGCGCGCCACATCGCCGAACGCATTGCGGCGGAAGTGAAGCCCGACCACCAGTACCGCTTCATGGAGTTCTGCGGTGGCCACACGCACGCCATCAGCCGCTACGGCGTGCTGGAACTGCTGCCGCCCAATGTGCGCATGATCCACGGCCCTGGCTGCCCGGTCTGCGTGCTGCCCATCGGCCGGGTGGATCTCGCCATCGAACTCGCGCTGCAGCACGACGTGATCCTGTGCACCTACGGCGACACGATGCGGGTGCCGGCGTCAGGCGGCTTGTCGCTGACCAAAGCCAAGGCACGCGGCGGCGACATCCGCATGGTCTATTCGGCCGGCGACGCGCTGCAGCTGGCGCGCGACAACCCGGAGAAGCAGGTGGTGTTCTTCGCCATCGGCTTCGAGACCACCACGCCGCCGACTGCGCTGGTCATCCGCGAGGCCGCGGCATCGGGGCTGAAGAACTTCAGCGTCATGTGCAGCCACGTGCTGACCCCACCCGCGATCCGCGCGATTCTCGATGGAGCAGATGCTCGGGAGACGGCCGAAATTGAAGGTTTTGTGGGGCCGGCGCACGTGTCGGTCGTCATCGGCTCCGACCCCTACGCAAAATTCGCACAGGAATACCAGAAGCCCGTGGTCATCGCCGGCTTCGAACCGCTGGACGTGCTGCAGGCCATCCTGATGCTGGTGCGCCAGGTCAACGACGGCCGGGCCGAGGTCGAGAATGAGTTCACCCGCGCCGTCACGCCACAGGGCAACCTGAACGCGCAGGCTGTGATGGACGACGTGTTCGAGCTGCGTGAGGCGTTTGAATGGCGCGGCCTGGGCAGCATGCCGCTGTCGGCACTGCAGATCCGCGAGAAATACCGCGAGTACGACGCCGAACGCCGCTTCAACCTGAGTTACCGCAGCGTGCCCGACAACAAGGCCTGCGAATGCGGCGCCATCCTGCGCGGCGTGAAAGAGCCGCGCGACTGCAAGATCTTCGGCACCGTCTGCACGCCCGAAAACCCGGTCGGTTCCTGCATGGTGTCGAGTGAAGGCGCCTGCGCCGCGCACTACACCTACGGCCGCTTCAGGGATATCCCGGTGGTGGCCGCGTCACCAGAAGAGGCGGTGCAGGCATGAGAGTCGATCACGACAACCCGCCCCCGAAAAGCAGCACCGTGAAGAAAACCTACACCCGCCCGCTGGACATCAAGCACGGCCGCATCGACATGGGCCACGGTGCCGGCGGCAAGGCCGCGGCGCAGCTGATCGAAGAACTGTTCCTGCCCGCGCTGGACAACCCCTTCCTGCGCCAGGGCGACGACGGCGCGGCGCTGCCGCTGCCGGTGTTCGATGCCGGCGCTGGCCAGCTGGTCATGGCCACCGACGGCCACGTGGTCTCGCCCCTCTTTTTCCCCGGTGGCGACCTCGGCTGCCTGGCGGTGCACGGCACGGTGAACGACGTGGCCATGATGGGCGCGAAGCCGCTGTACCTGAGCGCCAGCTTCATCATCGAAGAGGGCTACCCGCTGGCCGACCTGCAGCGCATCGTGCAGAGCATGGGCGCGGCCGCGCGTGAGGCCGGTGTGCCGGTGGTGACCGGCGACACCAAGGTGGTGGAGCAGGGCAAGGGTGACGGCGTGTTCATCAGCACCACCGGCGTGGGGGTGCTGCCGCCGGGCGTTTCGGTCAGCGGGAGGAACGCACGCGTCGGTGACGTGATCCTTCTGTCCGGCACCATCGGTGACCACGGCGTGGCTGTGCTGTCCCAGCGCGAGTCGCTGGCCTTCGAGACCACGATCGAGAGCGACACCGCCGCACTGCACACCCTGGTGGCCGATCTGATGGTGGCTGCGCCCGGGGCCATACGTGTGCTGCGCGACCCCACGCGCGGCGGTCTGGCGACCACGCTCAACGAGATCTCGCGCCAGTCCGGTGTCGGCATGCGCTTGCAGGAAGCGGCCATTCCCGTGAAGCCGCAGGTGGACGCGGCCTGCGAGCTGCTGGGTCTGGACCCGCTGTATGTGGCGAACGAAGGCAAGCTGATCGCCATCGTCGCCCCAGAAGCGGCCGAGGCCGCGCTGGCCGCGCTGCGCGCCCACCCGCTGGGTTCGGACGCCGCGCGCATCGGCGAGGTCACCACTGACCCGCACCACTTCGTGCAGATGGACACGCGTTTCGGGGGCCGGCGGGTGGTGGACTGGCTCAGTGGTGAACAACTGCCGAGGATCTGTTGACGTTTTGCTGCAGGCCCAACACTGCCCGGCCGTCAGACCGGGCCCTGGGCTGCAATGGTCTGTACGGCAACAAGACACGAGGAGACCTGCGATGCCTGGACAGGTGTTTCAGAAGACCGACCGCGGCAAGGCCGAGATCGCGCAACGGAAGGCTGGGCTTTCGTCTGCCACGCGCGCGGTATTGATCATGGTCAACGGAAGCGACAGCGTGCAGGTGATGCAGGCCAGGGGCCTGGGGGATGTCCGGTCCCACCTGGATGCACTGCTGGCTCTCGCACTGATCGAACCCGTTGCTGCGACGCGCACGCCGGCAACGTCTGCGGCCCCGGCTCGGGATGTGGCGCAGGCCGGCCCGCCGGCACGCGCTCCCACGCCGGCACCGGCACCGCATGAGATCCAGGAGTTCGATCCTCAGCACCTGATGGCGCTACAGCGCCGGGCATACCGAGTTTTGCAGCCCCACTTCGGGCCTGACACCTCCATTGTCGCGCAGGCGATGCTGGCGGCCCGTACGTTGAGCGAATTCCGCAGCTCCCTGACTGCCATTGAGGCCAAGCTGGCCATCTACATGGGCCGTAGGCAGGCGGCCCGCGAGATTGAGAGTTTGCTGGGAGACCTCTGAGGAAAATTTCACCCGCTCCTACAATGCGAGCAAGACCCTCCAGCACACGCCGTGACCCTGCCCCCGCTCCATGACGCCATGCCCACCGTACTGGTGGTCGACGACGAAGTGCGCTCGCAGGACGCGCTGCGCCGCACGCTGGACGAGGATTTCACCGTCTTCACCGCCAGCAGCGCCGAGGAGGCGCGCGGCCTGCTGCAGCGCCAGCCGGTCAGCGTGATCCTGTGCGACCAGCGCATGCCCGGCATGACCGGGGTCAACTTCCTCAAGGAGGTGCGCGAGCAGTGGCCCGAGATCGTGCGCATGGTCATCTCGGGCTACACCGACAGCGAAGACATCATCGCCGGCATCAACGAGGCCGGCATCTATCAGTACATCCTCAAGCCCTGGTCGCCCGACCACCTGCTGGAGTCGGTGCGCAACGCGGTGGAGGCCCAGGTGCTGCAGCAGCAGACCGCGCGGCTGGACCTGGAGCTGCGCACCAGCACCCGCGTGCTGCGCCAGCGCACGGCCACGCAGATGGCTCAGGCGAAAAGCCATTTCGGCTTCGACCGCATCGTGCGCGCGCAGGGCAGCCCGCTGGACCACATCTGCCGCATGGCCGAGCGCGCCGCGCGCTACGACATCCCGGTGCTGGTGCTGGGCGAGTCGGGCACCGGCAAGGAGCTGCTGGCCCGGGCCATCCACTACGCGAGCCCGCGCCTGACCGGGCCCTTCGTGGTGGAGAACTGCGCCGCCATCCCCGACACCCTGCTCGAATCCGAGCTGTTCGGCCACAAGCGCGGCGCCTTCACCGGCGCCTTCGAAGACCACGCCGGCCTGTTCCAGCGCGCCGACGGCGGCACGGTGTTCCTCGACGAAATCGGCGAGACCTCGCCCGCCTTCCAGGTCAAGCTGCTGCGTGTGCTGCAGGAGGGCGAGGTGCGGCCCGTGGGCGCGCCCAGGCCGGTGCCGGTGGACGTGCGCATCATCGCCGCCACCCACCGCAACCTGGAACAGCGCGTGCGCGAAGGCCTGTTCCGCGAAGACCTGTACTACCGGCTCTCGGCCGTCGCGCTCACCGTGCCGCCGCTGCGCGACCGGGTGGCCGACATCCCGCCGATCGCGCGCCAGATCGTGCAGGACGTGTCGGCCGAACTCGGCCACCCCGGCGCGACCCTGCCGGACGAGACCCTGGCCTGCCTGCTGGCCTACGCCTGGCCCGGCAACATCCGCGAGCTGCGCAACGAGATCGGCCGCGCGCTGGCGCTGCATGACGGCACCACGCTACCCCCGGCCGCGTTTTCACCGCGCGTGCTGCAGGGCCGCGCGGCCGGTGGTGCCGACCCACTCACGGCCGCCCTGCCCGCCAGCGGCACGCTGACCGAACGCCTGGACGTGGTCGAGGCCATGGTGCTGCGCGAGACCCTGTTGCGGCACCGCTGGAACAAGACCAGGGCGGCAGCGGAACTCGGTTTGTCCCGCGTGGGCCTGCGCGCCAAGATGCAACGCTTCGGCCTCGACAAACCATGACGGCGTTTGACCAGCCTGCAAGCTTCCACGTTGCCAACGCGGTGCTGGCGCGCTGGCACCACGATCCGCATGCGCTGGTGCAGGTGCTGCGCGAAACGCAGGCGCAGACCCACTGGCTGCCACGCGATCTGCTGGCCCACATCGGTCGCGCCATGGGCCTGCCCCTCGCCCATGTCGAAGGCGTGGCCAGTTTCTACCGCTTCTTCCATCTGCGGCCCGTGGGCCGGGTGCGTGTGCTGTTCTCCGACAACATCACCGACCGCATGGCCGGCAGCGACGCGCTGTTGGCTAGGTTGTGCGAACGCCTGGGCGTGAAGCCTGGCGAGGTCGATGCGCAGGGCCGCTTCAGCGTGGACCGCTGCTCCTGCACCGGCCTGTGCGACCAGGGCCCGGCCCTGCTGGTCAACCACCACCAGGTGGTCACGCGCCTGGATGCGGCGCGCATCGACCAGCTCGCCGAATGCTTGCTGGCCGGTGTGCCGCCCGAAGCATGGCCGGCCGAATGGTTCCAGGTGCAGGACCACATCCGCCGCGCCGACGTGCTGCTGCAGGGCCTGCCCGCCGGTGCACTTGGCCTGCCCGGCGTGCTGGCCCGTGAACCGGGCGAGTTGCTGAACGAGGTGGAGCGCTCGGGTCTGCGCGGCCGCGGCGGCGCGGGCTTCCCCACCGCGCGCAAATGGCGATTCTGTGCCGAGGCCGACGCCGCCGACGGCCAGCGCTGCTTGGTCTGCAACGCCGACGAGGGCGAGCCCGGCACCTTCAAGGACCGTGTGCTGCTTAGCCGCCACGCCGACGCGCTGTTCGACGGCATGACGGTGGCCGCGCGCGCCATCGGCGCTCGGACGGGGCTGGTCTACCTGCGCGGCGAGTACCGCTTCCTGCTGGGCCACCTCGAAGCCGTGCTCGAACGCCGCCGTGGGCTGGGCTTGCTCGGGCGCAACGCCGGTGGCGTGACTGGCTTCGACTTCGACATCGCCATCCACCTCGGTGCCGGTGCCTATGTGTGCGGCGAAGAGTCGGCGCTGATCGAGTCGCTGGAAGGCAAGCGAGGCATTCCCCGCATCCGACCACCTTTCCCGGTGCAACGCGGCTACCTCGGCCGCCCGACCGTGGTCAACAACGTCGAGACCCTGGTGGCGGGGGCCCACATCGCGCGCCGCGGTGGTGCCTGGTGGGCCGGCATCGGCACGCCCGGGTCCACCGGCACCAAGATCCATTCGGTCTCGGGCGACTGCGAACGCCCCGGCCTGTATGAATACCCACTGGGCACGCCACTGGCGCAGATCCTGGCGGACTGCGGCGCACGCGACCCGCAGGCGGTGCAGGTGGGTGGCCCCTCGGGCAGCTGCGTGCCCGCCAGCGGCTTCGGCCGCGCCATCGCCTTCGAAGACCTGCCGAGCGCGGGCGCCCTGATGGTGTTCGATCAGACGCGCGACCTGTTCGAGGTCGCGCGCCATTTCGCGCGTTTCTTCGCGCACGAAAGCTGCGGCCTGTGCACGCCGTGCCGCGTCGGCACCGAACTGGTGGTGCGCCGGCTCGACAAACTGGCGCAGGCGCGCGGCGCGGGTCGTGGCTCGGCCTTTGACATCAAGCGATTGCACGAGCTGGACGAACTGCTGCACAGCGGCACGCACTGCGGCCTGGGCGTCTCGGCCTGCAACCCGCTGCGCGACACCCTGGCCCACTTCGGCCAGGCCTACACCCAGCGCAGCACGGCGGCGAGCTTCCAGCCCGACATCGACCTGGATGCCGAGCTGTCGTCGGCGCGTCGCGTGACCGGTCGGCGCGATCCGGGAGCCCATCTGAAGACCGAACATGGGGGATGATGGCGCCATGCCCACCGACAGCTTCGACTTTGATGGCCAGCCCGTCCCGCTGCAAGCCGGCGACACCATCCTCCAGGCCGCGCAGCGTGCCGGCCACGACGTGCCGCACCTGTGCTGGCACGAAAGTGTGTCGGCCAGTGCCTCCTGCCGGCTGTGCACCGTGCTGGCCGACGGCCGCCCCGTGGCGGCCTGCGTCACGCCGGCGGTCGCTGGCCAGCGGGTGGAGTGCCACATCGACGCCCTGAAGACCCGGCGCCTGCACCTGCTGCAGATGCTGTTCGTCGAAGGCAACCATTTCTGCCCCGGATGCGAAAAGAGCGGGAGCTGCCAGCTGCAGCACCAGGCCGAGCGCGCCGGCATGACCGAGCTGCACTACGAGGCGCTCAACCCCGACCGGCCGGTGGACGCCAGCCATCCCGACGTCTGGTTCGAGCCCAACCGCTGCATCCTCTGCCAGCTCTGCGTGCGCGCCAGCGACGAACTCGATGGCAAGCGGGTGTTCGCCATCGGCGGCCACGGCATCGGCGCCAGGCTGCTGATCGACAGCGCCAGCGGCCATCTGGGCGACAGTGCGCTCGAAGTGACCGACCGTGCCGCCCACATCTGTCCGGTCGGCGCGCTGCTGCCCAAGCGCGTGGGCTTCGCCGTCCCAATCGGTCAGCGGACCTTCGACGACGAGGAGACGCGCGGATGAACACCGAAACGTCTCCCCGCAAGTGGCGCGTGGCCACGGTCTCGCTGGCCGGCTGCTTCGGTTGCCACATGTCCTTCCTCGACATCGACGAGCGCCTGTTCGGGCTGATCGAGCATGTCACCTTCGACCGCTCGCCGCTGACCGACATCAAGACCGTCGGTCCCTGCGACATCGGCCTGATCGAAGGCGGCCTGTGCAATGCGGAGAACGTGGAGGTGCTGCGCGCCTTCCGTGACCAGTGCCGGATCTTGGTGGCTGTGGGTGCCTGCGCCATCACCGGCGGCCTGCCCGCGCTGCGCAACCACCTGGACGTGGGCGAGATGATGAAGGCCGTCTACGGCGAGGTGCCGAACGACCCCGAGCTGCCGCTGCCGCTCAACCGCGTGCGGCCCATCCACGAGGTGGTGCAGATCGACCACGCCCTGCCCGGCTGCCCGCCGCCGGCCGACGCCTTCTGGCAGCTGCTGCAGGACCTGATGGCCGGGCGCGAGCCCGCCTTGAACAAGGGGTTGATCCGATATGACTGAATGGACTGCCCCCCTGCGCCGCTTCGCGTCTTCCCCCCAGGGGGACGCAGCCTGTGGCCGGGCCAAGCCCGTTCCACGGCTGCCCCGGTATGGAGGTGTTTGGACATGACTTCCACCTCATTGGAAACTGCTGCAAACCCCGAAGGCCTGCGCCGCATCGTGATCGACCCGGTCTCGCGCGTCGAAGGTCATGGCAAGGTCACGCTGCTGCTGGACGAGCAGCAGCGCCTGCAGCAGGTGCGCCTGCACATCGTCGAGTTCCGCGGCTTCGAACAGTTCATCGTCGGCCGACCCTACTGGGAGGTGCCGGTCATGGTGCAGCGCCTGTGCGGCATCTGCCCGGTCTCGCACCACCTGGCCGCGTCCAAGGCGCTGGACCGCGTGGTCGGCGGCTGGCCGGTGCCCGAAGCGGCCGACCGCATCCGCCGCCTCATGCATTACGGCCAGATCGTGCAGAGCCACGCGCTGCACTTCTTCCACCTGTCCTCGCCCGACCTGCTGTTCGGCTTCGACGCCGACGTCGCGCAGCGCAACATCGTCGGCGTGGCGGTGGCGCACCCCGAGGCGGCACGCCAGGGCGTGATGCTGCGCAAGTTCGGCCAGGAGGTGATCCGCATCACCTCCGGCAAGCGGGTGCACGGTACCGGCTCGGTGCCCGGCGGCATGAACCGGGCGGTGGCGCGCGAGGACCGCGACACGCTGCGCGCCCAGCTGCCCGAGGTGCTGGCCTGGGCCGAGGCGGCGGTGGACCTCGCCGAGCGCCAGCACACCGGCCTGCCGCCCGCCTACGAACACTTCGGCGAAACGCCTGCGGCCATGATGTCCCTGATCGGCGCCGGTGGCGCGATGGAGCTCTACGACGGCGCGCTGCGCCTGCGCGAGGCCGACGGCCGCATCGCGGTCGATGGTTTCGAGGACCAGCGCTACCGCGAGCTGATCGACGAGGCGGTCAAGCCCTGGACCTACATGAAGTTCCCCTACCGGCTCGCACTGGGTCCGGAGGCCGGCTGGTACCGTGTCGGCCCGCTGGCGCGGCTGCAGAACTGCGACCACATCCCGACCCCGCGCGCCGAAGCACGGCGCCAGGCCTTCGCGGCCGCGCACGGTGGGCGGCCGGTGCACGCCGTGCTGGCCACGCACTGGGCGCGCATGATCGAGCTGCTGCACGGTGTGGAGGTGATCGCGCAGCTGTTGGACGACCCGGCCATCCTCGGCGGCCCACTGCTGGCCACGGGCGAACGCCAGCGCAGCGGTGTCGGCATCATCGAGGCGCCGCGCGGCACGCTGATCCACGAGTACGAAGTCGGTGACGACGACCTGGTGAAAAGCTGCAACCTCATCGTCTCGACCACGCACAACAACCAGGCCATGAACGAGGCGGTGCGCTCGGTGGCCCTGCAGTACCTCGACGGCCAGACCATCACCGAGCCCCTGCTCAACCACCTCGAAGTCGCCATCCGCGCTTACGACCCCTGCCTGTCGTGTGCGACGCACGCGCTTGGCCAGATGCCGCTGTCGGTGACGCTGCGCGATGCGAAGGGCGCCGTGCTGGACCATGTGCTGCGCTCGTCCACCGGCGAGACGCAGCGCGGCGCCACACCGCATCCGATGGAGCGCGCGCAATGAGCACGAGGGTGCCGCCGCTGCTGGTGCTGGCCTGGGGCAACCCCAGCCGGGGCGACGACGCGCTGGGGCCGCTGCTGGCTGAGCGTTTGTTGGCTCACATGCAGGACTCGCAAACCACCGACCGCGCCGAGGTGCTGACCGATTTCCAGCTGCAGGTGGAGCACGCGCTGGATCTGGTGGGCCGCGAGCGCATTCTGTTCGTCGATGCCGCGGTGGACCTGGCTGAGCCGTTCACTGTGCGCTCGTTGCAAGCCGCGCGGGGCGGTGGTCTCGGCAGCCACGCGCTGGCGCCCGAGGCGGTGCTGCAGGTGTTCCAGAATCTGCATCACCAACCGCCGCCACCCGCGACCCTGCTGGCCATCCGCGCATCGGCCTTCGACCTGGGCACCGCGCCCGGCGCGCAGGCGCTGGCCGATCTGGAACAGGCTTTCACCTGGGCGCGCGGCTGGTTGGCTGGCAAACCCACCGCTGAGGAGGTGACCGCATGAACGTCCTCTGGCTGCAATCGGGTGGCTGCGGCGGCTGCAGCATGTCACTGCTGTGCGCCGACACCACCGACTTCCAGGGCCACCTGCGCGACGCGGGCATTCACATGCTCTGGCACCCCTCGCTGTCGCTCGCCAGTGGCGAGGACGTGCTGGCTTTGCTGCAGTCGGTGCTGAGTGGTGACACCCGGCTGGACGCACTGTGCGTCGAAGGCTCGCTGCTGCGCGGCCCGAACGGCACCGGGCGATTTCACATGCTCGCGGGAACCGGCCAGCCCATGATTCACTGGGTGCGCGAACTGGCGGCGAAGGCGCAGCATGTGCTGGCCATCGGCAGCTGCGCGGCCTGGGGCGGCGTCACGGCCGGCGGCGACAACCCCACCGACGCCTGCGGCCTGCAGTACGAGGACGACCGCCTGGGCGGTCTGCTGGGCGCCGACTTCCGCAGTGGCAGTGGCCTGCCGGTCATCAACGTGGCCGGCTGCCCCACGCACCCGAGCTGGGTGATCGACACGCTGATGGCGCTGGCCGCCGACGCCTTCGGCGCCGACGATTTGGACCCGCTGGCCCGCCCGCGCTTCTACGCCGACCAGCTGGTGCACCACGGCTGCACGCGCAACGAGTACTACGAGTTCAAGGCCAGCGCCGAGAGGCCTTCCGACCTGGGCTGCATGATGGAACACATGGGCTGCAAGGGCACCCAGGTGCACGCCGACTGCAACATCCGCCCCTGGAACGGCGAGGGCAGCTGCACCCGCGGCGGCTACGCCTGCATCGCCTGCACCGAGCCCGGCTTCCAGGAACCGGGCCACCCCTTCCACCAGACGCCCAAGATCGCCGGCATTCCGGTCGGCCTGCCCACCGACATGCCCAAGGCCTGGTTCGTCGCGCTGGCCTCGCTGTCCAAGAGCGCGACACCCAAGCGGGTGAAGCACAACGCGGTGGCGGACCATCTCGTGGAGAAGCCCGCCATCCGCAGGACGCGCCTCAAATGAGCTCCCGTCTTCTGGTCGGCCCGTTCAACCGTGTCGAAGGTGATCTCGAAGTCCGGCTCGACATCGCCCATGGCCGCGTCACGTCGGCCCAGGTCAACGCCACCATGTACCGTGGTTTCGAGCAGATCCTGCAAGGCAAGGACCCGCACGATGCGCTGGTCTACGTCCCGCGCATCTGTGGCATCTGTTCGGTGTCGCAGTCGGTGGCGGCGGCGCGCGCGCTGGCCGACCTGGCGGGCGTCAGCCCGCCACCCAACGGGCAGCTGGCCACCAACCTCATTCTCGCGGTCGAGAACCTGGCCGATCACCTGACGCACTTCTATCTGTTCTTCATGCCCGACTTCTGCCGGCCGGTGTACGCCGACCGGCCCTGGCACGCCGAGCTGTGTCGCCGCTTTCTGCCCGACAGCGGCGAGCAGGTGCGGGCGGCCACGGCGGCCCGCCAGCGCTGGTTCAACCTGCTGGGCACCCTGGGTGGCAAATGGCCGCACACCCAGTCCGTCGAGCCAGGTGGCTCGACCCGCGCCATCGACGCGGCCGAGCGTGTGCGCCTGCTGGCGCGCGTGCGCGAGTTCCGGCGCTTTCTGGAACAACAGCTGTTCGATGCCCCGCTGGAACTCATCACCTCGCTGGAAGACGAGGACGCCTTGTGGGCCTGGCACGCCCGCGACCCGATGGGAGGTGACCTGCGCTACTTCCTGAGCCTGGTGCAGGACCTGGAACTGCAGTCCCTGGGGCCGGGGCCGGGGCGCTACCTGAGCTATGGCGCCTATCCGCTGTCCGATGGGGGCTTTGCCCTGCCCGGTGGCCTCTGGCGCCACGGCGCTCAGGAAATCGAAGCGGTGGACACCCACAGCATCAGCGAAGACGCCTCCCACGCCTGGCTCGCCCAGGCCCGCGCGCCACTGCATCCCTGGCACGGCCTGACACGGCCCGAGCCCGACAAACCCCAGGCCTACACCTGGAACAAGGCGCCTCGCCTGGGCGGTGAGGTGGTCGAGACCGGTGCCATCGCCAGGCAGTTGACCGGCGGGCAGGCAGTGGTGCGAGACGCGGTGCAGCGGCACGGCGGGGTGGTCTATACCCGCGTGCTGGCGCGCCTGATCGAACTGGCCCGGGTGGTTCCCCTGATGGAGGCCTGGTTGCAGGCCCTGCAACCGGGTGAGCGTTTCTGTGAACCGGTGCGCCTGCCGGAGCATGGCCAGGGCATGGGCCTGTCCGAGGCCGCGCGCGGCAGCCTGGGCCACTGGCTGGTGGTGCAGCACGGCCGCATCGCCAACTACCAGATCGTCGCACCGACCAGCTGGAACTTTTCCCCCCGCGATGCCGCTGGCGTACCCGGTGCGCTGGAGCAAGCCCTGGTCGGCGCACCGGTTCGACCGGGCGAGTGCACCCCGGTCGCTGTTCAACACGTTGTTCGTTCCTTCGACCCCTGCATGGTCTGCACGGTGCACTGAAATGAGCAAGGCCCGAGAACCCAGCCCGCTTCCCAACGTGCCCCTGGAGGGGGTGGACGAGTCGACCTGGCTGGACGTGATCCAGAAGATGGACGAGGTCTACACGCGCCTGATCGACGACGAGGTCGAGCTGGAACAGAAGAACGCCGAGCTCGAGCAGAGCCAGCAGTTCATCTTCAGCGTGCTCACCGCCATGTCGGACGTGCTGGTGGTTTGTGACCAGGGCGGTCTGATCGAACAGGCCAATGCCGCCCTGTGCGAACTGCTGGGCCGCAGCGAGGAGCAGTTGCGTGGCACGCCGCTGAGCCAGTGGCTGGCCGACGAGGACAGCGTGGCCCGGGCCCAGGCCGCCATGGACCGCGGTCTGGTGCCGCGCTCGGGCGAGGTCATCGAGCTCAACCTGCGCGACCACGCCGGGCAGGCGGTGTCGGTCGATGCCAGCGGCACCCCGCGCGTTGGTGCCAATGGGCGGCGGGCCGGCACCGTCTGGGTGGGGCGACCCACCGCGGAGCTCAAACGCGCCTATCAGGAGATGCGCGCTGCACACGAGGCCCTCAAGCGGACCCAGCAGCAGCTGCTGCACTCGGAGAAGATGGCCTCGCTCGGTCAGCTGGTGGCCGGGGTCGCACACGAACTCAACAACCCGATCAGCTTCGTGCTGGGCAATGTGCACGCCTTGCGCAGGTACTGCGACCGCCTGCAGACCTATATGTCGGCGCTGCATGCCCAGGTGGGCGAAGCCGAGCTGGCCAGGCTGCGCCAGCAGCTGCGCATCGAGCACCTGTTGTCCGATCTGCCCTCGCTGATCGAAGGCACGCTGGAAGGCGCCCAGCGCACCGCCGACATCGTGCACGGTCTCAAGCGCTTCTCGGCCATGGATTCGGGTGAGCGCACGTCGGTGGACCTCAACCGCGTCATCGAACGTGCCATCCACTGGGTGCAGAAAGGGGTTCCCGTGCCGCCGGCGGTGCACTGGTTGCCTGGAGCACCCATGCGGGTGCTGGGCAGCGAAGGACAGTTGCAGCAGGTGCTCATGAACCTGCTGCAGAACGCCTTCGACGCCACCGGTGCCCTGCCGCCGGCGCAGCGTCAGGTGGTGGTCGAGTCGGTGCTGCAGGACGGCCGGGCGCAGGTGCGGGTGCGCGACAACGGGCCGGGCATTGCGCCCGAGCACCTCACGCGCATCTTCGACCCCTTCTTCACCACCAAGCCGGTGGGCAAGGGGACTGGCCTGGGTCTGTCCATCAGCTACGGCATCGTTGACCAGCACGGGGGCCAACTGAGCGTGCGCAACCACCCCGAGGGTGGGGCGGAGTTCACGCTCGAACTGCCACTGCCCGGCTGACGCGGCCGGTCCGTTCCCGCAGGCGACTGGCCAGCCGGGCCGATGAACCGGCTGCGGTGACAATCGACCCATGGAGCTGTTTCTGGTCTCTTTGGCGTCACTGTTCGCCGGTTTTGTCGACTCGATCGTGGGCGGTGGCGGGCTCATTCTGGTACCCGCCCTGTTTGCCGTTTTTCCCAACACCCACCCGGCCACGCTGTTCGGCGTCAACAAGAGCGCGTCCATCTGGGGCACGGCGGCGGCCACGGTGCAGTACGCACGGCGTGTGCACATGCCCTGGGGCGCCCTGCTGCCGGCGGCGGCGGTCTGCTTTGCCGGCTCCATGGCCGGCGCCTGGGCGGTGACCGTGATCTCGCCCGACTTCCTGCGTCGGGTGCTGCCGGCCATCCTCATCGGGGTGCTGGCCTACACGTTGGCGCGCAAGGATCTGGGGCGCCACCACACGCCGCGCTTTGCCGGCCGGCGCGAAGCGCTGGCCGCTGCCACCCTGGGCCTGACCATCGGTTTCTACGACGGCTTCTTCGGGCCGGGCACCGGCAGCTTCTTCGTCTTCCTGTTCGTGCGCTGGCTGGGCTACGACTTCCTGCACGCCAGTGCCAGCGCCAAGCTGCTCAACACCACCTCCAACCTGGCCGCGCTGATGCTGTTCGCCGCCAAGGGCCATGTCTGGTGGCATTTCGCCGTGGTCATGGCGGTGGCCAACGTGGTTGGTAGTCTGCTGGGCACGCGACTGGCCCTCAAGCACGGCAGCGGTTTCGTGCGCGGTGCGTTCATCGTCGTGGTCAGCGCCCTGATCCTCAAGACCGGCTACGACGCCTGGATTCGCTGAGCGAGGTCGGCTCGCAGATCAGGGTGCGGTGGACGGGTCCAGCGGCCACACCATTTCGCTGGCCTTGAGCGGTGTGCCGATCGGGACCGTGGCCTGCCCACGCTGGACCGCCGCCATGTCCTGCGGGTTCGGGTACTGGTCCATGAGCAGGTAGTCGAACACCCGGCGCGCGATCGGTGCCGCATGGGCCGCACCAAACCCGGCGTTCTCCACAATCACCGCCAGCGCCACCGTGGGGTTTTCGGCCGGCGCAAACGCCACGTAGAGTGAATGATCTCGCTGGTGCTCTTCCAGCTTCTTGGCGTCGTAGCGTTCTTTTTGCCCGATGGTGACGGCCTGGGCCGTGCCGGTCTTGCCGCCGCTGCTGTAGCCGGCACCAGCAAACACCCGGGCGGCCGTGCCATTGACGGTGGTGTCGGCCATCGCGTGCAAGACGGCCTTGAGGTTCTCCGGGCGGTACTTCAGGTCGGTGCCCTGGGGGTCGGACAACAGGGTGCGCTCGCGGGTGAGCACGTCCTGAATGGCCAACGCCACGTGGGGTGTGTGCCGTACCCCCCGATTGGCCAAGGTGGCCATGGCGTGTGCCAGCTGCAGGATGGTGAAGTTGTTGTAGCCCTGGCCGATGCCCAGTGAAATCGTTTCTCCGGCGTACCAGCGCTGCTGTTCGGGGCGCCGGTAGGTCTGGCGTTTCCAGGCCTGGCTGGGCAGCACACCGCGCACCTCGCCACGCAGGTCGATGCCGGTGAGCTGACCGAAGCCCAGCGGTTTCATGAAGTCGTGGATGGCGTCCACACCCATCTCGTTGGCCAGCGAGTAGTAGTAGGCGTTGCTCGACTTGACCAGGCTGTGGTGCAGATTGGTCGGGCCGGTGGCATGACCCCGGAAGCGGTGGTTGCCCAGCATCCAGAAGCCGGGGTCGTTGATGACGGTCTGCGGCGTGCGCTTGCCGGTTTCCAGTGCCGCCAGGGCCATGAAGGGTTTGTAGGTCGACCCCGGTGGGTAGGTTCCCCTCAAGGCGCGGTTGAGCAGGGGTTTGTCGATGGACTCGTTGAGTGCGCGCCAGTTGTCCACGTCGATGCCTTCGACAAACAGGTTGGGGTCGAAGGTCGGCTTGGAAACAAAGGCCAGCACCTCACCATTGCGTGGGTCGATGGCGACCAGTGCGCCCCGACGCTCGCCAAACATGTCCTCGATCAGTCGCTGCAGTCGTATGTCGATCGACAGCATCAGGGTGTCGCCCGGTACCGCGGGCGTGCTGGCCAGCAGGCGCACGGCACGCCCACCGGCCGAGGTCTCCACCCGTTCGAAGCCGGTGGTGCCGTGCAGTTGCCGCTCGAAACTCTGTTCGGCCCCCAGCTTGCCAATGTGCTCAGTGCCCCGGTAGTTCGCCTGGTCCTCTTCAGGCCAGTCCTCGATCATCTCCTTTTCGCGCTGGTTGATGCGGCCGATGTAGCCGATCACATGGCTGGCCACCTCCCCGTTCGGGTAGTGCCTGATCAACCGGGCGCGCACGTCCACCCCCGGGAACCGGTAGCGCTGGGCGGTGAAGCGGGCCACCTCCTCGTCGGTCAGGCGGGTGCGGATCGGCAGGGAGTCGAAACGGCGGGACTCCTCGCGCAGCTGCCGAAATCGACGCCGGTCCCTGGGCTGGATGTCGACCACCTCGCTCAGCGCATCGATGGTGGCCTCCAGGTCCCTGACCCGCGACGGAGTGATCTCCAGCGTGTAGGCCGAGAAGTTGGTGGCCAGCACGTGGCCGTTGCGGTCGACGATCTGCCCCCGGTTGGGCACCACCGGCAACACCGCCGTGCGGTTGCTCTCGGCCTGGGCCATCAGTTGCTCGTGCTTGTTGACCTGCAGGTGGACCATGCGTGCCGCCAGCAGACCAAACGCGACCAGCACCGCCAGCGCGGCCACCAGCACCCGCAACCGGAACCGGTCCAGGTCGGCCTCAACGTTGCGCAATTCAGTCATTTGGTGTGCACAGCCCCTTCACGACCGAGGGAAACCTGTTTTTACCGCAGATCCAATCCGTTCGCCGGGCCCAGGTCAGGATGCGGTGGAACCGGCTTTGCCGGGCCACTCGCATCGCCCCCTTGAGGGGGTGACGCCGAAGGCGGCGCAGGGGTGAACATTTACAGCGGCCGGTTTTCATCGGGGTCAGGGGCTCTGCGCTGGGGGGCCAGCAGCACCACGCTCACCAATGGCCAGAGTACGGTTTCGATGAACGGCGCCAGGAAGAACGTCCAGCCCGGAAAGGTGCCGCCCGAAGCCATGCGCACCACCAGCACCAGCACATGGGCAGCGAGGAACAGGGGAAACACCTGCACCGCCTGGGTGGGCACCGCAAACCACAGCAGGCGCCGGTGCATGGCCACGGCAAAAAAAGCCATGACGGTGTAGGCCAGCGCATGCTGGCCGAGCAGGGCGCCCTGGTGCACGTCCATCAGCAGGCCGAAGATGAAGGCCACACCCACACCGATGCGCAAGGGTTGGTGCACGCACCAGAACACCAGGGTCACCGCCAGCAGATCGGGCACCCAGGCCGCACGGCCCCACAAGCCCATGTTGCTCAGCATGTTGACCGCCAGCGCAAACACGAGGCTGGACCAGATGAAGGCGCGGTTGGCGGGCAGCAGCAGTTGCTGGCCTGGGCGCATGATCATGGTGCGGCCCCTGGTGTGTTGCCGTGGCGGTCGCGGCGCTGCCGGTTGGGACCCTCCTCAGGCGCAGGAGGGGGCGGCAACTGCAGTCCGGTGGGCCCCAGCACCAGCACATGGAGGGTACCCTGCATGCGGGCCATCGGTTCGCACTGCACGCGGCTGAAAGACGACTCGGCGCGGCGCTCGATGCGCGTGACACGGGCCACAGGCAGACCCGGCGGGTAGACGCCGTCGATGCCGCTGGTGGTCAACAGGTCGCCCTCCTCGATGTCGGTGCTGGCCAGGGTGTAGCGCAGCTCCAGTCCGTCACCGGAGGCCGAAGGCTGACCAAAGGCGACCCCGCGCACGCCGGTGCGGGTGTTGAGCACCGGGATGACCTGATCCCGGTCGATCAGCAGCGTGACCTCGGAGACCAGGGGGTAGACCCGGGTGACCTGCCCCAGCACACCCGATTCGTCGATCACCGGCGAGCCGGCCACAATCCCATGGGTCTGACCTCGGTCGATCACCACACGGCGTGAAAACGGGTCGGCCGAGTCGTACAGCACCTGGGCACCGACCGATGGGCTGCTGATGCGCTCGCGCATGGCCAGCAGCTCGCGCAGTTGCTGGTTCTCCAGTGCCAGCTGCTCCAGTTGCAGGTGCCGGTCGGCTTGGTGGGCCAGGCGGCGCAGTGCATCGGCCTCGGTCTGCTGGGCGCGGTGCAAGGAAGAAAAATAACCGCCGATGCCCATGGCCGCCTGGACGGGCTGCATCACCGCCCATTGCACCGGGTACAGCGCCGTGGCAATGGCCGAGCGCATGGGGGCGGTGACCTGCAGCCGCAGGTCAGCCACCATGAGAAACACCGAAACCGCGCTGAACACCACCAGTTTGGACAGCGCCGACGGTCCCTGCTTGAAGAAGGGCGGTGGCGTTCGGTCCAGGGTGCCCAGTGGCATGTCGGTGGCGGGCTGGGGGCGAGGTGGGCGCCGGAGACCGGCGCGCGCTTATTCGCTGGTGAAGATGGTGCCCAGGCGCTCCATGCGCTCCAGGGCCATGCCACAGCCGCGCACCACACAGGTCAGCGGCTCTTCGGCCACCAGCACCGGCAGGCCGGTTTCCTCGGCCAGCAGGCGGTCCAGATCGCGCAGCAGGGCACCACCGCCGGTGAGCATCATGCCGCGCTCGGCGATGTCGGCACCCAGCTCGGGCGGCGTGTGCTCCAGCGCCATCTTGACCGCCGAGACGATGTTGTTCAGCGGGTCGGTCAGCGCTTCCAGGATCTCGTTGGAGCTGATGGTGAAGCTGCGCGGCACACCTTCGGACAGGTTGCGCCCCTTGACCTCCATCTCCTTGACCTCGGAGCCGGGGAAGGCCGAGCCGATCTCCTTCTTGATGGCTTCAGCCGTCGGTTCGCCGATCAGCATGCCGTAGTTGCGGCGGATGTAGGCAATGATGGCGTCGTCGAAGCGGTCGCCGCCCACACGCACGCTGCCCTTGTAGACCATGCCGCCCAGCGAGATCACGCCGACCTCGGTCGTGCCGCCGCCGATATCGACCACCATGGAGCCCGAGGCGTCCGAGACCGGCAGGCCGGCACCGATGGCCGCGGCCATGGGCTCCTCGATCAGGTAGACCTCGGAAGCCCCGGCGCCCAGGGCCGACTCGCGGATGGCGCGGCGCTCGACCTGGGTCGAGCCGCAGGGCACGCAGATGATGATGCGCGGGCTCGGCTTGAACAGCGAGCGAGGGTGCACCATCTTGATGAACTGCTTGAGCATCTGCTCGGTGACGGTGAAGTCGGCGATCACGCCGTCTTTCATCGGGCGGATGGCCTCGATGTTGCCGGGCACCTTGCCCAGCATCGCCTTGGCCTCGTGGCCGACGGCCTGGATGGTCTTCTTGCCCTGGGGACCGCCCTCGTGGCGGATCGAGACCACCGAGGGCTCGTCCAGCACGATGCCCTTGTTGCGCACGTAGATCAGGGTGTTGGCGGTGCCAAGGTCGATCGCCAGATCGGTGGAGAACTGGCGACGGAATGCTTCAAACATGGTGGGGTGGTCCTGTAGGGCACGGTGGGGGCTTCGCGCCACCGTCGCCGATCGGGTACTGAAAAGTCCGAATGGGGTGAAGGTCTGGACAGGAAAACGCCGAAGGGCCCAAGTGCTTGATTCGTCGACAAAATCGGCGCTCGGACGGCCTACGCCGCTAAACCTTGGATAATAACGTATCCCCTGCGCAACATCTGGCCCGCCCGCAGGCATTTTTCTGCACGTTACATGAAGTTTCGCGGCAGAAGACGGCCTCACGCGTGGGTTTTCCCTGGCTTTCCTTCAAGAACCCCATGTCCCTGACCCTGTCCGACATCGGGCGCATCGCCCACCTGGCGCGGCTGAACATGCCGCCGGCCGAGGCCGAGCGCATGCTGACCCAGCTCAACGGCTTCTTCGACATCGTCGAACAGATTAAAGCGGTGGACACCACCGGTGTCGAGCCACTGGCCCACCCGACAGCCGTCATCGACCACGTCAGCCTGCGCCTGCGGCCCGACGTCGCCAGTGAACCGGACAACCGCGAGGCCAACCAGAAAAGCGCCCCGGCCGTCGAGCGTGGCCTGTTCCTCGTGCCCAAGGTGATCGAATGAGCGACCTGCATCAATGGGGCGTGGCCGAGCTGGCGGCCGCCATCGCCGACAAGAAAACGTCTTCCGTCGAAGCTGCGCAGGCCCTGCTGGCGCGCGCGAAGCAGCACCAGAACCTGGGTGCCTACCTGGCCTTCAACGAAGACCTGACGCTGGCCCAGGCCAAAGCCGCTGACGCCCGCATCGCGGCCGGCGAGCAAGGCCCGCTGCTGGGTGTGCCGCTGGCGCACAAGGACATCTTCGTCACGCAGGGCTTCCCGAGTACAGCCGGTTCCAAGATGCTGGAGGGCTATCAGAGCCCGTTCGATGCCACCGTCGTGGCGAACCTGGCCAAGGCCGGCGCTGTGACCCTGGGCAAGCTCAACTGCGACGAGTTCGCCATGGGCGGCAGCAACGAGAACTCGGCCTACGGCGTGGCCCGCAACCCCTGGGACACGGCGCGCGTGCCCGGCGGCTCCTCGGGCGGTTCGGCCGTGGCCGTGGCCGCGCGCCTGGCCCCGGCTGTCACCGGCACCGACACCGGCGGCTCGATCCGCCAGCCCGCGAGCTTCTGCAACGTCACCGGCATCAAGCCCACCTACGGCCGCTGCTCGCGCTACGGCATGATCGCCTTCGCCTCCAGCCTGGACCAGGCCGGCCCGATGGCGCGCAGCGCCGCCGACTGTGCCACGCTGCTGACGGCCATGGCCGGACCGGACATCGACCGCGATTCGACCAGCCTGGACCACCCGGCCGAGGACTACACGCGCCTGCTGGGGCAAGCTCGTGAAGGCGCGACCGCCACGCAACCGCTCAAGGGTCTGCGCATCGGTCTGCCCAAGGAGTTTTTCGGTGAAGGCTGCGCGACCGACGTGCTCTCCACCGTGCGTGCCGCTCTGGCCGAATACGAAAAGCTGGGCGCCACCCTGGTCGACATTTCGCTGCCGCGCACCGAGCTGTCCATTCCGGTTTACTACATCATCGCCCCGGCCGAAGCCTCGTCCAACCTCAGCCGTTTCGATGGTGTGAAGTTCGGCCACCGCGCCGCGCAGTACGACGACTTGCTGGACATGTACAAAAAGTCGCGCAGCGAAGGCTTCGGGCCCGAGGTGCAGCGCCGCATCATGATCGGCACCTATGTGCTGAGCCACGGCTATTACGACGCGTATTACCTCAAGGCGCAGCAGATTCGCCGACTGATCGCGCAGGACTTCCAGGACGCCTTTGCCCAGTGCGACGTGATCGCCGGCCCGGCCGCGCCCACCACCGCCTGGCAGATCGGCGACAAGGCCGACGACCCGGTGGCCAACTACCTGGCCGACATCTTCACCCTGCCGGCTTCGCTGGCCGGCCTGCCCGGCATGAGCGTGCCGGCGGGCTTCGGAACCGGGCACCTCCCGGTGGGCCTGCAATTGATTGGCAACTATTTCAAGGAAGCCGAGTTGTTGCAGACCGCGCACGCCTTCCAGCAGGCCACCGACTGGCACAAGAAGACGCCGGAGGGCTTCTGAACATGAGCGACAAGAAAAAAGCATCTCTGCTGGTGCAAGGCTACGAAGTCGTGATCGGCTTCGAGACCCACGCCCAGCTGGCCACGCAGAGCAAAATCTTCAGCCGCGCGCCCACGGCCTTCGGCGCCGAGCCCAACACCCAGGCCTGCGCGGTGGACCTGGCCCTGCCGGGCACGTTGCCGGTGATGAACCGCGAGGCGGTCGCCTGTGCCATCCGCCTCGGTCTGGCGCTGGGTTCGCACATCGCCGAGCAGAGCGTGTTCGCGCGCAAGAATTACTTCTACCCCGACCTGCCCAAGGGCTACCAGATCAGCCAGTTCGAGATCCCGGTGGTGCAGGGCGGCGAGGTGTCGTTCTACCTGGGCGACGAGAGAAAGACCGTGCGCCTGGTGCGTGCCCACCTGGAGGAAGACGCCGGCAAAAGCCTGCACGAGGACTTCCATGGTCTCTCGGGCATCGATCTCAATCGCGCCGGCACGCCGCTGCTGGAGATCGTGACCGAGCCGGATATCCGCTCCAGCGCCGAGGCCGTGGCCTACGCGAAAGAGCTGCACAAGATCGTGACCTGGATCGGCATCTGCGACGGCAACATGCAGGAAGGCTCGTTCCGCTGCGACGCCAACGTCTCGGTGCGCAAGCCGGGCCAGCCCCTGGGCACGCGCCGCGAGATCAAGAACCTGAACTCGTTCAAGTTCATGCAGCAGGCCATCGACTACGAGGTTCGCTGGCAGATCGAGCAGATCGAGGACGGCCACGCCATCGAGCAGGCCACCGTGCTGTTCGACCCGGACACGGGCGAGACCCGCGCCATGCGCACCAAGGAAGACGCGGCCGACTACCGCTATTTCCCCGACCCCGACCTGCCGCCGCTGGTGATCGCCCGCAGCTGGGTGGACGAAGTGAAGGCGTCCATGCCCGAACTGCCGCGCCAGATGGCCGAGCGCCTGGTGGCCGAGTACGGCCTGCCCGAGTACGACGCGACCACCCTGACGCAGAGCCCGGCGATGGCGGCCTACTTCGAGACGGCTGCCAAGGCATCCGGTCAGTCCAAGATGGCCAGCAACTGGATCATGGGCGAGGTCTCGCGCCGTCTCAACAACGAAGAGAAGGACATAGCCCAGGTGCCCGTCAGCGCCGAGACACTGGCCGCGCTGCTCAGGCGCATCGCCGACGGCACGGTGTCGAACAACGCTGGCAAGCAGGTGATGGACGCGCTGTGGGCCGGCGAAGGTCAGGATGTGGACGCCGTCATCGAGGCCAAGGGTCTGCGCCAGATGAACGACGCCGGTGCGCTGGAAACCATCATCGACGAGGTGATGGCCGCCAACGCCCCCATGGTCGAGCAGTTCCGCGCCGGCAAGGACAAGGCCTTCAATGCCCTGGTGGGCCTGGTGATGAAAGCCAGCAAGGGCAAGGCCAACCCGCAGCAGGTCAACGACGTGCTGCGGCAGAAGCTGGGCGCCTGATCAGCGGCTGCTGCCGGTCACCTGCGACCAGAGCCGGCGCAGGTTGGCCAGTTCTTCGTCAAAGCGCTCGTTGATGCGGCGCTTCTCCTGGTCCTGCTCGGCGATGAAGCGCTTTTGCACTTCCATCTGCTGTTCGTTGTCTTCCAGCTTGCGGCGCAACCAGGCCGGTGCGCGCGCCGGATCGTTCTGGTAGAACTCCAGCTCCAGGTCGATCTCGCGGCGCTGCTCGACCAAAGCCGTTTCCCGTTTCTGCACCGCATCGATCACCTCGTCCACCTGGGCCAGCAGCAGGGCGCGTTCGCGGTCGTGCGCCTCCTGGTTGGGGTAGCGGATCAGCAAGGCGCGCTCGCGGCGCCGGTCTTCGCTGACGCGGCTGCGGGCTTCCTCGTCGGCCCTGCGCTGGGCCTCGATGCGGGCACGCTCTTCAGCGGTGTAGCTCGGGGGCACCACGCGGCGCACCGTGCCGGTCGGCCCCAGCTCTCGCTGCTCGCGGTCCAGGCACTCGGGAATGGGGCGGTCCGAGGTGAGGCGTCGGCCCTGGGCATCGATGCAGGTATAGATACCGGCCCGGTTGGGCTGCTGGCCCTGGGCCCACACCGGCCACTGACTGGCCACGGCCAAGCACACGCCGAACAGCCAGAGAGGGCGAGAGGGCAGGGGCTTGGGCAGGGAGCTCAAAGGCAGATCCGGGTTCAATGGACGCCGTAGCGCTGGCGGTAGGCCAGCACACGTCCGTGGTGTTCGCCCAGCTGATCACCAGCATGAGCCTCCAGATACTGCAGCAAATCGGCCAGTCGCGCAATGGCGCAGACCTGCAGCCCAAGTTCGCGCTGCACATACTGGACCGCACTGTGGTCCACGTCACGCACCACACCGTCGGCACCGACCTCGGTGGCCTTTTCCTGCCGGTCCAGGGCAATGGCCACCGCATGGGCGGTGGCGCCGGCAGCCTGGATCAGCGCAATCGACTCGCGCGCGGCGGTGCCGGCGCTCATCACGTCGTCCACGATCAGCACCCGGCCCTTGAGCGGCGCTCCGACCAGTGTGCCGCCTTCGCCATGGTCCTTGGCTTCCTTGCGGTTGTAGGCAAAGGGCACGTTGCGACCCAGGCGCGCCAGCTCGATGGCCACGGCGGCACCCAGCGGAATGCCCTTGTAGGCCGGGCCGAAGATCATGTCGAACTCGATGCCGCTGCGCATCAGGGCCTGTGCATAGAATCGGGCCAGGCGACCCAGCTTGGCGCCGTCGTCGAACAGCCCAGCGTTGAAGAAATAAGGGCTCATGCGCCCCGCCTTGGTCTTGAATTCACCAAAGCGCAGCACACCGGCGTCGACGCAGAACTGCACGAATTCCTGCGCCAGCGCGCCCCCGGCCGCCGCCGTTTCCTTTTCCGACCCCATGGGAGTGTCCTTGTTCAAACTGACCAGCCTCAACCTCAACGGCATCCGTTCGGCCACCAGCAAAGGGCTGGAGGCCTGGCTGGCCACACATGCGCCCGATTGTATTTGTGTGCAGGAGGTCAAGGCCCAGGCGCCGGATGTGAGCGGCCGCTTCGAGGCGCTGGCCGGTCTGCGGGGCCATTTCCATTTTGCCGAGAAGAAGGGTTACTCGGGCGTCGGGGTCTACACCCGCCATGAGCCCAGCGATGTCATCGCCGGGTTCGATGGGGGCGAGTTCGACGCCGAGGGCCGCTGGGCCGAGCTGCGCTTTGACACTCCCAAACGCAAACTGTCCATCGTCAGCGCCTATTTCCCCAGCGGTTCGTCCGGCCCCGAGCGACAGGAGGCCAAGTACCGCTTCCTGGACCTGATGTTTCCGCACCTGATGGCGCTCAAGGGCCAGCGCGAGTTCATTGTCTGCGGCGACGTCAACATCGCCCACACCCAGAACGACCTGAAAAACTGGAAGAGCAACCAGAAGAACAGCGGCTTCCTGCCCGAGGAGCGCGCCTGGATGACCCGGCTGCTGACCGAAGGTGGCCTGGTCGACGTCTACCGCCGCCTGCAGCCCGAGACCACCGAGGCCTGTTACACATGGTGGAGCAACCGGGGCCAGGCCTACGCCAAGAACGTAGGCTGGCGGCTGGACTACCACCTGGCCACCCCGGCCCTGGCCGAGGCCGCGCGCAGCGAGGCGATCTACAAGGGCGAGAAGTTCAGCGACCACGCGCCGCTGACCATCGAGTACGACGTCAGTCTCTGAACGGGTACCCTCGCGATGTCCTGGCCGGTGGGTGTCAGACCCGGACCACTTCGCCCTTGAGCGACCAGAGAATCGCCAGCACCTCGTTGCGGACAGGAATCTCGATGCCGCAGGTTTCCAGGGCGGCCATGGCATCGTCGATCACGGTGATGAACTCCTGTTCGCTGATGTTCATGCCCCGGTGTGTGGTCAGCATGTCCTGGCCGCTGTAGGTCTGGGGGCCGCCAGCGCCAGCGCAGAAGAACTCGACCACCCTGCGCTCGACGCGTGCCAGGTCTTCGCTGTTCTCGTAGCGCGTCTTCACCAGCGGGTTGGCCAGGTGGTTCTTCATCAGTTCCCGGGTGATGCGGGTGATGCCGTTGTGACCGCCCAGGCGGTCGAACAAGGTGTCGGATGGGATGTTCATGAGGGTCTCCTTGGAGGGGGGCGGTGGGCGGGTGCAGATTCAGAAACGCGACGCCAGCACCCAGGACGCGTATTCGATGTCGCCTGCGCGGTCGGGAGCGTCGCCCAGCTCACGGCGCCATTGCCGCAAGGTTCGCGGTAAGGCTTGTTCCAGCTCGGTGAGCAGTTCAGGGGTCAGCGGGCCAGGTAGTGTCAAGGCGGCCTGGCCTTGCGTGGGCAGGGAAATGGTCAGCAGCGGTTCGGACATGGCGTTCTCCTGTGTGATGGGCTTCCGGTGGTAGCCGGACGCCAGCATCGCAGTGCAGGTGTTCCTGAGGTGTTCCCGGGACCACCGGTACTTGTGGCCAGTTGGTGAGGGACCCATACTCGCCTGCATGGACACCCCCAGTGCTCGCCCGTCCGATGTACCACCTTCCCGGCTGGACGTGTCCCTTCTGGGGCGTTTTGTCGTTCGGTTCGGTGCCGCCGAGCTGCCGGTTCAGCAGTGGCCTGGCGTTAGGGCAACCCATCTGGTGCAACTGCTGGCCCTGCAGCCGGGCGGCAGGCTTTCTCGCGATGAGGTCATTGACAGCCTGTGGCCTGAACTGCCACCTTCCGCGGGAGCCGCCAACCTGCGCAAGGCCCTGCACCTGGCCCGGCGTGCCATGGGCAGACACGACGCGGTATTGATCGAAGCGGGTGAGCTCGTGCTGTGGCCCATGGGTGAGCTGGCAATCGATGTGGCGCAGTTCAGCCAGGCCGCATCGGAGGCATTGCGTCAGCGCGACCCGGCCGCCTGTGCCCTGGCGGCCGATCTGTACGCCGGAGATCTGTTGCCGGGCTCCCTTTATGAGGGCTGGACAGACCAGACCCGGCAGCAACTCAGACAGCAATGGCTGGACCTGCTGCGTGCCAGCGCCCAGTGGGAGCGCCTGGCGCAGCAGGACCCCACCGATGAGCAAGCCCATCGGGAACTGATGCTGCTGGCGCTCAACGCCGGCAACCGGTCCCAGGCCTTGCGCTGGTACGTACATCTGCGGGAGGCATTGCGCAACGAGCTCGCTGCCGTGCCCGATTCCCGGACGCAGGCGCTGTATGAGCGTTGTGCGAGCGATCCCGCATGGTCCGGAATCCCGCTGCTGGGTCGTTCGGATGAGCTGGCGCAGGCCATCGGCTGGCTGGACCTGACGCCCTCTCGTCGCCCCGGGGGCATCGTCTGGAGGGGAGAGGCAGGCATCGGCAAGACGGCCTTGTGCCGCGAAGTGGCTGGGCATGCCCACAGCCGGCGCTGGTCGACCTGGCGCCTTGATGCGGCGGACAGTGCCCGGACGTATGGCCTCATGACCTGTCTGGTCGAGAGCCTTCTGCTCCAGGACCGTTCGCGGCTGGAGCGGATCGGTGGACCTGCGCGTTCGGTGCTTGCCCAGCTGACCCCGATGGCTTCCCCGGCGGCACCACTTCCAGGGCCGCTGGGTCGGCATCAGGTGGTGGGCGCGGTGCGGCGTCTGCTGCTGGCAGGGTCAACTGGGGAAGGGCTGTTGCTGCAGATCGAGGATGCCCACCTGCTCAGGGACTCGGATGCGGACGTGCTATTTCAGCTGGCCGTGGCAGGCCCACCGGTCTGCCTGATGATGACGCTCAGGCCCCCGATGTCCGGGTCGTATCTGGAGGCAGGCCTCGGACGTCTGGAGCGCGCCGGTGTTGTTCGGGTGATCGATGTCGGCCCCCTCGACGCAGACGACATGCAGGGCTTGGTCGAGCGCGCGGCCCCCGGCACGCTGGGGCGCGCGGTGCACGAGCGGATTCTGGGTCTGGCCAAGGGCAACCCCCTGGTGGGAATCGAGTTGGCCCGTTGCGCCCTTGCCGGTGACCGGGGAGACCTGCCGGCCAGCGCAGCCGAGGCCATTGCCGAGCAGATGTGCGACCTGCCCCGGGATGCCCTGGAGTCGATGCGCTGGCTGGCCATTTGCGGTCAGGTCATCGATGTGCGTACCCTGGAGAGCCTGGCCACGGATGCCCACATCGACGTGGCCTCGGCCATCGATGCGGCCTTGCGGGCCGGGGTTCTGGTGGTTTCGGACAGCGCCTACCGCTTCCGCCACGAACTGGTGCGCCTGGCCCTGCTGCGGCCCTTGCCGCCCCACCGGCGCCTGCAGATGCACCGGCGCGTGGCACAGGGTCTGGAGGCGCGTGGCGCGTCGCCAGCCGACATTGCCGACCAGTGGATGGCGGCCGGGCAGTCACGGGCCGCGATGCCCTGGTTGCTGGCCGCGGCCAGGGACGCCATGCGCCTGGCGGCGTTCTCCGATGTCCGGCAGCTCCTGGCACCGGTACTGGAGCGCGACCCGTCGCATGCCGAGGCCCTGCGCCTGAACGCGGAAGCCCTGGATGCTCAGGGCGACCCGGCGGCCCTGTTTGCCTATCGGCTGGCGGCGTCGGTGGCGGACGAGGCCGCCAGCCACGATCTGCGTGCCAAGGCGGCACTGGCCCAGGTGAAGCTGGGTGACCCCAAGGGTGCCTTGCTGGCGCTGGAGGGCGTGCAGGCGGTCTCTGTCGAGGGGCGCCTGTGCGAGGCCCTGGCCTGGAGTGGTGCCGCGGCACTGGGCGCAGCGGATCCCGCCATCGGGACCGCCAAGTCGGCGGTGGCCCGACGCCTGGCGCTCGAATCGGGCGACACCACCTCGCTGGTGATCGCGTCCTGGGCACAGGCGGCAGCTGCCCATGCGCGGGGTGAATTGCACCGCAGCGTCTGGGCCGACTTGCAGGAAACCAGCCATGTACCCCACCTGGCCCTGCGTGTGTTCGACGGCCATCTGTGCATCACCCAGCGCTTCCTCTACGGTGCGAAGCCCTATGCCCAGGTGATTGACTTCGCCGAAGCCATCGCCGCCGAAGCCCGCCGCATCGGCGCCGCACGCGGCCTGGCCTTTGCCACCACCTTGCGCGGCGAGGCCGAGTGGCTGGCCGGTGACCTGGAGCAGGCCAGACTGCATCTGCGGGAGGGTGCGCGTCTGCACCGCGCCATCGGCGGGGCGGTTGGCGAAGCCCTGTCCCTGCAGCGGCTGGCCGAAATCGCCCTGTTCGAGGAGCGCCGTGACGAGGCCGAGGCCTTGCTTGACGAGGCGCTGGACCTGGCCCGACAGACCGACATCGGTTTTCACCTGCTCGACCGCATCTATGGCGCCCGCATCAGCCTGCATTCGGACGACCCACAGGCCGCACTGCACGTGATGAACGACGCCAGTGCCTCGGTGCGAGGACCGCTGGAGACCTGCCCTGGCTGCCGCATCACCTTTGCCGTGCCTGCCGCCGTGGCCGCCGCCCGCGCCGGGGACCTTGACCTGGCCCATCAGCACGAGGCGCAATGCGCCTACCTGGCCAATGTGGTGATGCGCCTGCCCGCCTGGTATGCGGCCCACGACGAAGTGCGGGCGCATATCGAGGCCGCCAGCGCACCCGACGGCCCGGACTCTGCCAGGCTTTTCAGGTCCGCTGCCGAACGGTTTCGCGCCGCCGGGCATCCGCTCGACGCCGAGCGGTGCGAGCGGCTGGCCAGGCGCTGAGCGCTGCGGGGCGCACTGCCTGGGACGCGCGGCTTGGGTAGCACCAACACACCGCACCTCCGGTAAGACGTGTCCCGATCGGATGCCTTGCCTGGGTGGGGCGGGTCCAGCTGGCGTTTGGCCAACTGTGCATGCCGATCGATCGGGTTGGTGAAGCTATTGGACCCCTTGCTCTATCATCTGTCCAATACAGATTAACGAGATAACCATCTGAAAAACAGATGGAAAGACTCCCGGACCCGAGATGGAAATCCGCCAGCTGCGCTACTTCGTCGCCATTGCCGACAGCGGCAGCTTCACCAAGGCAGCCGAACGTGTCTATGTGGCGCAGTCGGCCCTGAGCCACCAGCTGGCGCAGCTGGAGGACGAGCTGGGGGTGCGTCTGTTCAGCCGTTCCCGCCGGGGTGTCGAGCTGACCGAAGCCGGCCAGCGCTTCCTGCCACACGCGGTGTCCATCCTGCGCCAGGTCGACGAGGCCGTGGCGAGTGCCCGCCACCGCAGCGAGGCGCTGACCGGCAAGGTGGTCTTCGGCATTCCGCACAGCGCGTCCAACGCGCTGGCCTTGCCGCTGCTGCGCGAGGTGCACGAGCGGCACCCGGGTATCGAGCTGGAGCTGACCGAAGAGCTCACCGGCAACCTGCTGCGCCAGCTGCGCGCTGGCCAGATCCAGCTGGCGGTGCTGTTTGACGACGGGCACCTGGATGGGTTGTCGGTCGCGCCGGTGCTCAGCGAACAGCTGTGCCTGATCGAGCCGGCGACCTCCCGCCCTGCCGCGCGGGCTGCCCTGAGCCTCAAACAAGCCCTGGCCGACCCTCTCATCCTGCCGGCCCAGCCCCACGGGGTCCGGCCCATCATCGAATCCGCGGCTGCGGCGGCCGGCCTGCCGCCCCCCCAGGTCTATGCCGACATCAGCTCCATCAGCATACTGCGCACCACGCTGCTGGCCGGCCTGGGACGCACCCTGCTGCCGGTCATGCCGCTGCAGGCCGAGATCGCATCCGGTCAGTTGCGAGCGACACCGGTGACCGCACCGCCGCTGGAGCGGGTGCTGACCCTGTGTGCATCGGCCCACATCCCCCGGTCGCCGGCCTGCCAGGCCGTGGCCGAGCTGGCGGTGGGGCTCATGCAGCGCCTGGCCCAAGAGGGCCACTGGGTGGGCGCCCGGGTCGTGGGTGCTTGATCGGTCGGCCTGGGGTCCAGCGCCCTGAGCGCCTATCATCAAGCCCTCCCCTTATTCCCCCTTTCCCGACCACCCCATGAGCAAGACCCACCGCATTGCCGTCATTCCCGGCGACGGCATTGGCAAGGAAGTGATGCCCGAGGGCCTGCGCGTGCTGCAGGCCGCCGCCAGCCGCTTCGATATCCCGCTGGACCTGACCCCCATTGACTGGGCCAGCTGCGACCACTACCTGGCCCACGGCGAGATGATGCCGGCCGACTGGAAGCAGCAACTTGAAGGCATGGACGCGTTGCTGTTCGGCGCTGTCGGCTGGCCGGCCACCGTGCCCGACAACGTCTCGCTCTGGGGCAGCCTGCTGAAGTTCCGGCGCGAGTTCGACCAGTACATCAACCTGCGCCCGGTGCGCCTGTTCGAAGGGGTCCCGTGTCCGCTGGCCGGGCGAAAGCCCGGCGACATCGACTTCCTGATCGTGCGCGAGAACACCGAGGGCGAATACACCAACCTCGGCGGCATCATGTTCGCTGGCACCGAGCGCGAGATCGTGATCCAGGAGTCGGTGTTCAGCCGCCACGGCACCGACCGCGTGCTGCGCTACGCCTTCGAGCGCGCCGCCGCCCGGCCGCGCCAGCACCTGACGGTGGCCACCAAGAGCAATGGCATCGCCATCAGCATGCCCTGGTGGGACGGCCGCGCCGACGCCATGGCGCAGGGCTACCCAGGCGTCACGGTGGACAAGCAGCACATCGACATCCTCACCGCCCGCTTCGTGCTGCAGCCGCAGCGCTTCGACGTGGTGGTGGCGAGCAACCTGTTCGGCGACATCCTGTCCGACCTGGGGCCGGCCTGTACCGGCACCATCGGCCTGGCCCCATCGGCCAACCTCAATCCCGAACGCCAATTTCCCTCGCTGTTCGAGCCGGTGCACGGCTCGGCGCCCGACATCTACGGCCAGAACATTGCCAACCCGATCGCCATGATCTGGTCGGCCGCGCTGATGCTGGATTTCCTGACCGACGGCCAGGGCGCCGGCCGCGCCGCGCACGACGCCATCCTCAAGGCCATCGAGACGGTGTTGCGCGAAGGCCCGCGCACGCGCGACCTGGGAGGCCAGGCCAGCACCACCGAGCTGGGCCAGGCGATTGCCGCGCTGATCTGAGGCACGGCCATGCTGCGCTACCAGACCGTTCCGGTCACGCCCTTTGCCCAGAACTGCTCCATCGTCTGGTGCGACGAGACCCGCGAGGCCGCCGTCATCGACCCGGGCGGCGAAATCGACCGCCTGATCGATGTGGCCGGTGAGCTGGGCGTCACGCTCAAGGCCATCTGGCTGACCCACGCCCACATCGACCATGCCGGTGGCACGGCCGAGCTGGCCCGGCGCCTGGACCTGCCCATCGTCGGCCCGCACCCGGGCGACCAGTTCTGGATCGACGGCCTGCCCCAGCAAAGTGCCATGTTCGGTTTTCCGCCGGCCGGGCACTTCACACCCACCCGCTGGCTGGCCGATGGCGATACGGTGCGGATCGGCCAATGCACCCTCCATGTGCGCCATTGCCCGGGTCACACCCCGGGTCATGTGGTGTTTCACTCACCCGAGGCGCAACGCGCGTTTGTCGGCGACGTGCTGTTTGCCGGCAGCATCGGCCGCACCGACTTCCCCCAGGGCAACCACGCCCAGCTGATCAGCAGCATCAGGGAGCGGCTGTGGCCCATGGGGGACGAGACGGTGTTCATCCCGGGGCATGGGCCGGAGAGTACTTTTGGCGAGGAGCGGCGCTTCAATCCGTATGTGGCCGATGGCCGCTCGGCCTGAGGCTGGGTGATCAACCTCGTCGCGCCGCCTCAAACAAGCCCTGCACCTTCGGCACATTCACCTCCAGCTCGCGTATCCGGTTCGGACCGCTGGGGTGCGTGGACAGGAAGGCCGGTCCGCCGCTGCCGCCGGCCCGCGCCATCTTCTGCCACAGGCTGACGCTGGCCTGGGGCCGGTAGGCGCCGCGGGCGGCCAGCTCCAGACCGACCAGGTCGGCCTCGGTTTCGTCGTCGCGGCTGTATTTGAGGGTGAGCAGCTGCGAGCCCAGGCCGGCGGCCATGTTGCCCAGGTCACCCAGGCCCAGCAGCGCCGCGCCCAGGCGCAGACCGACGTCGGTTGCGCTGCTCTTGGCCAGCCGGGCCCGTGCGTGCTCGCGCAGCGCATGGGCCATTTCGTGGCCCATGATCATGGCGGTTTCGTCGTCGTCGAGTTTGAGCTGGTCCAGGATGCCGGTGAAGAATCCAATCTTGCCACCGGGCATGCAGAAGGCGTTGATCTGGTCGCTGCGGATCAGCTGCACCTGCCATTTCCAGTCGCGGGCTCGCGGGTTCCAGGGCGGGGCGTGGGGAATCAGGCGCCGGGCAATGGTGTGCAGCCGCTGCACCTGCGGGTCGCTGTCGGGCAGCAGGGCGCCCTGCCGCCTGGCATCCTGCATCATTTGCACAAACTGTTGCGAGGCCGCGTTTTCCAGCATCTCGGCCGGGACCAGCTGGCGCATGCGCGAGGGCGGCCCGACATTCACCTGACCCAGCGCCGGGGTCGTGGCCAAGCTGGCCGACGCCGCTGCCGCAGCCAGCAAAAAACCACGCCGGGACGACCAGCGGTGGCTGTCGGGGCTATCGTTTGCGGCCGGCGCGTGGCCGCTGCGCAGGTCACAGATCAGGCACATGGCCACATGATAAAAGTCCTGGGCCGGAACGTCGGCACAATGTCGGCATGACCCCACCCGCCGCGTCCTCGGTAGCCGCTCCCGTTTCGCCGGGGCCTGTTTCAGACACCCGCCAAGCCCGTCCGTCCTGGCGCGAAACCCTGCGCACCCTGTGGGACCGGCGTGTGTTCAGCCTGCTGTTCCTGGGCTTCTCGGCCGGCCTGCCCTTGTTGCTGATCTTTTCCTCGCTGTCGCTCTGGCTGGTGGAGGCGGGCGTCGAGCGGCGAGCGGTGACCTTCTTCAGCTGGGCGGCCCTGGGTTACTCCTTCAAGTTCATCTGGGCGCCACTGGTCGACCGCTTGCCGCTGCCGCTGCTGACCGCCTGGCTGGGGCGGCGCAGGGCCTACATGCTGCTGGCCCAGCTGGGGGTGGTGGTGGCCATTGTGGGCATGGCCAGCACCGACCCCGCCGCGGGGCAGGCCAGCCTGACGGCGATGGCGCTGTTCGCCGTGCTGCTGGGTTTCATGTCGGCCACACAGGACATCGTCATCGATGCCTACCGCATCGAGATCGCGCCGCCTGAGCAGCAGGGCGTGCTGTCTTCGGCCTACATTGCCGGATACCGCATCGGCATGATCGTCGCCGGTGCCGGCGCCCTGTTCCTGGCGGCCCACTGGGGTTCGGCGCGCGAGAGTTACCAGTACGAGGCCTGGCAGCAGGCCTACCTGGTGATGGCCCTGGCCATGGGGGTGGGCATTGCGACCACGCTGCTGGTGCGGGAACCGTCGGTGGCTCCCCGTGAGCGCCAGCCTTCAGGGGCGCACGCGCGCCTGTTGGCGGTGTTCCTGTTGGCGGTTTCGGCTTTCGTGGCGGTCTTCTGGGGCTGGGGCCAAGTGGTTCCGGCGACGGGAGGTGGCCCCTTGCTGGGCCTGCTGGTCGAGGCGCTTCGCATGGCCTTCTCGCTTGCCGCGGCCTTCGGTGTTGGCGCCGGGCTGGTGCACCTGGGGCTGGCCAGTCGCGAGCAGGCGCGAGAGACCTGGGTCATGCCGGTGCTGGACTTCTTCCGCCGCTATGGCGCCCGCACCGCCTGGTTGCTGCTGGCGCTGGTGGGTCTGTACCGTATCTCGGACATCGTGCTGGGCGTGATCTCCAACGTGTTCTACCAGGACATGGGTTTCTCCAAGACCGAGATTGCCTACGCGGTCAAGACCTTTGGTGTGGTGATCAGCATCGTCGGCGGCTTTCTGGGCGGGCTGCTGGCCACCCGGCTGGGCGTGATGCGCTCGCTGTTCTGGGGCGCGGTGCTGGCCGCCGCGACCAACCTGGGTTTTGTGGCCCTGGCCTTTGCCGGCCACGACCTGGCGCTGATGTATGCCGTGGTCTCGGCCGACAACCTGGCGGCCGGCTTTGCCAGTGCCGCCTTCATCGCGTTTCTCTCCAGCCTGACCAATGTCTCGTTCACGGCGGTGCAGTACGCCATTTTCAGCTCGCTCATGACCTTGCTGCCCAAGACCCTGGGCGGTTATTCGGGTGGCATGGTGGACACGCTGGGGTACCCGGGCTTTTTTGTTCTCACCGCCCTGATGGGGGTGCCGGTGCTGCTGCTGGTGGTCCTGGCTGGCCGCCGGCTCGACATCCGGGAAAAGTCGGACCGGTAGGCAGAAGGCTCCCGGCGCTTCACCTGGGCTTTACCCGCGCGACAAAGCAGCGACATGCCCGCCGGTCAAGCTGCCTGCCATGAAAAGCAGCCGCTACACTGGGGACATGCCGACCCCTTTGCTCATGATCGAAGACGATGCACGTCTGGCCCAGATGGTCTCGGATTACCTGGGCCAGTCGGGTTTCGCGGTCACCCACGCCCCCGACGGAGAACAAGGCCTGGAGCAGCTGCCGCTGGTCCAGCCCGAGCTGGTCATTCTCGACCTGATGATGCCGGGCATTGATGGCCTGGAGGTGTGCCGCCGCATCCGCGCCCTACCAGGTGATGCCGCGCGTGTGCCCATCATCATGCTGACCGCCAAGGGCGACCCGATGGACCGCATCATCGGCCTTGAACTGGGGGCCGACGATTACCTGCCCAAACCCTTCGAGCCCCGCGAGCTGCTGGCGCGCATGCGGGCTGTGATGCGCCGCCGCGGTGAAGGCGCGCCGGGCAGCGTGCAGCGCACCACGCCGGTGATGCGATTCGGCTCGCTGGAGATCGACCGCGATGCCCGTGCAGTGACGGTCGGGGGCAACGCCTGCGAGCTCACGTCCTACCAGTTCGACCTGCTGGTGGCCATGGCCGAGCGCGCCGGGCGTGTGCTCACGCGCGACCAGATCATGGAAGCGGTGCGCGGCCGCGAGCTGGAGGCCTTTGACCGCTCCATCGATGTGCACATTGGCCGCATCCGCAACGCCATCGAGGCGGACAGCAAGGAGCCCAAACGGATTCTGACGGTGCGTGGCGTGGGCTACGTGTTCGCCAAACAACAGGAATGAACAGTCCTCTTGGTCAGAAGCTGTATCTGCGCATCTGGCTGGCGGTGGTGGCCGCGGTCACGGTGCTCACGCTGGTGGTGGGCTGGCTGTGGCAAGAGGCGCTGGACTTCGAGCGCGAGCAAAGCGAGAGCCGGGCGGGCCGGGTGATCGTGCTGCGCAATGCCGCCGGCGAGGTGCTGGGGCAGGCACCCGCCATGGCGGTGCGGGTGCCGGGCGAAGCCCTGGAGTTTCAGGTCGTCATGAAGGACGGGCAGACGCTGTATGTGCAGCTGCCGCGCCCGTCCCGTCCCACCAACAGCCCGATGCCGACGCGCCGGGCCCAGGCCTGGCTGCAATCGCCCGCGGGCTTCGCCTGGCTGCTGGGTCTGGTGGCACTGGCGGTGGCACTTGGCGCCTACCCGATCGTGCGGCGCCTGACGCAGCGGCTGGAGCGGCTGCAAAAGGGTGTCGAACGCTGGGGAGACGGCGACCTGTCGACCCGCTTGCCGGTGCAGGGCAAGGACGAGGTGGCCTTTCTGGCCCAGCGCTTCAACGCGGCCGCCGAGCGGGTGCAGACGCTGCTGCAGTCCCACAAGACCCTGCTGGCCAATGCTTCGCACGAACTGCGCTCGCCGCTGGCGCGCATCCGCATCGGCCTGGAGCTGCTCGGTCGGCAGGCCGGCGACAGCCCGCAGCGCGCCGAGATTGCGCGCAGCATCGACGAGCTCGACCAGTTGATTGACGAGATCCTGCTGGCCAGCCGGCTCGACCTGCGCGATGCCAACGACAGCGCCGCGCTGGGACCGACCGAAGAAATCGATCTGGTGGGCCTGGCGGCCGAGGAATGTGCCCGCACCGGGGCCGACCTGGACCTGGCGCCAGGCATCCCGCCCCTGCTGATGCAGGGTCACGCCCGTCTGCTGCGCCGGCTGGTGCGCAACCTGCTGGAGAACGCCCGGCGCTACGGAAAGCCGGTGTCCGCAGGCGATGCGCCAGTGGCCGATGTGCGACTCAGTCTGGCGCGTGCGCCCGACGGTGGCATTGTGCTGGCGGTGGAAGACCGTGGTCCTGGCGTGCCACCCGAACACCGGGAGCGGATCTTCGAACCCTTTTTTCGCCTGCCCGGCGCCAGCGAGCGCGAAGGTGGTGTGGGCCTGGGCTTGTCCCTGGTGCGCACCATCGCCGAACGGCACGGCGGCCGGATTCGTTGTGAGGGCCGGGACGGTGGGGGTGCCCGGTTTGTGGTGACGCTGCCTGCCTGAGGCCGTGCTGCCTGGGTGACCGCCCCGTCACCTTACGGACGGCTTGCCTTGGTTTGGGTCATATTACCCAAATTTTTGACCGTTTTCCCCCGAACGGGGGATTGGTGGCGGCGATGTGGCGGTGCACAATAAAACCGTTGCTGTCACAACTTGGCCTTTGGCCAAACCAGCTTCGAATGCCCGTTGAGGCCTCGAAGCCGATGCAGATATCCAAGACTTCTGGTATCCCAACGACGTCCTTCCAAGGACTTTTTCAAAGCCACCGTCAGGTGGCTTTTTTTTGCGCGAACTTGGAGGGCGCCCCGCAGGATGATTTGCCTCGGTATTCACGGCCAGCGCTCCTGTGTTGCCGTGTGGCGGTGCCGCCCTGGGGGCAACATCCGCGCGAGGGGTTGGCCGGGCAGCATCAACTCCACCACGGTGTGCTCTGGCACCTCGATTTCGATGACCGCGCTGCGTTGACCACGGTGCCAGCGGACATCGACCGGACCGCGTGGGCAGGGAACGCGCGCGTCAAAATACGCCAGGTCGCCGGGCTGAGGCTGGACGCGCACACGGGCGCCGCCCGGGGTCGCAGGCTGCACACCCACCAGTCGCCGGGCCACCACATTGGCCGGGGCGGTGCCCCAGGCATGGTTCCAGTCCAGATTGGGCTTGACGTCGGCGTTCCAGGCCTCCAGCGTCATGGTTGAACCCTGTTCGAGCATGCCCAGCCAACCGCGGTCACCTTCTGCGCGCATCCGTTCGAGTGCCCATTGCGCCTGACCATGCTGGTAGAGCGCGTCCAGCAGGTGCTGCACCGCGTAGACGCTGCCAGCCAGCCCACGCCGGCGGACGTGCCTGAGCACCGGCTCGACGTGCGGAGGCGGCACCAGGCCGAAGCGCAGCGCAAACACCTGGCTGTGCCATGAGGCGTGGCGCGTGCCTTCGCTGTCGCGCACGCGTTGGCGTTGCGCATCCCAGAAGCAGCGCAGGTAGCTGGTGCGCACCTGCTCGGCTTTCTCGAGCCAACGCGCCGCGGCCACCGTGTCGCCCAGCAACCCGTCGATCCGACCCATGAGCAGCAGGCTGTGGTGGTGGAAGGCGTTGACCACGGCATCGGCCGCACCGGTCACGTGGCGGTCGCGCTCGGCCGGTGGCCAGTCGATCAGGGTGCGCAGGGGTTCCTGGCGTCCTATGCTCGCCAGGAACCCGGGGGTCTGGTTCTCTCGGCCCAGTTCGACCAGTCCGTCCGGTCGCGCCAGGGCCGAAAGGGTGGCGGCGACCAGCCGGTCGTGGTGCCGGCGCACAAAGTCGGTGTTGCCGGTGTAGAGCAGGTCTTCCCAGGCCATCATCAGCAGGTGCATCTGCCATTCGACCGGCCAGGTGGGCTGCCGCAGCAGCACCTCCATGGTGTGGCGGGCCGCCTCGTAACGCCGGTCCAGCGCGTAGTGCGACAGTTGATGGATGTGGGCATCTCCCTCGTAGGGCAGGCGCTCTCGGTCCCCGTCGACATAGACGCCGGCAAAGGTGGTGGCTTCGGTGGTGTGCCGGCACAGGTTCCAAACGGCATCCAGCGCCGAACAGGAGGAGCGGAAATGGGCGGCGTCAGGGTCGAAGGGCAAGGCCAGGCTGTGTCGTCGCAGGCGTTGTGGATCAAAACCCGGCGGCACACCTTCCAGCTCGACGTAACGGAAGGGCATGACCTCGCCCCGATCGCCCGGTGTCGTCACAAAGCCCTGCGTGAGCCAGCCCGGTGGGTGCCAGTGCAGTCTGGGATGGTGCTCGGCTTGGCCACTCAGGAGCTCGACATCGTGCACCTGGTAGCGCACCGAGCCGGGCGGCGAGCGGTCGATCTGGTGCGGCAGGCTCAGGCGCTCGCCCAGGTGCATGCGAACCGTCCCTGCCGGCGCCTGAGGCCAGTGAATCACGGCCTGACCGAAGCGGGCAAGGCCAAAGTCGAAGAACCAGTGGCCCTCGCCCAGACGGCGTGATGCCACGGCCTGGTCGATCGACCAGACGGGCAGCGGTGGCGCATCCGAGAGCTGGTGGGCCGATCGCATCGGGGACTCGTTCGGCGTCGCCCCGGTCGCCGGGATGGCCAGGGGCGCCAGCAGCAGCCCCATGACCTGGCGCCGCTGAAGAAAGGGGGTCATACCCCTTGGGACACGGTCCGCAGACAGGGGTTCCGCCCCGTTTGCGTGAATTCGCAACGCGGCATGCGTGGCCGAGGGCGGCTCGATCGGCTGCGCCCAACTGCCGGATCTGGGCTCAGTGGCCGTGGGCCACTTTCTCCCCAGCCTTGAGGCGGTATACCGTGCCGCAATATGGGCAGCGGGCTTCGCCTGTGCGGGCCACGTCCAGGTAGACCTTGGGGTGGCTGTTCCACAGCTTCATGTCGGCCTTGGCGCTGGGACAGAAGATGCCGCCATGGGCACTGAGGTCGGCGGCGGCCAGTTCGATGCTTGAAGATGTGCTCATGGGAGATCCCCTCTAAGGCGCGATAACGTGAGTCCAGGACCGATCCAGTGGCACCGCGGAACCGCCCTTCGCCGGGCTCAGGACGGACCGCAGGTGCCGACCCCTGGGGGGTGACGCCGAAGGCGCCGCGGGGGTTAGACCTTGCTGAGCCAGTGGGCGTACTTGGGATTGCGGCCACCGACGATGTCGAAGAAGGCCGACTGGATCTTCTCGGTGATCGGGCCCCGGCTGCCTTCGCCCAGCTCGATGCGATCCAGTTCGCGGATCGGCGTCACCTCGGCGGCGGTGCCGGTGAAGAAGGCCTCGTCGGCGATGTAGACCTCGTCGCGGGTGATGCGCTTTTGCACGATCTCCAGGCCCAGGTCCTTGGCGATGTGGAACACCGTGTTGCGGGTGATGCCGTTGAGGGCGCCGGCCGACAGGTCGGGCGTGTAGATCACGCCGTTCTTGATCACGAAGATGTTCTCGCCCGCGCCTTCGGACACAAAGCCAGAGCTGTCGAGCAGCAGGGCCTCGTCGTAACCCTCGTCGGTCACTTCCATGTTCGCCAGGATGGAGTTGGTGTAGTTGCTCACCGCCTTGGCCTGCGTCATGGTGATGTTGACGTGGTGGCGGGTGTAGCTGCTGGTCTTGACGCGGATGCCGCGCTTGAGACCCTCTTCACCGAGGTAGGCACCCCAGGCCCAGGCGGCCACCATCAGGTGGATGGTGTTGCCCTTCGGAGAAACGCCCAGTTTCTTGTCGCCGATCCAGGTCAGCGGGCGCAGGTAGCAGCTCTCCAGCTTGTTCTCGCGCACCACGGCCTTCTGGGCCTCGTTCACCTGTTCCTTGGTGAAGGGGATGGCCATGCGCAGGATCTTGGCGCTGTTGAACAGTCGGTCGGTATGTTCTTCGAGGCGGAAGATGGCGGTGCTGCCGTCGGCGGTCTTGTAGGCACGCACGCCCTCGAAGGCGCCGCAGCCGTAGTGCAGGGTGTGGGTCAGCACATGGATCTTGGCGTCGCGCCAGTCGACCATCTGGCCGTCCATCCAGATCTTGCCGTCACGGTCGGACATCGAGGGAATCGGGGACATGGGGGTTTGCCTCTCGGTTTTGAAGAATCCGGCAATTTTACGGCTGGCCGGCTGTCTGATCGTCGGTGGTTTTGGTCGCCTGCCCGTGGCGCCTTTCGATGCGCCGCAGCCGTCCATGGTCGAAGCGCAGGTGCAGCGTTCGGCCCTGGGGGTCGTGCCAGACGAAGTCTTCGGTGTTCTCTCCGGGTGTACCTGGCTCCCGCTTGCCCAGACTGGCCGCCTGCCGCACCACCTCGTGCATGGGCATGCCTGGTCGAAGCCGGCCCTGCAGTGCACGCACGTCCTCGACGGCCCCCACCGGTCGGCTGGCCGCTGCGCGCAATAGACGCATCAGCTTGGTGAAGTGCAGCAATACCCAGAAGCTGCTCATGAGCAGTGCCAGCAGCAGGCCTTGCCAGCCATAACTGCGCCAGCCGGCGTAGCACAGGGCCAATACCAGGGCGGGAAACAGCAGGGAGCGCAGGGCGGGAGGCATGGGTTCAGGCGGCTTGCATGGCGCTGCGGTGTTTCTGGCGGCGTGCCATGGCATTCATCAACGGGCGTTCGACCCAATGGTAGCTGGCCATGGCCAGGGGCAGCGTGACGACAATGCAGATGGCCAGCGCCAGCAGGCTGCCGCTGGTGGTGTGCCATTCGCCTGGAAACAGCCTGGGCAGCAGCCGAAGCACCGGAAAGTGCCACAGGTAGATGCCGTAGCTGAGGTCGCCCAACCAGGTCAGCGGGCGCCAGGCCAGCCACCCGAATCCCGACAGCGGTTGCAGCAGCAGGCCGATGATCAGGGCAATGAGCGCCGCCAGGCCAATCTCCCAGAACAGCAGCATCGACAGGTTCTGGTCGAGCCCGGTTTTCATGGCATGGCGAGCCAGCATGTGCCATGCGACATAGACGGCCAGCACCAGCGCCAGCCCGAGGTAACGCGTACGAGGGGTCAGGTTTTTCGGGAATCGGGTGACCGCATACCCCGCCATGAAGACCGCCAGCATGCCGGGCAGCAGATTGCGCAGTGCGTTGGCCTGGACCCGGGCAGCATCGCGGGCCTCGTGTTCCCAGATGACATTCAGGCGCCAGGCGACCGTGATCAGCACCGCCAGCGCGAGCACCGGCCAGAATCCGATGCGCCGGTGCAGCAGCACAATGAAAGGCAGGAGCAGGTAGAAGGACAGCTCCAGTGGCAGTGTCCAGTACACGCCGTTGTAGAACCTGGCGCCACCCAGCGACGCGGGCCACAGCAGGTAGTTGGCCAACACCTGCTTGAACTCGAAAGAAGCAGCCTGACCCACCATGTAGGTGAAGGGCAACAGCAGACTCAGCTGCAGCCAGACCGCAGGGTAGATACGTACCAGGCGGCGTTGCCAGAATTGGCCTATTGCCTGGCCATCGATGTGGCTGTGCATCAGCTGGCTGGCCAGCAGGAAGCCCGAGAGCACGAAGAACCAGTGCACACCGTTCCAGCCCAGGTCGATGAACAGGAACAGGTCCCATTGTGTGCCCAGAAAGCGCACCTCCTTGAGGTCCATCGAGATCCTTGGAAAGCTGCCCTTCCAGTGGAACAACAGGACCGCCATGGCAGCCAGGCCACGCATGCCGTGCAAGTAGGGAAAGAACTGCATGGTGGGTGTGGTCAGTGAACGATTGCCGGCGGCAAGTGTAGTGGCAGTGACCGGTGCGGTCAGAGAGCGCGCACGAGTTCCATGGCCTCGTCGATGCGTTCGACCGCATGGATGGTCAGTCCTTCGAAGGCCTTGTCGGCTTTCTTGGGTGCGTTGGCCTTGGGCACGATGGCCACCGAGAACCCCAGCTTGGCAGCTTCCTTCAGGCGTTCTTGCCCGCGCGGGGCCGGGCGCACCTCACCGGCCAGGCCAACTTCACCGAACGCAATGAAGCCCTTGGGCAGCGGCTTGCCGCGCAGGCTGGAGGTGATGGCCAGCATCACGGCGAGGTCGGCGGCGGGCTCGCTGATGCGCACGCCACCGACGGCATTGACGAACACGTCCTGGTCCATGCAGGCCACGCCCGCGTGGCGGTGCAGCACCGCCAGCAGCATGGCCAGGCGGTCGCGGTCCAGCCCCACCGACAGGCGCCGGGGTGAGGGGCCGCCCGTGTCCACCAGCGCCTGGATCTCCACCAGCATCGGGCGTGTGCCTTCCAGGGTGACCAGCACGCAGCTGCCCGGCACCGGCTCGGCGTGCTGGCTCAGGAAGATGGCGCTCGGGTTGCTCACCCCCTTGAGGCCCTTCTCGGTCATGGCGAACACGCCGATTTCGTTCACCGCGCCAAATCGGTTCTTGATGGCGCGAATCAGTCGGTAGCTGCTGTGGGTGTCGCCTTCGAAGTACAGCACGGTGTCGACCATGTGTTCGAGCACGCGCGGGCCGGCCAGCGCCCCTTCCTTGGTCACGTGGCCGACCAGCACGATGGCGGTGCCGCTGGCCTTGGCGGCGCGCGTCAGGTGGGCGGCGCATTCGCGCACCTGGGCCACCGAGCCGGGTGCGCTGGTGAGTTGTTCGGAATAGACGGTCTGGATCGAGTCGATGACGGCGATGGCAGGCTGCTGAGCGGTTAGCGTGGCCAGGATCTTCTCCAGCTGGATCTCGGCCAGCACCTTGACCTGGGAACCGTCTAGGCCAAGGCGGCGCGAGCGAAGCGCAACCTGGGCGCCCGACTCTTCCCCCGTCACGTACAAAGTGTCGCCCCCACGCTCTCCCGCTGCGCGGCGGGTGTTCAGGGTTTGCTTTTGCAAGGCGTCCAGCGCCTGCAGCAGCAGGGTCGACTTGCCGATGCCTGGGTCACCGCCGATGAGGACCACGCCGCCTTCGACAATGCCGCCTCCGAGCACCCGGTCGAGCTCACCGATGCCGGTGGGAGTGCGCGCCACGTCGGTGGCCTCGATGTCGGCCAGGGTGGTGACCGCGCTGGCCGGTGCCAGCGAAGCAAAGCGGTTCTTGGGGGCGGTGGCACTTTCGGCCACCGATTCGACCAGGGTGTTCCAGGCGCCGCAGTGCGGGCATTTGCCCAGCCAGCGCGGGCTGGTGCCGCCGCAGTCGTTGCAGGTGAAGAGGGTCTTTTCCTTGGCCATGTGGGCGGCAATATAGTCGAGTCCCCACCTCTTGTCCGTCCTGACGCGCCTGTATGCCCCGCCCTTTTGAGGACGACCCCCGATTTCGTGCCGATCCGGCCGATGGGTTTGCTGCGCCCGATCAGACGGCAGGCCGGCAGTTGCGTGCGTCAAAAAAGGACACCGGGACGACGTCGGCCAGCCGTGCCTGGCAGCAGCAACTGGCCCGGCTGGAGCGGCTGCAGCAGCAGCTGGACGACCTGGAGCTTCTGGCGAAACACGAGCGTGAATGGCGCAGCCGCGAGCTGCAGCCCTTGCGGCAACGCCGACGCGAGCTCATGGTGGCCCTGACGCAGGGTCTGGCCGAGCGGCTGCAGGACAAGGTGCTCAGCGAGCGACAGCGGCAGGTGGCGCGGGAGAGGGTGTGCGCGCTGGCCGCCCAGTTGGCCGACGAGGGTGATGCCGGCATGCGCGAGTTGCACGACCGGTACAGCCCGCACAGCTGGCAGGAGCGCCGCCGCGATGCCGCACAGGATCTGCGGCTCAAGCTGGAAGCCCGCCTGGGTGAGGTGCTGGACCTGGGCGACGCCCCACTGAGCCCGGAACTGGTCTGGCGGGTGGGGCTGGAGAAGCTGCGCGAGCTGCAGGAAGGGCGACGCGAACAACGCCAGGAGCGCGCCCAGGCGCGGCAGACGCGCCGCGGTCAGCTTCAGGCGCAGGCGCTGTTACAGGTTCAGGCCGCCGAAGCCGATCGAACCCTGCGACAGCTCTACCGGCAGCTGGCGAGCGCCTGGCACCCGGACCGCGAACCGGACGAGCAGGAGCGCCAGCGCAAGACCGCGTTGATGGGGCAGGTCAACGCGGCCTATGAACGGCAGGATTTGCTGGCCCTGTTGCGCCTGCAGGACCAGGCCATGCAGGACGGGCGGGGATCGCTTGATCGCAGGCAGGCCGATGAGCGCCTCGCCGCAATGACGCTGCTGCTCAGACGGCAGGTGGCCGAGCGTGAGCGGGCCCGGGCCGCCCTGCAGTCCGAGCTGGGGCTGGAGTTTGATCTGCCTCTGGGTCAGGCGGCCCAGCCGCAGACGCTGGCGTCCGACCGGCAGGCCAAGCGCCAGGCCTTGCAACAGCAGATTGCTGACCGCGAGCGGGACCTGCGCTGCCTGGGCGATGTGCCGGCCCTCAAGCGCTGGCTCAACGCGCCCTGGGCTGCCTGAGTCCGGGGTCAGTCGCCGAAACCGCGCAGCAGTTGTCGGGTGATCTCGCCTGCCGGCAGTGACCGGCAGCCGCTGGCATTCTGACCGGACCACAGGGGCGAAAAGTCGCCGCTGCCGTGTTTCTCCCAGTGCGTTCGCAGTGGTGCGATGGCAGCGGTGGCTGTGGGAAAGGCAGGGGTGGCCGGGTTCAGCGGACCGAGTTCGCGCATCACGCGGTTGACGATACCGCGTGCTGGCCGGCCGCTGAACAAGGTGGTCAGGGTGGTGTGGCGCGCGGCTTCGCTCTGCAGCGCCGCGCGGTGGATGGTGCTGGTGCTGGCTTCGTCGCTGCACAGGTAGGCCGTGCCCACCTGCACGCCGGCGGCACCCAGGGCCAGCGCCGCGCGCACGCCCGCCGCATCGGCGATGCCGCCGGCGGCGATCACCGGAACCTGCACCGCAGCCACGATCTGAGGCAGCAGGGCGAAGAGGCCGATTTGGGAGGTGAGGAGATCCGGCGCCGGGCCGCCCCAAGCCGGATCAGCCCCCTCGGGGGGCAGCGACCCGCGCAGCGGTGGAGCGTGGGGGCTCAGGAACATGCCGCGGTGACCTCCGGCCTCGACGCCTTGCGCAATGACCGCGTCAACGCCCTGTGATTCCAGCCACAGCGCTTCGTCGACCGTGGTGGCCGAGGACAGCACCAGGCTGCCCCAGCTCTTGACACGGGCCAGCAGGTCGGGCGCGGGCAGACCGAAGTGGAAGCTGACGATGGGTGGGCGAAAGGGCTCGACAAGGTCGGCCACCGCGTGGCTGAAAGGCACCCGGCCGGCACCCGCCGGCACGGCGGTGATGTCCAGCCCGGCTTCGGCATAGAAGGGCGCCAGGGCCTGCCGCCACGCCGCCTCGCGCGCCGGGTCGGGTGCCGGGGGCGTGTGGCAGAAGAAGTTGACGTTCCAGGGCCGGTCGGTACCCTTTGAAAGCACGATCAGTTCCTGTGTGAGCGACTCGGGCGTCAGCATGGCGGCGGGCAGGGCGCCGACGCCGCCAGCCTGGCAGACGGCCAAGGCCAGCGCCGAACCCTGCGATCCGGCCATGGGGGCCTGCAGCAGCAGGCGATCGACGTTCAGGCATTGGGCGAGTGTGTTCATGCCGCCATTGTCGACCGGTCCATGGCGGCCAGGGTTAACCCCTGTTTGGCGAAACTTGGAAAAACATTTAACATATTAAATAAATTCCAGAAGCCATGAGCCAGCCCAAGCCCGCTCCTTCCTTTGCCCACCGCAACCTGCCGCGCCTGCTGCTGGAGGCGCGCGAGGCCGTGATGCAGCACACCCGCCCCAGTCTGCGCGAGCACGGCCTGTCGGACCAGCAATGGCGCGTGCTGCGGGTGCTGGGCGAGCACGCGGACGATCCGGCCGGCGTGGAGACCGGTCGTGTGGCGCGCGAGGCGCTTTTGCTGGGGCCCAGCCTGACCGGGGTGCTCACCCGCATGGAGCGAGACGGGCTGATCACCCGCATGCGCTGTCCGCAGGATGCGCGGCGCACCGTGGTACGCGCCACGTCCGCGGGCCTGGCACTGGTGGGCACGTTGTCGCTGACCATCGAAGCGCACTACCAGTGGCTGGAGGCTCAACTGGGCAAGGAACGCCTGGCCCAGCTCTATGCGCTGCTGGACGACGTGATCGCGCTGGAAGCGCCAGACGGCGTGAGTGCCGACGGAACCGAGGAATGAGAGACCCCGCATGAAACCCGATGCCTACCTGCCCCGCGGCACCGTCTACGGCACGCTGCTGAACTTCCGGCGTGAACATGCGCTGTGGGCGCCGCGCATGCACGAGCCGCCCTACAAGGCGCCACCGAACGCGCCGGTGCTCTACATCAAGACCGCCAACACCTTCACCCACAGCGGGCGGGCCATCACGCTTCCCCGGGGTGTGGCCGAGGTCGAAGTCGCGGCCAGTCTTGGGTTGCTGACGGGAGAGGGCGGCGCCGTGACTGGAGCCGTGCTGTTCAACGACGTGGCCATCCCACACGACAGCTACTACCGCCCGCCGGTGAAGTACCGCTGCGTCGACGGTTTTCTGGGTGTGGGCGAAGTGGTTCGGCCGATGGACGATCTGTCTGAGCTGAGCCCCTTGGTGCTGGAGCTGCGCGTCAACGGCGTGATGCGCCAGCGAACCGCCCTGGCCGACCTGGTGCGTGATGCGGCCGCCTTGTGGGCCGATGTGAATGCCTTCCAGTCGATGCGACCCGGCGACGTGCTGATGCTCGGCACCGACTGTCTGGAGGACGGCTTGCGACCACGGGTGAAGGCGGGCGATGCGGTCGAGATCGGCGCGAACGGTTTTGCGCCTCTGGTCAATCATTTCATCAAGGAGTCGGCATGAAGCGCGCCCGCATCGCCTGGGCCGGCGCCGTTCACGACGCTGTTGAAGCCGATGGCCAACTCGAACTGCTCACGCCGGCCTTCCAGGGGCGCCGCGTCAGCTTTGACGAAGTGGTCTGGCTGCCACCGCTCAAGCCGGTTGACCACCCGAGAACCGTGCTCGCGCTTGGCCTCAATTACGCCGACCACGCGAAAGAACTGGCGTTCAAGGCGCCCGAGGAGCCGCTGGCCTTTGTCAAGGGAGAGGCCTCGCTCACGGGTCACCAGGCCTTCACCGTGCGGCCCGATGGTGTGAGCTTCATGCACTACGAATGCGAACTGGCCGTGATCATCGGCCAGCCCGCCAGGCGCGTGAAGAAGGCCGACGCCCTGCAACACGTCGCCGGCTACACGGTGGCCAACGACTACGCGATCCGCGACTACCTGGAGAACTGGTACCGCCCCAACCTCAGGGTCAAGAACCGCGACACCTGCACGCCCATCGGACCCTGGCTGGTCGATGCAGCGGATATCCCCGACCCCATGAACCTCGCGCTGCGCACCGCGGTCAACGGCACGGTCACGCAGCAGGGCAACACGAAGGACATGATCTTCGACGTGGCCACGCTGATTGAGTACTTCAGCAGCTTCATGACCCTGATGCCCGGCGATCTCATCCTCACCGGCACGCCCGACGGTGTGGTCGATTGCCAGCCCGGCGACGTGATCGTCACCGAGATCGACGGCATCGGCGCATTGACCAACACCATCACTTCCGAAAGCAAGGCATGACGCAGCGCATCGACCACCTCATCAACGGCAAGACTGTCGCTGGCACCGAATACTTCGAAACCGTCAACCCTGCCACACAAGGTGTGCTCGCCGAGGTGGCGTCCGGCACCGAAGCGGAAGTGAACGCCGCGGTCCAGGCCGCAAAAGACGCCTTCCCCGCCTGGGCGGCGCTGCCTGCCACAGAGCGCGCCAGGAAGGTGCGTGCACTGGGTGACCTGATCGCCAAACACGTGCCCGAGATCGCGAAGACCGAGACCGAAGACACCGGCCAGGTGATCGCGCAGACCGGCAAGCAGCTGATCCCGCGCGCCTCAGACAACTTCACCTACTTTGCCGAGATGTGCACCCGCGTGGACGGCCACACCTATCCCACGCCCACACACCTGAATTACACGCTGTTCCACCCGGTGGGCGTGTGCGCGCTGATCAGTCCCTGGAACGTGCCCTTCATGACCGCCACCTGGAAGGTCGCGCCGTGCCTGGCCTTCGGCAACACGGCGGTGCTGAAGATGAGCGAACTCAGCCCGCTGACCGCGGCGCGCCTGGGCGAGTTGGCGCTGGAGGCCGGCATCCCCGCCGGCGTGCTGAACGTGGTGCACGGCTTCGGCAAAGAGGCGGGTGAGCCGCTGTGCGCCCACCCGGATGTGCGTGCCATCAGCTTCACCGGCTCCACCGCCACCGGCAACCGCATCGTGAAGACCGCGGGGTTGAAGAAGTTCAGCATGGAGCTGGGCGGCAAGAGCCCGTTCGTGATCTTCGACGACGCCGATCTGGACCGCGCGCTGGACGCCGCGGTTTTCATGATCTTCAGCAACAACGGCGAGCGCTGCACCGCCGGCTCGCGCATCCTGGTGCAGCAGAGCATCTATGCCGACTTCGCCGCGAAGTTCGCCGATCGAGCCAGGCGCATCGCGGTGGGCGATCCGCTGGACGAGAAGACGACCATCGGTCCGATGATCTCCAAGGCCCACCTGGCCAAGGTGCGCAGCTACATCGAGCTGGGGCCGAAGGAGGGCGCGACGATGTTGTGTGGAGGTCTGGACCGACCGTCGTATGCGGCGGAACTGCCGGCGCATGTGGCGGGCGGCAACTACGTGTGGCCGACGGTGTTCGCGGATGTGGACAACCGCATGAAGATCGCGCAGGACGAGATCTTCGGCCCGGTCGCCTGCCTGATTCCGTTCAAGGACGAGGCGGATGCGATCCGTCTGGCCAACGACATCCAGTACGGTCTGTCGAGCTATGTGTGGACCGAGAACATCGGCAAGGCGCACCGGGTGGCGGCTGCCGTGGAAGCCGGCATGTGTTTCGTCAACTCGCAGAACGTGCGGGACTTGCGGCAGCCGTTTGGTGGCACCAAGGCGTCGGGCACGGGGCGCGAGGGTGGCACCTGGAGTTACGAGGTGTTTTTGGAGCCCAAGAACGTGGCTGTGTCTCTCGGGTCTCACCACATTCCTCACTGGGGGGTGTGATTTGTCCGCCTCTGTCTCGCTCAGGCGCTTGCGCGGAATGGCGAGTGTGGGGAACACGACTCCGCGAATGTCCCCCGGTCTTAGCTGCGCAAAGCCCACCTCCTTTATTTCGCTGCGTCGTGCACCCCACACTCGCCATTCAGAAACGATGGTGGCGCGCGACGGTCGTGTGCCGATGCGCAGCGAGAGAAGGCGGTGATGCGGGTCTGCCGCAGCGAAAAAAAGGAGGAGGGCCGGAACGGCCCGGGGGACATTCGCGGAGGCAGGCCCGCGTCGCCGCCTTCCACCAAACCCGTCAGCCGAGATGATAGCAACAGGAGACAAACACCATGGGCAAAGTAACACTGGTCGGCAAAATCACACACGTCCCCTCGATGTACCTCAGCGAACTAGACGGCCCCCGCAAAGGCACGCGCCAGGACGCCATCGATGGTCACAAGACAATCGCGCGCCGCTGCAAGGAACTCGGTGTCGACACCATCGTCGTCTTCGACACCCACTGGCTCGTTAACGCCAACTACCACCTCAACTGCGCACCCCACTGGTCCGGTACCTACACCAGCAACGAACTGCCGCATTTCATCAGCAACATGCCCTACGCCATTCCCGGCAACCCAGAATTGGGGCAACTGCTGGCCAAGGTGGCCAACGAACATGGTGTGGAAACTCTGGCCCACCACGCCACCACCCTCGGCCCCGAATACGGCACCCTGGTTCCCATGCGCTACATGAACGAGGACCAGCACTTCAAGGCGGTCTCGGTCTCGGCCCTGTGCACCTCGCATTACCTGAACGACAGCGCGCGCCTGGGCTGGGCCATGCGCAAGGCGGTGGAAGACCATTACGACGGCACCGTGGCCTTCCTGGCCAGCGGGTCGCTCAGCCACCGCTTCGCGCAGAACGGACTCGCGCCCGAATTCGCTTTCAAGATATGGAGCCCCTTCCTGGAGCACCTGGACCAGGAAGTCATCCGTATGTGGCAGGCCGGCGAGTGGAAGGCATTCTGCGAAATGCTGCCCGAGTACGCCAGCAAGGGCCACGGCGAAGGCTTCATGCACGACACCGCCATGATGCTGGGTGTGCTGGGCTGGAGCGAATACACCGGCCAGGCCGAGATCGTCACACCGTATTTCGGTGCCAGCGGCACCGGCCAGATCAACGCGCTGTTCCCGGTGCTGCCGGTCACTGGTGAAGCCATACCTCAGGCTGTGGCCTCACGTGCCGATGGCTACACCTCGGTCGCCACACGGCTGTGATGCCGGGAAGACCATGCCCCACCTCGTCATCCTCTACACCCCCAACCTCGACAAACCCGTGGCCGATGGCGGCATCGACATGAGCGCGCTCTGCCGCGCGTTGTGCGACGCCATGCTGTCGGTGCGCGACGAGCAGGACCGCCAGGTCTTTCCCACGGGCGGCACGCGTGTGCTTGCCTATCCGGCCGCGCACTATGCGGTGTCGGACGGTGGTGCCGCCGGTGAGGCCGCTGGCCTCGGCGGCGACTACGCCTTCGTCTACATGAACGTGCGCATGGGCCAGGGCCGCTCGGCCGTGGTCCACCGGCGCGTCGGCGAGACGCTCAATGCCTGTGTGCACGAATGGTTTGGCGCGCAGTTCAGGTGCCGCCCCATCGGCGTGACCGTCCAGATCGACGAAGGACACGAAGTGTTTGACGCCAAGAACAGCTCCCTGCATCCGCTTTTCAACAAGACATAAAGAAGCCATGTTCGACGACGCCCTTGTCCAGCAGCTCGCCGCCGAGCTGCAGCGCTCCCAGCAGACCCGCACCCAGGTCGAGCACTTTTCCAAACGCCACCCTGGCATGACGGTTGAAGACGGCTACCGCATCGGCCGCGCCTGGGTGGAGCTGGAGAAGACCGCCGGCAAGAAGGTCATCGGCCACAAGATCGGCCTGACCAGTCGCGCCATGCAGATCAGCAGCCAGATCGACGAGCCCGACTACGGGACGCTGCTCGACGACATGCTCTATGTCGCCCAGGCCGGTGAGGTGCTGGAGATTCCGGCCCAGAACTTCATCGCCCCGCGCGTCGAGGTCGAGCTCGCCTTCGTTCTGAAGGCCCCGCTGACCGGCCCGAACGTGACGGTGGAAGACGTGCTGGCAGCGACCGAATTCATCACCCCTGCCATCGAGATCATCGACGCGCGCATCGAGCAGTTCGACCGCCACACCAAGGTGATGCGCAAGGTCTTTGACACCATCAGCGACAACGCGGCCAACGCTGGCATTGTCATCGGCGCGGGCGACGCGGCTTTCAAGGCCGACCCCCGCGCCACCAACCGCCCCTGGTGCGGAGCCATCCTGAGGCAGAACGGTGCGGTCGAAGAAACGGGCCTGGCCGCCGGCGTGCAGGGCGACCCCGCCATTGGCATCGCCTGGCTGGCCAACAAGCTCTGGCCCTGGGGCGAAACGCTGCAGGCCGGCGAGATCGTGCTGGCCGGCAGTTTCACGCGCCCCGTGGCGGCCAAGGCGGGCGACCTGTTCGAGGCCGATTACGGCCCGCTCGGTTGCCTGAGCTTCAAATTCATCTGATCTGGAGACCCCGCATGGCCGACGCCTTCCTCAAACCCGCCCGCTTCAGCGACGCCGAATGGCAGGCGCGCGTGCAGCTGGCCGCCTGCTACCGCATCTTTGCCCATCTGGGCTGGGCCGAGCTGATCTACAACCACATTTCCCTCCGAGTCCCAGGACCCGACGACCTCTTCCTCATCAACCCCTTCGGCCTGCACTACACCGAGGTCACCGCCTCCAACCTGGTCAAGGTGGATGTGGACGGCAACATCATTGGCAACGACGACTGGCCGATCAACCCGGCCGGCTTCACTTTCCATGGTGCCATCCACGCCACCCTGCCCGACGCGCACTGCGTGATACACGTGCACACCACGCCGACCATGGCCGTGTGCTGCCTCAAGGACGGCCTGTCGTTCACCAATTTCTACGCCGCCCAGCTCTACGGCCAGGTGGCCTACCACGACTTCGAAGGCATCACCGTGCACCGCGACGAGGGCGCGCGCATCCTGGCCAGCGCCGGCGGAAAACGCGTGCTGCTGCTGCGTAACCACGGCCCCGTCGTCATCGGCAACAGCCTGGCGCAGGCCTTCAACCTCATGTGGCTGGTGCAGCGCGCCTGCGAGATCCAGGTGGCGTCGCAGGCGCTGGGCGAATTGCAGCCCATCAGCGAAGCCGCGCTGCAGTCCTGCGTGCGAGACTCGCTCAACTTCAATCCCAAACATGGCGCGGGCGAAGACTCTTTTGCCGCCATGCAGCGTCTGATCGACCGCATCGACCCGGGGTACCGCGCATGACTGCAAACACCTTCCAGAAAGTCGCGATCGTCGGCGTCGGCGCCATCGGCGGCCTGTTTGCCGGCTGGATGGGCTCGCGCCTGCCAGCCGACCGGGTGCAACTCTCGGCCGTGGCGCGCGGCGAGACCCTCAAGGCCCTGCGTGAGCGCGGCCTGACCTGGGTCGATTCCGAGGGCGTCGAACACACCGTCGCGGTGAACGCCAGCGACGACCCGGCCAGCCTGGGTGTGCAGGACCTGGTGATCGTCTCGGTCAAGGGCCCGGCCATGCCCGTGGTCGCGCCCGCCGTGCGCACGCTCATGGGGCCGCACACGGTCGTGCTCGTCGCTATGAACGGCGTGCCCTGGTGGTTCTTCGACGGCCTGCCCGGCGAAGCCGCCGGCCTGCAGCTGAACACGGTGGACCCGGGCAGCGTCACCGCCGCCAACATCCCCACGGCCCAGGTCATCGGCTGCGTGGTGCACGCCAGCGTCGCCGCGCCTCAGCCCGCGCGCATCGAGCGCATCAAGAACAATCAGCTCATCATTGGCGAGCCGGCCGGAGGCCTGTCGCCTCGGGTGCAGGCGCTGAATGACCTGCTCACCCAGGCCGGCTTCGGCGTCACCGTGTCCGAGCGCATCCAGTGCGACATCTGGTTCAAGCTCTGGGGCAACATGACCATCAACCCCATCTCGGCGATCACCGGCGCGCCTTGCGACCGCATCCTCGACGACCCTTTGGTGCGCGGCTATGTCAGCGCCATCATGCTGGAGGCCAAGGCCATCGGTACGCGCATTGGCATCCCCATCGACCAGAGTCCCGAAGACCGCCACGCCGTGACGCGCAAGCTCGGCTCCTTCAAGACCTCGATGCTGCAGGATGTCGAAGCCGGCCGCCCCATCGAACTCGACGCACTGGTCGGCGCAGTGCGCGAGATCGGGCAGCACCTTGGCGTCGCTACTCCGAACATGGACGCGCTCATGGGCCTCACCCGCCTCATGGGGCAAATGCGCGGCCTCTACCCCGAACCGACGAAGACCCTGCAATGAAGATCCCCCAGAACACCTTCCGCGACTCCCTGAAAGCCGGCCAACCCCAGATCGGCTGCTGGGTCGGCTTCGCCTCGCCCGACGTGGCCGAGGCGCTCGCCGGCTGCGGCTTCGACTGGCTGCTGATCGACGGCGAACACGCGCCCAACGACCCTCGCACCGCGCTCGACCAGCTGCGCGCCGTCGCCCCGTACACCAACACCCACGCCGTCGTGCGCGCGGTGCAGGCCGACGTGGCCCTGGTCAAGCAGTACCTCGACATCGGCGCGCAGACCCTCCTGATCCCCATGGTCGACACCGCCGAGCAGGCCGCGCTCATGGTCCAGGCCATGCGCTACCCGCCCGAAGGCATCCGCGGCATGGGTGCGGCGCTCGCGCGCGCCTCGCGCTGGAACCAGGTCGACGACTACCTCAACCAGGCCAACGGCCAGATGTGCCTGCTGGTGCAGGCCGAGACCGTGACCGCGGTCAACAACCTGAAGGCGATTGCCGAGACCGAGGGCGTGGACGGCGTGTTCTTCGGCCCGGCCGATCTCTCGGCCAGCATGGGCTACCGGGGCCAGCCCAGCCACCCCGCCGTGCAGAAAGTCATCCTCGACGGCATCGCCACCGTGCGCGCCGCCGGCAAGGCCGCCGGCATACTCGCCACCGACCCGGCGCTGGCGCAGCAATACCTCGACGCTGGCGCGCTGTTCGTGGCAGTGGGGGTGGACACGACGCTTCTGGTGAAGGCGGCGAGCGGGTTGGTGCAGCGGTTTGGGGGGGGCGTTTCAAAGGTACCGGCTGCGCCGACGGGCGGGTACTGAGCGGCCGGGTTTCGTTCGATTCCGACGAGGCCTGCAAAAGGCTGGACTGAGTCACTCGGGGACAGCGGTCCAAGCATCAGGGACGGCCGATGACCGTCAACGCTCTTGGCCAGCGTTGGCGCGGTAACTGAGCCAGCCAGCTGTCATCGGCCCGCCGTCACTCCGGTCTTTGGGATGGCTTCGGCCTTCCAATACAGGCACTTCATCAAAGTCAAATGGGCTCAGGCCAGCAATGCACGCCACGTTCACACCGTATTGGCTCGGGACGGAGCGCCGGGAGTGAAAGGTATAGATGCCACACACCGAGCAAAAGTAGTGTTTCGCCTGTTCGGTATTGAACTGGTAGAGCGTTAGCTTGTCCGCGCCTTGCACGACATGTATATCGTCCAAGTTGGCAGAGACGGCCACGGCGCCGCGCATGCTGCAGTACGAGCAGTTGCACCGGCGCACGCTGCGCAGTCCATCGCTCAGAAGCACACGAAAACGCACGGCACCACAATGGCAAGCCGCCTCAAGTTCGCGGCGTTCGTCAAAGTCAGAGGGGTTCAAAACTGCATTCCTCTTCGACGGACTTTCGGAAAACGTTGATCGCAATTCTGCATGGTTTTTGGCGCCTCCCAGGGCTCCCGCTGGTTTGTGTTGGCTCCCTTCCTGGCCGCTCTTGGCCGAGACCGGTCAGTGACGAGGTTATCCCCATGAGACGGCTCCCGCTGCATTGGCGTCTTTGGTTGAGACGTCCGTTGATTGGCTTGATGCGAAGGCGGGCCTGGCCTATCGGGTGCCGCTTCACGGTCGCAAAACAGATGCCCCAACTGACCACGAATCCCCCGCGGAAAACACCCCCACCAACCGCCCACCCACCTCCAGCGCACAGGCCTTGGTCAGCCCGCCGGTGATCACCCAATCCCCCGCCTCCAGCCGCTGACCGAACGCAGCCAGCTCCCGCACCAGCCGCGCCACCGCGTCCAGCGGGTGGCCGTCGGCGTCGGCGCCCACGCCCTGGCCCAGCGTGTGTTCGCTGCCGTCGTGCAGGCGCACCGCCACGGTGTCGAGCGCCATCAGGTCGGTCACCGGCAGGCGCGGCCCGATCACGACCTGGCCGGCGGACGAGTTGTCGGCGGTGTTCTGTTCGAGGTTGAAGCGGTAGCCGGTCCAGGTGGAGTGCACGACTTCGAGGCAGGCGTAGGCGCCTTCCACGGCGGCGGCCACGGTGTGGCGGTCCACGGGCGCCTGCCGCGCGTCGAGGGCGGTCTTCAGGCGCAGCCCGATCTCGGGTTCGACCCGCGGCTGCACCAGGCGCTTGTGTACCGCGTCGCCCGAGCCCAGCAGCATCCGGTCGGTCAGCGGCCCGATGTTGGGCCGGTCAATGCCCATCTGACGGCGCATCACTTCCGAGGTGTAGCCCAGCTTCCACCCGACCACGCGCTCGCCGGCGGCCAGGCGCAGGCCGAGCAGCGCGCGCTGGATGGCGTAGGCGGTGGCGAGGTCGGGCGTGCCGAGGGTGGCTTCGGCGTCCAGCGTGCGCCCGGCCTGGCGGGCGGTCCAGATCGCTTCGGCGAGGTGGGCCACCGTCTGCATCGCCGCCGCCCTCAGCCGATGGCGCCGCCGCCCACGAACAGCACCTGGCCGGTGATGTACGAGGCCTCGGGCGCGCCCAGGAAGCCGATGGCCGCGGCGATTTCTTCCGGCGTGCCCAGGCGGTTCATCGGCGTGTCGCGCAGCGACTGGGTGTAGATGGCCTTCATCCAGCCGGTCTCGGCCTCGCTGAGCGGCTGCGGGTTGCGAGGCACGATGCGCCGGCCGTTGTCGATGGCGCCGGGCGAGACGCAGTTGACGCGCACGCCGAATTCGGCCAGTTCCATCGCCATGGCCACCGTCATCGCGTGCACGCCGCCTTTCGCGGCCGCGTAGGGCACGCGGTAGATGCCGCGCGTGGCGATGGAGCCGACGTTGACGATGGCGCCCTGGCCCTGACGCTTCATCAGCGCCGCCACCTCGCGGCAGCACCACAGCGTGGGCCAGAGCGAGCGGCTGATCTCGCGCTGCATCTCGTCGGGCGTGTACTCCCAGAACGGCTTGGCCCAGATGGTGCCGCCCACGTTGTGCACCGACACGTCGATGCGGCCATGGGCCTGCAGGGCGGCCCGCACGACCGCCTGCGCGCCTTCGTGCTGCTCCAGGTCGGCGGCCACCAGCAGGGCCTCGCCGCCCTGGGCGGTGATCTGGTCGCGCACCGCCTCGCAGGGGCCGGCGGCGCGGTCGGCCAGCACCACGCGCGCGCCCTCGGTGGCCATGCGCAGCGCGCAGGCCCGGCCGATGCCCTGCGCGGCGCCGGTCACGACGACCACGCGCCCCTGGTAGCGCTGGGCGGCGATCCCGGTCATGGTCAGCGCCCGAGGTCTTTGGCGCTGACGCCTGCGATGCCCCAGTTCTCCTTGGGCATCTCGTGGATCCAGACGCGAATCGTTTCCTTCTTCGCGTCGGTGGCCTCGTGCAGCGCCTGGGTGACCTTCTCGATCACGGCCTTCTTCTGCTCCGGCGTGCGGCCTTCGAGCATGTAGATCTGTGCGAATGGCATGGTGTGCTTCCTGTGGTGTTGGGGTCAGCCCGCTTTGATGTTCAGCTTGCGGATCAGGGCGCCCCAGCGGGTGTTTTCCGCCTTGATGAAGGCGCTGAACTCCGCTGGGGTGGTCACCCGCAGATTGCCAGAGATGTTGTCGAATGCGGCCTGGGCTTGTGCGGTCTTGGCGCCCTTGGCCCAGGCGTCGTGCAGAAGCTGCACGACGGCCGGCGGGGTGGCCGCGGGGGCGACCAGGCCGAACCAGGTCTCCACCGCGAAGCCGGGGTAGCCGGACTCGGCCACCGTCGGCACGTCGGGCAGTGCGGCGGCGCGCGCCGGTGACGTGACCGCCAGCGCCTTGAGCTTGCCCGCGCGGATGTGCGGCAGCGTGGTGGCCAGCGAACTTTCCATGCTCATGACCACCGTGCCCGAGAGCAGGTCCGGCACGATCTGGCTCGATCCTTTGTACGGAATGTTCAGGAGTTCGATGCCGGCCACTGACTGCAGCAGTTCGGCCGCCAGGTGGTTGCTGGTGCCGATGCCCGAGGTGGCGTAGCCGAGCTTGCCCGGGTTGGCTTTCGCGTAGGCCACCAGACCCTTGAGGTCGTTGAACGGCGTGCTCGGGTGTACGACGATCATGCAGGGCGTGGTGCCGACGAGCGAGATCGGGGCGAAGTCCTTCTCGACCTGGAATGGCAGTTTGTCGTACAGGTAGGGCGCGATGGCCAGGCTGCTGATGGCCGACAGGCCGATGGTGTAGCCGTCCGGTGCGGCCTTGGCCACCGCGTCGGTGCCGATGTTGCCGCCTGCACCGGCCTTGTTCTCGACCACGACAGGCTGGCCCAGCAAGTCGCCCATGGCCTTGGCGGCGGTGCGGCCCATGATGTCGGTCGGGCCGCCCGGCGGGAAGGGCACGATGAGTTTGATGGGGCGGGCGGGATAAGCGTCCTGCGCCCAGCTGCCCAGAGGGGCGAGCGCCAGGCCCGCGCCGGTGGCGGTGATGAACTGTCTGCGATCCATGGGTGTCTCCTCAAGCGGCTTTCTTCTGCGCGTGCGCATCGCGCTCGCGCGCCATGGTCATGGCGGTGTCTTCGATCATGTCTTCCTGGCCGCCGACCATTTTCTTGCGGCCCAGCTCGACCAGGATGTCGCGCGCCGACAGGCCGTACTTGGCGGCGGCGCGCTTGGCGAACAGCAGGAAGCTGCCGTACACGCCGGCGTAGCCCAGCGTGAGCGCGTCGCGGTCGATGCGGATCGGGAAGTCCATGATGGGCGTGACCAGGTCTTCGGCCACGTCCTGGATCTTCCAGA
>JAUVWL010000030.1 GCA_030604135.1 Burkholderiales bacterium | reverse complement strand
GCCGCAGCTCGAACGCCTACCCATGATCGAAGGAATCGATGCCGACGGCGACGGCGTGCGCGACGACATCGCCGACCACATCCGCAAGACCTACACCGACCCGGTGCAGTACCGGGCGGCGATGCAGATGGCGGGCGTACATCAGGCCATGCTGCTTGTAGACACGCATGACCATATCGCTTTGCAGCAGGTTTCCGAGCGCAGCATGAAGGCAATCGCATGTCTTCACCAGGTGTTTTCTTTTGGTGATGGACCTCCCGAAGGCACCCGAGTGCGGGAAGAAATCCGCTCCATGACAACCAACACCAAGGAGCGTCTACAAGCCTATCTGGCGTACAACAAGGCTCGCAGCGGATCGATATCCGTTCGTCCGGAGGGCGCTGTCTGTGAATAACCTAGCCCACCTTGCGGTCCGTACATTCTCGGTCACAGCACTTGCCTTGCTACTGAACCTTTCATGGACTACTGCGAATGCGCAAGAAACCTGCGAACGTACCGGTATCGAATTCGGTTTTTTCAATGGCGTGAAGACACTTGAAGAGGACGCACAGGATGTGATCAATTTCTTCTTGCCACGCCTCTACGGCCACACCACCCCCGACGGCCAGCCCATCAGCTACACCCTGTACTACAACGACACCGAAGGCTGGGCGGATTTTGTGGAGACCTTCGAGCAGCGCCTGCAGGAGCACAACGGGGTGCTGAGCCAGCGCTTCGAGCTGTTCTTCTCGTCCTTGCAGGGGGGAGGAAGCTGGTGGACTCACATCACCGAAACGGTTCCGGCGCTGGGTGACGTGCTCAGTGGCATCGTGCAAACCTTTCAGGCCTTTCTGACCAACCGCCTGGTGGAGGGCACCGGCGACCCGAGTACTGCAGCGGTCTCACAGCGGCACCGGGAGCAGATAGACCACGCGGCGGCGATGGACAAAGGCCTGCTGCTGTTCGCCCATTCGCAAGGAAACCTGTTCGTCAACCAGGCCTACGACCATGCGCTGACCCGCGTGGGTGCCGAGTCGGTCCGGGTGGTGCATGTGGCTCCACCGTCTCCGCGCCAGATAGGTAACTACACCCTGGCCAATCTGGACGTGGTGATCAACCTTTTGCGAACGACCGGGTTTGTACTGCAGAACACACAAAACATCTTGCCCTATGCCCACCGCCCGCCCGGCTTGAACGGCCAGCGGGACTTTCTGGGTCATGGCCTGCTGGAGATCTACCTCAACCCGCTGGTGCCAAGCACGTCGGCGGCCATTCGATGGCATGTCGAGCAGGCACTGGCAGAGTTGCGGTCGCCAAACAATGACGCGGCAGCGCCATACCCGCCGTTTGTGGGTCTTCCGTGGCAGGGCGGTACCCGCCCACAACCTAGCGTTTCGTTTGTGGAGACAAGGAGTCACGCGCTAGAAGAGCTGCGTGAATCCAGCAGCGACGGAGGGCGATGGACCTACCACCGTCTTCCTGCGGCAAGCCATGGGCGATGGTCGGGCGGCTGGGGCTCGCAGCCCAGGGGATTCTGGGACAGTTACGAAACCCGTTTCACGTCCCACGCGTCCGGCCCTGGTATCAGCGGCTCACTGATCTGCACCCGTTCACAAACGGTGGTGTCCGGCACAGAAACGCGTACCAAACGCAGACGAAATAGCTGTGTCTACAACCATTACCCGGCCAGGTTGTTCCCCTATGGCAGGGGCGCGCCTTGGGCCCTGCGCGACTCGGGGCCGGTACCCGAAGGCACAGTTAGGCAGCTCAACAACGCTTCTTGGGGACCATCTTTTTCCGTGTACACGCAGCGCTACGACTCGGCAAGCAATACCTACCCCCGCACAGTTGCGTTTCTTGATGGGGAAGTCACATCCGAAGAGATCACGCGCTACCGGCGCAGCCCTTGGAGCGGTCGCAACGATGGCTTCGTTTTGGACGAAACCCTTTTGTTTAGAAGAACCGACACGGTGCGAACCAGCGTGGAGCCCTTCGTGTACTCGTCAGTTTCCACCAGCAACCTGAATGCCATCGCCGCTTGGGACGCGGCCTACAGCGCATGGATAACCGGGGAAAACGAGCGCTACCAAGCTTGGTCCGTCAGGGAACGTGCCCACAGACGGAGAGTGGCGCAGTGTTCGGTCACGCCACAACCTCCTACTGGGGGTGATTGCAACATCGAAGATCCCCGCGCCGCCTGTCTGCAACCATCCTGACAAAGATCCCGCTCACCCCCGCCAGAAAAACAGCGCCGTCATCACCAGCCCGGTGACGATGACGCCGATGCGCACGGCCTGGGCGGGCAGGCGCTTGGACCAGCGGGCACCGAAGAAGCCGCCTGCGGTGGCAGCGACCATCATCAGCAGGCCCTCTTTCCAGGCGATGGCGCCGGCAATGACGAAGGCGGCCACCGACAGCCAGGACAGCACCAGCGAGTTGAGGTTCTTGAGGGCGTTGACGGTATGGATTCGGCCTTCGCCGGTCAGGGTATACAGGGCCATGAGCAGGATGCCCAGGCCACCGTTGAAGTAACCGCCGTAGATGGCCACGGCCAGCAGGCCGGGTTCGCGCCAGCGCGCCAGGCCTGGGCCGTCGGCGCTGCCAGCCTGGGCGCGGCGGGCAATGGCCGGGCCGGCGGCAAACAGCACGGTGGCAAACAGCAGCAGCCAGGGCACGATGCCCGAAAACACCTTGGCCGGCGTCACCAGCAGCAGCAGCGCGCCCGCCACCCCGCCGACGGCGGCAATCGCCATTTCGCGGCGCAGCCTCGCCATGGGCAGGGCGCGCAGCTCAGGCCGGAAGCCCAGGGTGCTGCCCAGGTAGCCGGGGCTCACGGCCAGAGCGCTGGTGGCGTTGGCCACAATGGGCGGCACACCCGTGAAAACCAGCGCCGGAAAGGTCAGGAAACTGCCACCTCCGGCCACGGCGTTGAGCACGCCAGCGCCGAAGGCAGCCACCACCAGCAGCAGGGCAGAGAACAGAGGGTCCACGACGGATCAGCCGCTTGGGCCGCCAAAGAAGATCGCCCTTCCGGCCGGTCGGGCATGGGCGCGCCGGCACCGGCGCGCAGGCATCACTCGGACTGGTTGGCCAGCAGGCGGAAGCCCTTGCCGCGCATGCAGTGGGCGACCATCACCTCGCGATCGGACTTGGCGATTTTGGCCAGACCAACCTGGTAGCGGCACTCGGACAGCTCGGTGTAGGTGTCGTCGGAGCTGACGTTGGGTTTGGCCCAGTAGGGCTTGGAGGAAGCGCAGGCGGTCAGGGCGAGCAGGACAGTCAGGGCGGAAAGAAGCTTCATCGGGTGGGGCCTGTGTTCGACAAGTTTGCCCTACAGGATACCAAAGGCCTTCAAGACCCGGGGTTACAGAAGGCTTCCGGTACCTCCGTCAGCGCGCCCGGCCCAGGCGCGCCTGCAGTCGGTCCAGCACCTGACCGACCACTGCGGCCTCGGCGCTCGGGTGCTCGCGGGCGATTTCCTGCTCGGCCACGCTCAGGTTGAGCCGCACATAGGTGCTGTCCAGCGCGTGGCGGGTGGCCAGCAGCTGCTGGGCGATCTTGGCGCAGTCGGCGCCTTCCTCCAGCAGCTTCTGCAGGCCACGCACCTGGCCTTCGGCGCGGCGCAGGCGGTGCAGCAGCTCAGCCTTGCGGGCCTCGGGCAGGGCGTGCGGCGTGTCGTCCATGGTTTGGCCTCGGCCTGTTCAGGCGGGCTGGATCGCCGCCACCGGCTCGGGCGCCAGCAGGCTGCCGTCGCGCAGGCCGCGCACGGTGGCAAAAGACAGCCACAACACGACGATGGACGTCATGGCCAGCAACAGCACCGCCAGTGTGGTCGGCACCGGCATGCCCAGGGCCGGGTCGGCCAGGCGCAGGGTGAGCGTGGTCAGGGCCGCCAGCGGGAACGACAGCCCCCAGAAGGCCACGCTGAACGGTTGCACCGCAATGCGGCGCACCAGGGGCAGCAGCCACAGCAGGAAGAACATCGCCACGCCCCACAGGCCGAGCACCAGGGCGGGCGACGCCTGCATCTGCTGCATCACCAGACCGATGACGGCCGGCGGTGCCACGGTGATGAACCAGGCCGGCAGCAGGCGGTCGGGCAGCGGGCTGTGGGCGATGCGGCGCACCATCAGCAGGGTCAGCACGATGGGCCAGAGAAAGGCCCCGATGCCGAACTGCGCCGCCGACCACAGGCCATGGCCCAGGGGCAGGCCGGCCAGGGGCACCACCACGTTGCCGACCACCGGGATCAGCAGCACCGGCGTCACCGAGGGCCAGAGCGAGGCCGGGCCCTGCCCGGCCGGTGCGGCGGCGGCCGGCGCCAACCAGCGCCCCAGCACCCAGACCGTGGCCCAGAGCTGACCCAGGCTGCCGACCCACCACAGGGTCTGCCAGAGCAGGACCAGGGGGCCGGTGGCGCCAACCAGCGCCACGCCGACGGTGGCCAGCAGCAGCAGGGACACCGGCACCGCCGCGATGAAGGCATGGCGCACCGGGTGCTTGAGGTCGTCTTCCAGCGCCGCCGGGTGGCGTTGCCAGCGCAGCAGCGAGGCCAGCGCCAGCACACCGAACACCCCGAAGGCGACCAGGCCCATGACCAGGGACAGCGCCCCGGCCATGTCACCCAGCAAGCCCTGGGCGGCGTTCCAGGCCAGGGTGAGGCCAGCCAGACCCATGACGGTGGCAAACCACCCGGGCATGAGGAACTTCAGGGGTGTGGGTGACGACATGGCGCTTTCCGAAAGAACTGGCGTGACGGGGCTGAACGCCCTTATCCGGCACACGCCGTGGAACGGGCTTTGCCAGGCCACAGGCGTGGTCCCCCCTTCCAAGGGGGGAAGCCGCAACGCGGCGCAGGGGGGTTACCTTGTCCCGCAGGCGATTTTGCTCTCGGGCACGCCCAGCGCCTTCAGGATGATCGCCAGCGGGCAGAAGTTGGTGAAGCCGAACTGGAACAGGTTCAGGCCGACAAAGGCGGTGAAGGCCAGGAACCAGGGGCTCACGAACAGCGGGCTGACTTCGACGCCCAAGGCCAGCGAGATCATGATGAACAGGCCAGCGATCACACGGATGTATCGTTCAACGGTCATTTCAAACTCCTTGAGGAAGGGACGGACGGGAAACGGGTGGGAGCAAGGGTCACAAGGCCACTTCCTGGGCCGAGTAGCGTTTGCGGTAAAGCGCGTAATAGAGAACGGGGATCACGACCAGCGTCAGCATCGTCGACACCGCAATGCCGAAGATCAGCGAGATCGCGAGGCCGTTGAAGATGGGGTCGTCCAGGATGAAGAAGGCCCCCATCATGGCCGCCAGGCCGGTCAGCGCGATCGGCTGCGCGCGCACCGCGGCCGACTGCACCACCGCGTCGGCAAAGGGCACACCCCGCGCGGTCTCCAGCTCGATGAAGTCGACCAGCAGGATGGAGTTGCGCACGATGATGCCGGCCAGCGCGATCATGCCGATCATGCTGGTGGCGGTGAACTGCGCGCCCAGCAGCGCATGGCCGGGCATGACACCGATGATGGTCAGTGGAATCGGCGCCATGATGATCAGCGGCGTGAGGTAGCTGCGGAACTGCGCGACCACCAGCAGGTAGATCAGGATCAGGCCGACGCCGTAGGCCGCGCCCATGTCGCGGAAGGTTTCGTAGGTGATCTGCCACTCGCCGTCCCACTTGATGGCGTACTGGCGGTAGGGGTCGGAGGGCTGGTTGATCCAGTATTCGCCCAGTTCACCGGCGTTGGGCAGCGCGGCCTCGGCCAGGGCCGGGCGGATGCCGAACAGGCCATACAGCGGCGAGTCCAGCTGGCCCGCCATGTCGCCCATGACGTAGGTGACCGGCAGCAGGTTCTTGGTGAAACGCGGCTGGTCGATGACGCCACGCTCGACGGTGACCAGCTCGGACAGCGGCACCATGCGGCCGTTGGCGGCCTTCAGGGGCAGGGCGAGCACCGCGTCCAGACCGACCTGCGCTTCGCGCGGCAGCTGGATGCGCACCGGCACCGGGAACTTGGCATGGCCGTCGTGCAGCCAGGCGGCGTCGTTGCCCGACAGCGCGGCGTGCACCGTCTGTGCGATCACCTGCACCGGGATGCCCAGCGACTCGGCGCGCTGGCGCTGGATGCGCAGGAAGGCACGCGGCGCGTTCTCCTTGAGCGTGGTGTCGATGCCCACGATGTCGGGCGTGTCGGCAAAGGCCTGGGCCACGCGTTGCGCCAGCTCGGCGCGGCCGGCGTCGTCCGGGCCATAGACCTCGGCCACGATGGGCGCCAGCACCGGCGGGCCCGGCGGCACCTCCACCACCTTGATGCGTGCACCATGGGCGGCGGCGATTTTCTCCAGGTCCGGACGGTGGCGCTGCGCGATGGCGTGGCTCTTTTCCTTGCGGTCCCCGGCACCGACCAGGTTGACCTGCAGGTCGCCGCTCTCGGCGTCGGCGCGCAGGTAGTACTGGCGCACCAGACCATTGAAGGTGATCGGGCTGGCGGTGCCGGCGTAACCCTGCACGTTGTTCACTTCGGGCTGCTGCGCCAGCCAGGCGGTCATGTCCTGCAGCGCGGCGGCGGTGCCCTCCAGCGGCGTACCGGCGGGCATGTCCAGCACCACCTGGTACTCGCTCTTGTTGTCGAAGGGCAGCATCTTGAGCACCACCCACTGCACCACCGTCAGACCCACCGACAGCATCAGCGCGGCGAGGATGCCCACCAGCAGCAGCCAGCGCCTGGACGCGCTCTGCAGGAAGGGCGTGAGGATGTGGGTGAAGGTGGACTGCAGCGTGCGTGTGAGACGGCTCGGTCCGTGGTCGGCGTGGCCGTCGGTCTTGGTGAGTTTGAGGGCGAGCCAGGGTGTGACGGTGAATGCGATGGCCAGCGAGATCGCCATGCCCATGCTGGCGTTGATCGGAATCGGGCTCATGTACGGGCCCATCAGACCAGACACGAAGGCCATGGGCAGCAGGGCCGCGATGACGGTGAAGGTGGCCAGGATGGTCGGGCCACCCACCTCGTCGACCGCCCGCGGGATGATGACCGACAGCGGCTCACCCGGGGTGAGCTGACGGTGGCGGTGGATGTTCTCCACCACCACGATGGCGTCGTCGACCAGGATGCCGATGGAGAAGATGAGCGCGAACAGCGAGACCCGGTTCAGCGTGAAGCCCCAGGCCCAGGACGCGAACAGCGTGGCCGTGAGCGTGAGCACCACCGCCACCCCGACGATGACCGCCTCGCGCCGGCCCAGCGCCAGGCCGACCAGGATGATGACGCTGCCGGTGGCGAAGATGAGCTTGGTGATGAGCTGGTTGGCCTTGTCGGCGGCGGTCTGGCCGTAGTCGCGCGTGATGCTGACCTGTACGTCGTCGGGGATGACGGTGTTCTTCAGGTTCTCCAGCCGCTGGGCCGCGCCGCGCGCCACATCCACCGCGTTCTCGCCCGGCTTCTTGGTCACGGTGATGGTGACGGCAGGGAAGCTGTTGCCCTGCTGGTCCGCATGGGCGGTGTCGGCCGCGGCGGGCGTGAACCAGACGTAGCGCTGCGGCTGCTGGGCGCCGGTCTCGACCCGCGCCACCTCGCGCAGGAAAATGGGTCGGCCGTTGCTGACACCGACCACGATGTCGCCCACATCCTGCTCGTTCTGCAGGAACTCGCCGGTCTCGACGGTGAGCATGCCCGGCTCGCCCGGTGCCGGCGCCGGGTTGACCACGGCGCCCGATGGCATGGCCTGGTTGGCCGCGGCGATGGCGCCGTGCAGTTGCTGCACACTCACGCCGCGCTCGCGCAGGCGGTTGGGCTCCAGCCAGACATGCACCGCCCGGCCCGGGCCGCCAATGGTGACCACCTCGCGGGTGCCGGGCACGCGCTTGAGCTCGGTCTCGACCGAGTGGGCCACCCGCTCCAGATCCAGTGCGCTGGCAGCGTCGGCCGTCCACAGCGTGGCCGCCAGCACCGGCACGTCGTCGATGCCCTTGGGCTTGACGATGGGGGGCATCACGCCCAGGCCCTGGGGCAGCCAGTCCTGGTTGGCGTTGAGCACGTCGTACAGGCGCACCAGCGCCTCGGTGCGCGGCACGCCCACCTGGAACTGCACCGTGAGCACCGCCACACCCGGCCGCGAGACCGAATAGGTGTGTTCGATGCCGTGGATCTGCGAGAGCACCTGCTCGGCCGGCTGCGCCACCATCTTGGCCACGTCGGCGCTGGACGCCCCCGGGAACGGGATGATGACGTTGGCCATGGTCACGTTGATCTGCGGCTCTTCCTCGCGCGGAGTGACCAGCACGGCAAACAGGCCCAGCAGCAGGGCCACCAGCGCCAGCAGCGGCGTGATGGCGTTGGCCTGGAACATCCGGGCGACACTGCCCGAGAAGCCCAGCTTTTCGTTCGATTCGGCGGTGGGGGTCATGCTCAGGCCCTCACTGCGCGGCCGGACGGGCACCGGCGATGCCAGCCCGGACCGGGTCGAGCGCCACGCGGTCGCCGGCCTTCAGGCCCGAGAGGATCTCCACCCCGGCTTCACCATGGCCGATGCCAGCGCGCACCGCGCGCAGCGCAAAACCCTGGGCGCCATCGGCGCGCGGGGTGACCACATAGACGGCGGTCAGTTCGCCGCGGCGCAGCAGGGCCGAGGCCGGCACCACCAGACGTTGGGCCTCGCCGCCCACAAAGCGTACCTGCACCTGGCGACCGGGCACCTGGTCGGCGCCGTCGGCCGCGCTCAGGTCCAGGCGCCACTCCACCGTCTGCGACACCGGGTCGGCCGCCGGCAAGGCAGTCCGGGCCTCGGGCTCCACCCAGCGACCGTCGGGCAGGCGCACCTCGACACGCTGCGCCTGGCTGGCCAGCGACTGCTGCGAGGCGGGCACGAACACCACGGCGCGGATCGGCTGCGGCGCGTACACCGTGAGCACCGGCGCGCCCGGCATGGCCAGCGAACCAGCTTGGGCGTGGGTGGCCAGCACCCAGCCGTCATACGGCGCGGTCAGACGGGTAAAACCCTGGGCCACCGAGGCCTGGGTCTGACCGGCACGGGCGGCCGCAGCCCCCGCTTCAGCGGCACGAAACTGGGCCTGGGCGCCATCCAGCGCGGCCTGGGCCACAAAACCCTGGGCCCGCAATTCCCTGGTGCGCTCAAAGGCAGCGCGTGCATTGGCCAGGTTGGCCTCGGCCTGGGCCACGCCGGCCTGGGCCTGCGCCACACCGGCCTGGGTGGCGCGGTCGTCGATGACGGCCAGCACCTGACCGGCCTTGACGCGGTCGCCGGCCTTGACGCTCAGGGTGGCGATGCGGCCGCTGGCCTGGGCCGAGAGCACGCTCTGGCGCACCGCCTGCAGGCTGCCGTCGATCAGCAGGCCGGCCCCCACGGCCCGCTCGCCCAGCGCCAGCACGGGCACCTCGGGTCCAACGGCCGGCGCCTGGGCTCGCGCGGGTGGAAGCGTCAGCCAGGTGGCGGCGACCAGTGCGCCCAAGCCGAGCACCGCAGCCAGGCGACGCCGGGCCGGGAACAGCCGTTGACCGGGAGCAAGAGCGAAGATGTGAAACGGGCGTGCAGACATGGAAATCTCCTATACCTGCTGCAGTATACACACATACCCCCAGGGGTACAAGACCCCAGGCTTCTGACCTCAGTGGGCGAACGGCACGCGCGGCGCCACCGCGCACAACAGTTCATAGCTGATGGTGCCGGCCGACCGGGCCACCTCGTCCACCGGCAGCTGGGCGCCGGTGGCGGGTGAGACACCCCAGAGCACGACCTCGCTGCCGATGCCGGCGCTCACCCCGGCGGCGTCCAGCGGCGCCAGGTCAACCGTGATCATGTCCATGCTGACGCGCCCGACGATGCGCGTGCGCACACCCGCCACCAGCACCGGCGTGCCGGTGGGCGCGTGGCGCGGGTAGCCGTCGGCATAGCCGCAGGCCACGACGCCGATGCGCATGGGCACCTCGGCGGTGAAAGTCGAGCCATAGCCGACGGTGTCGCCTGGCTGCAGGGTCTGCACGCCAATGATGCGGCTCGACAGGGTCAGGGTCGGTTGCAGGTCCCAGTCGGCCGCACTGTGCTCCGGGTGGTCCGGTGCACTGCCGTACAAGGCAATGCCTTCGCGCACCCAGTCGGCCGCCAGCGTGCTCACGCCCTCGCCCCGCAGCGGGCTTTGTGCGTGGCGCAGGATGGCGGCGCTGTTGCACAGGGTGCGCTCGCCCGGCAGGTCGGCGGTGGCCGCCTCGAACACCGCCACCTGGTGGGCAATGCCGCGCGGGCCGTCGGCGTCGCTGAAGTGGGTCATCAAGGCGATCTCGTCCACCTGCGGCAGCGCGTTCAGGCGCGCCCAGGCGGCGCGGAAGGCAGCCGGCTGGAAACCCAGCCGGTTCATACCGCTGTTGAGCTTGAGAAAGACCCGGTGCGGCTGCTGCGTCTTGTGGGCTGCCAGCCAGTCAATCTGCTCTTCACAATGCACCGCGTGCCACAGGTGCAGGCGCGAGCACAGCTCCAGGTCGCGTGGCTCGAACACCCCCTCCAGCAGCAGGATGGGACCCCGCCAGTCCAGCGCCCGCAGACGCTCGGCCTCGGCCAGGTCGAGCAAGGCAAAACCGTCGGCGCCACGCAAGGCTTCGAACACGCGCTCGATGCCGTGGCCATAGGCGTTGGCCTTGACGACCGCCCAGACTCGGGCATCGGGAGCGCGCAGGCGGGCCTGCTGCAGGTTGTGGCGCAGGGCCTCGGGGTGGATCGTGGCGAGGATGGGACGGGGCATGGTGTGTTCAGGGCGAAAGCGTTCAGAGTGCGTACTTTGGCACAAGCCCTCGTCTGGAGCGCAATGCAAAAAGGGCAATTCATGGACCCGCAACGCCTCTACTGAAACTTCTGCAGATGCACGTACACCATGGTCTGATTGAGCAACTGGTAGGCGATTTCACCGAAAGTCATGGGGCCGGTGATCGGGCCGGTGCGCTGTCCCTCCAGCCCTCCATACAGGTAGTTGAGAATGCAGTTGCAGCTCCAGCTCGCCCCGCTGGCACTGTCCGAAAGCGTTCGCACAAAGGCCTGCGCATAGTTGGACACGGGCTCCGCGATCCGGTACTCGATGTCATCGAACACGGGCGCGTAGAAATCCACCTGACCGGCAACCATATCGACCGACTTGAAGGACACATTGACCATGGCGCCAGAGTAGTCAGCCACCAGGGGCAGTCGGGTGTCGATACCTTTGGCCGTCAGGTACAGGGCCAGGTTGTTCAGTTCGCCGTTGATGTAGCACTCCTGGGCCGAGAAGCCAGTCGACGGAAAACGGATGACGTCGCCCCCCCCGGGGCGAAACAGGTTCAGGATCTCGATGTGTGGATGGATGTCTTCAGGCAAAGGGATATGCACAGCCAGCGCCCGGTCACTGCAAAAGGTCAACGACTGACCATTGACGACAACCGGCGATGCCTTTCCCAGGTCGTCCAGATGGACTCCGGCGATCCAACCCACCAAGGGTTTCAGGTACAGGTCCTCGAAGTTGGGTGCCTCACGCGCGAAATGCGAGTGCACCTCCGAAAAAGCAGGAACGATGAGCACGGTCAGACCGTGCGCCGGCGCATCCAGCGCCACCTTGTGCAGGTTGCTGCGGTCGTACCAGCGCAGTTGGGCCGACCCGGCCAGGTTGGGCAGCTCGGTGACGAAAAGTTGCTGCCGTGACGTCTGACCTCCGTGCTGGGCCATGAAATAGGGAATGCTTCCAGCCAGCCAGTTGCCCGGCGGCAGGCGACGCAGCAAGGACTCGTCCGCCGCAATCGAAAGGTACGCGCCACTTCGGATCACCACGAGGGCATCCTGCAAGTCCATGAGTGCACCGCTCAACGGTGTCGGAGCCGGGATCAGGGGAGCAATCATGTCGTTTCACCCCAGCCGCAGCTGCTCCAGCTCATGGGTCAGAACGCGCTCGTTCTTGACAAAGTAGCGATGCAACTCCTTGAGTTTGAGCATGCGAACCTCTTCGTCATGGATCAGATCGAGTTGTGATCGCAGCTTGGTCAGCATCAGCTTGAGGCTGAGCACCCTGATGTCCAGACTCATGTCACCATCGAGCAGTCGCAACCAGACCGGATCGGTCACTTCAGGCACGGCGGCGCTGTGCGGGGCAGAGCCTGCGGACAGCGTCATCTCCGCAGCGGGGCGCACCTCGGAACCGATCCCGCCGACCCGTCCGGCGTCGAGTGCATAGCGGTAGCGCCACACGTCTTGAAGACTCAGGTCCAGCAGGGTACAGACCGACTGCAGCGGTACGCCCTCTCCAAACAGGGCAAACACCCGCGCCGCCAGGGCCCGGGTGAATGGCATGCCGACCTCACCCATCCAGCCGATGCCCTTGGAATCAAAACCGAGTGGCAGGCTCACATGCAATTGGAAACGGATGGGGCCGATCGCCAGGTGCTGCCAGACCGCGCTGTCGCCTGCCGGCACAGGTTTTGTTCGTCCAAACCAGCCACGCTCGGGCTCTTGGGCGATCCAAACGTCACATCGGCGTTTTCGCACATCAAGCCGGTACTCGCGCACTTCCCATGGGCGCTCTATCAACAGCAGCTGCCGCAGCAGCGCCTTGTCGATGCTGATCATGTGGCTGTCTCCTCGTTTTGTACCGACCGTGATCCACGGTTGGGGTTCGTCGTGCAGCAGGCGCGGGCAAGCTGCAAGTTCCGGACCAGCCGTTTCGCGGCAAACAGGTACCTTTCTTGCGCCAAACTGACACAGTTTGGCCGATGGTCCGTTTGCAATTGCTCACCCCGTCCCGGAGCTCCCGACCACCGCGCGCATTCGTCCGAAGGGGGCTTGACGCCGATCTGCAAACAGGACGTTGGTCAAGGCCACCATCCATCTGCCGGCGCGGTGCCTGCCCATTGTCAGCTCGACGACCAAAGAAGGGGGTTTCGCCATGGCGTCCACATGGGCGCGCACAAGCAGTGCTCCCTCAATTCTGGTACGCCAAAACCATCCATGTGTGCGGCACCCACGCACTGCGGATAACTCACTCGACAGACACCTGGCCGTCAGGACAGAACGCATCGAAGCAAATTGCACCAAACCCGAGGAAAACAGGCTCGCCCTGAGACGGTCGAGCAGTCATCAGAACCCGATGTTGGTCTTCTCGAATCCGTCCAGGCTGACCAGGCGGAGCTGGGCCAGCGACTTGTACAGGTCGGCCTCGCTGACCGAGCGGGAGAGGTAGGCGTCGCTGCCAGCCAGGCCGGCCTTCATGCGGTCCATGCTGCCAGCGGTGGGCGCGAACATCATCACCACCGGCGCATGGCCTGTGGGCAGCTTTCGCTGCTTCGCCTGCCGGCACACCTGGAAGGCATCCGGCTCACCCTGTAGGCGATCGATGACCACCAGCCGGTAGGGATGTGCCTTGAGCATGGCCAGGGCCTGGGATGCCTCCCGGGACCAGTCAATGCTCAGGCCGTAGCGCTTGAAGCGCTTGTAAAGAATGCGGCCCTCCACCAGGCTTTCGGCCACCAGCAGCACATCGCCACGCTTGACCTCGGCCACATCCTGGTTCCCTGTCGATGAACGGGAACGTTGCGAACGCGTCTGGCGCGAAGCGGGTGATGCCGGCGACGGGCGCGCCGGTGTCGGCAACTCGTCAAGGGCGCCGAAATCGGTCAGGCGGATGACACCAGGTTTGGGCGTCGCGGCGGTGGATCGGGTCGTCGCAGGCTCTGCCCGCACGGTGAGCATTGGGGGGACCGTCGGTACCGATGGGCCCAAGGGACGGATCATCGGACGCGTTGCAGGAAACTCGGTGTCAGGCGAGCGTTTGCGGGCGACCGGAACCGGCGCCGTGCGAACCATGCTGGCATCCAGTGCCTGCAGGTGCGACGCCTTGAAAGGTTCGGTGGCTGCAAAGCCCTTGGCCTTAGCGGTGGCCACCGGCCGCCGCGCGCCCACCAGCTCATCCAGCGCGGCCAGCACGGAAACGAGCTTGACCGGTTTCTTCTGCAGCGGCCAGCCCGTGCCTGCGTCGGTTCGCCCGATCAACAGCACACGACCAGGCAGCTCGGCGTGCTGCACCAGATGGATGGCCTGCAGGTTGTCGGCATTGACCACCAGAATCTGGGCATCCATCACCTCATCTTGCACCGCATAGGCCGGTGGGCGCCTTGCGGCCATGCGAAAGAACGACTCGAAGGTCGCCGACTCTGGCTGGGCAAAACCCACCAGGGCCACGGTATAAGCGGCTGCCATGTTCTTGTTCCGAACGAATGTGTGTCATCCTCAACCGGTGAGTATGGCCTTGCAGGCTGTACCCGGTACGGTTGTTCTCCCGCGAAAAGAAGCGCAATCGTGACACATTTCCCTTACATGTGGCGGTCGCACATGCGGTTCGCCAACAACCCTTTCGGAGGCTGCCATGACCACGGTGTACGACTTTGAAGCCATGTCCATAGAGGGGCGTCCTGTCGCATTGGAGCAATTTCGCGGCAGGGTGATGCTGATCGTCAACACCGCCAGCGCCTGCGGTTTCACCCCGCAATTCGGTGGGCTGGAGAAGCTGCACCAGGCCCTCGGGCCCCGAGGTCTGGTGGTGCTGGGCTTCCCCTGCAACCAGTTCGGTGGCCAGGACCCTGGCAGCGACGAGGAAATTGGTGCGTTCTGTGAGCGCAACTATGGCGTGAGCTTTCCCATGATGGGCAAGATCGAGGTCAATGGTGCCGAGGCCCATCCCCTGTACCGCTGGCTGACGGCCGAGGCCCCGGGGCTGCTGGGCAGCAAAGCCATCAAGTGGAACTTCACCAAATTCCTGGTGGGCAAAGACGGCAAGGTCATCAAGCGCTACGCGCCCCAGGACGCACCGGAGAAGCTGGTCGGCGACATCGAGGCGGCTCTGGCCGCCTGAAGACCTGGCCGCAGGCCCCGTCGTCGGACCACGGGCCGCGTCACTCCCGAGCACGCGGGAATCCTTACGGCAGGGGTTGAGGCTGGGCTGACGTGGACTCCCGCGTGCGCGGGAGTGACGGGGGGAACGGGCGGAGCGTGGGGGCTCCAGCGACCGCAGCGAAGGGCCGCCCCGAGCAAGGTCAGCCCCCTTGGGGGGCAGCGACCCGCGCAGCGGCGGAGCGTGGGGGCTCCAGCGACCGCAGCGAAGGGCCGCCCCGAGCAAGGTCAGCCCCCTTGGGGGGCAGCGACCCGCGCAGCGGCGGAGCGTGGGGGCTCCAGCATCAGCGTTCGAACTCCGTGTTGAGCACCACCGTGCTGGTCGTGCGCAGCACCCCCGGGATCGCCTTGATGGCGTAGAGCACGTCCTCCAGTGCCCGCGCATGCACACAGCGCACCTTGACCAGCGAGTCGTGCTCTCCGGCCACGCTGTGCACCTCCACCACCTCGGGCAACTCGCGCAACCGGTCCGCGATATCGCGACAGTGGGCACCACCGTCATTGCGGATGGCCACAAAGGCCGTCAGGTGCAGGCCCAGGGCCTCAGGCGCCACCTTGATCGAGAAGCGCTCGATCACCCCGCGATCGACCATTTTGCGCACCCGTTCGTGCACGGCCGCGGTCGACATGCCGACCTCGGACGCCACATCGGCGTACGAACGACGGCTGTCGACGGCAAGAGCCGTAAGAATTCTCTTGTCGAGGTCGTCTGTCTGGAAATTATCTTGCATTGGGCCAATTCTTCGGATACATTCGGCCTCGCCGGCCATGCGCCGTACATTTTCCACCTTGAGGCCTGAAATGCCAATCTTTTTCCGCCTGCCCGGTGCCAGCGACGACCGGATGCGCCTGGTCACCGCTTTGCTGATTGTCTACCTCGTCTGGGGTACGACGTACCACGCGCTGAACCTGGCCATGCAGACCCTGCCACCGCTGCTGATGAACGGCACCCGCTTTCTGGTGGCGGGTGCGATCATGCTGGGCATTGCCCGCTGGCAACGCCTGCCCTGGCCCACGCCGGCGCAGTGGCGGCACTCGGCCCTGATCGGCGGCCTGATGGTGTTCGGCGCCATGGGCATGGTGGTGATGGCTCAGAAGATGGGCATCGGCTCGGGCCTGATGGCCACGGTGGTGACCACCATGCCGATGTGGCTGGCGCTGTGGACGCGCTGGGGCGGCGAGCGGGTGCCGGTCACCAGCTGGATCGGCCTGGCCCTGGGCGTGGCAGGCGCTGCGGTGCTGGCGCTGGAAGGCGACTTTTCGGCCACCTTGCTGGGCGCACTGCTGGCCTTCGGTGCCCCGCTGTGCTGGAGCCTCGGCTCCTACGCCTCGCGCAAGCTGGACCTGCCGGCGCCCGCCATGGCCTCGTCTGCCCAATGGCTGCTGGGCGGGCTGATGGGCGCCGTCACCGCCTGGTGGCTGGAGCCGGCCTCGCACAGCTGGAGCCCGCTGCAGATGAGCCTGACCTCGTCGCTGGCCTGGCTTTACCTGGTGGTCATGGGCACGCTGGTCACACTCAACGCCTATCTGTGGCTGCTCAAGAACGCCTCGCCGGCGCTGGCCGGCAGCTACTCCTTCGTGAATCCGGTGGTGGCGCTGTGGGTGGGCGTGGCACTGGGTGGCGAGGTGCTGACAGGGCAGGTGTTCATCGCCCTGCCCTTGATCCTGCTGGCCCTGGGGTTCATTGTCTACGGACAGCCGGTGTGGCACTGGCTGCAGCCCCGGCTGGGTCTGGGCTGGCTGCGGCGCGCCTGAGCGACCCCACGTTTTGCTCGGCTTGCCGTCGCCGGTTTGCCGATTGCGGCCCCATCGCCGAAACTGCACCGTGAACCTTGCCGTATTGGCTGGATCGGATCTTGCATGCAAGCAAGAAGATGGTCACCTGTCCGGGGTGGGTGCCGAAATTGGCCGACGCTGAACCCAGGGTCTGGCCTTCATCGGTGCCCGGACAAGGTCTTCTTTCAAGGAGAACCGCATGGACGTGATGAGCAGTTTTGCCGCCCGCTATGAACGCACCCGCGAAGAGGAGATGTCCCTTGAGGACTACCTCGCCGAGTGCAAGCGCAACCCGCTGGCCTACGCCACCGCCGCCGAGCGCATGCTCAAGGCCATCGGCGAGCCGCAGATGGTGGACACCCGCAACGACCCCAGGCTGTCGCGGATCTTCGCCAACAAGGTGATCAAAATCTACCCGGCCTTCGCCGAGTTCTACGGCATGGAGGACGCGATCGAGCAGGTCGTCTCCTATTTCCGGCACGCGGCCCAGGGGCTGGAAGAAAAGAAACAGATTCTTTACCTGCTGGGACCGGTGGGTGGCGGCAAGAGCAGCATCGCCGAGCGCCTGAAGGCGCTGATGCAGGACGTGCCCTTCTACGCCATCAAGGGCTCGCCGGTGAACGAATCGCCGCTGGGCCTGTTCGACCCGGATGAAGACGGCCCGCTGCTTGAAGAGCAGTTCGGCATCCCACGGCGCCACCTCAACCGCATCATGAGCCCCTGGGCCGTGAAGCGGCTGGAGGAGTTCGGCGGCGACATCCGCCAGTTCAAGGTGGTCAAGCGCCACCCCAGCATCCTCAAGCAGGTCGGCATTGCCAAGACGGAACCGGGCGACGAAAACAACCAGGACATCTCCAGCCTGGTCGGCAAGGTCGACATCCGCAAGCTCGAAACCTACGCCCAGGACGACCCGGACGCCTACAGCTACTCCGGCGGCCTGTGCCTGGCCAACCAGGGGCTGCTCGAATTCGTCGAGATGTTCAAGGCCCCGATCAAGGTGCTGCACCCGCTGCTGACCGCCACCCAGGAGGGCAACTTCAAGGGCACCGAGGGTTTTGGCGCCATCCCGTTCGACGGCATCGTGCTGGCCCACTCGAACGAGAGCGAGTGGAAGACCTTCCGCAACAACAAGAACAACGAGGCCTTCCTCGACCGCATCTACATCGTCAAGGTGCCCTACTGCCTGCGCGTCTCCGAAGAGATCAAGATCTACGAAAAGCTGATCCGAAGCTCTTCGCTGGCCGAGGCCAAGTGTGCGCCCGGCACGCTCAAGATGATGAGCCAGTTCGCCATCCTCACGCGTCTGAAGGAGCCGGAGAACTCGTCGCTGTTCTCCAAGATGCAGGTCTACGACGGCGAGAACCTCAAGGACACCGACCCGCGCGCCAAGAGCTACCAGGAGTACCGCGACTACGCCGGCGTGGACGAAGGCATGAGCGGTGTCTCGACCCGTTTTGCCTACAAGATCCTGTCCAAGGTGTTCAACTTCGACAGCCAGGAGGTGGCAGCCAACCCGGTGCACCTGATGTATGTGCTGGAGCAGCAGATCGAGCGCGAGCAGTTCCCGAAAGAGACCGAAGAGAAGTACATCGGCTTCATCAAGGAGCAGCTCAGCCCGCGCTACGCGGAGTTCATCGGCAAGGAGATCCAGACCGCCTACCTGGAGAGCTACAGCGAGTACGGCCAGAACATCTTCGACCGCTACGTGACCTACGCCGACTACTGGATCCAGGACCAGGAGTACCGCGACACCGACACCGGCGAGGTGTTCGACCGCCAGTCGCTCAATGCCGAACTGGAAAAGATCGAGAAGCCGGCGGGCATCGCCAACCCCAAGGACTTCCGCAACGAGATCGTCAATTTCGTGCTGCGCTCGCGGGCCAACAACCAGGGCAACAACCCGGTCTGGACCAGCTACGAGAAGCTGCGCTCGGTGATCGAGAAGAAGATGTTCTCCAACACCGAAGAGCTCCTGCCCGTGATCAGCTTCAATGCCAAGGCCAGCGCCGACGAGGCCAAGAAGCACGAGGACTTCGTGCAACGCATGGTGGCCAAGGGCTACACCGCCAAGCAGGTGCGCCTGCTGTGCGAGTGGTACCTGCGGGTGAGGAAGAGTTCGTGATACCCGGGAGGCATCCACCAGCCTAGGCAAGGGACTGCACACCATGGCGCTGCAACAGATCATCGACCGCCGGGCCGCCGGCAAGAACAAGTCGATCGGCAACCGCGAGCGTTTTCTGCGCCGCCACCAGGAGCAGATTCGCGAGGCGGTGCGGCGCGCGGTGCAGGGTCGCAGCATCCGCGACCTGGAGCGCGGCGAGGAGATCCACATTCCGCGCAAGGACCTGTCCGAGCCGGTGCTGGAGCACGGCCCGGGCGGGGTGCGCGATCTGGTGCACACCGGCAACCGGGACTACCTGACCGGCGACCACATCGAGCGACCCAAGGGCGGACAGGGTGGGTCGGGCTCGCAGGCCAGCGACAGCGGCGAGGGCGAAGACGACTTCGTCTTCTCGCTGAGCAAGGAAGAGTTCATGCAGATCTTCTTCGAGGATCTGGCCCTGCCCCACCTGGTGCGCACTCAGCTGGCCGAGATGCCGGAGTACCGCAGCCACCGCGCCGGCTACACCAGCGACGGCACCCCCAACAACCTGCATGTGCTGCGTTCCATGCGTGGCGCCCTTGGGCGGCGCATCGCGCTGGGCACCGCCTCGCGGCGCGAGCTGCAGGCGCTGGAAGAGCGGGCCACCGAGCTTCGCCGACAGCCCGGCGAAGACCCGGTGGCCCGTCAGGAACTGGCCGAGATAGAGGCGCGCATCGCGGTGCTCAAGGCACGACTGGGCCTGATCCCCTTCATCGACCCGATCGACCTGAAATTCCGCAGCCGGGTGCGCACCCCGGTTCCCACCGCAAAGGCGGTGATGTTCTGCCTGATGGACGTCTCCGGCTCGATGGATGAGCAGCGCAAGGAGCTGTCCAAGCGTTTCTTCATTCTGCTCTACCTGTTCCTGACCCGCCACTACGAAAAGATCGACCTGGTCTTCATCCGCCACCACACGCAGGCCCAGGAGGTCAGCGAAGAGGACTTCTTCCACGCCCGCGAAACCGGCGGCACCGTGGTGTCCAGCGCACTGGAGCTGATGGCCAACATCATCCAGGAGCGCTACCCCTCGGGTGAGTGGAACATCTACGGCGCGCAGGCCAGCGACGGCGACAACTGGGAAAGCGACGACCCCGCCTGCCAGCGCCTGCTGCACGAGGCGCTGCTGCCGGCCTGCCGCTACTTCGCCTATGTGCAGGTGGTCGACGAGCCCAAGAACCTGTGGCGCGCCTATGAAGAGGTGGCCGCCACGCACCGCAACTTCGCGCTGCGGCGCGTGAGCGACGCGAGCCAGATCTTTCCGGTGTTCCGCGACCTGTTCAAACGGGAAGGTGCCACGCGATGAGCGCCGCCGGCGCCGCTCCCAGGATGCTCGGTCGAGCAGTGCGCCACACGGAGGACAGTGCCATGAATCCCCAGCCCCTGCCCCTCCTGCCCCGGCCGGCGCAGCCGCTGCCCAACCCGAGCGACTGGTCGTTCGAGCTGATCGAGCAATACCACGAGGTGATCCGCGCGACGGCGCAGCGCTTTGGCCTGGACACCTACCCCAACCAGCTGGAGGTCATCACCGCCGAGCAGATGATGGACGCCTACGCCAGCGTGGGCATGCCGGTGAACTACCGCCACTGGAGCTTCGGCAAGGAATTCATCGCCACCGAGAAGAACTACAAGCGCGGCCACATGGGCCTGGCCTACGAAATCGTCATCAACAGCAACCCCTGCATCAGCTACCTGATGGAGGAGAACACGATGGCCATGCAGGCGCTGGTGATTGCCCACGCCGCCTACGGCCACAACAGCTTCTTCAAGGGCAACTACCTGTTCCGCATGTGGACCGATGCGTCGTCCATCATCGACTACCTGGTGTATGCCCGCAACTACATCAGCGAGTGCGAGGAGCGCCACGGCATCGAGACGGTGGAGCTGTTCCTGGACTCCTGCCACGCGCTGCAGAACCACGGTGTCGACCGCTACCGCCGGCCCAGCAAGAAGAGCCTGGCCGACGAGCTGGCCGCCCGCAAGGACCGCGAGGCCTATGCCCAGCAGCAGGTGAACGACCTCTGGCGCACGCTGCCGAAGAAAGCCGACACGGCAGATGGACCCCAGGCCAGCAAACGCTTCCCGCTCGAACCCGAAGAGAACCTGCTTTACTTCATCGAGAAAAACGCGCCGCTGCTCGAACCCTGGCAGCGTGAGATCGTGCGCATCGTGCGCAAAATCGCCCAGTACTTCTATCCGCAGCGTCAGAGCCAGGTGATGAACGAGGGCTGGGCCACTTTCTGGCACCACCGGCTGCTCAACGAGATGTACGACAACGGCTTCCTGCACGACGGCCTGATGCTGGAGTGCCTGGCCTCGCACACCAACGTGATCTACCAGCCGCAGGTCGGGCAGCGAGGCTATCGGGGCTTCAACCCCTACGCTCTGGGCTTTGCCATGTACACCGACATCCGGCGCATCTGCGAGCAGCCAACCGACGAAGACCGACAATGGTTCCCCGATCTGGCCGGCACACCCTGGCTGCCGGCGCTGGACCATGCCATGCGCAACTACAAGGACGAGAGCTTCATCGGCCAGTACCTCAGCCCCAAGCTGATGCGCGACTTCCGCATGTTCGCCATCCGCGACGACGAACAGGCCTCCGACCTGGTGGTCAGCGCCATCCACGACGAAGACGGCTACCGGCGCCTGCGCGAAAACCTGGCCCGCCAGTACGACCTGGGTGCACGCGAGCCCAATGTGCAGGTCTGGAACGTCAACCTGCGCGGTGACCGCTCACTGACCCTGCGCCACCAGCGCCACAACAACCGGCCGCTGGGCGACAGCGCGCCCGAGATCGTGCGCCATGTCGCCCGCTTGTGGGGTTTCACCGTCCGGCTCGAAAGCGTGGATGCGGCCGGGCGTGTGTGCCAGCACTGGGCGGTCACACCGGAACCCGTGCACTGATCCGAATCAGAGCCAGCGCAACAAGGCACCGGCCAGCACCGGCAGGGCCACGGCACTGAACAGAGCCGACAGGCCCATGGCCAGCCCGGCAAAGGCCCCCATCTCTTCACTGACCTGAAACGCGCGCGCGGTTCCGATGCCGTGTGCCGCCGTGCCCAACGCAAAGCCGCGCACCGCCGGGTCGGTGATGCGCAGCGCGTCAAACAGGTACCGAGCGGTGGCCGCGCCCAGGATGCCGGTGCTCACCACCAGCACCGCGGTCAGCGAAGGCAGGCCACCGATCTGCTCGGCGATGCCCATGGCCACCGGCGTGGTGACCGACTTGGGCGCCAGCGAGGCCAGCGTGGCCCTGGACGCGCCGAGCAGCCAGCCGATACCGATGGCACTGACCGTGGCCGCCAGCGTGCCAGCGACCAGGGCGCCCATCAAGGGCAGCCACAGGCGTTTGAGACGGGGCAACTGCTCCAGCAGCGGCACCGCCAGCGCCAACGTGGCCGGCCCGAGCAGAAAGTGCACGAACTGAGCGCCCTCGAAATAGGTGGCGTAGGGCGTGCCCGTGGCCCACAACAGCAGGCCCAGGCCCAGCACCGCGATGGCCAACGCCTCTTCACCGATGCGATTGAGGTGCAGCATCACACCGACACCGGCCGGCACAAACAGCAGCGACAGGTGCTGCAGCAAGGCCTGCGCCGTGGGACGGACCATGGTCAGCACCGCAGGTCGCCAGGCCAGCAGGGGCAGCAGCAGGGCCAGCCCCAGCACGGGTCCGGGCACCGGCAGACCCAGCGTGCGAACCAGCGCCTCGCCCAGCAGCTGGAACACGAGCAAGGTGGCCAGGGCACCGATCAAGGTTCCCCCCGCGCCCGCCTTCGGCAGTCACCCCCCAGGGGGCGACATCTGCGGCCCGGCAAAGCCGGTTCCGCGATGTTCTGGCTTGAAAAAAGCCTCTGTGCAGCTGCTGCCAACAAGGCTTCACCCCTTTATTGCGTCGGGTTCAGCAACTCGTCCAGCAACTCGATCCAGTGCCGCACCGGCGTCCTGGTGCCGCTTTGCAGGTGGGTGATGCAGCCGATGTTGGCGCTGGTGATGACGTCCGGCTTCAGCTCACCCAGGTGATCGAGCTTGCGGTCGCGCAGCTGGTAGGCGAGTTTGGGGTTGAGCACCGAGTAGGTGCCGGCCGAGCCACAGCACAGGTGCGACTCGTTGCGCGCCACCATCACGGTCAGGCCCAGCGCGGCCAGCTGGGTCTCGACACCCCCCTTGAGTTTCTGGCCGTGCTGCAAAGTGCAGGGCGGGTGAAAGGCCACCACCTGCCTGGCGTCCGGCTGACGCGTCAGCCTGGGCCGCAGCGCTGGCACCAGCGCAGGCAGAAGTTCGCTCAGGTCCCGGGTCAACTCGCTGATGCGCGCCGCCCGGGCGGCGTAGGCCGGGTCGTCGGCCAGGATGTGACCGTATTCCTTGACCGTGACGCCACAGCCCGAGGCGTTCATCACGATCGCTTCGACCCCCCGCTCGACGTGCGGCCACCAGGCGTCGATGTTGGCCCGCATCTGGGCCTTGCCTCCGTCCTGGTCGTTCAGGTGGAACTTGACGGCCCCGCAACAGCCGGCCTCGGGCGCAACCACGGTCTGGATGCCGGCGGCATCCAGCACGCGCGCGGTGGCGGTGTTGATGTTGGGCATCATGGCCGGTTGCACGCAGCCGGCCAGCATCAGCACCTGGCGCGCGCGCGTGGCGGTCGGCCAGCGACCGGCGTCCTGCTTCGCCGGCACCTTGTTCTTCAGCGTCTCGGGCATCAGGCCGCGCACCAGCTGGCCCAGCTTCATGGCCGGACCGAAGGCGGGCGAGGTCAGGCCCTCCTTGAGCAGCCAGCGCACCGCCTTCTCGGCGGCCGGACGGGGCACCTTGGCATCGACGATCTTGCGGCCGATGTCGACCAGGTGTCCATAGTCCACCCCGCTGGGGCAGGTGCTCTCGCAGTTGCGGCAAGTCAGGCACCGGTCCAGGTGCAGCTGGGTCTTGCGCGTGGGTTCGGCGCCTTCGAGCACCTGCTTCATCAGGTAGATGCGTCCGCGCGGACCGTCGAGCTCGTCGCCCAGCAGCTGGTAGGTCGGGCAGGTGGCGGTACAGAAGCCGCAGTGCACACACTTGCGCAGGATGGCCTCGGCGGCCTGGCCGTCGGGTGTGCCTCGGAATTCGGGGGCGAGGTGGGTCTGCATGGGGGCTCAGGCCTTCGCATTGAAGGCAAAGACCCCATTGGGGTCGAACGCGGCACGCAGCCGCTGGGAGATGGTCTGGATGGTCGCCGATTCGGCGTCGAAGCGGGCCGCCCCACCGGCACCGGTGGCCGGCGCGCGGAACAGGCCCGCATGGCCCTGGACGGACGCGGCGGCCGCGCGGATGCGGGCGGACTCGGTCACCGGCGCCCAGAGCCAGCGCTGCGCGCCCTGCCACTCGACCAGCTGCGGCCAGGGCAGGTCCAGCACCGGCGCCGTCTGTGGCACCGACAGGCGCCAGAGGCCCAGATCCGGCCCGGGCGCCTCGAAAAACGGCAGCACCTGTTCGCGGCAGGCCACCCAGTCGGGTCCGGCCTGGGCGTTGTCCATGCGCTGGCCGCCCGGCAGTTCGCGCAGCATGCGTTCACAGGCCGCTTCCACCGCCGCCACCGCCCCACGCAGGCGCACGAAAAGCAGTTCGGGTTGGTCGGGCGCGGTGTCGTCGCGTACCCAGCAGGACGCGTTGAGCGGCAGGGGCTGCCCGCCCCAGCGGTGCAGCTGTTCCAGCGCTTCGTGCTGGCCCAGCCGGAACACCAGGGTGGCCTCGGCCGGCGCCACCGGCAGCACCTTGAGGCTGACCTCGGCGATCACGCCGAGCTGGCCACGGCTGCCCGCCATCAGGCGGCTGATGTCGTAGCCGGCCACGTTCTTCATGACCTGACCGCCAAATGTCAGCAGCTCGCCCTGGCCATTGATGAGCTGCACACCCAGCACATAGTCGCGCACACTGCCGGCGGTGGCGCGCGCCGGACCGGCCAGACCGGCCGCCACCATGCCGCCGACCGTGGCCCCGGGGCCGAAATGGGGTGGCTCGAAGGGCAGGCACTGGCCGGCCTCGGACAACACCGCTTCCAGTTCGGTCAGCGGCGTGCCGGCACGGGCGGTGATGACCAGCTCGGTGGGTTCGTGGGCCACGATGCCGCGCCACTCGGCCGTCTGCAAGGGAGTGAGCCCAGGCACTTCGTCCAGAAAGGCCTTGGTGCCACCCCCGGTGATGCGCAGTGTCTCGCCATCGGCCGCAGCGGCACGGATGCGATCAATCAGGGACTGCAGAGGCGCGGGAAGGGAATGCTCGGACATAGGCCGCCATGGTAGCGACCCGGCCCGCCCTCGGCGTTGAATTTTTTGCACGGACGGGTGCAAATGCCGCGGCCCTGCGGACACTCGCCATGAAAAACGCCCGCCCCGTCAGGGGGCGGGCGTTGTGGTGCCTGACCACCGGATCGGCAAGAGCCGACCCTTTCAAACGATCAGCGGTTGTAGGCCGTCTCGCCGTGCGAGCTGATGTCCAGACCTTCGCGTTCGGCTTCTTCGGTGACCCGCAGGCCGATCAGCATGTCGACGATCTTGTAAACAATGAACGCCACCACACCGGACCAGACCATGGTGATGACCACGCCCTCGGCCTGGATCAGCAGCTGGCTGGCGATGGCGAAGTCCTCGTCGCCGGTGCCGCCCAGGCTGGGTGCGCCGAAAACCCCCACCAGCAAGGCACCCACGATGCCGCCGATGCCGTGCACGCCGAAAACGTCCAGCGAGTCGTCGGCGCCCAGCATCTTCTTCAGACCGGTCACGCCCCACAGGCACAGGAAGCCCGAGACCAGCCCGATCACGATGCCACCCATGGGGCCCACAGAGCCGCAAGCCGGCGTGATGGCCACCAGACCGGCCACGGCACCGGATGCGGCGCCCAGCATCGAGGCCTTGCCCTTGCTCAGGGTTTCACCAATGCACCACGCCAGCACCGCAGCAGCCGTGGCAAACAGGGTGTTGATGAAGGGCAGGCCCACGAAGGCGTTGGCCTCCAGGTTGGAGCCGGCATTGAAGCCGAACCAGCCCACCCACAGCATCGAGGCACCGACCATGGTCAGGGTCAGGCTGTGCGGGGCCATGGCTTCACGGCCGTAACCGATGCGCTTGCCCACGACATACGCGCCAACCAGACCGGCCATGGCCGCGTTGATGTGCACCACGGTACCACCGGCAAAGTCCAGCGCACCCTTGTCCAGCAGGTAGCCGCCAGCTCCCCAGACCATGTGGGCGATCGGCAGGTAGCTGAAAGTGAACCAAAGGGCGCAGAACAGCAGCACGGCACCGAACTTGATGCGCTCGGCGAAGGATCCGACGATCAGGGCACAGGTGATGCCGGCGAACGTCGCCTGGAAGGCGATGAACACGTACTCGGGAATCATCACCCCGTCGGTGAAGGTCTCGGCCAGCGATTCGGGGGTGACGCCCATGAGGAACATCTTGTCCAGGTTGCCGATGATCAGCCCCTCGCCACCAAAGGCCAGGCTGTAGCCATACACGGCCCACAGCACGGCAATCAGCGAGAACACCACCATCACCTGCATCAGCACCGACAGCATGTTCTTGCTGCGCACCAGGCCACCGTAAAACAGCGCCAGCCCGGGCAGCACCATGAACACCACCAGGATGGTGGCGACCATCATCCAGGCCACGTCCCCCTTGTCGACGGTGGGCGGGGCTTCAGCGGCTTCAGCGGCTTCGGCTGCTTCAGCCGCCACGGCCACCACCGCTTCAGCAGCGGCTTCAACCGTTGCCTCGGTGCCTTGCGCCCAGGCGCCGACCCCTCCCAACGCCAGGCCCAGGGCCAGGCAGATCCGTATCAACCAGTTTTTCATGTGAATGATTCCTTGAGAAACCGCCCAGCCTGTCGGCTGGTGTCTGCGGTGCCACAAAAAAGGCCGGCACCGTGCTGGCACCGGCCCTGTTGAGCCGTCGGCCCGCAGGCCGCGGCCCGACTCACTTGGTGGTGAATTCAGGGTAGGCTTCCTGACCGCACTCGGACAGGTCAACCCCCTCGTACTCGTGCTCTTCCGAGACACGGATGCCCATCACCGCCTTCAGGATGCCCCAGACGATCAGGCTGGCCACGAACACCCACACGAAGATGGTGATGGCGCCCACGATCTGGCCAATGAAGGTCGAGTCTTCGTTGGTCAGCGGCACCAGCAACAGGCCCAGCAGACCACAGGTGCCGTGCACCGAGATGGCACCGACGGGATCGTCGATCTTGAGCTTGTCCAGCGCCAGGATGGAAACCACCACCAGCAGACCACCGGCAAAGCCGAACAGCGTGGCCAGCAGGGGGGTGGGGGTGTCCGGACCCGCCGTGATGGACACCAGACCGGCCAGGGCGCCGTTGAGCAGCATGGTCAGGTCGGCCTTGCCGAAGATGATCTTCGACAGCAGCAGGGCACCGATGGCACCACCGGCAGCGGCGGTGTTGGTGTTCAGGAACACCAGGGCCACACTGGCGGCGCTGTCGGCACTGGCCGTGGCGAGCACGGAACCGCCGTTGAAGCCGAACCAGCCCATCCACAGGATGAAGGTGCCCAGCGTCGCCAGCGGCAGGTTGGCGCCGGGAATGGCACGAACTTCACCGTTGGGACCGTACTTGCCTTTGCGGGCACCCAGCAGGAGCACACCGGCCAGTGCAGCCGCCGCACCCGCCATGTGAACGATACCGGAGCCGGCAAAGTCGCTGAAGCCCAGCTCGCCGAGGTTGAACATGCCGAAGACGTCTTCGTCGTTCCAGGTCCAGGCGCCCTGCATCGGGTAGATGAAACCGGTCATGACCACTGCAAAGGCCAGGAAGGCCCACAGCTTCATGCGTTCGGCCACGGCACCGGAGACGATGGACATGGCGGTGGCCACAAACACCACCTGGAAGAAGAAGTCGGAGGCCGGTGCGTAGGTGTCTTCGGCTTCATACACAAAGCCTGCCTCCTGCCCGGTGCCCATGATGCCCGAGAGGAAAATGCCACCCCCGTACATGATGGCGTAGCCGCACACCATGTACATGATGCAGGCGATGGCATAGAGCGCCACGTTCTTGGTCAGGATCTCGGTGGTGTTCTTGGCACGCACCAGACCGGCCTCCAGCATGGAGAAGCCAGCGGCCATCCACATGACGAGGGCACCACAGATCAGGAAGTAGAACGTGTCCAGGGCAAACTGCACTTCGTGCACGGTGGTCAGGGCCAGCTTGGCCACCTCGGCCGTGTCGACCTCCTGCGCCCCCGCCGCCTTGGCGGCCAGCGCGGCCGCCACGATTCCCATTGTTTTCGCGATGTGCTTCATGTGGTGCTCCTTTACAGGGCTTCCTTGCCGGTTTCACCGGTGCGGATGCGAACCACTTGCTCCAGCGGGGAGACAAAAATCTTGCCGTCACCGATCTTGCCGGTGCGCGCAGCCCCTTCGATGGCTTCGATGACCCGGTCGACCAGCTCGTCGGCCACGGCGGCCTCGATCTTGACCTTGGGCAGGAAGTCGACGACGTATTCGGCGCCCCGGTAGAGCTCGGTGTGGCCCTTCTGCCGGCCGAACCCCTTGACTTCGGTGACGGTGATGCCCTGCACGCCCATGCCGGAAAGCGCTTCACGCACCTCGTCCAGCTTGAACGGCTTGATGATGGCGGAGACCATTTTCATGCTGTGTACCTCTTCTAGATCGGGAGGTGCCGGGCCGCAGGACCGGGACACCCAGGGTTGATGCTTGCGCCAAACCGGGCTAGCAGGGACCGTGCCAGGCTGATTCAACCCGTCGGCAGACCCAACGCCCCTTCTCCGGGAAAGCGCCCTGGGTGACGGGTCGTTGCAAGCCGTCGATCCCCCATTTGTGGGCGCATGTGTCTATCGCCTGTGCCATCATGGCGGCGGCACACCCGGCAAAAGGCCCTGGGCGCCGACCAAGCACCAAAATAGTGCGCAATCGGGATCCGTCCGGGCAAAACCCCGGGTGCAGAGCACGCACCAAAACAGGGAGGAAACCATGAGTCTGTCCGTGGTGCACAGCCGTGCACTGCTGGGCCTGGACGCGCGCGCGGTGCGCGTCGAGGTGCATCTGGCCAACGGTCTGCCCAGTTTCACGCTGGTGGGCCTGGTTGACACCGAGGTCAAGGAGGCGCGAGAGAGGGTGCGATCGGCCATGGCCAACGCCGGCCTGGCCTTTCCGAGCAACCAGCGCATCACGGTCAACCTGGCACCGGCCGACCTGCCCAAGGACTCGGGTCGCTTCGACCTGCCCATCGCCCTGGGCATTCTGGCCGCCAGTGGGCAGATCGATGGCGCACAGCTCGATGGCTGGGAATTCGCCGGTGAACTGTCGCTGGGCGGCGAACTGCGCCCGGTGCGTGGCGCCCTGGCCATGAGCCTGGCCCTGCACCGCGAAGCGGCGCGCACCGGAGCGACCACCGCCCGCCTGGTGCTGCCCCCGGTCAGCGCCGAAGAGGCGGCTCTGGTGGCCGACGCCGAGGTCTACCGCGCCAGACACCTGCTTGATGTGGTGGCCCACTTCCTGCCGGAGGCCCAGCAGCATCAGCAGCCTTTGGACGACACCGGCTGGGTGCGCCTGCAGGCGGCGCAGCAGGGGGCCGGGCCGACCTACCCCGATCTGGCCGACGTCAAGGGCCAGGCGGCGGCGCGCCGTGCACTGGAGATTGCCGCCGCCGGGGGGCACAGCCTGCTGATGGCCGGCCCGCCCGGCTCTGGCAAGAGCATGCTGGCCCAACGCTTTGCCGGCCTGCTGCCCCCCATGGACACCCTTGAAGCCCTGGAGTCCGCCGCTGTGGCCTCACTGGCCGGTCGCTTTGACCTGAGCCGCTGGGGACAACGCCCCACTTGCGCGCCCCATCACAGTGCCAGCGCGGTCGCCCTGGTCGGTGGCGGCTCACCCCCCCGCCCGGGCGAGATTTCGCTGGCGCACCACGGCGTGCTGTTTCTCGACGAGCTGCCGGAGTTCCCCCGCGCCGCCCTTGAAGCCCTGCGCGAGCCACTGGAAAGCGGCCACATCCGCATCTCTCGCGCGGCCATGCAAAGCGAGTTTCCCGCCCGCTTCCAGCTGATCGCTGCCATGAACCCCTGCCCCTGCGGCTACCTGGGGCACCCCACCCGCCCCTGCCGCGACACACCGGACCAGATTGCCCGCTACCAGGGGAAGCTCAGCGGTCCGCTGCTGGACCGCATCGACCTGCACGTGGAGGTGCCAGCCCTGGCCCCCGATGAACTGCTGGATGGCCCGCCAGGGGAGCGCAGCGCCCAGGTGCGCGAGCGCGTGGTGGCGGCGCGCCAGCGTGCCCACCACCGGCAAGGGCACACCAACCAGGGGCTCAGCGGGCGGGCGCTGGACGCCCATGTGGGAGCCGAGGCGGCCGCGTTGAAATTTCTCAACACCGCCGCCGCCCGCCTGGGCTGGAGCGCCCGCAGCACCCACCGCGCACTACGCGTGGCGCGCACCATCGCGGACCTGGCAGGCAGCGAAACGGTGGAGGTGCCACACATCGCCGAGGCGGTGCAATACCGGCGCGTGTTGCGCCCGTGACGGCCAAGCCCTCAGGGTCAATTGAGCAGGTGCTCCGATCGGGCCTGCTGAGCCTCGCGCAGGCGCCGGCAGACCGGATCCGAGGCCAGGGCCGGGTTGGCACAGGTCTGGTTCTGACAGACTGAGCGGCTGAAGAAGTTGCCGCTGTCAGCGCAGCGCTGCTCGACCGATACCATGGTCTCTGGCGGGCGATCACCGCCCGGCAGCGGGTCACTCACTGCCGCTGGCGACGGTGGCACGGTCGGGCTGTTCACCGATACCTGCACCGAGGCAGACTGTGCGGGCTCGGGCTGGCCACCGGGCGCCTGTGGTTCGCGCCGGCGCGGCGACTCGGTCTGACGCGGTGGCGGCTGGGCGGTGGTGGCCTGCTGCCGAGCCTGCGCTTCTGCACGCTCCCGGTCTTCGCGCGCCAGGCGCTCCAAGGAAGCCTGCAGACGGGCTTCGGCCGCCGCCGTGGCGAGCCTGAGGGGGTCGATGGCCCCGTCTTCGGCGGTCGACGCTTTCAGGGGCTCGGCAACTGCCGAGGGCGCGGCGGCAGCCACACCGGTGGGGCCCTCATGCGCAGCAGGAGCCCACAGCCAGAACAGCAGCCCAACCACCGCAGCGAGACCGAGCGCCAGCCACCACCTGGGAATACGGCTGTCGGTGGTGGCCTTGGACGAGCGACCCGCCCCCGAGCGCCGCCGACTGGCGTCATCGGCGTTCTGCCTGTCGGGCAAAGCGGCCGTGCACAGGCGGCACACCCGCACGCCGCCGTGATTCTCCGCGCCACACGCCTGACACACCACCCCCATGAGACCCCGTCCTCCGATGAACTTCAAGTGAAGAGGCTCTGCTTGTAGCAGAGCCCATGACCCGCTGAGCGCCCGGACAGGACCAGCGGCAGGCACGGCGGTCGGACGGCGCCCCGCACCTGGTGGAACGGTCAGAAGTGGTCCTGCGGCCATGTGGTCTCAGGACCACGGTTTCGGCGAAGTGTCACCAAATGTTTTGCACATTGCTGGTGCATTCGCTACAGTCGCCGCTGCAATTTCGCGAACATCCTTCAGGGAGAAAACTCATGCGTCACCCGCGATTCGTCGCCGGTGCCCTGGCTGCTGCCATGGGCACTCTGATCGCAACCCCCGTTCTGGCCAACGATGCCGCCGCCCGGGCCGAAGCCCTCGCGCGCTGGCAGGCCGAACAGAACCCGCCTGCCGCCAGCGCCAAGCGCAGCGAAGAGCAGGCGTCGGCTGCCGCTGCGGCGCGCGCAGCCGTCACCCAGGCCACGGGAGGTCAGCGATGAACCGCCTCAACACCATGGCGTCCTGGATGAAACTGGGCAGCGCATGCGTCCTGGCCGTGGGTCTGGTGGCCTGCGGGGGTGGCAGCGATGACGATGGCCCCGCCACCGCCACGCCCGACTTCGCCGGCAGGTACCAGGTCACCATGAACAAGACCCAGGACTCCTGCAACAGCGGGGTTGCCCAGCAGCTGTCCACCCAGCAGACCGTGACCCAGGCCGGGCGCACCATCACCCTGGTCAGCAACGATGTCACCGCCAGTGGCCAGGTCGATGGCGACAACCGCGGCTTCTCGGTTTCGGCACAGGCCACCGTCAGCGGTGTGCCGATTTCCTATGGCACCGTCTACCGCATGACCGACACGCCGGGCCTGTACCAGGCCGGCCTGTCCATCGTCGCCACCAGCGGCAGCGCGCGCTGCACCGTCACCTACGGCGGCGAAGCCCGTCGCCTGTAAGACGCATCTGCACGGGCCGGACCCAGGCCCGTGCGCGTGCCCTCAGAGGTTGGGCCCAAGCCAGCGCCGCAGTTCGTCTGTAGACACGCCGCTGCGCGCGGCCAGGTCGGCCACCTGGTCTTCGCCGATCTTGCCGACGTTGAAGTAGGTGCTGTCGGGGTGGGCCAGGTAGAAGCCGCTGACGCTGGCGGCCGGTGTCATGGCCAGGCTCTCGGTCAGGCCCATGCCGATCTCGTCGGCCTGCAGCAGCGCGAACATGGGACGCTTGACCGAATGGTCCGGGCAGGCCGGGTAGCCCGGCGCCGGGCGGATGCCCTGGTACTTCTCTTTGATGAGCTCTTCGTTGCTCAGGGCTTCGCCCGCCGCATAGCCCCACAGGTCCTTGCGCACGCGCTCGTGCAGGCACTCGGCCATGGCCTCGGCCAGGCGGTCGGCCAGGGCCTTGAACAGGATGGCGTTGTAGTCGTCGTGCGCGGCCAGGAACTGGGCTTCCTTCTTCTCGGCGCCGATGCCGGCGGTGACCGCAAAAACACCCACGTAGTCCGGCGTGCCGGCGGGCGCCACAAAGTCGGCCAGGCAGCGGCTGGGGCGCATGACACCGTCCACTTCCTGCTTCTCGGTCTGCTGGCGCAAGCCGTGCCAGGTCAGCACCGGCTGCTGGCGGCTCTCGTCGGCGTACAGCGCAATGTCGTCGTGGTTGACGCGGTTGGCCGGATACAGACCGACCACCGCGTTGGCCGTCAGCCAGCGACCTTCGATGATCTTCCTGAGCATGGCCTTGCCATCGGCGTATACCTTCTTCGCCTGCTCGCCCACCACCTCGTCATCGAGGATGGCCGGGTACGGGCCGGCCAGGTCCCAGGTCTGGAAGAACGGGCCCCAGTCGATGTACTTCGCGGCCTCGGCCAGGTCGAAGTTCTTGAACACCCGGCGGCCGGTGAACTTCGGCGGCGTCGGCTTGTACGTGGCAAAGTCCACCGGCGTGGCGTTGGCGCGGGCCTTGTCCAGCGGCCAAAGCGGCACGGCCTTCTTGTTGGCGTGCTGCTGGCGCACCTTCTCGTAGTCGGCGTTCAGCTCGGCCAGGTACTGCACGCGGCCATCGCCGATCAGGCCCTGGGCCACGCTCACGCTGCGCGAGGCGTCGGGCACATAGACCACCGGGCCTTTGTAGTGCGGCGCAATCTTGACCGCCGTGTGCACGCGGCTGGTGGTGGCGCCACCGATCAGCAGCGGCATCTGCCTGTCGCGGAAGTACGGGTCCTTCTGCATCTCGGCCGCCACCACCTGCATCTCTTCCAGGCTGGGCGTGATCAGGCCCGAGAGGCCGATGATGTCGGCGCCCTCTTCCTTGGCCTTGGCCAGGATGTCCTGCCAGGGCACCATCACGCCCATGTTCACCACCTCGAAGTTGTTGCACTGCAAGACCACGGTGACGATGTTCTTGCCGATGTCGTGCACGTCGCCCTTGACGGTGGCGATCACGATCTTGCCCTTGGACTTCACATCGCCGCCGGCCGCTTCGAGCTGGCGCTTTTCTTCCTCGATGTAGGGCAGCAGGTGGGCCACGGCCTGCTTCATCACGCGGGCGCTTTTCACCACCTGCGGCAGGAACATCTTGCCGGCGCCGAACAGGTCACCGACCACGTTCATGCCGTCCATCAGGGGGCCTTCGATCACATGCAGCGGGCGCCCGCCGGTGGCCTTGATCTCCTGCCACATCTCTTCCGTGTCTTCGGTGATGAACTCGTTCATGCCGCGCACCAGCGCATGCGTCAGGCGCTCGCGAATCGGCAGGCCCCGCCATTCGTTCTTCTTGCTCTCGTCCTTGGCCGCGCCCTTGGCCGACTCGGCCACTTCCACCAGGCGTTCACCCGCATCCGGGCGCCGGTTGAGCACCACGTCTTCCACGCGCTCGCGCAGCTCGGGCTCCAGCTCGTCGTAGACGCCCACCATGCCGGCGTTGACGATGCCCATGTCCATGCCCGCCTGGATGGCGTGGTACAGGAACACGGTGTGGATGGCCTCGCGCACCGGGTCGTTGCCGCGGAAGCTGAACGACACGTTGGACACGCCGCCACTGACCTTGGCGCCCGGCAGGTGCTGCTTGATCCAGCGCGTGGCCTCGATGAAATCCACCGCGTAGTTGTCGTGCTCGGCAATGCCGGTGGCGATGGCGAAGATGTTGGGGTCGAAGATGATGTCTTCGGGCGGGAAGCCCACCTCGTCGACCAGGATGCGGTAGGCCCGCTCGCAGATCTCGATCTTGCGCGCGTAGGTGTCGGCCTGGCCCTGCTCGTCAAAGGCCATCACCACCGTGGCGGCGCCGTAGCGCTTGATCAGTTTGGCCTGGCGTTTGAACTCGTCCACGCCCTCTTTCATGGAGATCGAGTTGACCACCCCCTTGCCCTGGATGCACTGCAGGCCGGCCTCGATCACGCTCCACTTGGACGAGTCGATCATGATGGGCACGCGAGCGATGTCGGGCTCGCCGGCGATCAGGTTCAGGAAACGCACCATGGCGGCCTGGCTGTCCAGCATGGCCTCGTCCATGTTGATGTCGATGATCTGCGCGCCGTTCTCCACCTGCTGGCGGGCCACCGCCAGCGCGTCTTCGTAGCGCCCTTCCAGGATCATCCGGGCGAAGGCCTTGGACCCGGTGACGTTGGTGCGCTCGCCCACGTTGACGAACAGGCTGTCACGCCCGATGAACAGCGGCTCCAGGCCGGACAGGAGCATGGGCGGGACGGGAGACTCAGCAGAAGGGGAAGCAGCAACGGCAGACATGGGGCTCACCAGAGTGGACATCGGGGACTGGTGAACGCCGTTGGGTGCCGGCCCGCCAGGGACCGGTGTCTCAAGCCTGACGTCCGACACCCTGCGGGGCGGGCGCTGCAGCGCTCCTTGAGAGCCGATGATTTTAGCGGCTGACGCCAGTTGGTGCGGACTTTGCTTGGGCGTTTGTCCGGAACCACCATGACCACCCCACCCGCCCCCACCCCCGTCGACTGGCAAGCACAGGAGTTGCTGCTGCTGCGCGAGGTGATGAAGCTCGTTGGCCGCAGCCTCTCGCCCGAGCCGGTGTTGCGCGAGATGCTGCACCTGATGAGCGAGCTGCTGGGCCTGAACCGCGGCCGCATCGTGCTGCGTGACGAAACCGACCGCCACCTGGCGCGCATCCGCCTGGCCTACGGCCTGACCGCTGCCGAACGACGCCGCGGCCGCTACGCCCCCGGCGAGGGCATCACCGGACATGTGCTGGCCAGCGGGCAGGCCATCATCGTGCAGGACATCGACACCGAGTCGCAGTTTCTGTTCCGCAGCGTGCGGCGCGAAGACCTGCCGCCCGAGACCGTGGCGTTTCTGGCCGTGCCCATCGAGTCCGACGGCCGCACCGTGGGGGTCCTGGCCTGCCACCGCATCCGCAGCCGGCGCCGGCGCCTGACCGACGACCTGGCCATTCTGCGCACGCTGGCCACGCTGACCGGCCAGCTGCTGCGCCTGGAGCGGCTGGTGCAGGCCCAGACCGAACAGCTGCAGGCTCGCAACGAGGCGCTGTCCCGCGCGCTGGACAGCGCCAGCGCCCGCTACGGGCTGATCGGTCGATCACCCGCACTGCTACAGGCGCTGGGCGAGCTGGAGCGCGTGTCGCAGTCGCAGGCCACCGTGTTGCTGCTGGGCGAGTCGGGCACCGGCAAGGAGCTGTTTGCCCGCGCCGTGCACCTGGCCAGCGGCCGCAGCGACCAGCCCTTCATCAAAGTCAACTGCTCAGCCATCCCGGACACCTTGTTCGAATCCGAGCTGTTCGGCCACGAACGCGGCGCCTTCACCGGCGCCTCCCAGGCGAGGCCCGGCTGGTTCGAGCAGGCGCACGGCGGCACCATTTTTCTGGACGAGATCGGCGAGCTGCCGCTGGCCATGCAGGCCAAGCTGCTGCGCACCCTGCAGGAGGGCACCCTGGTGCGCCTGGGCGGCCAGCGCGAGGTGCGCATCGACGTGCGCCTGGTGGCCGCCACCAACCGCGACCTGGCGCAGGAGGCCGCCGCCGGCCGCTTCCGTCAGGACCTGTACTACCGCCTGAACGTGGTGCCGATTCGGCTGCCCAGCCTGCGCGAGCGGCGCGAAGACATCCGCGCCCTGGCCCTGCACTTCGTGAACCGCGCCAACCAGGCCCACCAGCGCAACGTCCACCTGGCGGCCGACGCCCTGCAGCGGCTGGAACGGCTGGACTGGCCCGGCAACATCCGCGAACTGGGCAACGTCATCGAGCGCCTGGTGCTGCTGGCCGACCGTCCGGTGGTGCACGCCGACGACCTGGGACGTTACCTGCCCGAGGCACCGGGCACCCAGACAGGCAACCTGCCCGGTCCGCCCCCCGCGTCATCCGGCGAACCCCTGGTGCGCGACTACCAGAGCGCCCGCTCACACGACGCCCGCCAGCTGGCCGAAGCCCTGGCCCAGCACCACGGCAACCAGTCGCGCGCCGCACAAAGCCTGGGGCTGACGCTGCGGCAGTTCAGCTACCGCCTGCGCAAGGCGGGCTTGCGCTGAGGGCAGTCACCCGCAGACCAGATCGCCCGCATCCAGCGCGGGTGGTCGCAGCAGGTCCTGGTCGATGCCCATGACGGCGCTGGCGCGCTCCACCGCCTGCCAGAGCGCGGACGGCATCTTCAGGATGTCGTCGGGCGTGTCGGCCTGGGCGATCCAGTCGCGAATCTGGCCGTGCTGGTCGGGCGTCAGCAGTTCCAGGTGGAGCATCTCGTCAATGGTCTTCATGGGGCTCCCTCCGGTCAGCGTGAAGTGAATCGGGCGTACAGCAGGCCAGCAAGGACCGCGCCAGCGGCCATGCCCAGCAGGCCGGGCAGGTGCCGCGTGGCGTCAATGAACACCGGCATGGGCGCCACCGCATCCACCGTGCGCACAGCCGCCACCATGCCCACCCCGGCGGCCGCGGCCAGCAGCGCGGTGCGCCCGGCCGGCCACCAGCGGGCCAGGCCGCTGGCCACCGGCAAGGCAAACAGCCAGCCCACGGCCAGAATGACGCCATACACCGGCGCAAAACCCATCAGGTCCTGCGCGGTCACCCGCAGCCAGTCGCCAGCCGGAATGTCCACCCCCACGTCCACCAGCGCCCGCAGGTTCCACTGCGTCTGCACCACCGAGCCCCAGGCCGCCGCCAGCACCCAGGCCAGCAGCAGCACCCCCACGTGCCGCGTCCAGCGAATTGATGGGGCATCATGGCGGGAACCGGATGTCATGACGACCATTATGAGATACCTGCTTGCCTTGTTTCTGTCCGTGCTGAGCATGACCCCATGGGCCCAGACGGCGGCCTACCGGGTCGACACCGTGGCCGAGGGCCTGGACCACCCCTGGTCGCTGGCCTTTCTGCCCGACGGGCGGATGCTGGTGACCGAACGGCCCGGCCGGCTGCGCGTGATCGAGCCCGGGCCCGACGGCCGCCCGCAGCTGCGCCCCGAGCTCGTGGCCGGCGTGCCGCCGGTGCTGTCGCGCGGCCAGGCCGGCCTGTTTGACGTGCTGCCTGATCCGGACTTTGCCGACAACCGCCGGCTGTTTCTCTCCTTCGCGCACGGCACCACGGCGGCCAACCACCTGCGCTTGGTCAGCGCCCGGCTGGACGGCAACGAACTGAAAGACCTGCGGCCCATCTTCACCTCGCAACCGGCCAAGACCGACACCCAGCACTTTGGCGGCCGCATGGCCTGGCTGCCCGACGGCACCCTGATCTTTGGCATGGGCGACGGCAACCTGGAGCGCACCGACGCCCAGCGCCTGCACACCCACCTGGGCAAGTTCATGCGCATCCGCCCCGACGGCACGGTGCCGGCCGACAACCCCTTTGTGAAACGGGACGGCGCCCTGCCCGAGATCTTCAGCACCGGCCACCGCAACCCGCAGGGCGTGGTGGTGGTGAACGGCGTCATCTACGCCCACGAACACGGCTCACGCGGCGGAGACGAACTCAACCGCCTGACCCCCGGCGCCAACTACGGCTGGCCCATCACCACCGGCGGCGTGGACTACACCTTTGCCCGCATCACCCCCTACCGCAGCCTGCCGGGCATCACCCCACCGCTGACCGAGTGGACCCCTTCCATCGCCCCGGCGGGCATGGCGTGGTACGACGGCGCCCTGTTCCCCGCCTGGCGCGGCGGCCTGCTGGTGGCCGCCCTGGCCGAGCGCAGCGTGCGCCGCGTGCCCATGGGCAACGACGGCACACCCGGCCCGCAGGACGTGCTGTTCAAAGAACTGGGCGAACGCATCCGCGATGTGCGGACGGGGCCGGACGGCGCGGTGTACCTGCTGACGGACAACCCGCAGGGTAGGGTGTTGCGGGTGGTGCCGGCTTTCCAGTGAGCAACGAGTTAACTAACAGCGCGAACTGATGCCAATGCTCGTCATGCCGCCCCACCTTCTCTTCTTACACTTGAGTGCGTTTAGGTCCAAATCATTGGTTGATTGAACACTTTTAGGTCAAAAGAGTCGAGATGGATTTCAGGCCAACCAATCGACACCGGCCTGCTGCAGACAGTCCGCCACGTAATCAAGTTCATCAGGGCAGCGGGTGTGGTCGTCCCTGTTGCCCTCTGGAACCCAGATCACCATACCCTCACGGGCTCTTGATAGCAGTACGCGATATGAGTTGAGCACGAACATCCGTTTAGCGCTGTCATTCAACACGGCCCACCTATTACCCGAAAGTGAGCGTGTGATCCAGAAGCCGTTCCTGTTGATTAGATCTCCACCCCAGCACAAACATGCGAAATCGATCTCCAATCCTTGACTTGTGTACTCGTTTGCAGGAACTTCCAGCGCAAATGACGAGCGGATGTCGCCAGGGGGATTGAGATACCAATGAGCGATCATCTGACCGTCTGTGGCGCTCAATACCTGGCCCAGGCCATCAGCCCTCAGACGCTTCGCACCGCTTGAGGCGAGCAACCCCATTCGTCGCTCACCAAGAGTTGACTTTCTAAGCCATGCCTTGGCTTCTTCCAGGCTACGGGTGAGGTCAATCCACCGAACTTAAGTCGCTATAATCCGTAAGTCGTTGATTTTGTTTGATTTTCATCTGAGGCTGGCATGACTTCTGCCTCAATACTGTGGTTTTGCACAGTGTGTCCTGACCGATTTCTCT
>JAUVWL010000020.1 GCA_030604135.1 Burkholderiales bacterium | reverse complement strand
GGTGCTCACGCTCTCTCGCTGCTGGACGCGGCACATCCCGGGCCGTTCCAGGCCCAGAAACCCCGCTCACTCCAAGCCTCATCCTTCGCAGTCATACAAGCGGGCGGCTTAAGTTCGGTGGATTGGGAGGGGCTCCCCACGGTGTTGATTGAAGCACTGGGGGCTGGCACGCCAATCGTGAGCACCGACTGTCCCTCGGGACCACGAGAGATTCTGGCGGATGGTCGTTTTGGTCGGCTGGTGCCTGTAGGTGACGCACAGGCCCTGGCCAATGCAATGCTGCAATCGCTTGTTAGCACGCATGACCCAAAGACCCTTATCGCGCGCGCCAAAGATTTTTCAATCGAGAATGCAACGGATGCTTATGAGCGTCTTCTCATGAACATCATATAGACTACCGCTGTCCATTTTATGGCTTGTCTCGATTATTCGCGGAATCGAATGGAGTGATAATTTATGCTTAACGCCATTTCGACAGAAATAGATAAGGACTGTCTATTCCTCTGCGCCAGCCTGCCCGACCAAATAGAAAGAAAACACAGCTTCGCAAGCAGCTTCAATAACCTTTCATTGTTTCGGTTTGTCGAAAGTATCGACGGCCGAAATTGGACGGATGAGAAGGCCAATGAATATGTATCAAAAGAAATGAAATCGCTTCGCGAAACAGAACGACGAAAGGGGCGAAATTGGATTAACTCAGCGGCAGTAGCATGCGCGCTCACTCATCGAGATGGACTTCTAGAAGCAGCACAGAATCATGAGTTGATTTTATGCGCGGATGATGTCCAAATATCTTCCGATTTTATTATTCAGTGGCAAAAACGAGAAATTAGGTCAAAGTTTGCAGCCCAAGACGGCGTGGTCTTATTGCATTATTCGAGCCGCGGCGATATTGTTGCAGCTCGCGAACCCATTTTTAGATTTGGGAAATACGGAGTCCACAAACTTCTGTCGCATCACATCGCATCGGGCGCTTGCTACTTCGCACCTCCTGCCACCGCCAAATCCATCATCTCCTTTCAATCACCTGTCTCAACGACAGCTGATGACTGGAGGTCGATGCAGAACGCCGGCCTATTTTCATCAATTTATTTGGTACATCCCTCGCCGTGCAACATAGCCGCAATGGCCTCCACAATTGGCTACGGCAATAGCTATCGCAAAAACACACCAATATTCAGATTGATCCGAAAGTTAAATCGACTCTTAAATAAGCACAGAACGGGCATTAAGCATTCGATTTCGGCGTTCGAGAAGGAATAAATGAAGATTCATGCCGCGATTTTGTATGTCAGCTACGACGGCATGCTGGAGCCCTTGGGCCAGTCCCAAGTGCTGGCCTATCTCGAACGACTGGCTCAAGACCACGCCATCCACCTGATCAGTTTCGAAAAGGCTGAAGACTGGGCCAGGCTCTCCGAGCGTCAAGCCTTGAGTGCACGCATCGCCGCAGCTGGCATCGCCTGGCACCCCTTGCGTTATCACAAGAAGCCAACGGCCATTGCCACGGCTTGGGACATTGCCCGGGGAACAGCCCTGGGCTTGTGGCTGACCTTGCGGCACCGCCTGTCCATCGTGCATGCACGCTCTTACGTTGCATCGGTGATGGCCCTGGTCATCAAGCGCCTGACGGGGGCGCGTTATGTGTTTGACATGCGCGGCTTCTGGGCCGATGAGCGTGTCGACGGTGGTTTGTGGCCGCGCGGCGGGCGAATGTACCGGGTGGCCAAGTGGTTTGAGCGACGGTTTCTGCTGGGTGCTGACCACGTGGTCTCGCTGACCCATGCAGCGGTGCGCATCATGAAGGGCTTTGACTACCTGCAAGGTCGCATGCCAGAGTTCACCGTCATACCCACCTGTGCCGACCTGCAGCGCTTCAAACCGGCAGAGCGTGCGCCGCGCGACGGCCTTTTTGTGCTGGGGTATGTGGGCACGGTGGGCACCTGGTACCTGTTTGACGAGGTGGCCGCCAGCGTGGCCACTTTGCTGCGCATCAAGCCCGATGCGCGCTTTTTTGTGGTCAACCGTGGCGAACACGACCACATCCGCCAACGTCTTCAGGCAGCAGGTGTGCCCCAGTCAGCCGTCGAAATCACCTCAGCCACCCACGCAGAGGTGCCCGCATTGATGACACGAATGCACGCGGGCATCTTTTTCATCAAGCCGGCTTACTCCAAACAGGCATCCGCACCCACCAAGCTGGCCGAGCTTCTGGGCTGCGGCATTCCGTGCCTGGGCAATGCGGGTGTGGGTGATATGGCTGAGGTGCTGGAGGGCGAGCGTGTAGGAATCGCTGTAAAGCGCTTTGACGAAGCCAGTCTGCAGAACGGGTTGACCCAGTTGCTGGGTCTGTGTGCCGACCCTGACGTGTCTGTCCGCTGTGTGGCTGCAGCACACCGGCACTTCTCGTTGGATGAAGGGGTGTTGCGTTACCGGGGCATCTACAACTCATTGGGAGAAGCCGCTTGAAGATCGGCGCCTTCACGCGGTATGCGCGCCGGGGGGCGAGCAGCCGCGTTCGGTTTCTCCAGTACGTTCCATCACTGGAAGCTCAGGGATTCGTCGTCCAGCACAACCCGCTGTTCGAGGACAGCTACATCGACGCACTGCAGTCCAGCCAGGCCAGACGGAACCTGGTGATCCGATCGATGGTGCGACGCGCCAGAGATGTTCGCGCTGCAAATCGCCTTGACGCGATATGGATGGAGAAAGACGCCTTGCCCTGGTTGCCAGCCGCGCTGGAACTGGGGTTGATTCCCAAGAGTACACCCTTGGTACTGGACTACGACGATGCCGTGTTTCACCAGTACGACCTGCACCCCAGCCCGTTGGTACGCACCTTACTGGCGCGCAAACATCAGGCGTTGATGCAACGGGCTACCGTGGTGGTGGCTGGCAACCAGTACATTGCCGACTACGCCCGGCGCGCAGGTGCCCGCCGTGTGGAGTTGCTCCCGACAGTGGTCGATCTGGATCGGTACTCGCCAGCGGGATGGCCACCAAGCGAAAGACACAATGTGCTGACCACCGCAGGCTGGATCGGGCAAAGATCAACAGCCTCGTTCCTCGGGCCACTGACCAAGGTCATGGAACGGCTGCGCCATGATGGGCTGATGCAATTCAGGGCCATTGGGATTGACGCGCGGGCGCTTGATCTACCGATGGCATCTGAAGCCTGGGGTGAGGACACCGAAGTGGACTCAATCCGGCGTCTGGATATCGGCATCATGCCGCTGGAAGACGGACCGTTCGAGCGCGGCAAATGCGGCTACAAGCTGATCCAGTACATGGCCTGCGGCTTGCCGGTGGTGGCCTCGCCGGTGGGGGCAAACGCCGTCATCGTCGAGCACGGCATCAACGGATTCTTGGCCACCACCCCCGCCGAATGGGAGACAACACTTCGAACGCTGGCGGCTGATCCGGCATTGAGGCGACGCTTGGGGGAGGCCGGGCGCGCCAAGGTTGAACGGGAATACTGCCTGCAAGTGACCGCGCCATTGCTGGCTGGCTGGCTCAAACAAGCAGTTGACAGCAAGGAAGGCATCAAGTCATGTGCGGTCTGACCGGGTTCTGGAGCCTTGCTTCCCAATCAAATGGGGATGGCTTGGTGGCGAGGATGGCCAACGCCATCGTCCATCGGGGGCCTGACGATGCTGGCACCTGGGTAGACGAATCCGTGGGTATGGCATTGGGCCACCGCCGCCTGGCCGTCATCGACCTGTCTTCCGCTGGGCACCAGCCCATGCAGTCGGCCAGTGGGCGCCATGTGATGGTGTTCAATGGGGAGGTTTACAACCATCTGGAGATTCGGGCGGAGGTGGATGGGAGGCGTCGGGCGGGCGTTGCTGGGGTGGATTCCCGCTTTCGCGGGAATGACGGTGAGGGCGGGAATGGCGGAGCCTTGGGGGTCCATTGGCGGGGGCATTCGGATACCGCGACTTTGCTGGCGGCGTTTGAATGCTGGGGGGTGGAGGCCACGCTTCGGCGCTGTGTGGGCATGTTTGCCATTGCGCTGTGGGACCGGCAAACACACACGCTGACGCTGGCGCGGGACCGGTTTGGCGAGAAACCGCTGTATTACGGCTGGGTCGGGCGCGGCGCTGAACGGGCCTTTGTGTTTGGTTCTGAGCTCAATGCCTTGAAGGCTTACCCGGGTTTTGATGCGCCAGTCTGCCGGCAGGCATTGGCGCAGTATCTGCGCTTCATGTATGTGCCCGCGCCACGCAGCATCTACGAAGGCATTTTCAAGCTGGAGCCGGGTTGCCTGCTGACGGTGCAGGGTCGGCCACCGGCTGAAGCGCCCGCGCGGCCTCTGCGCCCCGGGCAAACGCTCGGCAGCGTGGCGGTCAAGCGCTGGTGGTCCTTGGCCGACGCAGTGGAGGCAGGGGCGCGCAACCCGGTCACCGACGAGGCCGAGGCGCTGCGCCTGCTTGAAGAGCAGCTGAACCAGGCGGTCAGCCTGCAGTCTCTGGCTGACGTGCCGTTGGGCGCCTTCCTGTCGGGCGGTGTGGACTCGTCCACCATCGTGGCGCTGATGCAGCGGCAATCCTCGCGTCCGGTCAAGACCTTCACCATCGGGTTTGACGAAGCCGGGTTTGACGAATCACCGCATGCGCTGGCGGTGGCCCGCCACCTGGGCACCGAACACCATGAAATGCGAGTGAGTGCGCAGATGGCGCAGGACGTGATTCCGCGCCTGCCGCACATGTACGACGAGCCGTTTGCAGACTCGTCGCAGATCCCGACCCACCTGGTGTGCCAGGCGGCGCGCCAGCAGGTGACGGTGGCCCTGTCAGGCGACGCGGGCGACGAGCTGTTTGGCGGCTACAACCGCTACTTCTGGGGACCGCGCATCTGGCACCGCCTGTCGTGGCTGCCCATGCCGGCACGGCAGATGCTGGGGCACGCCATGGCCGCCATGTCCATTCCCGCTTGGGACGCCGTGGGCAAGACGCTGGGTGTCGGGTCTGGCACCGACGGCGTGGCACGCCTGGGGGACAAGCTGCACAAGCTGGCAGCGCGCCTGCAGACCGTTCGGAACATGGACGACCTGTACCGCAGCCTGGTGTCTGAATGGCAGGACCCGGCCAGCCTGGTGCTGGGCCCCGATGGGCAGCAGGGTCATGTCCTTGAGCCTGTGAGCTTGCTGGACGACCCCATGCCCGCGCAGGGCGCGGAAGCTGAACAGCTGCGCATGATGTACCGCGACGCCATGAGCTACCTGCCCGACGACATCCTGTGCAAGGTGGACCGGGCCGCCATGGCCTGCAGCCTGGAAACCCGGGTGCCGTTCCTGGACCACCGGGTGGCCGAATTGGCCTGGCGCCTGCCACTGGACATGAAGGTCAGGGGCAACACCGGTAAGTGGGCTTTGCGCCAGGTGCTCTACAAGCACGTGCCGCGCCAGCTGATCGAGCGGCCCAAGGCCGGTTTCGCCATTCCCGTGGGTCGGTGGCTGCGCGGGTCGCTGCGAAGCTGGGCAGAGGACTTGTTGTCTGACCAGCGTCTGCAGAAACAAGGCTATCTGGACCCAGGGCCCATTCGCCAGCGCTGGGCAGAGCACCTGAACGGCACGAGGGACCATGCGTCCAGCCTGTGGGCTGTGCTGATGTTTCAGTCCTGGTTGTCCGGGCAAGGTACCCCTCAAGTCAGCCGACAATCCTGACATGTGGCCTTACTGGTTGTTGTTTCTCATTCCGGCAGCGGCGGCGGTGCTCAAGCCCAAGCCGCGCTTTGCGCCTGCTTCGTTCGACCCCACCCGCTGGGGCCTGGAATGGTTGCTGGTGCTGGTGTTGCTGGCGTTGATGATCGGGTTTCGGGTGGAAGTCGGTGGCGATTGGGGAAACTACATTCGCTACCTAGACCGGATTCAGGGTGCACCCCTGAGCGAGGTCCTCACGTCACCTGACCCCGGCTACGAACTGGTCAACTGGCTCAGCATCGAACTGGGCTGGGATGTCTATGGCGTGAATCTGTTTTGCGGCAGCTTGCTGGCCATTGGCCTGGTCCACTTCTGCCGCAACATGCCCCGCCCCTGGCTGGCCCTGGCCGTGGCCGTGCCTTACCTCATCATCGTGGTGGGCATGGGCTACAGCCGCCAGGGCGTGGCCCTGGGTCTGGCCATGCTGGGCATGGTGGCGCTGATGCGAAGGCGCACCGTGCCTTTTGTGGTGTTCGTGCTGCTGGGCGCCACCTTTCACAAGACCGCCGTCATCTTGCTGCCCATTGCTGCCCTGGCCAGCACCCACAACCGCTACTGGACGGCCGCCTGGGTGGGGGTCATCACCTTGCTGGCCTACCAGCTGTTTCTGGAGGACTCGGTCGAGGACCTGGTTGCTGGCTACATCGAAGCCGAGTACCAGTCTCAAGGTGCGTTGGTGCGCCTGGTCATGAACGCGCTGCCTGCCGGCCTGCTGCTTTTCTGGCGCAAGCGCTTCCGGTTCACGGGTGCCGAGAGCAATCTCTGGCTGTGGCTGGCCGTCATTTCGCTGGCCTTGCTGGCGGTGCTGTTTACCTCCCCTTCGTCCACCGCGGTGGACCGCATTGCGCTATACATGCTGCCCTTGCAACTGGTGGTTTTCTCTCACCTGCCCGACGTCCTGGGACGAAGAACCAGCAGCAACCAGGGCTGGGTGGCTGCGGTGGTGGCCTACTACGCCCTGGTCAACTTTGTGTGGCTGAATTTCGCGTCGCACTCGCAATACTGGCTGCCCTACCGCTTCCTCCTCTTCGAGGGCATTTGAGTGAAAGTCATCCTCTTCGCCAACACCGAGTGGTACCTCTACAACTTCCGCCGCTCGCTGGCCCTGGCCCTGCGTGAGGGCGGGCACGAGGTGCTGCTGGTGTCACCACCCGGACCCTATGGCAAGAAGCTGCAGGCCATGGGTTTTCGCTGGGTGGCCGCACCCATGGAGCGGCGCAGCCTGAACCCCCTGCGCGAGCTGGCCCTGCTGCGCTGGCTGCGCAGCCTGATGCAGGCCGAACAGGTGGACCTGGTACACGGCTTCACCATCAAGTGCGCAGTCTATGGCTCACTGGCCGCGCGCTGGGCCGCACGCGTACCCGGCCTGCCAGCGCGGGTGAACGCGGTGGCAGGCATGGGTTATGTGTTCACCAGCGACGACCTCAAGGCGCGCCTGCTGCGGCCGGTGGTGCGCAGCCTGCTCAAGCTGGCCCTGGGCGGGCAGGGTGCGCGACTCATCTTGCAGAACCCCGACGATGTGGCCCTGTTCGAGCGTGCCCGCCTGGTGGACATGGGGCAGGTGCGACTGATACCGGGCTCGGGCGTGAATTGCGAGCGCTTCACACCCCGGCCCGCCGGCACACCGGTCAACGAGCCCTTCACCGTGGTGCTGCCGGCCCGCCTTTTGTGGGACAAGGGCCTGCAGGAGTATGTGCAGGCATCGCAGATGTTAAAGGCCGAAGGCCGGGTCATCCGATTCCAGCTGGCTGGCGACCCGGACCCCGGCAACCCCGCCGCCGTGCCCGAGACCACGGTGCGCGACTGGGTGGCCCAAGGCCTGGTCGAATGGCTGGGTCATGTGGACGACATGCCGGCCTTGTTTGGCGCCGTGGACGCAGTGGTGCTGCCCAGCTACCGCGAGGGCCTGCCCAAAGGGCTGATCGAGGCTGCCGCATGCGCCCTGCCCCTCGTCGCCACCGACGTGCCCGGCTGCCGCGAGGTGGTCAGCCATGAAAAGGACGGACTGCTGGTGCCGGTGAAGGACGGCGCCGCCCTGGCCCGCGCCATAGCCCGCCTGCAGGACGAGCCCGCCCTGCGCGAACGCCTGGGGCAGGCCGCCCGCGCCAAGGCGCTGGCGAGGTTTGACGAGCGCATCGTGGTGGACAAGACGATGGGGGTGTACCGCGAGCTGATGCCTTCCCTGCAGACCGCCGTAGAGGCCGTACCTGTCAAGCCGTGAGAAAGCTGGGCGTGGTCTTGTTGGTAATGTTGGCCGTGTTGATCGTGCTGGTGGTGGCCGTGCCCAACACCACGCTGGCCTGGTTGCGCAGCGACTTTCGCTGGCTTGGTCGCTCGGTCAACTGGGTGGAAGCCCTGCGGCCTGGTTGGGACACGGTGCACATCCTGCTGTTTGGCGCACTGGGCTTTCTGGCGCGGCTGGCACTGCCGCGCGCGCCCATGCTCTGGCTGCTGACGGGGCTGGTGGTGTTCTCCGCGGTCAGCGAGGTGCTGCAGTTCTGGGCGCCCGGGCGCACGCCGCGCCTGACCGACTTTGCGCAGGATGTGCTGGGGGCCATGCTGGGTGTTGCATTGGCGGCCCTTCCACAGGCGCTCTTGAAGCAACGCGCCATGAAAAAGGGCACCAAATGAAGCTGCACAACATGCTCGCCTACGCCCGTCCCTGGCGTTGGACGCTGCTGGCCTGCGTGCTGCTGATGCTGGCCGAGACCGCCGCCGCGCTGGCCGTGCCCTGGCTGGCCGGGCAGTTGGCCGGCGGCTTGCTGGGTGGGGGTGATGTGCTGGCCAAAGGCGGTGCGGTGCTGCTGGGTGGCCTGCTGGTGCTGCTGGCCGTGCAGGCACTGCTGCGCTTTGCGAGTGCGCTCTGGCTGGGCCACACGTCCGACGCGGTGCTGGCCGACCTGCAGACCCGCCTGTTTGACCACCTGCAGGCGCTGCCGCTGGCCTTTCACTCGGCACGCCGGCGCGGCGACACGCTGTCGCTGCTGACCAACGACGTGTGGCATCTGGCCCACTTCTTGAGCGGCACGCTGGTGGGGCTGCTGCCGTTGCTGCTGACGGTGCTGGGCGCCCTGGTCATGATGGCCCGGCTGGACCCACGGCTGACCCTGGTGGTGATGCTGATGGTGCCGCTGTTCTATGTGCTGATGAAGCTCATGGGCCGGCGCCTGCGCCCGCTGTCGGACCAGGTACAACAGGCCCATGCCGACGCGCTGGTGGCCGCCGAAGAGAACCTGGGCCAGCTGCCGGCGGTCAAGACCTTCACCCGCGAGTCGCTGGAGTCGGCGCGCTACCGCGAGCGTGTGGACCGCGTGCTGCAACTCAACCGCGAGCAGCGGCGCATCTACAGCGCCATGGGCCCGCTGGTGCAGTTTCTGGCCGCCACCGGCATGGTGCTGGTGTTGTGGTGGTTGGGCAGCACGACCCAGAGCCGCACACCGGCCGAGATGGTGAGCTTTCTGCTTTATGCCGCGCTGCTGACCCGGCCGGTGGGCTCGCTGGCCGACGTTTACGGCCAGACGCGCCAGGCGCTGGGTGCGCTGCAGCGCCTGGGCGCCGTGTTGGCCGAGCCGGCCGAACCGGCCGACCACCACGCGCCCGACCTGCCCCCGGTGCGTGGGCACATCGAGCTGCGCAACCTGGGCTTTGCCTGGCCGGGGGGTGGCCCGGTGTTCGAAGGCCTGAGGCTGAGCATAGAACCCGGCCAGACCGTGGCCCTGACCGGCCCGAACGGCGCTGGCAAGAGCACGCTCACCCACCTGCTGATGCGCCTGGTCGAGCCCACTGCCGGGCAGATGCTGATCGACGGCGTGGACACCGCCACCGTCAACCTGCGCAGCCTGCGCCGGCAGATTGGGGTGGTGCCCCAGCATGTGCTGCTGTTCAATGGCAGCGTGCGTGAGAACCTGGCGTGGGGCCGACCGGGCGCCACCGAAGCCGAGGTGGAAGCCGCCGCCCGTGCTGCCCAGGCGCACGACTTCATCAGCCGCCTGCCACACGGCTACGATACGCAGGTGGGTGACCAGGGCCTGCGCCTGTCGGGCGGGCAACGCCAGCGCCTGGCTCTGGCCCGCGCCCTGCTCAAGGACCCGCCCATCCTCATCCTGGACGAAGCCACGGCCATGTTCGATCCCGAAGGCGAGAAAAGCTTCATCGCCGACTGCCACGACACCCTGCGCCAGCGCACGGTGATCCTCATCACCCACCGCCCGGCCAGCCTGGCGCTGGCGGACCGGGTGTGGCGGATGGAAGGGGGTGTGGTGGCAGAGGTTCACGGACACAAACCATTTCCCCACTGACTCGACATGTCCATCACATTCACCTACCCGACCGTCCGCGTGTCACCCAACGCGCTTGTCCAGGATCTGGAGGGCGAAGCCGTTCTGCTGGATCTGACCTCAGAGGTCTACTTCGGCCTGGACAGGGTAGGCAACGACATGTGGTGCACGCTGCGCGACCAGGGCTCGGTCGAGCAGGCATGCCAAACGCTGAATGCGCGCTATGACGTGGCACCAGAGAAGCTGGCTGCCGATCTGGACGCATTCGTCGTCGAGCTGGTGCAGCTGGGGCTGTTGCTGCATGAGGACCGGTGACTGGGCGCGCTGGTGGGCACTGCCTGCCAACGACTGGCTGGCGCTTGCCTTGGCCTTCGTCTGGCTGCCACTGACAGGGCTCGGCCTTAGGTGGCTGGGGTTCAAGCGCATGCAAGACCGGGTCGCAACCCGGGCAATCCCCTCCGAAACACCGCCTGAGATTGCCGTTGAAAGGGGACGGACGCTGTCCCGATGGGTCGGCGTGGCGGCCCGGTGCGGCTTGGTCCGAGGTACCTGCCTGACCCAGTCGCTGACGTTGCTGAGGCTGCTCCAGCGCGAAGGCATGATGGGGCAACTGCGCATTGGCGTTCGCATGCAGGCAGACCAGCTCGATGCCCACGCCTGGGTGGAGGTGGATGGCCAGCCAGTGAATGACAGCCCGGATGTGACGACCCGTTACGCAGCCTACGCCCACACCCGGCCGTTCAACAGCAGGAGCTTCCGTTGAGCGGCATCGTGGCAGTAGCGCGACGCGTGGCCATGGGCGACGACGACGAAGAGATCCGCAGCCTGACCAAAGCCATGTCGTTTCGTGGCCCGGACGGTTTGGCGTGGCGTCGGCTGGGGCAGGCCGCCCTTGGCAGCGCACACATGTACACCCGTGTCGGACAACAAGACCAGCCACTGCCCCTGCGGCTGGACGATGCGCCGGTGTGGATCACCGCAGATGCGCGTATTGACGCGCAGGCCGACTTGGTTCGCGCATTGGCCGCAACGGGTAGACAGGTGCCGCCGCAAGTCACGGACGCCGAATTCATCCTGCATGCCTACCTGTGCTGGGATACCGACTGCCTGCAGCACCTGCTTGGCGATTTCTGCTTTGCCATCTGGGACGAACGCCAGCAATGCCTGTTTGCAGCACGCGATCATTTCGGTATCAAGCCCTTGTTCCATGCGGCTCTTGCAGAGGGCGTACTGGTCGGCAACACCCTACAGGTCATGACGGAGCACCCAGAGTTGGGTGCGGAGCATGACGATCTGTTCATGGCCGACTTTCTGCTTTTCGGCGAGTCACGTGAACCGGAGAGCACCGCCTATGCTGGCATTCGACGGCTTAGGGCAGGACATGCACTGCGCTGGTCGGCTCATGAGGGGCGACGCATCTGGCGCTATTGGCAGCTGCCGGTATTCGAGCCCAGGACGGGCAGCCAGCGCAATGATGAGGTGGGTGACTTCTTTGAACTCCTGAAGACCGTGGTGCGCGACCGCTTGCGCACAGAGCGCATCGGCCTTGAGCTGAGTGGCGGCATGGACTCGACCTCTCTGGCAGTCATGGCCCGCCTGTGCCTTCTGGAGGACACGGGAGAAGCCGACATGCTCGGTGTCAGTGTGGTCTATGACGAGTGGATGCCCGATGAAGAGCGCCACTACGCATCGATGGCAGCCGGGCGCCTGAGTCTGCCTGCAGAGTTTGTCGTGGCGGAGTCCTTCCGTCTGTTTGACCAGCCCGCAAATGGATGGCAGCGACCGGAGCCGGTCATGGACTTGCTGCCGACGCTGAAACACCATGTGCTGGCCCGCTCGGCTGCATTTGGTCGAACCTGGCTCACTGGCTGGGACGGTGATGCGCTGCTGTCCGAGCCGCTACGGCCATTTCTTCGCTGCATGGTCCGGCAAAGAAAATACGGGGATTGGGTCGGTGCTGTGGTGTCATTTCTGGGCGCACAGGGCCCGCTTTGGCTATCGGGTTGGCGGCAACGGTGGCGGCAGCGCACACTGCCGTTGCCGCCAGAAGAGGCACCTTTGAGGTTTCCGGACTGGATACACCCGGATCTGGTGGACAGGCTGAACCTGAAGGCGCGATGGCAGAACCCGCCACAGACCTGGCGCCGCATTGACGACACGCCGCGCCCATACGCCTATCAGGTGCTGAGCCAGATGGCCGAGGACGGCCGGGCCTTTGAGCACTATGACCCGGGCATCCACGGGTTTGCAATCGACTACCGTCATCCACTCATGGATCTGAGGTTGATTGAGCACTGCTTGCGCCTGCCCGTACAGCCATGGTGCATCAAGAAGCACATCCTTCGGCAGGCCATGCGTCCCCACCTGCCCAAGCTTGTGGTCAACCGCCCGAAAACGCCGCTGCCAACCTCACCCATTCCCCCGTTGCTGCAGCGAGACACGGGAAGCGTGCAGCCTTGGCCGATCGATGCACAAAAAATGCAACCAATCGTGAACTTGGATAAACTAATACCTTGGAATACTTGGCTGGCGAAGGAAAGCTGGAACCAAAGACCGATAGCATGGGAACAGGCAGGAAGGCCTTGGGTGCTGGGTCAATGGCTTCAGCACCGCCGCCCCGCCCACCATCAAACAGCCATCTGACTACCCGGCATCCAAAATGACCACTCACGCGACGACCCACGTTCCCCAGGAGGCAACCCGCCAAGCCTACCAGTCGCCTGTCATCCGCCGGTTCGGCAGCATCGGTGAGTTGACGCTGAGTCGCGGCTGCAGAGGTGGTGGCGACGGCGCCAACCAAGGGCAAGGCTGCAGCAACCAAAACGGCAACCGCACACGCGTCTGAGCGCACGCTGGTCGCGACCGCAGGCCCGCTTGAACGACATTAGCGTGTCGTCTGCGGGTCTTTTCCATTTGTATGGCCTCACTGTGGCCGTACAGGCGCCATTGGATACGCTGATGGCCGGCTGGATGCCCGAAGCCAAGCCCCCGGCTGACTTGAAGGTTCGGCTGGTTTCGCCGGGTGAGCCGCTCTCTGCTGGTGACTGGGTGGAGGCGTTCCGCGCGGTGGACCTGCTTGAAGATGGTGAACCGGAGTTCATCGCAACCCGCCACCCGGGCTCTGGCAGCATCTGCCTGACCTACCACGACGGCATCCGTTTCACCGTCAATGCAGCCGGAACTGTGGTGGAAATTGCCTTGCCGATGAACACCGATACTGCCGCATTGCTGCCGGCACTGCTGGGGCCTATCATGGGTGTGGCCATGCGCCAGCGGGGGCAGGTCTGCCTGCACGGCAGCGCTGTCGCTCTGGGGAAACATGCGGTGGCCCTGGTGGGTGACTCGGGTGCCGGAAAGTCCACCACCGTTGCGGCTTTTGCCCGCAAGGGTTACGCCGTGCTGAGCGATGACGTCTTGCCCGTCCGGCATGGAGATGAAGGCTGGCTGGCCGTTCCGGCCTACCCGAAACTGCGACTGTGGCCTGAATCGGCCCAGGCATTGATGGGGTCGGCCGACGCCCTGCCACCCATGATGCCTGGCTGGAGCAAACGGGCGCTGGACCTGGCCGAACACGGTCTTCGGTTCCAGTCCGCCCCCATGACTCTGTCCGCCATCTATTTCCTTGGGCAGCGGCAACCCGCAGATCCCGCTTTCAGCGATGTGCCACCGGCAGAAGCCTTGATGAGGCTGCTCTCGGACAGCTTTGCCTCTCGTGCCCAGACGCCGGCACAACGTGCTGCCGAGTTTCAGTTCTTGGGAAGACTGGTTCGCGAAATGCCCATCAGACAGGTCTGCGCTCCCGATGACCTGGGTCGCCTGGACGCGTTGTGCGAGGCCCTTGAGGCAGACGCCCTCCAACTGAGGACAACCCCCGACAGGCTCTGACAGCATGACCGATCCGTTGCCCGAGCAAATGGCGGGACTGCTCAGACTTGCCGACGACCAGGCCTTGCCTGCGTGGATTGACTCCGATGAATGGGTGGTCAGAGCCAGCAATGAAGGCATGGTTTCCCTTATGCACGCTGCACTGGCCAACCGCGCAGACCTGCCTTCAGGCACCAGGCGCACCCTGACCGACGCGGCGCGCGAGGCCATGGCCTACGCGATGGCTTTCGAGGCCCAGTCGCGTCGCATTCTGAAGCACCTTTCCGAATCGGCCACACCGTCTTTGTTGCTCAAGGGCGCGGCCCTGGCCCACTGGGCCTACGCCAAACCCCACTGGCGAGCATGCGGCGATGTGGACATCTTGCTGCCCTCGCGAGACGTGGCCGAGCGTTTGGCAAGCGCGCTTGAATCGGACGGATTCGAATGCATGGCGCCGTCTGGAGGGCTGGTTGCCTACGAGATGATGTGCCAGAAAGCCATGGCTGCAGACTGGTCACTGGAAGTGGATATCCACTGGCGGCTGTCCAACTCGGCCCTGCACGCTGACCGCTTCGGCTTTGACGAGCTGATGGCGGCGTCGGTAGCCATTCCGTCGCTGGGGCCGAACGCGCGTGGATTGGGGCCGGTGCACGCCACGTTGCATGCGGCCATGCACCGGGCCAGCAACATCGAGATTGGCGTAGGCGACCGCCCGAAATGGCTGTACGACTTTGTGGTGCTGGAAAAGCACCTGGGCCCGGATGATTGGACGCAGCTGGTGAGCCTGGCGCTTGAGCGGAAGGTGGCGGGGGTGACGCTGAGCGCGCTGGAGGCGACGTCGGCCATGTTTGGGACGATGTTTCCTGAGGGGGTGCTGGTGGAGTTGCGTGAGGCGGCCAAGGGGGAGCCGCTCGATGCTGGGCGGCTGGATGATTGGGCTTATATGCAGGCGCAGACGATGCGGGCGCTGCCGGGGTGGGGGCCGAAGCTGCGGTGGTTGTGGCAGCGGGTGTTTCCGAGTCGGGACTACATGACGTATCTGTATGGGGACAAGGGGGGGGTTGCGGGCTTGATGTGGGAGCGGGTGAAGAGGGCTTGGGGGAAGTGGCGGGGGTAGGTGAGAGCTTGTGGATTCCCGCCCCACGCTTTCGCAGGGGCAGGCTGTTCGTGGGAACGACGGGGAGGTTCGTGGGAATGACGACAATGGGCGGCATGAATACGACAGTGGACAGAACGGCAGTGCGCAGCGCCCCTTGGGGCATGGACCTGGCCTTTGGGGCGGGGGTGTTACTGGTGCTGATGGCGCCGCTGATTCGCGGGGGCAACCGGGGAGTGGCGCTGATCGGGCTGGAGTGGCTGGGGCTGCTGGTGCTGGCTGGGGTGGCGCTGGCCGGGGTGCAGGGTGGGCTGCGCGATGTGTGGGGCAGTGGCTGGAAGCGCTGGGCACTGGGCTGTCTGGTGACCTCGCCTTTGTGGTTGGGGGTGTTGCATCTGATGCCCCTTCCGCCCTCACTGTGGGCGGCCCTGCCGGGGCGTGAAACGTACCTGGGGGTGCTGGATGGCCTGGGGCTGGACAGCCAGGCCTGGCGGCCGCTGTCGCTGACACCGGACGCAACCTGGGCCTCGGTGCTGGCAGGCATCCCGGTGCTGGCCTGTCTGTGGCTGGGGCTGGCGGCGGGGCAGCGGCAGTTGCACTGGCTGCTCAGGCTCTGGTTGCTGGGTGCGCTGCTTCAGGCACTGCTGGGGCTGGCCCAGCTGGGACCGTTTCCGATGCTGCACGCGGGCTCGCATTTCAAAGGTGTCATCGGCACTTTTGCCAACTCGAACCACCTGGCCAGCTTACTGGCCATGTGCCTGCCGCTGATCGTGTGGCAGTGGCGGCGCTCACTGGACGGGCAGGGGCTCGGTGACGCCAGCGGTTGGCTGTGGGCGGTGGCGGGTTTTGTGCTGTTGCTGGCGGTGCTGGCCGGCCAGTCACGCGCAGGCTTGGGCTCGGCCTTGTTGGCCACAGCCGGTGCGGTGCTGCTGATGCCGGGTGGCGCGCTGCGGCGCTGGAAGCTGCGCTGGCGGGTGGGCGCGCTGGCGCTGGCCTTGCTGGTCGGCCTGGCCACGGTGGGCACCGAGGGCCTGCGACGCTTCCAGGGGCAGGCGCTGGAGAGTGACGCGTCCATGCGGCAGCAGAATTTCATGGCCACCGCACGGGCGACGGCCGAGTTCTGGCCCGCCGGCTCGGGCATGGGCTCGTTTGCCGGGGTGTTTCCGCGCTTTCAGCCGGCGGTGGCCGAGGGCGGTTTTGTGGAGCACGCCCACAGCGACTATGTGCAACTGTTGATGGAGGCGGGCCTGCCGGCCGCCTTGCTGATGGCGCTTGCCCTGGCCCTGCTGGTGGCACGGGCGGTGCAACTGGGCCAGCGTCTGGCCCAAGGGCGGCTGCACGGCAGCGAACAGCTGATGCTGGCGGCAGGTTTCGGTCTGTTGGCCTTGCTGTTGCATGCCTGGGTGGACTTCAACCTGCGCATTCCGGCGCTGGCCATGCTGGGCGCGTTTCTGGCCGGCTTGTTCCTGCGGCCGCTGCCGCCTGGCCGTCAGCGCCGACACCGTGAGGAATTGAACACTTAAGAACACAGCGCTGACTTAAAATCTGGGGTTTGGGCAAACCGGCCCAGGTAACTTGGCTAGTGGGGTCCCTCAAGGGTGCAGAGTATGCGCAGTGTTGTTGTGTTGACCGCCTTGATGGCGGGCTTGACAGGGGCCCCGGTGTTGGCGCAGGCCACCAGGGCACCCGCACCCTATGCCGCGGCAGCCGTCGCCCCCGGTGTGCCTGGCGCCCTTGGACCCGTGGGACCGGCCAACCAGCCACAGCCACTGGACACACTGTCCGGGCTCAGTGCCGACTACCGCATCTCGCCCAACGACTTGATCGAGGTCGAGGTGTTTGGCGTGCCCGAGCTCAAGCGCACGGTGCGCGTCAATTCCACCGGGGTGGTGTCGCTGCCGCTGGTGGGCCCGGTTTCCCTGCAGGGCATGACCGGCCAGCAGGCCGAAGAACGCATTGCCGCCTATGCCGAGCGCTACCTGCAGGACCCGCAGGTGTCGGTGTTCATCAAGGAGTTCACCACCCGCCGCATCACCATTGAAGGCGCTGTTGCCAAGCCGGGCATCTACCCGGTGACCGGGCAACTGACCCTGCTGCGTGCGCTGGCCCTGGCCGGTGGTGGCGGCAACTATGCGAACCTGTCCGAAATCATGCTGTTCCGCCAGGGGCTCGATGGCAACACCGCCGAGCCCCAGACCTTCGACCTGCACGCCATTCGCGAGGGCAAGCACCCAGACCCGGTGATCCTGGCCGACGACGTGATCGTGGTCAAGCGCAGCGCCGCACGCACCGCGCTGCGCGACTCGCTGTTCCGCGACATCATCGACTCGATCAACCCCTTCTCGGGCCTGGCGCCGCGCTGAACGCGCGCCACCCCCGTTCGGCCGGCCAGGCTGAGTCTCTCGCTGCGCCGCGCCTCCCCGTTATCTGTCCGCCCCAGACATGTCCCAAGCCGCCGAACCGACCCCACCCGACCAAGCCCCGGTGCGCAGCCTGGCGCTGCGTGGCCCGCACGCCCTGACACACCCGGCCCTGCGCGATGAGCGGGCCGCCGAGATCGAAGACGACGGACTGGACCTGCGCGACCTGCTGCGAGTGGTGCGCAAGCACAAATGGATGCTGCTGGCCGTCACCCTGCTGTGCGGCGTGATCGCGGTGGTGCACAGCCTGCGCTCGACCCCGATGTACCGGGCCACAGCCCTGGTGCAGATCGACCGCACGGCGCAGCAGGTGGTGGCCTTCAACCGCGATGTTGATGCCGAGATGAACTACTGGGATGACGGCTCGCAGCTACAGACCCAGATCGAGCTGCTCAAGAGCCGGGCCCTGGCCGAGCGGGTGATCGACGAGATGGGCCTGAACCGCCGCAGCACGCCAGACGCCCTGCCCGGCGCTGGCGACACCGGTGCACTGGGTGAACCCGAGCCGGCCGCGGCCGCCAATAGGGGTTTTGTCGAGCGGCTGCTGGCCAACTACCGGCAACTCGGCACGCCGGCCATCCAGGACGAGCAGGTGCTCAGCCGCGACGGCGCCATTTCGGCGTTTCGGGGCTCGGTGAGTATCGAGCCTGTGCGCAACTCGCGCCTGGTAAACATTGTGGTGGTCAACAGCAACCCCGAGCTGGCCGCGCGCATCGCCAACACCATGGCCCGCACCTTCATGGCTATGAACCTGGAGCGGCGCCTGGAGTCGTCGACCTACGCACGCGGCTTCCTGGAAGACCAGATTCGCTCATCCAAGGCGCGACTGGAAGAGAGCGAGCGCGTCATCAACGAATACGCCAAGCGCAACCAGATCCTGACCCTGGACGACAAGACCGAGGTGGCCACCCAGGGCTTTGCCAGCATTTCGGCGGCACTGGCCCGTGCCGAAGAGGAGCGGATCCGCGCCGAATCGGTCTACAACGAGGTGCTGCGCAACCCGGAGAGCGCGCCCCAGGTGCTGGACAACCGGGCGGTGCAGACTTTCAAGGAGCAACGGGCCAAGCTGCAGGCCGAATACACCGTGAACGAGGCGGTGTTCAAACCCGACTTCCCGCGCATGGTGCAGATGCGGGCACAGATTGCCGAGATCGACGCCCGCATCCAGGCCGAGGTGAACGTGGTGATGGGGTCGGTCAGAGCCCAGTTTGAAGCTGCGCGCCAGCAGGAGAACCAGCTGCGCGAGCGCCTGGCCCAGTCGCGCGCCGAGGTGCAGGTGGTGCAGGACCGCAGCGTGGACCTGAACCTGATGCGCCGTGAGATGGAAACCAACCGGCAGGTCTACGACAGCCTGCTGCAGCGTCTGAAAGAGGTGTCGGTGACCGGCGGCCTGACGACCAACAACATCTCGGTGGTGGACGAAGCCCGTGCACCGTTGTTCCCGTTCAGCCCGCAGCCCACCAGGTTTGCCATGATCGGCATGGGCCTGGGCCTGTTGCTGGGCCTGGGCCTGGCTTTCCTGCGCGAAACGCTGGACGACACCATCAAGAGCGCCGACGAAATCGAGCAGCTCTATGGCCTGCCGCTGCTGGGCCTGATTCCGCTGATCAAGAAGAAGGCTGTGCGTGGTGGCCAGGTGGCTGCGCTCATCCACGAGGACCCGCGCAGCGCCTTTGCCGAAGCCTACCGCTCCATGCGCACCGCGCTGCAATTCTCCACCACCGAGGGCGCGCCCAAGGTGCTGATGGTGACCAGCTGCGGCAAGGGCGAGGGCAAGTCGACCACCGCGATTTCACTGGCGATCAACTTTGCCCAGCTGGGCAAGCCGGTGCTGCTGGTTGACGCCGACATGCGCAACCCGTCGGTGCACAAGATCATGAAAATGCCCAACGAACACGGGCTGTCGAACTACCTGGCGGGCGATGGTGGCTCGGGCACCCTGATCCAGCACTCCAACCTGAGCAACCTGTCGGTGCTGACCGCAGGGCCAACCCCGCCGGACCCGGTGGAGCTGCTCTCGGGCCCCAAGCTGATGATGCTGCTGGAGAAAGCGCAGTCGCTGGGTTATGCGCAGGTCATCATCGACAGCCCGCCATTGCTGGGCCTTGCCGACGCCATCGTGCTGGGCAACCAGGTGCCGCACCTGGTGTTTGCCATCAAGGCCGGCGAGACGCGCAGGTCGGCCATCAAGGACTCGATGCGGCGCCTACGCCATGGCGGCATTGTGCCCATGGGTGTGGTGCTGACGCATGTAAGTGACAAGCACGGCGCCGAGTACGGTTACGGCTATGGCAGCTACTACGGCTACCACGGCAACGAGAGCGCCGCTGTCCGTCCGGCCGAGCAGGCGGCCGGTGTGCGCCACAGTGGCCTGGCCGAACTGAACGGCCCGCCTGGCACCGGGACTTCGCCCGCCAGCGCATGACGTCCACCCCCCATCCGCAGCTGTGGGACGCCCTGCTGGCCTACCAGGCTGGCCCGGGGCGCTTTTCGGTGGCGCGGCGCGAGCCGGCGGTGCTGTTCGACCACACGCTGGCGCTGCTGGCCCTGGCCGCCGACCGGCCAGTAGAGCTGCCTGGCGGCGAGCCGGTGCCAGCCGAGGTGCGGCAGGCGGCGCGCTTTTTTGTGCGCAGCGTGATGCTGCGCCCGGACAACGACCACTATGCCCTGATGGGCGTGGGCGCGGAAACCGACAACACCACGCTCAAAGAGCACTACCGGCTGCTGATGCGCCTGACCCACCCGGACTTCCAGACCGACGGTGACCCCTGGCCAGGCGACGCGGCGGCGCGGGTGAACCTGGCGCACGACGTGCTGGCCTCTCCAGTGCATCGCGCCAACTACGATGCCCAGCGCGCCCGAGCACTGTCGGACCAATTGCACGCGGTGGCGGCCGCGGCGCGCGCCAGCGCACCGCGCACCCCGGTCCGGAACCGCTCCTCGGAAGACGGCTCACCGGCCCGCCGAGCCCTCTGGCTGTCGGGTGCTCTGGTGCTGGGTACCGGCGCCGTGGTGGCCCTGCTATGGCAGACGCCGGAAGACCCGACGCTGACGGTGGTACAGCGGCCTGTGCCGCCTCAGCCGATGCCCGTGGCTGAAGCTCTTGTGCCCGAGGTGCTGGTGCTGGCACCCGCACCCGTCCAGCTGGCGTCGCCGGAGCCACCAGAAAAAGCTGCGCGCCCCGTCGCGTTGATGGCGGCATCCGAACCGCAGCCGACCCCGAAGCCTGCCCCGCAGCCGGCAACCACAAACCGGCACGAGGCCGAACCGCCGGTGAACCGCCCCGGCTCACGCAACGAAGCACGCACCGAGGTGGCAGGGTTGAGCTATGCACTGTCAATGAACCAACCGAAGCCGGCCGCAACGCCTGCAGCCAGCCCGGACAAGGACGGCTGGGACGAAACCCTGGCCTTGGCGCTGGCCATCGACCGGGCAACCACGCTGGGAGGCGCCCGTGTTCAGCCTGCGCTGGCCGACGTGCGGCCCATGCAACCCGTGCTTGCAGACCTGCTGCACATGCTGGAAACCGGCCAGGCCGATCGGGTGCGCCGCTGGGCCGCCAGCCAGACCCACGAGGAGGATGTGGCGGCCCGGTTTGCACGCGCCTATGGCCGCACCCTGGCCGGCGCCGAAGTCGTCGGACTCGGGCAGGCCCGCTTCGATATGCAAGAGACCGACGGACAGCCGGTGGTCCATGGCACGGTGCAGATCCGGCTGCGCGAATCGGGTCGCGAGAGCACGATGCTCAAGGATTTCAGGTTGCGCGCCTATTTCAGGCAACAAGGCAGTGGTGCGATGCTCACCCGCCTAGAAGCCGATTGAAACGATGAACCTCGGCGCAACGCCCCGTGTCTGGCTGACCGCCGCCGTGCTGGTATCGGCCGTTGTGTGGCTGAGCGCACGATCACTTGATGTCAACCTGTTGCTGGCCTGCCAGAACGGACAGTGGCCTCTCTCCGAAAGCTGCGCCGGCGCGGGCGCCTTGCCACCGGACAACGGCGCCAGTGAGGGCGTTATCGAGGTGCCGCCCGCGCAGGCGGCCGAAGTCTGGCAGCAGGTGCGCGCCGAGGTGCAAAGCCTGCGCGAGCGCATCGCCCGAAACCCAGGCGATGCCTGGGCCGTGAGCGCGCTGGCGCGTTTCGCCGATCTGCCCGCCCAGACCCTGGGTGTGGACAGCGGGTCATTGCTGGCCGCCGCCACCCAGGTGGCCCCCCAGCACACACTGGTGCAGGAACAACTGGCGCGCCGGGCGCTGGAGCGCAGCGACTGGGGCGAGGCCGTGCCGGCCCTGGTTCGCCTGTCGCGCCACCATGGCGACCAAGAGGCCACCCGCACCCTGGCGCGCATGCTGGCGGTGGCCGACCAGGACCCTGCACTGCTGGCCGCCCTGCGCCAGGCCTTGCAAGACGATGTGCGCTGGTTCGAGGCGGCCCTGCGCGCCCTGCCCGGCCTGAAGCTGCCGGTGGCACCGGCCCTGCCACTGGTGGCCGATCTGACCACAGCCGGCGCTTTGCGGGCGCCAACGGGGCTGCTGGTGATTCGTCAGCTCAAGAGCGAGGGCCTGTGGCTGGAGGCCCATGCGGTCTGGCAAGGGTTGTGGAACCGACCGGTGCCCCTCCTGTTCAACGGAGGTTTCGAGCAAGCCTTTGTGCGCGACGGTTTTGACTGGGTGTTGGCCGATGACAACCCGCAGCACAGCGGAGTCAGGGCCGAGCGCATGGGCCAGGGAGAGCGAGGTCAGGTGATGCGCCTGCAGTTCAACAGCCGCCCCCTGCGCACGCCACTGCTGCGCCAGGACATGTTTGTGCCTGCGGGCCAGTACCGGCTGGAAGGCGAACATCGCTCGCTCGATCTGCGCAGCAGCGGTGGGCTGACCTGGGTGCTGGCCTGTGCCAACGGTGGCCGCGAACTGGCACGCAGCGAGACGCTGACCCAGACCGGCCGCGACTGGCGAACGACCCGCCTGGCCGTGACGGTGCCGACCGACTGCCCCGGGGTGAGCTTGTCGTTGGTGCCGCTGGCGGCTTTCGAGGCACGGACAGGCCTGCAGGGCGAGATCTGGCTGGACAACCTGACCCTGCTGCCAGTCAAACGCAACACCTCTTCGGGAACCACGCGGTGATCGACCTGCACAGCCACATCCTGCCCGGTATCGACGACGGGGCGAAGACGCTGGAGATGTCGCTCGAAATGGCGCGTATTGCAGTGGCCGACGGCATTCACACCATGGCCTGCACCCCGCACATCTACCCCGGCATGTACATGAACGACGGGCCGGGCATCGAACGGGCCCGCCTGACACTGCAGGCCGAGCTGGATCAGGCTGGTATCCCGCTGCGGCTGGTGACCGGGGCCGACGTGCACCTGGTGCCGGGTTTGCTGCCACAGATCAAGAGCGGGCAGGTGCCCACCCTGAACGGCTCGCGCTACCTGTTGCTGGAGCCCCCACACACGGCGGCACCGCCTCGCTTCGAAGACGCGGTTTTCAAACTGGTGGCTTCGGGCTACACGCCGGTGATCACCCACCCCGAACGGCTGACCTGGGTAGAGGGTCATTACCCGGTGTTTCGCCGACTGGTGCAGCAAGGCGCCTGGATGCAGGTGACGGCGGGCGCCCTGACCGGCATGTTCGGCAAACGGCCCCAGTACTGGGGTGAGCGCTTTCTGGGCGATGGGCTGACCCATGTTCTGGCCACCGACGCGCATTCGACCGGCAGGCGTCTGCCGCGTCTGAGTGAAGGCCTGGCGGTGGCGCGGCGGCTGCTGGGCGAGGAAGAAGCGCGAAAGCTGGTGCTGGACCGGCCGCAGGCCATCATGGACAATCTGCCCCCGGATACGTTTGCACTGGCGGTGGACGATGAGCCACAACCTTCAGGCTGGCGCGCCTGGTGGCAAATGCTGCGCAGAAACCACGGCTAGAACCGTCAAAGCGCCTGTCTGGGCGGTGTTCTTCACATGACGCATAATCCGCCTTGACGCTGTGGGTGGCGACCCATAAGATCAAACCAAATAACTCATTCCGACAGGTAGTTACATGAAATCCCCGCTGTTCGCTCTGCTGCTGGCCACTTCAGCCGGTTTGGCCCTCGCCCAGCAAGGTGCATACGCAACGATCACGGCGGTCGAGGGCCTGGTGACCGTGACCTCCGGCAACCAGCTGAGCAATGCCACGGCCAACATGGCGCTGCCCCAGGGCGCACAGGTGTTGAGCACCGCCAGCGGCAAAGCCACGGTGGTGTTCGCCAGCGGCTGTACCGTGACCTTGAACCCCGGGCAGATGCTGCAGATTGAAGAGACCGCCTGTACCGCATTCCTGGCAGCCAACCCGCCTGCGGCGGGTGGTTTTGGCATCTCCGGCACACAGGCTGCCATCGGAGCCGCCGGTCTGGGCGTGCTGTACGAAACCACCCGAAGCCGTGGTCGCGGCGCTGTGGTGGTGCTGCCGCCCGAGCCGGGCCCTCCGACCGTGACTCCCCCTGCGGTGATTCCGCCAGTGGTTCCCGCGCCACCTCTCAGTGGCGCCTGATTAAGCGCTACCGACCTATCCAGGCCCGCCTTGCGCGGGCTTTTGTTTTACAGCGCCCCCAGTGGGCGCTTTTTTGCACCGATTGTCGCCCTAAGGTTGAAATTTCTGTCGCCATCGGCCGATATGACAGGTGCCAGGCAGCCAGATTGGGCCTTCGAGTCCCTCTTCAGGCTGTCGGGTCGCTTGAAACCCTGTCAGAAGGACCCGGCCATGAACCCGAACACAGCCCACCCCAGCACCCCGGACGCCCGGGTGCCCACTGCCCGCTCGGTTCGCCGCTTGCGCGTGGTATTCTGGATGATCCAGGCGCTGTGGCTGGGTGCGGCCCTGTTCCTGGGGGCCCGCAGCGCACAGGCCCAGGACTCATGGGAAGCGCAGGTGGCAGTGGTGCAGGACCAGGCCGTAGCCGCCCAGGTGGCCGACCTGGGCACCACCGGGGTGGGCCTGATGATGGGCGCGGCCGAAGCCAACCCGCTGGGGGTGCTGACCATTGGCATGAAAGTGGTGGCCTACCAGAAGATCAAGGCCGCTCCGGCAGAAGAGCAGCCCCGTCTGTGGAGCGCCTATGGCGCCATGGGCTGGGGAGCAGCGGCCAACAACCTGTGCGTGATCGCAGCGATTGCATCGGGTGGCGTGGGCGCGGCCCTGTGCCCGGCCATTGGGCTGGCGGCCGGATTCGGTGTCTGGAACCAGGACGCCGAGGCGCGCGACAAGGCCACCTTTGCCGCCCTGTGCGAAAAAGCCAAGGCGGGCAACCCGCAGCTGACCTGCACCTGGAACCCGATCTGATCGGTGTGAGCGGGTGGATGCCCGCCCCAGCCTGACGTGGATTCCCGCACCCTCCAGTCATTCCCGCGCACGCGGGAATCCATGCGGGCTATTCGGCCCACGCCCGAGCGGATGTGGATTCCCGCGTGCGCGGGAATGACGAAGGAGGCGTTGCGTGCGGTGCAATGACGGAATGGGCTGTGGGCTCTGGCGCGATCTCACCTGGGCCACAACACCCACATCTGCAAGGGCTGTTTGAGCGCCGCCGCCACGGTGTAGGGTTCGTCGGTCCAGCTGCCCCAGCCGGTGAACAGGTCGGCGCGCACGGCGCCCAGGATGGCACCGCCGGTGTCCTGGGCCATGACCAGGCGCTGCGTGTTGAGGGTCGGGCCCTGGGTGGACAGCCAGACCGGAGTGCCGTAGGGGATGCTCTGCGGATCAACGGCGATGGAGCGGCCGGGGGTGAGCGGTACGCCCTGAGCCCCGCGGGGACCGAAGCGGGCGTCGAGTTCGCTCAGGGCTTCTTCGCGGAAAAACACGGTGCGCGGGTTGGCCCAGAGCATGTCGTTCAACCTGGAGGGGTTCTGGGCGGCCCAGGCCTTGATGGCGTCCCACGAGGCTTCCCGGATGGCGCGGCGGTCCAGCAGCCAGCGCCCGACACTCACGTAGGGCTGGCCGTTGTGGGCGGCAAAGGCCACCCGCACCACGCGCTCGCGGCCATCGGGTTCGGCAATGCGCAGCCGCCCGGATCCCTGGATCTGCAGGATCAGGGCGTCGATGGGGTCGGCCAGCCAGGCGATTTCGCGGCCACGCAGGGCGGCCTGGGCGGCCGGCAGGGTGTCGATCTGCTGGCGGGTGTACCAGGCCTGGCCACTCTGCAAACCGGCTGGCGGCATGTGCAAGGGGGTGCGGTGGGTGGCGGTCGGCACCCGACTGGCCGGCATGATGGGTTCGTAGTATCCGGTCAGCAGGCCATCGGGCGGGACGCCGTTGGACTCGACCACACGGTAGGGGCGGAACCGGCTGTGCAACCAGGCGTGCTGCTCGGCGGGGGTGGCAATGGACAACTGGCGCGCCTCGCGGCACAACTCGGCATGTCCGGCCACCGGGCGCTCGCAGCCGCGCACCCAGGCGTTCCAGGCTTCGTGCAGACTGTCCTGACCCCAACCGGGCAGGTCGGCCCAGCGGGTGGGCACCCACCGGCTCTTGCCGCGCTGGATGGCCGGGGGCAGCGGGCCGTCGTCGGCCACCGGCGGCACCGCCTGGGGCACGGGCGGGGTGACGGCCGGGGAACTGTCGGGCACGGGCAGGGGTCGATCCGGGGTGATGCCACAGGCGGCAAGCCCGCCTCCTACAATGGCGGCCAGCAACGCGGTGCGGCCCATGCGCACCGAATCAAGCCATTTCTGATGGCCAGATTCCAAGACGGTAAGTACCCACTTCGACGGTTCTCCCATGACCCTTTTGCTGCTCGAGGCGCTGGCTGCGCTGCTGATTCTCATCTTCATCGTGTGGTGGACCATGTTCTCGGGACGCAAAAAAGGCGAGTTGCCGGCCGATGCCGAACGCGAGAAGGCGCAGATGGTGCAAGACCAGGAGACCACCCGTGCCGCAGCGACCGGTGACGGGCCTGGCCAGGCCAAGCCGGACGGAGAAACGGCGCCACGCAACTGAAGTGACCGGGCCCCCTCATGCCTGGCGCAGCGCGTTGGCCAGTTCGACGGCCGACTTGACGCCCATCTTGTCGAACACGCGTGAGCGGTGCACTTCGACGGTGCGCACGCTGATGTTGAGCTGGTCGGCCACCAGCTTGTTGGGCAGGCCTTCGACGACCAGGCGCATGACGTCGCGTTCGCGATCGGTCAGGCTGTCCAGCCGCTGCCGGATTTCGTCCTGGACGCGGCGCTGGGCCAGGGCCTGGGCGGACTGGGCCAGTGCCTGCTCGATGCGGTCGACCAGGGCGTTGTCGGAAAAGGGCTTCTCGCAGAAGTCGAAGGCGCCACGCTTGACGGCGTCGACGGCAGTGGGCACGTCGGCATGGCCCGACAGAAAGATGACCGGCATCACCGGCAGCCAGGGCAGGGTCAGCAGGTGCTCGAACAGGGCCAGCCCGCTCATGCCACCCATGCGCACGTCCAGCAGCAGGCAGCACGGGGTAGCGGGTGGCTGGTGCCAGCTGGCCATCTCGGCAAGAAATGCTTCGGCGCTGTCGTAGCCTTCGCTGAGCAGGCGGCGGGTGCGCAGCAGCCAGCCCAGGGCATCGCGCACGCCGGCGTCGTCATCGACGATGAAGACACGGGCATCGGGGTGCTGGGTCATGGGTCGGATGATAGTGGACTGCCGTGGATTCCCGCGTGCGCGGGAATCCACGTGGGCCTATGCCGTGCTCACGCCACCGGCAGTCTGAAACGGAACACCGTGCCGCGCGGCAAGGCCGGTTCGTGGGCCAGGGTGCCCCCATGTTGCTCGATGACGGTGCGGCACAGACTCAGGCCCAGACCCATGCCCTCGCTCTTGGTCGTGAAGAAGGGCGTGAAGAGCTTTTGCTCGACCTCCTCGCTCAGGCCTTGCCCGTGGTCGGTGACCGCGAACTCGACCCAGTCACGGGCACCGGCCTCGACCGGCGGACGCACCATGGGGCCCACGTCGATGCTGAGCACACGCTGGCCGGATGCCAGGGGTGGCTCGCCCAGGGGCATGGCCTGCATGCCGTTGCGCGCCAGGTTGAGCAGCACCTGCTCGACCATGGTGCGGTCACAGACCACCGCCGGGCAAGCAGGCGCAATGCGCACCTGCAACGCGATGTTGAGCTTCTTGGCCTGCAGGCTGAGCAAGGGCGAGATGGCTTCGATCAGGTCACCCGGGCCCACCGGCTCGCGCACCTGCTGCCGCCGGCGCACGAAGTCGGCCACGCTCTTGATGACACGACCGGCCCGGTCGGCCTGCTCGGCAATGCGCTGCATGGCCTGGCGGATGTCGCCCTGGGGCAGCGGGCCAGGGTCTTGCAGCAGGTTGAGGCTGCCGGTGGCGTAGCTGGAGATGGCCGCCAGCGGCTGGTTGAGTTCGTGGCTGAGCAAGGAGGCCATTTCACCGACGGTGGCCAGGCGGGCCGTGGCCTGCAGGCGCTCTTGCGAGGCGCGGTTGAGTTCTTCGACCCGGCGTTGTTCGGTCAGGTCGAGGATGGCGCCCATGAAACCCGTCTGCACACCCTGGGCATCAAGCAGGGGCGCTTCGATGACCAGCACCGGAAAGCGTGTGCCGTCGCTGCGCTGAAACACCGATTCGTAGCCCTCCCGGGGCAGCACCTGCCCGGCCAGCCGAACCGCCTGGCGTTGTCCGTATTCCTCGGCCAGCTCGGTGGGCCACCAGGGAAAGGGTGCGTCATGGCCCAGAAGCTGGTCGGCCGGGTAACCGACCATCTGGCAGAACGCCGGGTTGACATAGGTGATGCGGCCCTGCATGTCGCGCGCCCGCAGGCCTGTGATGAGGGAATTCTCCATGGCCTGGCGAAAGGCCAGTGCACCGGCCAGCTCATGCTCGACCTGCTGGCGTTTGCGCATGTCGCGCCCGAGCAGGATGAGCACCGCCAGCAAGGCCAGCGACAAGGTGCCGACGACCGCGCTCAGCAGGTTGGGAAACAGGCCGAGAAAGCCGCTGCCGACATTGCGCGGGCCTTCCAGGCGCAGCATCAAGGTGTGGCCGGGCAGGTCGAGCAGGCTGCTGGCACGCTGCAGGCGGCGCTGGTCGACAATGGTGCCGTGCACGGCCAGGCGGGTGCCGTCGGGTTCGGCAAAGGCCAACGAACGGCCGCGCAGGCGTTCGCGGTCGGTCAGCTCGGCCAGCACGGCCGGCAGCGAGTAGGTGACCACCAGAAAGCCGCTGGACTGGCCGGCACGCGCCACCGGCAGACACATGTCCATGAGTTCGAAGCCGGTGCCATCACCCATGGGCCAAAAGTAGCTGGGCGAGAAGGCCGGGCCAGACAGGCGTTGGGCCGTGTCACAGGCCTGGCGCATCTGCACCAGCGACTGGGCCCGGCTCATGCTCCCGAACAGGTCGCCGACATAGCCGCTGTCGCGCGCGCTGATCAGCCGACGCGACGGGTCACGCCATTCAAGCCGGACCATTTCTCGGTGCCGCTGCAACACCTCGGCCGCACCGGCAAACCAGGAATCGGGGGTGGGTGCGACGCTGTGCAGCGACTGCAAGGTCTGCACGTTGCGAAACAGCGCACTGCGGATGTCGCTGGCCAGGGCTTCGGTGTCGCGTTCGAGATCGGCCTGGTCGCGTCCTTCTTCGTAGGCGGCGGCCAGGAACATCAAGGCCCCCAGCAGTGCCCCGACGAGCAGCAGCAACGCCACCCACAGCAGCCAGCGGCGCGAGCGCAGAGCGGCTCGGCGCCCGGGCGGCGGACGCTCTTCGGGGAGGCGGGCCGTCTGGGTCACACCGACCGGCTCACAGGCGCCGGTGCTGCAGGGCGGGAAGCTGTTCGCGCACGGCGCGCAGGCGCTGCATGTCGAGGTCGGCCAGGACAACGCCCGGGCCGGTGGACCGCAAGGCCAGCACCTCGCCCCAGGGATCGATGACCATGCTGTGGCCCCAGGTGCGGCGGCCGTTCTCGTGCGAGCCGCCTTGCGCACTGGCGATCACGTAGGCCTGGTTTTCGATGGCGCGGGCGCGCAGCAGCACTTCCCAGTGGGCCTGGCCGGTGGTGAAGGTGAATGCCGCCGGCACCAGCAGGATGTCGGCCACCAGCAGGCGGTAGAGCTCGGCAAAGCGCAGGTCGTAGCAGACGCTCTGGCCGACGCGCCAGACCTGGCCGTCGGCGGCGGTGCAGTCGAAGCCGGTCGGGGTGTCGCCGGCGCGCAGCACGGCTGCCTCGTCATACCGTTCACGGCCGTTGTCGTAGCGGAACAGGTGGATCTTGTCGTAGCGGCTCTGTTGTCGACCCTGGGGGTCGAAGGTGAGCGATGCATTGGCCGCATGCTGCGGGTCGTCGGTGGCCATGGGCAGGGTGCCGCCGACCACCCACAACCCCAGTTCCCGGGCGGCGTCGGCCAGGAAGCCCTGCACCCGACCCTGGCCCGGCGCCTCGGCGATCTGGAGCTTGTCTTCGTCCTTGCGGCCCATGAAGCAGAAGTACTCGGGCAGCACCGCCAGCTCGGCGCCGCAGGCAGCAGCCTGGCGCAGCAGGCGAAGGGCTTCGTCGAGGTTGGCGTCGAGGCTGACGCCGGAGACCATCTGGATGGCAGCGACTTTCATGGCGGTTCCTGTGGGCGGGTTGCGCAGGGGTGCGGTGCGAACCGAATTTACTCCACCGTGGCCGGGGCAGGGGCCGGCGTGGGGGCAACGGGCGCTACCTCGCCCGAAGGCGTGGCGGCCGGCAAGGTGCGCTGGATCTTCTCGACCTGCGGGTCGGCCCAGGTGCCGGTGACGCGGAACTCCTGCGTGTTGGCCGCCTGCAGAGGCTGGCTGAGCAGAAACTGGGCAACGAAGGTGCCCACGCCCACCACCGGGTTGATGGCGGTGGCGATCAGCGCGGCGGTGCCGGCATTGATCTCGGGCACGACCACCACCTTGAGGTTCTGTGTCTCGCGGGCAATGTCGGCCTGGCCTTCAAGCAGCACGGCGGCATTGACACCCCGCATCTGCAGGTTGTTGGTGTCGATCACGCCGTCTTCGATGCGGGCGTCGCCACGCACGAAGTCGAAGGCAAAGCCTTCGGTGAAGACGTCGCGGAAGTCGAGGGTCAGGCGCCGTGGCAGCGCCTGCAGGTTGAGCACACCCAGCAGCTTGGCGGCACCCGGTTCGACTTTGAGAAACTGCCCGCTGGCCAGGTCGGCGTAGATCTGACCGTCCATGCTGGGGTAGTCGAGCGCCAGCGGGGAGCCGGTCCAGCCGATGCGGCCACCGATGCGCCCCTGCCCCCCGCGCACCACGCCGGGCTGGCCAAAGCGTGCCAGCAGGCGCCCCGAGTCCTCGATGTCCAGGCGGAAGGTCAGCGCGGTGCGCCGGGGCGCCTGCTGCCGCGGCCCGGCAGGACGGGCCCAGCTGCCGCTGGCCTGCAGCTGGGCCTCGGGCACGATGACACGCAGGCGCTCCAGGCGCCATTCGCGCTGGGCGCCTTCGCCCCGGTTGCTGGCCTGTGCCTCAATGCGCCCGAGCGGGCGGCCGCTGAGGCTGAACTCGTCCACCTCGATGTCCAGCGAGGGCACGCTGGCTGGCTGCTCCAGCAATTGCTCGACCTCGGTGGCGGCGGTCGGTGGCAGGTCGAGTCGCGAGAGACGGGCGAACACATGGCCGCCCTGCTCCCCGACCGATGGCCGGTAGGCCACATAACCGTTGAGCTGCTCGGCGTCAAGGTTGGCGCGCCATTCGTTGCCCTGGCGGGAACCACCGGCCACCAACCTGTTGAAGCTGCGCCCCGCCACACGCAGACGCTCGGCCCGCACGGCCAGGGTGGTGGGCAGGTAGTCCAGGCGCTCGTCGCCGTCCGAGGTGCTGCCGGCATCGGGTTCGGCGGTCGCCATAAAGACCCGCTCCCAGGCATCAACGTCGACCTCGCCGAGCCGCAGGTTGGCCTGCACGCCCTGGGACGGCAGGGCCACGGATTCGCCAGGGACCAGCCCCAGGCCGATGCGCCCCCGCAACACGCGCGGCTCGTCCCCGTCCAGCGCCCGGTCGTAGGCCAGCGAGAGCAGCGGTTGTTCGGGCGGGCCGATGTCCAGCGCCAGCCGGTCGGTTTCTGCCGTGTCGCCAACGATGACCTCGGCGGTGTTCTCGTAGCGCAGGGGCAGCGCCTGATTGGCTACCTTGCCCAGCGGCGCGGGCAGATCGATCTCCATGCCCAGCAAGTCGCTGCGGATGCGCAGCTCGGGCAAGCCGCCCCGGAACTGCAGTTCGCCGCTGTAGCCGGCACTGCCGCTGGCGCGCTGGAACAGACGGGAAACCAGGCCCAGGTCGCCTTCGCGCAGGCCCTGGGCGGTGGCCGTGCCCTGGCCGGTGAAGCGCAGGCGCGCGGCCGCCGGATCGCTGCTGGCCGGCCCAAGCCCCCCTTCAAAGCGCAACTCGCCCCCGTAGACCAGGGCGCGGGCTTCGCGGATCTGGAAGCCGGATTCGCTGAATTCGAGCAGGCCGCTGGCCTGGCGCAGCTCAGGCGACGCAGGCTGGATCAGGATGTCGTTGCCGGGAAAGCGCACCTGGCCACCGATGCGGATGGCGCTCAGGTCGTACAGCGGCAGGCCCAGGCGCAGGTCCAGCCGGGCCGATCCGCCCATGCGGGCGCGGGCCAGCGCGCCGCCCAGAAAACCGTCGACCGGGGAGCGCTGCACGTAACCAAGCATCTGGGCCGCTGGGCCATCGGCGCGGGTGACCACCTCCAGCACCGAGCGATCGGACAGGTCGTCGATGCGCACCTCGGCCGCGCTCAGACGCACCTCGGCCGCGCCTTCGACCGTGGCCGACAGGTTCCACAGGCGAAGCGATTCCCGGTCGAGCAGAAACTCGCCGGCCGCCTGCCTCAGCGCCGGCCAGCGCGGTTCGTCGGCGTCCTGCAGGTAGGCTGGCACGTAGTCGAACTCGACACCCTGAAACCGCGCCCCGATGCGAAACGCATGGTCGTCACCGGCGGGCACGGTCGGCATGTCCCACATGTCACCGCGGATGCGGAAGCTGACCTCGGTCGGCCCCGCCGCGCGGATGGCCTCGCGCAGGTAGCGGGTCACGTCGTTGCCGACACTCAGCGGCAGGTAGCGGTGCACCCGGGTGCCGTCGGCCCGGTGGAGCGTGGCTTCGAGATCGAGCAGGCCGGGAAAGCGCGATGCGGCGGGGCTGGTGGCCGGATCGGCCGTCTGCCAGCGCACCCGGGCGGTGCCGTCGGCATCGGCGCTTTGCAGGTTGACATCGTCCAGATCGACTTCGATGTGCTCGCCCTGCACCCGCCAGCGGGCCTGGGTCTGCAGCCGGTTCACCGGAATGCGCGGGTCGGCGAAGATGTCGGGCAACTCGACATGGCCATCGGTGATCTGCACCTTGGCACGTCCACCGTCCTGGTCGAGTTCGAACTCGACCTGTGCGCCGGCAATGCCGGGCCGCCCGGGCAAAGGGTAACGGCCCGACTCCGACAGCAGGCCGCTGGGGGCGCCGCGCAGGCTCAGCGCCTGCAGCACGCCACGGGCACGGAAACGGCCCTCGCCGAAGGCCTCCAGCGGCGCCTCCGGGTGATCGGCCTGCCAGCTGGCGTCCAGGTCGGTGACGAAACCCTGCGGCTGCAGACTCTCCAGCCAGCCGTGCGCGGGGCGGCCCAGCGGCAGGCTGGCCGCAACCGCACCGAGGGCGGCCAGGTCGATGCGTTCGCCACGGAGCACCGCCGAAGCCGGGCGCCCACCCCGCGGCACGGCATGGCCGACGCGCAGCACCCCGCCGGGCCAGTCCTGACCGGCGCGGGTGCGAAAACGCAGGTCGTCGCTGCTGAAGCCAAAGCCGTCGGCGTTCCAGTGGGCGCCCAGGCGGCCCTGCAGGCTGACCAGGTCCAGCTCGGGCAGATCGGTGCCGAGCCGGGTGCGCAGGTCCTTCAGGTCGAGCTCGGCGGTGACGGAGCCGACCTCGCCCCGCTGCACATCGGCCCAGGCCAGCACACGCCCCTGGCCGGCGAACACTTCGACGTCCCATTCGGACAGGTCGACATGGCGGCGCAATCGCTGGACGTCGACACGGGGGAATTCGGTGTAGATCTCGCCACTCCAACTGCGCCAGGGTGCCGGCGACACGGCAGCGGAAGCGCCACCGAGGGCGAGTAGGGGCTGGCGCAGGCGGGCCCGAAGGCTGAAGCGTTCGCCCCAGTCGGCCGGGGGCGTGGCGTCCAGCCGCAGGTCGTGCTGGCGGCCCCGGTTGCGCACCACCAGGTCCAGCCGGTCCAGTGCCAGCGGTCCGTCGACCGCCGGTCGCAGCTCGTCGGTCCAGCGCACGGTGCCTTGCCGGATGACGAACTCGGGCTGGTCGAAGAACCAGTCGGCGGCGCGGCTGTCGTCGCCGTCCTGACCGCTGATGTCCAGACCGGCCACCTCCAGCCGACCCTGGGCCGTGCGGCGCACATCGAGAACCGGCTCATCGATCACGATCTGGTCGACCCCCAGCCGCCACAGCGAGGTGACCGACACCGCCACCCGAACCTGCGGCAGCTGCAGGGCTTCCTGCCCGCGCGGGTCAAACAGGCGCACATCCCGCAACTCGATGACCGGCACCAGGGCCGGCAACAGGCTGCGCTGGTCGGGGTTGGACTCGGCCCGCAATTCACCGATGCGCACCGGGATACCCACACCGGCACTGACCCATCGTTCCACGTCGGGACGCCATTCGCCGATTCGCGGCACAATCAGCAAGTGGAGGGCTCCCCAGCTGAGCGCGAACAGACCCCATGCGGCCAGCACAACCCACAGCAGCAGGCGGGTGGTCACCGAAAGGGTCTTGAGGGTTCGCGAGGCAGTTGCGATCGGCGCCGTGCTTTGATTCATGTCCAACTCAAATTATGACGGTGAGCCAAGGGAACAGTTCCTTCTCGGGTGAGACCGCGGGCGACAACGTGCCGAATTGCCGCTTGGTCCATCCCATGCCGTCGCAGGCAGACCACGCGCGCTTCGTGCAACGCATTCGCCGCCGCTACGAAAAGGAACTGGGCTGTCTGCCTCCCGGCCCGCCGGTGCGTTCGACCATGCAGTCCTGCCTGGCGCAGTTGCAGGCGCGCGGTCTGGCTGAATCGGCTGCGCTGCGCGTGACGCGCCAGCTGGTGATGGAGCGCCTGGTGGTGCTCGACTGCGAGCAGGCCGCCCCGCTGGCCGAGGTGACACGCGCCGTGACCGAGCTGGCCGAACTGGCCCTGGACACGGCCTGCCGCCTGGCCTTCGCCGAGCTCGATGCGCTGCACGGCGCGCCGCTGACCGAGTCCGGCCAGCGCGCCCAGCTCTGGGTGATCGGCATGGGCAAGCTCGGTGCCCGTGAACTCAATGTGTCCAGCGACATCGACCTGATCTATGTCTACGACCAGGACGGCGAAACGGCGGGAAACAGTGAGGGACGCCACCGCATCAGCCACCACGAGTACTTCGCCAAGGCGGTCAAGCACATCTACAACACGGTGGGCGAGACCACCGAACACGGCAGCGTGTTCCGGGTCGACCTGGCGCTGCGACCCAATGGCAACTCGGGGCCGGCGGCGGTCTCGCTGGGTGCGCTGGAAGAGTATTTCCTGGTGCAGGGCCGCGAATGGGAACGCTTTGCCTGGCTCAAGAGCCGGGTGATTGCCCCGACGGCCAGCGTCGCAGATGGCAGCGCCAGCGCACTGCGCGGGGCTGTCCTGCCTTTCGTGTTTCGCCGCTACCTCGACTACAACGTGTTCGACTCGCTGCGCACCCTGCACCGGCAGATTCGCGACCATGCGGCCAAGCGGGCGGCGGGCAACCCGGGCCGGGCCAACGATGTGAAGCTCTCGCGAGGCGGCATCCGCGAAATCGAGTTCACGGTGCAGTTGCTGCAGGTGGTGCGCGGCGGCCAGTTCCCCGAGCTGCGCACCCGCCCGACGCTGGACGCCTTGCAGCGCCTGTGCAAGGCCAACCTGATGCCCGCTGAAACCGCCGAGGCACTGGCACAGGCCTATGTGTTCTTGCGCCGGGTCGAACACCGCATCCAGTACCTGGACGACCAGCAGACACACCTGATGCCCACGCGCGACGACGACCTGGGCTGGGTCGCGGCCACCATGGGCTACCCCGACCTGTGCGCTTTCCTGCACGACTTCGATGCCCACCGCGAGACCGTGGCGCACGAGTTCGACAAGCTGCTGGGCGGGCCGACAAACGGCGGCTGCAACGGCAAGGGTTGCCAGGGGGGCAACGGTCGCAGCGCCGTGCAGGACCTGCAGGGCGTGCTGGCCCAGCTGCCAGAGGCCTTTGCGGCCAAGGTGGCCCAATGGTGCGAGCACCCACGGGTGCTGGCCTTGCGCGAGGACGCGCGGGTGCGCCTGGCCCGCCTGGTCGAGCGCACCGGTGCCTGGCTGGAAGACGGCAGGGTCAGCGAGACGGCCGCCCTGCGCCTGGCCGACTGGATCGAGCCGCTGCTGCGGCGCGAAAGTTACCTGGCGCTGCTGCAGGAGCGCCCCTCGGTGCACGAACGTCTGCTGCGCCTGCTGGGCGCGGCCAAGTGGCCGGCGCGCTACCTGCAGCGCCACCCGGGCGTGATCGACGAGCTGGCCAGCCGCCAGCTGCTGGACGAGCGCTTCGACCCGGTTCAGTTCGAGCACGACCTGGAAGACCGGCGCGCTGCCTTGCAGTCCACCGGTGAGGACGACGAGGAAGAGCTGCTGAACCTGCTGCGCCGCGCGCACCATGCCGAGGTGTTCCGCACCCTGGCGCGTGACCTGGAAGGGATGTTGACGGTCGAGCAGGTGGCCGACGACCTGTCGGCCCTGGCCGATGCGGTGCTGCGGGTGACGGTTCGCTGGTGCTGGCAGCGGCTGAAGAACCGGCACCGCGAGGAGCCGGCCTTTGCCATCATCGGCTACGGCAAGCTCGGTGGCAAGGAGCTGGGCTACGGCTCGGATCTGGACATCGTGTTCGTCTACGAGGACGAGCACGAGAACGCCCCCGAGATCTACGCCGCCTTCGTGCGCAAGATGATCAACTGGCTGACGGTCAAGACCGGCGAGGGCGACCTCTACGAGATCGACACCGCGCTGCGCCCGAACGGCAATTCGGGCCTGCTGGTCACGAGCTTCACCTCGTACGAGAACTACCAGCGCGGGCGCGGTAGCAACACGGCGTGGACCTGGGAGCACCAGGCGATGACCAGAGCCAGATGTGTGTTGGCCCCCACGCTCCACCGCTCGCGCGGGTCGCTGCCCCCCGAGGGGGCTGACCCCGCCTTGGGGCGGCCCGGCGGCGGGGTCGATGGCCCCCACGCTCCACCGCTGCCCGGGTCGCTGCCCCCCACGCTTGATCAGCGGTTTGAGGAGGTGCGTGAGGCGGTGATCGTGGCCGAGCGCGACCACGAAGCCTTGAAGCAGGAGATCGTGGCCATGCGCGAGCGCGTGCGCAAGGCGCACCCGGAGCGCGGCGAGCTGTTCGATGTCAAGCACAGCCCGGGCGGCATGGTGGATGTGGAGTTCGTGATGCAGTTTCTGGTCTTGTCGCAGGCCGGGCAGCACCCCGAGTTGCGCGCCAACACCGGCAACATCAACCTGCTGCAACGCGCCGAGGCCGTGGGCCTGCTGCCAGCGGGTGTGGGTGAGGCCGCCGCCGTGGCTTACCGCCAGTTGCGCCAGATCCAGCACCGGGCACGGCTCGATGAAGCCCCCACCCAGGTCGACCCGGCCAGTGTGGCCGAAGCGGCGGCCGCCGTGAAGGCACTCTGGCAACACGTGCTGGGTCAGCCCGGCGGCACGACCACACCATGAGACGGGCTGGCGGCTGGTTGCTGCTGTGCGTGGCGCATGGGGTGGCGAGCATGCTGGTCTGGTGGGCGGGCGAACACCAGGTGCAGGGGTTGATCTGGCAGGCCGATGACTGGGTGCGCCAGCCCTGGACCTTGTGGACCAGTGCCTGGGTGCATGTGAGCACACCCCAGCTGATTGCCAACCAGATTGCGCTGGGCATCCTGACCGGCCTGGCCTGGCTGCTGCGTCCGGATCTGCGTGCGGCCCTGGCCTGGTTTCTCGCCTGGCCACTGCTGCAGCTGAGCCTGGTGCTGTGGCCGCAGGTGGGTTACTCGGTAGGGCTCACCGGCCTGCTGCATGCGGGCGCCGTGATCATGGCCTTGCAGCTGGTGCTTGGCCGCATTGCGGCGCGCAAGGCCCGGCGCTGGGGCCTGATGCTGGTGGCCGGCCTGCTGATCAAGCTGGCCATGGAACAGGCCTGGTTCTACCCGGTGGTGTGGGACGCCGCGGGCGACCGCTCCGTGGTGCAGGCGGCCCACCTGTGCGGCGCGGCCTGGGGCGCCTTGCTGACCTTGTTGATGGATTTCAGGTGGCGCCGCCGACGGCCGCAGCCGGGCTGACCGCCAGCGACTTGCGGAAGCGGTTGAGCTCCTGCACGGTCTTGAAACTCTGGTCCATGAGCAGGCTCATGTTGTGCAGGATGCGTTCGACCACCTTGGTTTCCCAGACCGTGTCGAAGTCGATCTGCTTGTCCAGCCAGTGCTCCAGCCACTCGGGGTTGGGCAGGCGGCTCTGGATGGTGTCGCGCGGGAACAGGGCCTTGTTCACATGCAGGTTGGTCGGGTGCAGGGCCTGGGCCGTGCGCCGCGCACTGGCCATGAGGACACCGACCTTGGCGAAGGCCGAACGGGCCTCGTCGCCGAACTTGCCGATGGCGCGCTTCATGTAGCGCAGGTAGGCACCGCCGTGGCGTGCTTCGTCCTGACTGAGCGTCTGGTAGATGTGCTTGATGACCGGCTCGGTGTGCCATTCGCTGGCGCGGCGGTACCAGTGGTTCAGGCGGATTTCGCCGCAGAAATGCAGCATCAGCGTCTCCAGCGCGGGCGCCGGGTCGAACTCGAAGCGGATGTCGTGCAGCTCCTGCTCGGTCGGCGCAAGGTCGGGGCGGAAGCGGCGCAGGTACTCCATCAGCACCAGCGAGTGTTTCTGTTCCTCGAAGAACCAGATCGACATGAAGGCCGAGAAGTCGGAGTCGTCACGGTTGTCGCGCAGGAACATCTCGGTGGCCGGCAGCGCCGCCCACTCGGTGATGGCGTTCATCTTGATGGTCTGGGCCTGTTCGTCACTGAGCAGGCTGGCGTCGAAACGGTCCCAGGGGATGTCTTTGTCCATGTCCCAACGGACCGATTCGAGTTGTTTGAAGAGTTCTGGGTACAGCATGGCGGGTCTCCGTCGCCTGGGAAAACACACAGAAATTGTAGGCTTGTTGACTGAAAAACCTTACAAATCATTCAGATTCTCAAGGGTATCGGCCGCCTGCAGACGCAGAGCCTGGCGCTCTTCGGGCGACAGCCGCTGCAGGTTGCGCACCATCAGCGCGGTGCGCGGGTTGACCGCCAGCGCCGCCTCATGGCGGTCCAGAAAGGCCCAGTACAGGGTGGTGAACGGGCAGGCCTGGGCACCGCTGCGCCGGGTCGGGCGGTAGGCGCAGCCCTGGCAGTGGTTGCTCATGCGGTCGATGTACTGGCCGCTGGCCACGTAGGGCTTGCTGGTGAAGCGTCCGCCGTCGGCATACAGGGCCATGCCGGCCACGTTGGGCAGCTCCACCCATTCGATGGCGTCCACATAGACCGCCAGGTACCAGTCGGCCACCGCTCGCGGATCGATCTGCGCCAGCAGCGCGAACTGGCCGGTGAGCATGAGGCGCTGGATGTGGTGCGCGTAGCCGTGGCGCAGGGTCTGGCTGATGGCGTCGCGCAAACAGGCCATACGGGTCTGGCCGGTCCAGTACCAGGCCGGCAGGGGACGCTGGTGGCCGAAGTGATTCGCATCGCGCAGACCGGGCATCTGCTGCCAGTAGACGCCGCGGATGAACTCGCGCCAGCCCAGCACCTGGCGGATGAAGCCTTCCACGCTGGACAGTGGCAGGGCCCGTGGTCCGCGCTCGCGGTGGGCGGTCTCGACCGCGTCGATCACCTCGCGCGGGTGGATCAGGTGCAGGTTCAGTGCCACCGACAGCAGCGAATGCCAGCCGAAGGGGGTGTTGTTCCACATGGCGTCCTGGTAGGGGCCGAAGCCGATCAGGCGCTCGTCAATGAAGTGCCGCAGGGCCTGCAGGCCCTGCTCCCGGGTGACCGGCCAGGCGAAGTCGGCCAGCGTGCCGGGGTGGTTCGCAAACTCGCGTTCGACCAGCTGCAGCACCTCGCGGGTGCTTTCGTCGGGCTCGAAGCGCGCGGGTGGAGGCACCCAGCCCGGGCCCGCCTTGGGGTAGGCCTTGCGGTTATCGGCGTCGAAGTTCCAGGCACCGCCGAGCGGCTCGTCGCCGTCCATCAGCACGCGGTGCTCGCGCCGCATCTGGCGGTAGAAGTGCTCCATGCGCCATTCGCGCCGACCCTGGGTCCAGCGTGCAAAACGTTCTCGGCTGCACAGGAAATGGGTGTCCTCGTGCCACTGCAACACCACCCCGGCCTGGGCAGCACAGGCTTCGATGGCCTGTTGCAAGCGCCACTCGCCGGCCTCGCACACATGCAGTTGCTGCGGGCGCAGGGCCTGCAACTGCGCGGCCAGGCGTTGATCGAGCCGGTGGCGGCCGGCCGCCTGTTCGTCGGCATCGTCCAGATGCAGGTGCCGCACCGGCCAGCCGCGCGCACGCAGGTCGGCGCTGAAATGCCGCATGGCCGAGAGGAACAGGGCGATCCGGGCCTTGTGGCTCCAGACGGCGTCGGCTTCGCCCGGGGCTTCAATCAGCAGGACGCGGTCCAGTGCCGGATCAAAGCCAGCCAGCGCCGGGTTGTCCGGCCACAGCTGGTCACCTAGAACCAGCACCAGACGGCGCACGGTCATGTTGGGCATGCCGGCTGGACCGTCAGCCCGCCGGGCCGTCACGTCGGCAGCGCTCGCTGCAGTACTTCACCTGGTCCCAGTCCCTGGCCCATTTGCGGCGCCAGCTCATGGGGCGCCCGCAGGCCAGGCAGGGCTTCTGCGGCAGACTGGCCTTGTTGCCTTTGAAGCCCACTGCGCCCGCGCGCTCAGCCATGGGTGCCGTCACGCACCGACTGGGTGGCCCGCCAGGCCGCCACCGCCATGGGAATATCGACCAGACGGCCCATGGCCTGCCAACCCGAGGCGCCAGCCTGGGCACGGCGGCTCATCGCCGGGACCTGGCCGCCAGCCCAGATGTGCACCTGCGGTGGCAGGCGCTGGCGCAGTTGCTCCAGAGCGGTTCTGACCTCGCGCGGGTTCTGGATGCCGCTGAACCCCAGGGCAACGATGTCGGCACCACCGGCCTGCACCGCCGCCACGATCTCGGGCAGCGGGGTCTGGGTGCCCAGGGGCACCGTGTGGCAGCCCTCGAGCACCAGCATGCATTCGGCCATCAGCAGGCCCAGGGCGTGGGGTTCGCCCGGCAGGGTGGTCAGCAGCACACGGGGCGCGAGCAGCGGCCGCTGGGTCGCCGCCTGCGCCATGGCCTGGCGCAGCAAACCTTGCACCACTTCGGTGTAGAGGTGTTCCTGGTGCACCGCCAGCCGCCCTTCGATCCAGGCCTGGCCGACCTGCAGGTTCATGGGCGCCACACACTCGACCAGCATGCGTGCCAGGCCCCGCTCCAGCAAGGCCTGTTGCAGTGACTGGCGCAAGGCCACCACGTCCTGCTGGCCCAGCATGGCCAGCCAGCGTGGGATGTCGGGGCAGGGCTCGGGGGCCGGCGCGGCGGTGCGTGACCGGCCGCGCGACGGATTCGCGCCGCCCTGCATCCGCCCGGCCCGATCCTGCGTATCCAGCTGCAGCAGGTCGGTCAGCGGCAAGGGCACCACCCGGCCCGGCCGGTGGCCGGCATCAATGAGGCGGCGCACATGGCGCAGCCGGGTGAGCTGCTCGTCGTCGTACTGGCGCTCGCCCTGGGCGTCGCGGGTCGGCTGGGGAAAGCCGTAGCGGCGCTCCCAGACGCGCAAGGTGTCCTTGGACAGACCGGTGTCCCGCTCGACGTCGGCAATGCTGTGGTGGACCGGCTCGCCGGTGATCGAACTTGTCATGGACAAACACGTCAGAATGTTCTCGAATTATCGTCCTGTGAGGCTGGAAATGAAGAATGTCCATGTCAAGTCCTGGCTGCGGGTGCGGATTCGTGCTGCCCTGGTGATCGGTGTCATGGGCCTGCTGCTGCCCGGCACGCCCATCGCGCAGCCCCCCGCATCGCCCGCAGCACAAGCCGCCATGGCGTCCGGTGGCACCTGTCCACCGCTGTTGAGACAACGCTTTGAACGCTTGCAGGACGAGGTGGAGCAGGACCTTTGCCAGTACCAGGGCCAGGTGCTGCTGGTGGTGAACACCGCCAGCCTGTGCGGCTTCACCGGTCAGTACGCGGGCCTGGAGGCGCTTTACGCGCGCTACCGCGACCAGGGCTTTGTGGTGCTGGGCTTTCCGTCCAACGACTTCGGCCGCCAGGAGCCCGGCAGCAACCAGGCCATCGCCGAGTTCTGCGAAAACACCTTCGGTGTGAAGTTTCCGATGTTCGGCAAAACATCGGTGACCGGGCGCCAGGCCAACCCGCTGTACCGGGAACTGGCCAACCGCACCGGACAGGCCCCCGGCTGGAACTTCCACAAGTACCTCGTGGCCCGCGACGGTCAGACGGTTCGCAGCTTCAACAGCCAGACCACCCCTGATAACCCTGATTTGATCAGGGACATTGAAAAGTTTCTCTCGACCAAAAAGTGACCGATCAGTCACAATGAAACCAGTAAGTTCATTTGGCGGCCGAGAGGTCTTTTCCTTTGAAGCGTTTCAGTGCCCTGGAGGACACGATGATCCAAAATTTTCGGAACTTTCCCGGCACCCCGGTCCTCTCAACGCGCAGAGGTGGACAGCAGGCCGGCGTACCCGGCCTGCAAGCCCAGGTTTTTGAACTGCGAAGCCTTCCGGGTGCGAGCCCGGTTGAAATCCCGAGGCGCTTCTCCTCCTCCTCCCTCCCTCCCTTGTTCGTTTCGGGGCGCTTCGCAGTTTTTTCTTTCACCGGCGGCCAGCAGGTCGCCCAAGAGGTCTGACATGTACTCAGACCCCGCATCTCCCCCCAGCCCGCAGCGCATCCCGCAGCCCGGTCCCCGGGTCGCGGTGGTGGGTTCCGGCATCGCCGGGCTGTCTGCAGCCCACGCCCTGCGCCAGCATGCCAGGGTCACCCTGTTCGAGGCCGGCGATTACTACGGCGGCCACACGCACACGGTGGACATGGCCCTGCCCGGCCCGGACGGCCGACCGGTGACGTTCGGTGTGGACACCGGCTTCCTGGTGCTCAACGAGCGCACCTACCCTAACCTGCTGGCCCTGTTTGCCGAACTGGACGTGCCGGTCGCCAAGTCGGACATGTCCTTCTCGGTGCAGGCGCCCGGCGCCGGCGCGGGTGGTGGCCCGCTCGAATGGAGCGGCTCCGACCTGTCGACCGTGTTCGCCCAGCGCGGCAACCTGCTGCGGCCGCGCTTCTGGCGCATGCTCTCGGACATCCTGCGTTTCAACCGCATCACGACCGCCCTGGCCCTGCGTGGCGAAGACCTGCGCCCCGACAGCCCGCTGATGCAGCCACTGGGCGATTTCCTGCTCGAGCAGCGCTTCTCCGACGAATTCCGCGACTGGTACTTCCTGCCCATGATGGGCTGCATCTGGAGCTGTCCGACCGACCAGATGCTGCAGTTCCCGGTCGCCACCATGGTGCGCTTCTGCCACAACCACGGCCTGATCCAGGTCAGCAACCGGCCGCAGTGGTACACGGTGGCCGGCGGCGCGCGGGCCTATGTGCAGAAGATCATTGCAGGCCTGCAGGACCACCGCCTGTCCACCCCGGTGCTGCGGGTGCTGCGTGACCACCAGGGTGTGAGTGTGATCACCCGCCAGGGTGTGGAGCGTTTCGACGCGCTGGTGCTGGCCTGCCACAGCGACCAGGCCCTGCGCATCCTGGGTGATGGTGCCCAGCCGCAGGAGCGCGAGGTGCTGGGCGCCATCCGCTACCAGCCCAACCTGGCGGTGCTGCACACCGACACCTCGGTGCTGCCGCAGAGCCGCCGCGCCTGGGCGGCCTGGAACTACGAGCGCGCGCCCAGTGCCGACCGCGAGTCGGCCCAGGTCTGCCTGCACTACCTGCTCAACAAGCTGCAGCCGCTGCCGGTGCAGCAAGCGGTGGTGGTGTCGCTCAACCCGCAGCGCCCGATCAACGAGTCGACCGTGGTCGGGCGCTACGAATACGCCCACCCGGTGTTCGACCTGGCCGCCATCCGGGCCCAGCGCCAGCTGCCCCAGCTGCAAGGCCAGATGCGCACCTATTTCGCCGGGGCCTGGGCCGGCTATGGCTTCCACGAAGACGGCCTGAAGTCGGGCCTGGCAGCGGCCGAGGCGCTGCGTGTCGACCATGGCCAGGAAGCCAGGGTCGCACCATCGAACGGCTGGCTCAAGCGCTCGCCGGAGGCAGCGGCATGACCAGACCGGCAACGGCCCAGATCGGCTTTGGCCAGGTGCGCCACACGCGCACCCGGCCAAAGCGCCACGCTTTTGCCTACCCCACCTATTTCCTGATGCTGCCGCTGCGCAGCCTGCGCGATCACGGCCCGGGGCAGTTGGCCCGCAACCGCCCGGCCGCGCTCGGCTTCAGGGACGCCGACCACGGTGATGGCAACAACGACTGCCTGGCCTGGTTCGACGGGCTGCTGGCCAGCCACGGCATCACCGATGCCGACGGCGAGGTCTGGCTGCACACCTACCCGCGGGTACTGGGCTACGTGTTCAAGCCGGTGAGCTTCTGGTACGCACACCGGGCCGACGGCAGCCTGCGCGTCATCGTTGCAGAGGTCAACAACACCTTCGGCGAACGCCACTGCTACCTGCTCGACCAGCCGCGCTACGGCCAGCCGATCGAGGCCGGCAAGGCCATGCATGTGTCCCCTTTCTGCCCGGTCCGGGGCCACTACCGCTTCGTGTTCATGCGCGACGGCGGACCGGATGGCGACCGCACCGTGGCGCGCGTCGACTACCACGACGACCCGAAAGCCGGTGCCCTGATCCACACCAGTGTCAGCGGCCGGCTGGAACCCCTGACACCGGCCAGTGCCCGGCGCGCCCTGTGGCGTCACCCATTGATGACTGTGGGCGTGATCGCCCGCATCCACTGGCAGGCCCTGCGCCTGTGGCTGCAACGCACCCCATTCTTCCGGCAGCCACCGGCGCCAGACCACTTCGTGACCCAGGGCCGAGCCGCCCTTGCCCACCCGAATTCCGCTGAAACCGCCGTCCACCCCAGCCGCCCATGAACAGCACCACCGCCCGCCCCGGCCCAGCCGGTTTCGCCCTGCCCCGCAACGCCCCAGCCGCCGCCCGCAGCGTGCTGCAACTGCTGCAGCGCATGCAGCATGGCAGCCTGACCGTGACCCTGCCGGACGGCACGGTGCAGCGCTTTGGCAGCGCCGAGGGTCCGCACGCCAGCATCCAGCTGCACAACTGGAATGCCTGCAGCGCCGCACTGAAATCGGGTGACATCGGCTTCGCTGAGAGCTACGTGGCCGGTGACTGGTCGACGCCCAACCTGAGCGCATTGCTCGGCTTGCTGGTGGCCAACCGGCGCGAAGTCGACAAGGTCATCTACGGCACTTGGCTGGGGCGCCTGGCCTACCGTGTGCGCCACCTGCTCAACCGCAATTCCAAGGCCAACAGCCGCCGCAACATCCACGTCCACTACGACCTGGGCAACGCCTTCTACCGCCTGTGGCTGGACGAGACCATGAACTACTCGTCGGCCTGGTTCGAACGGTCCGACATGGACATGGTGCAGGCCCAGCACGCCAAGGTCCGCCGCGCCCTGAAGTCGGCAGGTGTGCAGGCGGGCGACCGTGTGCTGGAGATCGGCTGCGGCTGGGGAGCATTGGCCGAAATGGCCACCACCGAGTTCGACGCCCGCATCACCGGCGTGACGCTCTCGACCGAACAGCTCGAATACGCCACCCGGCGACTGGATGCTGCGGGCGACCGGGCCGACCTGAGGTTGATGGACTATCGGGACATCAACGACGGTCCCTATGACGCGATCTGCTCGATCGAGATGGTCGAAGCAGTGGGTCAGGAATACTGGCCGACCTACTTCAAGTCCGTGCACGACCTGCTCAAGCCGGGTGGCCAGGCCTGCATCCAGAGCATCGTGATTGACGACGCGCTGTTCGACCGCTACATCCGCGGCACCGACTTCATCCAGCAGTACATCTTCCCCGGTGGCTGCCTGCCCTGCCCGCACGAGTTCCGGGCGCAGGCCCGACAGGCAGGGCTGGAGGTGGTCGAGGAGTTCGCCTTCGGCCAGGACTACGCGCGCACCCTGGCGTTCTGGCGCGAGCGTTTCCTGCAACAGCAGGACGAGGTGCTGCGGCAGGGCTTCGACACCGAGTTCCTGCGCATCTGGGAGTTCTACCTGGCCTACTGTGAAGCGGCCTTTGCGCAGGCCAGCATCGACGTGGTGCAGTACACCCTGCGGAGGCCGGCGTGAACACCTGGCAGTTCATCGGGTGCTCGCTGGCGCTGGTCTGCGCCAGCGCAGCCACGGCCAGCACCGGCAACGCAGCACCACCGTCGGTGTCGGCCGCGCTGGCCGAGAAGCAGGCGGTCGCCAGCACCCGCCTGCGCGTCTGGGGCTTCGAGGTCTACGACGCGCGTCTGTGGGCACGTACCGGCTTTGAAATGTCCCGTTTCGAGCAGCAACCCTTTGCGCTTGAACTCGCCTACCTGCGCAACTTCAAGGGCGCCGACATCGCGCGCCGCTCCATCGACGAAATGCGCCAGACCGGCTCGCTGGACGAAACCGATGCCACGCGCTGGCTGGCGGCCATGACCGCGCTGTTTCCCGACGTCCAGCGCGGTGACCGCATCACCGGCGTGCATGTGCCTGGCACAGGTGCCCGCTTCTACCTCAACGACCGCCTGCTCGGCGAGGTTGGCGAAGACCGCTTCTCGCGCCGCTTCTTCGGCATCTGGCTGTCCGAGCGCACCTCGCAGCCGCGCATGCGCGAGGCCCTGCTGGCCCAGTTGCAGGACCAGGGCAAGGGCAACGGGACCGCTGCCGACGCGGTCAATCGCTGATGAACACCGGCGCTGCGTCCACCGAAGCGGCGGCCCGCTTCCTCGGCCGCGGCGCCTGGCGCCGCGGGCTGGGATACGGTCTGCTGGGCCTGCCGCTGGCCTTTGTGGCGCTGCCTCTGTACGTGATCCTGCCCAACCACTATGCGCGCGAGTTCGCCGCACCCCTGGGCCTGCTGGGCGCCGTGCTGCTGGGCGCGCGCCTGATCGACGCCGTGCTCGACCCCTGGATCGGCCGCTGGTGCGACCGCCTGTTCGCCCGCTCGCACCGTGCGGTGCTCGGCGTCTGCGCAGCGGCTGCCGTGGTGCTGGCCCTGGGCCTGTGGGGCCTGCTGTTCCCGCCCGAGGCCGCGCGGGGCAGCACCGCCGCCCTGCTGAGCTGGGCCGGTGTTCTGATGGCCATCACCTACACCGCCTACAGCATTGTCAGTGTGGCCCACCAGTCCTGGGGCGCCCGGCTGGGGGGCACCGAAGCCCAGCGCAGCCGCATCGTGGCCTGGCGCGAGTCGCTCTCGCTGATGGGCGTGCTGCTGGCCGCCGTGCTGCCGGCCACCCTGGGTCTGGGCGCCACCGTGAGCGCCTTTGCCGTGCTGCTGGCCCTGGGCTGGCTGGCCTGGACGCGCGCGGTCGTCCCGCCGTCGGGTGCCCTGCCCCCGGCAGGCGGCGTGGTCGGCCACTCCCCCTTGCGCCAGCCGGCCTTCCAGCGCCTGCTGGCGGTGTTCGTGCTCAACGGCACGGCCAGCGCCATCCCGGCCACCCTGGTGCTGTTCTTCGTGCAGGACCGTCTGCAGGCGCCGGCCTCGATCGAACCGGCCTTTCTGGGCACCTACTTCCTGTGCGCCGCGCTGTCGATGCCGCTGTGGGTGCGCCTGGTCGGCCGCCTGGGCCTGGCCCGCACCTGGCTGGCCGGCATGGCGCTGTCGGTGGCCGTGTTCGTCTGGGCCGCCACGCTGGGCGAAGGCGATATCGTGCCCTTCCTGATCGTCTGCGCGCTGTCGGGCCTGGCCCTGGGCACCGACCTGGCCCTGCCTGGGGCCATGCTGGCTGGCGTGGTCGGTCAGCTGGGCGAGCGGGGCCAGCGCGAGGGCGCCTACTTCGGCTGGTGGAATTTCGCCGCCAAGCTCAACCTCGCACTGGCCGCCGGCCTGGCCCTGCCGCTGCTGGCCGCCTTTGGCTACACACCGGGCTCGCGCGACCCGCAGGCCCTGCAGACCCTGACCATCGCCTACTGCCTGCTGCCCTGCGTCCTCAAGCTGATGGCCGCCGGCCTGCTCTACACCCTGGTGATCCGCCGCGACGCCTCCATCGACCTGCCCCCTGTGGGCCAAGCCACGAGACCCTGAACCATGCAAAGACGTGCCCTGCTGCTGGCCGGTCTGGCCGGTACCGCCACCCTGGCCGGCTGCGCCGGCCCCCAGATCACCGATTACAGCGCCGAGAGGCCCGAGCTGGACCTGCGCGAGTACTTCAGCGGCACACTCGACGCCTTCGGGGTCTTCACCGACCGCAGCGGCAAGGTGGTGCGCCGCTTCACTGTGGTGATGAACTGCACGTGGAACGGCAACGAGGGCATTCTCGACGAAGACTTCACCTACTCGGACGGCAGCACCGAGAAGCGCATCTGGCGCCTGACCTACCTCGGCGATGGACGCTACAGCGGCACCGCCGACGACGTGGTCGGCACCGCCTTCGGTGAAACCCGCGGCAACGCCTTCCGCTGGGGCTACACCCTGGCCCTGCCGGTCGACGGCCGTGTCTGGAACGTCCAGTTCGACGACTGGATGTACCTCATGGACGAGCGCGTCATGCTCAACAAGGCGACCATGAGCAAGTTCGGCATCCGGCTCGGCGAGGTCACCCTGACCTTCGTCAAGCGTTGAAGTTGAACCCTCCACGATGTCCAACACCCACAGCTTCATCGACACCGCCACGCCGGCGCGCAAGCCCGAAACCCAGGTGCGGGCGCGCACCTGGTTGCGCCCCTTCAATCCGCCGCTGAACGACTGGCGCGGCCGGCGAGTCTGGCTGGTCGGAGCCTCCAGCGGCATTGGCGAAGCCACTGCGGCCGCCCTGCACGCGCGCGGCGCCCAGGTGCTGGTTTCGGCCCGCAAGGCCGAGGCGCTGGAGCGCTTTGTGCAGCAGCACCCGGGTGCCCAGGCCTGGCCTCTGGATGCCACCGACGAGCAGGCGGTCGCGCGCACCGCCAACGCCATCCTGGCCGAGGGTCCGCTGGACCTGGTGGTCTACTGCGCCGGCCACTACCAGGCGATGCGGGCCACCGGGATCGACCTGGCGGACATGCACCGGCACATGAGCATCAATTACAGCGGTGCGCTGAACCTGATCGCCGCGGTGCTGCCGGCCATGGTGGCTCGTGGCCAGGGTCATATGAGCCTGATCAGCAGCGTGGCGGGCTTTCGCGGTCTGCCGAAAAGTCTGGCCTATGGCCCCACCAAGGCCGCCCTGACCCACCTGGCGGAAAACCTCTACCTCGACCTGCAGCCGCTGGGCATCGGCGTCAGCGCCATCCACCCCGGTTTTGTGCAGACGCCGCTGACCGCCGGCAACAACTTCGAAATGCCGGCCCTGCTGACGCCCGAGCAGGCCGCCCATGCCATGCTGCACGGCTGGGCACGGGGTGACTTCGACATCCACTTCCCGCGCCGCTTCACGCGCTGGATGAAACTGCTGCGCCTGCTCCCCTACAGGCTGTACTTTCCGGTGGTGCGCCGCTTCACCGGGCTGTAAGCTCGCACCCCATGAATGCCGGTTTGACCCCTGACGCGGCGCGCGCGTCGCTGGAGCGCGTCTGCACCTTCTACGAGACGCTGAGCCCGAAGTCTCTGGTCGACATCGGCGCGCTGTACACAGCCGACGCGCGCTTCAAGGACCCGTTCAACGAGGTGCAGGGTGTGCCCGCCATCAGCCGCATCTTCGAGCACATGTTCGAGAGCCTGCACGAACCCCGGTTCGTCGTGACACGGCGCCTGCTCGATGGCCGGCAGGCCTTCCTGGTGTGGGAGTTCCGCTTCCGCTTCAAGCGCTTCGACAGCCACACCGAACAGGTGATCCGCGGTGGTTCGCACCTCGAGCTGGCGGCCGACGGCCGGGTGGCCGGACACCGGGACTACTGGGACGCGGCCGAAGAGCTGTACGAAAAGCTGCCGGCCATCGGCAGCCTGATGCGCTGGCTGCGGCGGCGGGTCAACCAGTAGCGCGGAACGGGGGACCGGACTGCCTATACTGTCCGGGTCCCGCTGGCGCACCCGCGCCTTGGCTCCCCAACACCCCGATCAGGCCTTCCGCCCGCCCGACAGCGCGGGCGAACCACCATGCCCGACACCCCGACCCACGACGAGCTCGCCCTGCTGGACCGGCATGTGGTCTGCCTGCTCGGCCTGCCTTTCGATGTCCTCACCCTGGCCGGCACGGTCGAGCGCCTGCGCACGGCGGCCGCCCGGCGCCAGCCCTGCTGGCTGTCCACCCCCAACCTGAACTTCCTGATCGCCGCCCACCAGGACCCGCAGTTCCGCCGCTCGGTGCTGCAAAGCGAGCTGAGCGTGGCCGACGGCATGCCCGTGATCTGGCTGGCCCGGCTGCTGGGCCTGCCAATGCCCGAGAGGGTCGCCGGCTCCGACGTGTTCGAGGCCCTGCACCACGGCAGTGGCACGGAGCCGATGAAGAGCTACTTCTTTGGTGGGCCCGATGGTGCCGCCGAGGCCGCCTGCCAGCGCGTCAACGCGCGGGGCGGCGCCATGCGCTGCGTCGGCTGGCAGTCACCCGGCTTCGGGTCGATGGACAGCATGAGCTCGGACGAGGTGATCGGTGCGATCAACGCCGCCGGGCCGGACTTTGTGGTGGTCTCGCTGGGGGCCAAGAAGGGGCAGACCTGGATCGAACGCAACCGCCCGCGCCTGCAGGCCCCGCTGATCAGCCACCTGGGCGCCGTGGTCAATTTCGAGGCCGGCACGGTGCGCCGGGCGCCCCCCGCCTGGCGTCGCTTCGGGCTGGAGTGGCTGTGGCGCATCGTCCAGGAACCGGCGTTGTGGCGCCGCTACGCGAACGACGCTGCCGCGCTGCTGCCCATGCTCTGGCGCCAAGTGCTGCCGCTGGTGTGGGCCCGCTGGCGCCGCAGCCGTACCGCCCAGTCTCTTGTGGCACAGGTCGACAGCTGCGAAGGCGGCACGCGCTTGCTGCGCCTGTCGGGCGCCTGCACAGCCGGCACGCTGCCCCCGCTGAGGGACGCGTGCCGCCAGGTCTTGTCGGTTGCAGGTCCCATCGAAATCGATCTGTCGGCGGTGCCCGACATCGACGCAGAGGGCATGGGCACGCTGCTGATGCTGCAGTCGGTGCAGGTGCGACGGGGACTGAGCTGCCGCGTGATCAAGGTCAGCGCCGTGGCGCGTCGGCGCCTGTTCCAGCACGGCTGCTCCGACCTGCTGGAAGGGTCGGACCAATAAGCCGCTGCGGCGGAGGTTCAGCTCGGCAGCGTATCGGCAAAACTCTGGCGCAGCGCCAGCTTGTCTCCGAGCTTGACCAGATTGGGGTACCGACCGCGCCAGTCGACCGCCGGGAAGCGGAAATCCAGGTAGCCCAGGGCACAACCCACCGCCACATCGGAGAGGCTGAAATGGACACCCGAGCAGAAGGGCTTGTCGCCCAAGCCCTGGCTCATGGACTGCAAGGCGGCCTCAATCTTGCCCATCTGGCGGTCGATCCAGGCCTGGCTGCGCTGCGCCTCGGTGCGGCCTGGCCAGGTGGCCTCCAGCCGCGCCAGAATGGCCGCGTCGAGCAGGCCATCGGCCAGGGCCTCCCAGGTCTTGACCTCGGCGCGTTCACGGCCCGAGGGCGGAATCAGCTTGCCCACCGGCGACAGGGTGTCCAGGTACTCGACGATGACCCGGGAATCGAAAACCGCTTCGCCACCTTCCATCACCAGACAGGGCACCTTGCCCAGGGGGTTGGAGGTGGCTATCTGCGTCTCGTCCGACCACACATCTTCCTGGATGAAACGGTATTCGAGCTTTTTTTCGGCCATGACGATACGCACTTTGCGCACGTAGGGGCTGGTGATGGCTCCGATGAGTTTCATGAGGTGAAGGGGATGTGACAGGATTCCCTGGGAAGCCACATTCTAGCGAGGGGCACCTATTGGCGTGCTGACAGGCCCTTGCGGCAGACCCGCGGCGTGGCCTCCCTCCTACAATCCCGGTATGCGACCGAATTCCCCCGCTTCCACCTCCTCCACCCCGTCCAGCCTGACGGCCGTCTCCGCCCTGTCCCCCCTGGATGGCCGCTATGGCGCCCGCCTGGCCACCCTGCGCCCCTTCATGAGCGAGCAGGGCTACATGCACCGCCGGGTGCAGGTGGAAATCGCCTGGTTCATTGCCCTGTCCGACGCCGGCTTCGACGAGTTCAAACCCCTGTCGCCCGGCGCCCGCACCTATCTCCTGGGCCTGGTCAAGAACTTCAGCGAGGCCGACGCCCTGGCCATCAAGGAGATCGAGAAGACCACCAACCACGACGTGAAGGCGGTCGAGTACTGGATCAAGTCGAAGTTTGACGCGCGCCCCGAACTGGAAAAGGCGGCCGAGTTCGTGCACTTCGCCTGCACCAGCGAAGACATCAACAACACCAGCCACGCGCTGCAGCTCAAGGGCGGCCGCGACGAGGTGCTGATGCCGGCGCTGGACGCACTGATCGCCCGCCTGCGCGAGATGGCGCACCAGTACGCGAGCGTGCCCATGCTCAGCCGCACCCACGGCCAGACGGCCAGCCCCACCACCGTGGGCAAGGAGCTGGCCAACGTGGTGGTGCGCCTGGCCGCCGCCCGCGAGCGCATTGCAGCCGTCAATCTCATGGGCAAGATGAACGGCGCCGTGGGCAATTACAACGCCCACCTGTCGGCCTGGCCCGACTTCGACTGGGAAGCCTTCAGCCGCCAGGTCATCGAGACGCCCGAACCCCTGGGCCTGGGCCTGACCTTCCAGCCGTACTCGATCCAGATCGAGCCACACGACTACATGGCCGAGCTGTTCGATGCCATCGCCCGCACCAACACCATCCTGATCGATCTGGCGCGCGACATCTGGGGCTACGTCAGCCTGGGCTACTTCAAGCAGCGCCTGAAGGCCGGGGAGATCGGCTCCTCTACCATGCCGCACAAGGTCAACCCGATCGATTTCGAGAACGCCGAAGGCAACCTGGGTCTGGCCAACGCCCTGCTCAGGCACCTGTCCGAAAAGCTGCCCATCAGCCGCTGGCAGCGCGACCTGACCGACTCCACCGTGCTGCGCAACATGGGCGTGGCCATGGGCTATGCGGTACTGGCCTATCACTCGCTGATGACTGGCCTGAACAAGCTCGAACTCAACGAGGAGGCCCTGGCCGCCGACCTCGACGCCTCATGGGAAGTGCTGGCCGAGCCGATCCAGACCGTGATGCGCCGCTTTGGCGTGGCCGGTGCCTACGAGAAGCTCAAGGAAGTCACCCGCGGCAAGACGGTGCGCGCCGAAGACCTGCACAGTTTGATCCGCAGCCTGGACATCCCCCAGGCCGAAAAAGACCGGCTGCTGGCCATGACGCCCGCCAGCTACGTGGGCAAGGCCGCCGAACTGGCCCAGCGGGCCTGAGAGGCTGACATCCCAGTTCGGGGGGCTGGTGCGCACCACCGGCGCCTGCCGTCTGTCGGCCACAAGAGCCGCCCGGCGGCGTCGGGCCTGCAAATGTGAAATGCCCGTGTGGCGTTCACTACGCAATCGGCTCCGGTTATGACAAAGTTGGCATCCAGCTGCTGTGGTGGCTTGAGGTGGGTCAAACCACAAGCCATGCGGCGCACCTACAGTGTCCCTCTTTCGTGGACCCGCTGCCCCAATGAAACGGCCGCAAACAAACGGCCCCCGACCAATACCGGAGATCCAGACCATGGCCATTGAGCTGTACAACAAGGATGGCCACGTGTGCCTGATGTTCGCCCACCTCAGCGATGAGGGCGGCGAGGCCGTGCAAGCCAACCAGTTCCTGGTGATCGACAAGGACCAGGGCGCCATCATCGACCCGGGCGGCAACGTGGCCTACAACGAACTGCTGCTGACCATCAACCGTTTCTTTCCGGCCAACAAGCTGACCGAGATCCTGGCCTCACACGCCGACCCGGACATCATCGCCTCGCTCGACCGCTGGATGACCAGCACCCAGGCCACGCTCTACATCTCGCGCCTGTGGGAGCGCTTTGCGCCCCATTTCTGCAAACCTGGCAAGACGGCCGGTCGCATCATCGGCATCCCCGACCCCGGCATGCGCATTCCTCTGGGTCGCAGCGAGATCGTCGCCCTGCCGGCGCATTTCATGCACTCCGAAGGCAATTTCCAGTTCTGGGACCCGATCAGCCGCATCCTGTTCTCAGGCGACCTGGGCGTGTCCATTGGCACCTCGGCCGACGCATCGAAGACCATCACCAGCCTGGCGCCCCACCTGCCCAAGATGGAAGCCTTCCACCGCCGTTACATGGTCTCTCAGAAGGTGCTGCGCCTGTGGGCCAACATGGCCCGCACCCTGCCGATCAATATGATCGTCCCGCAGCACGGTGCCCCGATGACCGGCCCTGCGGTGCAGGAGTTCATCGACTGGATCGGTGACCTGAGCTGCGGCGTCGATCACCTGACGCAGGCGAATTACACGGTACCTGCGTAGATCTTTTAGCCCCCACGCTCCGCCGCTGCGCGGGTCGCTGCCCCCCACGGGGGCTGACCTTGCTTGGGGCGGCCCTGCGCTGCGGTCTTGTTGCCCCCACGCTCCGCCGCTGCGCGGGTCGCTGCCCCCCACGGGGGCTGACCTTGCTTGGGGCGGCCCTGCGCTGCGGTCTCTCTGGCCCCCACGCTCCGCCGCTGCGCAGCCCCTCCGGATCGTCACTCCCGCGAATGCGGGAGTCCAGACTACTCGATCGCCCGTTCAGCGTAGCGATTGAAGCGCCAGGAATTGCCCTCCAGCGTGATACGACGCCAAACGGCCCGCTTCTCAGCCGGACGCATCGCCGTCCAGTGCTGGACCTCGTCAAAGCTGCGACCGCAACCCTTGCAGGTGTCGTCCCCCTGGCTGGTCGAACAAATGGCAATACAGGGGGTGTCCGGCTGGCTTTCATACCAAGTCATCCACGCGGCATGGGCGGCGGGCGGCATGTCCGCTTCATCGACTTCGCTCAGTTTCAGGTAGACCAAACGGCCGTAGATCTCGGCCAGGGCCCGCAGCTCGGGGCACAACGACAAGCCATCTGGCGAGGGTGAGCGCTCACGCCAGTGGTTGATGGCCGACTCGATGTCGGTGATGTGGATGCCTGTCATGGAAAGCGGGTGCGGGTGGGCATGATAACGACGCAAACCGACATGTGCCGCAGCATGGACATGTGGTGCGCGATCGAGCACCCGGCGAAACAAGATGCCGTCGAAGGTCTATCATGCAAACACCCGTTGCGCACGGGTTTGCAACTGCGCCACGGGCCGTCCGCCATCCACCTGAAGGCCCAAAAGCCCAGAACCCATCACCATGAGACTGCTCATCAAATGGCTGCTGGCCGCCTGCGCCCTGCTGCTGGTGGCCGCCATCTACCCTGGCGTACAGGTCCAAAGCTACGGGTCGGCGCTCATCGCTGCAGCCGTGATCGCCTTCTTCAACACGCTGCTGCGCCCTGTGCTGGTCATCCTGACCCTGCCGGTGACACTGGTGACGCTGGGTCTGTTCCTGTTTGTCATCAACGCCCTGATGTTCTGGGCGGCGTCCGGCTTGCTGGGCGGGTTTGGCGTCAACGGCTTCTGGGCGGCCTTGCTCGGCTCGATCATCTATTCGCTGCTGATGCTGGCGGTCGAGTCGGCATTGCGATCGATGTTCCCGACCGGCTATCGCCAGTAGTCTGCACCCTCAGAGCCCTTCGCGCTCCGCCCGTTCTGCCTCACGCTGCAAAGCCTGGACATCGCGCGTGCGCGCGTCGATGACCGCCATCTCCACCGGGTCGGCCGAGCGTTGCGCCACAGGCAATGCCTGTGCCGCCCGCAGCCGCTCCAGGGCCCCCGCGTAGTCGCGTGTGGCCACGTGGGCCTCGGCCTCGGCCCTCACCGCCCTCAGCGTCTGGCCCTGGGATCGGTAGACCGCGCTGAGCGCCTGCCAGGCCATGGCATCGCGCGGGTGGTTGACGACCCAGGTCTGCAGCCGGGACGCCGCCGGCCGCAGCTCCCCGGTGGCCAGCGCCGCCTGAGCCCCCAGGAGCAAGCGGCCGCGGTCGCCCGCCGCCAGCGCCTGGTCTCGCAGACGGGCCAGCTCGGCCAGTTGCGCAGGCGTGCGCTGGTGGGCGGGCGCCAGCACCACCTCCATCCACAGGGCATCGGCCACCCAGGCCACCTCGGGCGCTACCTCATCGCGCAAACGTTGCGCCAGCTGAACCGCCAGCGCCGGTTGTCCCAGACGGTGCGCGGCCCAGGCCGCCGCGTAGCGCTCGCCCGGGCGCACCTGCTCGGCCTGACCGCTGGCAAGCCAGGCACGCAAGCGATCGGGCCCGTTTTCCGCGAGTACGCGCGCCCGGGCCGCCATCAAAGGGTGCAAACCGGGTGCAGGCAGGAGGATGGACGGCAAGTCGGTCTGGCGGGGCAGGTTCAGGTTCAAACCGAGTCCCTGACCGGGAACCGGTTGACCAGGCGGAGTGGCCGCGCGGACCGGCCCGGACGAGCCCAACCCGGCCATCGGCAGCCGGGCCTTCATGTCGGCCATGCGCTCGCTGGTCAGCGGGTGGCTGCGCAGGTAGGGAAACGCGCCGTCGTCGTTCAGCCGGGAAGCCTGCTGCAGCTTCTCGAACATGCTGACAAAGCCCTCGCCCTCGAACCCGGCCCCGGTCAACACCGAAAAGCCGATCCGGTCGGCCTCGCGTTCCATGTCGCGGGAGAAATTCAGCTGGCCCTGGATGGCCACCGCCTGGCTGCCGGCGATGGCCGCATTGGCCACGTCCACGTTGCTGCGTGCCGCCAGCGCGCCCAGGATCATGGCACCGATGATCCAGGGTGCCACCTTGTCCTGTCGGGACAGCATGCGGGCAATGTGGCGCTGCGAAACGTGGCTGAGCTCGTGGGCCAGCACGGACGCCAGTTCGGCCGATGTGTCGGTGATGGCGATCAGCCCCAGGTGAACACCGAAGTAGCCACCGGGCAGGGCGAACGCATTGACGCGCCGGTCGCGCGAGATCATGAGTTCCCAGGCCATGCGTTCGGCCAGTTCGGGCGTCACTTCTCCACGGGTCCGCGCCGAGGTCAGCAAAGGCTGCCACAGGCGCTGGAGGTAGTCGCCCAGCAGGGGGTCGTCCAGGTAGTCGGGATCGCGGTAGATGTCGCGCGCGATGCGGTCGCCCAGGCGGCGCTCGTCCGCCAGTGTCATGCCATCGACGTCCCCCAGGGAAGGCAGGGCCGTCGGCTCCTGCACCGGCTGGCCACGAAGCGGCCCTCCCGGTGCCACCAGGGCGGCGACCAGCAGGGCGGTCAGGGCACGGACCGACCGGGCACGGGTGGGCGGCAAGAAGGGGTGCTTGGACGAGCGCATGGCCGTATGATGCCGTCAAGGGGCGGGGGTTCATCCCGATCCCAGGTAAATTCCTTGCAAATCCCGACATGAGCGATACATCTGCGCCCCACCCCGTGCACCCTGGCGGGTTGACCCATTTCGACGCCGAGGGCCAGGCCCATATGGTGGACGTGGCTGCCAAGGCCCATACCCACCGGGTGGCGGTCGCCGAAGGCCGTATCCGCATGGAGCCGGCCACCCTGGCGCTGATCCGCACCGGAAGTGCCAAAAAAGGCGATGTGCTGGGCATCGCCCGCATCGCCGGCATCCAGGGCGCCAAACGCACCGCCGACCTGATCCCCCTGTGCCATCCGATCGCCCTGACCCGGGTGGCGGTGGAATTCGAGATCGAGGCGGCAGCGCCGGTCGTCATCTGCCGCGCCACCGCCGAGTGCACTGGCCAGACCGGTGTCGAAATGGAAGCCCTCACCGCCTGCAGCGTGGCCCTGCTGACCATCTACGACATGTGCAAGGCGGTCGACCGTGGCATGACGCTGGAAGCGGTCAGGCTGCTGGAGAAGCGGGGAGGCAAGAGCGGACATTTCAGCGCCGCGCCCTGAGCTGGCGTGCCTCCTCCAGCATGGCTGGGTCTCCGAAGCGCTCGACGAGCGACTCTGTGATCTCTGCAGTGGCGTCGTTGAGCCACATCGGAGACTTCTTGAGGAAGCCGGCTGAACGCTGCTGAAGAAACCAATGCGGCAGTGCATAAGCCGGGCCTGTCGCCGCCGTCGCCCACAAAATGAAGCGCCTCAGATCCGATGGGCCCGACGGCCCGTCCGGCACCTCGAGCAGCTGGCGCTGTTCGGCACGCAATTCGGCATCCTCAGGGATGATCAGGTGCTCTGCCAGCTCACGCAGTTGCGGGAGACTCATCTGTTCGACAACCTGATCGAAATGCGACAGGTCCAGAGCGGCTGCGTGGCTATAGCCCCGGTCGATCACCCAGCGGCTGAAACCGACCTCGCCCCGCCGTACCGTGAGGAACTTGTCGGAAGTGAGTTTCAACTCTTGCCAGAAGCGTCTAAAACCGACATCTTTCAGGATGCGGGAGCCCACCAGCAGCGCAAATGAGCAATAGTGGAGTCTCGGCGCCGAGGGGTTGTACCGCCACGGTGCATCCCGTCCCGGATCAGACAGGAACTCCACCAATCCGTCGTTGGAAACCGCTCCCACCAGATCCGCAGAGATCTGCTCGGCTTGCGACAACCAGTCGGCCGAACCGGGGACGGGGAACCACACCGAGTCGTTGACCAGCAACAGTTGCGAGACAGCGCTGAGTTCGTCGAGCAAGAGCAGCACGCCGTCGCGATAGGCGCCGAAGTCATAGCCGTAATTGGGCCTTTCCACCAGGCGCCAGCACAACGGGGTCAGCTGCGTCCGTTCGTCCGGTGACAGCGGCAAATTGCTGACAACGACCGGAGAAAAGCCCTTGCGCAACAAGTAGGCCAGCGAATTCAGGTGCGACGCCTGCACTCCCAGTCGCGGGTACATCACAAAAATGGCGCAACGCGGTGCGGCCGGGATCTGACCGCTGGTCACGCTGATCCTGCGTTTGAGCCACCTGTCATACCAGACGTTGCCAAACCAGTCGTTGATGAGTCTGGCGGGCAGCTTGCGCACAACACCCCAGCGCCATATCAGGTGGGACCTGACCCTGGCGACGAGTCCTCGGGCCTGTTGCGGCGGGGCAGCACGGTGGCTCATGAGGTTCGCCCAGTCACTTCTCACTGCACCTCGACCGTTCGCTTCAGCATGGGCAGCACATAGTGGTAGGCCAGGGGCGCGAACAGACAGACTTCGAGCAAACCGACCAGAACAAGCCGCATGAATGGCGACTGCCCCGCAACCCATGGCACCTCGTGCACCAGCCACCAGCCCGCCGCTGCGGTCCCGAGCAGCAGCAACAAGGTCAGCGACTCCATTCTGAGGTTGCGCAAACCCATCCTCCGCCCAAACCACTGACTGGCCAGTGTCGTGACCACTTCGCTCGCAACCACCGCCAGCACCGCCATTTCAATGGAGAAGTCAAACTGCAGGAACAGCAGAAGAAAGGCCAGGAATGCCAGCACCTTGACGGCACTGACCACGGCGATCAGCCGCGGCTTGCCTGTTGCCAGGAACACCGATCCGTAGATACCGCTGAGGCTGCTGAACCAGCCCGCCAGTGCCAGCATGGGAAGAAAGTCCCCGCCCTTGATGTAGCGCTCGTCGTAGGCCAGCTCAAAGAAACTGCTGGCCCCCGTGATCAGCAGGACAACCACAAACGTCATCACCAGCATCAACGGCACACGGGTGCGCCTGAAGGCCTCTTCCAGCGGCACACCTTGATCGAGCATCCGGGAATACCATGGGAACACAATGGATGACTGCACAGCCCCATTGAGCATGGTCACCATCATGGCCAAACTGGTCGCCATCGAGTAGACGCCCACTGCAGCCAAGGGGAAAATGGCGGCGAGCAGAAGGCGATCGATCTGAATGGCGAGAAAGGAAATCACCGTGCTCAGAAAAATCCATTTCCCGAAGCCAAAAATGGAGCGGACAGACTCCCTTTCCAGCTGAAACCGGTCTGGCGCGCCAGCAATCATCGAGTAAGAGAGCCAGACCCGCAAAACACCACTGAACAAGCCCGCCAGAGCCAGTGCATAGACGGACCGCAGGTACCAGGCCAGCAGAACCATGACCGCAGCGTTGACGACCTGCACCAGAAAATCCATCTTGATCACAACGGCGACGTTCATGCGTCGCTCCGCCACCAGCACGCGGGAGGCCACCAGGCCGTCAACGACAGCCCCGAACCCCACCAGCGGGATCAGCCACAACAGTTGAAAGGCCATGGGGTCGTTGGCACCGTAGAAGCGGGCCATCGGCCACGCAAGGATGACGGCGCACAGGAACAGCAAGAAGCCCCGGATGACCTGCATGGTCCAGGCGGTGCGCAGAAATGCCGGCTCTTCACCACGCGGGTTCTGCACCACATTCGGCTTCAACCCGATATCGGAGAACATGCCCAGGCCTTGCATGACCGCGCCGACAATCGCCATCAGCGCGAACACCTCTTCGAACAGCAAGGCGGCGAGCGCGATATTGGATGCCAGACGAATGACCTGTCCACCTCCAAACGCAGCCACCACCCACATCGTCCCGGTGCGGGCTCGCTCTGAGTAGCTGGACTTCTCGTGGTCGGTCACAGCCACAGGGGTTTCGGATGAGCTGCTCAAGACGGTCTTCCCCGGGTGTTTTTCTCTGCCCTCGACGCCCGTACCATATGGCTGTAAGCCACACAGATGCCGATGAACGACCAGTAAACGAGGGGCACTGCGGATATACCGCTCACGGTGTAGATCACCAGCATGATGGACAGAAGGGTGGCCAACAGCGCCCTGCCAAGCAGAGCCACCTGCTCATCGAATCTCTTGGTCTGCCGAATGCCTTTCCAGGTGTGGAGCGCGGCCAGTACAAAGGCGCCGGCATAAAAAACCAGCGCCACCACGCCATAGGTCAAGGCCACCGCCAGGTAGCTGTTGACGATGTCAATGATGCCCTGCCCCTGGATCATCACCTGCATTTCCGGCGCGGATAGGAAGTCGGTGGAGCCGAACCAGAAGTTTCTGAGCACCACAGGAAGGGCCTGTGTCAGCAGGTTGCCACGGTACTCGACGCTGCCTGCCTCACTTTCTCCCATGAACGGAAGCAGATCGATCAGGAACTGACCGGCCGGAAACTGGATGGCGATCAACAGCCCCACTCCTGCGGTCAGTGCCAGCTTGATGGTCCGACTCATCACCTTGGTGCCAGTGAACACATACACCAGTATCAACAAGCCCAAGCCCATCCAGGGGCCGCGCGAGAGTGACCAGATGACACCGCCCACCAGAAACCCCATGCCCAGGTGGGTCCGCATGTTCGATGGCATGTAGGCACGCAAGAACAGGTAACAACCGACCCCCACCATCAAGACGTAACCAAGCACAATGGAATTTCCCAGCGTGACATCCGGCCTGAGCACCCCGGCACGCTCAAGATACCCGCCGTACTCGAACGGGTTGAACCCCAATGCGGCAAACAGTGCCGCATAGAGTTTCCAGTAGCGCACAACTTCGAACAGCGCGAGCGGGGACAGCACAACCACACCCAAAGCAAAGCCGAACAGGGCCCGTTTGAAGTCTTCAAGGCTGCGAAGGCTTCGACTGACCACGTAATAGGGCAGGAAGATGTCGGTGATCTGGATGAACACCAGACGCAAGCCCCCGGTGAGCGAAGCATCCCTGAACGACAGGGCGCAAGTGAGGACCAGGTAGCCCAGCACCATCCAGTCCACCGGTGACTCGCCATACCTGATGGTGGTGCGTCGCCTGTACAGCCCCAAGGCCGCGGGCAGTAACAGCGCCAAGGTGAGCAGTCGATACTGGCTCACCGGAAAAAGGTGGTTGATCACACCGAACCCCGGGATGTTCATGGTCGCGGGGGGCGCGATAAAGAGCAAAAAGAAGAAGACCCCGACAACCTGGGATTCGCGCTTGGCCAGGTGCCTCGCCCAGACCACAAGCAACAGTGCATAAACCCAGAAGTTGTGAAAGACAAACAAGCACAGGGTCAGACCAAGCCAGGCGTTGCGCCAACTTGAAAAGGTATCCGTGGAAACGATGCGCAGGGCCAACGGCCTGGCAATCTGGAAGACCAGTGCGGCAACGACCAGGATGACGACCAGCGCGCGAAGATGTTCAGGCATGTTCGCCGCCAAGGCCCCTGTTCACCACGTGTGCTCCGCGTCCACTGGCGCGCCGAACGCCTTGCTGGCGTCCTCTACATTCGACCACATTGACCAAACGGACCCCGGCTCAAGGCTTCAGTAGTAGGTGCCCGGCATGGCGGAGGGGTCCTTGTTCAGTACAACGCCCAACAAAGGTGCCTTGGACAGTCGCCTCTGCGCTTCCTCGATCTCCTTCTCGGACGAAGCACCACTGCCGACCACCATGAGCACGCAATCCACCTTCGGAAGCATCGTCAACACATCGTCGGCCGCCAGCACTGGGGGCAGATCGATCACCATGATCCGGTCAGCGTATCGACTCCGCAAATCAGAAAGCACCTCGGAGACGCGGGGTGACGCCAGCAGTTCGGCCGGCCGATCCACTGGCCGGGCGGTCGGCAACAGGACCAAACGCTCAAAGCCGGGGTTGACCATGGCATCGCCCACGTCTCGGCCGCGTTGCAGGACGTCATTGAGCGACACCTGGGTGCTCAGACCCAGCACGTTGGCCACACTGGGGCGTCGCAGATCAAAGTCGAGCAGCAGCGCCGTGCGCTGAATCTGCTGCGCAATACTGATCGCCAGGTTGATGGACACGGTGGTCTTGCCACAGTCAACCGTCGGCGAAGTCACTGCCAGTATGCGCCAGCCGTTTTCGTCCATCTGCTGCAAGATCTGCGTGCGAAGCGTGTCGAACACCCAGCTGTTGGGGTGGTTCTTCTGGTGCGCGATGATCCGGTTCTTTTCGAGCAGGGCCGGGTCGGGCTGCTCCACCCGGGTACGCTCGTACTTGATGTTGAGAGGCCCGGCCCATGGCCCATCGGACCCCGCTCTGGCAGGGGGCATCGAGGTTGAGGGCCTGGGCGCGACGGGCGCCGGTTCCCGGTCGCTCACGAGCAACCGTTCGGTGGCGCGCGCCTTTTCGATGGCTACTTTGATTCGCTCCATGGCGGCTATGACCTCACTGACCCTGGCCAAACATGCCCGAGAACATCTCGGGCAATGGCTGTACCGCAAAATGCAGAAGCATCAAGGCCATGGCACCTGCCAGCAAGACCCCAAGTGCTACCCACATTCGCAGATCGCGCATCATTCGCGCATCCTGGGAGTTCTTGATGTAAGGGATCACCACCAGCGGCCTGTGCCCTGTGATGGACGTAACGGCGTTCAAACCCCTGACGCGGGGAAAGAGCGACTCCAGAAGGACCGCAGCGCCGGCGGCCGCCGCGAACGCAGCGATGACACCCAACGCCGCGATTTTGCGGCGGCTTGAACTGAGGGGGTACTCCGGAAGGAAGGCCGGTTCGAGAACGGAGAATCGCTCGGCGCTCTGTGAGTCGACCAGGCTGGCGGCGATCTGGGCCGACCTGTGTTGCGATCGGATGTCGTCGAACTTGGCCTGAACAATTTCGTAGTCGCGTTGCAGGGCCGCCAAGTCTCGCTCTACCTGCGGCGCACGGGCCAGCTGGGTGCGCAACTGCGCAATGTTGCCTCTGAGCGTACTTTGCTGTCCCAGCAGAAGCTCTGCCCTGGACTCCGCGGCCGACAGGCGGGTCTGAAGGCGAGACACCGCCAACCTGGCCTGCCCCTCTGCGGCGTCACGTGACGGGCTTCTGGCAGTGGCCTCAAGGCTCACCTCCTGTTCCAGCGTCCTGATGCGGCGCACTTGCGTGCGCACGTCGGGGTGGTCCTCCGAGTACATCGCTCGAAGCTGGGAAAGCTCGGTCCGCGCCCGAGTCAACTCCTGTTCCGCCAGCGAGGGGCCTGCCGCAGGAACGCCACCGGCAGCGGGCACACCGGCGCGTGCGCTGGCCAACTCCACCTCCAGCGTTCTTTGCTCTTCCACAGCGGTCCTGTAGGCCTGCTCCACCGAGCGGAGATCGGCCTCCAAGGATTGGAGACTGCTCATGATGAGGGCCTGCCCTTCGACCATGGCACCGCCCTGAGCACGCTTGTAGGCGGCTATGCGGTTCTCGTAGTCCTCGAGTTCCTTTCGGAGCTTGTCCGCTTCCTGGCCCAGAAACTCTGCGGTGCGGATGGCCTGCTCGGAACGGTCTCGCGAGCTGTCTTCCAGAAACAGACGCACCAGTTCGTTGAGAACTTCCAGAGCCTTCTCGGCATTCTCGTGCCGAAAGGAAAGATCAAAAACGATCATCGCATCCGGACGTTGCCACGTGTGCTGGTTGTCGGTGCGCAGTTCGAGACCGAGGCTGCTGCGCATCAAACGCGCAACATCGGCCTCTTTAAGAGGCGGAACGCCTGGAGGCATTTCGAAAACCTCGAGCCTCTGGGCCAGATCAACAAGGTTTTCACGGCTCATCACCCGCTGGCTGGTCTGGCGCATGCGGTCTTCAACCGAACTCAGGGCGGGCTGGCGGGCAGCATCCACGGCAATCTGCGGGCCCTCGGCCATCAGCACGGCAGAGACCTCGTAGGTCCTGGGCTGCATGAGCGCCACCACAATGGCGGTGGCCAGAACCACAACGAAGGTGGCAGCGATCGCCCAAGCCCAGCGCCGGGCAATCGCCAAGTACTCCGGCAATCCCAACTGATAATCCGCCGCCATCGTGCTGTGCCTGCCTGTCAGAAATCGGGGTGCATGTATGTCAACATCAAGCCGAGCACATTGGCCCTGGCAGACCCGCCGGCGTCTGGTCGCGAACGCAGCTGACCCAGTCGACCTTCCATGGTCCAGAACTCACTGATGGAATGACGTGCGCCCAGCCAGACCGTTGTACCCACGGCGCCTGTTTCACCTCGTGAACGCGCCTGGCTTGCAGAAAAGTTCACCGAGGTGCGTTCAGACAAGGGGTAGTCGACCGTCCAGCCGACCACACGGGTGACCGAGTAAGCACCCGTGGTCCCGGAGACCGTCGGGCTGCGGGAAAGCTCCAGGGCTGACGTCAGTCGCTCGCCTTCGTAGTCAAGCCGAACCGCTGCCGTCGGGCTGGTCCGGGAAACCAGGCCCGTCGTCCGGACCACCCCCACTTCCCCAGAAAAGCCCAATGATTCGCTCAGGCGGGTGGTGGCGCCGACCGCCATGCCACGCCTTGATGATCCTGGCAGACCCTGGTCAGGATCCAGTCGGGCAGCGATCAACCTCACCACGGCCTGTGTGCTTTCCGCCAGATCATGACTGACACCCACCGACCCGGTCCATTCACGCGATCCAATGTACAGCGGCGTGTCGTAGCTCACCCTGGCAAGGCCGAGGCCCAGCTCGAAGCGCGAAACCTCGGAGATCTCGCGCGTCCAGGACCCTGCGAGCTCAATGTCGCGCTGGGTCGCGTCAATGGCCACCACCCCGCTTTCGGCGAATTCCACCTCACGCGTCGACGCCTGAGACAGGGACAGGCGCAGGCCCAGCCCGCCCGTCGGCGTGGCCTGTTCGATGCCAAGCGACAGGTTGGGATCGGCACGGTGATCGCTCACATCGGTGTTGCTCGAACGCTCAATGACGCCTCCGAACGAGAAACGTGTCTGGGTCGGCCCGCTCTGGTTCTCTATCGTGTATTGGGGGGATACCCGGTACCGGGTGACCGATGGCGAGCCATCCACGGCCAAAGCGGGGTTGGTGCTGTGCTCGACCTCCATGGGAACACTCACGGAGTGCTGCGCCCATGCCGTCAATGACACCCCGGCAAGCACCAGGGACAACGTGGCCGACCGGGTCATCGAGGCGCGAACAGGCGTGCATGACATGATGAATCCCTATTCAAGGAACCAAGATGGTATCGCCCGGCATGAGCACCACATTGGACTGCAGTTCGTTGCCCTTGATCAAGTCGTTGTATCGCACCGTGATCGTCCTGGGCCCCTCTTCGGTGCTGCGCAACACCCGTATGCCATTGCCATCGGCAAAGCGATCGAGTCCACCTGCCTGACTCAGTACCTGCAGCACCGTGGTGTTTGGCGAGGTCAGCATCACCGGCCCGGGCGTGATCACCTTGCCCAGCACATACACCCGACTGCCTTCGGTGCCTGTCACCGAGACACTCACGGCCACGTCGGGGATGAACTTGGCCAGCTTCTCCGCCACCCTCGCCTCGGCCTCGACCGTGCTCAGGCCGGCCACCTCGACCCGTCCGGCCAGGGGGAAAGTGATGCTCCCGTCGGGCAACACCCTGACCTCCATCCGCAAGGCTTCATCCCGCCAGACGGACACCAGCACCGTATCCCCATGCCGCAACCGATAGGGGTCCGCCATCGAAGTGGACATCAACACAGCCAGCAGCAAGCCTACCCAGCCTGTTCGCATCAGCTTCGTCATCTTCATCCTCCGGACAAAACGTCTGGTTGCAGATCAACCGCCAGCCTCAAGAACCGCAATCCAGACAGCCGGTAGCCGTCCGCCCAGGTGCCTGGCTGCGCACAAAAGTAATAATGCGTATCTTACGCCCTTCATGGATCGGCGCACCCCAAAAAGTTGGGGTGAGAGCGGATGTCCGCGCGTCAAGTCGGGCCGGATGCAAGCAGAAAATCACAGTTCGTGAAAGGGCGACACCCAAGAACGATCGGGTCTGGTGGGATGATGGGCGAGCCAGGCTCGGGGCACACCGGTGAGCGTCCGATCGCCGACAGGCTTTTCGGCTGGCTGGCGCTTTCGTCGCTTGCCCACTTGACCAGAAACCGGGGCATGATCTTTGCTCAAGCCACGCCGTCTTGAATGCCTTCTAGGACAATTCGAAGCCAACATGGACCTACCCACCAGCTACGTGCTCATTTCGCCATGCCGGAACGAAGCACGCCATATGCGCAGCACACTGGATTCCGTGGTTGCGCAATCCCGCTTGCCCAAGCTGTGGGTCATCGTTGACGACGGATCCACCGACGAGACACCCGCGATCCTGCGCGAGTACGCTGCGCAGCACCCGTGGATCCGCATCGTCACCCGGCAGGACCGAGGGCACCGATCGGTCGGCCCGGGCGTGATCGACGCCTTCTACGCCGGGTACGAGACCATCCGACCGGGTGACTTCGACTTCATGTGCAAGCTGGACCTGGACCTGGAATTGCCGCCCAGGTACTTCGAGATCCTGATCCAGCGCATGACCGACAGCCCGCGCATCGCTACCTGCAGTGGCAAGGCCTATGTGCACGAGAACGGGGAGCTCGTTCCCGAGCGCCATGGCGATGACACCTCGCTGGGCATGACCAAGTTTTACCGGGTCTCCTGTTTCGAGCAAATCGGCGGCTTTGTCCGCGAAGTCATGTGGGACGGCATCGACAACCACCGCTGCCGCATGCACGGCTGGATTGCATGCAGCTGGGACGAGCCGGAGCTTCGCTTCATCCACCTGCGGCCCATGGGGTCCAGCCAGGACAACATTTTCGTCGGCCGCATGCGCCACGGGTATGGTCAGTACTTCATGGGAACCGGCCCGGTGTTCATGCTGGCAAGTGCTGTGTTCCGGCTCAACCAGAAACCCTATGTGCTGGGCAGTCTGGCCATGTTGTGGGGTTGGATCAAGGCGGCCCTGCAGCGCAAGCCCCGGTACCAGGATCTGGCCTTTCGGCGGTTCCTGCGTCGATACCAGTGGCGAGCCCTGTTGCTGGGCAAACGAAGGGCACTGGACATGACCGGGCAGCAGATCTGATGTGTGGCATCGCAGGCATCATTGGCGCAGGGGACGGCCGACATCGCGAGGCGCTGCACCGCATGACGGAGGCCATGCGGCTGCGAGGACCAGACGCCCAGGGGCACTGGGAGTCTTCGGCCGCGCCCGATGGTCAGCGCACCATGTTCGGTCACCGAAGACTGGCCATCCTGGACCTCTCGCCATTGGGCGTACAACCCATGGTCCTGCCCGAGACGGGCGACTGCATCGTCCTCAACGGTGAAATCTACAATTTCGGCGCACTGAAAGAGCGCCTGAAGGGCAGACCGTCCGCCCTGCAATCGACAGGAGACACCGCCGTTCTCCTGAGGCTACTGGCGCATGGGGGCGACCAGACATTGAAGGACCTGCGCGGCATGTTCGCGTTTGCCTTTCACGAGCGCCGATCGGGGCATGTCCTGCTGGCACGCGACCCACTGGGCATCAAGCCGCTTTACTTTGCGGCCAATCCTTCGTCCACCCAGGACTGGTCGCTGGTCTTTGCATCCGAGGTACGCGCAATCATGGCCTCCGGCCTGCTTGGGCAGCACCGACTCGACCGACAGGCGGTGGCCTCTGTCCTGTGGAACGGCTTCACGGTGGCACCGGTCACAGCGGTCGAGGGCATCGTGTCCCTGCTGCCGGGCGAGGCGGCCTGGTTCGATGCATCGGGACGCCTGCTGCGGCGGTTCACCTACTGGTCTGCGCCCATGCCGGGTGAGGCCCCCGTGGCGAGCGAGGAAGAACTGGAAGCCGCGCTGCTCGAATCCGTGCGCGCCCACCTGATCAGTGACGTACCGGTTGGCGTTTTTCTGTCCGGCGGTGTTGACTCGTCCGCGGTGGCCAATCTGGCAACCCGTTCTGGAGGGGCGACAATCAACACGTTCACACTGGCCTTCAACGAAACCGAGCGCAACGAAGGCGAAATTGCCCGCCAGGTGGCCGAGGCAATCGGGACCCGGCACACCGAGGTCCTGCTGACAGAACAGGATTTTCTGGCTCGGCTGGAGCCGGCACTGAACAGCCAGGACCAGCCCAGTTTCGACGGTCTCAACTCCTTCTTCATGTCACATGCCGTCAGGGATGCGGGGTTCACCGTGGCACTGGTGGGATCCGGGGGCGACGAACTGTTCGGGGGGTATTCGTCTTTTCGGGATCTGCCCCGCATGATGCAGGTCAACCGCCTTCTGGCCATCGCACCCGAAGCCGGTCGACGCTGGATGGCCGAGGGCATCCGTCGCCTCCTGCAACGCCCAGGGCAGACGTATGAACCTCAGACGCGATGGGCCAAGCTTCCCGACATGGTCCGCGCCGGACCGGTATTGGCCGAGCTGTACCAGCTCGCTTACGCACTGTTTCTGCCGGACAACCAGCATGCGTTGCAGAAGGGGCCGTTGTGCGAGCAGGAGCTCGTGTGTGGCCTGCCCCCGATGCGATACCAGGCCCTGCAGCAGGAAGTCGCCGGCCGATCCGACCTGGCCACCATTGCGATGTTCGAGCAGCGCCTGTTCCTGGGTGAACGGCTGCTGCGTGACGCAGACGCCACCAGCATGGCCGCTTCAATTGAAACCCGCCTGCCCCTGGTGGATGCCGATCTGCTTTCGGTGGTGCTGCGCCTGCCAGACAAACTGCGATTTCACCCCGTTCGATTCAAGGGCCTGCTGAGACGGGCCGGGCTCAAGGGGCTGGATCCAGAACTGTTCAACCGGCCGAAATCCGGCTTCGAGCTGCCATTCGACCGGTGGTTGCGCCAGGCACTGGGCAAAGAAATCGAGGCCACCCTGTTCGACACATCGGCGGTGGCCGGCGCCGGTCTTGACCCCACCGAGGTCCGCCGCCTGTGGACTGCCTTCAAGGCCGGTGCCAAGGGCCTGTACTGGACGCGTCTGTGGGCCATCTACAGCCTGGTTCGCTGGTGCCAGGTCAATCGGGTGGGCATCTGACATGCGCGTCGGCTACATTGTCAGCGAGTACCCCAAGGTCAGCCACACCTTCATTCGACGTGAGATCGCCGCGCTTGAAGCGAATGGCATCGCCGTCGAAAGGATGTCAATCCGCGACGGCGGCGAGGTGGTGGACCCGCTGGACCTGCAAGAGCGCAGCCGAACCACGCTGCTGCTGGGTGATGGCGCTGCAGCGCTGCTGGTGGCCGGGTTTCGCAGCCTGATCCGCAGCCCGGCGCGCACCCTCAAGGCGCTCTGGCTTGCCACCCGCATGGGCTGGAAGGCCGAGCGACCCATTCCCGTGCACTGGGTGTACTTGCTGGAAGCAGCCGTCGTGGCCAAGCTGGTGCGAAAGCACGACATCGACCACTTGCATGCGCATTTCGGCAGCAACCCGGCAGAAGTGGCGATGCTGGCAGCACGGCTGGCTGGCATCAGCTACAGCTTCACCGCCCACGGGACGGTGGAAACCGACAATGCCCGCGCAATCGGCTTGCCAACCAAGATCAGGGAGGCGGCATTTGTCGTGGCCGTCAGTGACTACGGCCGTGCCCAGATGATGCGGTGGACACCACCGGCGCAGTGGGCGCGCATTCATGTGGTGCACTGCGGACTCGGACCGGACTACATCGAGGCCAAGGCACCCCGCATCGTGGCTGACGGTGGGTTCCTGGCCATAGGGCGCCTGTCCGAAGAGAAAGGTCACCTGTGCCTGGTTCATGCCTTCGCGCGCCTGCTTAAAACAGGTGCCCGGTCCAGCCTGGTGCTGGCCGGCGATGGGCCGCTCAGATCGGTCATTGAAGCACGTTGCCGCGAGCTGGGCATAGCCGATCAGGTCAGGATCACAGGCTGGGTGTCGGGGGAGCAGGTTCGCCAGCTCTTGCTGGAGTCGAGGGCACTGGTTCTTCCCAGCTTCGCCGAGGGCCTTCCGGTGGTGCTGATGGAGTCGCTGGCGCTGGGTCGCCCCGTCGTCTCCAGCTGGGTGGCCGGCATTCCCGAACTGGTGCAGACAGGTCGCAGCGGATGGTTGGTCCCTCCCGGTAACGAAGAGGCTCTGTACCTGGCCATGCGCGAATGCCTGGAAACCCCTGTCGAGCAACTGATGGACATGGGAAAGACCGGACAGACCTTGGTCCGGCAGCAGCATGATGCGCGAATCGAAGGTGCTCGAATGGCTGACCTTTTCCGCTCGGTCGGCGCTGGGCGAGGGCGGCAGGTGTGAGTGATTTGACGGCAGTGTCCACAAGGCCCCACCCATCGGTGGGTGCCGTGGTGATTGGGCGAAATGAGGGCGAGCGCCTCGAACGCTGCCTCGCGTCACTGGTCGGCCTGGCTTCACCGGTGGTCTATGTCGACTCGGGTTCGACCGACGGCTCGGTGGCGCACGCACGTGGTTTGGGTGTCGATGTTGTCGAGCTGGACCTGTCGATTCCCTTCACGGCGGCGCGCGCCCGCAACGAAGGTTTCCAGCGCCTGCTCTTGCTGCAGCCGGATATCGATTTTGTACAGTTTGTGGATGGCGATTGTGAAGTCGTGACGGACTGGATCTCCAAGGCCCTGGACTTCATGGGTGGCCATCCAGGCTGCGCCGTGGTCTGCGGCAGGCGACGGGAGCGATTTCCCGAGCGCAGTGTCTACAACCGGCTTTGCGACAGCGAGTGGGACACCCCGATCGGCGAAGCCGACAGTTGCGGGGGTGACGCCCTCTTTCGGTCTTCGGCCCTGCTCGCCTCAGGCGGCTACCGGGCAGGCTTGATTGCCGGCGAAGAACCCGAGCTGTGCCTGCGCCTTCGACGCGCGGGCTGGAAAGTCTGCAGGATCGACGCCGAAATGACCTTGCATGACGCAGCCATGCACCGCTTTTCCCAGTGGTGGAAGCGCAGTGTCCGCTCAGGTCACGCCTACGGGGAAGGGGCCTGGCTGCACGGACGCAGCCCTGAAAGACACTGGGTCAAAGAGAACATCAGAGCCCTTGCCTGGGCTGTCGGGATACCCGGGGCCACCGTGCTGCTGGGCCTGGCATACGGCCACTGGGCCTGGCTGTTGCTCGGTCTCTACCCGGCCCAGGTGATCCGGCTCAGGCTTCGATCGGGATCCTGGGTACACGCAGGACTGTCGGTGCTGAGCCGTTTTGCCGAAACCTTGGGCATATGGCGCTTCCACGCGACGCGTTGGCGGGGACAGACCGGCCACATCATCGAATACAAGTGATCAGGAACTGCCGTGACGCTGATCTTGAGCAAGCTCAAATCCCATGTGCGAGACACCGTCGGCGAAGGGCTGCGCCTCTGCGGCCTGTCGTCTCCCTCTATCTGGGCGAGAGACCGGCTGACCATAGCCACGTTCCACCGGGTGCTGCCACGGGAGCTGCTTGAGCACTACCCCCTCCCAGCCATCGCGGTCACACCCGAGGAGCTGGACCATTTCCTTGCCGTCTTTCAGGAACATTACACCGTCGGATCGCTGCAGGAAACGGCACAGCTGCTCGCATCGGCCTCGCACGACGGAAAACCGCCGCTGGCCGTCACTTTCGATGACGGTCAGATCGACAACCACCAGTTCGCACGCCCGGTGCTGCGGTCGCGCGGCGTGCACGCCAGCTTCTTTGTCGTGTCGGAGGCCGCGGAGGACGGGGAACTGCTGTGGCATGACCGGATGGCCTTTGCCATTCACCACGCCATCGGCACGGGGGCCAAGGGCCTGGATCACTGGCTGGGCGAGCTGGGGGTGGCCAAGTCGGCAGGGGACCCAGTCCCGCTTGCGGTGACAGCGGCCAAGCAGCTGACACCCGCAGAGCGGGACGGCCTCATTCGGCGGCTGGAGCAATTGGCCGGAAAGCCGGTGCGCCCGGACTGGGACGGCATGATGAACTGGGATCAGGTCCGCGAGTTGCTGGACGACGGCCACGAAATCGGCTCCCACAGCGCGCGCCACCCCATTCTTCCGTTGGTCGACGACGACACCCTGGAGGTCGAAGTGGCGGGCTCCAGGCAACGCATCGAGGCACAGGTGCAGCGTCCGGTGCTGTCGTTTTGCTACCCCAATGGCGATCACGACGACAGGGTGGTCGATGCCGTACGCCGGGCAGGGTACAGCCAGGCCGTGACCACCCTTTATGGAATCAACAGCCGCCAGTCTTCACCCTGGACGCTGCGTCGGGTCGATTTGCAGGGACGCTACGGGCGCAACGCACAGGGCGGGTTTGCCTCAGGGGCCTTGCTCGTGCGTCTTTCAGGGCGCATGCCTGGCGCACGTTGACGAACAGCGCTCGGGGAGTCTGTCGGTCACGCTCACCGCACGGATCAGGACCGCGCAAGCAGCACCACCCCGGCCGCGATGAGCAGGGTGCCCCCGATGCGTGCAGGGGACACCGATTCACCCAAAAGCGCCCAGGCCAAGACCATGGTCACCACAAAACCCAGTCCGACAAATGGGTAGGCCAGGCTGACGTCAACCCTCGACAAGACCAGCAGCCACACCACGGCTGCACCACCATACAGCGCCAGGCCGATGATCACCCAAGGATGAAGGAACACGGTCACCATCGTTGGCAGGCGAAGTCCGCCAGCCAGCGCGCGGGTCACTTCGGGCGCGCTCATGCCCGCCTTGAGCACGATCTGCGCTAGCGAAGTCATGGCCACATTGGCCACGATGAGCATCAGCGTCGAGCGATTCACAATAAGGTCACCCAACTGTGGGATAAGGTAAGACGATGGCCGAATATACTCCGGCGATGAGGCGAACCACAGCCAACGCAATGCTTGATCACCCTCTTTGCGTCGACCTGGACGGAACGCTGATTCGCACGGATCTGACGTTCGAATCGCTGCTGGGTGCCCTCAAACGCCGTCCCTGGTTGCTTTTCCTGTTGCCGCTGTGGTGGAGCAGAGGCAAGAGCCACCTCAAACACCGCCTTGTCCAGGCTGCGCAGCTCGATGTGTCCGTGCTGCCATACCGTGCCGAGGTGCTGGACATGATCCATCAGGCGCGCCGGGACGGACGTCATGTGGCCCTGGTCACGGGCAGCCACCAGACTCTGGCGCGACAGGTCGCCGATCACCTGCCGCTGTTCGACACGGTGCTGGCCACCACCGAGGAGCACAACCTCATTGGCGCCAACAAGGCCCTCGTTCTGGAACAGATGTTCGGCCGCGGGCAGTTCGAGTACGTGGCCAATGGCCGTGTGGACCTGGCGGTCTGGCAACGGTCCGGCGCGGCCGTGACGGTCAATGCCCCGCCCTCCGTGGTGCGCCAAGTGGCCGGCATGGACATTCCTCACCAGGACATTCCCAACGAGGGCACCACCTGGCGGATCTGGATCAAGGCCATCCGGCTGCAGCAATGGCTCAAGAACCTGCTGCTTCTGGTGCCCATCATCACGGCCCACGAGGTGCTCAATGTGCACGCACTGGGTGCAGCCCTGCTGGCATTTCTGAGCTTTGGCGCATGCGCCTCATCCACCTACCTGATCAACGACCTGCTGGACCTTGACGCCGACCGGCACCACCAGAAGAAAAAGCACCGCCCGTTCGCCGCCGGAACCCTTGACGTGCGCGCCGGACTGATGGCCATTGTTCTGCTGATGTTCTGCGGGGTCGGATTGGCCGCCCTCCTTCCGGCTGGCTTCCAGTTGGCGTTGGCTGCCTACCTCATCACCACCCTGCTGTACTCGCTCTGGTTGAAAAGGGTGGCCAGCCTCGACGTCATCATTCTCGCCGGCCTTTACACCTTGCGGATCATCGCTGGTGCCTTGGCCACCGCGATCAGCCTTTCGTTCTGGTTGCTGGCCTTCTCCATGTTCGTCTTTCTGTCGCTGGCCCTGGTCAAGCGTCAATCCACCGAACTTAAGTCGCTATAATCCGTAAGTCGTTGATTTTGTTTGATTTTCATCTGAGGCTGGCATGACTTCTGCCTCAATACTGTGGTTTTGCACAGTGTGTCCTGACCGATTTCTCT
>JAUVWL010000048.1 GCA_030604135.1 Burkholderiales bacterium | reverse complement strand
TCACCGCCGTCGAAATGGCCCCCCGTGACCCCATCCTGGGTCTGAATGAGCAGTTTGCTGCCGACACCAACCCGAACAAGGTCAACCTCGGCGTGGGCGTCTATTACGACGACAACGGCAAGCTGCCCCTGCTGCAGTGCGTGCAACAGGCTGAAAAAGCCATGATGGACAAGCCCGCCGCGCGTGGCTACCTGCCCATCGACGGTATTGCCGCCTACGACAACGCCGTGAAGGGCCTGGTGTTTGGCGTTGACAGCGAACCGGTCAAGAGCGGCCGCGTGGCCACCGTGCAGGCACTGGGCGGCACTGGCGGCCTGAAGATTGGCGCTGACTTCCTGAAGAAGCTCACCCCCAACGCCAAGGTGCTGATTTCCGACCCGAGCTGGGAAAACCACCGCGCGCTGTTCACCAACGCGGGCTTCACCGTTGAAACCTACGCCTACTACGACGCGGCCAAGCGTGGCGTGAACTTTGAAGGCATGCTGGCCAGCCTGAACGCCGCAGCGCCTGGCACCATCGTGGTGCTGCACGCCTGCTGCCACAACCCCACGGGTTACGACATCACCCCCGAGCAGTGGGATCAGGTGGTTGCCGCCGTCAAGGCCAAGGGCCTGACCGCCTTCCTGGACATGGCCTACCAAGGCTTTGGCCACGGCATTGCCGAAGACGGCGCCGTGATCCAGAAGTTCGTGGCCGCTGGCCTCACCTTCTTTGTGTCCACCTCCTTCTCCAAGAGCTTCAGCCTGTACGGTGAGCGCGTGGGCGCCCTGAGCGTGCTGTGCGAGAACAAAGAAGAAGCTGACCGCGTGCTGAGCCAGCTCAAGATCGCGATCCGCACCAACTACTCCAACCCGCCCACCCATGGTGGCGCCGTGGTGGCTGCCGTGCTGAACAACCCCGAGCTGCGCGCCCTGTGGGAAAAGGAACTGAGTGAAATGCGCGTGCGCATCAAGGCCATGCGCCAGAAGCTGGTGGACGGCCTGAAGGCCGCTGGCATTCAGCAGGACATGAGCTTCATCACCACGCAGATTGGCATGTTCAGCTACTCTGGCCTGACCAAGGACCAGATGGTGCGCCTGCGCAGCGAGTTTGGTGTGTACGGCACCGACACCGGCCGCATGTGCGTGGCCGCGCTGAACAGCAAGAACATTGACCACGTCTGCAAGGCAATCGCCGCTGTGGTGTGATTCGTGCTTGTGTGACGGGGATGTGCCCCGTCACACAAGCGTCAGGACACCATCAGTGATTCCTGATACATTTGCTGCACCGCAACATTGTCGAGAGGTAGCCCATGCTGTACCAAATTTACGAGACCCAGCGCTCGCTGATGGAGCCGTTCTCGGACTTCGCACAGGTGACGGCCAAGCTGTTTGCCAACCCTCTCAGCCCTCTGGGTCAGGTCCCGCTGGCCCAGCGTATCGCAGCCGCCTACGACCTCCTCCATCGGCTGGGCAAGGACTACGAAAAGCCGGAATTTGGCATACGCAACGTGGACATTGGCGGCCAACACGTGGCGATCCACGAGCGGGTCGAGATCGACAAGCCTTTCTGTGAACTGCGACGGTTCAAGCGATACGCCGATGACCCTCATACGCTGACCCTGCTCAAGCAGCAGCCCGTGGTGCTTATCGTGGCGCCTCTGTCAGGCCACTATGCCACCCTGCTGCGCGACACCGTTCGCACCATGCTGCAGGACCACAAGGTCTACATCACCGACTGGAAGAACGCCCGATTGGTGCCCCTGAGCGAAGGGGAATTCCATCTCGACGACTATGTCAACTACGTGCAGGAATTCATCCGTTACCTGCAGAAGCAATATGGCAACTGCCATGTGATGAGCGTGTGCCAGCCCACGGTTCCAGTATTGGCAGCCGTATCGCTCATGGCCAGCCGGGGCGAGCCGACCCCTTTGTCCATGACCATGATGGGTGGCCCCATCGACGCACGCCGCTCCCCGACGGCGGTCAACAACCTCGCCCTGCACCGCAGCTACGAGTGGTTCGAGAACAACGTGATCTACCGCGTGCCCTCGACCTTTCCGGGATCCGGGCGCCGGGTATACCCTGGCTTCCTGCAGCACGCCGGTTTTATTGCCATGAACCCGGATCGACACGCCAGCAGTCATTACGACTACTTCATGGATCTCGTGAAGGGCGACAACGACAGCGCCGAATCCCACCGGCAGTTCTACGACGAGTACAACGCCGTGCTCGACATGGATGCCGACTATTACCTGGAAACCATCAACACCGTGTTCCAGGAGTTCAAGCTGGTCCACGGCACCTGGGATGTCCGCAACGAACAAGGCCGGATCGAGCGGGTGCGTCCGCAGGACATCCGCAACACCGGCCTTCTGACGGTGGAGGGCGAACTCGACGACATCTCAGGTTGTGGTCAGACCCGGGCCGCGCACGACCTGTGCACCGGCATCGAAGCCCCCGAGCAACGCCATTTCGAGGTCAAGGGTGCCGGGCACTACGGCATTTTCAGTGGCCGACGCTGGCGCGAGAAGGTGTACCCGGTGGTGAAAGCCTTCATCGCCGAGCATCAACCGCCGGCCGTGAACGTCGAACCGCCTGCCGCCGAGGCGCCACGCCGCCCCGCTCCGCGCAAGCGCACGGGCACCCCCTCCGCCAAGGGTGAGTGACCGTCCCGTTTCCTCCCATGCCTCCACCGGCCGGGTGAATACCGGCACGGACGAGGCGACCTTGGCCAGCCGGATCAACGCCCTCCTGCCCCAGACACAGTGCACCCGCTGTGGCTACCCGGACTGTGCCGCCTATGCACAGGCCGTCGCAACCGGCGATGCAGGCATCAACCAGTGCCCTCCCGGCGGCGAGGAGGGCGTTCGGCGTCTGGCGACGCTCACGGGCCGGCCTGTCCTGCCGCTGAATCCCGAGCACGGGCAGGAAGGACCGGTGACCGTGGCGGTCATCGACGAAAACTGGTGCATCGGTTGCACCCTCTGCATCAAGGCTTGCCCCACCGATGCGATTGTGGGCACGAACAAGCGCATGCACACCGTGATCGAGCCCTATTGCACGGGCTGTGAACTCTGCATCCCGGTCTGTCCTGTCGACTGCATCAGCCTGGAGAACGTGAGCGGTACGGCCACGGGCTGGGCGGCCTGGTCGCCCGCTCTGGCGCAGCAGGCCCAGGCCCGCTACACATCGCGCCAGAAACGCCTGGTGCGCGAAGCCAGCGAACACCAGGCACGCCAGGAGCGCAAGGCCGAGGGCAAGCTCACCGATCTGGGAACCCACTCGAAGCACACCGATCCCGCCATCCTCGAGCGCAAGCGAGTCCTGATAGAAGCCGCACTCGCCCGGGCGCGTGCCGCACGTCAGGCCGACAGCCCGCCGCGCTGATCCTCCGACACCACGGACGGACGCTCCCCCTGGGGGCGCAGGCCCAGGCGCCGGAACAGCTGGAGATCCCGCTCGGCCTGTGGATTGCGCGTGGTCAACAGCCGGTCACCGTAAAAAATCGAATTGGCCCCAGCGGCAAAACACAGCGCCTGCATGGCATCGTCCATCCGCTCGCGGCCGGCCGACAGTCGCACCATGGTGGATGGCATGGTGATGCGCGCCACTGCGATGGTGCGCACGAACTCGAAAGGATCGATCGGATCGGCCTGTGCCAGTGGAGTACCGGGAACAGCAACCAGATTGTTGATGGGCACCGATTCCGGATAAGGGTTCAGGTTCGCCAGCTGGGCAATCAGGCCTGCCCGCTGAGCGCGGGTTTCACCCATGCCCACGATCCCCCCACAGCACACGTGGATACCCGCCCCACGGACATGCTGCAGCGTATCGAGCCGGTCCTGGTAGGTACGGGTGCTGATGACGGCACCATAGTGGTCGGGTGACGTGTCGAGGTTGTGGTTGTAGTAGTCGAGCCCGGCGTCCTTGAGCTGACGGGCCTGAGCCAGATCCAGCATCCCCAGCGTCATGCAAGTCTCCAGACCCAGCTGCCGCACGCCCTGGATCATTTCGGCGAGGCGTGCCATGTCGCGTTCTTTCGGGCTTCGCCAGGCCGCCCCCATGCAAAAGCGGGTAGCCCCTTGGGATTTCGCGTTCTGCGCGGCCTCGAGCACTTCGTCCAGGGGCATGAGCTTGCTGGCCTCGACACCGGTATCGAAATGAGCCGACTGCGGGCAATAGCCGCAGTCTTCGGCACAGCCTCCGGTCTTGATCGACAGCAATGTCGAGAGCTGAACCTCGTTCGGATCGAAATGGGCGCGGTGGATCTGCTGGGCCTCGTGCAGGAGGTCCATGAACGGGCGCTCGAACAGGGCCTCCACGGCGGAGACGGTCCATCGGGTTTCGGGGACGCCGCTGTGGGTTCGGCGCGGCAACGGCAGGGGAACGGAAGCAACGTGGGGCATGGTGTGGAACGGATCATCAGCCGGGCGTGGACCCCGGCCTGCAAGGTGGTCAGGACAAGGCGGCGATCACCTCGGGGGGGGCCTGCACCAGTTCGATCAGCACGCCTCCCCCGGCAATGGGGAATTCGTCGTTCGACTTGGGGTGCAGGAAAGTGATGTCGTAACCTGCCGCTCCCTTGCGGATGCCGCCCGGCGCAAAGCGCACGCCCTGTGCGGTGAGCCACTCCACGGCCTTGGGCAGGTCGTCGATCCACAGGCCCACGTGGTTGAGCGGCGTGGTGTGCACGGCAGGTTTCTTGTCGGGGTCTAGCGGCTGCATGAGGTCCACCTCCACTTTATAGGGGCCCTGTCCCATGGCGCAGATGTCCTCGTCCACGTTCTCGCGCTCGCTCCTGAAGGTGCCGGTCACCTCCAGGCCGAGCATGTCCACCCACAGTGTTTGCAGGCGGGACTTGTCGGGCCCGCCAATGGCGATCTGCTGGATGCCCAGCACCTTGAAGGGACGCTGGCTCATTTCTCG
>JAUVWL010000023.1 GCA_030604135.1 Burkholderiales bacterium | reverse complement strand
CGACCCGCGCAGCGGCGGAGCGCGGGGGCTCGATCGATCCGGCGCCGGGCCGCCCCCAGCCGGATCAGCCCCCCTGGGGGGCAGCGACCCGCGCAGCGGCGGAGCGCGGGGGCTCGATCGATCCGGCGCCGGGCCGCCCCCAGCCGGATCAGCCCCCCTGGGGGGCAGCGACCCGCGCAGCGGCGGAGCGTGGGGGCTCGATCAATGCAAGGCCCGATAGATGGTGTCGGCCAGTTCCGCCGAAATGCCCTCGACCGTGGCCAGGTCCTCGGCACTGGCCGCCGCCACGCCGCGAATGCCACCGAAGCGCTGCAGCAGGCGGGCGCGCTTGCGGGGGCCGACGCCCGGTATGTCTTCCAGCTTGCTGCCGCCGGTGCGCACCTTGGCGCGTGCCGCCCGCATTCCGGTGATGGCGAAGCGGTGCGCCTCGTCACGGATCTGTGCCACCAGCATCAGTGCCGCCGAGTCGTGCCCCAGATAGACCTTCTCGCGGCCATCGGCAAACACCAGCTCTTCCAGACCCACCTTGCGGCCTTCGCCCTTCTCGACACCGACGATCAGCGACAAATCAAGTCCGAGCTGCTGGAACACCTCACGCGCCATGCCGACCTGGCCCTTGCCCCCGTCAATCAGGACCAGGTCGGGCATACGCGGCCCTTTGGGTGCCTCGGTCGTCGAATCGCCGCCCCCCTCGTCCGCGGGCTGCGAATCGGGTGCGGGCGCCTCGCCCTCATGCTCGGCGCGCAAGGCCTCGGCCAGCTTGCCATAGCGGCGCAGCAGCACCTGCCGCATGGCGGCGTAGTCGTCGCCGGGCGTGATGCCGTCGATGTTGTAGCGCCGGTACTGGCTGTTCTGCATCTTGTGCCCTTCGAACACCACGCAGGACGCCTGGGTCGACTCACCCGCCGTGTGAGAAATGTCGAAACACTCGATGCGCAGTTCGTCCAGGTTGTCGTCGGGCAAAGCCAGCGCCTCGGCCAGGGCGCGGGTGCGGGCCTGCTGGGAACCTTCTTCGGCCAGCAAGCGGGCCAGGGCAATTTCGGCGTTTTTCTGCGCCATGTCCAGCCAGGCGCGGCGGTGTTCGCGCGGCTGGTGCACCGCCTGCAGACGGCTGCCCGCCTGCGCACCGACGGCATCAATCAGGGTCTTGGCCACCGCGTGGCTGGTCACCAGGGTGTGCGGCAAGGCCGCACCCAGGTAGTGCTGGGCAATGAAGGCCTCCAGCACGCGCACATGCACCCGCTCCACGGGGTCGCCCTCGGGTGCTGCGCCGCCTTCGGCCTCCAGCCCCTCGTCGATCTGGGTGGCGTCGTCGACGTGGGCCGGAAAGTACGGCCGGTCGCCCAGATGCCGGCCACCGCGCACCATGGCCAGGTTGACACAGGCCTTGCCGCCCTGCACCTTCACCGCCAGGATGTCGACGTCGCGGTCGCTGACGGTGTCCATGGCCTGCTGGTGCAACACGCGCGAGAGCGCGGTCATCTGGTTGCGGATCTCGGCCGCCTGCTCGAATTCGAGCCGCTCGGCATGGGCCATCATGCGCTGCTCCAGCTCGTCGAGCACGCCCTGCGTCTCGCCGCGCAGGAAACGCTCGGCAGCGGCCACATCGCGCCCATAGGCCTCGGTGTCGATCAGGTCCACACAGGGGCCGCTGCAGCGCTTGATCTGGTAGAGCAGGCAGGGCCGCGTCCGGTTGGTGAACACCGTGTCTTCGCAGGTGCGCAGACGGAAGACCTTTTGCAGCAGGGTGATGGACTCCTTGACCGCCCAGGCACTGGGGTAGGGGCCGTAGTAGCTGTGGCGGCGGTCGACCACCCCGCGGTAGTAGGCCATGCGCGGAAAGGCCAGCATGGGCACCGGTTTCGGGCCGGCGGTGCGGAAGGTCTCGCGCGTGCCGGTGATCTTGAGGTAGGGGTAGCTTTTGTCGTCGCGGAACAGGATGTTGAACCGCGGGTTCAGCGTCTTGATGAGGTTGTTTTCCAGCAGCAGGGCCTCGGCCTCGGAGCGGACCACGGTGGTCTCCATGCGCGCGATGCGGCTGACCATGTGGCCGATGCGGGTGCCGTCGTGGCTCTTCTGGAAATAGCTGCTGACGCGCTTCTTCAGGTTGCGCGCCTTGCCCACGTAGAGCAGTTGACCCTGGGCGTCAAAATAGCGGTAGACGCCCGGCAGGCCGGGCAAGGCCGCCACCTCGGCCAGCAGGGCCGGGCTGTGGCTGTCTGTGCTGGCCGGGGTTTCGCGAGGGGTGGTGCCGGTCATGCGGTCAGGCTGCAAGCGGGCGGACATGGTCGCGTAGCCACTGGGCAAAGGCGTCTTCGGACAGGTCGCCGGCGGCCAGGGACAGCATGGTCAGGACACAACTGGCGTCGTCGGCCAGCAGTTGCCAGCCGTTGAGCCAGAGAAACAACTCCACGGCCACAAAAGCCGTTCGCTTGTTGCCGTCGACAAACCGGTGGTTGCGCGCCAGACCAAACCCGTAGGCCGCAGCCAGGGCGGCCACATCGGGCTCGCCATAGGCGGCCAGGTTCACAGGGCGGTTGAGCGCCGAATCGAACAAGCCCTCGTCGCGCACGCCGGCGCCCCCCCCATGCTCGGCCAGTTGTTCTTCGTGGACCGCCAGCATGACCTGCCGGTCCAGCCAGACCCAAGGCGCCGTCACTTCGCCAGTTCCCGCAACACCTGTCGGCGCTCCTTCATGATCTTGCGCGCCGCGTCCATCTGGGCCTCGAACTCGGCGCTGTAGGGTGTCATCATCACCGCACCATTGGCCGCCTCGGTCACAAACACCGTGTCGCCCTTCTCCAGCTTGAGACGGGCCAGCAGTTCCTTGGGCAGGATCAGTCCCACCGAATTGCCGATCTGGGTGAGTTTGAGTGCGGTCATGATGGCCTCTATGTTTTAACGATTGTTATATTAACGCCCATTCCCTGCCCGAGCAACGACACCCCGTGACCGCCCCCCGCCCTGCCCTCTGGGACATCTTCTGCCATGTGGTCGACAACCTGGGTGACATCGGCGTCTGCTGGCGCCTGAGCACCGACCTGGCCGCGCGCGGCCAGCAGGTGCGGCTGTGGGTGGACGAGCCCGAGCCGCTGCGCTGGATGGCGCCCGGTGCGCTGGAGGGGCGCTGGCATGGAATCGAGGTCATCCCCTGGACCCGCCCGCTGCCCGACGGCCTGGCGGCCTCACTGCCACCGGCCGACGTGTGGATCGAGACCTTCGCTTGCGACCCGCCGGACGAGATGGTGCTGGCCCTGGCCGAACGCATCGGCCGGGGTGAAACGGCGCCGGTCTGGATCAACCTGGAGTACCTGAGCGCCGAGCCCTGGGTGGAGCGCTGCCACGGCCTGCCCTCTCCGGTCATGAGCGGCCCGCTCAGGGGCCTGACCAAGACCTTCATCTACCCGGGCTTCACGCCGCGCACCGGCGGCCTGCTGCGCGAGCAGGACCTGCCGCAGCGTCAGGCCAGCTTTGACGCACGGGCCTGGCGCCAGCGACACGGCGTGCCCGACGAGGCCCTGGCCGTCAGCCTGTTCTGCTACGACCCGGCCCCAGCGCTGGCGCCGCTGCTGGCCCAGTCCGCCCGGCAGGCGCAACCGGTGCACTGGCTGGTCACGCCGGGCCGTGCAGCCCGGGCCATGGAGCTCGCCCTGGCCGGGCTGACGACCGAGCAGCGCCCGCCCCCCGAGCACATCCACCCCCTGCCACTGGTCGACCAGCCCGGATTCGACGAAATGCTCTGGGCCTGCGACCTCAACATCGTGCGCGGCGAGGACTCGCTGGTGCGCGCCCTGTGGGCCGGCAAGCCCTTTGTCTGGCACATCTACCCGCAACACGACCAGGCGCACCATGCCAAGCTGGAGGCATTCCTGGACTGGCTGGGGGTGGCGGAGCCATTCCCGACGGTGATGCGGAGTTGGAACGGTCTTGCCGCCTCAACGGGCTGGTACCCCGCCTCAGGCATGCTGCCCGAAGGGTGGATCGGCGCAACAGGGGATGGCCACGCGACAAACTCTCCTCCCCTGGATCTGGTTGAGACCTTGCTGCTGCACGTTCGCCAGAGCATCAAAACGACATCCCCTGGTTTCCATTTGTAATTTCAAAGTTCTATACTTCGCGGCTACGGAGGAATGCATGACATGAAAGTACACATGCGACTGTTGACCGTTTTGGCTTCCACGGGATGGCTGGTGGCCTGCGGGGGAGGCCAGAGCTCCCCCACCATCTATGGCGCCGTGCCTGTATCCGGTCAGGCCGACGGAGGGAATTCAGTCATCGAGGACCGGAGGGTGGACCCAGCCCCATGGGACTTGTCAGCGGCCGACCTGTCGTCAAAAAGATCGCCCGCAGAAATCTTGGGACTCGCCCGACCCGAGCGAATTACGTCCGACCTTGAGTCGCCTTCACGCCTTCCCATTCGCGCCCCTAACCCATCGCCTGAGCTACAAGTTGCCCTGAATCGCTTTTGCCCACAAGAAGTGATTCGCTGGACATCACCTCTGGGAGGCGGAGGGCGCTGCGTCGCCCGAACCCCTCTCGGAACAGCGCCCCCCCGGAGTGAGCGCCTTGAAAGCGAGGAGCCAGAACACCTGGGGAGCATTCTCCTGGAGTGCGTGCGGTCGGTGGATGGTCGCGCCTACTGGAGAGCCGCCAGCTTTTCGGCCCCGACTTGCAGACAAACGTCCGAGCCCCCCCTGGAAGATGCGCTGGACCTTGCTCGTCGCAGCAACTGCATGATGTGTCATCAAGAAGACGGCACAAACCCCATCGGTGCCCCTTCCTTTCAGCAGGTGGCCGATCGCTATCGACTGAATCCCCTGCCACCTGGTGAACTGGAAAGCCGCATCTACCTTGGGTCATCCGGGGCATGGGGCAACGTGCCCATGCCGCCCAACCCGCAAGCCAATGCCTATACCCTTTCCATTCTCCTGCCCTGGATCCTGAACCGCTGAGCGCTGCAACTTACGCTGTAGGATTCAAGGCACTCTGGCCATGGAAACCGACTGCAGGGACCATTGGCTCGTATTTCCAGGGTTCAGCGCAATGCGTATTTCTCCGGTGGTTCTGTTGCGCAGAACAAGGTCAGGCAGCCCGTCACCATCGACATCCTTGATCGTCGAAAGCACGAATCCGGAAGGCGTGGCTGGCAATGCAACCAGCGGCTCAGAGCGCCCATAGCTCATCAATCCGCCCTGGCTGAGCACATAGGTCACCCTTCCTCGGGCATTGAAGACGTAGTCGTCTCGCCCGTCGCCATCCACATCGACAATCGACGTCAATCCAGCAGGCAATGGAGCCATGTTCGCGTACTGAACTATCTGCGCCCTGTCCCATAACGGTTCAGCTGGCGCCGCTGGCAATGGCAGGGGCAGACCGACCAGAATGGGGTTGCGAGGAAACCGGCTGTCCCTGAGCAAGATCTGGCCTTGCCCCGACCCGGTGAAATCACCAACGGCAATCGGGGACAAAGCGGCAATCGGCCTCTGCGTTTCCCAGTGGTCCACCAGACCGTAGAACCTGATGGGCCTGCGCGTATAGCCAGCGATCCCATTCTGCGACAGAAGTACAACCTCGATCAAGCGCAAACGGGCGTCATAGAGCACCAGGTCTGCGACGCCATTACCATCCATGTCAACCATTCCCAGCAACACTGACGCAGGCGCCACCCGGTCATGCAGGATGTGCTGACTCGGGACGGTTTCGCCGTCAACCTCTCGCTCCTGCAACACAGAGAAATAGTCAGTACCAAAAGCACCTGGTCGCCGCAGTATCACGTCGTCTCGACCGTCGGAGTCGATGTCCTGAACCGCGACAATCCGCGCTGCACCAAACTCCAGTGCAGAGCTTGCCAGTGGCGCTCTCCATGCGTTGCCTGGCGCCAAACCATCTGCGCTCGCATTCAAGCGGGCGGCCTGGTACACGGTACGCCCCGAAGAACTCGCACGCAAATCGCTGAAGATCAGCTCTGCCGGACCCGCATCCCGATCCGTCCTGGAAACGAGTGCAAGTGGACGGGCACTGGAGTTCAGCCAGTTGCGAAGACCCTTTGCGTAGGCAACGGAGAACCGCCCGTACTCGTCAGGCCAACGCGAGCGCTGGATCAGAAAGCCTCCTGAAAAGTAATCGCACCCGGACGACCCACCCCACAAGGTGCCAATGACCCGCCCTTGAGAGTTCAACAAAGCCGAGCCACTGCTGCCGCCTTCGGTGGTGCCCTGGTTGGGATTCCAGATCACCCTGAGGTAGTTCCGATTCGAGGCAGGGCTGGCGATGCCAACGCTGCGCATGAGATGGTCACCTCCAGGGTGATGCAAGCCCACAACGGGCTGGCTACCTGACTGACTCGAAGCATCCCACCCTGCGAGACTCAGTCCGTCGACCGGCACGTGGTAGTCATGGTTGGCCGGACGCAGTAGAGCCATATCAGTGCCCCTGGGATAGGCTTCCGAATAGAGATACTCCAAACCCCATGCAAACAATGCCAGGCGAGGATCAACTGCGTTTGCCTGGCAAACCGTTGAGCGCCAGAAGAGATAGGCGTCGGTGTCAAACGCCAGGGTGCGACTGCCAACGCAGTGGTCGGCGGTGAGCACGTACGGGGCGCCGGTTTCAGCACTGTCCCCGATAAGCATGCCTGAACACGAGAAAGACCAAGCGCGTCCAAGGCTGTCGTATTCGATGGAGTCAAGGTACAAGCTGGCATCGGCTGGCACAACCTCCTCTGACACGGCGGGCGTACAGACATAGTCACGCTGACAGCTGCCGGAAGAACTCCAACTGACCCGTCTTTGCTCCGAGTCGGCCGCACTGAGAGCCTGATGCATGACTTCGTCAATGCCCAGTCGAACCGATGCCGTGTCCACGCCGGCCGGCAGCACCACCTCGACCACAGCCGCCGAACCCGCCACAGCCGGCGCCCAGAACACACCGGCGCCCTGCAAGGCCGAGCCATGACGTTTGGCCTCCAGACGCGCCAAGACCTGTCGGGCCGGCAGCTCGATCATTTGCGTGGCGGACGGCGCGTAGAAGCGCAAACGCGCTTGCTCGGGCAAGGTGTCGATGAGCAGACCCAGACGCACACTGCGGGCATCACCCGTGCTGACGCCCATGGCCGCCACCCGTGTCCCGTCAGGCAGGGTCTGCCACTGCAAGGCGGCGCCCGAGGACACGGCAGTCATGCCCGCCTGGCCGGACAGCTTGCGTCCGATGCCAGTGCGAAGGCGTCGCTGTCCACCGTCGCTGCCGGGTTTGGCACTGTCTTCCTCAAGCCGCTGCACGTCTGCCTCGGGCAGCGTGCCCAGATGGACCATGGCAGCCGAAGGCGCGAGTGCCAGGCTGCGGGTGCGCATCGGAGAGGCCGTCGATAAGCCGGATACTGTGAACGAGCGGGCGCTTTCGTTCTCATACGACACCAGGCCGTCAACTGCGCCTTCTTCCGGGACCTGGGCACCGACACCTGGCAGCAACGAGGGGAACTCACCCTCAGAAGGAGGAAGGATGCTGCCCCCCTCCGCTGTGCCGGCCACCTGAACCGCCAGCAGCGAAGGCGCAACGCGCGAGCCATCTCCTTCAATGCCGCCGCACGCGGCGAGGACCGCCGCAGCCAGCAGACAGGAGCGCCGCATCCAGCGGCGAATGGGTGGATGGTCTGTACGCATTGAAAATGCCCCCAGAAGTGGTCAAAAGCACTAAATTTCTGCAACTGACGCAGATTGTATCGACCCACCGGCTGGTGCCAGGCCCACTTGTCGTCACACAGATACCGCACCGCCGAACCCATGCAGTCGCCTTCAAGGGGCCCAATGAAGTCGGCCACAAACGGCCCTGCGCAGGGCCCTCTGCCTGGCTACTGTGGGCGTCGACTAAAATAATGAGTTGTTCTCGGCATGTACAAGCTCATCCGAAACGACCTGCCCTTCTGCCTCGCCGCACAGACAGCGATCATTCGCTGCAAGCCATGGTCACCATGCCACTCCAGTATCTGCGGCCCAATTGATGAGAATCCTATGAAAATCGCCCAAGAAATCCGCGCCGGCAACGTCATCATGCATGGCAAGGACCCCATGATCGTCCTGCGCACCGAATACGCCCGTGGCGGCCGTGGCGCGGCCACCGTCCGCATGAAGCTCAAGGGCCTGCTAGGCAACATCGGCACCGAAGTCGTGTTCAAGGCCGACGACAAGATGGACCAGATCATCCTGGACCACAAGGAGTGCACCTACTCCTACTTCGCCGACCCGATGTACGTGTTCATGGACGCCGACTACAACCAGTACGAGGTGGAAGCCGAGAACATGGGCGACGCCCTGAACTACCTGGAAGACGGCATGGCCGTGGAAGTGGTGTTCTACGAAGGCAAGGCCATCTCGGTCGAACTGCCCACCAGTGTGGTGCGCGTGGTCACCTGGACCGAGCCCGCTGTGAAGGGCGACACGTCCGGCAAGGTGCTCAAGCCCGCCAAGATCGCGACCGGCTTCGAAGTGGCGGTGCCCCTGTTCGTGGCCCAGGACGACAAGATCGAGATCGACACCCGCACCGGCGAGTACCGCAAGCGCGTCTGATCAAGACCCTGCCTGAATGCAAGAAGGCCCCGCGGGGCCTTCTGCCTTTTCTGGACTGATTCCCCTGCATGGACCTGATTGCCCGTATCGCGGACGTCATCATCCCGGTCTTCCTGATCGTGGCCATCGGCTACGGCTATGCCCGTCGCTCGCCGCCCGACCTGACGGTGTTCAACCGCATTGCGCTGGACGTGCTGGCGCCGGTGCTGGTGTATTCGGCGCTGGCGGCCAAGGACTTCCGGCTGGCCGATCATGTGCCGCTGCTGATCGGGGGCACGGTGCTGATCCTGGGCAGTGGCCTGCTGGCCTGGCCGGTGGCGCGGGCTTTCGGTGCCCAGCCTCGCACACTGGTGCCGGTGGTGATGTTCAACAACTGCGGCAACATGGGCCTGCCGCTGGCTCTGCTGGCCTTCGGCCCGGCCCACTTCGGCGCTGCGGTGGCGCTGTTCTCGGTCAGCAACCTGTTCCACTTCTCCATCGGCGCCCGCATCACCAGTGCCTCGGCCCGCACGCGCGACCTGCTGACCAGCCCGCTGATGATCGGCACCGCACTGGGCTTTGCCAGTGCCCTGACCGAGGTGCGACCGCCCGACGTGATGCTCTCGGGCCTGAAGCTGCTGGGTGACGCGTTGCTGCCCATGATGCTGTTCGCACTGGGCGTGCGCCTCACTTCACTGACACGAACCGGTCTGGCGCTGGGCATGCTCGGCGCACTGGCACGCCCCCTGCTGGGCCTGGCCATCGGTCTGCCGCTGGCCTGGTTGCTGGGTCTGGAGGGCGCCGCACGCGGGCAGTTGCTGCTGTTCGCCGCATTGCCGCCGGCCGTCATGCAGTTCATGCTGGCCGAACGCTACCACCAGGAACCCGACAAAGTGGCCGCCATGATCATGCTGGGCAACGCGCTGGCCATCGTGTTCGTGCCACTGGCCCTGGCGCTGGGTTTGTGAGCAGGCTGGGCGCGGCACAATAGGCTTTCGATATCTTTTCCAACAGCGACACCATGACACGACCTGTTCAACACGAGAACCTGCAGGAGCGCCGCCTGGCCGACGCGTGGGCCGAACTGCAGGCCCATGCCGACGGCGGCAACCCGCTGACCCCGGATGCATATCGCCTGGCATTCGCCGACCCGGAGTTCCTGCTGCGACGCGAGACGCGTGGCATCCGGTTTCAGCTGGAAATGCTCAAACCCGACCTGGCCCAACGCGAGCTGGGCATCGAGAACACGGTGGTGGTATTTGGCAGTGCGCGTTTTCGGGAGCCGGCCGAAGCCCAGGCTCTGTTGACCCAGGCCGAATCTGCTGGCGACGCGCGGGCGATTGCCAAAGCACGTGCCCTGGTACGCAATGCCCATTACTACGAGCAGGCTCGCGAGTTCGCCCGCATTGTCGCGCGCTACAGCAAGGCCTGCTCGCACGAGGACAAGCTGTTCATCTGTACGGGTGGTGGGCCTGGCATCATGGAAGCCGCCAACCGGGGGGCGCACGACGAGGGTGCATTGAACGTGGGCTTGAACATCACCCTGCCCCACGAGCAGTCAGGCAACCGTTTCATCACACCCGAGCTCAGCTTCAAGTTCCACTACTTCGCCCTGCGCAAGATGCACTTCATGATGCGTGCCAAGGCGCTGGTGGCGTTTCCAGGGGGTTTCGGCACCCTCGACGAGCTGTTCGAGGTCATCACCCTGGTGCAGTGCAAGAAGGCCAGGCCGGTGCCCATCGTGCTGTTCGGCACCGACTACTGGAAGCGACTGGTCGACTTCAACGTGCTGGTCGAGGAAGGCGCGATTTCGCCCGAAGATCTGGATCTGTTCATCACCGTCGATGATCCCCAACTGGCCTGGGAGCACATCGTGCGCTTTTATGACCTGCCTGCAGGCGAGGCACGCTGCACCTGATCGTCAGACACCGTCCAGCCACCACCCAAAGCGCGATACAGGTCCAGCTGGTTGAGCTGACGGGCCAGGCGGGTCTGGCTCAAGGCCTGCTGGGCGGTGAACAAGGAGCGCTGGGCATCCAGCACGTCCAGGAAGCTGGCGACACCGTTGCGGTAACGCAGGTCGGCCAGGCGCAGCCGTTCCTCTTCTGCCTGCACCAGCGCTTCCTGCGCGGCCATCTGCTCGCCCAGAGTCGCGCGCCCGGCCAGGGCATCAGACACCTCCCGGAATGCCGTCTGAATGGCTTTTTCATACTGGGCAACGGCGGCTTCGCGCGCGACCCGAGCCGCATCGAGCGCAGCCTGGTTGCGGCCCAGATCAAAGATCGGCAACATGGCCTGGGGTGCCAGCGTGAAGCCCCATGAGCCATCGCGGAACAGGCCGGACAGCTCTGTGCTGGCCGATCCGAGCGATGCTGTGAGCGATATGCGCGGGAAGAATGCCGCACGGGCCGCACCGATGTTGGCGTTGGCCGCCCGCAACTGTTGCTCGGCCTGGCGAATGTCGGGTCGACGCTCGAGCAGGTCCGATGGCAGGCCTTCGGGCACATCGGCCAGCGATGACTGCGCCAGGGCCTGTTCTGGCGAAGGCAGCAGCGCTTCTGGCACCGCCTGACCCACCAGCAGACCCAGGGCGTTCAGGCGCTGGCTTCGTTGCCTCTGTTGCTGGGCCAGCGAGGCGCGAGCGGCTGCGGTCAGCGACTCGGCCTGCCGCAAGTCAAGCGCCGATGACGCACCGTTCTCGACCCGCAAGCGGGTCAGGCGCAAAGCGTCCTCGCGCGATCGCAGCGTGCTTTGCGTAAGATCCAGCAATTCGTGATCCGCTTGCAGCGCGAGCCAGGTGCTGGCGACCGAGGCCACCAGGCTGATCTGGACCGCTCGAGCGGCATCCTCGCTGGCCATGAACTGCGCCAGCGCGGCCTCGCTGAGGCTGGCCAGGCGACCAAAGAAATCGATCTCCCAGGCGCTGACCATCAGGCCAGCCGTGTAAGCACCGCTGATGTCGCCGCCCTCGCGGGATTGTCGATTTCCGGTGGCCCCCAGATTGACCGTCGGCGCCTCATTGGCTCGCTGGATGCGGTACTGGGCTCGAACCAGATCGACGTTGAACATGGCCAGGCGCAAGTCCCGGTTGTTGGCCAGCGACAGCGAGATCAGATCGCGCAGGCGCGCATCACCGACCAGTTCGGTCCACGTCGGCAGGGCTGCCGGCACGGGTTCTGTGATGTCCGACAGGTAGCGGTCCGGCACAGGCGCATCGGGTCGCTCGTAGAGGGGTGTGAACGAGCAGCCAGACAGCAGCAGGGCAACAGCCAGCACAACCGGCGTGGTCGGGCGAGCGACAGGCAGTTTGGAGAGGGCGTCAGCGGACATCGGAATGGACCCCCATATGGGCCGCCTGGTCGGCGTGGATGCGGTTCTGGCGGTGGCTGCCTTTGAAGATGGAGCGCACCACCACAAAAAACACCGGGACGAAGATGACGGCCAGCACGGTGCCGGTGAGCATGCCGCCCACCACGCCGGTGCCGATGGCGCGCTGGCTGGCCGAGCCGGCCCCGGTGGCCAGGAACAGCGGCACCACACCCAGCGTGAAAGCCAGCGAGGTCATGATGATGGGCCGAAAGCGCAGATGCGCAGCTTCCAGCGCGGCATCGATCAGGCTCTTGCCCTGGGCCTGCAGGTCTTTGGCGAACTCGATGATCAGGATGGCATTCTTGGCCGACAGGCCGATGATGGTGATCAGGCCAACCTGGAAGTACACGTCATTGGAATACCCACGCAACAGGGTGGCCAGCAGCACACCCAGCACACCCAGGGGCACCACCAGGATCACCGACAGCGGGATTGTCCAGCTCTCGTAGAGCGCGGCCAGGCACAGGAACACGGCCAGGATGGCGAAGGCGTACAGGATGATGGCCTGCGCACCCGCCAGCTTTTCTTCACGCGACTGCCCTGTCCATTCGAAGCCGAAGCCCTGCGGCAGACGCGCCGCCAGCGCCTCCATTTCGGCCATGGCCTGACCCGTGCTCACGCCCGGTGCGGCGCTGCCGCTGATGCGCATCGACGGGTAGCCGTTGTAGCGCACGGTCTGCATCGGACCGGTGATCCACTGGGTGGTGGCCACGGCAGACAGTGGTACCGCCTGGCCACGGTTGTTCAGCACATTGATGCGCAAAACGTCCTCGGGCTGCATGCGCGCCGCAGCGTCGGCCTGCACCACGACGCGCTGCAGACGGCCTGCATTGGGAAAATCATTGGCATAGGTGGAACCCAGCGCCGTCCCGATGGCGTTGCTGATGCTCTCGAAACCAATGCCCAGGGCGTTGGCCTTGTCCCGGTCGATGTCGATCTGCAGCTGAGGCGCATCTTCCAGACCGTCGGGGCGAACCTGGGTGAGCAGGCTGCTCTGGGAGGCCATGCCCAGCATCTGGTTGCGTGCCGCGATCAGCGCCTCTCGGCCCAGGCCGGCGCGGTCCTGCAGCCGGAAGCTGAAGCCGGAAGACGCGCCCAGTTCGGGAATGGGTGGAGGGCTGAGCGGAAAGATGAAGGCGTCGCGGATGCCCGACAAGGCACCGAAGGCCCGACCGGCCAGGGCGCCGGCCGAGCTGCCGGGCCCGGTGCGCTCGGCCCAGTCCTTGAGGGTGACGAAAGCCAGCGCAGCGTTCTGTCCCTGTCCGGAGAAGCTGAAGCCCAGCACACCCACCATGCTCTGCACCTCGGGCTGCTCCAGCATGAAACCCTCGACCTGTTTCATCACCTCCAGCGTGCGCTCCTGGGTGGCTCCGGGAGGCAATTGCACATTGACCAGCAAGGTGCCCTGGTCTTCGTTGGGCAGGAAGGACGTCGGCAGGCGCGTGTAGACCACCGCCGCGGCCGCCACGATGGCCAGGTAGATCACCAGCGCGCGGCCTGCCCGGGGCAACACCTTGGCGACGCCACCCTCATAGGCACGGGCCGTGCGCGCGAAGCCCCGGTTGAACCAGCCGAAGAAGCCGGTCTTGGCATGGGCGTGTCCGGCTTGGACCGGCTTGAGCAGGGTGGCGCACAAGGCCGGGGTGAGCGACAGGGCCATGAAGGCCGAGAAGGCGATGGACATGCCCATGACCGCAGCGAACTGGCGGTAGATGTTGCCGACCGATCCGCTGAAGAAGGCCAGCGGCACAAACACCGAGATCAGCACCACGGTGATGCCGATGATGGCCCCCGAGATCTGGCCCATGGCCTTGCGGGTGGCTTCCAGCGGGGCAAGGCCCTCCTCGCTCATGATGCGCTCGACGTTCTCGACCACCACAATGGCATCGTCCACCACGATGCCGATCACCAGCACCATGCCGAACATGGTCAGCACGTTGATGGAGAAGCCCAGTGCCAGCAGTCCGGCGAAGGTCCCCAGCAAAGCCACGGGCACCACCAGGGTCGGAATGATGGTGTATCGCCAGTTCTGCAGGAACAGGAACATCACCAGAAACACCAGCGCCACGGCCTCGGCCAGTGTGAGGGCAACCTGCTGGATGGAGATCTTCACGAAGCGCGAGCTGTCATAAGGGATGGCCCAGTTCACGCCCTCGGGAAAAAAGCGCTCCAGCTCGGCCATCTTGTTGCGCACCGCTTCGGCGGTGGCCAGCGCATTGCCGCTGGGCGACAGCTGCACGCCGATGCCGGTGGACGGCTTGCCGTTGAGGCGGGCCGAGGTGGCGTAGGCCTGCGCCCCAAGTTCGATGCGGGCCACGTCCTTGAGGCGCACAGTCGAGCCATCGCTGCTGGCGCGCAGCACGATGCTGCCGAATTGCTCGACGCTGCTCAGCTGGCCCTTGACCACCACGGTGGCCGCGATGCTCTGACCGGCCACGTTGGGCAGGGCTCCGATCTCGCCGGCCGAAACCTGCGCGTTCTGGGCCCGGATGGCATTGGTCACATCGGCCGCGCTCAGGTTGAAGCCCAGCAGCTTGGCGGGGTCGATCCAGATGCGCATGGCCCGCTCGGTACCGAACAGCTGGGCCTGCCCGACCCCGGGCAGGCGCTGCAGTTCGGGCACCACGCTGCGCGAGGCGTAGTCGCCCAGGGCCACCGGATCCAGCGCAGGGTCGTCGCTGGAGAGAATGGCAAACAGCAGGAAGTTGTTGCGGGCCTTGTCAACACGCACGCCCTGCTGGGTGACCGCCGAAGGCAGTCGTGGTGTGGCGCGCGCCAGCCGGTTCTGCACGTCCACCTGCGCCAGGTCGACATTGGTGCCCGGCTCGAAGCTCAACGTGATCTGCCCAGTACCATTGGCCTGGGTCACGGACTCCATGTAGATCAGGCCGGGAGACCCGTTCATCTCCTGTTCGATGACGGACATGACGCTGTCTTCAAGCGTCTGGGCCGAAGCACCCGGGTAGGCGGCGCTGATGACGATGGACGGCGGCGCCACCGGCGGGTACTGGGAGATGGGCAGCTGGGTGATGGAGACCGCGCCTGCCACCATGATGAACAGCGCGATCACCCACGCGAAGATGGGGCGGTCAATGAAGAAACGGGCCATACCGGCAACTCCTTACTGGCCGGCCGGCGTCCAGGGCACGGCCTTGACTGGCGTACCCGGGGGCATCATCTGCAGTTTCTGGAAACCGTCGACCATGACCTGTTCGCCGGCTTCAAGTCCGTCCAGCACAATCCACTGACCGCCCTGCTGTCCGCCAATCTTCACCTTGCGCAGTTCGACCTGACCGTCCGGCTTGACCACCCGCACGGCGTCGCCCTGGGCCGATCGGCTGACCGCCTGCTGCGGCAGGGTGATGGCATTGGCGGCCGCGGCCTGGACCAGCCGCACGCGCACGTAGAGGCCTGGCAACAGTTGACCACCCGGGTTCGGCAACTCGGCCCTGAGGCTGACCTGACCGGTGGTTGTGTCCACCGAGAGATCGGAGAACAACAGACGTCCCGCCTGGCTGTGTTCCGTCCCATCGTCCAGCACCACACGCACCTCGGCAGTGCCTTGCCCGGCCGCCTTGAGCTGCCCGGACTCAAGCGCGCGGCGCAGGCGCAAGGCCTCGGATGCCGACTGGGTGAAATTGACGTAGAGCGGGTTGACCTGCTGGATAACTGCCAGTGGCGTGGCCTCGCCCTGCCCCACCAGCGCCCCTTCCGTGACCAGGGAACGGCCAATCCGCCCGGCAATCGGCGCGGTCACCCGGGCATAGCCCAGATTGATGGTGGCGGCTTGGACCGCCGCCCGACCCGCAGCCACGTCAGCCTCAGCCACCTGTCGTGCGGCCTGTGCGTTAGCGAACTCCTGCTGGCTGATGGCGTTCTCGGCGACCAGCGGCGCGTAGCGTTCGGCCAGCGCCCGGGCCTGCGCAAGATTGGCCTCGGCACGCGCCAGACCGGCCTTGGCGGTCTGCAGCGCTGCTTCGTAGGGCGCGGCGTCGATCTGGAACAGCACCTGTCCGGCTTTGACCTCGCTGCCCTCGGTGAACACCTGCCGCTGCACGATGCCAGCCGCTCGGGCGCGCACCTGCGCCACACGTGAGGCCTCCAGCCGCCCAGGCAGTTCACTCTGTAGCCCCACCTCACCCGGGGCGACGGTGATGACTCCCACCTCCGGTGCAGGCATACCACCGCCAGGGGCTGCTGCGGCAGGTGCGTCGCCCTGACCACACGCCGCCAATGCCGCGACCAGGGGCAGCAATACCAGTGAATGCCGCCAGGCGCGGACATTGAATGAGTTGGAATCAGACGGCATGCGAACCTCTTGCGGCAAAAGACCCTTTGGAAGGATCGGAAGTATACATACACTCTAGAATGTATGTATATTCATGGGGTTACTCGATTTCTGCACACAACATGGTCCGCCGCACCAAAGCCGATGCTGAAGCCACCCGCACCGCCCTGCTCGATGCGGCAGAGCAGTTGTTTCTGGCGCGCGGCGTCTCGCGCACCTCGCTGCAGGACATCGCCGGCGCTGCCGGCACCACACGCGGCGCCATCTACTGGCACTTCAAGGACAAGGCTGACCTGTTCAACGCCATGATGGAGCGGGTCACCCTGCCCATGGAGCAGTCCATCAACGCAGCCCAGGCGATTGAGACACCCTTGCAACGCCTGCGCACCTCGGTGCTCACGGCATTGCGCATCACGGCCACCGATGAGCAGGCGCGGCGGGTGTTCCTGATTGCGACCCAGCAAGTTGAGTTCAATGGCGAGATGCTGGCCGTGCGCGAACGCAAGCTCAGGTGGCGCAGCGAGTATCTGAGCTACCTGACCCAGGAGTTCAAGCTCGCGGCCCGTGAGGCGGGCATCACACTGCCTGTCGATGCCCGCACGGCGGCGCTGGGTCTCAAGGCCATCCTGTCCGGTGTTCTCGACAATTGGCTGCTGGACACCACTGACCACGACCTGGTATCGGTTGGCACACAGGTCATGGACCGCTACCTCATGGGTCTGTGCTTCAGTCTTCCGGACGCCGCTCCGGCACCGCATCGGGCGGTATCGGCGCCTTCGAGCGCAGTTTCAGGTGCAAGGCAGCCTCGCCCATCAGGTTCGCCGAAACCGGTGCGGTCACAAAAACGAACAGCGTGATCAGCAGCTCCGCGATGCCCGGATAGCCATGCGAGAAGGTCACCAGCATGGACGCGACCAGCACCCCGCCCACACCCAGGGTGGAGGCCTTGGTTGGCGCGTGCAAGCGCATGTAGAAATCGGGGAACCGCACCAGGCCGATGGCACCCACCAGCAGGAAGAAGCTGGCCACCAGGATCAGGATGGCGGCCGCGTTTTCAAACCACACCGTCATGTCAGTTGCTCCCTGGCCGCGTCATTCGACCACATCACCACGGTTGATGTAACGTGCCAGTGCCACGGTCGAGACAAAGCCCAGCATGGCCACCAACAGGGCCGCCTCGAACAGCAACACCGTGTCCCAACGGATGTCCAGCAGGATGATCAGGGCCACCACGCTCATGTACAGCGTGTCCAGGGCCAGCACCCGGTCAGCGATCTCCGGGCCCTTGAGCAGCCGCCAGCTGCACATAAGCACCGCCAGCGCCACGCTCACGATGCCCGCATTCAATGCAAAGTCAAGCAAGGGGCTCATGCGTCACCTTTCGAACGGTTCGGGCGGCCACTGCCTGGCAGCCGGAATATCCGGATCAGGGGCGCTTCATAACGCGCCTTCATTTCCGCGACCATCGCCTGTTCGTCATCACAGTCCAGTGCATGCACCAGGATCTCGCGGCGCTCCTCGCAGATGGTCATCGACACCGTACCGGGGGTCGTGGTGATGATGGTGGCGAACAGGGCGTTGACCCGGGGGTGGTCCGTCTCCAGCGGCACCCGCAGCCAGGCTGGCCGAGGTCTCTGCATGGATCCCAGCGTGATGCGGGCCACGGCAATGTTGGCCACCACAATGTCCCACAGAACGGTCAGGATCAGCCGCACCGTGGTTGGCCAGTGGATCCGGCTGGCATCGCCCAGAAAGGGGGCCAGCAGGCGCGGCACGGCCCAGGCCACCAGCAGGGCCGAGAGCCAGTGCACCAAAGCCAGGCTGTGCACCAGGACCAGCCAGCTCACCCCCAACTGCAGCGACAGCACCGGGTGAGGAAACCAGCGTCGGGCCAGCGAAACGTTGGATGCTTCTTTCATTCGGCCTCCTTGGTTTCGGCTGGAAGCGAAGCCGCGGCGGCTGGTCGCACAAAAGGCCCACGCGAGCCATCGTAGGGCAAGGTGGTGCGCAGGTCGGCGCCCCCCTGGCGCTTCAAGATGGTCTCGGCATAGAAGGCCTTGTCGACCAGTTGATGCGCTGCGGCGTCGGTGTAGCGCTTGATCGGCGAAGCGAACACAGCCATCAGTACCGTCAGCACCATCAGCGACGCCGCCGCACCCAGCATGCGCGGGCTGCGTCCGGCGTCGTGGCTGCTGGCCTCGGGCTGGACATGCCAGAAGACCACCACACCGGCCCGCGCCAGGCCGATGATGGTGAGAAAGCCCACCACCAGCACCACGGTCCAGACCCAGGCCTGGGCCGGCAGACCGGAGCTGCTCTCCAGAATCATGAGCTTGCCCAGAAAGCCTGGCAAAGGCGGCAGACCGGCGGCCGAGGCGGCACCGAACAGCATCATCACGCCCAGCAGCACCGGCTCGCGCACCGCCGCCGCCGGCTGGAGCCGGTCGCAGGCCGCACCGCGCTGGGCGGCTACCAGCTCAACGAAAAGGAACAGGCCGGCAATGACCACCGTGCTGTGCAAGGTGTAGTACAGCGAAGCCGACAGCGTCTCGGGTGTGAACAGGCCGACGCCCGCCAGGATGGTGCCGACCGACGACACGGTGAGGTAAGCCACCAGCCGCCCCATGGTGTGGGCGGCCAGCGCCCCCAGCACGCCGAGCACACTGGTCAGCAGGGCCAGCGGCAACAGCCAGGACTGCGCCGTGAAAGAGGCCTCACCAGCATCGATGCCGACGATCACCCAGTGCATGCGGATGATGCTGTAAACGCCGACCTTGGTCATGATGGCAAAAAGCGCGGCAACCGGCGCACAGGCGGCGGCGTATGTACCGGGCAACCAGAAGTACAGGGGCACCAGCGCGGCCTTGAGGCCGAACACCACCAGCAGTATGAGCGCGGCCGCCTGAACGAGGTATCGGCTTTCGCCCTGCAACGAGGCCACCTGCACGGCCACGTCGGCCATGTTCAGCGTGCCGGTGGTGGCGTAGATCATGGCCAGCCCCACCAGAAACAGGCCCGACGCCGCCAGGTTCAGCACCACGTAGTGCACGCCCATGCGCAGGCGCTCACGCCCCTGACCGTGCAGCAGCAGCACGTAGGACGCGATGAGCAGCACCTCGAAGAACACGAACAGGTTGAACAGGTCACCGGTCAGGAACGCGCCACACAGACCCATCAGCTGGAACTGGAAAAGGGCATGGAAATGGCGCCCGCGGGTGTCCCACCCGCCGCAGGCGTACCAGAGCACCGGCAGGGCGATCAGGGTCGTCAGCAGCAGCATCAGCGCGGAGAGCCGGTCGACCACCAGCACGATGCCGAACGGCGCCGGCCATTCGCCCAGCTCGTAGACCACCAGCTCGCCACCAGCCGCGCGCCAGACCAGTCCGGCCGCCATCAGCAGACTCAGCGCGGTCGAGGTCAGTGCCAGGCGCCGGCGCCAGCGCAGCCTGGCCGTGGCATGGCCACCACCTTGCGCCGACATGCCCTCGTGGTCGCCCAGCAGCAGGAGCAGCACGGCCGTAAAGACCGGCAACAGAACCGACAGCACCGGGGCGTGCTGACCCCAGAAACTCAGGATGGGCTGCAGCATCAGGCCCGCCCTCCCGGCCCGTCAGCAGACGATGACGCAGGGGATACGTAGCCAGGGGCATGCCCTGGTTCGTGACCATCCACATGGTCGCTGCCACTTTCGTGGCGGCTGCGCAGGGCCAGCTCGATGACAAAGCCGGTGGTGGCAAAGCCGATGACGATGGCGGTGAGCACCAGCGCCTGGGGCAGCGGGTCGGCCACAGGACCTTCGTCCACCAGAATGGGCAAGGCATCGGTCCACAGCCGCCCCATCAGGAAGATGAAGACGTTGACCGCGTAGCCGATCAGCGAAAGACCCAGCACCACCGGAAATGTACGACCACGCAGCAACAGGTAGATGCCACAGGCAGTGACAAAACCGATGCCCGAGGCCATCAGGAATTCCATGCTCATGCCGTACTCCCTTGCCGGCCAACTGGCGCGCGCGACTCCTGGCTGGCCGCTCCCAGCACCGAGATGGTCAGCATCGTGCCTCCCACCACCGTGAGGTAGACACCCAGATCGAACAGCGCGGCCGACGCAAAGGGCAGTTCACCCAGCAGTGGCACATGCGGGTGGCCATGGGCACTGGTCAGGAAGGGCCGGCCAAACAGGAAAGCCGCCACACCGGTCAGACCCGCAATGCCCAGGCCCGCGCCGATCCAGCGAACGAAGCGCCGGCCGTGCTCGGCCCGAAGATAGGATTCGGCCTGGTCCTGCCCCATGGCCATGAACTGCAGCACCAGAGCCACCGCCGTGATCAGCCCGGCGATGAAGCCACCACCTGGCATGTTGTGTCCGCGCATGAAAATGTAGATCGTGAACACCAGGGCCACCGGCAACACCACGTTGGCCGCCACCCGCAACAGAAGCGGGTGCTCGCGGAAGGTCCAGGACAGACCATGTTCGTCCACCTCAGGCCTGCGTGTGCGCATGCCTTCCATCAGGGCCAGCACACCGATGGCCGCGATGCCCAGCACGGCGATTTCGCCGAAGGTGTCGTAGCCCCGGAAGTCGACCAGGATCACGTTGACTACGTTGGAGCCGCCGCCCAGCGGTATGGCGTTCTCCAGGAAGAACCAAGAGATAGAGCTGTGGTCGCGGGTCAGCAGCACCCAGGCGATCCAGGTCATGCCCGCTCCACCGGCGAGTGCCAGGAAGGCATCGCGCCACTTTCGTGTCGCCGTGGACTCGCGCGGCGAATGCTGTGGCAGCAGGGCCAGCCCCATCAGCAACAGCACCGTCGTCACCAGCTCCACAGAAAGCTGGGTCAGAGCCAGGTCGGGTGCCGACAGGCTGACAAAGGCCAACGACGCGGCCAGGCCAACCACACCCACCAGCACCACGGCCAGAAAGCGCTGGTGGTGCGACACGGTCAGGGCCACGCAGGTGGCCAGCAGCAACAACCACACGGCCACCGACAGCGGGTTGGCCGGCAACAACTCGCGCGTCCCGGTACCGATGCCACTGCCCAGCAGCGGCGCGGCAGCCACCAAAATGGCGGCCGCCACCATCCAGGCCAGGTAACGCTGCAGGGATCCGTTTTCCAGCCGCACCGAAACGCGACCGGCAAGAGCAAACAGGCCATTGATCGACGACTCGAACATCTGCCGTCCGGTGGCCGGGCCGAACCAGTCTTCTGAGCTGATGCGGTGCAGCCGGCGGCCATGTGCCAGCCACAGGTACAGGGCGATGCCCGCCACCAGGGCGATCACGCTCATGAGCAAAGGCAGGTTGAAGCCGTGCCAGATCGACAGGTGGTAGTCGGGCAGTGGCCGCGCCACCATGGCGGTGGCGGCCACATCGACCAGCGGGCCAAAGGTGATGGCCGGCAGCAGTCCCACCAGAACGCACAGGGACACCAGCAGCATGGCCGGCAGCTTCATGCCCAGCGGCGGTTCGTGCGGGTGTGGAACCAACCCCCCTGCAGACCCCGTTCCGTGGCCTTCTCCCCCGGAGGGGGACAGCCGCGCTTGGGGCGGCCCGGCGCGCGGCTTCGGCACCTCGCCGTACGCACCATTGAAGTAGGTGTCGTGCACAAACCGCAGCGAATAACCTACGCTGAAAATGCCCGCCAAGGTCACCGCCGCCGGGACCAGCCAGGACCAGATACCGGCGGTGCCGACCACCGCCTCGGTGAAGAACATTTCCTTGGACAGGAAGCCGTTGGTCAGCGGCACACCGGCCATGGAGGCGGCTGCCACCATGGACAGCGTGGCGGTCCAGGGCATGAGCCTGTACAAGCCGCCGAGCTGGCGCATGTCGCGCGAATGGGTCTCGTGGTCCACGATGCCGGCGATCATGAACAGCGAGGCCTTGAAGGTTGCGTGGTTCAGCACATGGAACACCGCCGCCACGGCGGCCAGCGGCGAACCCAGACCGATCAGGAACACCATCAGGCCCAGGTGGCTGACCGTCGAGTAGGCCAGCAAGCCCTTGAGGTCGTGCTTGAACAGCGCGATGAAGGCCGCGAACAGCACCGTCACCAGACCGGCGGCGGTGACGATGGCCTCGAACCAGCCCGACCCGGCCAGCACCGGGTACATGCGCATGAGCAGGAACACGCCAGCCTTGACCATGGTGGCCGAATGCAGGTAGGCCGAAACCGGCGTGGGCGCGGCCATGGCATCGGGCAGCCAGAAGTGGAACGGGAACTGCGCGCTTTTGGTGAAAGCGCCGAGCAGGATCAGCAGCAGCGCCGGCACGAACAGCGGATCGGCCTGGATCTCGGCCGCACGGCCCACCATCTCGCTCAGCTCGAAGGTGCCCGCGATCTGGCCCAGCAGCACAAAGCCGCCCAGCATGGCCAGGCCACCACCACCGGTGACCGCCAGCGCCTGCCGGGCCCCGGCGCGTGCATCGGGCCGATGACTCCAGTAACCCACCAGCAGGAACGACGAAAGGCTGGTGAGTTCCCAGAACACCACCAGCAGCAGCAGATTGTCCGACAGCACCACGCCCAGCATGGCGGCCATGAACAGCATCATGACGGCGTAGAACTTGGCGGCCGAATCCTGCGGGCTCAGGTAGAAGCTGGCGTACAGGATGATGAGCAGGCCGATGCCCATGATCAGGCCGGCGAACATCCATGACAGACCGTCGAGTCGGAAACCGAAGTTCAACCCGATTTCAGGCACCCAGGGATGGAACTCCAGCAGCGCCTGCCCGTCGAACACACCCGGGGCCAGCGAAAGCAGCAGGCCCAGGCTGCTTGCCGTGACGAGTGCGGCCGCCGCCGCAGTGAGCGGGCGCGATCGCGAACCCAGCCACCAGGTGAGCAGCGTTCCCACCACCAGCGGGAGCAAAATGATCAGGAGCAGTTGCACGGACTCTGTTGCGCTTTCTGGCACAGGCAGGGTTCGCCTGCATCATCTGGACGCGGCATCACCGGCTGTACACGAAAAATAGGTGGTCGATTGTAGTGAAGCCCGACCACCGGCCTCGCGCGGGATTCTGAATCGGGCGTTTCAGCGCTCGGCTGGATCGCGACCGATCAATGGCGCACTGGCCACATCAGACTCGTGCCCGGCTTCTCGCACGGCCGCCCGAGCGAGCAGGTGTGAGGCCACCGGCAAGGTGGCCAGCAAAAAGCCGAGGATCAGGGCCAGGCGCCATGACCACTGAGCGTCCCGCATCAGCAGAATGCCGCCGGAGCAGATCAGTGCCAGAGACAGTGTGCCTGCCTTGGTGGCCGCATGCTGGCGCGCCAGCGCATCGGGCAAGACCACCACACCCCAGGCGGCCAGCACCAGCAAGAAGGCGCCCGCGACCATCAGAACAAGGGCCAGCACCGTCATGTGCGTCCTCCCTTGTCGACCAGACGCGCCCAGCCAACCGTGGCCACGAAGCCAACCAGGGCCAAGCCGATCGCCACGTCCAGAAACACCGTTCGTCCGGTTGCCAGCGAGGCCCCTATGCACAGCGCAATGGCCGCCGCCAGGAAAATGTCCAGCGCCACGATGCGGTCGGCGTGCCGGGGACCCTGGACCATGCGGAACATGGCCAGGCAGGTGGCCATCAGCGCCCCCATGACGAGAAGAAACACAGCCACCGATGTCATGAATCCCTCCCGAAAAGCGTGACCAGGCCAGGTTCAAAATTGCGCCGAATGCCTGCCACCAGGGCATCGGTGTCGGAGGCATCCAGCACGTGCAACAAAAGCTCGCGCGAGGCCATGTCGATGTCGATGGTGGTGGTGCCCGGTGTGAGGGTCACCATGCAACCCAGCAGCGCAGCCCCCTGCTCACTCATGGGGGCAAAGCGAACGCGCACGAATGCAGCGGCCGGCGGTCGGCGCGCACCGGAGCTGGCACGCACAATGACCGCCACGGTCTGGAAGCCGGACACCACCACCGCGCCGAGAAAGCGCAACAGCAGCAGAACCGCAGCCACAGGCTTGAGGACCACGCCCATCATGTCAACGCCCTCCGAGGGACTGCGCCGCCGCGATGCTGAATTCGAGCAGCCATTGCGGATACAGGCCGATGCACAGTGTCACGACCGCCAGGCCCATCGTGGCCACCCAGGCTGGTGCCAGCCGGGTGTTGGCGGGCTGGCGCCAGCTCGCATCGGGGTGGGGCTTCCAGAAAGCTTCCATCCAGATCTTCATCATCGAATACAGCGTCAGTACGCTGACCAGCAGCGCGATCACGGTCCACGCCACCTTCCCCTGCCCAATGGCTTCCTGCAACACCAGCAGCTTGGCCCAGAAGCCCGACAGCGGCGGAATGCCAACCAGTGAAAGTGCGGGTATCAGGAACAGCACGCCCAGCGCCGGCCGCAACCGATAGAGCCCGCCAATCTGGCGAAGGTCATAACTGCCCGTCAGTCTCCAGATGATGGCAGCGATCAGGAACAGGTTGGCTTTGACCACGATGTGGTGCAAGGTGTAGAAAAGCGTGGCCGCGTTGCCGGCGTCGCTGCCCAGGGCGATGCCCAGCAGGATGTAGCCGATCTGGCTGATGATGTGGAAGGCCAGGATGCGCCGCATGTCCCAGTGGTAGGCCGCCCCCAGCACCCCCAGCAGCATGGTGGCCGCCGCGATCCAGCCCAGGGCCTCGTACAGCAGCGCCGACGAGGTGGCCATGGTGTCGCCCAGGGTGCGCAGCACCGCATACACACCCACCTTGGTCAGCAAACCGGCAAACAGCGCCAGCACCGGGGCTGGCAGTGTGTGGTACGAAGCGGGCAACCAGGCAAACAGCGGGAAAGCGCCGGCCTTCACCAGAAAGGCCAGCACCAGTCCGGCGGTCACCAGCGTTGCCACGCCTTGCGGCACCTCGGGCATGGCCTGGGCAATGGCACCGTAGTTCAGGTGGCCCGTGACCGCGTAAACCATGCCCACCGCCATCAGCAGCAGCAGTGTGCCGAAAAGGTTGAGCACGAAATACTTGAACGTCGCATCCAGCTGGTCGGGGCGACCGCCCAAGGCGAACAAGCCGACCGAGCAGATCAGCATGACCTCGAACCACACATAGAGGTTGAACAGATCGGCGGTGGCAAACGAGCCGCCCACCCCGGCCAGAACACCGTGGACCAAGGGCAGCAGCAGCGGATGGCGCGGTCCGGGATCGGCATCGCTGGCCAGGAACAGCAGCGACGCGGCGCCCATCAGGGCCGTGATCAGCACCAGCGCCGCCCCGGTGCGATCGACCAGGAACTCGATACCGAACGGCACGCCCCAGCCACCGAACACCGCCTGGGCGGGCTGGTCGACAGCAGCGCCTCCCACCAGGGCCAGCGCGCAGGCCAGAAACACAAGCACGCCACCGTAGCTCAGCGCCTGCTGCAAGCGGGGCTGCTGCTGGGTGAGCGACGTGACCACGACCGTGACCAGTGGCACCAGGACAGGGCTGACGGCAAGCACGTTCACGGCGCCTCCCGCTTGCCTGAAGCCGCCTCAGGCCAGGCTGGATCGAACCCTTGCCCGGCAAAGGCCGGCTTGACCGGATCGGTCGGAATAGGCTCTGCCTGACGAAGGTCCAGCGCATCGTCGATGCCGGTGCGCTGGATCAGACGCAGCACCAAGGCCAGAGAGAAACAGACCAGCGCAAACCCGATCACGATGGCCGTCAGTACCAAAGCCTGCGGCAGCGGGTTGGCAGCCCCCCGAAGCCACTCCTCACCCAGGGGCACGACGGCAGGCTGCACGGGGCCCAGGCGTCCGGCTGCAAAAAGCACCAGATTGGCCGCCGCGCCCAGAATGGCCAACCCGAGCACACAGCGAAAAACATCGCGCGAGAGGGCCAGGTAGGCGCCCGCGGCGACAGTCACGCCGATGGTGACGGCCAACAGCCAGATCATGAGCCCTCTCCTTCCCTTGGTTCAGCCGCATCGTCCGTTGCGGTCGACGATGACTCTCCCAGCGAGAGCAGCGCGAGCGCGTAACCCGCCAGAGCACCCCAGACGCACAGATAGACACCGACATCGAACAACAGCACCGTTGACAGCGTCACCTCCGTCACGCCCAGCGACAGACTGCCCCACCAGTGGGTCAGGAAGCTCTGCCCTTGCCACAAGGCTGGCAAGCCGGACAAGACACCCAGGGCCACCCCCGCCGAGGCCAGCTTCATGGGGGAACCCAGCGGAAGCCGCCTTGCGGCCGCATCGCTGCCGCGCGCGATGGCCCACAACACAGAAGCGCTGACCGCAACCAGGCCACCGATGAACCCCCCGCCAGGCTCGTTGTGGCCACGAAAAAGGACCCAGAGCGAGGCCAGCAGGATCACCCAGTAAAGGGGTCTGGCCACGACATCAAGCATCACCGGACGTGGACTCATGGCTGGTTTCCCTTCCCCGTTTTCACGTCGCCCCCTGCCGAGCCCACGGGGCGCAGCTGGGCACGCACAGCCGACAACAGTGGCCAGGCAGCCAGCAAGGACAGCATCACCACCGCGATCTCTCCCAGTGTATCGAGTGCGCGGAAGTCAACCAGGATGACATTGACCACGTTTCGACCGTGCGCAGCGGGCACGCTTTGCCGCGCAAAGAAGTCGGAAAGCGAGTCATCGAACGGCACTGCGCTGGCCACCAGCAGCACCAGCGCCACCACGACACCCAGACCGACCGACACCACGGCCGCGGTGGGGCGCCACACCTCACCCGACAAGCCCTGGCCCAAACCCCTCAGACGCAGCTTCAGCAACACGGAAGCCACCACGATCACAAAAACGGACTCGACAACGAACTGGGTGAACGCAACGTCGGGAGCGCCCGCGTACAGAAAGAACACCGCGCTACCGAATCCCACCAGACCGGCGCAGAGCAACAACACCAGGCGATCCGACTGAAACACCGACAACACCGCACCGGCCAGGATCAGCAGGCAGGCACCCGCAAATCCGGCAGAAACAGGCTCCCACCCGGGCCACATCAACGAGCCCCAGTCGCGCGCCAGCAGCAAAGCAGTCACCAGCCCGGCAAAGGCGAGCAGCACAAGGCCATAGGCGGGCAAACGTCCGTTCTGTACCCAGCGTGTGCAAGCTGACGCCAGCCTCGGGATTCCCTGCAGCGCCCGTTCATACTGCGTCGACATGCCCACGGGTCCTATCCAGCGCGCCAGTCGCTCGAAAAGCCGGTGCAGTGGATCCCAGAACAGGTACACCGTCAGGCCCGCCGCCAGCGTCACCGCCACGGACAACAAAGCAGGGCCCAGGTCAAGCGCGAGACCGACGACCACGGCCTGTGTCCCCGCTGTCATGGCCAATGAGGCCTCGGCAATCAGGCCCTGGACAAAGAACGGGAAGATACCCAGCAGCATGCCCACCGATGCCAGCACCAGAGGTGGCGCGACCAGGGTGATACCCCCCTCGTGCGCTTCGGGCGTGATGTTGTTGCCGGGGTGCCGCCAGAACACCCTGATCGCCGCCACCGCCGCCACGGCAACCGCCACTGCGCCGAACACGATGTTGGCCGCCTGCGCAATGGCAAACACATCGTCGGCACCCTTGGCCGACTGGATGACATCTTTGGCGATGTATCCGAAAGACATGGGCATGCCGGCCATCGATGCCCCGGCGATCAGCGCGGCGGCAGCGGTCCAAGGCATGGCGTGCCGCAGATTGCCCAGCCGATCGATGATGCGGGTACCGGTCCCGTGATCGATGTTGCCCGCCACAAAAAAGAGGGGGGCTTTGTAGAGCGCATGGGCCAGCAGCAAGGCACCGACGGCCACGGTCGCACCCTCGCCGCGCAAGCCAACCAGTGTCACCAGTGTGCCCAGCGTGGCCACCGTGGACCAGGCCAGAATGCGCTTGAGATCACGCTCGCGCAGGGCCAACATCATGCCCCAGGCGGCCGTGACCGAGCCCACCACCTTCAGCGTCCATTCCCACAACTCCCATTCGCCGAAACCGGGATCCAGTCGCGCCAACAGGTAGACCCCGAGTTTGACCATGGTGGCCGAGTGCAGGTAGGCCGAGACGGGCGTGGGTGCCGACATGGCATTGGGCAACCAGAAGTGAAACGGGAACTGCGCGCTTTTCGTGAACGCGCCCACCAGAATCAGCACCAGTGCCGTGGTCAAGGCCGGCGTCGGCTCCAGGTTGGGTAAGCGCTCCACGATGGTGCTCACCGACAGGGTGTCCATGGCCAATCCGAGCACGATGAATCCGGCCAGCAGCGCCAGCCCACCCGTGCCCGTCACCAGCAATGCCTGCTGCGCCGACTTGCGACTGCCAGGTTCCTCGTGGTTGAAGCCGACCAGCAAGAACGAAGTCAGGCTGGTCATTTCCCAGAAGAGAAACAGCACGATCAGGTTGTCGGCTGTGACGCAGCCGATCATGGCGATCATGAACAGCGTGAGCAGCACGAACAGGCGCCGCTGCTGTGGGTGACCCGCCAGATAGCCGCCCGCGTATACGAACACGGCCGTCCCCACACCGGTGATCATCAGCAGCATCAGCAGGGACAGCCCGTCGACACGGAAGTCCAGGCTCACGCCAAGTGCAGGCACCCACGCCCACGACAGCACGGCCGGCAAATCGGCGTTGAAGGCCAGCCAGAGCACGCAGAGCAGCGATAAAAACGGCAGCAGCGCGAACGCACCGGCCGCCCAAGGGCTCATGCCGTATACGTCGTTGGGGGCGGCTGCAGAATGTGCCATGGCGGTGCGCGGGGACAGTCCCTCTGTGTTTTTGTTCAAGGCCGTCGGCAGGAGAGCCGAAAAACCGTCAAGGATAGAACCAGTCGGCCTTGAATTGTTCCCGTTTTTTCTGATAACGTTGCTGGGATTTTCTCAATCACCCTACGCAATGCGCGGGCGATGGGTGGAGTGCTCCACCCCAGGTCAGGGCCAGCGCATGCGTGACACACGCATGCGCCATGCCAGCCGAGACCCCGCACCCACCACCAGCCCGACCACCCAGAACACCCCTGTCACACCGACGATCACACCCGCCGAGCCGAACAGCAGTGGCATGACCACACTGGAACCATTGATGGCCATGGAGCGCAGGCCGAGCGCCTCGCCGTGTCGGTGTCTGGGCGTGATCTGGTGCAAGGTGCTCATCACCATGGGCTGCACCGAACCCAGGGCCAAGCCGAGCAGCACCGACAACAGGCCCATGGCCCAGGCGGCGTGAACCAAGGGGTACAGCATGAACAACAGCGCCGTGCTGACCATCGCCATGCCAATGACAGTGCCTTCGTGCAACCGGGCGGCCAGCCAGGGCATGAGCAGACGAATCGCGGTGGCCGACAGGGCGAAAGCACCCAGCACCGTGCCGATCACGGTGGCCGAGAATCCCCGTTCATGCCCCAGCACCGGTACAAGAAAGGTGTGCACATCCCAGCAGGATGAGAGCATCCAGTTCATCAGCATCAGGTTACGAAAGGGCTTGTCGCGCAGCAGGTTCCACGACGAGCCACTGCGCACCGGCTCTCCGGTCGGCTCAGGCGGATGCTCGGGCACACGGCGCGCCCACCACCAGGCCAGCGAGGGCAGCAAGGCGAGCAACAGGTAGGCGGCACGAAAGCCCGAGGTGTCGATCAGCACACCCGCCACAAAGGGTCCGAGGAAGTTGGAGATCGAGGGACCAATGGCCACCCAGCTGAAGACCTGGCGCAGCTCCGTGGCGTCCTGGGCCATGTGTCCCACATGGCGCTGCAGGGCGATCATCGCCAGACACACGGCGGCGCCGCATGTCAGCGCGGTCAGGCAAAGCACCCAGAACTGGGGCATTGCCACCGCCATCAGGGCACCGGCGGTGGCCACCCCACTGGCCAGCACAAAGGGCCGCTGCAGACCATGCCGCTGTGCGTAGCGTCCGGCTGGCAAGGCCAGCAACACCTGCGACAGCGCAAACAACGCCAGCAGCACACCGACGGCAGCGGCGCTGTAGCCCTCGCGCAGCGCCATCAGGGGGGCCGCCATGCGAAAGCCGGTCATACAGGCATGCACGCTGATCTGCGCCGCGATCAGGCGCGCCAGGGCGGTGCGGGTACCGGGTTTCAAGTGCGGTCGTGGTCCGACGGTTCCACGGGCAACAGCGACTGAGCCTGCTCCTGCGGCAAGGCCTCCACCGTCTTCAGCGCACGACCCATCGCCCGGCTGCGGACCTCGGCCGCGTCCAGGGTGTTGAGCACCGTCTGCGTCTGGTTCTTGACCTTGGCCAGCACCTCACCGAACTTGCCGAACTCGGTCTTGACGGCCCCCAGCACCTGCCAGACCTCGGAGCTGCGTTTTTCCAGCGCCAGGGTGCGAAAGCCCATCTGAAGCGAGTTGAGCATGGCCATCAGAGTGGTCGGACCGGCCAGGGTCACGCGGTGATCGCGCTGCAGGGCTTCCATCAGGCCCGGGCGGCGCAGCACCTCGGCATACAGGCCTTCGGTGGGCAGGAACAGGATGGCGAAGTCGGTGGTGTGCGGTGGCTCCAGGTACTTCTCGGCCATGGATCTCGCCTCCAGCCGGATGCGCTGCTCCAGCGCGCGCGCCGCGAGTTCGGCGCCCTCGGCGTCGGCGCGCTGCTGGGCATCCAGCAGGCGCTCATAGTCCTCATTGGGAAACTTGGCATCAACAGGCAGCCAGCACGGCGCCCCGTCGTCCCCGCGTCCTGGCAGGCGGATGGCAAAGTCGACCATGTTGCGGCTGCCGGGACGGGTGGAGACCTGCGTGGCGTACTGCTCGGGCGACAGCACCTGCTCCAGCAAGGCCCCCAGCTGTGCCTCGCCAAACATGCCCCGCGTCTTGACGTTGGTCAGCAGGTGCTTGAGGTCGCCCACGCCCTGGGCCAGGCTGTGCATCTCGCCAAGGCCTTTGTGCACCTGTTCCAGGCGTTCGGCCACCTGCTTGAAGCTCTCGCCCAGGCGCGCTTCAAGTGTGGCGTGCAGCTTCTCGTCGACCGTGGCGCGCATCTCGTCGAGCTTGGCGGCGTTGCTGGTCTGCAGCTGGGCCAGCTGCGTCTCCAGCGTGGTGCGCACCTCGGCCAGCCGGCGTGCATTGGCCTCGCTCAGGTCCTTGAGCTGCTGTGTCAGCGTGTCGCCCAGCGTGCCACGCAATTGCACCAGCTGCTGCGCGAAGGCATCGATCTGTGCGTTCTGCGTGCGCGTTGTCTCGGCACCCTGGCGCACCAGCGTGTCCTGGAAAACGGTCAGCGTCTGCAACAGCTCCTGCCGCCCGGAGCGTGCGTTCTCGCCCACTTCGCGCCGCAGCTCGTCCTCCAGCCGATCAAGCCGCTGGGCACCCTGCTGCGCCTGCAGCTGCAAGGCGTCGGATACCTGTTGCAGGCGCGCCCTGCCCTCGACGTCCACCGGCGCGCGCCGCAGGGCCAGCCACAGCAGCAACACCAGCTGCGCGGCAGCCAGCGCCAGCAGGACCCAGAACCACGGCGAATCGGTCACTGGCCAGCCTTGATCACATCAGGGTTGAGAGGGGTGAGTGCCCGCCCCTCGGTGAGGTAGGCCACCAGGTTGTCGGCGGCCAGCATGGCCATGGCCATGCGGGTGGGCAGCGTCGCGCTGGCAATGTGGGGGGTGAGCACCACATTGGGCACGGTCAGAAGGTCGGGGTGCACCCGGGGTTCGCCCTCGAACACGTCCAGCCCGGCCGCCGCGATGCGCCGCTCGCGCAGCGCCACCGCCAGCGCCGCGTCGTCGACGATGCCGCCGCGCGCGATGTTGATCAGCGTAGCGGTGGGTTTCATCTGAGCAATCTCGGCAGCGCCGATGCTGTGGTGGGCTTCAGGCGTGTAGGGCAGCACCAGCACCAGATGGTCGGCCTGTGCCAGCAGCTCGGCTTTGCTCACGTAGCGGGCCCGGCAATCGGCCTCGGTGGTCTCGTCCAGCCGCGACCGGTTGTGATAGACCACCCGCATGCCGAAACCGTGTGCCCCGCGACGCGCAATGGCCCGGCCGATGCGGCCCATGCCCAGGATGCCCAGCGTGGTGCCATGCACCTCGGCGCCGGCAAACAGGTCCAGCGACCACTGGTTCCAATGACCGGCCCGCAAGAAACGTTCGCTTTCGGTCACCCGCCGGGCGGTGGCCATCAGCAAGGCAAAACCGAAGTCGGCTGTGGTCTCGGTCAGCACATCCGGCGCGTTGGTGCCCAGCACGCCGGCCGCGCTCATGGCGGCCAGGTCGAAATTGTTGTAGCCCACCGCCAGGTTGGCCACGATGCGCAGCTGCGGGCAGGCCGCCAGCAGCCCAGCATCGATCCGCTCGCCGCCGGTGGTCAGTACACCGGCCTTGCCCTGCAGCCGCTGCACCAGTTCGTCCTGCGACCAGACCACGCCTGCGGGTGTGGTCTCGACCTCGAAATGCGCGCGCAACCGCGCCTCCACTTCGGGGAAGACCGCGCGCGCGATCAGGATGGCGGGCTTGCTCGTCCCGGTCATGCGGTTCAGACCGCCAGCAGGTCGACCTCGAACAGCAGGGTGGCGTTCGGAGGGATGACGCCACCCGCGCCGCGGGCGCCGTAACCCAGCTCGGGCGGAATCACCAGGCGGCGCGTACCGCCCACCGCCATGCCCTGCACGCCCTCGTCCCAGCCACGGATGACATGGCCCGCGCCCAGCGGGAATTCGAAAGGCTGACCACGGTCCTTGCTGGAATCGAACTTGGCGCCTTGCTGGCCATTGTTGTAGAGCCAGCCGGTGTAGTGGACCTGAACCGGACGTCCGGCGCGGGCGATGTCGCCCTGCCCGACCACGGTGTCTTCGTATTGGAGGCCGCTGGGTGTGGTGATCATGGTGTGTCCTCGGGTCTTGGAAATGAGCAGCGATTATCCCTGCCTGGCATGCCCTTGGTGTGGAGCAACTGAAACAGGCGGCAGCGCCATTTACACGCGCTTTGCAGTCGAGAGGCCCGCCGTTGACGCAGCGCGGTTGTACTGGAGTCTCCAAGCAACCCATCTCCCAGGAGAATCTCCATGGACACGACCAGCCCCTCGATGACCCGCCGCATGGCACTGGGCGCGATCAGCGGCGCCGCCCTGATGACCGCCCTCCCCGCCCGAGCGCTGGGTCGGTTGACCCACGTGCGCGTCATCGACCGTGACCGCAACCAGGTACTGCCCCTGTACCAGCACAAGGGTGAACTCTGGCTGCCGGGTGAACCGGGCCGGCGCTACGCGCTGGAGCTGGTCAACCTCAGCGGAGAACGGCTGCTCAACGTGGTGTCGGTCGACGGCGTCAATGTGATCACCGGGGAGAGCGCCGCCTTCCACCAGTCCGGCTATGTGCTGAACCCCGGCCAGCGTTACGACGTGAGCGGCTGGCGCAAGAGCCAACGGGATGTGGCGGTGTTCCGCTTCACCAGCCTGCCCAACTCCTACGCAGCGCGCACCGGTCGCCCCGAGGACGTGGGCGTGATCGGCGTGGCCGTGTTTCGTGAGAAGCAACAAAGGCCAGCCCCACAGGGGCCCTGGTTCCCGCACGGCAACCTGCCCCCCGCCCAGGGGCGATCGGCACCCGATGCGCAGGGCAAGTCCATGCCCTGGGGCAGCGGGCCGCAACTGGGCACCGGACACGGCGAGCGCGAGCGCGATCGGGTGGGCTCCACCGAGTTTGAACGCGCCAGTCGCCGCCCGGACGAGATCGTGCTGATCCGATACGACAGCCACGCCAACCTGATGGCCCGCGGCATCATCCCGCCACCCGCCAGACAACCGCACCGCCCGCGCCCCTTCCCAGGCTCCAGGCCACAGTTCGCCCCCGATCCGTGGTGGTGAAAGGCGGGCTGGAGAACGGTTTCAGCCTCTCAGCCGAGCCAGTGGGTGAACGACGCCACCGGCTCGCGCGGGGTGTGAAAACCGTTGACCTTGTCGTCGGGGTCGACGTAGCCGAGCGCCATGCCACAGACCAGCATCTCGTTCTCGCCGGCACCGATGTGCGGCAGGATGATCTTCGCAAAACCGTTCCAGGCGGCCTGGGGGCAGGTGTGCAGGCCGTGCCCCCTGGCCGCTACCATGAGGTTTTGCAGGAACATGCCGTAGTCGACCAGCGAGCCTCGGCCCATGACGCGATCCAGGGTGAACATCAGGCCCACGGGCGCATCGAAGAAGCGGAAATTGCGCTGGTGCTGGGCGTGCATCTTGTCCTTGTCGCCCTTGCCGATGCCCAGCAGCCCATAGAGACTCCAGCCGTTCTCGCGTCGACGGTCGATATAGGGGCTCACCCATTGCGTTGGGTAGTAGTCGTATTCCTCCCGGTAGGTCTCGGCCAGCGACGGATCGGCACGCAAGGCGTCGTGGGCCGCGCACACCTTGTCCACCAGGCCGTCCCTGCTCTGCCCTTGCAGCACATAGACCTTCCACGGCTGGGTGTTGGTGCCCGACGGCGCACGGCTGGCCAGGGCCAGCAGGTGCTCCAGCGTGGCACGCGGCACCGGCGTCGGCAGGAAGGCCCGCGCCGACATGCGGCTGGTGATGGCCGCATCCACACTGGCGGAATCGATGAACGGGGCGGGCGTCTGGGGGTTCTGGCTCATGCGGCCTCCTGGATATGACGTTTACGTTAACGTCAATTATGACAACAGCGCGCCCAGCTTGCAGGCCGCCTTCAGAGCAACTGCTGCAGGGTGGCCTTCAACTGGGGGGGCAGGGCCACCGGGCGTCGGGTCTGCCGGTCCACATACACGTGAATGAAGTGTCCGCAAGCGGCCGTCAGTTGCTCACCCTGCGCAAACAGCCCCACCTCGTAGCGCACACTGGAGCTGCCCAGCCGGGTGACGCGCAAGCCGGCGTCGATGGACTGCGGAAAGGCCAGCGGCGCGAAATAGTTGCACTGGGTTTCAATGACCAGCCCGATCACCTCGCCGCGATGGATGTCCAGCGCACCCTGCTCGATCAACCAGGCGTTCACCGCAGTGTCGAACCAGCTGTAATAGACCACGTTGTTGACGTGCCCGTAGACGTCGTTGTCCATCCAGCGGGTGCCGATGGAGCGGAACACGCGGTAGTGCTCGCGCGAAATGGGCTGGGGGCGGGCTTGGGCGGTGGCGTTCATGCGGGCGCATTCTGCCAGCGCTGACTTCAGCGTGCTGTCGCAGAGACGATGTCAGCACAGGGCCTGTGTGTCGCCCAGCGCGCCCGGTAGTCCAGCGCCACCCGGTAGGTGTTGACCTGGACCTGGACCGTCGTGTCCAGGTCGTGCCCGTAGCCGCCGGCCATGGTGAAGGCCAGCGGTACGCGCCGCTGCCAGGCCCAGTCGAAGACGCGCCGATCGCGGGCCTCCAGACCATCAAAGCTCAGGCGAAGGCGCCCCAGCCGATCGCCCTCGTGCGGGTCGGCTCCTGCCAGAAAGATGACCAGCCCGGGTTCGAAGCGCTGGGCCAGCTCGTCCAGCGCTCGCTCCAGCGCCGCCATGTAGGTGTCGTCGTCGCAACCATCGGGCAGTTCGACGTCCAGATCGCTGGCCTCCTTGCGAAACGGAAAATTGCGTGCCCCATGCAGGGACAGGGTGAACACGGTGTCGTCCCGCGCAAAAATGCTGGCAGTCCCGTTGCCCTGGTGCACGTCCAGATCGATCACTGCGACCCGCAGAGGTCCCCGGGCGCGGTGCCGTCGGGCGTGTTCGGCCTGCATCAGACGCGCTGCCACAGCGGCGTCATTGAAGACACAGAAGCCACTGCCCTTGTCGGCATAGGCGTGGTGGGTTCCGCCTGCCAGGTTGGCAGCCAGGCCGTCGCCGGCCATGGCCTGGCGAACGGCCTGCACCGTGGCGCCCACCGAGCGCCGAGCCCGTTCGGCCATGGCCGGACTCCAGGGGAAGCCGATCTCGCGCTGGGCGCGCGCATCCAGGGTCCCCTGTGCAATGCCCCGAATGTAGGCTGGCGTATGGGCCAGAGCCAGTTCTCCATCGGAGGCCGGCAGGGCCTCATGCAAGCTCACCGTGGGCAACTCCTCGCGCAACCGCTCGCGCAGGCGGGCGTACTTGGCCATGGGGAAACGATGCCCTTCAGGCAAGGGCAGGACAAAGTGATCAGCGTAGAAGGCGTGCACAGGGGAAGCGCAGTCGGGTGTTGTGGATCAGGATTCTGTCGGTGCAGACAAACAGGGAGCGATCGAAGGGGTTCTAGAAAATAGTCTCTAAATGTTGCAATGCAGCAAAAAACCACTTGCAAGTCGACCCGGTGTCCCTATAATTCGAACCATGTTGCAGTGCAGCAAAAAGAACCAGAAAAACAGCGTACAGACAGCGCGGTGTTCCGAAGCAGCCCTCAACTGAGTCCTCGCAACCACAAAGGAGTATCCACATGCTGACCGCTGAACAAATCGTCGCCGCCCAGAAAGCCAACATCGAAACCCTCTTCGGCCTGACCCAGAAAGCCTTCGAAGGCGTGGAAAAGCTGGTCGAACTGAACCTGCAAGCCACCAAGGCCGCCATGGCCGAGTCGGCTAACAATGCCCAGGCCATGCTGTCCGTCAAGGACGCCCAGGAACTGCTGACGTTGCAAGCCAGCCTGATGCAACCCCTGGCCGAGAAGACCGTGGCCTACAGCCGCCACCTGTACGACATCGCTTCGGGCACCTCCGCCGAGTTCGGCAAGGCCGCTGAAGCCCAGGCCACCGACGCCCAGAAGAAATTCATGGCCGTCGTCGACAACGCCGCCAAGAACGCCCCTGCCGGTTCCGAAACCGCCGTGGCCGTGATGAAGAGCGCCGTGTCCGCTGCCAACAACGCCATGGAATCGGTGCAGAAGGCTGTCAAGCAAGCCACCGAAATGGCCGAAGCCAACTTCAACACCGTGACTTCGCAGGCCGTGGCCGCCACCAAGGCCCCCGCCAAGAAGCGCTGAACTGAACCGGGATCGTGCCGCTGATGGCGGCTTTGACTTCGGTCAAGGCACGCACAATCAAATCACGGCACGATGGCGCCAGACCTGAGAAGGCGGCGCTGGTTGCCCAGACCGTTTCTTCTGGTTGTCTCCTCGGGTCCTTTTCGAAATCGGATTTCATCGGACCCCTTCAAGCCCCGCCGCAAGGTCGGGGCTTTTTTTATCCGCTGAAACGCACAGCCAGGCAGGCCATCACCCGGGTGTGACCGGGCGCAGTCGGGCCAGCTCCGCCCGAAGACGGGGCAAGGCGGCGTTCATCGCCGCCCGTCCAGCGTCGATGCTGCGCTGGCGGGAGGCGAAATCGGCGCTGCCGACCCCAGTGAGCAAGGGTCGAACCTGTACTTCGGCCAGTGCCATTTCGTGCCGATTGATGCTCTGCCCCATGATGGCCGTGGTCTGCAACAACAGGCGCAGCAGCCCGTCGGCGCTGTTGCCCTGAGGGTCGGACGATATGTCGACTGCAATCACCACCTCGGCCCCCATCTGGCGCGCATGCCGAACCGGCACCGGCGCGACCAGGCCGCCGTCCACGTAGTTCCGGCCCTGGATGCGAACCGGTGTGAAAACGCCCGGCACCGCGCTGGACGCCCGGACCGCCTCACCGGCGTCGCCGCGACGGAACAGCACGCCTTCACCACTGCCCAGATCGGTGGCCAGCACACCCAAGGGGATGGGCATGTCTTCCAGCAAGCGTCCATCGACCGCCTGACGCACATAGCGCGCCAGGGCCTCGCCACGCAACATGCCCCTCCCCATGATCGGCAATGACCAGTCGGCCAGCAGGGCTTCGTCCATGGTGAGTGCCAGTCGCTCCAGTTCTTTCGAACCCAGCCCACTGGCATACAAGGTAGCCACCAGACTGCCCGCCGACGTGCCCACCACCACCGAAGGCCGGATGCCTTGCTCCTCCAGCACCTGTATCACGCCCACATGGGCGAAGCCTCGCGCTGCGCCTCCGCCCAGCGCCAGTCCCAGGCGGGGGGCCCGCCAGCTTCCCGCGGGTGGCACCGAAGGCGCCGAGGTTTCGGGCACGGGTGTGGGTGCCGGCTCGCGGGTGGCACAGGCACCCAGCAAAAGAACCAACCCGAGTTTGATCCACGTCAAAAATACTCTATTGAGAACCATTATCGTTTCTGTTACTATCCATGTTGAGCCGGCGCCGAATTTTGGACCGGTTTGAACAGACCGTGTTGCGGCCTGCCCGTTCCCCGATTGTCATTGCCACCATGTCCATTTTTCGACCCATTGCCCTCGCCGTTGCCGCCGTCGCCAGCCTGGCTGGCGCCACCCATGCCCTTGCACAGGACAAAGTTCTGAACCTCTACTCGGCCCGTCACTACCAGAGTGACGAAGCCATGTACACCGAGTTCACCCGCACGACCGGCATCCGCATCAACCGGGTCGACGCGGACGACGCGGGCATTGTGGCCCGCCTGCGCGCAGAAGGCGCCGCTTCACCGGCCGACGTGGTGCTGCTGGTGGATGCGGCCCGCCTGGCCGCTGCCGACGCCCAGGGCCTGTTCCAGCCCATCAAGTCGGCCAAGCTGGACGAGAGCATTCCGGCCAACCTCAGGGCCGCCGCCACCCCGGACGGGGTCACCTGGACCGGTTTCTCCACCCGGGCCCGCGTGATCGTGTACGACCCACTGCGCGTCAAGGCCGAAGACGTGGCCACCTACGAACAGCTCGCTGACCCCAAGCTCAAGGGCATGGTGTGCACCCGTTCAGGCTCGCACCCCTACAACCTGTCTCTGTTCGCCACCGTCATTGAGCGCATGGGCGACGAAAAGGGGGAAGCCTGGCTCAAAGGCCTCGTGGCCAACATGGCCCGGGCGCCCAAAGGCGGCGACACTGACCAGATCCGCGCCGTGGCCTCGGGTGAGTGCGGCGTGGCCGTGACCAACTCCTACTACGCGGCGCGCCTGCTGAAGTCGGACAAAGCCGAAGACAAGACGGCCATGGAGAAAATTCGCGTGGTGTTTCCGAACCAGGGAACCAGTGGCACCCACGTCAATATCGCTGGCGGTGCGGTGGCACGGCATGCCAAAAACCGCGACAACGCCATCGCGTTCATGGAATACCTGGCCAGCCCCTTTGCCCAGGAATACTTTGCCAACGGCAACAACGAATTCGCCGCCGCCAAAGGCGTGAAGATCGACAACGCCGCACTTCGTGCCATGGGCGGCGACGACTTCAAGGCCGAACAGGTGCCGCTGGCGGCCGTGGCCAAGAACCTGACCAAGGTGCAGCAGATGCTGGACCGTGTCGGGTACAAGTGAAGCCCCTCTGCGCAACCAAGCCCGCTTCTCGCGGGCTTTTTTGTGGGTGATAATTGACGTTTACGTCAACGTCAATTCCACCCATCGAGGAGCACATCATGGAAATTGCAGGCAAAGTCTTCATCGTCACCGGCGGCGCATCGGGTCTGGGTGAAGGCACAGCGCGCATGCTTGCCGCCAATGGCGGCAAGGTGGTCATCGCCGACATGCAGGTCGAGAAGGGCGAGGCCGTGGCCAGGGACATCGGTGGCGTGTTCGTCAAGTGCGACGTCAGCAACGAGGCCGACGGCCAGGCCGTGGTGGCCCAGGCCGTGTCCATGGGCAAGCTGATGGGCCTGGTCAACTGCGCCGGCATCGCACCGGCCGAGAAGACCGTGGGCAAGAACGGCGCACACTCGCTGGCCGTGTACACCAAGACCATCATGGTCAACCTGGTGGGCAGCTTCAACATGATCCGCCTGGCCGCCGAGGCCATGTGCAAGAACGAGCCCGAGGCCACGGGCGAGCGCGGCGTGATGATCTCGACCGCCTCCGTGGCCGCCTATGACGGCCAGATCGGCCAGGCCGCCTACGCCGCGTCCAAGGGCGGTGTGGTCGGCATGACCCTGCCCATTGCGCGCGACCTGGCCCGCAACGGCATCCGCAACATGACCATTGCCCCCGGCATCTTCGGCACACCCATGCTGTTCGGCATGCCGCAAGAGGTGCAGGACGCGCTGGCGGCCAGCGTGCCCTTCCCCAGCCGCCTGGGTACCCCGCAGGACTATGCCAAGCTGGCCAGGCACATCATCGAAAACGAGATGCTCAACGGCGAGGTGATCCGCCTCGACGGCGCCATCCGCCTGGCGCCGCGCTGACGCAGCGCCAGCGAAGGAACTTGCCCAGATCAGCGGTAGGCCAGCCGGGCCTGCCTGAGATCCAGGCGGCCCTGCACGACTTTTTCCAGCGCGTCGTGACGCAGGCTGCGCATGCCCTCACGCACCGCCGCTTCGAACAGTTCGCTGGGCCTGGCGCGGTCCTGGATCAGCTGACGGACCAAGCGGCTGTTCTGCAAGATTTCGTACACGCCCATTCGGCCCTTGTAGCCCTTGCCCCCACAGTGCTCGCAGCCCACGGCGTGACGCACCCGGATCTGGCCCGGCTCGGCCACCCCGGCCGCCTCCAGCAGGCGTTGTCGGGCGGTGGCGGTATCGATGCCACCACCATCCACGTACTCCTGCACCAGCTCATCCCAGGCCTGGGTGTCCATCGGAAGTTCTTCGGCGCAGGCCGGGCACAGTGAACGCACCAGGCGTTGCGCAACGATGCCCAGCAGCGAGTCGGCGAAGTTCATCGGGTCCATGCCAAGGTCCAGCAGGCGCACCACGCTCTCGCAGGCATTGTTGGTGTGCAGCGTGGACAAAACCAGGTGCCCGGTCAGGGAAGCCTCGATGGCGATCTTGGCGGTCTCGGCGTCCCGGACTTCGCCGATCATGATGATGTCCGGGTCGGCCCGCAGAAAGCCGCGCATGGCATTGGCAAAGGTCAGGCCGATCTTCGGATTCATCTGGACCTGGCGCAAACCCGGCTGGGTGATCTCGATCGGGTCTTCGGCGGTCCAGATCTTGCGTTCGGCCGTGTTCACCTCGGCCAGCATGGAATGCAGCGTGGTCGTCTTGCCCGAGCCGGTAGGCCCCGCCGCCAGCACCATGCCGAAGGATCGTTGCGAGAAGCCGGCGATGGTGGCCAGGTCGCGCGGCTGCAGGCCCAGCTGACCCAGTGGCAAGGGCTTGGCGGAGGTCAGCAAGCGCAACACCACGTCTTCCAGCCCGTCGTGGGTGGGCATCACGGCCACGCGCAGCTCCAGGCTCTGGCCACCGAACTCGGCAAAATCGATCTTGCCATCCTGCGGCCGGCGCCGCTCGGCGATGTCGAGCTTGGCCATGATCTTGATGCGCGAGACCAGGGGCGCGCGCAGCTTGGCCGGCAACCAGAGATAAGGTTCCATGTCGCCGTCGCGGCGGAAGCGAATGGCCGTGAGGGCTTCGCCAGGGTTGCTCTCGATGTGGATGTCCGAAGCCTGGGTTCGCTGGGCCTCGCTGATCATGCGGTTGACCAGCTTCACCATGCCGGCCGACTCGCTCGTGGAGGCCAGCTGTTCGGATTCGGCCGCGCTGCCCACCTCGACCATGGCCTGCATGACCAGGTCCTCCAGCTGGGCCGGTTCGACCGAGGCAGGCCCGACGGGAAGCAAGCGCTTGCGAATCTCTTCTGAAATACGATCACCCGGTGCATCGTGCCCTGCGTGCACAATCCGGTCCTGCACATCCAGGCGGCGTTCAATGGCCTGCGGACTGCCCCAGACCAGGGTGACGGTGTGCCCGGTGAGGTAGGCCAGGTCCCGCTGCAGCTCGACACGGGTCGGTGTGGCCGAGGCGATGAACAGTTGCTCGTTGGCCATGCCCAGCGGCACCACGTGATGGGCGCGGGCCTGCTGCAAGGGCAGCAGCCGAAAGGCATCGGGCTCGAGGTCGAAACCCAGCACATCGATCTCGACCACACCGGCGACACGGGCCAGCGCCCGGTGCCATTCTTCGTGACTCAGGATCAGCCGCTGCACCAGCTCCTCCGAGCGCGATCGCAGCAGCTCGGGGCTCTCGGCCTCCAAAGCCGCCACGGCGCCCTCGTCCAGCAGGTGCAATTGCAGAATGGCCTGGTGCAGGCTGATCACCGGCATGCAATGCATGCACTCCATGGCCACCAGCAGCTGGTGCAGGTTGTGGATCAGTCCAGGCGACAAGACGCCAGGAGCCAGGGGAGCATTGACAGGAGGAGGCAGACTCATTCGTGGGGCAGATGGGAAAAAAGGCCTGGGCAAGCGGAGGAACCAAGTCGTACCATTACCTTAACCCGGTTTGGCAACAACCGCTCTTGATATCGGGCAAGTACCGGCAGGGGTAGTTGACTCGTCACACACGAAAGGCGCTGCACCATGACGAATTGCACACCCGTTTCACCCGCCAGGCGCCTGCGCGCCTGGCTGCCCTTGCTGGCAGCGGTGCTGGCGTCCGGCCTGTGGGGCTGTTCGGCGCTGCGGGCACCGTCGGGAACGGACCAGGTCGTGCTGCAGCCCGAGGGGGCTTCTGGCCTGGGTGCATCGGTGGAAACCCGGTTTGCGCGTCAGGCGGTGGCAGCGGCCCATCCGCTGGCCGCAGAGGCAGGGCTGCAGATGCTGCGCGCGGGCGGCGGCGCGGTCGATGCGGCGGTGGCGGCCCAACTGGTGCTGACCCTGGTCGAACCCCAGTCCAGCGGCATTGGCGGGGGAGCTTTCCTGTTGCACCACGATGGGCACCGCGTCCAGGCCTATGACGGCCGCGAAACCGCGCCCGCTGCAGCCGGCCCCGATCTGTTCATGGACGCCGACGGCAAACCCCTGCCCTTCATGCAGGCGGTGGTCGGGGGACGCGCCGTGGGCACACCCGGGGCGGTGAGCATGTTGGCCCTGGTCCACCGGGAGCATGGCCGCTTGCCATGGGCACGCCTGTTCGAGCCCGCCATTCGCCTGGCCGAGCAGGGGTTTCCGGTCGGTCAGCGCTTGAACACGCTGCTGCAGGCCGAGTCCGCGCTGAAGGACGACCCGGTGGCCCGACGGTACTTCTACCGAGCCGACGGTCAGCCTCACCCGGTCGGCCATGTGCTGCGCAACCCGGAACTCGCCGCCGTGTTCCGCCGGCTCGCGGCAGACGGCCCATCCGCCCTGCGCGAAGGCCCGGTGGCCCGGGCCATCGTGCAGGCCGTGCAAGCCCACCCGACCAACCCTGGGCATCTGGCACTGGAAGATCTGGTCCGCTACCAGCCCAAGGTTCGGGAGGCCCTTTGCCATGACCACGACACGGCGACCCGACGGCTGCGGCTGTGCGGCTTTCCGCCACCGAGTTCCGGTGCACTGGCCATCGGCCAGATCCTGGGACTGCTCTCGCGCACCGAACAGGCGGGCCTGCCCCTGCAGGGTGGCCATCCAACGGCGGCAGCCCTGCACGCCTATGTTGAGGCCTCGCGACTGGCCTTCGCCGACCGGGCCCAGTATGTGGCAGACCCCGATTTTGTGCCGGCACCCGGCGGGCGCTGGAGCCGCCTGCTGGACCCGGCCTACCTGGACGAGCGCGCCCAGCTGATCGGATCCCGCCGCGCACCAGCCGTCCTGCCAGGCACGCCCGGTGGCATAAGCGTCGGCTGGGCTCCCATGCCCGAGCAGCCCGAGTACGGCACCAGCCACCTGAGCGTGGTGGATGCCCATGGCAACGCCCTGGCCATGACGACGACCATCGAAGCCGGCTTCGGCGCCCGCCTCATGGTCAGCACCGACCCCTCCCGCGAAGGCGGCTTTCTGCTGAACAACCAGCTCACCGATTTCAGCTTTTTACCTGCGGATGCGCAGGGGCGACCGGTGGCCAACCGGGTGGAGCCCGGCAAGCGACCGCGCTCCTCGATGTCACCGACCCTCGTGTTCGACCGCGACAGCGGCCAGCTGTTGATGAGCTTGGGCAGCCCGGGCGGCGCGCTCATCATCCATTTCACGGCCAAGACCTTGTTGGGAACGCTGCACCAGGGCCTGACGCCGCAGCAGGCCATCGACCTGCCCAACTTCGGCACCACAGGCGGACCGTTCTTGCTGGAAGCGGGCCGCTTCCCTGACAACACCATTCAGACGCTGGAGCAGCAAGGCCACGAGGTGCGCCAAGTGCCCATGCCCAGCGGACTGCAGGCCTTGCAGCGCGGCGGTGACCGTGTCTGGCAGGGGGGTGCCGACCCGCGTCGGGAGGGCGTGGTGGTCGGGGACTGAATTGCTGGCCGCCCGGGCGCAAGAACGCCCCGGACCCAGGGGCGGTCAGTCGTTTCGCGCCGGTGCGCTCTCTGCGGACTTCTCCAGACCCTTCATACGCGAGCCGTCGCCCAACCCGTTTCCGCACTCGTCCGCTACCTCATTTCCTCACTACCCCGTTCACCGCGCCACCGTCACTGCCGCCCCACCTGTCACTCTCGTCACTCTCGTCACTCTCGTCACTTTCGTCACTTTCGTCACTTTCGTCACTCCCGCGCTCGCGGGAGTGACGGGTCTGGCAATGCAATCCTGTGAGGTGGGCGTGACGGCTTCAGGCGGTGTACTCCTGCGAAGCTGGGGTGACCGGGTCAGGCGAAGTCCCCCTGCATCGCGGAAGTGACCGTGTGAAATGACGGGCACGACCTGGCGGCAGAAACGGGCGTCGCCTGGCTGTGGTGGAACGTCAGACGTCAATGGCCGCCGCCGAGCCGGCCTGCTTGCGCAATTCGAACTTCTGGATCTTGCCCGTGCTGGTCTTGGGCAGCTCGCCAAACACCACGGCCCTGGGCACCTTGAAGCCGGCCAGGTGCTGGCGACAGTGGCGCACGATGTCTTCTGGTGTGGTCTGGGCCCCGGCCTTGAGCTCGACAAAGGCGCACGGGGTTTCGCCCCATTTCGGGTCCGGACGCGCCACCACGGCGACGGCCAGCACGTCGGGGTGGCGGTAGAGCACGTCCTCGACCTCGATGGATGAGATGTTCTCGCCGCCCGAGATGATGATGTCCTTGCTGCGGTCCTTGATCTTGAAGTAGCCGTCGGGGTACTGCACGGCCAGGTCGCCGCTGTGGAACCAGCCACCGGCGAAGGCTTCTGTGGTTGCCTTGGGGTTCTTCAGGTAGCCCTTCATGGCGATGTTGCCCTTGAACATGATCTCGCCCATGGTCTCGCCGTCCTGTGGAACCGGCTGCAGGGTCTGCGGGTCAAGCACCCGCACGTCGCGCTCCAGGTGGTAGCGCACTCCCTGGCGGGCGTTCAGCCGGGCACGCTCACCAATGTCCAGTTCGTTCCAGCCCTCATGCTTGGCACAGACCGTGGCCGGCCCGTAGACCTCGGTCAACCCGTAGACATGGGTCAGGTCGAAGCCCATTTGCTCCATGCCCTCGATCATCGAGGCCGGCGGTGCGGCGCCCGCCACCATGGCCTTGATGCCGGCGGGCACCCCCTGCTTGAGCGCGGCGGGTGCGTTGACCAGCATGCCGTGCACGATGGGCGCGCCGCAGTAGTGGGTGACGCCATGCTGGCGCATGGCGTCGAAGATGGCCTGGGCCTCGACCCGGCGCAGGCAGACGTTGACACCGGCCCGGGCCGCCACCGTCCAGGGAAAGCACCAGCCGTTGCAGTGGAACATGGGCAGGGTCCAGAGGTAGACCGCGTGCTTGGGCATGTCCCATTCCAGGATGTTGCTGATGGCGTTGACCGCCGCGCCCCGGTGGTGGTAGACGACGCCCTTGGGGTTGCCGGTGGTGCCGCTGGTGTAGTTCAGCGCAATCGCGTCCCACTCGTCGCCGGGCAGGCTCCAGGCGAAGGCCGGATCACCGTCACCGATGAACGCTTCGTAGCTGGTGCTGCCGATGCGCTGCGCCGGCCCTGTGAACAGCGCGTCCTCCACGTCGATCACCAGCAGCGGGTCTGTGCGCTGGCGCAGCGCGATGGCCTGGGCCATGACGGGTGCGAACTCCGGGTCGACGATCACCACCCGGGCTTCGCCATGGTCGAGCATGAAGGCCACCGCCTGCGGGTCCAGCCGGGTGTTCAGGCTGTTGAGCACGGCACCGGCCATGGGTACCCCGAAATGCGCTTCGACCATGGGCGGTGTGTTCGGCAGCATCACCGCCACGGTGTCGTTCTTGCCGATGCCGGCGCGCTGCAAGGCGCTGGCCAGCCGGCGGCAGCGGGCGTAGGTCTGGCTCCAGGTCTGGCGCAGATCGCCGTGCACGATGGCCAGCCGGTCGGGGTAGACCTCGGCCGTGCGCTCGATGAAGCTCAGCGGCGACAGGGGCGCAAAGTTGGCCTCGTTGCGCGGCAGGTCCCGGTCGTACATGTGGGCAGCGGTCTCGGGGGTCATGGGTTTGTCTCCTTTTGTTGGGGCGCCGTTGCGAGAGAATACCCCGATGGCGATCCCCCAGTCCTTCATCCAGGAGCTGCTCAGCCGCGTCGACGTGGTCGAGGTGGTGGGCCGGTACGTGCAGCTCAAGAAGGGGGGCGCCAACTTCATGGGGCTGTGCCCCTTCCACGGGGAAAAATCGCCCTCGTTCAGTGTCAGCCCGTCCAAGCAGTTCTACCACTGCTTCGGCTGCGGTGTGAACGGCAACGCCATCGGCTTTCTGATGGAGCACGCCGGCATGAGCTTCGTCGAGGCGGTCAAGGACCTGGCCGGCCAGGTGGGCTTGCAGGTGCCTGAGGACGACACCTCGCCCCAGGATCGCGAACGCGCCGCGCAGATGCGGCAGAAACAGGCCACGCTGACCGACGTGCTGGAGAAAGCGGCCAAGGCCTACCAGAAGGACCTCAAGGCTTCGCCGCGCGCGGTCGACTACCTCAAACGCCGCGGTCTGACCGGGCAGATTGCCAAGACCTTCGGGCTGGGTTACGCCCCGGAAGGCTGGCGACATCTGGCCGGGGTGTTCCCCGACTACAGCGAGCCCCTGCTGGTCGAGTCCGGCCTGGTCATCGAGCACGAGGACGAGAAAGACGCGGCGGGCGAGTCCAGGCGCTACGACCGCTTCCGCGACCGCATCATGTTCCCGATACGCAACGTCAAGGGCGAGCACATCGGATTCGGTGGCCGGGTGCTGGACAAGGGGGAGCCCAAGTACCTGAACTCGCCCGAGACCCCGGTATTCAGCAAGGGACGCGAGCTGTACGGGCTGTTCGAGGCGCGCACCGCCATCCGCCAGCACGGCTACGCCCTGGTCACCGAGGGCTACATGGACGTGGTGGCGCTGGCCCAGCTCGGTTTTGCCAACGCGGTGGCCACCCTGGGCACCGCCTGCACGCCCGACCACGTGCAGAAGCTGTTCCGCTTCACCGATGCCGTGGTGTTCAGTTTTGATGGCGATGCGGCGGGGCGCCGCGCCGCGCGCAAGGCCCTGGACGCTGCCCTGCCCCTGGCCACCGACACCCGCAGCATCAAGTTCCTGTTCCTGCCAGCCGAGCACGACCCGGACAGCTACATCCGGGCGCATGGCGAAGCCGCGTTTTCGCGGTGCGTGAAAGATGCCCTGCCACTGTCGAAGTTTCTGCTGGAAGCGGCGGCGGCCGACTGCGACCGGGACAGCGCCGAAGGCCGCGCCCGGCTGGCGGCCCAGGCCCGCCCGCTGTGGAGTTCGCTGCCCGAGGGTGCGCTCAAGCGGCAACTGCTTGACGAACTGGCCCACGCGGTGGGCATTGGCAGCGCCGACCTGGCCGAGCTGTGGAAACAGGCCGGACCGGGCAGTCGCGGGCGGCGTGCACCGGCCGCCGCCACGGATCCCGCAGCAGGTGCGGGTGCCCAGTCGCAGGCCACTTCCAGCCCGGAATACGCCCCAAACGATGCCGATGCCTATGCCGGGACATGGACACCCGCCTGGGCCGGACGCACCGAACGACCTCGCGGAAGCGGCGGCCGGCGCCGCTGGTCACCCCCGCCACCGCCGCGCATGCTCGGCACCGCCCGGGCCGGTGTGGGCCGGGCCGACCGGGCGGTTGGCCTGTTGCTGTCCAACGGAGCGGCGTGGGAACAGCTTTCCGCCGATGACCACGCCATGCTGGCCCACCTGCCGCCACCCCACGGACCGGTGATGACCTGGCTGGAAGCCCAGTTGCACGAACACGGTCCGCAGCCTTGGGCTGTGCTGCGCGAGGCACTGCGCGGCCATGAACACGAAGCCTTTGCGCAGCAACAGGGAGACCTCGCGGCACAGAGCCCGGACGCCGAAACCGAAGCCACCGAAGTGGTTGAGGTCATGACACGCCTGCGCATCGAGCACCTCAAGGTGCTGGAAAGCGAGGCCATTGCCCGCGCCGCCACGGAACCCGGTCAGCTGCAGCGCTACCGCGACCTGCAAGAGCTGCGCAAGGCACTTCAACACAAGATCGGCGACCCGGCGGTATAATTGTCGGTTGCACCGCAAGCGCGACAGCAGCACCTCCGGTTTCGGCCACGCCCAAGCACATGGGCCTGAAGGATCCTCATCCCGGCCGACGCGGCGACCTCACAGGCGCCGACGCATCCCGCAAGGACTGCACACCAAATGTTCGCCCGACAGCTTGCAGGCCCGCCTTTTCCGGCCGAAGGTGGGTAATGTGTCCGACAAGAACCTCCGGAGTCGTCGCTTTGCGGCGCCCCTTGGCGTTTTTGCGTGTGTCCCAGCCGGTTCCTTTTCCGACATTTTTTGAGGTACTCATGCCCGCGAAGAAGTCTGCCAGTGTTCCTGCCGTGTCCAGCGCTCCGAAAACCGCCAAGAAAACAGGCGCTGCCCTCGCGGCCCCGGATGCGGCCAAGAAGAAAGCTTCCTCTCCCGTGACTGCCAAGACCCCCGCCAAGACCGCACCCACCAAAGCCAAGGCCGCCAAAGCCGCGACCGAAGAACTCGACACCACCTCCGCAGAGACGACTGCGGTGGCCAAGAAAAAGCCCGGTCGCCCGGCCAAGGCCACCGGTGACGCACCTGCTGCCAAAACCGGCGCCAAGCGCGGCCGCAAACCCAAGGCCAAGGCCGATGCCAAATCCGGTGCCGATTTCGACGACGCCGATCTGAGCGACATCGAAGACGATCTGACTGAAGACGTCGCCGAGGAGGTGGTTGATGAAGCGCAGCCGACCGAGAAGGTCAAGCCGCTGCGCATGAAGATCAGCAAGGCCAAAGAGCGCGCGCTGATGAAGGAATTCGGGCTGGACGAGACGGTGCTGTCCGAAGAGGAGGCCAAGACCCGCCGCGAACGTCTCAAGACCCTGATCAAGCTGGGCAAGACCCGCGGCTATCTCACGCACGGTGAGATCAACGACCACCTGCCCGACAAGCTGGTCGAGGCCGAGACGCTGGAAGTGGTGGTCTCGCTGCTCAACGACATGGGCGTGGCCGTCTACGAACAGACACCGGACGCCGAGACCCTGCTGCTGTCCAACACCGGCCCCACCGCCGCCACCGAAGAAGAAGCCGAAGAAGAGGCCGAAGCCGCTCTGTCGACGGTGGACAGCGAATTCGGTCGCACCACCGACCCGGTGCGCATGTACATGCGCGAGATGGGCACGGTCGAACTGCTGACGCGTGAAGGCGAGATCGAGATCGCCAAGCGCATCGAGGGCGGCCTCAACGACATGATGGCTGCCATCAGCGAGAGCCCGGCCACCATCGCCGAAATCCTGGCCATGGCCGAGGAGATCCGCGAAGGCAAGGTGGTGATCTCCACCGTGGTCGACGGTTTTGCCGATGCCGACGAGGCCGACGACTACGTGGCCGAAGAAGACTTCGACGACTACGACGAGGCCGACGACGACGACGGCAAGGGCGGCTCCAAAGCCCTGACCCGCAAGCTCGAAGAACTCAAGCGCGAAGCCCTGGAACGCTTCGACACCATCCGCGCCCAGTTCGAAAAGCTGCACAAGACCTACGACAAGGAAGGCTACGGCGGCCCGGCCTACCTCAAGACACAGCGCGCCATCACCGACACGCTGATGACCATCCGCTTCACCGCCAAGGCGATCGAGAAGCTCAGCAGCACCATGCGTTCGCAGGTGGACGAGGTGCGCAAGAAAGAGCGCGAGCTGCGCCGCATCATCGTGGACAAGTGCGGCATGCCGCAGGAGAAGTTCATTGCCGACTTCCCGGCCAACCTGCTCAACCTGCAATGGGTGGAAAAGCAGGCCGCTGCCGGCAAGCCCTGGAGCGCGGTGATGGAGCGCAACATTCCGCCCATCCAGGAGCTGCAGCAGGGCCTGATCGACATCCAGAACAGCGTGGTGGTGCCACTGACCCACCTCAAGGACATCCACAAGCGGATGAACGAGGGTGAGGCCACCTCGCGCGACGCGAAGAAAGAGATGATCGAGGCCAACCTGCGCCTGGTGATCTCGATCGCCAAGAAGTACACCAACCGCGGCCTGCAGTTCCTGGACCTGATCCAGGAAGGCAACATCGGCCTGATGAAGGCGGTGGACAAGTTCGAATACCGCCGCGGCTACAAGTTCTCGACCTACGCCACCTGGTGGATACGCCAGGCCATCACACGCTCGATCGCCGACCAGGCGCGCACGATCCGCATTCCGGTTCACATGATCGAGACGATCAACAAGATGAACCGCATCTCGCGCCAGCACCTGCAGGAGTTCGGTTTCGAACCCGATGCCTCCATCCTGGCCGAGAAGATGGAGATGCCGGAGGAGAAAATCCGCAAGATCATGAAGATCGCGAAGGAGCCGATCTCGATGGAAACCCCCATCGGCGACGACGACGATTCGCACCTGGGCGACTTCATCGAGGACCAGGCCAACACGGCGCCGATCGAGGCCGCCATGCAGGCCGGTCTGCGCGAGGTGGTCAAGGAGATCCTGGACAGCCTGACGCCGCGCGAAGCCAAGGTGCTGCGCATGCGCTTCGGCATCGAGATGTCGACCGACCACACGCTGGAAGAGGTGGGCAAGCAGTTCGACGTGACGCGCGAGCGCATCCGCCAGATCGAGAGCAAGGCGGTGCGCAAGCTCAAGCACCCGAGCCGTTCGGACAAGCTGCGCAGCTTCATCGATTCGCTGTGACCTGACTTCAGCGAGTCCAGGCATGTGACGGGGACCTTCGGGTCCCCGTTTTTTTGGCTCAACCAATGGTGGTGTGGGACGGGATCGCCGGGTACTCGACTCCGCGAATGTCCCCCGGCGGCCTGCGGCCGCCTCCTCCTTTATTTCGCTGCGTCAAGCACCCGACACTCCAGTCCGGCACGCGGAGTGGTTCACAAAGAAAAAGAGGGGGCATGCCAACAGTGACTCCGTGCCGGAAGCGATCGGTGCCCGCGCAGCGAAGTAAAGGAGGAGAACCGGCAAAGCCGGTTCGGGGGACATGAGCGAAGTCGGGTACCGGTCGATTCCGGCACACGCCAACAACGCTGGCATGAAAAAGTCAGACCGTCTCCAACGCCAGCACACCCGTGGCCGTGTTGGAAATCGGGATGTGGTAATTGCTGTGCACCTTGCGCACCCCAGAACCCCCAGTGGTCAGCGCCGCCCGCATGGCCAGCCACATCAGCAGCTCCACCCCCTGCGTACCCGCCTTCTCCACCAGCTCCAGATCAGAGAACTGCGTCGCCCACTCCGGGTTGGTTTCCATGCTGTCCAGGAACTGCAGGTCAAACCGCTTGTTGATGAAGCCGGCCCGTTCGCCCTCCAGCTGGTGCGACAGACCTCCCGTGGCCATGACAGCCACCTTCTTGTCGCTGTCCCAGCTGCGGATGGCCTCACCCACCGCCTTGCCCAGCTTGTAGACGCGTTTGGCCGTGGGCAGAGGAAATTGCACCGTATTGATGTCGATCGGCACGATCTGCACCGGCGCCACTTCATCGTTTGGCCAGAACAGCTTCAGTGGCAAGGTGCAGGCGTGGTCCACCAGCATCTCCTGGCAGGTCACGATGTCGAATTCCCTGGCAATCAGCTGGTTGATGAGGTGCCAGGACAGTTCTGGGCAACCGGCGACGGGTGCGCTCGTGGGAATGCCCCAGCCCTCGTCGGCATTGCTGTAGCTGGCCGCTGCGCCCACCGCAAAGGTCGGCATCTTGTCCAGAAAGAAATTCAGGCCGTGGTCGTTGTAGAACACCACCACCACGTCCGGTTTGGCCTTGCCCAGCCACTGGTGGATGGGGGGGAAGCCGTCGAAAAAGGGCTTCCAGTACGGCTCGTTCTGCAAGCCCCGGTGGATGGCGCCGCCGATGGCGGGAATGTGTGATGTGGCCAGGCCACCGATGAGTTGTGCCATGTCTGCGTCTCCTGGGTCAGCACTGGTGATTTGCGGCGACGAGCTTGGCCTTGAACTCGTCTTTCGTCATGCCGGTCTGCTGGGCGCCGATGTCCTGCATGTCCAGCCCGAAGATGCCGGCGAACTTGGCCAGGTAGTAGGCATTGCCCCCCGCCGCGATCATCGCCAGCACCTGTTTGGAGCGGATGGCCTGGGCCTGCTGCTCGTTCAGGCCGTAGCGCTTCATGTAGGCCTCTGGGTCGGCCACAAAGGCGTCGCGGTTGTCCTTGTGGTTGAACGAGAAGCACATCTTGTTCAACGCGTAACCTTTCTGGGCAGCGTCCCCGTCAAACGGGGTCGTGCCGGGGATGGTCTTGCTCATGGCCGGTCTCCTGCAGTGGGAAGGATTGACTTGGGAATGACCGGAGTGTCGCCAAGGGCTTGCCAAAAATAAACCCAAGTTTCATCATCTGACTCATGAGCAAATTCGATTGGTCGGACCTGGATGCCCGATCCCTGCAGCAGCTGGTGGCGGTGGTGGATGCCGGCAGCGTGACCCGGGCCGCGCAGCAACTGGGGGTGACCCAGTCGGCGGTGAGCCACCAGGTGGACAAGTTGCGGGCCATCACCGGTGACCCGCTGTTCGTCAAGAGCGGCCGGGGCATCGTGGCCACGGCCCGTGCCCAGCAGCTGGCCGACGAGGCACGGGCCCTGCTGCGCCAGCTTGAACGCTTTGCCCATGCAGGCGATTTCGATCCATCCCGCTGGCAGGCCACGGTGACCATCGCGGCCAATGACTTCCAGCGCGACGTGTTGCTGCCCGCGCTGGCACGCCGTCTGCGCGAGGGGGCGCCCGGCGTCGTGCTGCGGATCATCCCGTCAGACGTGCCCAGTCTGGAGATGCTGCGCGACCGGGCCTGCGACATCGCCATCAGCCCCCGCCCTCCCGAAGGCAGCGACATCCTGCAGCAACGCCTGTTCGAGGACCGCTACGTCGTCTACCACGACCCGACCGTGCGCCAGGCGCCCCGTGATCTGCAGGACTACCTGGACGCGGACCACGTGACCGTGGTCTATGAACCGCGCCGCGCCTTGCACCTGGACCGCACCCTGCAGGCCCAGGGGATTCAGCGGCATTTTGTGGTCATGGTGCCCGGCTTTGCCGGTCTGCCAGCCTTCATCAAGGGCAGTGCCCTGTTGGCCACCGCTCCATGCCTGCTGCAGCACAGCCTGATGCGCGACCTGGCCCACTCTCCGGTTCCCGTACCCTGCCCTTCGCTGCCCATGTACCTGATCTGGCACCGCCAGCACCAGGCGGATGCCTCGCACCGCTGGCTGCGCGAACAGGTTCTGGCCCTGGCCAGCTCGGTCACATCGGACTCGGACTGATCAGCCGGCGGCAGCCTGCCCGATGTGTTCGCGCCGCCATTGCTGCGGGCTGCGGCCGGTGCGCCGCTTGAAGAAGCGGGAAAAGTAGGCCGGGTCTTCAAAGCCCAGTTCCAGGGCGAGACTGGCAGCAGGCGCCGCGATGTAGACCAGACGCCGGCAGGCCTCGCGCGTGAGGCGCTCGTGCACCAGCTCCAGGGCGGTGCAGCCCCTCTCGGCGCGCACCAGGCGGTTCAGTCGCTGGGTGGACAAGCCCAGGCGCGAGGCGTAGCGCTCCATGGGCCAGTGCTCCAGAAAGTGCTGCTCGACCAGCAGCAGGAAGCGGGTGAACAAGGCCTGGTGTACCCGGGCGTCACCCCCTGCACGCTGGCCCTGTTCGCTCGCCCGCGCCAGGCGCCAGACCACCGCGCGCGCAAGCCAGCGCAGCACAGGGGCGTCACCCGTACCGGGCAAGGCAAACTCGGCCGACAGCTCGGCCAACTGGACACCCAGGCGCAGGGCATCGCTATCGTCTTCAGAAAAGTGCAAGACGCCTGGGGCCGAGAACAGCTGGCGGAAGGCCTTGCCAATATCTTCGAACTCGCCTTCGACCAAGAACCGGGCGCTGAGCGTCAGCACCCGGCCATCGGTCTCGGGCGCAAAACGAAAGCCATGCACCACCCCAGGAGGAACCACAATGGCCGACGGCCCTTGCACCGTGGCCCGCCACTCGTCCAGCATCACCTCAGCAGAACCCGCGGCCAGCCAGAGAATCTGGTACAGACCCTGGTGCAAATGAGCGTCGATTTCCCAGTGGTAGCGCCGGCTGCGGGACTGCACTTCCTCGATGTGCAGCAGCTCCTGCCCCGCTTTGGGTGCCTCGCCGTAAAGCGCGAAACGGGGGATGCTGTTCGAAGGACGGCGGAGCTCTGCCGCCTCTTTGCGTGCTGTTGCCACTTCGGCCATCGCCTGTCTCCTTGATCGAAAAGTACAAGAATTATCCCTACTTTGTGCAGTGGCATGAAGCCCGGGCGCGCCTACAGTTCAACTCCACGACCCACCTGAAGGAGACACGAGCATGAGCCTGGGCAGCTTCCATTTCGACCCGTATTCGCCGGCCATCGACGCCGACCCCTTCCCGACCTACAAGCGACTGCGCGACGAACACCCCTGCTTCTGGAGCGAGGAAGCGCAGATGTGGGTGCTCTCGCGCTACAGCGACATCGTGACCGCCGGCCAGGACTGGCAGACCTACTCCAGCGCCAGCGGCAACCTGATGACCGAGCTGCCCGGCCGTGCCGGCGCGACCCTGGGCAGCTCAGACCCACCCAAGCACGACCGCCTGCGCGGGCTGATCCAGCACGCGTTCATGAAGCGCAACCTGCTGGCGCTCGAAGAGCCGATCCGCGACGTCGCCAAACAGGTCTTTGGCCAGCTGCGCGGCGTGGGCGAGTTCGACTTCAAGGACGTGTCCTCGCAGTTCACCGTCAAGGTGCTGATGGCCGCACTGGGCCTGCCCATGGGCGACGATGCCCTGGTGCCCGAGCACGAGGTGCGAGACAACGCGGTGCTGATGGTGCAGAGCGATGCCCGCACCCGCGCCAAGGGACCCGAGCACATTGCGGCCTACAACTGGATGCAGGAGTACGCCAGCAAGGTGATCGCCATGCGCCGCGCCGAACCGAAGAACGACCTGATCAGCCACTTCGCGCTGGCCGAGATCGACGGCGACCGGCTGGACGACCGCGAGGTGCTGCTGACCACCACCACGCTGATCATGGCCGGCGTGGAATCGCTGGGCGGCTTCATGATGATGTTCGCCTACAACCTGGCCACGTTTGACGAAGCCCGCCGCGCCGTGGTGGCCAACCCGGCCCTGCTGCCGGACGCGATCGAGGAAAGCCTGCGCTTCAACACCTCGGCCCAGCGCTTCCGCCGCCGCCTGATGAAGGACGTGACCCTGCACGGCCAGACCATGAAGGAAGGCGACTTTGTCTGCCTGGCCTATGGCAGCGGCAACCGCGACGAACGCCAGTTCCCCAATCCCGATGTCTATGACATCACGCGCAAGCCGCGCGGCCACCTGGGTTTTGGCGGCGGCGTGCACGCCTGCCTGGGCACCGCGATTGCCCGTCTGGCGGTCAAGATCGCGTTCGAGGAATTCCATCAGGTCGTGCCGGACTACCAGCGCGTGGCCGACCAGCTGCCCTGGATGCCCTCATCGACCTTCCGCAGCCCCCTGGTGCTGCAGCTCAAGGCTCTGTAACTCACAACGCGAGAACCCACGATGGCACACATCACCTATGTCGAGGCCAATGGCCAGTCCACCACCATCGACCTGGCCGACGGCTGGAGCCTGATGCAGGGCGCCACCACCAACGGCATTGACGGCATCATCGGCGAGTGCGGCGGCTCCTGCGCCTGCGCCACCTGCCACTGCTATGTCGACGAGCTGCTGGCCGGCGTGCTGCCGCCGCCCTCGCAGGGCGAGCTGGACATGCTGGAGAACGTGGTGGCCGAGCGCCGGCCCAACAGCCGCCTGGCCTGCCAGATCAAGGCCAGCCCCGCACTGGAGGGCGGCTTGGTGACCCTGCCCGAGTGCCAGGAATGACGGCGGCCATGACCACGCCCGGCATGGTCATTGTGGGCGCCGGCCAGGCCGGCGTGCAGGCCGCCGAGGCCCTGCGGGCCGGAGGCTGGGAAGGCGGCATCACCCTGCTGGGTGATGAACCGCACGGCCCCTACCACCGACCGCCGCTGTCCAAGGCCTGGCTGGCCGGCGAGATGGACGCGGCGCAGCTGGTGATGCGCGCGCCCGAGATGCTGGCCCGCAAGGGCATCGAGCTGCGCACCGGCGTGACGGTGCAACGCATCGACCGCGCGGCGAAAACCCTGCACCTGGCCGACGGCAGCGCCCTGCCCTACACCGGCCTGGTGCTGTCCACCGGCGCCACGCCCCGCGCCCTGCCCCTGCCGGGCGCTGACGCACAAGGCGTGCTGCCGCTGCGCTCCCGAGAGGACGCCAGCGCCATTGCCGAACGCCTGGCGGTCTGTATCGAAGAAGACCAGCCCGTCGTGGTGATCGGCGGCGGCTTCATCGGCCTGGAGGTGGCGGCCACCGCGCGCAAGAAAGGCGCCCGCGTGACCGTACTGGAAGCCGCGCCCCGCCTGCTGGGCCGGGTGCTGGCGCCGGTGCTGTCCGACTGGTACGCCGAACTGCACCGTGGCCATGGCGTGCACCTCATGCTGAACGCACAGGTCGCGGGCATCGAGGCAGCAGCCACCGGCGTGAGCGGCGTGAAGCTGGCCGATGGCCGCGTGCTGCCAGCCGGTCTGGTGGTGGTCGGCATTGGTGTGGTCGCCAACGACCAGCTGGCGCGCGATGCCGGACTGGCATGTGACCGCGGCATCGTGGTGGACGCCTGCGGGCGCACGGCGGACCCGTCCATCGTCGCGGCCGGCGACTGCACCGCAAGGCGCCTGGCCGACGGTTCGCTGCTGCGGCTGGAATCGGTGCAGAACGCCACCGAACAGGGCAAGAGTGCAGCGGCTGCCCTGCTGGGACAGGACCGGCCCTTCACCGCCACGCCCTGGTTCTGGAGCGACCAGTACGACCGCAAGCTGCAGATGGCCGGCCTGTCGATGGACGCCGACGCCTGGGCCGTGCGCGGTGACATGACCGGCGGCGGCTTCAGCGTCTACCACTTCAGTGGCGAACGCCTGCTGGCGGTGGACAGCGTCAACGCCGCCAGGGACCACCTGCAGGCGCGCAAGCTGCTGGACGCGGGCGTGTCACCCACGCTCGCACAGGCGGGTGACGCCAGTTTCGACCTGGGCAGCCTGCTCGTGGGCCGCTGACCCACTTGATGGCCGATGTGGCCTGAAGCTTCAGGCCCCTGAAGGCGATGGCACGACCCGCTGGCGCTGCTCGCCAAGACCCCGCCCCCCCAGACTCACCACGTCCCCGGCCTGCAGGTAGACCGGCGGCTTGGCACCCATGCCCACGCCGGGTGGTGTGCCGGTGGGAATGACATCGCCGGGCTCGAGCGCCATGAAGCGGCTGAGGTAGCTCACGATCTGCGCCACCCCGAAGATCATGGTGCGCGTGTTGCCGGTCTGGCGCCGCTGCCCATTGACGTCCAGCCACAGATCGACATCCTGCGGGTTGCCCAGCTCGTCGGGCGTCACCAGCCAGGGGCCGATCGGGCAATGCGTGGGGTAGCTCTTGCCCTTGGTCCACTGACCTTCGTATTCGATCTGGTAGGCGCGCTCGGACACGTCGTTGACCAGGCAGTAGCCGGCCACGTGGCGCAGGGCGTCGGCCTCGCTGACATGGAAGGCGCGGGTGCCGATCACCACACCCAGCTCCACCTCCCAGTCCAGTTTCTGAGAGCCCGGCGCCAGCCAGACATCGTCGTTCGGGCCACTGATGGCACCGCGGTGTTTGTTGAAGACGATGGGCTGACCTGGCGCCTTCAGGCCGGCCTCGGCCGCGTGGTCGGCATAGTTCAGGCCAATGCAGACCACATTGCCGACGCCGCCCACACACGGGCCCAAGCGGGTACCGGCCGCCACCACCGGCAGGGCCGCCGCGTCCAGCGCCGCCAGCCGGGCCATAGAATCGGGGCCCAGCACGGCGGGCGCGATGTCGTCCACCACGCCGGAAAGGTCACGCCAGAGGCCCTGCGCGTCCACCAGACCGGGGCGCTCGGCCCCCTGGGGGCCGTGTCGGAAGAGTTTCATGGGGTTGCCGTCCGCAAAAAGCGTGATTGTCTCCGTGTTTGCCCTGCCCCCCTGTCCCGGAAATTGTCAGACCGACCCTTGAAAACGCCCGGGGTGGCCCCATCTGCCGTCTCACGGCAGCGTGCTGCCACCCTGATTCACGTTCCATTCCGACCACCCTCATGAGCCAGACCCCGACCGACCCGAAGCCCGAGCACGCACCCACGGCCACGCACGAAGCCCTCAGTCCGGAAGAGGCCCTGGCCGCCGCCACGGCGGCCGAGGCCGACGCCCTGAACGCCCTGAGCCACGAAAACGCCACCCTCAAGGCACAGAACGTCGACCTGGCCGACCAGTACCTTCGCGCCAAAGCCGAGGCCGAGAACGCCCGCCGCCGGGCCGAGGAAGAGATTGCCAAGAGCCGCAAATTCGCGGTCGAGAACTTTGCCGAGAGCCTGCTGCCGGTACTCGACAGCTTCGAGGCCGGTCTGGCCATCCAGGAAGCCAGCGTGCAGCAGCTGCGCGAGGGCTCCGAAGCCACCCTGAAACAGCTGCAAAGCGCCCTGGCCCGCCACAAGGTGGTGGCCATCGCCCCCGCCGCGGGCGAAAAATTCGACCCGCACCAGCACCAGGCCATCAGCATGGTGCCGGCCGACCAGGAGCCCAACACCGTCGTGACGGTGCTCCAGAAGGGCTACCTGATCGCCGAGCGCGTGCTGCGGCCGGCCCTGGTCACCGTGGCAGCCCCCAAGTGATGTGCACAGCGTGAGGCCAGGCCACAAACCACAGCCCATCCCCACGCCCTCCACTTGAAATCCCCAGACTTATCCACACATCCACAACAGTTTCAAACATCCTCTTTCGGAGCACACAATGGGAAAAATCATCGGCATCGACCTGGGCACCACCAACAGCTGTGTGTCCATCATGGAAGGCAACACCACCAAGGTGATCGAAAACAGCGAGGGCGCGCGCACCACGCCGTCCATCGTGGCCTACCAGGAAGACGGTGAGGTGCTGGTCGGCGCGTCTGCCAAGCGCCAGGCCGTGACCAACCCCAAGAACACGCTGTACGCCATCAAGCGCCTGATCGGTCGCAAGTTCACCGAGAAGGAAGTGCAGAAGGACATCGACCTGATGCCCTACACCATCGTGGCCGCCGACAACGGCGACGCCTGGGTGGAAGTGCGCGGCAAGAAGATCTCGGCCCAGCAGGTCAGCGCCGACATCCTTCGCAAGATGAAGAAGACCGCCGAGGACTACCTGGGCGAGCCCGTGACCGAGGCCGTCATCACCGTTCCGGCCTACTTCAACGACGCCCAGCGCCAGGCCACCAAGGACGCCGGCCGCATTGCCGGCCTGGAAGTCAAGCGCATCATCAACGAACCCACCGCTGCTGCCCTGGCCTTCGGTCTGGACAAGCAGGACAAGGGTGACCGCAAGATCGCCGTCTACGACCTGGGCGGTGGTACCTTCGACGTGTCCATCATCGAGATCGCCGACGTCGATGGCGAGAAGCAGTTCGAGGTGCTGTCCACCAACGGCGACACCTTCCTGGGCGGTGAGGACTTCGACCAGCGCATCATCGACTACATCATCGGCGAGTTCAAGAAAGAGCAAGGCGTCGACCTGTCCAAGGACGTGCTGGCCCTGCAGCGCCTGAAGGAAGCCGCTGAAAAGGCCAAGATCGAGCTGTCGTCCTCGGCCGCCACCGACATCAACCTGCCCTACATCACGGCCGATGCCTCGGGTCCGAAGCACCTGAACATCAAGCTCACCCGCGCCAAGCTCGAAGCCCTGGTCGAAGAGCTGATCGAGCGCACGATCGCTCCCTGCCGCACCGCCATCAAGGATGCGGGCGTGAGCGTGGGCGAGATCCACGACGTGATCCTGGTCGGCGGCATGACCCGCATGCCCAAGGTGCAGGAGAAGGTGAAAGAGTTCTTCGGCAAGGAGCCGCGCAAGGACGTCAACCCCGACGAGGCTGTCGCCGTCGGTGCCGCCATCCAGGGCCAGGTGCTCAGCGGTGACCGCAAGGACGTGCTGCTGCTCGACGTGACCCCGTTGTCGCTGGGCATCGAGACCATGGGCGGCGTCATGACCAAGATGATCGCCAAAAACACCACCATCCCGACCAAGTTCAGCCAGGTGTTCTCCACCGCCGAGGACAACCAGCCGGCCGTGACCATCAAGGTGTTCCAGGGCGAGCGCGAAATCGCCAGCGGCAACAAGCTGCTGGGCGAGTTCAACCTGGAAGGCATCCCGGCCGCACCGCGAGGCATGCCGCAGATCGAGGTGACGTTCGACATCGACGCCAACGGCATCCTGCACGTGGGTGCCAAGGACAAGGGCACCGGCAAGGAAAACAAGATCACCATCAAGGCCAACTCCGGCCTGTCCGAGGCCGAGATCCAGCAGATGGTCAAGGATGCCGAACTCAACGCGGCCGAAGACAAGAAGAAGGTCGAACTGGTGCAGGCCCGCAACCAGGCCGAAGCCATGGTGCACAGCGTGAAGAAATCGCTGGGCGAGCACGGCGACAAGCTGGATGCTGGCGAGAAGGAAGCCATCGAATCCGCCCTCAAGGCGGTCGAGGAAGCCGCCAAGGGCGAGGACAAGGCCGATATCGAGGCCAAGACCGAAGCCCTGATGACCGCCAGCCAGAAGCTGGGCGAGAAGGTCTATGCCGCCTCGCAGGCCGAAGCCGCTGCGGCCCAGTCCGCCGGTGCCGAGGCATCGGCTGGCGGCAACAAGCCCGCCGACGACGATGTGGTCGATGCCGAGGTCAAGGAAGTCAAGCGCGACTGATGTCCGCGGGCTGATGGCCTGACCCCGCCGCCGCGCCCGGGCAACTTGGCGCGGCGTTTCTGCTCAACAGTACCCCCTGATTCACCACCATGGCCAAACGCGATTTTTACGAAGTCCTGGGCGTCCCCAAGAACGCGTCCGACGACGAAATCAAGAAGGCTTATCGCAAGCTGGCGATGAAGTACCACCCGGACCGCAACCAGGGTGACGCGGCCAAGGGCGCCGAAGAAAAGTTCAAGGAGGCCAAAGAGGCCTACGAGATGCTCTCGGACCCGCAGAAAAAGGCGGCCTACGACCAGTACGGCCATGCGGGTGTCGACCCCAACATGAGGGGCGGCCCGGGCGGCGCCGACGGTTTCGCCGGCTTCGGCGAAGCCTTTGGCGACATCTTTGGCGACATTTTTGGCGGCGCTCGTCGCGGTGGAGGCGGACGCCAGGTCTACCGGGGCGCCGACCTGTCCTACGCCATGGAGATCTCGCTCGAAGAGGCGGCCAACGGCAAGGACACCCAGATCCGCATCCCGTCGTGGGACGACTGCGACACCTGCAAGGGCACCGGCGCCAAGCCGGGCACCAGCGTCAAGACCTGCACCACCTGCCATGGTCAGGGCGTGGTCCAGATGCGCCAGGGCTTTTTCAGCGTGCAGCAGACCTGCCCGCACTGTCACGGCACTGGCAAGATCATTCCCGAGCCCTGCACCACCTGTCATGGTCAGGGCAAGATCAAGAAGCAGAAGACGCTGGAGATCAAGATTCCCGCCGGTATCGACGACGGCCAGCGCATCCGCTCCAGCGGCAACGGCGAGCCCGGCCAGAACGGCGGGCCGGCCGGTGACCTCTACATCGAGATCCGTCTGCGCAAGCACGACATCTTCGAACGCGAGGGCGACGACCTGCACTGCCAGGTGCCGGTAAGCATGACCACGGCTGCCCTGGGCGGCGAGATCGACGTGCCCACCCTGCAGGGCAAGGCCACCATCGACCTGCCCGAAGGCACCCAGAGCGGCAAGACCTTCCGGCTGCGCGGCAAGGGCGTCAAGGGTGTGCGCAGCAGCTACCCTGGCGACCTGTATTGCCACGTGGCGGTGGAGACCCCGGTCAAGCTCACCGAGCACCAGCGAAAACTGCTCAAGGAGCTGGACGAGTCGTTCAAGAAGGGCGGCCACAAACACAGCCCGAACGACAAAGGATGGTTTGAGAAAGCGAAGGACTTCTTCTCGTAAGAGGAGAAAGCCTGACGGGACGCGCAGCGGACCGTTGGACTTTCATCAAGGGACCCAAGATCTCGTCATGCCCGCGAAAGCGGGCATCCACGCAGCACCAGGGTCTCACCTTGTTCATGGACACCCGCGTACGCGGGTGTGACGGAAGTGATCGCATTCTGAGGATACCCTGGGCCAGCCATCTGCCCCTCGCATCCGCGTTCAGGCCGCCACAGTAGCCCGGGTGACCGGACGGCCCCAGCTGCCGTGCTCCAGGGCCATCCGGGCCAACTGTGCACGGAACCCCAGTGCTGCTCGGCCAGATTCCCCCGTCGAAGCGTCTTCCTCATCGCTGACTTCCGGCAATGGTTCTGACTCGATGACCAGCCCCTCTGCGCTGCCGGCCCCTGCCGAGCCTGGCACCGGTGGCGCAGCGGACGGCTGCCCCTGCCCCTCGGGCTTGGCAGGTACCTGAGCCGCCGTGTTGGCCTGAGCGCCTTCCTCAGCTGAAGCGCTCGGTGCATCGTTCCTTTCGAACATAGCCTCACGCAACCGAAGCGAAAGCGCAAAGGCATCTTCTGAGACCTGCAGTTCCGCCTGCGTCCGGATGACCGCATCGCCCAGTCGCGACTCCATCACCGCCGAGCGCACCACCCGCTGGATGTAGTTGCCGTTTTCGGTGGTCACCGGTTCGTGCCGGACCGCGTGTTGAACATGAAGGGCCGGTTCGACATACGACATGCTTTCCGGCGCAAGCAAGCTGGCTGCCGACATTTCAGCCATGCCTTCGAACATCAGGCCGTCGGGTGCCTGGGCCAGGGCTTCCGCCAACAGCGGGTCCGAGGTGCCCAGCGACAGGCCGGACGTCACGATGAACCCTTCTGTGTGTGCCGTGTTCACGGCATAGAGCACGTGCAGCGCGGGAGACAGCGAACCGGACGAGACGGTAGGAGACGGTGGTGGGGCCGATGTGCCCTGGGCACCAACATCTGTTGGTGCAGGGTTGCTGAACACCGGCGCAGGCGCGGGCGCCGGCGCCGGGGCGGGATCGGGCGGCGGAATGGGCGGCGCTGGTGGCGGCGGCACGACCGGCACCGCATCGAAACGCAGGTTGGCGGTGGCCTGGGCCTGGCCGTCGCTCACCGTGTAGGTGGCCACGGGCACGTTGCCAGCGTAGCCATCTGCCGGGGTGAAGACGAAACCACCGTCGGCCATCACCACCAGGGTGCCCACCCCCCGGATCACAGCCACCTGACCTGGCAGAAAGCTGTCCTGAACGCCGTCCCGATCGGTGTCCACGGCAAAACCGGTCACGAACAGGACGTCACCATCCACATCGGAGTCATTGGTCAGCACGTTGCCCGTCACGCTGCGGCCGGGTGTGACCTCAAAAGGCCCATCGTCCCTGGCCACAGGCGCGTCGTTGACGGGGTTGACCGTCACGGCCACCGTGGCGCTGGCGGTGCCGCCATTGCCGTCGCTGATGGTGTAGCTGATGGTGTCGCTGCCGTGGTAGTCGGCATCGGGCGTGTAGGTCAGGG
>JAUVWL010000026.1 GCA_030604135.1 Burkholderiales bacterium | reverse complement strand
GCCGACACCCCACACCTTGCGTGGAGCCTTCGACCCGCCTGCAACACCCAACTCACCCCAGAACCTCTCTGGCACTTGTCTCGTGTCGCTGCAGTGATCAGCGAAGCCTTGCAGTATACACCAGATTCTGACGCGCCGTCAAAGGCGCGCCGAAAATTTTTCTGATGAACGCCGACAGAGTCTCTCGCAACACCTGGGTCATGTCAACGAGCGGCCAGGAGCCTGCCTCGCGCAGCCCGGTGGCCTTCGGATCGGATAATCCACTGCTCTCTATATGGAAACGGCATGGCTCTCATCTCCCTTCAGGACGCGCAACTCGCTTTCGGCCATGTGGCACTGCTGGATCACTGCGACTTCTCGCTGGAGGCACAAGAGCGTGTCGGGCTGATCGGGCGCAACGGGACGGGCAAGTCTTCCCTGTTGCGGATTCTGGCAGGGCTCGAGGCCCTGGACGACGGGCAGCTCAACGTCACCGATGCACTTCGCATCGCCTATGTGCCACAAGAGCCTGTGCTGGACATGGATCACAGTGTGTTCGTCGCAGCCAGTGAAGGCCTGGCCGAGGTTCGGGCCTTGCGAGATCGCTATCTGAGCGGGCAGGCGGACACCGAACTGGACGCGCTGCAAAACCGGATCGAGGCACTGGACGGCTGGAACTGGGAGCAGCGGGTGGAAGAAACCTTGCAGCGGCTGCATCTGGATGCGTGCGCGCGCGTCGGCGACCTGTCAGGAGGTCAGCGCAAGCGTGTGGCTCTGGCGCAGGCACTGGTCAGCCGTCCGGACGTGCTGTTGCTGGACGAGCCCACCAACCACCTCGATCTGGATAGCATTGTCTGGCTGGAAGAACTGCTGCTGCAGTTTCGGGGCAGCGCGGTGACCATCAGCCATGACCGGGCGTTTCTGGACCGGGTGGCCACCCGCATGGTGGAGCTGGATCGCGGTCGGCTGCGGAGCTTCCCTGGCAACTTTGCACGCTACCAGGCGCTCAAGGAAGAACAGCTGGCGCAGGAGGCCGTGGTCAACGCCCGGGCCGACAAGCTGCTGGCGCAAGAAGAGGTGTGGATCCGCAAGGGCGTGGAGGCTCGGCGCACCCGTGCACAGGGGCGCATCGTGCGGCTGCAACGTCTGCGGGCCCAGCGGGAGGCACGGCGCGACGTGCTGGGTCGGGTCAAGCTGGACGTGGCGCGCGGAGAGGCCAGCGGCAAGATCGTGGCCGAGCTGGAAGGGGTTTCCAAGGGTTTTGTGCGCCCAGACGGTTCACCGCTGTGTGTGGTGCGGGATTTCTCGGCCACCATCCTGCGTGGGGACAAGGTAGGACTGATCGGGCCCAACGGGGCTGGCAAGTCCACCCTGCTCAAGCTGATGCTGGGCGAGCTGGCGCCCGACAGCGGCACGGTGCGCCTGGGCAGCCGGGTCAGCGTGGCCTATTTTGATCAGATGCGGGAGCAGATCGACCTGGACGCGACGCTGGAGGACTTCATCAGTCCCGGCAGCGAATGGATCGAGATTGGCGACCGACGCACCCATGTGCGCAGCTACCTGGCCGATTTCCTTTTCTCGCCAGCGCGGGCGCATGCGCCGGTGCGCACCCTGTCGGGCGGGGAACGCAACCGCTTGCTGCTGGCACGCCTGTTCGCGCGGCCGGCCAATGTGCTGGTGCTGGACGAGCCCACCAATGACCTGGACATCGACACACTGGAGTTGCTGGAAGACCTGCTGCAGGACTACGACGGCACGGTGTTCCTGGTGAGCCACGACCGGCGTTTTCTCGACAACGTGGTGACCAGCACCCTCGTGTCCGAAGGCAACGGGCGCTGGCGCGAATACGTGGGGGATGTGCAGGACTGGTTGACCCAGATGACCCGGCAGGACGTGGCGACTTCGCCGACGGAAAATGGCGCCGGTACGGACAAGGCGGTCAAAGCCTCGCCCAGCGCGGAGGCGCCCGCGGGGGCGGGCCGGCGAAAGCTCAGCTACAAGGAACAACGGGAACTGGAGGCCTTGCCTCAGCGCATTGCGGCCCTGGAAGAAGAACAGGCAGGCGTGGAGTCCCAACTGGCCGACGGCAGCCTGTACGCGAGCGACCCGGCGCGTGCCGCTCAACTGGCGACAAGACTGACCGATATAGAGGCCGAATGGTTCGAGGCGATGGAACGCCTTGAATCGCTGAGCAACGGCTGACCCCCTGGGGTATGCTGGGGCAGGACGACCACAAACCCCATGCCCACCTCTCCTGATCGACTGGCCCAGGACCTGCAACGCTGCCTGAATGAGCTGCAGCAGGAGCGCGAGCGCACGCAGCAGTTGCTGGCCGAGCTGGAACGCCAGAACCATGAGCTGGATCGGCTGCGCAGCTCGATTCACCGGGAGTCGAACAGCCGTCTGCTGGCCGAGGAAGCCCTGGATGAAACCCGGGACCGGCTGCAGCTGGCCGTGGAAGCGGCCGGACTGGCGCTCTGGGACTGGCAGCTGACGTCCCCCACGGTGTTTTTGTCGGCCCGCTGGGGCGAGCTGATCGGCGACGTGGCCATGGACGCGCAGTGGGACCTGGACAAGTTGCGCGATCTGGTCCACCCAGACGACCTGCTGCGCCTGCGGCCCAAGGTGCGTGCCCTGCTGGACGGCACGCTGCAGCGGGAGGTTTTCCAGCACCGTGTCCGTCGCTTTGACGGGTGGGTCTGGGTGGAAACCCACGCCATGGTGGCGGAGCAGGACAAGCGGCGACACCCGCTTCGCCTGATGGGCACCCTGGCCGACATCGGTGAGCGCAAGCGAGCAGAACTGGAGACTGCGCGCGCAAGGGAACTCGCAGAACAGGCGAGCCGTGCCAAGAGCGCCTTTCTCGCCAACATGAGCCATGAGGTGCGCACACCGCTGAACGCGCTCATGGGCCTGACGCGCATGCTGATGGACTCGCCCCTGAACGACGAGCAGAAGAGCTGGCTGGCCCTGATGGACAGTTCGGCCAACGCCTTGCTGGCATTGCTCAACGACATTCTCGATCTCTCGCGCATCGAAGCTGGCAAGCTGGGTATCGAGCAGGTGCGGTTCGAATTGCGCCCGGTGCTGGACGAGGCCGTGGGACCCTACGCCGGGCAGGCAAGGGCCAAGCCGCTGTCCTTTGATCTGGAGGTGGATGAAGCTGTGCCGTCCTGGGTCAGAGGTGATCCGGGAAGGCTGCGCCAGGTGCTGGGCAATTTGTTGTCCAACGCGCTGAAGTTCACCCCCAAGAACGGTTCGATTCAGGTGCGGGTGCAACGCAGCGGTGATGTGGAAGGTGTCCCTCTGCTGCACTTTGCCGTGCGCGACAGCGGGGTGGGTATCAGTCGCAAGCAGCAGGCCACCATTTTTGACGCCTTCACCCAGGCCGACGTATCAACCTCCCGCCGTTTTGGAGGCAGTGGGCTGGGTCTGGCCATATGCGACCGGCTGGCGAGACTGATGGGCGGACGGATCGAGTTGCAGAGCGAGCTGGGCCAGGGCAGCCTGTTCACCCTGGCGCTGCCGCTGCCAGACGCCAGTGCAGATGCGGGTGCGCCCACGAGTGCGCCGGCTGAACTGGAAGGTATCGCGCAAGCGAGCGCACGGTATGCAGGCCAGGTGGTCCTGCTGGCCGAGGACAACCCGGTCAACGAACTGATGATGCGGCAGATGCTGCTCCAACTGGGATTCACCGTCCGGGTGGCGCGCGGCGGCGCACAGGCGGTGAGTCTTTGGCAACAGGGTGGTGTGGATCTGGTATTGATGGACGTGCAGATGCCTGGGATGAGCGGGCTGGACGCCACACGCACGATACGTCAGGCCGAGGCGCGACGAAGGCTGCCCCGTACCCCGATCGTGGCGGTGACAGCCAGCGCCATGCGCGGCGATCGGCAGATGTGCCTGGACGCTGGCATGGACGGCTACACCGCCAAACCGGTGAGCCCGCAAGCGCTGATTCGAGAAATGGACCGGGTGCTGGCGCAAGGCACCACCGACAACGAGGCGCCGACGCCATCCCAAGGCACGGCCCAATTGAATCTGGAGCCAGTCGACAAGCCAGAGCGACAGCGCCTGGACGCTCAGCCAGCCGTCGACCTGGACAAGCTCAGGCGCAGGCTGGACGGCGACGAGGCCTCACTTCAGGAATTGGCCCAGGCCATGCGCCTCGATCTGGTGGATCGCATGCAGGGCCTGAAAGCGGCACTGGATCAACGGGACAGCGAGTCGGCGGTGGCCCATGCCCACGGACTCAAGGGTTCGCTGGGCAGCATGACCGCCGAGCGCGGTGCTCGATTGGCCAAGGGACTGGAATTGGCCGCCCGCACAGTCGACTGGCGTCTGTTCGAGCGAGCGCTGCCGCTGATGCTGACAGAGGCCCAGGCCATAGAACAGGCACTCGCAGAGGTGGCACAGGGCAGCGAGCCCGACCTGTTTCCGGAACAGCGACTCACACCGGACGATTGACCCCACCTGGGGCTCGTTCGCGGGTGCTGGAGGCCACGACCCGCCGGTAGACCTCCCAGAAAGCAGCATCCTGCGTGGTGGCAAAGTTGATGCGCATCAGGGTGCTCGGTGACCGCGCCGCGTGGAACAGGGCTCCCGGGGCAATCAGGTAACCTTCGTCAAGGAGGCGCTGGGCCAGGGCTTCGGTATCGACGCCGGTGTCGACCCAGCCGAACAGGCCCGCAGGTTCGGCCACGAAGCGGCAGCCGGCCTGTTCGGCCAGGCGAACGCTGCGTCCGCGGGCCTGGTCGAGCCGGTGGCGGATGCGCTCGGCGTGGCGGCGCAGTTGCCCTTGCTCGATGCAAATCGACAAGGCGCGTTCGAGCAGGCTGGGCGTGGTCAGTGTGGTCAGCAGCTTGACGTCCAGCAGGCGTTCGACCCAGGCCGGAGGAGCCACCAGATAGCCAACCCGCCAGTTCGGTGCCAGAATTTTGGCGAAGCCGCTGACGTAGAAGCTGCGCTGCAGTCCGTCGAGCACACACATTCGCGTCGCGTGTTCGGGCGCGATGTGGCTGTAGGTGTCGTCTTCGACCACATGAAAGTTGTGCAGTTGGGCCAGCTGGAGGACGCGGTGGGCACTGGCGGCCGACAGGCAGTAGCCGGTGGGGTTGTGCAACACGCTGACGCTGACGAACAGCTTCGGAGCGTGGACCTCGCAGTAGCGCGCCATGACGTCCAGATCCGGACCGGCGGGTCCCCGTGGCACCGGCAGGACCCTCATGCCCATGGCGTCCAGGCGGGCAAACTCGACTGCCCAGCCGGGCTCCTCGACCATGACGCCATCACCCGGCTTGAGGAGGGTGCGGCTGACGATGTCGAGTGCGTGGGTCGCGCCGACCGTGGTGATGATCTGGTCGGACGTGGCGGGCAAACCCAGCCCGCCGAGCCGGGTCGCCAGTGCGCGCCTCAGTTGAGCATCGCCGTGCGGCTCACCGTAGCGCAGCGACGCGTCGGCCAGCGTGTCGGTGGCAGTGACCCGTCGCAAGGCCGACTGGAGAAACCCGGAGGGCATCCAGTCGGCCGGAAACGCGCCCATTCCGGGCTGCGGGCGGGCCCCGGCCGGATGGAACATGCCCCGGATGAGGGCTGCCGCATTGACCGGTGCGGCCATGCGCGAGGTCATGGGCTCCCGCCCTGGCAGGCGCCCGCCGGCAGGACGCTGCACCTCCCGCACAAAAAAACCTCGGTTTCGCCGAGCCTCGACCAGGCCTTGCGCCAACAACTGATCGTAGGCGGCGACCACGGTGGACGGATTGACCCCATGCTGTGCCGCGCACTGACGCACACTGGGCAGGCGCGCCCCCGGTGGCAACAGCCGGTGGCGGATGCGCTCGGCAAAGCGCTGGGCCAACTGTTCGGACAAGGGTTGGGCAGCCGATCGGGTCAGCAAGGGGCCAGGCCCCTGAAGGCTGCCGAAGGTTTCGTTGGACGTCAACATGTCGTGTATGGATGCATTGGACCATACAGTCGATGTTGTGCACCCCTCTTCTGTATGGTTTGTGTATGGCTTCAGAGGATAAAGTGTCCTTCATGTGCCGACAAGCCCTTTGTCTTTTTCTGCTCTGTTCCACCTTCGGTTGCGGTGCGCCGGACTGCCAGGGGCCCGCATGAACCCGGGTGAATTCGGCGCCCTGCTGATGCTGGCCACCGCCAGCAGCTTCACGCCTGGGCCGAACACCACGCTGTCGACCGCGCTGGCCGCCAACTTCGGCCTGCGCCGGGCGCTGCGCTTCATCGTGGCCGTCCCGGTGGGATGGGGTGTGCTGTTTTCCCTCTGTGCGGCCGGGGTGGGGTCGCTGGTCGTGGCGGTGCCGGCGTTGCGCTGGGCGATCCTGCTCGGCGGTACGGGCTACCTGCTGTGGCTGGCCCGGCGTCTGTGGGGCAGCCGGTCGATGGCCCAGGCCGACCCGGCACGTCTCAATGTGGGTTTCTGGCAGGGCGTGGGCCTGCAGTTTCTCAATATCAAAGCCTGGATGCTGGCGCTGTCCATCGTGGCCGGCTGGATCGCGGGTCAGGCCGACGCCGCCGGGCGCTATGTGGCGGTGCTGCCCGTGCTGCTGGCATTTGCGTTTTTCAGCAACTTCACCTACGCCCTGGTGGGCTCCCTGCTGCGCCACTGGCTGGCCGGACCGGTTGTGGACGGACGTCCCACCGGGCGCCGGCTGCTGGCCTTCAACCGGCTGATGGCCGTGGCTCTGGTGCTCACAGCGGGCTGGATGCTGTTGGGCAGCGCCGGGCTGAACGGAACCCCTTCATGAGCCCCAGCACCGTACTGCCGTCCGGGCGCATGAGCGACGCCACCCTCGGCCTCTGGCTGGGGTTTCTGGGCGTGGTGGTGTTTGCCCTGACACTGCCGATGACGCGGCTGGCTACGGGCACGGCCGACGCACCCCAGCTCTCGCCCTGGTTCGTGACCTGGGCGCGCGCTGCACTGGCCGGCAGCCTGGCGGCCGTCTACCTGCTGGCCACGCGCTCGCGTCTGCCGACGCGCGCCGAAAGAGGGCCACTGTTGCTGTCATTGGCAGGCAATGTCATCGGCTACCCCCTGCTGCTGGGCTGGGCGCTGCGCCATGTGACCGCCAGCCATGCGGCCGTCATCACCGCTTTGCTGCCATTGGCCACCGCAGCCGTGGCCGCCTGGCTACTGCACCAGCGGGCGCGGCTGGGCTTCTGGCTGTTTGCCCTGCTGGGCAGCGCACTGGTGGTGGCCTACAGCCTGATCCGGGCGGCACAGACGGGGCATGGTTTCGGACTGGAATGGGCGGACGCGCTGCTGGTCGGCGCGGTACTGGCTGCGGCGCTGGGTTATGTGGGCGGAGCCCAGGTCACGCAATCGCTGGGCGCCGAACGGGTGATCAGCTGGGTGTGCGTGATGGCGCTGCCGCTGACGGTGCCCGGGGCGCTGCTGACCTGGCCCGAACAGCCCATCGCCCTGTCCGCCTGGCTGGCACTGGGCTATGTCGGGGTGTTTTCCATGTGGGCCGGCTTCTTCGCCTGGTTCCGTGGCCTGGCCCTGGGTGGCGCGCTGCGCGTGAGCCAGACCCAGCTGCTGCAGCCCTTTGTGAGCATGCTGGCCGCGGTGCCCTTGCTGGGTGAGACACTGGACCTGATCACCCTGGGCTTTGCCCTGGCCGTGGTGGCCACGGTGTTCATGGGTCGTCACATGGGCACACCCGGCATACCGGCCAAACCCTGAGAACCCAAGCGTGAAAGTCGATTTCCTCCAGACCCTGCACGCCCTGCCGCAGCCGCCGGACACCAACTACCCGCACGGCACGCCCTTCGTGGGCGCGCTGGCGCACGGCCACATGCGCGTGGAACTGTTCGCACCCGCCGCCGCCAGGCTGGGCCGTGACATCCAGCAGCCACATGCCCAGGACGAGCTGTATGTGGTCCAGCGTGGCAGCTCGGGCTTCTGGCTTGATGGCGAGCGGTGTCAGGTACAGGCCGGGGACGTGCTGTTTGTGCCCGCCCGAACGCCGCACCACTTTGAAGATTTCAGCGACGATTTTGTGACCTGGGTCGTCTTTTACGGCCCCAACGGTGGAGAAACCCAATGACATGGACGCTGGCGCAGCGCGCCCACAAGATGAACCCTTCGGTGATCCGCGAGATCCTCAAGGTGACCGAAAAACCCGGCATCATCAGTTTTGCCGGCGGCCTGCCTTCGCCCAGGACCTTTCCGGTGGAAGCTTTTGCGGCGGCTTGCGAGGCCGTGCTGCGCACCGACGGGCGCGCGGCGCTGCAGTACGCCTCCAGCGAAGGCCTGCCGGCGCTGCGCGAATGGATTGCCGGCCAGCTGCCCTGGGAGGTGAGCCCGGATCAGGTGCTGATCACCACCGGCAGCCAGCAGGGGCTGGACCTGGTGGCCAAGGTGCTGATCGACGAGGGCAGCCCGGTGCTGGTCGAAACGCCCACCTACCTGGGCGCGCTGCAGGCCTTCACGCCGATGGAACCCCGCATCGTCGGTGTGCAGAGTGACGCCGAAGGCGTCGACGTCGAAGACCTCCAGCGCAAGTCCGGCGGGGCGCGCTTTCTGTACGTGCTGCCCAACTTCCAGAACCCGACCGGCCGCAGCATGAGCGAGGCGCGGCGCCAGGCGCTGGTGGAAACCACCCGCGCCAGTGGTCTGCCGATCGTCGAGGACAACCCCTACGGCGACCTGTGGTTCGACCAGCCTCCGCCGTTGCCGCTGACCGCGCGCAACCCCGAAGGCTGCATCTACCTGGGCTCGTTCTCCAAGGTGCTGGCACCTGGCTTGCGCCTGGGGTATGTCGTGGCTCCCAAAGCCATCATGCCCAAACTGCTGCAGGCCAAGCAGGCGGCCGACCTGCACAGCCCCAGCTTCAACCAGCGCATGGTGGCCGAGGTGCTGAAAGACGGGTTCCTCGACCGCCATGTGCCGACCATACGCGCGCTCTACAAGCGCCAGTGCGAGGCGATGCTGCAGGCCCTGGCGACGGAAATGGTCGGCCTGGACCTGCAATGGAACGCACCCGACGGCGGGATGTTCCTCTGGGTGCGCCTGCCGGAAGGCATGAGCGCCATCGACCTGCTGCCTCGGGCGGTGGACAAGGGAGTGGCCTTTGTGCCCGGCGCGGCCTTCTTCGCGGCCGATCCGGACCCGCGCGCCCTGCGCCTGTCCTTCGTGACCGCCAGCGAGGAGCAGATCCGAATTGGTATCCGGGCGCTGGCTGAGGCCGTCCGCGAGGCGCCCAGGGGCTGAATCATGCTGCGGATCTGGGGGCGTATCAGCTCGATCAATGTGCGCAAGGTGGTGCTGTGCGCACAGCTGCTGGAGCTGGAATTCGAGCGCATCGATGCCGGCATGAGCCATGGGGTCGTGAACACACCCGACTACCTCGCCAAGAACCCCAATGGTCTGGTTCCCCTGATGGAAGACGGGGAGTTCTGCCTCTGGGAGTCCAACGCGATCGTGCGCTACCTGTGTGCCCGCGAAGGCTCAACGCTGTATCCGCAGAACCTGCAGCAACGGGCCGATGCCGAGCGCTGGATGGACTGGCAGCAGACCACGCTCAACCGGGCCGGCGGCGCTGCATTTGTCCAGTGGATACGCACCCCCGACGACCAGCGCGACCGACAGGCCATCGGCGCGTCGGTGGCGAAGACCGAGCCCTTGTTCGACCAGCTCGATCGGCACCTCTCGCTCCAGCCTTTCATGGCCGGCGACACGCTGACCATGGCCGACATTCCCATCGCCTGCGAGGTACACCGCTGGTGGGGCCTGCCGCAGCCGCGCCCCGCCTGGCCCCATGTCGAGCGTTGGTACGCGGGCTTGCTGGCGATGCCTGCCAGCCGGGGTGTCCTCGACCTGCCCCTGGCCTGAACCCGGAACCCCGTCATGACCTTGCGACCCTTCAAACAGGTGGATGTGTTCACCGCAACCCCCTACCTCGGCAACCCGCTGGCCGTGGTGCTGGACGGCAGCGGGCTGGACACGGCCGCCATGCAGCACTTCACCCACTGGACCAACCTGTCGGAATGCACCTTCGTGCTGCCACCCTCGCCAGAGGGCGCTGCGGCCGGGGCCGACTACCGGGTGCGGATTTTCTGCCCGGGACGCGAGCTGCCGTTCGCGGGTCATCCGACCCTGGGCAGCTGCCACGCCTGGCTCGAAGCCGGCGGTGTGCCACGCGGTGAGCACATCGTGCAGGAATGTGGTGTGGGGCTGGTGAAGATCAAACCGGACGGAGAACGACTGGCATTCGCCGCGCCACCGCTGATCAGAAGTGGTCCACTCGATGAAGCGGACGTGGCGCTGATCGCCCGCGGCCTCGGTGTGGCGCGCGAAGACATCGCGGCCCATGCCTGGTGCGACAACGGCCCCCGCTGGCGGGGCGTGATGCTGCGCAGCGCCGAGCAGGTGCTGGCGCTGAAGCCGGATGCCGGCATCCTGGCCGGCCTGGACATCGGGGTGGTGGGACCGCGCGGCAAGGACGGCGTGGTCGGACCGCAGGCGGACAGCGACACCCAGTTCGAGGTGCGCGCCTTTTTCCCCGGCAACAACGGCATGACCGAAGACCCGGTGACCGGCAGCCTGAACGCAGCGCTGGCCCAGTGGCTGATCGGGGCCGGCCTGGCGCCCGCGCGCTATGTGGCGGCGCAGGGCACGGCCTTGCAGCGGCAGGGTCGCGTGCACATCGAGCGCGACGCCGACGGCACAATCTGGGTCGGCGGACATTCGGTGAGCTGCATCGAAGGGCTGGTGCGGTTGTGAGTGCCTCCATCACACCTCGGCGCGCGCACATCGATCACCTGGTGGTGGGCGCAGCCACGCTGGATGAGGGCGTGGCCTGGTGTGAAGCCACACTGGGGTTGAGCCCGGGACCGGGTGGCCAGCACCCGTTGTTCGGCACCCACAACCGCCTGCTTCGGCTGGGTTCGTCGGACCACCCGCAGGCCTACCTGGAAATCATTGCCGTCAATCCGGACGCCACGCCGGCACGCCAGGCACCACTGCGGCGCTGGTTCGACCTGGACGAGCCGGCCGTGCGCCAGCGACTGCAGGAAAAAGGACCTCAGCTTTTGCACTGGGTGGCCAGCGTGCCCGACATCGAGGCCGCCTGCGCCACCTGGCGGGCCATGGGCATCGAGCGAGGTCCGGTGATCGACGCCTCGCGCCCGACCCCTGAGGGCCTGCTGCGCTGGCGCATCACGGTGCGCGCCGACGGGCAGCGCCTGTTCGGGGGTTGCCTGCCCACACTGATCGAATGGGGGTCGGTGCACCCGGCGGACCACATGCCGGCGCCCGCCCTGTCGCTGCACTCGCTGAGCTTGAGCCACCCGCAAGCCGACGATCTGGGCATGGCCCTGGACGCCATCGGGCTGGCCGACATCGCGGTTCGGTCAGGCCCGGCGGGCCTGCGTGCCGACCTGAGCCACCCGGCGGGCACCCTTGCACTGCACTCCGAGGAAAACCCATGAGCCTGCCGTCGCTGAACGACATCGAAACCGCCGCCGAGGTGGTCTACCGCGCGTTTGCGCCCACCCCCCAGTACCGCTGGGCGCTGCTGAGCCAGCGCCTGGGCACCGACTGCTGGGTCAAACACGAGAACCACACGCCGGTGGGTGCGTTCAAGATCCGGGGTGGGCTGACCTACTTCGACCGGCTGCACCAGCGCGGCGAACTCCCGCGCGAGGTGATCAGCGCCACCCGCGGCAACCACGGCCAAAGCATCGGCTGGGCGGCCCGGGCGCACGGCGTGGCCTGCACCATCGTCGTTCCCAGGGGCAATTCGGCCGAAAAGAACGCGGCGATGCGGGCGCTGGGCGTGGACCTGGTCGAGCACGGTGACGATTTCCAGGAAAGCCGGGAGCACGCGATGCGCCTGGCGACGGAACGCGGCGCTCACATGGTGCCCAGTTTCCACCCGGACCTGCTGCGCGGTGTGAGCACCTACTGGTGGGAGTTCCTGCGGGCGGTGCCGGAGCTGGACGTGGTGTACGTGCCCATCGGTCAGGGCTCGGGCGCCTGTTCGGCCATTGCGGCCAAGCTCGCGCTGGGGCACCGGGCACGCGTGGTGGGGGTGGTCAGCGCCCATGCGACCACCTACGCCGACTCACTGGCCGCTGGCCGGGTGGTGGAAGCGCCAGTGAGCACCGAGCTGGCCGACGGCATGGCCTCCCGGGTGGCCGACCAGGCGGCGCTGCATGTGCTGGCCCAGCACCTCGATCATGTGGTGAAAGTGACGGACGCCGAGGTGGCGCAGGCAATGCGCGCACTGTATGCCGACACCCACAACGTGGCCGAAGGGGCCGGCGCGGCAAGTTTCGCGGCCGCCTGGCAGGAGCGAGCCCAACTGACCGGACTGAAGGTGGGCACCACCCTGTGCGGTGCCAATGTGGACAGCGCCGTGCTGGCGCGGGTGCTGGTGGGCGAGGGCTGATCAGCTGGCCGGACGCGAGAGACGCTCGACCACTTCGCAGAAGCTCTCGATGGCATCGGTCTTGAAGACCACCTCACGCACACCCGCCGCCTTGGCCTTCTGCTCAAGTTCCTCGTTGATGTAGCCCGAGGCCACCGCCACCGCCAGCGAAGGGCTGATGCGCAACACCTCTTCGGCGACCTCGATGCCCGACATGCCGGGCATGTTGTAGTCGGTCAGCATCAGGTCAAAACCCTCGGGGTTGGCACGGACCGCTTCGATCGCCTGCTGCTGGTCACTCACGCCGGTCACCCGGTAGCCACGGCGCTCCAGCAGACGGCGCACCAGGAACACCAGGGTGTCGTCGTCATCGAGGTACAGGATGTGCCGCGGTTCGGCACCGTTGGTCTCTGTCATGGGATCACTTTCCGAAGTCGGGGTGCCTGGAGCGGCCACGGAAGGCACCATTGTGACGCCATCGGACCTCGTGGTGTTTTCACCCCTGCCGACAGGCGACGAAGCGGCGCTGGCAACCGCTGGAAAGTAGAGCGAGAACCGGGTGCCTTGCCCCGGTTCGCTGGTGACCATGATGCTGCCGCCGTGTGCTTCGACGATGCCCAGCACCACCGGCAGGCCCAGGCCGGTGCCCTGCCCCACGGGCTTGGTGGTGAAGAACGGCTCAAACATGCGGCGTTTGACGGCCTCGGTCATGCCGCATCCGTTGTCGTGGACCCGCACGCGCACCACCTCGACACCCTTGGACAGGCAGGCCTGGGCCACCTCGATCGGGACTTCCGGGTCATTGGCGGGCAGTGCGTCCAGCATGAATTCGATGCGACCAGCTCGCCCCTGCAGGGCATGGACCGCGTTGGTCCCCAGGTTGAGTAACACCTGCCCCAGCTGCGTGGCATCGGCCTGAATCGGAAGGGTGTTGCAGTCGACATCCTGCACCAGCTGCACCTGCGGCGGCAGGGCGGTTCTCAGCAGGGTGCAGGCTTCGTTGACCACCGCACGCACATCGACCGGGGTCTGTTCCAGCGGCCGCTGGCGGCTGAACGCCAGAATCTGGCGCACCAGTTCGCGGCCTCGCCTGGCAGCCGTGCTGATTTCGTGCAGGCTCTCCCGGGCCGGTGCATCGCGCGGCAGATCGTGTCGGGCCAGGTCGGCATTGCCCAGGATGGCCGCCAGGATGTTGTTGAAATCGTGGGCCACGCCCCCGGCCAGGGTACCCAGCGCCTCCATTTTCTGCGACTGGGCCAGCTGCCCCTGCAGAGTCTTCTGTTCGGCCTGCATGGCACGCAGCGAGGAGATGTCGACGAAGGTCAACACAACATGACGCAGGCCGCCGTGGGCGTCGTTTTCCGGGTAGGCGTTGCACAGGGCCCAACGGGCCGCTCCTGCTTCGTCCACCGGCACGCCGATGACAACATCCCGGACCGGCTGGCCTGTGGCCAGCACGCGCTCGAACGGCATCGCGTGCCTCGGCATGGACGCACCGTCTTCACGGATCAGGTTCCACTTCGGCAACAGGGGAATGGATACGGATTCGTCGCCGTCGGGCGGCCAGCCGAAAAAGCGGCGCGCCGCCCGGTTGGCCGAGACCACACTGCGGTCCGGCAGGCACACCACCACACCCGCCTCCAGGTTGTTCACCAATTCGCGAGAGTCGGATTCGCGTCGGGCCATGGTCTGGCGGGCCTGGTCGGCCTCCTGCCGCAGGCGCAGGGACACCAGGGCGCTGAACAGAAGCACGCGCAGGAACTTGGTCAGCAGGAACAACAGCATGAAGCCCGCGGCCACGGTGTCCAGCGACTGCTTGGCCCAGCCCACCCAGGCGGTCGCGCCCAGCAGCAGCAGCAGTTCAAACGCGGTGAGCGCCGCCAGGTCGCGGTATTCGGGCTGCATGCGCTGCGAACGCTGGCCCAGCAGGTCGGAAAGGACCAGGGCGGCCAGTCCGATCGTCATCAGGGTGTAGGCCAGCTGGTGCAGGCCTGGCCGGTCGCCTTGCAGGGAAAGCCCCAGCTGCAGCGCGAGCTGCACCGAGAGCATCAGGCCGAACAGCTTCCACGGCATGGCCAGCCTGAGGTAACTGCGCAGGCCCATCCAGGCAAAGCTGTGGGAGGCGAACAGCAGGACACCCGCCAAGCCGGCCAGGACCGGGCCGGAGCCGGCCACCCGCTCCATCAACATGACGGTTCCCAGAATGCTCAGCAGCGCGCCCGAGGACCACCAACCCGGCCCGCCAATGCCCGGGTAACGGCGCATCTGCCCCCAGAAGGCAATGGCGATCAACCCGTCCACGCCCAGGCGCACCAGCAGCAGGGTGTACAGGTCAGGCAGCATGCGACCGGGAACGGAGATCCATGGACTGCATTGGATCACGCATCGGCACCGGCAGAACTCCGCATAACACCGGCCAAAGTGCCGCTTATCCCTTCTGCCGCATCGCGCAGGTGACAGTCTGCTCGCCCTGTCAGGGTGGACAGTCGCTGCGGGGACAAAGCCGGGCTGGCGCCAGCCCACACAATCCCGGCTCATGGGAACCCTTTACCTTGTCCGGCACGGCCAAGCCTCGTTTGGTGCCGACGATTACGATCAGCTCAGCGAGCTGGGCCGGCGGCAGTGCGAGCAGCTTGGACGCCACTGGGCCGAGCGTGGCCTGGCCTTCGACGCGGTCATCTCGGGCACGCTGCGGCGCCACCGCCAGACCTGGGCGGCCATGGCCGCGGGGGCGGGCTGGCAGTACCAGCCGCTGGACTGGCCAGGCCTCAATGAATACGACAGCGCGGCGGTCATCCGCAGCATCCACACCCAGCCGCTGGAGCGCCCCGACACACCCGAGCTGTACCGGCACCATTTCCGCCTGCTGCGAGATGGCCTGGCCCAGTGGATGGCCGGTACCGTGAGCCCGCGCGGCATGCCCAGCTACCCCGAGTTCGTGGCCGGCGTGACATCGGCACTGGACCATGTGCGCCAGCAGCATCAGGGACAGCGGGTGCTGATCGTCTCCAGCGGTGGACCGATCGCCACGGCGGTCGGCCATGTGCTGGGGCTCAGCCCCGAGCGCACCATCGACCTGAACATGCGCATCCGCAACAGCGCGGTGACCGAGTTCCAGTTCTCGGCCAAGCGCCACACCCTGCTGACCTACAACACACTGCCGCACCTGGACCGGCCGGACCTGGCGGACTGGATCACATACGCTTGAGGCCCGAGGGCCTCAGAGGGTGTCAAGGCGGCCATGACCGATCTCCTCTCACCCTATCAGTCAAAGGCTGTTCTGTCGGTCAGGGTGTCGGGCGGCAAGCGGTCAATCTCGGTCAGCAGCTGCGCCAGCGCCCGGCCTGCCGCCTCGACCAGGGCCAGGCCCCGGACGGCATCGGCCGCACGTGCGTTGCCCACCGCACCATTGGCGTTGTAGTCCTGCATCATCCAGCCCAGCTTGGCGCTGCGGCCGTCGCCCAGGATGGGAAAACGCTCGGCCCGGTCCTGTGAGGTGGACCGGAAATACTCGGCCTGATCCAGCCGAACCCGCTGTGGGGCGAGCGCCAGCATCATCGAGGTCTCGATTTCGCCGGCATGGATGCCGAACCGGTGCTCCTGCGGGGCAAAGCCAGTGTTCAGGTCCTGCCCGGCCTCGTCGAGCAAGGGCAGGTTGAACCAGCTGCTGCTGTAGACCAGCATGCCGCGGCGCGCCCGCAGGTCGCGCGCCACCAGGTCCAGCGCGCCGACCTGACCACCGTGGGCGTTGAGCAGCACCAGCTTGTGCACGCCGCTGTCGGCCACGCCGTCACCGATTTCGGTCCACAAACGGATCAGCGTTTCGGCCTTGAGCGTGAGGGTGCCTGGGAAACGCGTGTGTTCCGGCGAGAAGCCGATGGCCTGAGTGGGCAGGACCAGCACCGGCAGGTCGGCCGGCAGGTGGGGCAAGGCCGCTGCCACCACACCCTCGACCAGGGTGGTGTCCACCGACAGCGGCAGGTGCGGGCCGTGCTGCTCGGTGGCACCCAGCGGCAACACGGCAATGGCCCGCGCGCGGTCCAGGGACGCAATGTCGGCGGTGCTCAGGTCCGCCCAGTATCGGGACGGTGGGCGGGCGGGGTCGCTCATGCGGCTATCTTACGCCGGCCGAGCCGGTGCCGCCCTCAGACGTACATCCAGCGCCGGGACCAGGGCAACTCGCTGGCCGGGCGCGCAGCCGGCCGGCAAAGAACCTGGAACAGGGCAATTTCGTCGTGGTCGAATGCCCAGGCGCTGCCGGCCAGGTAGACGCGCCAGATGCGCCAGCGCTTCTCGTCGACCAGGGCACGGATGCGTTCGGTCCGGTCCTCGAACGCCTGGCTCCACAGGCCGAGGGTGCGGGCATAGTGACGCCGCAGGTTCTCGGCATCGAAGCTTTCCAGCCCCCCTTCCTGCATGGTGCGAAGCACGGTGCCGATGTGCGGCAGCTCGCCACGCGGGAACACATAGCGCTCGATAAAGCTGCCTCCCCCCTTGCGGGTTTCGCCGTCCTGTGGGTCGGTGCTGGTGATGCCGTGGTTCAGAGCCCAGCCGTCGGGCACCAGCAGGTCCCGCATGCGCCGGAAATAGAACGGCAACTGGTCCACACCCACGTGTTCGAACATGCCGACGCTGGTGATGCGGTCGAACGGGCCATCGCTCACCTCCCTGTAGTCCTGCAGGCGGATCTCGATGCGGTCCTGCAGACCGGCCTGGCGCACCCGCTCACAGGCCAGTTCGTGCTGGTTGGACGACAATGTGATGCCCACACAGCGGGCCCCGAAGCGTTCGGCCGCCCGCAGCACCAGCGCCCCCCAGCCACAGCCGATGTCCAGCAGGCGCTGACCGGGCTGAAGCCGGACCTTGGTCAGGATGTGGTCGAGCTTTTTCTGCTGGGCATCGGCCAGGGTTTCATCGCCGTTCTCGAAATAGGCGCAGGAATACACCATGGCCGGGTCCAGCCACTCGGCATAGAAGGCGTTGGAAACGTCGTAGTGGTACTGTACCGCCTCGGTGTCGCTCTCGAGGGTGTGCACCGAGCGACGGCGCAGACGCGCCAGCAAGCCCGATTCGTCCCGGGTTCCGCCCTCGGACAGGCGGTGGGCGACCTCCAGGATGTCGTCCAGCCGACCGTCCACATCGATCAGACCCTCCACATAGGCCTGGCCCAGCGTGTCCAGCCGGGGGTCGAGCAGCAAGGGCCAGGCGGCCGGGTCTCGCACCCGGATTTCCACCTGGGGTTCTTCGAATTCACCAAGGGCCAGGCTGTCGCGCCCCGAGCGCCCCCAGCACAGGCGCACCGGCAGATCGGCCTTTTCCCTTACACGGCGGGCCCAGGGCTCCAGGGCCAGCTCCATCATGGATCCCATGCCAGTCCTCCAGAAAGGACGAGCGGCCCTGCGCCAACGCGTGGCCGATCGTCCGTCCAGACCCCGAACCTGGGCCGCCCACGGGACTTGCCCTGTGCCACCCGGTCCGGACGAACCCTTTTTTTACCGAAAATGGGGCCGGCTGTGAACCTTTTCACGACCACCGGACCGCCCATCTTCAGTGGGCCCAGGCCCGACAAAACAACAGTATTGACTTATATTTCCAATCTGTGCCGACCACAGCGCGGAACTTGCGCCGGCAGACCGCCTCCCAACAAGGCTCTGTTCAAGTGCCTTCAAATGCCCTTTCGTCCATGCGCAGCCCAACGAGTGCCCCTCCCGAATCATGCGTCCGCTGGAAAAACTGATCTCTCTGGCGGGCCCGATCCTGGCCGCCGGCCTGCTGGCCGGAACGTCCCAGGCCCAGCTGCTCACACCGGGCGTGGTGGACACCGGGCAGGTGCGTGCCGAATTGCTGGCCCACGCCCCCGATGGCGTCCAACCCGGCGGCACGGTGTGGTTCGGACTGCGCCTGCAACACGCGCCCGAGTGGCACACCTACTGGAAGAACCCCGGCGACTCCGGGTTGCCTACCGAGCTGGAATGGACCCTGCCTGACGGTGTCATTGCCGGTGACATAGCCTGGCCCACGCCCCGCAAGTTTCCGCTGGGTACCCTGGCCAACTACGGCTACGACGGCACGGTACTGCTGCCGGTGCCGCTGCAGGTGCCGGCGGGGTTCTCGGCCGACACGCTGGACGTGTCGCTGTACGCGTCCTGGCTGGCCTGCAAGACCGAGTGCATTCCGGAAGAAGGTCAGTTCCGTGTGCGCATACCGGCACAGGGATCAACCTCGCTTCATGCAGCCGACTTCAAGGCCGCATTCGACGCAGCGCCAAGACAGGGCACCGGCGCGGGCGGCAGCGCCAGCCCCCAGGAACTGCAGCTGGCGGTGTCGCTGAACGGCCTGCCGACGGCCTGGGCCGGACGGTCACTGGAGTTCTACCCGGAAACACCGGGCCTGATCGAGCCGGGCGCACCGTGGTCACAATCGTGGGACGGTCAGCGCTGGCAGGCCAGCGTGCCGCTGTCGCCGTACCGCAGCGAGTCCCCCACCGCTCTGATGCTGGTGGTCGCCGAAGCCAACCCGCCCGGCCATGGGCCGGGCAGCCCGGGTGTCCGGGTCGAGCTGCCGGTCCAGGGCGCCTGGCCGGCCGTGGCCGCCCTGCCCGCCGCCGTGCCCGACGCCCTGACCGCAGCACTGGAAGCCAATGCAGCGCGTGCCGCCGCGCCGGCCGGCTCCACCGGAGGCGCGCCCATCACGCTCTGGGCGGCGCTGATCGGTGCGTTGGTGGGAGGCATGATCCTCAACCTCATGCCTTGTGTGTTCCCGGTGCTGGCCATCAAGGTGCTGGCCTTCACAAAGCACGGCGAGCAGGCCTCGGCGCACCGCGCCCAGGGCCTGGCCTACACCGCCGGGGTGGTGCTGTCTTTCATGGCTCTGGGGGGCCTGTTGCTGGGTCTGCGGGCAGCGGGCGAAGCCATCGGCTGGGGGTTTCAGCTGCAGAGCCCGGCGGTGGTGGCCTCGCTGGCCGTGCTGTTCACCCTGATCGGCCTGAACCTGGCGGGCCTGTTCGAGTTCGGGTCGGTACTGCCTTCTGGTGTGGCCAGCCTGCAGGCACGCCACCCCACCGCCGACGCCTTCCTCACCGGGGTGCTGGCCACCGCAGTGGCCTCCCCCTGCACCGCCCCGTTCATGGGTGCCTCCCTGGGCCTGGCCATCGGCCTGCCCACGGTGCAGGCGCTGGCGGTGTTTGCCTTGCTGGGTGTGGGCATGGCCCTGCCCTATCTGGCCGCCAGCTGGTGGCCGGCGGTGGCGCGCCTGCTGCCACGGCCTGGCCCCTGGATGCAGACCTTCCGCCAGCTCATGGCCTTCCCCATGTTCGCCACCGTGGTGTGGCTGCTGTGGGTGCTGGGCCAGCAATCGGGTGTGGATGGCGCGGCCGCGCTGCTGATCATGCTGGTCATGATGGCCATGCTGGTCTGGGCCTTGGGCCTGCGCCGGCGCGCGCGGGTGGTGCTGGCATCCATGTCGGCAGCTGGCCTGTTCTGGCTGGTCTGGTCGGTGGGCCCGGAGGTCACCCGCCAGGAATCGGCCACGCTGGGTGAGCCGGTACCCACCGCCGTGGCCGGCGTGGTCTGGGAAGCCTGGACACCCCAAAGGCAGGCAGAGCTGCTGGACCAGGGTCGCCCGGTGTTCGTGGACTTCACCGCCGCCTGGTGCGTCACCTGCCAGTACAACAAGCGCACCACCCTGTCCGAAACCGTGGTTCTGGACGACATGGCCGAACGCGGCGTGACGCTTCTGCGCGCCGACTGGACCCGACGCGACCCGGCCATCACCGCCGAACTGGCCCGCCTTGGCCGCAACGGCGTGCCGGTGTACGCCCTGTACAAGCAAGGACAGCCCCCCATCGTGCTGCCCGAGATACTGACCGTGGAGGAGGTTCGCACGGCACTGGCCAGGCTCTGATGCCCGGCCTGTCGTACCCGCCCATCGCTTTCGGAGTTTTGTCATGTCCCTGCAACGCCGACCTTTTCTGACGCTGGGTGCCGCCCTGCCCCTGGGCCTGCTGCTGCCTGGCCTGTCCCACGCAGCACGCCTGGGGCAGCCGGCCCCCGACTTCACCCTGGAAGACACGGCCGGCAAACCGGTGCAGTTGTCCAGCCTGCGCGGCAAGCCGGTGGTACTGGAGTGGCTGAACCCCGGTTGCCCCTTCGTGCGCAAGCACTACCAGGGGAACATGCAGAACCTGCAGTCCACCTACACCGGCCAAGGTGTGTCTTGGCTGGCCATCAACTCCACCCACGACGCCAGCACCGATTACCTCGCCCCGCCCCAGTTGGCCCGCTGGATGCAGGAGCAGAAGGCCGCCGCCACCGCAACACTGTTGGACGAGGACGGTAAGGTCGGTCAGGCCTACGCGGCCCGGGTCACGCCACACATGTACATCATCGACGCCCAGGGAACCCTGGTCTATGCGGGTGCCATCGACAGCATTGCCTCGGCCCGGGTGGCCGACATCGAGCGTGCCACCAACTACGTTCGCCAGGGTCTGGACGAACTGCTGGCCGGCAAACCCCTGAGCACACCGACCAGCCAGGCCTACGGCTGCAGCATCAAATTCAAGAACGGTCCTGCCTGAGTGACCGGAAAACCGCCCTTCATGCCCACCTTGACCCGACAAACCCTCGCTCCCGCGGTCTTGACCCCGCTTCGCCGCCAGCTCTTCAGGCGAACCGGCTTGCTGCTGGCCGCCGTGATGGTGCCGATGGCCCTGGCCGGCTGCGGCCAGCCGGCGGCCAGCGACCCGCTGAGGGTGGAGCTGGAAGAAGGACGGGCCTTGTTTGAATCGCGACAGGTGATGATGTTCGACATCCGCGAAAGCAGCGAACACGCCACCGGTGTGGCCGACGGTGCCCTGCTGCTGCCGATGTCACAGCTGCAGCAGCGCTTGGGTGAAGTCCCCAAAGACCCGTCCCAACCGGTGCTCATCATTTGCAACACCCAGAACCGATCCAGCAAGGTGGTGCAGGCCATGAAGGAAGCTGGCTGGGACAACGTGCGCTATGTACACGGCGGCATGAGTGCCTGGGCCAAGAATGGCTGGCCCATGGTGCGCCCCTTCGGCGTGCCCAAATCCTGAAGCGCCGGGCTGGGTGAGGCCCGGGCGACTGGGCACGCGGCGTTCTGGCCGGATAATCCCGGGTGCACACCGCGATTGACATCACCTGGAACCGCCCCATGCCTTTTGCCCCCCTGCAGAACGACACCTTCCTGCGCGCCTGCCTGCGCCAGTCCACCGCCCACACGCCGGTCTGGCTGATGCGGCAGGCCGGGCGCTACCTGCCCGAGTACTGCGCCACGCGGGCCCAGGCCGGCTCGTTCATGGGACTGGCCACGAACGTGGACTACGCGACCGAGGTGACGCTGCAGCCACTGGAACGCTATGCGCTGGATGCCGCCATTCTGTTCTCGGACATCCTGACCGTGCCTGACGCCATGGGCTTGGGCCTGAGCTTCCAGCAGGGCGAGGGTCCGAAATTCGCGCGCAACATCCGCACCGAGGCCGACGTGGACACGCTGGCCGTGCCGGACATGGACGAGCTGCGCTACGTGTTTGATGCGGTGACCAGCATCCGCAAGGCGCTGAACGGACGGGTGCCGCTGATCGGCTTTTCGGGCAGCCCCTGGACGCTGGCCTGCTACATGGTCGAAGGCGGTGGCAGTGACGACTACCGCGCGGTCAAGAGCCTGATGTACAGCCGCCCGGACCTGATGCACCGCATTCTGGCGATCAACGCCGATGCGGTGGCGACCTACCTCAATGCCCAGATCGACGCCGGTGCGCAAGCGGTGATGGTGTTCGACAGCTGGGGGGGCGTGCTGGCCGACGGCAAGTTCCAGGAGTTCAGCCTGGCCTACACCCGGCGCGTGCTGGCCCAGCTCAAACGCACCGACAGCACCGGCACCACCATTCCGCGCATCGTGTTCACCAAGGGTGGCGGCCTCTGGCTGGCCGACATGAAGGGCCTGGACTGCGAGGTCCTGGGTCTGGACTGGACGGTGAACCTGGGGCAGGCACGTGCCCTGGTGGGCGACAGCAAAGCCCTGCAAGGCAACATCGACCCGAACGTGCTGTTCGCGCCGCCGGAGGCCATCGAGCGCGAGGTGGCCGCCGTGCTGGACAGCTTCGGACAGCCCCACCAAGGTGAGGGTACAGGCCCGACACACATCTTCAACCTGGGCCACGGCATCAGCCAGTACACACCACCGGAGCACGTGAAAACGCTGGTAGACGCGGTGCACAGCCACTCGCGCCGCTTGCGCGCAGGCTGAGGCACGGCGTCGATCCGGGCCGGTCTGCGCGCAGGCCGCATGTGATGGGGCGCGGGTGCTAGCACAAAATCTGGCGAAAAAAGCACTTGACAGGCTTCACTTATGCACAAAATTCGTGCTGCGGCGCAATGCACGACCGGTGAAGTGTGACAGCGTCACCCTCCCGTCATCAGGCCCGTAAGTCCTTGATTTGATTAGCCTTTGCTTTCTGCTTTTTTTCTGAGCATTCTAAGAAAGCCCTTGATTTTCAAGGCTTCCGAGCCAGCCGGGGACAACTATCAACAAAGTTATCCACAGATTCTCTGGACAGCGCCGGAAGCAAAGTCAAATCAAGCACTTAGCGCAAATTTCGACAGTTGAACCGAAGAAAAGGCGCGCAAGATGAGCTTTTGGCCTACCGTTGCCGTGGCCACCCCGGCCCACGGCGGGCTGGCGCAGACGCTGAGCTACCGAAGTGAGTCGCCGCTTGCGCCGGGCTCGCTGGTGCGCGTGCCACTGGGTTCGCGCGAGCTGCTCGGGGTGGTGTGGACCTGCCCGGACACCCCGCCGGACGACCTCGACCCTGCTCTTGCACGCCCGGTCAGCGGTGTGTTGCTGGGCCTGGATCCGCTGAACGAACGCTGGCGCCAGCTGGTGCAGTTTGCCGCCCGCTACTACCAGCGCAGCCTGGGGGAGGTGGCCATGGGCGCCCTGCCACCGGCGCTGCGCGATCTGGACAACACCCAGCTGCAGCGCCGTCTGCAGCGCCTGGCCAAGGGGCAGACGGCAGGGAACGGGAGCTCGCTGGCGCCAGGGTCTGCCCACACACCACAAGCCAGCGAGGAGCAAGCACAGGCCCTGGCCGCCCTGGCGCAGGCCGACCGGCCGGTGCTTTTGTTTGGCGCCACCGGCAGTGGCAAGACCGAGGTCTACCTTCGCGCCACCGAACAGGCCCTGGCCGCCGACCCGGGCGCCCAGGTGCTGGTGATGGTGCCGGAGATCAACCTGACGCCACAGCTGGAGGCGCGCTTCCGGGACCGCTTTGAGTCGGCGTTCGGCGCCGGTGCGCTGGTCTGCCTGCACAGCGGCATGACCCCGCCCCAGCGCCTGCAGGCCTGGCTGGCCGCGCACGCGGGACGGGCGCGCATCGTGCTGGGCACACGCATGGCCGTTTTCGCCAGCCTGCCCGGGCTGCGGCTGATCGTGGTCGACGAAGAACACGACCCGAGCTACAAGAGCCAGGAAGGTGCCCGCTACTCGGCGCGAGATCTGGCGGTGTACCGGGCCAGGCTGGAATCGGAAGGGGTCGTGGCGCCGGCCGAAACGGGCAGCCCCTCTCCACCGGCAGCAGCCCGATGCCAGGTGTTGCTGGGCTCGGCCACCCCGTCACTGGAAAGCTGGCATGCCGCCGAACAAGGGCGCTACCTGCGGGTGGACATGCCGGGTCGTATCGGTGGCGGCAGCCTGCCAAGACTGCGGCTGGTCGACATGAACCACCAGCCCAAGGGTGCGCTGCTGGCGCCACCCCTGCTGGCGGCCATGCAGGAGCGCATCGGGCGCGGCGAGCAGTGCCTGGTGCTGCTCAACCGCCGCGGCTACGCCCCGGTGCTGTCCTGCGGCGCCTGCGACTGGAAAAGCAGCTGCCCGCACTGCAGTGCCTACCGGGTGTTCCACAAAATCGATCGCACGCTGCGCTGCCACCATTGCGGCTTCACCCAGCGTGTGCCGCGGGCCTGTCCGGACTGCGGCAACCTGGACATCGCCCCGATCGGACGCGGCACCGAACAGCTGGAAGAACAGCTCGTTGCCCTGCTGGCCGACGTGCGGCGCCCCGACGGCTCGCCGGTGCGTGTGGCCCGCATGGACGCCGACACCACCCGGGCCAAGGGCAGCCTGGAGGCCCAGCTGGACGCCCTGCACGCCGGGGAGGTGGACGTGCTGGTGGGCACGCAGATGGTGGCCAAGGGCCACGACTTCCGGCGCATCACCCTGGTGGCCAGCGTGAACGCCGACGCGGCCCTGTTCGCCTCGGACCACCGGGCACCGGAGCGGCTGTTTGCCCTGCTGATGCAGGCCGCCGGCCGGGCCGGACGCGACGCCCGCCACAGCGGCGCCAGCGAAATGTGGGTCCAGACCTGGCATCCGCAGCACCTGCTGTTCAACGCCCTGGCCCGCCACGACTACCCGGGATTTGCGGCGGCTCAGCTGGCCGACCGGGAGGCGGCGGCCATGCCACCGTTCGGCTTTCAGGCCCTGCTGCGTGCCGATGCTCGAACCCAGCAGGCGGCACAGGCCTTTCTCAATGGGGCCGCTGCCGCCGCCCAGGGGCTGCCCGGCAGCGAGCGGGTCACGCTGTACCCGGCCGTGCCGCTGAACATCCAGCGGGTGGCCAATGTGGAACGGGCGCAGTTGCTGATCGAGTCGGATTCACGCCCGGCGCTGCAGCGTTTCCTGGCGGCCTGGCAAGCGGTGTTGCTGGAGGCGCGCAGCCTGCCCGAGGCGCGCGGGCTGATCCGCTTTGCGGTGGATGTGGACCCCTTGACGGTCTGACCACAAGGCAACCAGAGTCCCTACCGAAAAACCTTGGCCAAGGTCATCAGATTCAACTGAACACCCAGCTGCTCTTCAGAAGAGACTCCACCGTGATGATCGAATCGCGGATCTTGAATGGCTTGAGCAACATGCGCCGCACGCACAGGGACTTGAGCACCTGCGCCAGCTCGGCATCCGCCGACCCGGAAGTGACTGCCACCGGCAACTCGGCGGGGCTGCGAAACTCCCCGTTGCGCAATCGACTGATGATGTCGAGAGCGAGCTCCCGCTCAGACAGCGAAAGCACGCATGCGCTTAGCTCGGCTTGACGCATCACCTTCAGCGCCTGTTGTGAGCTCGTTACCGGGATGACGTGTGCGAGCTCGAGATCGCGGCAGACGGCCACCACCGTTCCCCGAACAAGCCCATCCGGTTCGAGCAAAAGCAAGGGGGGCAGCTCCGTTTCGCGACCCCACGATGTCATGGCTTGCTCTCCTTTTTCGCCAGCTCATCTGCCACCACATCCCTGAGCGCACAGAGAATGGAGGTATCCAGTGGGTTCCAAGACCTGGGGTTGGAGTCAATGACACAAAGGGTTCCGATCGGAGCACCTTCGGGCGAACGCAGCACGGCTCCGGCGTAGAAGCGAATGTTTGGCGCGCCCGTCACCAGTGGGTTGTCATGAAAGCGTTCGTCCAGCTTCGCATCGGGCACCACCAGGACTTCCTTTTCCAGAATGGCATGGCCGCAAAAGGAAACATCACGGGGCGTCTCGGATACGTCCAAGCCTACATTGGACTTGAACCATTGCCGGTCATGATCCACCAAAGTGACCAGTGCGATGGGAGTGTCGAACTCGGAGCGTGCAAATTTGGAGATTCGATCGAAACGTTCTTCCGGCCCGGTATCCAGAACACCCAAGTCCCTCAGGGCAGCCAGGCGCTCGTCTTCGTTCTCGGGAGTTGGCGGAGTAATCATGGGTGGGCGACATCACAGGCAAAGGGTTCGCTGGATATCGACCCTTTGACCCATGACTTGAGCGCGTCCGCCAGCTTGCAGCATGCGAACCGCGTCTGGCATCACAAAGCCAGATCGATCGGATCACAAGTGCATTGTCATCTGCTCTTCACCTTGGAGATTGATACTGGATACGTGCTCCAGGTTCGATCTACAACGAACGGCACACGACGGCCACCATCGGTGGCCGTCACCAATGAATCGACCTGCTTTCCTAGCGCACAAAAACCTGCGGAGACGCCGCGCCCATGTCCCCTCCGGGCAGCACCACCGTGGTCAGTGGCTGGAGCTTGTCCGCGTCATAGACCGCCAGGTTGTTCCAGGTGCCTCCCAGGTACACCTTGCTGCCTGTCCGGTTCATCGAGATGGTGTAGAACGAGTGCGGAATGTCGGCCGCGCCAATCAACTTCTTCTGCCTGATGTCGTATTTGGCGAGCCGGTTGAGCACACCGAACATCAGGTTCGGGTCCTTGGGTGAACGCACCCCGGTGAAGTAGATCTCGGTGAATTCGGCGAAATCACGTGTTTCGGTCTCGCCGGTCTTGAGGTTGACGTTGAAGTAACCGTAGACCCAGTCGGCATTCTCCAGGTCGTCGGTCTTGCCCTTGAACTTCGCGGTGGTATAGAGGATGGTGAAGTCGTCGTTGGCGTTTTTCAGCGGCCAGACACTGAGCACGTCGGGCGGTGCGTAGCGCGGCCGCTGCCAGTTGCGCGAAGGAATGGCCACGGTGTGTTGCCCGGTTTCCGGGTTGAACTTGTAGATGTCGGGCCCGACCATGAAGAGCGAGCCGTCATGGCCGGTGGCCATCACCGTGACCTGGCGCGGCGCCGGCATGGTGCGCTGCGGGCGGGCATTGGCGCCGGCACGGGCGTCGTACACCGCCAGCCGGGGCTCACCGGCACGGTAGTGGTCCGCATGCAGGGTGGTCGGCGTCTGGATCACATAGAGCTGGCGGCCGTCATTGCTCAGGGTGACCGCGAACAGGGCTTTGGCGCGCTCGTTGGCGGCCTGGGCCATCTTCGCCTGAAAGACCACCTGGCAGGTGTCCAGGTCGATGCCATGCACCTCGTCGAAGCGGTTGGTCACCAGGTAGGCGGTGACACCGTCCGGCGACATGACCAGGGTGCCCGGGGCCACCACACCCGGCACAGGGCAGGTCTTGTACAGCGTGTCGGACCCGAGGTCCACCACGTTGAGGATGTCGGGCTTGGTGGCGACCACCAGGTACTCGCCCCCTTTGACCAGGGCTTTGTCCGGCGTCACGGGGGTGGCCGAAGCCAGGGCGGGCAGCAGCAGGGCCAGCGCCAGGCCGCACCACCCGGAAGCAGATATCGTGTTCATGCGGGTTCTCCTCAAATTCAGCTCACTCGTTGGGAAAGACGGTGCCCAGGTTGCGCCAGTCGTCGCGCGTGCTGGCGGCCGTCTTGTCCCAGTCGGGGTAGGAATTCATGGTGTCGGGCACCTGGGCCGGCCACCAGCACGGGTCGGCACAACCGTAGAGGTCTGCCTCCATGGGCTGGCACAGAGAGGCGACACCGCCAAAGGCGTCGACTTCCCAGCCGGGGTCGAAGGTGGCGGTGCAGCCGGCCACGCTCTGCATGGCGACCACGTCTTCCACCTGGTTCTGTTCGGCCGCCTGGTCCAGCAGCTGGGCCTTCTGGTTGATGGCTTTGAGGTGTTTCATGTCAATTTGCCTTTCGCGGCGAGATGAAGCGGTCGATGAAGGACGGGTTCCTGGCCATGATTTCGCTGTAGACGCCAATGCCGAAATCCACCCAGTCGCGCATGAGTTCGCAGTAGTGGTAGGTGGGGTGGATCGGGTCCTGGTAGCGGGCGTAGCTCTCGTGGTAGCAGCCACCGGCGCAGAAGTTGCGGATGCGGCAGGTCTCGCAACCGGTGCCGGCCCGCTCCAGCCGCTGGTCGAGGAACTCGCCCAGGGCCTGCTTCTCGATACCGTTCTTGACGTCGCCAAAGGTTGGCAAGCTGGACCCGGTGAAGCGGTGGCAGAGGTTGAGACCACCCTCATGATCCACTGCCAGCATCTTCAGCCCCGCGCCGCAGGGCAGTGCCTTGCGCTGGCCTTCGTGCAGGTCGGTGATGAGCTGGTGCAGGTTGGAAAAACCGGTGGTGCGGCCCTGCAAGGCTTCGCTGAGGTAGCGCTCGCCCAGCCGCTTGAAGCCGGCAAAGACCTCGTGCAGCTCGTCCGCCGAGAGGTTGAAGGTGTCGATGTCGCCCGAGGTGACGGGCGCAAAACCGACCTCGGCAAAGCCCAGCTCGTTGAACAGGTGGTCCCAGATGCGCTCGACCTCGGTCGTGCCGTGCGTGAGCGTGACGCGGGCGCCCACGGGCCGCGCCTGGTAGCGGGCCAGCAGCTTGCGCGCCTTGTCGCTCACCGTGCGGTAGGTGCCCTTGCCGCCCACGGTGCGGCGGTTGCGGTCGTGGATCGCCTCCGGGCCGTCCATGCTGATCGAGAGGCCGAAGCGGTGTGCGTCGAGCCAGTCGACGATTTCGTCGGTCAGCAGCGTGGCGTTGGTGGTCATGACGAAGTCCACCTGCTTGCCCAGCTGGGCAAAGCGGGCTTCGCAATAGTCCACCACCGCGCGGATCAGCTTGATGTTGGACAGTGGCTCGCCACCGAAGAACACCACGGAAAAGCGCTTCTCGTTAGGCGACTCGGCCAGCATCAGCTCGATCGACTGCTGTGCGGTCTCCAGGGACATGCGCCGGCTCTTGTCGGGCGTGTCGAGGTCTTCCTTGTAGCAGTAGGTGCAGCTGAGGTTGCAGCCGGTGTTGACGTTCAGCACCACGGTGCTGATCGCCAGGTTGCCCAGTGTCGTCACCGGCTTGGCAGCGGGCCTGGGTCGCCCATCGCTCAGCAGGTCCAGCGTCAGCAGCTCGCCGACGGTCTCACGCAGATCCTGTTCGTCAAAGCGCTCGCGCAGTTGCTGCACCAGCGCGTCGGCCGAAAGGGACTCTGAGCGCACCCGTTCCAGCACGGCGTCGGTCATCTCGTCGATGCCGTACAGCGCGTTGGTCGGGATGTGCAGCATCATGGTGCGCTCGCCCACCTGCACCTTGTGCAGATTGTGTTCGCGCAAACTCAGGACTTCACCCATGTTGTGCTCCTTGGGCAGTGTGCATCAGGGCAGCGGCGGGTTGTTCCAGCGCTGGACCGTGACGATGAAGTGGCCCTTGCCGGTCAGGGTCCGCGTGCCTTCCCGCACCGAAGCCACCGCCCTGAGGTTGCCGGCGTTGTTGGTGCTCATGCGCCGCTGCGGGTTGGGGCCGGCGGCACCGGGCATGAACACACCGGTGTCCGGGTTCATGATGCCGGCAAAGTCCACATCGCGGTCGGCCTTGGCGGTGTCATCGAAGGGTTCGACCGACCATTTCGCCGGGACCGGGCCAATGGCGAAATCGTCCTTGGTACCGCGCTTGCGGTCGGGGCCGGCCGAGTAGGCGATGGCCTCGAATCGACCTTCCACCACCGGTGTCGAGCCGCCGTTGCCCCCGACACGACCAATGGCGTAGTCGGGCGTGACCTTGACGTAGTCGATGCGGTCGAACACGGCCAGTGGCGCGCTGGCCTCGCCCACCTGGACAGCCTTCACCCCTCTGGGTGCCGTCTTGGACGCGCTCACCCGCAGCACCAGCTGGTGCTCGTCGCGCGACACGGTTTCGACCAGGGTCAGGCCCCGAGGCAGCTTCACTTCGCCGTCGAGGCCAGTCCCCACCACACGCAGGGTGGCGGTTTCGCCGGTGCGGATGTGCGCCGGCTGCAAGGCCAGCACCTGACTGCCTTCGCCCAGGCGGGCCGCACTCAGGTCTGCGCCACTGATTTCCTGGTCCCGCTCGAACATGCGCCCCTCGGCCCGGTCGCCATCCAGGGCCAGCACCTGGCGCACCTTCACACCACCCAGATCCAGGTCGGCTCGCCACTCATAGCCGGTGTAGACCAGGGCCTGGCCACCCCCTGCGAGCGCACTGCCATCGGACCACGCCGCATCGAGCTCCACCACGTAGCGGTCGGGCGACGCGCTGGCCGAGACCTCCATCACCCCGGCGTAGTCGCCCTTGCCGGGCCAGCGCCCTGCCACGCTCCAGCGTCCGACCGGGCTGACCGCAGGGCGCGCCTGCCATTCTGCCCAGTCCTTAGATTCGTAGGGATAGGTCTTGGCCAGCCAGGGCAGCACCTCCTTGAAGGCGATGCCCACCCAGTCACGGTCACGGCCCAGTGCCTGGTATTCGATGGTCGGGTACTGCCCGATGTGGAAGTGCATCAGGTGCTCCCACTCGACCAGCGGCCGGCGCTGCAACTCCACCCGCGCACCCGAGTGGCAGCGGGCGCACATCTCCCCGAACAGCTCGGTCTTGTGCTGCTCGATGGTGTTCAGCCGCCGTTCCATGGCAAAACGCGCGCCCTGGGTTTCCGACGGTGCCAGACCCTGTGTGTCGGCCAGGTGCTTGACCACGGTGCGCACCTCTTCGGGCGACAGCTCGGCACGGTGCAGGGTGCGCATGCGGGTGACCGTCATCAGCCAGCCCTCGGGTGTCTTGCGCTGCTGGAATCGGCTGATTTGCCCCCCGTTCTGGGTGTGGCAGTTGAGGCACTTGCTGCTGATGATTTCCTGCGCCGACAGGGTGCTGGCGCCGGCGGTAGGTGCCACCAGCCCGATCAGCACAGCCGCCAGCGGCAGCAGCGACCTGAGTCTGTTTTTCCATCTCATGGGGTTCTCTCCTCGTCACAAAGACCGCCGTCACACGGCGTGCTCTGCACTTTAGGGAGATTCCCGATGGCGCCATATCCACTTTTGGCAAACGCTTGTGCCCTGGCCATGCCGGCATGTTTTTTGCACTGCAACATCGGTGCGCACCATGTCCGTGCAGCGCCGATTCCCCACCACCCCGGGCCGTTCCATGAACCGATTCACCGCACCCGCCTTCCCCCGCCGCACATCCGCCGAGTCGGTCAGCGTGCGCGTGAGCGACACCCACGATGCAGACGAACAGGCGGCCTGCCTCACCGACTGGGGTCAGTGTTACGAACAGATGAGCAGCGGCGCGTTCGACGGGCACTTCGAGTCGTACAGCTTCGACGGCATCGAGCTCTTCCAGGAAGAGACCAACCAGGTGGTTCAGCAGTATGGTCAGCCCCAGCCCGGCAGCATGACCATGGCTGCCCTGCTCAACCAGAGCGAGGGGGCGCGCTTCTGTGGCACGGCGGTGCGCGAGGACCACTACCTGTTCCTTCGCGGCGGCCAGGAGTTCCACTTCCGAACACCCCAGCGAGCGACCCTGGTGGCGGTGACGGTGGACATGGCGACCTTCGGCGACTACTGCCAGCGGGTCGGTGAACTGCCCCCGCCCGGTGCCTGTGTCACCAACGGACTGATCCGAAAAGGCGCGCAGGACGAGCTGGGGGGCGTGCTCTCCAGCCTGATGCAGAGCCTGCGCCACACCCCCGACATGCTCCGCCACACTGCCCTGCGACGTTGCCTCTCGGAAGGTCTGCACAGCACCCTGCTGGGACTGTACGAAACCGGCACGCCGGCAGGCAAGGACCTGACCGCGAGCACGCGGCAGTATGTGGTGAACAAGGCCCGCGACTACATGCGCGAGCATGTGGACGAACCCATCACCGTGAGCGACCTGTGCGCCCACATCCGCATTTCCCGGCGCCTTCTGCAATACGCCTTCCAGGACGTGCTGGGCACCAACCCGGCACGGTACCTGCGCGCCATGCGCCTGAACGGGGCGCGCCGCGAGATCCGCCGCCAGACCAGCGAACATGCCTGCGTGGCCGACATAGCCGCGCGCTGGGGGTTCTGGCACCCCTCCCGCTTTGCCGCCGAGTACAAGTCATTGTTCGGCGAACTGCCGTCACAGACGCTGAAAGCGGCCGTGCGGCATTGACCCGGGTGTCACAGCCAGGCCTGCGCGCGCATCCAGCGCAGCGCCGCCTGTGCCCGCTCCATCGAACCACCCACCAGGGGCGCGATGGCCTCCACCTCGCGTCCGGGCGCGGTGCGCGCCGCGCGCCACAAGGGCGCCATCTCGACGCCATCCACATGCCAGATGCCCAGCGGCTGGTCGGCGGTCAGCACCACCTCGGCCAGGCGGATGCGGTCGCGGTCCACGACCGGTCGCTGCTCGATGCGTGGCGACACCTCGCTTTCGCCACCGTGGGCGGGCAGCGCATCGGGCCAGCCCCGGCGCATGGCCCAGAATGGCTCGTCGGCCCATGCCTGTTCCTGCGCATAGAAGTCGCGGCCGATGCGCGCGAAGCGCTGGAACAGACCGTGCACCCGCTCATGGTGGAAGCGCCGCGCGTGCGGTGCGTCCGCCGGGTGGTTCAGCAAGGTGTGGATGACCATGGGCGCCTGCAGCGCCGAAGACAGCGACTGGAAGATGCCATTGCCCGACAGCGGGTCGGCCGCCATGGCAGCGTCCCCCACGCGCACCCAGTTGGCGCCACTCACCTCGGCCGCCAGCACCGCGCCACTGGTGCGGGCCAGCGCGTGCACCTCGGCGGCCGGGATGGCCAGAAACGGCACAGCCGCGTCCACCCGGGCCAGCCGCTCACGGATGAAGGCCCCAAGGCCGCTACGCGGCGGTAACCGGACCGCCGACGGGTCGACCGTCAGTTGCAGCGCCACGGCACCGCCCGGCAGCCGGGCGCACCAGGCCCAGCCCTCGGCCAGACTCTGCACGGCCGAACCGGACTCACCGCCCGGCGCGCTCTGGCCACGCCAGAGCAAGGCCACGGTCTCGGGCCCGCGGGTCACACCGGCCGCGGCATGCGGCGCGAGCCGGCCACGCGCTTCGGCCACAAAGCGGGTGCGCAGGGTCTGTGGCTGAACGGCATCGGACCGCTGGATCTGCAGCGTGTGTCCATCGTCAGCCGGCCACCAGCGCAGCACACGCGCCGCCAGACATTCGATGCCGTGGTCCTGCAACTCCTGCCACAGCAGGCGGTCGAAGGCCGCGCGGTCGACCAGGCGTTCGCTGTTGAGCTCGGTGGTGCTGCCGGCCCAGGTGGCATGCCTGGGCGAGGGGGCTTCGATCGCCGCCAGCGCCGCTTCGATGCCCACCCCCCTCAAGCCGGCGACCACGCGCTGGGACACTCCCTCGATGGCGTCGAAGGCGCGGGGCACGCCCACCACCGTCACGGCATGCCCCAGCCGGCGCAGACCCAGCGCCACGGCGGCGCCAGCCGGCCCGGCGCCCAGCACGACGAGGTCGCGTTCCAGCGTGGGGCTCATCGGTTTCTGCGCTCCGGGCCGTGGAAATCGGCGCTGGCCACCAGGGCCTGCCACACGGCCTCGCGTCCGCCCGCCAGCCCCCCAGCCAGCAGCGCGGCCACACGCCCGCTCAGGTGCGCGCTGCCCAGGCTGGCGCCGGCATGGGCGCGGTCGCCATCGGGCGGCAGCACGCAGGCGCCAAAGTCGGCATGCGGCAGCAACAGCGCCGAGTGCTGCCCGGTTGCGCAACGCGCGTCACCCATCACACGGATGACGCCCGGGTAGGCCGCGGGAAACACCGGTTCACCTCGCGCCGGCGTGGAAGCGATCAGCACGCAGCCTTGCGCCAGCGCGCGTTCGCAGGCGGCCCGCAAGGGCGCATGATCCCGGCGCACACCCAGGCTGAGGTTGACCACCGCCGCGCCCTGCTCCACCAGCCAGTCCAGTGCCTGCGCCACGCGGTCACCGTCGGTGCGCAAGGCCTCGCCAAACACCTGGGCCACGGCAAACCGCACTCCGGGTGCACCGGTGGCGATCGCCTGCAGCGTGCGCGAGCCGTGCCCGTTGCGGTCGCGGGCGTCACCATCCGGCCAGACCCAGCTGCGCGCCAGCGCCACCCGGTGCTGCAGCACCGACGGCCAGCCGCTGTCCACCACGCCCACCCACAGCGCCTCACCCACGTTCCGGCTCCGTGCCATCGGGCGTTTGCAGCTCGATGCGCCCGTCCACCAGCCGCAGCCAGTGGCTGCAACCCTGCCAGGCACTGGGGCGGTGGCTCACGACGATGCGCGTGCGTCCGGCAAACGCGGTGTCGATCTGCGCCAGGATCTGCGCTTCCAGCGAGGCCTCCACCGCCGAGGTGGCCTCGTCCAGCACGAGCACGGCAGGGTCCTGCAGCAAGGCGCGGGCAATGGCGATGCGCTGGCGCTGGCCGCCCGACAGCGTCTGGCCACGCTCGCCCACGGTCGTGTGCAGGCCGTCTGGCAGGGAGGCGACCCACTCGCCCAGCCCGGCGCGCCCGGCGGCCTCGGCCACCGCCGCCTCGCTGGCGTCCGGGCAGGCGTAGCGCAGGTTCTCCAGCAGCGAGTCGCGGAACAGCACGATGTCCTGGCTCACCACCGCCACCGCGCGACGCAGGTCGGACAGCGCCAGCTGCCGCAGGTCGGTCCCGTCGAGGCACACCGTCCCGGCCTGCGGATCGTGGTGGCGCAACAGCAGGTCGATCAGGGTGCTCTTACCCGCACCCGAAGGGCCGATCAGGGCCACACGCCCGCCGGCCGGGATCAGCGCGCTGGCCCCGGCCAGCACCGGTTCGTGGCGCCCGGGGTGGGCAAACACCACCCCGTCCAGCTTCAATTCGCCTCGCAGTGGCACCGGCAGGGGCAGCGGATCGCCCGGGTCGGCCACAGCCACCGGCTCGTCGCGCAACTCGGCCACTCGCTCCAGGCTCACGCGCACCTTCTGCAGCCCCACGTACCAGCCCAGCAGGCTGTTGACCGGGCCGCTGGCCATGCCGAGGTAGGTCGAGAACGCGACCAGCGAGCCCAGCGCCCACTGGCCGTCGATGACCCAGGCGCCGCCGATCAGGAAGGCCAGCGCACGTGTCCACGCGGTCAGCTGGCCGGGCACCGCATGGGTAGCGAACTCGATGATCTGCAGCCGCAGCAGGGACGACAGGTAGCCGGCATGCAGGCCGTCCAGCCGCCGCGCCTCGCGCGCCTCCTGCCGGCTGGCCTGCACGAACTTCAGGGCGGGCAGCACCTCCACAAAGAAACTGGAGACGTCGGCCGAGCGCTCACGCAGCGTGCGCGTGCCATCCGCCACACGCGGGCGCATCCGGCGCAGCCACCACCACTCCAGCGGCAGCAACAGCGCCACCAGCAGCGTCAGCTCCCACGAGAGCCAGAGCATCCAGGCCACCGCACCGAGCAGCCCCAGCAGGTTGGACAGCAGCGCAAACAGGCTGTCGACCGCAAAGCGCTGGATCTCGGCCATGTCGCCGTCCAGGCGCGACATCACATCCCCCGTGCGACGGCGCGCCCAGAAGGCAGGCGAAAGCCGCTGCAGGTGCGCGAACACGTCGCGCCGCAGGTCGAACAGCACGGCCGCCGACAGCTTCGTGTGCAGGTAGCGGTTGAGGCCGGCCAGCAGCGTGGCGGCCAGCCCGGCCAGCAACATGAACAGCGCGGTGCTCCACAGCACCTCGTGGCTGCGCGCCAGCAGGCCGTCGTCGATCAGCCGCTTGACCAGCAGCGGCTGCAGCAGCACCAGCGCAGAGGCGATGACCGACAGCCCGAGCACACCGGCCATGGCGCGCGCACGCGGTCGCACAAAACCGAACAGCCACGACCAGTGACGGCGCTCGCTTTCCGGGCGCCGCCGAGTCAGCAGTGGTACCAGCAGACCCAACATGTCAGCATCGTCGCACAGGATGCCGGAGCCCAGAAGCGGCTGTCGCGGCCGGGCCGCAGTTCACACCGATTGCCGAAAACGGATACCACCGGGGCGCGGAAGGTGCGGCAAAGTGGCGGCCGCATCACCTGCCACAGTTCAGGGCCTGCCACGCAGGCGACGCGCCCGGGCAGACCCTGACTTGACCCGGAGCGCCAGCTGTCGTCTGATCGCAGCCACCTTGCCACGGATAAGCAGAAAAAGGAGACCCCCATGAGTGCTATCCAAGAATTCCTGGCCGCACGCGACTTCCTGCTGCAGCACCGCAGCGACCACGCCACCGCCTACCAGGGCTTTCGCTGGCCTCGGCTTGAGCACTTCAACTGGGCATTGGACCACTTCGATGCCATGGCCGATGGCAACGAGAACCCGGCGCTGTGGATCGTGGAGGAAGATGGCCGGGAGTCGAAACTGTCTTTCGCCGAGCTGTCGGCGCGTTCCAACCGCGTGGCCAACTGGCTGCGCCAGCAGGGCGTCAGGCGCGGCGATCGCATCCTCATCATGCTCGGCAACGAAGTGCCGCTTTGGGAGACCATGCTGGCCGCCTTCAAGCTGGGCGCGGTGGTGATCCCGGCGACCACGCTGCTGACCCCGGACGACCTGGTGGACAGGGTTGAGCGCGGCGAAGTCCGGCACGTGGTGACCAGCGCCGCGCACACCGGCAAGTTCGACCAGCTGGCGGGCCAGTTCGGCCGCATCGCCGTGGGTGGTGCACCCGCTGGCTGGAAGGCCTTCGAGGACGCCGCGGCCGAGTCCGACCGGTTCACCCCGGACGGCGTGACCCATGTCGACGACCCGCTGCTGCTGTACTTCACCTCCGGAACGACCTCCAAGCCCAAACTGGTGCTGCACACCCACCAGTCCTACCCGGTCGGCCACCTCTCGACGATGTACTGGATCGGCCTGCAGCCCAACGACCGGCACATGAACATCTCGTCGCCGGGTTGGGCCAAGCACGCCTGGAGCTGTTTTTTCGCGCCCTGGAACGCCGGCGCCTGCGTATTCCTCTACAACTACAGCCGCTTCAATGCCACGGCACTGCTCGATGTGCTGGTGAAGTACGAGGTGACCACCCTGTGCGCGCCGCCGACCGTCTGGCGCATGCTGATCCAGCAGGACCTGGCCGCGGTCAAGACCCGGCTGCGCGAGCTGATCGGTGCCGGTGAGCCCCTGAACCCGGAGGTGATCGAACAGGTGAAGAAGGCCTGGGGCATCACCATCCGCGACGGCTTCGGTCAGACCGAGACCACGGCGCAGATCGGCAACCCGCCGGGTCAGCCGGTCAAACCCGGCTCCATGGGGCGGCCGCTGCCGGGCTACACCGTGGCGCTGCTCGATGTCGACGGCCAGCCCGCGACCGAAGGTGAGGTGGCCCTGGTGCTGGGCGAACACCGACCCGTGGGTCTGATGGTGGGTTATGCGGGCGACGCGGAAAAGACCGCCGAGGTCACCCGCGACGGCCACTACCGCACCGGCGACGTGGCCCGCATCGACAGCGAGGGTTACATCACCTATGTCGGCCGCGCCGACGACGTGTTCAAGGCCTCCGACTACCGCATCAGCCCTTTCGAGCTCGAGAGTGTGCTGATCGAGCATCCGGCGGTGGCCGAGGCGGCGGTGGTGCCCAGCCCGGATCCGGTCCGGCTGGCGGTGCCCAAAGCCGTGGTGGTGCTGGTGGCCGGCCAGCAGCCAGGCCCCGAGCTGGCGCGCGACATCTTCGCCTTCACCCGGGAGCGCCTGGCACCGTACAAGCGCATCCGTCGCCTGTCCTTTGCCGACCTGCCCAAGACCATCTCGGGCAAGATCCGGCGCGTCGAACTGCGCAAGGCCGAGGAAGCGCGTGACATGGATGCGCGCCTGCCGCTGGAATTCTTCGACGAGGACTTCCCCGAGCTCAAGGGCTGACCAAAAAAGAAGACCCCCGGGTCCTGTCCGGACACCGGGGGCAGAGGCAGGGCACCTGCCTGATCAACGCTTTACTTCTTCAGGTCGAAGCGGCCCAGGTTCATCACCTTGTTCCAGGCGGCCACGAAGTCGCGCACAAATTTCCCGCCGTTGTCGCTCTGGGCATAGACCTCGGCGATCGCCCGCAGCTGAGAGTTGGAGCCAAAAGCCAGGTCCACGCGGGTGGCGGTCCACTTCACGGCGCCGGTCTTGCGGTCACGGCCCTCGTAGGCGTTGTCACCCGACGGCTTCCAGGCGGTGGACATGTCCACCAGATTGACGAAGAAGTCATTCGTCAACTGCCCCGGGCGCTGGGTGAACACCCCGTGCTTCGAGCCGCCGTGGTTGGCCCCCAGCACGCGCAGGCCGCCGACCAGCACCGTCATCTCCGGCGCCGACAGGGTGAGCAGCTGGGCCTTGTCCAGCAGCATCTCTTCCGGCGACACACTGAACGCCTTCTTGCGGTAGTTGCGGAAACCGTCCGCCACCGGCTCAAGCACCGCGAACGACTCGGCGTCGGTCTGCTCGGCGGTCGCATCGGTGCGACCCGGCGTGAACGGCACCTCCACCGACTGGCCGGCGGCCTTGGCGGCGGCCTCGACACCGGCGTTGCCGGCCAGCACGATCAGGTCGGCCAGCGAGACCTTCTTACCACCGACGGCTCCGGTGTTGAAGCCACGTCGGATTTCCTCCAGCACGACCAGCACCTTGGCCAACTGGGCCGGCTGATTGGCCTCCCAGTCCTTCTGCGGGGCCAGGCGGATGCGGGCACCGTTGGCGCCGCCGCGCATGTCCGATCCGCGGTAGGTCGAGGCCGAGGCCCAGGCGGTGGACACCAGCTCGCTCACGGAAAGACCGCTGGCCAGCACGCGGGCCTTGAGCTCTTTCGCATCCGCCGCGTCGATCAGCGGGTGGTCCACGGCGGGCACCGGGTCCTGCCAGATCAGCTCTTCGGCCGGCACTTCCGGACCGAGGTAGCGGGCCCGGGGCCCCATGTCGCGGTGCGTCAGCTTGAACCAGGCCCGCGCATAGGCGTCGGCAAACTCGTCCGGGTTGGCGGCGAAGTGGCGCGAGATCTTCTCGTAGGCCGGGTCGAATCGCAGCGACAGGTCGGCCGTCGTCATCACCGGCGGATGCTTCTTGCTCGGGTCATGGGCGTCGACCACCATGTCCTCGGGTGCCACGTCCTTGGCGCGCCACTGGATGGCACCGGCCGCGGTGGTCATCTGCTCCCATTCGTACTTGAACAGCACCTTGAAGTAGCCCATGTCCCACTTCGTCGGGTTGGGTTTCCAGGCCCCCTCGAAGCCGCTGGTGGTGGTGTCGCCACCCTTGCCACTGCCGTGCCTGTTGATCCAGCCCAGGCCCATTTCCTCGATCGGCGCGCCTTCCGGCTCAGGGCCGACCAGCGCCGCATCGCCGGCGCCGTGCATCTTGCCGAAGGTGTGCCCGCCGGCCACCAGGGCCACGGTCTCGTAGTCGTTCATGGCCATGCGGGCGAAGGTCTCGCGCACGTCCTTGCCCGAGGCCACCGGGTCGGGCTTGCCATCCGGGCCCTGCGGGTTCACATAGATCAGGCCCATCTGCACGGCGGCCAGCGGGTTCTCCAGCTCGCGCTCGCCGCTGTAGCGGCTGCCCGGCTTGTCACTGGTGGCCAGCCACTCCTTCTCGGCGCCCCAGTAGATGTCCTCTTCCGGCGCCCAGATGTCCGGGCGGCCACCGGCAAAGCCGAAGGTCTTGAAGCCCATGGTCTCCATGGCCACGTTGCCGCACAGGATGAACAGATCGGCCCAGGAGATGGCGTTGCCGTATTTCTGCTTGATCGGCCACAGCAGGCGGCGGCCCTTGTCCAGGTTGCCGTTGTCGGGCCAGCTGTTGAGCGGCGCAAAGCGCTGGTTGCCGGTGTTGGCGCCGCCGCGGCCATCGGCCGTGCGGTAGGTGCCGGCGGCGTGCCAGGCCAGGCGGATGAACAGGCCGCCGTAGTGGCCATAGTCGGCCGGCCACCAGTCCTGGCTCTGGGTCATCAGGTCGGCCAGGTCCTTCTTGAGCGCCTGGTAGTCCAGCTTCTGGAAAGCCTCGGCGTAGTCAAAGTCCGGGTCCATCGGGTTGGACACCGGCTGGTGCTGGTGCAGGATCGACAGGTTCAGCTGGTTGGGCCACCAGTCGGCATTGGACTGGGCGCCGTGGGTGGCCCGCGCGCCGCCGGCGGCGTGGAAGGGGCATTTGGCTTCGGCAGTGGAATTGCTCATGGCGGGTCTCCTGTTGCAAGGGGAAAACAGACCGGGGCTCAGTGGGCCGCAGCGAGGGCAGCAAGCGCATCGAGCCAGCGCTCACGGTCGCTGCGGGCAGTCTCTGTGGGCTTCATGACGGGCTCCTGAAATTGCTGAGCCCTCACTTTAGAAGCTTTCTATCGCCCCGTCGATGCAATTGAATGCATTAATGCAATAGCAAGCGCCAATGCTGCGCCGCACCATGAGGGAGCGCCGGTCCATGAAAAAAGTTCATCCCAGCAAGGCCACTGCCGCCGAGAAGCTGAAGAAGGACGCGGCCGTCGAGACCAGGATGATGCGGGCGATGCGCCCGTTGTCGGCGCCCAGCCGCTCGGCCAGCAGCGAGACATTGCTGGCGCTGGGCAGGGCCGCCACCAGCACCAGCACCGTTAGGGCAAACGGGTCCAGCGGCACACCCATCTGCATGGCCGCCGTGCCCACCACCAGCACCAGCACCGGGTGCAGAACCAGCTTCATCAGGGCCACCGGCAGGTAATCCGAAACCGGCATGGGGTGGCTGGACTGGATCTGCGATCGCGCCAGCACGGCCCCGATGGTGAACAGCGCCACCGGCGAGGCCGCATCGGCCAGCAGCCAGGCAGTTTTTTCCACCGGGGCCGGCAGGCTGAACTGTACAAATGAGGCCAGCGCACCGAGCAGGATGGCCCAGGGCATGGGGTTGGCCGCCACCCCCTTGAGCGCCTTCTTGCCGGCATCGAGCACCGCAGTGCGACCGTGGCCTTCGCCATCGTCCAGCCGGGACAGGGCCACACACAGCGAGCTGGTGATCACCATGTCGACCATGATGCTCACGATCACCGGCCCTGCAGCCAGGGGCCCCAGCAGGGCCACCAGCAAAGGCACTCCCATGAAGCCGGAGTTGGGAAAGGCCGCCACCAGGGCACCGAGCGAGGCATCGTTCCAGCGGATGCGCTGGTTGAGCGTCATGGCCAGCGCGAACGCCACCATGGCCAGGGCACACAACAGGTAGACCGCCAGCACCGAGACGTCCAGCAGCTGCGCAATCGGCGTGGTCGAGCCGAAGCGGTAAAGCATGCACGGCAGGGCGAAATACAGCACGAAGCCGTTGAGCCCCGCAATGGCCTCCAGCGGCAACACGCGCCGGTATGCTGCCATGTAACCGGCAAGCACCAGCGCAAAAAACGGGAATGTGACCGACAGGATCTGAAGCACGGCGTCGCAGACAGGGCAACAGGCGCGGTTGGGAACGGCGTCGGCGCCGCCCCACGCCAGGCATCACCGGTCTCGGACGCGGCCTGTAAGGACCAGCGCACCATGAACTCTGTATGCAGTATACAGAATTTGCTTTTGCCTGGCATTCAGCGCGACATCGGCAGACCATGCTGACCGCCGTCGGCGGGTGGCTGTCTGCCACAGGCGCCGCGCCCACCCCGAGCCCGAAGCGCCCCGTATGATCTCGTCTTCGCCTTCCTTCTCCCTGCTCCGGTTTGTCCCCCCCCAATCTGAACATCGCCCAGCTCGACGCCGTCAACCACCTCGGCGGCCCCTGCCTGGTGCTGGCCGGCGCCGGCTCGGGCAAGACCCGTGTCATCACCCACAAGATCGCGCGACTCATCCAGGCCGGTCTGTCGGCCGAGCGCATCGCGGCCATCACTTTCACGAACAAGGCAGCCGCCGAGATGCGCGAGCGCGCCAGCCAGCTGGTCGGTCGTGACGCAAAAAAGGTGCTGATCTGTACCTTTCACGCGCTCGGTGTGCGTCTGCTGCGCGAGGATGGTCAGGTGCTGGGGCTCAAGCCCCAGTTCTCCATTCTGGACACCGACGACATCACCAGCCTGCTCAAGGACTGCGGCGGCACCACCGACGCCAACACCGCCCGCGCCTGGCAATGGACCATCAGCGCCTGGAAAGGCGCGGGCATGAGCGCGGCTGACGCCGCCCGCCAGGCCCGCGACGAGAGCGAGCGGGTCACCGCGGCCATTATGGCGCGCTACGAAGAGCGCCTGAGCGCCTACCAGAGCGTGGACTTCGACGACCTGATCCGCCTGCCCCTGCGCCTGCTGTCCGATCACCCCGAGGTGCGCGAGAGGTGGCAGCAGAAGATGGGTCATGTGCTGGTCGACGAATACCAGGACACCAACGCCACCCAGTACGAGCTGCTCAGGCTGCTGGTGGGCGAGCGCGCGCGCTTCACCGCCGTGGGCGACGACGACCAGAGCATTTACGGCTGGCGGGGTGCGACGCTGGACAACCTCAAGAAGCTGCCGGTGGATTTCCCGCAGTTGCGCGTGATCAAGCTGGAGCAGAACTACCGTTCAACCAGCGCCATCCTGCGGGCGGCCAACAACGTCATTGGCCCCAACCCCAAGCTGTTCCCCAAGACGCTGTGGAGCGACCTGGGCGAAGGCGAGCCGGTGCGGGTGGTGGACGCCGACAACGAGGACCATGAGGCCGAGCGCGCGGTCGCCCGCATCCAGAGCCTGCGGGCCAACAGCCCACACAAGGAGTGGCGCGACTTCGCCATCCTGTACCGCGCCAACCACATGGCCCGGGCGTTCGAGCAGGCCCTGCGCCGCGCCAACATCCCCTACAAGGTCTCGGGCGGACAAAGCTTCTTCGACAAGGCCGAGATCCGGGACCTGTGTGCCTGGCTGCGCCTGCTGGTCAACAACAACGACGACCCGGCCTTCCTGCGATCGGCCACCACCCCCAAGCGCGGCATCGGGCACACCACCCTCGGCCAGCTGGGCACCTTTGCCACGCAGTACAAGCTCAGCCTGTTCGAGGCGCTGTTCTCGCATTCGCTGCCCAGCGCGGTCAACAGCCGCGCCATCGGTGCGCTCCACGAGTTCGGCCGCCAGGTCAACGACCTCGAATACCGCGCCCGCCACACCGTGGGTCATGAAGCGGCCCGGGCTTTTCTGGACGGCTGGCTCAAGGAGATCGGCTACGAGCAGCACCTGTACGACAGCGAAGACAACGAAAAGATCGCCGCCGCCCGCTGGGCCAACGTGATCGATTTCATCGACTGGGTGGCCGGGCGCTGCGGCGGAAAACTGGAGGACGAGGCCGGCGTGCAGGTCGAGACGGAGCGCAAATCGCTGTGGGAAGTGGTGCAGACCATCGCCTTGATCTCGACCCTGTCGGAACGCGAGCAGGACCAGAACGTGGTCACCCTGTCGACCTTGCACGCTTCCAAGGGCCTGGAGTGGCCCCATGTGGTGCTGGTCGGCGTCAACGAGGGCCTGCTGCCGTTCAAGATCGACGAGGCCGACAGCGACCTGCCCGCCGCGGCGCTGGCCGAACGCCTGCAGGAAGAGCGGCGCCTGATGTATGTGGGCATCACCCGGGCCCAGCGCACGCTGGCGGTGAGCTGGCTCAAGCGCCGCAAGAAGGGACGCGAGAGCGTTCCAGGCCAGAAGAGCCGCTTCATCGACGAGATGGGCCTGGACAAGAACACGTTGAAGGAAGACCCGCGCGAAAAGCTGCGTGCCCTGCGCGCCGAGTTCGCCGAGCGGGCCCGCCTGGCCGCGGCCTCGGAGGCATCCGGTGCCTGAGGGGCGTTTGCATGGCCGCCGGGCCCGGCGACTGATGGCCTTGTTCGCGCTGTGGTCGGCCATGGCCCAGGCCGAGGTGCCACCGGCCTGCCCCGGCCCGGATGCGGTGCGGCCGGTACACCTGTACGGGGAGTGGTCGCTGACCTGGTGGCCCGACGCGGATCCATCCCCGGATGCGGTTTCGCCACCCCGGACCGGTCGCGTCCGCTTCGAACGCCACCCGGAGTTCGAGGGCAATGTGCGCGGTCAGGTCTGGTGGCACACCGGCGCATCCCCCGCGCTGCTGGCCGGTGACGTGACCGACGGCGAACTGCTGCTGGACGAGTCGACCGATGGCCAGCGCATCGACGCGGTGTGGGTGGGCACCCCGCTGGACTGTGCCCGGCGCTTGGAGGGCACCCGCCGCGCCGCCGACGGCGCACCGTCCGAACCACCGGTGCTGCGATTTCGATTGCAGAAGATGCCCGGCTGGCGTTGAGTCTGGCCCAACCGAGCGGCCAAAGCAAGAGAGCGGCCCCGCTCTCAAGAAAACCCTGATGCCGTCATAGTCTTTTGGCTATGACAGCGATAGTCCAGTCCTATCAGGATCGGTCAGTGCCTTGCGCCAGATCAAAAAGCGTCAGGGTTTGCCCGCATACAGTGAACCCGTCACTCGCAATCGTCTGCGGAAGCACACCCCGCCACATTGCCTTGACGTGTCATTCACCGAAAGCGAGTACATCATGAAAGCCCCAAAAAGAATCTCCTGGACCCTGTGCGCCATTGCCGCCGCCACGATGGCGATCACCAGCCCGGCCATGGCCCAACAAAAACGGACCGACGAGCCGGTGCAGACCATCCCGGCCGTGCGCAACATCGACCCGGCCAAAGTGGAACTGGGCAAGAAGCTGTTCTTTGATCCGCGCCTGTCCAAGTCGGGCTTCATCTCCTGCAACAGCTGCCACAACCTCAGCATGGGCGGCAGCGACAACCTCAAGACCTCCATCGGCCACAACTGGCAGCAGGGCCCGATCAACTCGCCCACCGTGCTGAACTCCAGCCTCAACATGGCCCAGTTCTGGGACGGCCGCGCGGCCAACCTCAAGGAACAGGCCGGTGGCCCGATCGCCAACCCCGGCGAGATGGCCTTCACCCACGAGCTGGCCATCGACGTGCTCAAGTCCATTCCGGGCTACGTGGCCGAGTTCAAGCAGGTGTTCGGCCATGACAAGCTGACCATCGACGAAGTGACCACCGCCATCGCCGCCTTCGAAGAAACGCTGATCACGCCCAACTCGCGCTTCGACCGCTGGCTCGACGGCGATGATCGTGCGCTGACCAAGAACGAACTTGAAGGCTACAAGCTGTTCAAGGAGAGCGGCTGCGTGGCCTGCCACAACGGCCCGAACCTGGGCGGCACCTCGTTCCAGAAGATGGGCGTCGTCACCGCCTACAAGACCGCCAGCACCGCCCAGGGCCGGATCGAGGTCACCGGCAAGGACGCCGACCGACTGAACTTCAAGGTGCCGACCTTGCGCAACGTGGAACTGACCTACCCCTACTTCCACGACGGCGAAGCCCCCACCCTGACGGTGGCCGTTGACCTCATGGGCCGCCTGCAGCTTGGCCGCGAGTTCAGCAAGGACGAAAACGCGAAGATCGTGGCCTTCCTCAAGACCCTGACCGGTCAGCAGCCACAGTTCGCGCTGCCCATCCTGCCGCCCTCCAGCGACAAGACCCCGCCGCCGCGCCCCTTCAACTGAAGTCTGCACCGGGTGACCGGTGGCAACCAGCCGACCCCAAGGGGTCGGCTTTTTTTTTGCCCAGGCGCAAGGCCGGACCCTGCCCGCACGAAGCATCTCCCGACAAATCCTTGTATTGCGACTGATTCTCATTTAATATGGAATCCACCAACACAGAAATCCCGCAAAACAACCTCCCAGGAGCCGCCAATGAACCCCGCTGCCCCCCCGTCTGACGACGAAACCTACGACCTCCCCTGTGCCGAAGCCCTGCTGGCCGGCAGCCTGGCCCTGATGACGGGTCACGCACAGACCGACTGCGTCCGCCAGCGTGGCCTGATGGCACGAAAAATCCGTTCCAACCTGTTTTTCCTGTCCCAGCATCCCGGTGTCAACGCGCCCTTGCGCACCGTCTTGCAGCGCATGCACGAGCACTGGGACCGGCTGGTCCAGAACCCGCCCTCCGAGCCAGTGGCCGCGCGCAACGACCCCGGCGAGCTGCTGCCCGAGACCCGCCTGTGGCACCCGCCGGCACAGCAACTGCAATGAAGCCCATCCACAAACCCCACCCAGGCGTGGCCTGCCTGGTTGAAGAACACGCCAGTCTGTGCCGCCAGCTGGGTGCGCTGCAGCGCCAGGTTTCGCTGTGGATGGCACAGCACCGGGCCGAGATCCATCGGCTTGACCGCGACAACCTGCGTCTGCGCGGCCAGCTGATGGTGACCCGAACGGCCTTGCTCTGGGGCCTGTCGGGCGTTTCCGTCCACGTCCGGGCTCCGGGCCCGGGCGCCCCACCCACTGGCCAGCGCGCCCGCACCCCCAGCCTGCCGGAGGCCCGGCAGGTTCTTTGTCAGGTCGCCTGCACGGGTCATGCCCATGTCTGGCTCGACGGCCAGGGGCAATGCGCCCGCAGCGGCCAGGCCTGCGACCGACTGCCCGACTGAGAATCAGAGAAGCCAGGTACACGGCATCGACACAAAAAAGCCCACCGGCGCACCGGTGGGCTTTTGCTTCAGACCGGCAAGGCGATCAGGCTCCGGCCGGCTTCAGGTCGGGGTAACGCACATGCTCGACCAGTTCCTGGGTCTTCTTGCTGGGCGCGGGCGTCAGCAGGCTGACGATGATGATCACCGCAAAACCCAGGGGCACGCCGAAGATGCCCGCCGAAATCGGCGAAATGCCGAACCAGGTGTAGTCGGCCACCGGCCCTGTCACGCCGAACACGCTGCGCATCCACGGCTGGGTGGTGGCCATGTAGTAGAAGGTGATGCTGACGCCCAGGATCATCCCGAGCACCGCACCCCATTTGTTGGCCCGCTTCCAGAAAATACCCAGCAACAGGGCCGGGAAGAAGCCCGCCGCCGCCAGTGAGAAGGCCGCCCCCACCAGGAACAGGATGTCGGCCACCTTGAGCGATGCCACATAGGCCGCCAGCAAAGCCACCACCAGCAGCAGCCCCTTGGAGACAGCCACCCGGCGACCGGCACTTGCGTTCGGGTCGATCATCTTGTAATACAGGTCGTGCGACAGGGCGTTGGCAATGGTCAGCAGCAGACCGTCGGCGGTGGACAGCGCGGCGGCCAGACCACCGGCAGCCACCATACCCGAGATCACATACGGCAGACCGCCGATCTCCGGCGTGGCCAACACGATGATGTCACCCCCGATCCGCATCTCGCCAAGCTGCAGAATGCCGTCGCCATTGATGTCCACCACCTGCAGCAGGCTCGGATCAACCCGTTGCCAGTTGGCCACCCAGGCCGGCAGATCCGCGAACGGAGTCCCCACCAGCAGGTGCATCACGTCGTACTTGACCAGCACCGCCAGGGCGGGTGCCGAGAAGTAGAGCAGGAAGATGAAGAACAGGCTCCAGGTGACGGATCGCCGCGCCTCCTTCACCGACGGCGTGGTGTAGTAGCGCATCAGGATGTGCGGCAGCGACGCGGTACCCACCATCAGGCAGAACACCAGCGCCAGAAAATTCAGGCGTGAGGTGTTGTAGGCCTTCTGCGCCGCCTCGTCGCCCGCCGGGTCACCCGAGAAGGCCTGGGCGTGCCGCGGCATGCCCGCCAGCGGACGCGTTCGCGGATCGGCATCGGCGGCGGCCTTTTGCCGGGTCCAGAGCGCGCGGGCCGCGTCGGCATCGGCCGGCAGACCCGCCAGCGCCTGCTCGGTGGCCTCGATGTCGGACTGAGCGGCACCGGAGGAGCGCTGCTCCTGAAGCCGTGCTTGCAGTGTGCTGCGTTCGTTGGCCAGCGCCGCAGCCGGATCCTGGAGCTTTTCGGCCAGATCCGACGAGCGTGCCCGGAACAGGCCCATCACCTCCTGCTCTTTCGGATCCGCCAGCAACTGGGCCTCCCGCTCCGAGACCTTCTGCAGGGTGTAGCCGTACACAATCTGCGGCACAGGGACACTGGTGTGTTTCATGCCCAGCCAGGCCACCGGAATCAGGTAGGCGATGATCAGGATGATGTACTGGGCGACCTGCGTCCAGGTCACCGCGCGCATACCCCCGAGGAACGAGCAGACCAGGATACCGCCCAGCCCCACGAACACACCCACCTCGAATGCCAGCCCCGACAGGCGCGCCGTGATCAGCCCGACGCCGTAGATCTGCGCCACCACATACACGAAGGAGCAGAGGATGGCGATCAGGATGCCGACGAAGCGTGCGGTGTTGCCTTCGTAGCGAGCCCCCAGAAAGTCAGGGATGGTGAACTGCCCGAACTTGCGAAGGTAAGGCGCCAGGAACAGCGCCACCAGGCAGTAGCCACCGGTCCAGCCCATGATGAACGCCAGACCTCCGTAACCCGTGAGGTACAGCGTGCCGGCCATGCCGATGAACGACGCCGCGCTCATCCAGTCCGAGCCCACAGCCATGCCGTTGTAGACCGCGGGCACGCGGCGACCGGCGACATAGTATTCGTCGGCTGCGGTGGTGCGGCTCATGATGCCGATGCCGGCATACAGCATGATCGTTGCAAGCAGGAAGATCATGCCGATCCATGCGCGCGGCAAGCCCATCTGTTCCAGGATGGCGAGCGCAATGATGAAGGCAAAAAAACCGCCGGTATACCAGGTGTAGACCTTGTTCAGCTGTTTCCGGAATGCCTTGTTGGAACCGGCGCTGAACACGCCACCGGCTTCTGGAGATAGTCCGGCCATGTCAGTCCTCCTCGTCCACAGCGCCGAACTCGGTGTCCAGCTTGTTCATGTAGCGGGCGTAAATGCCGATCATCGCCACATACACCACCAGCGCGCCCTGCGCACCAACCCAGAAACTGAATGGCCAGCCGAAGAACGATATCTCGCTCAAAGGCCTGGCGTAGAAGGCGACCACAAAGGTCACCACGAACCAGATGACCATCAGGATGGCCGAGATTCGCAGGTTCTTCTGCCAGTACAGGCGCTGCTTTTCGCTTAAATCCATGAGATTGTCTCCAACGTGATGTCCCCGGAGGAGCCGGGGTCCCCTCTCCACCTTCGCCCAACCAGTGCAAGGGCCGCATGCCGCGGCCTGCCCGTGGGTCTTCGCTGAAACACCGGCTCCTGAAGCCTTACGGCGCCAGTCCGGTCTCCCTGGTGAGCTGTTGGGCCACCTGCGGCTCGAAACCCTGAAGGTGGCGGATGATCTTGCGCGCCTGTTCCGGCTCATCGCGATCGACATGCACGCGGGCGAGCTGGTACCAGCCATAGGGGCTCATGGGCTGAAGCTCGGTGTTGCGCTTGAGGGCCTGAACCGCGTCGTCCAGCCGGCGCTGGCGGATCAGCACCAGGGCCAGGCCATACCAGGCCCGGTCCAGGCGTTCGTTCAGCTTCACCGCCTGCCGAAAGCTCAACTCGGCTTCGTCCAGCGAAGCTTGCTGTTCCTGCAGAAAACCCCGGTTGAACCAATGAGCCGCCTGATCAGGCGCCAGCTCCACCAGGCGATCGAGCACCCGCAATGCCGCCTCTGGCTGCTTGAGCTCGGCCAGCAGGTGGGCCTGGAAGGCCATCAGCCTGGGCTCGTCCGGGTGCCTGCTCAGGCCCGTCTCGATCACCTGCAGCGCCTTGTCCTCACGGCGCCACCAGATGTGCCAACGGGCCATCCACAGCACCCGGCCGACAGGGGCTTGTGTTGATCTCATCGGCAGTTCTCCACGCCAATGCCAACACAGTGCTCAATCTTGGTCAGGGTGACCAGCATATAGAGCACAGCCAGCACACAGAAGGCCACCACCGGGTGGTGACGCTCGGCCACCTGTCGGGGCGAGATCCATGAGGCCGCCCGCGTCCAGGGCTTGTTCAGCAGCTGGAACAACTGGTAGAAAAGGTTGTCGTCCCGCTTGGCCCCCGCCAACACATACAGCAAGCCTTGCCCGGCCAGAGCCAGGAGACCGATGTAAAACACCAGCTGTGCAATGTTGAGTGCAAGGAGCATGATGATGACCGAGCTTGTGGGGGCGCATGTTCGCGCTTCGCGCCTTACCAAATGCTTACACAGAATCACAACCTCGGGAAACCCCTGAGACCGTCTATCGCACGGACCGGACATGAACCACATGCGGGACACCCACCCGGAACACGGACACATGCACGAAAGCACGGAAGCCTGGCTGCAGGAGATCAGGCAGCACCCGCCCTTTGATCGCATGGCCATCGAGCACCTGCAAAGCCTGCTGGTGGGCGCCACCGGGCAGCATTTTGCATCTGGCGTCCCGGTGCTCGGTCCACGCCAAGGGCCGGTGCGTTCGCTGTGGCTGGTGCTGCGCGGGCATGTGGTGGGTCGCCGACCGCATACCGATGGCGAGGACGAGGTGTTCCAGTTGCAACCCGGTGATGTCTTTCCGGTGGCCGCGTGGACGGCGCAGCGCCCGGTCACCGCGCAGTACGAAGCACTGGACGGGCTGTACATGCTGCATCTCGACTCGGCCGCAGTGACCGATGTGCAGCAGCGCTGCGTGCTCTGGGCCGACCACCTGCAACAACGGGCACGCGCGTTCTTGCGCCTGGCCCAGCAGCGCCTGCAGGCCGAGCTGTCGGTGCGCGTGCAGGAGGCACATGCCCTGGACCAGCGCCTGGGTGACCTGCCCAGGCGGGAGCTGGTCGGGCTGCCAGCCACCGCCACCGTGCAGCAAGCCCTGGAAACCATGCACCAGCGGCGCATCGGCTCCATCCTGCTCCATGCGCCGGACGGCGCCTTGTCCGGCATCCTGACGCGGTACGACGTTCTCGACCGCATCGCGCTGGCTGGCGTCAGTCTGGCACGGCCCGTCTCCGAGGTCATGAGCCGACCCGTGCACTGCCTGCAGGTGCACGACTCGGGACACGACGCCGCCTTGCTGATGGCGCAACACGGCATCCGCCATGTCCCTGTGCTGGATGGCAGACGACCGGTCAGCATGGTCTCCGAACGCGACCTGTTCGCGCTGCAACGCCTGTCGGTCCGCCATCTGGCAGCCACCCTGGAGGAATGCCGCGAACTGGCCGACTTCCAGCGCGCGGCCGACGACATTCGCCACTACGCGCGCCAGCTGATGGCCCAGGGCATACAGGCCCGCCAGCTCACCGCCCTGGTATCCAACCTCAACGACCGTCTCACCCAGCAACTGATCAGGCTGTACCGCACCGAAGCCGGCCTGCCGGCCGACGGTTTCTGCTGGATGGCGCTGGGCTCGGAAGGGCGCAGCGAACAGACCCTGGCGACCGATCAGGACAACGCGCTGGTGTTCGACAGTGCCGACCCCGACACCGATCGACCGCGCTGGCTGGCGTTCGCGCAGCGCGTCAACCAGGCCCTCGACCAGTGCGGCTATCCGCTCTGCCACGGCGGGGTGATGGCGGGCAACCCGGCCTGCTGCCTGAGCCGCCAGGAATGGGAGCAGCGCTTTGACCGGTGGATCGACGCCGGGGGACCGAAAGAGGTCCTGTATGCCGCCATCTTCTTTGACCTGCGTGCGCTCGCAGGCCGATCCGACTGGGTCGACGCCTTGCGCCAGCGGATCCTGGAAAAGACCAAGGCCTCGCCCCGCTTCATCCGGCAGATGACAGAAGGCTATCTGGAACACCCGGTGCCCCTGAACTGGCACGGCGGTATCGACGGTCGAAAAGACGGCCGTCACCTGTGGTTCGACATGAAGCTGCAGGGCACCGCTTTGCTGGTGGAGGGCGCCCGCATCGTGGCCCTGGCCCACGGCATCGCCGCCACCAACACCCGACAGAGGCTGGTCGAAGCCGGGCGGGTGACCGGAGCCCCCATCGAAGAGTACGAAGGCTGGATCAGCGCCTTCGACTACCTGCAGATGCACCGCATGGCTCTGCAAGTGGACCCGGCCACCGAGATCGAACACCCCAACCGCATCGACCTGCGCAGCCTCAATGCCGTGGATCAGCGGGTGATGCAGGCTTCGCTGCGCGCCATCAAGACGCTGCAACAGCGCCTGTCGCTGGACTACCTGCGGTAGGCCACGCCATCCGCTTCACTCCTGGCGCCCATTCGTTCGCGCGGAAGACACCAGCGTGACGAACGGCATGGGTTGCCCGCTTCAATGGTATCGACACCAGCGCGTTTCCGGGCATACACTGCGACGCCCGATCACCCACAACGCAGCCTGACGCATGGTCTCACGAGGCGCCGTCTACCGGAAATCGAACAAAGGCACCGAAGCGATTGCCGCGAGGCTGCACGGGCTGACGCCCCGCCTGCGGTCGGTGCTCATCGTGGTTGACGGCAAAAAGACCGGCGAAGACCTGCTCAGGTTTGCCGCCAACCTCGGCGATGCCGAGGTCATGATGGGTGAACTGCTGGATGGCGGCTTCATCGAGCCCGTCGCCGGAACCGAGCCGGCATCAAGCCCGTCGGGTGTGACCGAAACATCGCCCCCCGCGCAGGTCCAGCCGGACGAGCATGCGCCCGAGGAGCCTGTCGCTCCGAAGCGCCCTGGCATCCCACTGGCCGATGCCAAACGCCTGGCGGTGCGCCGCCTCACCGACCTGATGGGACCGATGGCCGACGACCTGTGCATCGGCATTGAGTCGGCCAAAGACCCGGACCAGTTCATGGCCGCCGTCCGCAAAGCCTACAACATGCTGAAAGCCGTGCGCGGCTCAGCGGCCGCCACGAGATTCAGCGACGAAGTCGAAGCCAACTTTCCCTGAGCCTGCCAGTACCCCTATGTGGCATTGACCGTGATCGGTGCGACCTTGCTGCCCCGTGGCCCACGCAGTCTCGCTGCATACCGCCGGCTCATCCCGCTGCTCGCCGCAACAACACTTCTGACCTTGGTGACGGCCCGAAGCCGACCACCGGCCGAAGGAGAGTTCTACTCGCCCTGGGATCTGGACGGCGGTTGCCGCATCGCACTGGCCGGCGAAGGCCACTGGATCTGGGTGGTCTACGGCGCGCCCTGGCGCCGTTTGAGCCAGAACCAGGCCGCGCGCATGCGTGCCCTCGAACAGGCAACCGGACCGCAACTGAGCCTGTTCTCCGTGCTCACCAGCGGCACCGAACCTCTGAGCATTCCTCGCCTCGCAGACGCCCGGGCCTGGGCAGGCACCACCGCGCCGCCCTTCGAACGGGTGCTGTACGACCCGCTGGACAACGACACCCGCACCATCCCCCATCACCTGCTCATCGGGCCCAATGGCCGAAGCCACGCCCAGCCTCGACCCACGCACCGGCCTGAGGTCGACCCTGCTCACCCTGCTGTCGATTCCGCTGTGGCTGATCGGTGGGCGCTGGCTGCAGGATGAGTTCACCGACTGGTCCGTGCTGGCCACCCGCTACCCGGCCGACGGCCGACCACTGAGCAGGTCAGGTCCTGGCTTCAGTTCAAGGCAGAAGGTCCGTCCACCCGAAGGCGGCGCGCAAACACCCGAAAGGCTTCATGCCCACCGCGCGATGCCGCCTGCTCCATGGCCTGGGCCGAGACAGCCGCCGACCGAAGCTCACCGCGGCGGTGCGCGTACTCGAACGCCAGCCAGTGAACAAACAGCCGCACCCAGTGCTGGCGGGGGAAGCGCTGGCCGAGATCCCGGCAATGCTGCAAGCAGAGATCGGCGGCATCCCATTGCGTGCGCAGCAACATCCATTGACCACGCAATGACAGAAAGCACAGCTCCATGATGCGCTCCATGCCTG
>JAUVWL010000051.1 GCA_030604135.1 Burkholderiales bacterium | reverse complement strand
AAGCCATCATCGACGAGGTGCTGGCCGCCAACGAGAAGAACGTGGCCGAATACCGCGCAGGCAAGGACAAGGCGTTCAACGCCCTGGTCGGCCAGGTGATGAAGGCCAGCAAGGGCAAGGCCAACCCAAGCCAGGTCAACGAGCTGCTGAAGAAAAAACTGGGTTGATCCCCGCTCCTGGAGACCCTGGGTTCACACCACCGGTAAGCAGTGTTTCGGTCGTCGGCCTGGCCGGGTGTGGCGCTGTCTGGTGGCTGGTGGCCGCCAGGGCCGATCGTCCGATCGGGTTGATGGGTGTATTGAACGACAGAGCTTCCCATCTGTCCAATACAGATTGCATCCATTACCATCTGGATTTGAGATGGATAAGGAGGCTCGATCCCCATGGAACTCAGACAGTTGCGCTACTTCGTGGCCATTGCCGACAGCGGCAGCTTCACCAAGGCCGCCGAGCGTGTCTTTGTGGCGCAATCGGCCCTGAGCCACCAGTTGGCTCAGTTGGAGGGCGAGCTGGGCGCCAGCCTCTTCGACCGTTCCCGGCGCGGGGTGGAGTTGACCGAGGCGGGGCAGCGTTTCTTCCCTCATGCCATGTCCATCCTGCGGCAGGCCGAAGAGGCCCTGGCAAGCGCACGCAGCACCGAGCAGGAGCCTGAGGGCAAGGTGGTCTTTGGCATTCCACACAGCGCGTCGCAGGCGTTGGCCTTGCCATTGCTGCGCGAAGTTCGCCAGCGTTTTCCGAAGGTGGTGCTGGAGTTGACCGAGGAGCTGACCGGCAACCTCACGCGGCAGTTGCGCACCGGGCAGATCCAGCTCGCCGTGTTGTTCGACGACGGTCAGTTGGGGGGCTTTGCGGTGACTCGGGTGCTCCGCGAGCGGTTGAGCCTGATCGAACCCGCTGCATGCGGGGATTCCTCGGTCCGGGCTGCTGCCCGGTCGCGCCCGTTGTCGCTGAAACAGGCGCTGGCCAGGCCCCTGATGCTTCCGGCCAATCCGCACGGGGTGCGCCCCATCATCGAGCAGGCTGCCGCCAAGGCGGGGCTTCCGCCCCCACAGGTGGAAGCTGACATCAGCTCGATCAGCATTCTGCGCACCACGCTGCTGGCAGGCATGGGGCGTACCCTGCTTCCCGTGATGCCGTTGTTTACGGAAATCCAGGCGGGCCAACTGAAAGCCACCCCGGTGCGTGACCTGGTGCGCGTACTGGCGATTTGCAGTTCCGCGCACATTCCGCGCTCACCGGCGTGTCTGGCGGTGTCGGGGTTGGCCGTCGAGTTGATCCGTCGGCTCGGCGCAACCGGGGCATGGGCAGATGCACAGCCCCTGAACGCTTCAGCGTGAGGCCGACGGGTCGCGCTCTTTCCACAACCGCAGCAGCACGCTCAGTTCCTCATCGAAACGCTGGTTGATGCGCCCGATTTCGCGCTGCTGGTCCTCCAGGTAGGCGCGTTGCGAAGCGATCTGCTGCAGGTTGTCCGCCTGACGCTGCTTGAGCCACTCCGGCGTCTTGCTCGGGTCGCGCTGGTAGAACTCCATTTCGGTCAGGATGTCGGTGCGCTGTCTTTCCAGTTCCTGTTCACGCCGCTGCACCGCTTCAATCACGGCGTTGACTTGTCGCAAGGCATCCGCCCGTGCGCGCCGGTGCGCGTCTTCGTTCGGGTAGCGGCTCAGCATGGCCTGTTCCTTGCGCCGTTCTTCGGCCGCACGTGCGCGGGCTTCGGTCTCGGCACGTTGGCGAACCTCGGCCCGTGCACGCTCCTCTGCGGTCATTGACGGGGGGATCACCCGCCGCACGGTTCCACTCGGGTTGAGTTCGTGCTGCTCACGGTCCAGGCATTCCACGATGAGCCGGTCCGACGTCAGACGCCGACCCTTGGCGTCCACACAGGTGTAGATGCCGGCCCCATGCGCAACAGTCCATGCGCCCAGCAACGTGGTACTCAACATCAACCAGCGGGGGGAGGCGGGTGACGGCGTCATGATGGGCGGTGGACAGGGTCAATGGACGCCATAGCGGTCACGGTAGGCCTGCACCCTCGTCTGGTGCTGCCCCATGTCCTCCCCGGCGTGTTGCTGCAGATAGTGCAGCAGATCGGCCAGCTTGGCAATGGCGCACACCTGCAGACCGAGCTGCTCGCGCACGTACTGCACGGCGCTGTAGGGCACGTCGTGCAGATGGCCGTCGCTGCCCATCTCGGTGGCCATTTCTTGCCGGTCCAGCGCGATGGCCACCGCATGGGGGGTGGCGCCAGCGGCCCGGATGAGCGCGATCGACTCTCGTGCGGCGGTGCCCGCGCTCATCACGTCGTCGATGATGAGCACGCGACCTTGCAAGGGGGCGCCGACCAGGGTACCGCCTTCACCGTGGTCCTTGGCTTCCTTGCGGTTGTAGGCAAAAGGGACGTTGCGGCCCTGACGCGCCAGCTCCACCGCCACGGCGGCCGCGAGCGGGATGCCCTTGTACGCTGGGCCGAAGATCATGTCGAACGCGATGCCGCTGGCCAGGATGCGTTCGGCATAGAACGCGGCGAGACGGCCGAGCTTGGCGCCGTCGTCGAACAGGCCGGCATTGAAGAAGTAGGGACTCAGGCGTCCGGCCTTGGTCTTGAATTCACCAAAACGCAGCACGCCCGATTCGACGGAGAATTGCACGAACGCCTGCGCCAGTTCATCGACGGGCGCGCCTGCTTCAACCTTCATGGGGAATATCCTTGTTTCGACTGACCAGCCTCAACCTCAACGGCATCCGTTCCGCCACCGCCAAGGGGCTTGAAGAATGGGTCGCGGCCACTGCGCCCGATTGTATGGGGGTGCAGGAACTCAAGGCCCAGGCGCCAGACGTGGAAGGCCGTTTTGACGAGCTGGCCGGACTCAAGGGCTATTTTCACTATGCGGTGAAGAAGGGTTATTCGGGCGTGGGTCTGTACAGCCGACACGAGCCCAGCGATGTGGTCATCGGCATCGGAGAGCCCGAGTTCGACGACGAAGGCCGATACGTGGAGCTGCGTTTCGACACACCGGCGCGCAAGCTCAGCCTCATCAGTTGCTATTTCCCCAGTGGCTCATCGGGCGATGACCGGCAGGCCGCCAAATACCGTTTTCTGGACCACATCTACCCCTGGCTCATGCGTCTGCGGGTCGAGCGAGAGGTTCTGCTGGTGGGCGACGTGAACATCGCCCACCACGAAAAAGACCTGAAGAACTGGAAAGGCAACCTCAAGAACAGCGGCTTCTTGCCGGAGGAGCGCTCTTGGATGACCCGGCTGCTCACCGAAGGCGGTCTGGAAGACGTGTACCGCCGCCTGCACCCCGACGAAACCGAGGCCGCCTACACCTGGTGGAGCAACCGGGGCCAGGCCTGGGCCAAGAACGTGGGCTGGCGCATCGACTACCACCTGGCCACGCCCGCCCTGGCGGCCACCGCGCGCCAGGCCAGCGTCTACAAGGACCAGCGTTTCAGTGACCATGCCCCGCTGACGGTGGACTACGACTTCAACCTGTGACCCCCATGCACACTCCTGCCCCCATTCCGCCCGTCTCTGGCGATCCCCAGCGTCTGTCCAAGGCCGTTGCCGCGCTAAGGAGCTGTTCGCGCCGTGAGGCGGAACAGCTCATTGTCGAAGGGTGGGTGCGTGTGGACGGGCAGTGTGTGGACTTGCCGCAGGCGCGGGTCGGCGCCGGTCAGCGTGTCGAGATCGATCCTCAGGCCCACCTGCAGCCCATCGTCCCGGTGACGTTCCTGCTTCACAAGCCTGCGGGTATGGCGGCGGAGGCGGTGCTTGATCTGCTGGGCGAGGCCCAGCGGTGGAGCGGTGACGCCTCCGGTGTGCGCACCAGCCAGACCCATCGGCGCGGGCTCAAGGCCTTGCTGCCGTTGCCCACCGAGGCCAGCGGGCTGTGCGTGCTCAGCCAGGACCTGCGTGTCGTCCGCAAGCTCACCGAAGAGGCGGCCTGGGTCGAGCAGGAGCTGATCGCCGAAACCCTGGGCGAACGGCTCTCCGATGGCCTGGAGCGGTTGTGCCATGGCCTGGTGCGCGACGGGCGTCCCCTGCCCCCAGCGCGCGTGAGCTGGCAGAGCGAAACACGCCTGCGCTTTGCCGTCAAAGGCATTCCGCCTGAGTCGATCGCGTGGATGTGTGAACAGGTGGGGCTGAAGCTCTGCGCGCTGCGACGCCTCCGCATTGGGCGCATCGCGATGGCAGGACTGCCGCCAGGGCAGTGGCGTTGTCTGGCGGTCGGCGAGCGTTTTTAGCCACGACGATCAAAGATTCGAGATGCCGCTTGCCACATGCCCGGCCGGAACGTGGCGCGCCGCGTGCTCGATGTGGCCGGTCTGGTCGTCGAAAAAGAAGTCGGGTTCGAATTCGCGCAGGAATTCCCCCTTCGGCAGGCCGCCCAGGAACATGGCTTCATCGACTTCGATGTTCCAGTCCATGAGGGTGCGAATGGCGCGTT
>JAUVWL010000018.1 GCA_030604135.1 Burkholderiales bacterium | reverse complement strand
GCGTGGGGGTCAAACCCGCGCGCCGCAGGGCCGCCCCAAGGCGCGCGAGCCCCCTCGGGGGGCAGCGACCCGCGCAGCGGCGGAGCGTGGGGGTCAAACCCGCGCGCCGCAGGGCCGCCCCAAGGCGTGCGAGCCCCCTCGGGGGGCAGCGACCCGCGCAGCGGCGGAGCGTGGGGGCCACATCAATCCCTGAAGTTGTCAAATGACAAGGGCAGGTCTTTCATTTCAGCGCGGATCAGCGCCATGGCCGCCTGCAGGTCGTCTCGTTTGGCGCCGCTGACACGCACCGAATCGCCCTGAATGGCCGCCTGCACCTTCATCTTGCTGTTCTTGATGGCCTGCTGGATCTTCTTGGCGTCTTCGCTGGCAATGCCGTTGCGCACCTTGAGTACCTGCTTGACCTTGTCGCCCCCGACTTTCTCCACCTTGCCGACGTCCAGGAAGCGCACATCCACGCTCCGTTTGGTCAGCTTGCTGCGCAGGATGTCCTCGACCTGCTGGAGCTGGAAATCGGCGTCGCCGAACAAGGTGATTTCCTTGTCCTTGAGTTCAACCGCGGCGCTGGTTCCCTTGAAATCGAAGCGGGTGCCGATCTCCTTGGCGGTGTTCTCCACTGCGTTTTTCACTTCGACGAAATCGGCTTCGAGTTTGGTGTCAAAAGAGGGCATGGGGCGTGATCAGGAAAAGTGTGAATGCGACAATTCGGTCATGTTAGTCGAGAAACAGGTCCCCCTCCAGCCCTACAACAGCTTCGGCATCGCTGCGCGTGCCGAGCGGCTGGCGCGGATCCGTCATCCGTCGGACCTGCTGGGCCTCATGGCCCAACCCGAGTGGGGCAGCGCCCCCCATTTTGTGCTGGGGGGTGGCAGCAACCTGGTGATCACCGGCGACGTGACCGGTCTCGTTCTCAAGGTGGAGATTCCGGGGCGTTGCCTGGTCGAAGAGTCCGCCCGTGGCTGGCTGGTTGAAGCGGGTGCCGGAGAGAACTGGCACGAGTTCGTGGCCTGGACACTGGACCAGGGCTGGCCCGGTCTGGAGAACCTGGCCCTGATTCCGGGCACGGTGGGCGCCGCGCCGGTGCAGAACATCGGCGCTTACGGTGTGGAGTTGCAGGACCGCTTCCATTCGCTGGACGCGATCGATCTCGACAGCGGACGCTCGTTCACGCTGGACGCAGCCCAGTGCGGATTCGGCTACCGGGACTCGGTGTTCAAGCACGCACCGTCTGACAGCCGCAGCATGGGGTTGGCCGGTCGCGCACTGATCACGCGGGTCCGCTTCTGGCTGCCCCGTCCCTGGAAGCCGGTGCTGGGCTACCTGGATCTCGAACGCAAGATGGCCGAGACAGGCATCCACACGCCGGATGCGCGCCAGATCTTCGACTGGGTGGTGGCCATCCGCCGGGCCAAGCTGCCAGACCCGGCACACATCGGCAACGCCGGCAGCTTTTTCAAGAACCCCACGGTCACGCCCGAGCAGTGCGCCGACATCATCGCGCGCGACCCCAAGGTGGTGCACTACCCCATGCCGGACGGCACCGTGAAGCTGGCCGCGGGCTGGCTGATCGACGCCTGTGGCTGGAAGGGCAAGACCCTGGGACATGCGGGCGTCTACGAAAAACAAGCCCTGGTGCTGGTGAACCGGGGCGATGCCGAGCACCCCTGCACTGGCGGTGAGGTGATGACGCTGGCCAGGGCCATCCAGACCAGTGTGTATGAGCGCTTCGGCATCCGCCTGGAGCCAGAGCCTGTGGTGCTCTGAAGGGCTCGGACAGACCACCCGACCACGGCACCAGCACAGGTTGTCATGCACATGATCCCGGGTCCAGCTGACAGGCGAAACACGGTGTCTCGTCTGATGATCGTGCTGCTGTGCCTTCTGGCCTGGCCCGCCTGGCTGGTGGCCGAACAGGTCGACCTGCGCACACAGGAGCATGACAGGGAGCTGGAGTTGCACATGCGGGTGTTGCTGGACGCGCCGCGCGACGTGGTCTGGTCGACCATCACCGACTACGAGAGCGTGGCCGACTGGGTGCCCGGCATGTCCCGCAGCGAGATCCTCGAACGGCGACCAGACGGCGCCACCGTGGCCCAGTCCGGGCGCGCACAGGTGCTGTTCTTTGGCGTGTCGGTGGATGTGGTGGTCACAGTGGACGAGCTGCCTCCGGACCGCATCAGGGTGCGCCTGCTGCGGGGTGACCTGCGCCGGCTGGAGGGTGAGTACCGCCTGTCGCAGGTCGATGGCCCCCATGGTGCACGGCTGCAACTGCTGGAATGGCAGGGCCGGGTGGAACCGGCCTCGCGCCTGCCGGGTTTCATCACGCGGCCGGTGATGCGCGAGAACCTGCGCCGGCAGTTCGAGGGACTGGTCGGTGAAATCGAGCGCCGGGCCCGGTTGGCACGGGGTGCAGGATGAAGGTCCGGGTTGCCGTTGCTACGCTGGTGGCCGGCGTGCTGGCGCTGGCCGGTTGCGCCAACCTGAGAGCGCCCGATGTGAGCATCTGGGGCGGAGCCGACCCCGAGGCGCTGGCCTGCGCGCAGTGGCTGCAGGCACTGGACCGGGCGGTCGACGCAGCGGGCGTCAGGGATGCACAGGACACCCCGGTCGCGGCGTTTCCACAGCTGCGCGCCTCCCGATTGAGCGACGCTTTCCGGGCCGAGGCCGCGCGTGACCCGGCGGTCATGGCCGACTGGGTCGATCTCCAGCACCGGCAAGGCCTGGATGGTCGTCGGGTCGAGTTGGCCAACATGCCCGACCGAGCATTGAGCATGCTGAAGGACACCGCAAGTCCGGAACAGGCGCGCGCGCAGGCCGCTCAGCGTCTGCACGATTGCAGCACGCGGCTCACGACCGCCTTGCTGGCCTCCCGGTCCTTGCAGTTGCGTCTGCTGGCGTCGGACCCTGTGCCCGACGCCTACAGCAGGGCGGCGCGCTGGGCGGGCCTGTACCCCTTGACCCGGGTGCCGTTCAGCTGGGGCGTCCAGCGCTGGCAAGACGAGACCCGCGCCGTCTTCGAGCGTGAGTCGGCGCAGGTCCGCACCGAAGAGCCGTTTCGGCGCTACACACCGGCTGCGCCTGCTGCGCTGCACGACCCGACCACTGGCGTGCAAGCCTTTGAGCATGCCCGGCTCGATGCCCTGGGCATGCTCCGAAGCGATGACGCCCTGGTGCAGACGCTGCTGGACCGCCACGCACCGGTGCTGGAGATCCGACAACTCGCCGACCATGACCGGCCGGGGCGGATCGTCTGGGGGGCCGATGGCTTGCCCACGGTCCGGACCGACGAGCCGGTGGTCTACCGCCGCCTGAGCCACACCCGCCTGGGCGGCGAGACACGGGTGCAATTGGTGTACCTGATCTGGTTCTCCGAGCGGCCGCGCACCGGGCCACTGGATCTGCTGGGTGGGCGCCTGGACGGCGTGATCTGGCGCGTCACCCTTGACGCCCAGGGGCAGCCCCTGCTGTACGATAGCATCCACGCCTGCGGCTGCTACCACCTGTTCTTCCCGAACCAGCGGCTGCGTGAGAGACCGTCACCGCAGCGGGGCATCGAGTGGGTGTTCAGCCCTGCGCCGCTGGTGCGCCCGGGTGCCGGTGAGCGCGTGGTGTTGCGGCTAGAAGCTGCCACCCACTACCTCATGGCGGTCGGTGTGTCGTCCGACCTGGGGGGCACGCCGTATACCCTTGAGGACGAGGACACGCTGCGCAGCCTTCCCTGGCCAGCGGGCGGGCCGCAGGCGCGCCGCAGCCTGTATGGCCCGGATGGCCTCGTGGCTGGCACCCAGCGCGGGGAACGCTGGCTGTTCTGGCCCATGGGTGTGCGTGACCCTGGCGCCCAGCGCCAGTGGGGGCACCACGCGACGGCATTCGTCGGGCGAAGGCACTTCGACGACCCGGACCTGATCGAGCGCCGCTTCGAACAGGTCACCGATCCGCGCTGAGGCTCAGGCTCTCAAGGCTGTTTTTCGCCTTCGAGGCGCAACATGCTGGCGCTTTCACCCAGCGACAGCAATCCGGTATGGGCATAAATGCCCAGTTTGCTGCGCGTGTCGGTGATGTCCAGGTTGCGCATGGTCAGCTGACCAATGCGGTCCAACGGGCTGAAGGGCGCGTCTTCCACCTTTTCCATGCTCAGGCGTTCCGGCGCATAGGTCAGGTTGGGGGACTCGGTGTTGAGGATCGAGTAGTCGTTGCCGCGGCGCAGCTCCAGCGTCACCTCGCCGGTCACGGCGCGGGCCACCCAGCGCTGGGCGGTTTCGCGCAGCATGATGGCTTGTGGGTCGAACCAGCGGCCCTGGTAAAGCAGGCGACCCAGGCGCAGGCCATTGATGCGGTACTGCTCAATGGTGTCCTCGTTGTGGATGCCGGTGACCAGGCGCTCGTAGGCAATGTGCAGCAGCGCCATGCCGGGGGCTTCGTAGATGCCGCGGCTCTTGGCTTCGATGATGCGGTTTTCGATCTGGTCGCTCATGCCCAGGCCGTGCCGTCCACCGATCTCGTTGGCCTTGAGAAACAGGTCCACCGGCGAGTCGAAGGTCTGGCCGTTGAGCGCCACTGGCAGGCCTTCTTCAAAGCGCACAGTGACTTCCTCGGCCTTCACATCGACCTCGGGCTTCCAGAACGCCACGCCCATGATGGGGTTGACGATGCGGATGCCGGTGGACAGCTCTTCCAGGTCCTTGGCTTCGTGTGTGGCACCCAGCATGTTGCTGTCGGTGCTGTAGGCCTTCTCCGCGCTCATCTTGTAGCCAAAACCATTGGCTGTCATGAAGGCGCTCATCTCGGCCCGGCCACCCAGCTCGTCGATAAACAGCTGGTCCAGCCAGGGCTTGTAGATCTTCAGGTTGGGGTTGGTCAGCAGCCCGTAGCGGTAGAAGCGCTCGATGTCGTTGCCCTTGAAGGTCGAGCCGTCGCCCCAGATGTGGACGTCGTCTTCCTTCATGGCGGCCACCAGCATGGTGCCGGTCACGGCCCGGCCCAGCGGGGTGGTGTTGAAGTAGGTGATGCCGCCGGTGCTGATGTGAAAGGCACCGCACTGGATGGCGGCAATGCCTTCGTGGGCCAGCTGCACGCGGCAGTCGATCAGGCGGGCTTTTTCGGCGCCATAGGCCATGGCCTTGCGCGGGATTTCGTCGTAGTCCGACTCGTCGGGCTGGCCGAGGTTGGCTGTGTAGGCATAGGGCAGGGCGCCCTTTTGCTTCATCCACAGCAACGCGGCGGAGGTGTCCAGGCCGCCGGAGAAGGCGATGCCGACCTTGTTGCCTTTGGGCAGGTTTTGCAGGATGGTGGCCATGTTGTGTTTCAACCGAAATGACAGATGTAGTGGTAGGCCTCGGTCACGCGGATCTCGAAGCTGCTGTTGCCCGGCACGCTGAACCGGTCTCCGGGGCCGGACTTCACCCAGGCATCGGTGCCGGCCAGCTTGTATTCGCAGCCGCCCGCCACACACTCCATGATCTCGGGCGCCCCGGTGTTGAACGTGAGGGTGGCGGGCAGCACCACACCGACCGATTTCTTCGTGCCGTCAGGGAAGCTGATGCCATGGCTGACGCACTTGCCGTCAAAGTACACATTGGCCTGGGTGGTGACGGACACGCCGTCGATGCGCGAAGTGGTCATGGTGTGAAGGGAGCTGGGGGCGGCTTGCCGCCGGGCAAAACCCCCATTTTAGGCGGCACTGGGCATATCAGACCCGTGCGGCCCAGGCGGCGGCATCGAAGCCCACCGTGACCCCGCCGCCATGGGTGCTGTCCCACTCGACCACCGGTCGCTTGATGAGCGACGCGTTGGTCAGCGCCAGGGCGCAGGCGCTATTGGCATCGGTCACGCCGATCCTGGTGGCTTCATCCAGCGTGCGCCAGGTCGTGCCCTTGCGGTTGATGACCGTCTCCCAGCCCAGCGCATCGATCCAGCGCGGCAGACGGTCTGCGGGCACGCCCGCCTTCTTGAAGTCGTGAAACTGGTAGGGCAGGCCCTGGCTGTCGAGCCAGGTACGGGCCTTTTTCACCGTGTCGCAATTGGGAATGCCGTAGAGCGTGATCATGTGTGGATTGTCTCCGCGCACCGGTACCGTGTCACCGGCGGGGAGAAAGGGCGGGGTGTGACAATAGGCCCATGCTCGACATTCCGCTGCCGTCCCATCCCCAGACCCTGTCTGACTGGCTCGCCCACTGCGAGCGCCTGCACCCCGTGGCCATCGACATGGGGCTGGAGCGGGTGCATCGGGTGGCCCAGCGCATGGGCCTGCGCCTCGACTGCCCGGTCATCACGGTGGCCGGCACCAACGGCAAAGGTTCGACCTGCGCCATGCTTGAGGCCATCTACGCAGAGGCCGGCTACCGGACCGGGCTTTACACCTCGCCCCACCTGGTGCATTTCGAGGAGCGCTGCCGTATCGGACGCGAGGCGGTGGCTGCTGCCGACCTGCTGCCCGCCTTTGCCGAAGTCGAGGTGGCGCGCCTGGGACAGGCGGGGGACGACGGGGCGGGCGAAGTCAGCCTGAGCTACTTCGAGTTCACCACGCTGGCCATTCTGCGGACGCTGTCCCGCGCTGGCCTGGACCTGGTCATTCTGGAGGTCGGACTCGGTGGAAGGCTCGACGCCGTCAACATCATCGACCCGGACTGCGCCGTGATCACGTCCATTGATCTGGACCACACTGCGATCCTGGGGCCTGACCGCGAGGCCATCGGCTACGAAAAGGCCGGCATCATGCGGACCGGACGGCCCGTGGTGGTCAGCGACCCGGTGCCGCCGCAAAGCGTGCTCGACCGGGCGCTGGAGGTGGGAGCCGATCTCTGGCGCATCGGCAAGGACTTTCAGTTCGCCGGCGACAAGCAGCAGTGGGGCTGGGCGACGCACCCGTCCCGTGGTGCTCGCCGCTACTCGGGCCTGGCCTATCCGGCGCTGCGGGGCGCCAACCAGTTGCTCAACGCTTCCGGTGCCCTGGCCACGATCGAGGTGTTGCGGGGGCGCCTGCCGGTCACAGCGCAGGCGGTGCGCAATGGCCTGGCGCTGGTGGACTTGCCAGGGCGCTTCCAGATCGTGCCCGGCACACCGGTGCTGGTGCTGGATGTGGCCCACAACCCGCAGTCGGTCGCGGCGCTGGCCGAGAACCTGGATGGCATGGGTTACTACCCGGTCACGTATGCGGTCTTCGGGGCCATGGCCGACAAGGATCTGCCTTCCATGCTGGAACGTATCGCGCCCCTGGTCGATCGCTGGCACCTGTGCGATCTGCCGTTGCCGCGGGCGGCCACGGCCCAGGCCCTGTCCGAGCAGGTGGCTGGGTTGCCGGCCACCGCGCCCGGCCGCGCCCGGCCGAGCGCAGCCTGTCACCACAGCCCGGCCGCGGCACTGCAAGCGGCCGTCGCCGAAGCCGACCCCGCTGATAGAATCGTGGTCTTCGGTTCTTTCTTCACCGTGGGTGGTGTCCTGCAACAAGGCGTGCCCCGTCTGTCCGCCAAGCACCTGTCCGCCTGAGGTCGTTCAAGCGTCCTGGAATCAGGGTCATTCAGCATGCTCAAGTCCCGTTCCGGCCACACCGCCAACGCCGCTGCCAACACGCCACCCAGCATCGAAACGGTGCGGCGCCGGGCGCGCCACCGCCTGATCGGCGCCTCCGTCCTCGTGCTGGCGGGTGTGGTGGGCTTCTCTCTCCTGTTTGACACCCAGCCCAGGCCGATCTCGGTGGACATTCCCATCGAAATACCCACGCGGGCTGCGGTGCCTTCAGCGCCGGCGCCAGTGGCCGCAGCCGTGGCACCGACGCCCCCCGCTTCGGGGCCGGCATCCTCCGGTGCCCAGGAGACGCTGGACGAAAAAGAGGAGTTGGTGACCGAACCGGCCAGAGCGGCGTCCGTCGCGCCTGCGCCTGCGCCCGCTTCTGCCAGTGCACCCACGGCAGGCAAACAGCCTCCTGCCGGTACACCTCGACCGAGCGATGACGGCAACCGCGCGCAGGCCTTGCTTGAGGGGCGTACCGCCAGCGCACCGCCCTCGCCATCGCCTCAGCCCACGGCGGCGGCGCCGGTCCGTTTGGTGGTGCAGGTGGGCGCGTTTGCGGAGAACGCCCGTGCTCAAGAGGTCCGCATGAGACTGGAGCGCGCCGGGCTCAAGACCTACACCCACGTGGCCGACACGCCCGAAGGGCGCCGCATCCGCGTGCGGGTGGGGCCGTTTGACAGCCGACAGGAAGCCGAGCGCGCGGCCGAACGGGTCAAAAGCCTGAACCTGCCGGCCCGCATCCTGACGCTCTGACGGCACGGTGGTCCCGGGCCATGGGTTTGACTGACTGGATATTGCTGGGCGTGCTGCTGCTGTCGGTCTTGCTGGGCTTGTGGCGCGGCCTGGTGTACGAGGTGTTTTCGGTGGCAGGCTGGGTGGCGGCTTTTGTGCTGGCCCAGGCTTATGCGGTGGACGCGGCGCGGCGGCTGCCGCTGGGTGAGTTGGCCGAGCCGGTGCAGGTGGCAATCGGCTTTGCGCTGGTGTTTGTGCTGGTGGCCTTTGCCGGTGGCTTTGTGGCCTGGCTGCTTCGCAAGATGGTGGTGTCTGTGGGCCTGCGGCCGGTCGATCGGGTGCTGGGTGGGGCTTTCGGGGTGGCGCGAGGACTGGTGATGCTGCTGGGGGCGGCTGTGGTGGTGAGCATGACCCAATGGCAACAGGAGTCCTGGTGGCGCGAATCGGCAGGTGCCGGCGCTCTGTCACAGACCTTGCAGCAGATCAAGCCCCTGCTGCCACCGTCGCTCGGCCAGTACCTGCCCTGACAAGAGCTGTTTTTTCAAGGAACCGAACATGTGCGGAATCGTTGGGGTGGTGAGTCAGACCCCGGTCAACCAGCTGATCTACGACGCGCTCCTGCTGCTGCAGCACCGGGGCCAAGATGCCGCCGGCATCGTGACGCAGGAAGGACGCAAGTTCTACATGCACAAGGCCAAGGGCATGGTGCGCGATGTCTTCCGCACGCGCAACATGCGCTCACTGCCGGGACGTGTCGGTCTCGGTCAGGTGCGCTACCCCACCGCCGGCAACGCCCACAGCGAGGAAGAGGCCCAGCCTTTCTACGTCAATGCACCTTTCGGGCTGGTGATGGTGCACAACGGCAACCTGACCAATGCCCAGGCACTCAAGCAGGAGCTGTTCCAGACCGACCACCGGCACATCAACACCGAGAGCGATTCCGAGGTGCTGCTCAACGTGCTGGCACACGAGCTGGAGAAAGTCACCCGAGGCATCTCGCTCAAACCGTCCGATGTCTTTGCCGCGGTGCGTGGTGTGCACCGCCGGGTCAAGGGGTCCTACGCCGTCATCGCGCTGATCGCCGGCCACGGCCTCGTGGCCTTCCGCGATCCCTACGGCATCCGGCCGCTGTGCTTTGGTCGCGGTGATGGTGGACTGATGGTGGCCAGCGAGTCGGTCACATTGGAAGGCACCGGCTTCGAGCTCGAGCGCGATGTGCAACCCGGCGAGGCCCTGTTCATTGACGCCCAGGGGCAACTGCATCACGAGACCTGCGCCGATCAGGTTCACCACCACCCGTGTATCTTCGAATACGTCTACCTGGCCCGTCCCGACTCGGTGCTCGATGGCATCTCGGTCTACCAGGCCCGCCTCAACCTGGGCAAGACACTGGCCAAGCGCGTGATCTCCACCGTGCCACCGAGCGAGATCGACGTTGTGATTCCGATCCCGGAATCATCCAGACCCAGCGCAATGGAACTGGCCCACCTGCTGGGCCGACCCTACCGCGAAGGCTTTGTGAAGAACCGCTATGTGGGCCGGACCTTCATCATGCCCGGTCAGTCGGTGCGCAAGAAGTCGGTGCGCCAGAAGCTCAACGTGATCGCCAGCGAGTTCAAGGGGCGCAATGTGCTCCTGGTCGACGACTCCATCGTGCGAGGCACCACCAGCCGCGAGATCGTTCAGATGGCACGCGATGCCGGCGCCCGCAAGGTGTACCTGGCCAGCGCCGCCCCCCCTGTGCGCTACCCGAATGTCTATGGCATCGACATGCCGACCCCGCAGGAACTGGTGGCCCATGGCCGCACCCTGGACGAGGTGCGCGAGAGCATTGGCTGTGATGCCCTGATCTACCAGGACGTCGACGCCATGAAGCAGACCATTGGCTCGCTCAACCCCGCGCTGGCCGGCTTCGACGCCTCGTGCTTCGACGGCCGGTATGTCACCGGAGACATCACGCCCGAAGACATCGAGCGCATGAACCGTGGCCGCGACCAGAGCGAAGAGAGCGAGGAAGACACTTCCCGCCTAAGTCTGCCCAACGCCCAGACGGTCTGAGTCCGACACCATGACCGAACCCCAGCAGCCGGACCGCGACGCGCCCCCCGACCTGCACCGCGACACGCTGGCGGTGCGTGCGGCGCTGCCTCGCAGCCCCTATGGCGAGAACTCCGAGGCCCTTTACCTGACCAGTGGCTACGTGCAGCCGTCAGCCGAAGCCGCCGCCCGGCGATTCGCGGGAGACGAGGAGGGCTTCACCTACGGCCGGTACGGCAATCCGACGGTGGCCAGCTTCGAGCAGCGTCTGGCCACGCTGGAGGGCGCGCCCGCGTGCATCTCCACCGCTTCGGGCATGTCGGCCATCCTGATGATGTGCCTGGGCCTGCTCAAGGCCGGTGATCACGTGCTGTGCTCACGCTCCATGTTTGGGTCGACCATCAAGCTGATCGGCACCGATCTGGCCAAGTTCGGTGTTGAATCGAGCTTTGTATCCCAGACTGACCTGGCCGATTGGAGGGCCGCCGTCAGGCCCAACACGCGTCTGCTGTTCGCCGAGACTCCCACCAACCCGCTGACCGAGGTGTGCGACATCCGGGCGCTGGCCGAACTGGCCCACAACGCGGGTGCCCTTCTGGCAGTGGACAACTGCTTTGCCACACCGGCACTGCAGCGGCCGATGGACTTCGGAGCCGACATCGTGATGCACTCCGGCACCAAGTACCTCGACGGGCAGGGACGCGTCATGGCAGGCGCCCTTTGTGCCAGCGAGGAGCTGGTCGAGAAATCCTTTGTGCCGGTGCTCAAGAGCGGTGGCATGACGCTGGCGCCCTTCAATGCCTGGGTGGTGCTCAAGGGTCTTGAGACTCTGGACATCCGCATGCAGGCCCAGTCGGCCCGCGCCATGGCCTTGGCCCGGTGGCTTGAAGCCCACCCCTCGGTGGCGCGTGTGCACTACCCCGGTCTGCCCAGCCACCCCCAGCATGCGTTGGCCATGGCGCAGCAACAGGGTTCCGGCGGCGCTGTCCTGTCGTTCGAGGTCAAGGCCACGGACCCCGGGCAGGCCCGGACCCGAGCCTTTCACGTGCTTGACAGCCTGCGCGTGTTGTCCCTGTCCACCAACCTGGGCGACACCAAGACGCTGTGTGCCCACCCTGCCAGCACCTCGCACGGGCGCCTGACCGAAGCCCAGCGCGCAGCGGCGGGCGTCAGCCAGGGCCTGATCCGGGTGGCGGTGGGCCTGGAGCACCTGGGCGACATCCAGGCCGATCTGCTGCGCGGCCTCGAATCCCTCTGAAGCACCTCTGCGTGCCCTTCTTCACACCATGACTGTTCGCACCCGTTTTGCCCCTTCGCCCACCGGTTTCATCCACCTGGGCAACATCCGTTCGGCCCTCTACCCCTGGGCCTTTGCCCGCGCCAATCAGGGTGTCTTCATCCTGCGCATTGAAGACACCGACCTGGAGCGCTCCACCCAGGCCGCAGTGGACGTGATCATCGAAGGCATGAAGTGGCTCGGCCTCGATCACGACGAAGGGCCGTTCTACCAGATGCAGCGCATGGACCGCTACAAGGCGGTGCTGGCCGACATGCAGGCCCAGGGCCTGGTCTACCCCTGCTACATGAGCGTGCAAGAGCTGGACGCGCTGCGCGAGCGCCAGATGGCCAACAAGGAAAAGCCGCGCTACGACGGCACCTGGCGCCCCGAGCCGGGCAAGGTCTTGCCGCCGGTGCCCGAGGGCGTCAAGCCGGTGCTGCGCTTCAGAAACCCGCAGGGCGGTTCGGTGGTCTGGGAAGACAAGGTCAAGGGCCGTGTCGAGTTCAGCAACGATGAACTCGACGACCTGGTGATCGCGCGCCCCGATGGCACACCCACCTACAACTTCTGCGTGGTGGTCGACGACATCGACATGGCGATCACGCACGTGATCCGGGGCGATGACCACGTCAACAACACGCCACGCCAGATCAACATCTTCCGCGCCCTGGGCAAAGAGCCGCCGGTCTACGCCCACCTGCCCACCGTGCTCAACGAACTGGGCGAGAAGATGAGCAAGCGCAACGGCGCCAAGCCGGTCACGCAGTACCGCGACGAAGGTTACCTGCCGGACGCCATGGTCAATTACCTGGCCCGCCTGGGCTGGAGCCACGGCGACGACGAGATCTTCAGCCGCGAGCAGTTCCTGCAGTGGTTCGATCTCGACCACCTGGGCAGCAGTGCCGGCCGCTTCGACGAAGCCAAGCTGCGTTGGGTCAATGCCCAGCACCTCAAGGCCATGGACGATGCCCTGCTGGCGCCACTGGTGGCCGAGCAGCTGGCCCGTCGCGGGGTGGTGGCCGACGAGCGTCTGCCGGCGCTGTGTGGGCTGTACAAGGACCGGTGCGACACCACCGTGGCATTGGCCGACTGGGTCACGCCACACTTTGCCGATGTCGTTCCCACAGAAACCGAGCTTGCGCAGCACATCACAGATACCGTCCGACCGGCCCTGGCCACGCTGGCGCAGAAGCTGGCCGACTGTGCCTGGGACAAAGGGTCGATTTCGGTCGCCATCAAGGAAACCATCACCACCCATGGCCTGAAAATGCCGCAGCTGGCCATGCCGGTTCGGGTGCTGGTCATGGGCACCGCACAGACGCCCTCGCTCGATGCCGTGCTGGCGCTGCACCAGCGCGACATCGTGATCGAAAGATTGCGGAAGGCGTAAAAAATGGTCTATAATTTGAGTCTTGCTGATTTGCACTGACCCTGGTTCTTCAGGGGTAGCACAAGTCGGCAAACCCTGTGGGGGTATAGCTCAGCTGGGAGAGCGCTTGCATGGCATGCAAGAGGTCAGCGGTTCGATCCCGCTTACCTCCACCACACAATTTGATGGCTTCGCAAAGAAGTGCTGGTCAATCCAGTGTTACAATGCGAAGTTCGGTAAGTTCCAAGGTTTTGACCCTATCGTCTAGAGGCCTAGGACATCACCCTTTCACGGTGAGTACCGGGGTTCGAATCCCCGTAGGGTCGCCAAGTTTGTGGCACTTGGCCTGATGCACAAGCAACAGGCGAAAGCTGCACCACTGCGGAGTGGTAGTTCAGTTGGTTAGAATACCGGCCTGTCACGCCGGGGGTCGCGGGTTCGAGCCCCGTCCACTCCGCCAGTACACAGAGCCGCTCGGTCAGTGACCGCAGCGGCTTTTTTGTTGCCTGTTTGTTGGTGCCGGGTTGCCGGTCTGGCTGGACAAGCAGGACCGGCTTTCACCGCTGCTTTGACCGCTCTGGCAAGTGCAACAAGCCAGCTGACAGTGCCGTGCGTGCAATCACCGCCCCACACGGGAGCATCCAGAGCGTGACTTGCTCGTTCGGGAGCCAGGCGCCCCAGAGTGCTGCGAGCAGCACGAATTCGGCCATCATTGGAACGGTTCCGTGTGTACGCGACCGGCGGCCGCAGGGGGCTTTCCTTTGATGACAATGGCGACGCGGTTTGATGCGGCGTCAGCCCCTCAGATCCATGCACCCTCCAGCTGCAGCAGGGCCAGCTTGCGATCCAGACCACCGGCATAGCCGGTTAGCGAACCGTTGCTGCCGACCACCCGATGGCACGGCACGATGATGGCCAGCGGATTGCGCCCAATGGCTGCGCCCGCTGCCCGGGATGCAGAAGGCTTGCCCATGCGGGCCGCCAGTTCACCGTAGGTGATCGTCTGGCCGTAGCCGATGGTGCCCAGGGTCTGCCAGGCCAGTTGCTGGAAAGGGGTCCCCAGACGAAGGTCCAATGGCAGCTTGAACGGCGTTTGATCACCGTTGAAATAGGCGGCAAGCTGCAGCCTGGCTTCGGTGATCACAGGGTGGGTGTCGTCCACGCGCCATTGGGCGGTGCGAAGGGGATCCGGGCCGTGCCGGTCGCCTTCGAACCAGGCGCCGGCCAGTCCCAGGGGGCTGACCGCCAGCCGAATGGCCCCCAGGGGCGACACCCAGATGGACAGGCGGACATCGGTGTTGGGAATCATGAAGCATCCTTTGTGGAGAGGGGTGTCAGGACAGCCCAGGCGCGCATCGCGGCGTAGCTGCGCCAGGGGCGCCAGCGCTCGCTGGAATCGATTCGCCCTGCGGGCTGCGGCGCGAGCTGGCTTGGGAGCGGCCCGGCGCTGCGCGAATTGGTGTGCCTCCGCCCTTGGGGCTGCGGCGCGAGCTGGCTTGGGAGCGGCCCGGCGCTGCGCTCATGGCCGTTGTCGTTGCCGGCGGCCGTCCGGCCGATGTTGTGAACCCCCAATACACGCCGCAGCGCTGCGTCGCCAGGTGGCCATGCGTCGGGCCAGCGCAGTGCCCTCATGGCGATGTACTGGGCTGTCCAGGGGCCGATGCCGGGCAGGCTTTCAAGCTGTCGAACCGTGCCCGTTGGCTCGATTGTGGGGTCCAGACGCAGGTCACCGCGATCGCAGGCCTGCGCCAGCGCCAGCATCGCTGTCTGCCGTTGTCGGACGATGCCCAGTTCACCGAGCGTGGAGGGTGCAACCCTGGCCAGATCTTCAGGCGCGGGAAACAGGCGATTGACCGACGCATCGGGCGTGACGATGGTGGGTCCGAGGCGTTCTGTCAGGCGCGCGGCCAGCACGTTGGCAGCACCCAGCGACACCTGCTGGCCCAGGATGGCACGCACAGCCAGCTCGAAACCGTCGAAGCAGCCGGGCACCCGCATGCCGCTGCCATCCGGAAAATCGGTGGCCAACAAGTCATCAATCGGACCCGTGTCGGTGTCCAGGTCCAGCCAATGGCGAACCCGCCAGATGATCTGCGGCAACAGCGGCAGCAAAGGGGGGCTGACGTCCAGCAGGACGCAGCCATCTGGCTCCGCGAAGCGGACCCTGAGCCAGCCCACATGCCTTTTCCCGGCGTGCTGCAGCGTCACCGCCTTGAGGAAACCGGGTTGGCTACCCCCGATTCGTTGCTCGTTGCTACGCAGCAGGCGTCTGGACAGGAAGTCGACTGTGGCGACCACGTTCATGGGAGGACGCCAGGCGAGGCGGGCAGGGCGCATGCCGGGTCGGCCGATGGGCGCGCCATGAACCGGCTGGCGCCACCGTGAAGGACTCAGGCCGTAGGCCTGCAGGAACACGTCGTTGAAGCGGCGCAAACTCCCGAAACCGCTGACCGTCGCCACCTGGCCGATCGGCACCGACGTGTCTGTCAACAGCAGTTTGGCGGTCAGCAGGCGTCGGGTCTGCAGGTACTGCAAGGGTGTCATGCCCAGATGCTGGGCAAACAGCCTTCGCAGATGGCGGTCGGTCACTCCGAGGTGCCGGCAGAGACGGGTCAGCGGGCTCTGACCGTCGGGGTCGGCCAGGGCGTTGCCCGGGTCGTCGAGCCACTGGATCGCGTGGCCGATCAGCCGATCACCTGCGTCCTGGTACGACCAGTGGCGGTCTCTCGGTGCCAGCTCGGGGCGGCAGCGAAGGCAGGGGCGGAACCCCGCCTGTTCGGCCTGGGCTGCGTGGCCAAAAAAGCGGCAGTTCTCCGGGCGCGGTGGCCGCACCCGGCAAACTGGCCTGCAATAGATGCCGGTGCTGGTCACGCCGACAAAGAAACGGCCGTCGAAGCGGGCGTCCCGGGTTCGCAGGGCTTGGTAACAAGCCAGGCTGTCTTGCAGGAGTTCGCTGAGCATGTCGGCATGTTAGCCCTCCGGGCGGATAAAGACTGGCTGAATCCGGACATCTGCTTCGCCGGGCGACCAGCCGGACCTCCTACAATGAAGGGTTTGCCAGATGCACCGTTTCAGACCCCCATTTCGCCCATGATGCTGTCGCCATCGATCTTCAAGGCCTACGACATCCGAGGCGTCGTTCCTTCCACCCTGGACGCCGGAGTGGCCGAGGCGTTGGGAATGGCCTTCGGAACCCACGCGCGAGCGCAGGGCGAGACCACCGTGGCGGTGGGGCGGGATGGTCGCCTGAGCGGTCCGGAACTGTCGCAGGCGCTGGTCCGTGGCCTGGTGGCCGCAGGCATCGAGGTCATCGATGTCGGCATGGTGACCACACCCATGCTTTACTTCGCGGCCAGTACCCTGTGCCGCAGCGGCATCCAGGTGACCGGCAGCCACAATCCCAAGGACTACAACGGTTTCAAGATGGTGCTCGGTGGCCGGGCCATCTATGGTGACGAGATCCAGGGTCTGCGCCGCATCATGGAAAGTGGCAGTTGGACGCTGGTCGACGGCGGCAGTGTTCGCTCAGCCGACGTCGGTCCGGCCTACCAGGAGTGCATCGTTGCCGATGTCCGCCTCGGCCGTCCCATGAAGCTGGTCATCGACTGCGGCAATGGGGTTGCTGGTGCCTCGGCCCCGGCCTTGTTCCGGGCGCTGGGGTGCGAGGTGGTCGAGCTGTTCAGCGAGGTGGATGGCCACTTCCCGAACCACCACCCGGACCCCAGCCGGCCCGAAAACCTGCAGGACCTCATCCGCACGCTGGCCGAAACCGACGCCGAACTGGGCCTGGCCTTCGACGGTGACGGTGACCGCCTCGGCATTGTCACCCGCGACGGCCAGAACATCTATCCGGACCGGCAGATGATTCTGTTTGCCCAGGATGTGCTCAGCCGCGTGCCCGGCGGCAACATCATCTTCGACGTCAAGTGCTCGCAGCGGCTGGCTCCGGCCATCGAGGCCGCGGGCGGGCGGGCGCACATCTACAAGACCGGGCACTCCCTGATCAAGGCCCGGATGAAAGAACTGGACAGCCCGCTGGGGGGCGAGATGAGCGGCCACATCTTTTTCAAGGAGCGCTGGTACGGGTTCGACGACGGCAGCTATGCTGGTGCCCGCCTCCTGGAAATACTCAGCCGACATCCGGACGCCAGTGCGGTACTCAATGACCTGCCCACCAGCCACAGCACGCCGGAACTCAATGTGCGGTGTGCCGAGGGTGAGCCGCACCGCATCGTTGCGCAACTGCAGAAACTGGTTGACTTCGGGTTTCCTGCGCAGGTGTCCTCCATCGACGGCGTTCGGGTCGACTGGCCCGATGGTTTTGGCCTCATCCGTGCGTCCAACACCACGCCTGTGCTGGTCCTGCGCTTTGAAGGGCACGATCAGGCGGCGCTGACTCGGATACAAGCGGACATGATGGACTTGCTGCGTCGGGTGATGCCTGAGGCTCAGCCGGACATGGTCGCTCACTGACGGGACCGCGCCTTGCCGAACCATTCCATGAATCCGGGCCCGGCTCGGGCTCCACTGAGCCCGTCCAGCAAGCCCTTGCAGCTGGGTTGGGCGCTGGCTTTGTTGCTGCTGGCCCTGGCGCCCGTGAGCACCAAGGTCGGTGGAGCGCTCTGGCTCATGTTGGTGGTGGGCAGCTTGCTCGTCGGTTGGCGCACCCGCGGGTTGGCCACGCTCGAAGCCGACGACACCCGTCGCGTGGCCTGGATCTGGCTGGGGTTCTGTGTGGCCGGGTCCATGCTCAAGCTGCTGGGAGTGCTTTACTGGGACGATCCCATCGGCACACGGCACTTCGAGATCCGGTTGACGATGGCAGCCCTGGCTGCCTGGATGCTGATGCGGTGGCTTCCACCGGGGTTCATCAACTTCGGCGGCATCCGGCTGGCCCTGCTGGTGGCGTCGGTTTTTGCGCTTGGGGTGAGCATCGCCCATGCCTACTTCAACGTCGAGACCCCGTCCAATCGCATCAACTGGGCCGGTGGCCTGGTCATGCTGGCCTTCGCGCAGATCGCTCTCATGGGGCAGTCGTGCCGGGCGCGTGATGTGGCCGTGACCATCCTGACGCTTTTCCTGTTTCTGCTGTCCGTCCTGCTCACAGGGGCGCGGGGCGCTTATCTGGCGATACCCTGGCTGGTGTTGTCGGCCTTGTGGGTGTTGCTGCTGGTGGGACAGCGTCCGGCATTGCAGCGCGTCCGGCTGACCATGCGATTTGTCCTGCCCCTGCTGGTGCTCACGGCGGTCACGGTGATGACCGTGCCCAAGGTGGTGAACGTCCCGGCCCAGCGGTTGCAGCTGGCGCTGGAGGAGATCCAGGCCACCGTCGTGGCAGGCGACACGCAGAACTATGTCAATTCACCGGTCTTTGTCCGGATCCGCTTCTGGCAACGGTCCTGGGAAGCGATTAAGGACTCGCCGTGGCTAGGTCATGGGCGCGAGCGACGGATCGCAATGATCCAGGAATGGGCAGACGACGCGGGTTCCCGGGAGATGGCGCGGCACATCCATGTGCACAACGAGTATCTCAATGGCTGGTTGGACCATGGCGTCATCGGACTGGCCAGCACCATGTGTTTCATGTTGGGGCTGTTCGTGGTGGCTGTGTTGGCGGGTCGCGTCAAAGTTCAAGTTGGCGTGGGTGTGCTCGGAATCGGCGTCCTGCATGTGCTGATGAGCCTGACGGACACCAACACCGGAACCAACAACTACGGTGTGATGATGAGCCTGTCCATGGCCATCATACTGCTGTCGCTGGAACGGCGACGGCAGGGTATGGAGCCGGCCGTATGAAGGTGTCGCTGATTTTCACCACCTACAACGCCCCTTTGTGGCTGGAGAAAGTGTTCTGGGGCCTGTTCACGCAAAGGCACATGCCCTTTGAGGTGATCGTGGCCGATGATGGTTCACGCGACGAAACCAAGGACGTGATCGATCGCTGCCGTCGAGAGGCGCCTTTTCCGGTTCACCATGTCTGGCAGCCCGACGATGGTTTCCAGAAGTGCCGCATACTCAACAAGGCGATTGCAATGTCCAGCGGCGAGTACCTTGTGTTTACCGACGGCGATTGCATTCCACGGCCCGACTTCGTGTCGGTACATGTGGACCAGGCCGGGCGTGACGTGTTTCTCTCGGGTGGCTACGTCAAGCTCCCGCTGGGCTTGAGCGAAAGCATCACACGGGAGGACGTGCGCTCGGGCCGGGTGTTCGACACCTCGTGGCTGCGTCATCACGGACTCCAATGGTCTTTCAAAGCCTTGAAGGTGTCGGCCGCCGGCCGTTGGGGACAGGCGCTCAATGTGATCAGCCCGGCCAAGAGCACCTGGAATGGCCATAACGCATCCTGCTTTCGCGAGCACGCGGTGGCGGTCAATGGTTTTGATGAACGCATGCAGTATGGCGGAGAGGACGTCGAGTTTGGCGAGCGGCTCGAGCACCTGGGCCTGCATGCCAAAAAGATCCGCTACTCGACCACCTGCCTGCATCTGGAGCATGGGCGTGGCTACGTGACTCCGGAAATGTTGTCGAGGAACCAGCAGATCCGGGAGGAGACGCGCGCGCAGCGCCGCGTTCGAGCGGTGGTCGGATTGGACCAGTACCTCTGATGCGAAGCCTGAGCTGCGCCCGCCGGGAGAGGGCAGGACCTTCCGGTTCGCCCCAGTGGATTTGACGGTGTCCGCCATGCGTGCCCTTGCCAAGGCCTTTGCCTACCTTCGCATGCGCGCGGCCCGCAGCGGGGGAGTGCTCGGCCTGATTCGCCTGGTCTGGCGCAACTTCCGGAACATGGGCTGGCCGTACGTGCGCGGAGCCATTGTGCGTGCCTTGTTCGAGCTGTGGCAGCAGGCGGGTCGGCGTGGCCATGCGCCGCCGATGGCCTACATGGAATGGAGAAAAGGTGGCCATGCGGTGAAGGCTCCCAGGTGGAGCGACGAAGACGGACACCCAACGCTGATCTCCGTGGTCATGCCGGTGTACCGGCCAGACCTTGAACACTTCAAGGCCGCGGTGGCCTCGATTCAGGCGCAGGACTATCCCCACTGGGAGCTGTGCATGGCGGACGACGCGTCCGGCGACCTTGCGCTTCTCGACCTGCTCGACCAACTGAGTGCCTCGGACGCCAGGATCAAGATCTGTCTGCGCGCCGAGAACGGGCACATATCGGCTTGCAGCAATTCGGCGCTGGAACTGGCTTCGGGCGACTACGTCCTGCTGTTCGATCAGGACGACCTGCTGCCTCCCCATGCCCTCGGCGCGGTGGCCAAGGCGATTGCCTTGCACCCGGACGCAGCCATCATCTACTCCGACGAAGACAAGGTGGACGAAAGCGGCAGCTTGCACTTCGACCCCTATTTCAAGCCCGATTTCGACCCGTACCTGTTCCTGGGTCAGAATCTGGTCAGTCACCTGGGAGTCTATCGCAGAGACCTGGTGTCTGCCATTGGCGGTTTCAGGATGGGGCTGGAGGGTTCACAGGACCACGACCTGGCCCTGCGCGTGCTTGAGCTGGCCGGACCGCAGCAAGTGATTCACCTGCCCGAGGTGCTCTACCACTGGCGCGCTTCGCAGGGCAGTACCGCTCTGGCCAACACCGAGAAGTCATACGCTTCGGTGGCCGCCAGACGGGCCGTTCAGGAACACCTGCAGCGCAGGGCTGTGGCGGCGTCGGTGGAGCCGGTGCCGGCCATTCCCTTCTTCAATCGCGTCGTCTATGTGCGCCCGGACCGGACGCAGCGACTGGTCTTCGTTTTTCTGCTCCCGGATGAGACCGACAACCGGACGGTGGAACGGACCTTGCGGCAGGTGCTGGCCGACACCCAGGGCTTCGAATGGGAAGCCGAGGTGCTGATCACACGTTCAGCCCGCTCGGACACCAGAACCCTGACCCGCCGCCTGGGTCCGGATGCCGGTCCAGGACACATCCGCTTCTTGGACGTCGAAGACGATCTCGCTGCCAAACGCCATCTGGCACGGCTGGTCGATGCACAGGCCGAGCTGGTCTGTGTGGTGACCGAACCGATGGCCCTGTGCCCAGCCGGATGGCTGGCCGAACTGGCGGCGCTGGCCCTGCAGCCCGGGGTGTCGGCGGTGGCGCCTCGACTGCTGGGTCCGCTGGGTGTCCAGTGCCACGGGGGCATGGTCTTCCCGGATGCCCATCACGCGCGCCACGCCTTCAGGGGCATGCCTGCCGGTGCCAACCCCCTGTGCAGGAGTTCTGCGTTGAGCCAGCGGTTCATGGCCTTGTCGCCCGCCCTGGTGCTTTGCAGCGCTCGAACCTGGGCCCATTTCGTGGCCGAGTCGCCGCTTGATGCGCGCTGGTCCGTTCTGGCCATGCTGCTGCAGGCCCACCGGTCGGGTCTGTTCAACTGCTGGACCCCGTTTGTGACCCTCAGGGTAGGCCGTCAGGTGGCCCGCGAGACAGACAATCTGGTCGACCAACTGGACAACACCCAGCGCGGGCACTGGCAGCATCTGTGCCAGCCCTTGTTGCCGGATCCGGGCTACAACCCCAACCTGTCCAGGCGGGGTGATTTTCAGCTGGCCGAGAGAGGAAACTGACCTGCAAGTGGACCCGGATGGCGGGGTCGTCGGCTGTCAGCGGGTCTGTGCGACGAGGGTTTCTTTGACGGACGGGTTTGCGGGGCCCGTCGGTCCCAGGGTCCCGGATGAGGCGTCTTCCAGGCAGCAGTAGCCGGACACCAGTGCCTGCAGCTGCTGTTTGACCGCATCCATGTCGCTCTGGTTGAGCGATGTGGCCAGATCCTGCAGCTTGGATTCAAGCACGGGCAGGGGCAGAAAGTCTTCATGGGCCTTCATGATCAGCGGATGCGAGGTCGGACCCGGGTTGTCGCCGATCAGCAGCTCCTCGAACAGTTTTTCTCCGGGGCGCAGGCCAGTGATCTCGATGCTGATGTCGCCCTCTGGATTGAACTCGTCGCGCAAGGTGAGGCCGGACAGTTCGATCATGCGGATGGCCAGGTCCATGATCCGGACGGGCTCGCCCATGTCCAGCACAAAAACATCGCCACCTTTTGCCATAGCCCCGGCCTGGATGACCAGTTGAGCGGCCTCAGGAATGGTCATGAAGTAACGCGTGATGTCCGGATGGGTCAGGGTGATCGGGCCACCGTCACGAACCTGTTGCCGGAACTTCGGGACCACGGAGCCTGAAGAGCCCAGCACGTTGCCAAACCGGACCATGGAGAAGCGCGTCCGTGTCGACTGTTCTGCCAAGGCCTGCAGAATCATTTCCGCCAGGCGCTTGCTCGCGCCCATGATGTTGGTGGGGCGCACCGCCTTGTCGGTGCTGATCAGCACAAAGTCGCTCACCTGGGCCGAGGCCGCCGCACGGGCCACGGCCAGCGTTCCCCAGGTGTTGTTCCGGATGCCTTCGATCGGATTGTGCTCCACCAGGGGCACATGCTTGTAAGCCGCGGCGTGGTAGACCGTGTCGGGTCGCCAGGAAGCGAAGATTTCCCTCATGAGGGGCTCGTCGCGCACCGATGCCAGCAAGGGCACCACCCTGTCTTCTGCCGTTTCATCCCGCTCCAGCAGTTCCTGATGGATTTGGTAGAGGGCGTATTCGCTCTGGTCGACCAGAACCAGGGTGGCCGGGTTGAGCAGCAGCAACTGCCGGCAAAGTTCGCCCCCGATGGACCCGCCCGCACCGGTGACCAGCACCACCTTGCCCGTGGTGTTCTTGCCCAGCAGGATGTGGTTGGGACTGACCGGCTCCCGTCCCAGCAGGTCGTCGATGTCGAGCTCGCGCAGGTCGGAAACGTGGATCTTGCCCTGGGCCAGTTCGCTCACGCTCGGCAGGGTCCGCACCGACACGTGCAGGTGCCGCATGCCCGCGATGATCTCGTTGCGTCGATGGCGGCTGGCCGAGGGCATGGCCATCAACACCGTGCTGATCTGGAGGGTTTCGATGAGGGCTTCCAGGTCGGCCGGACTGTAGATGGGCTGCCCGTTGAGCACGTGTCCGTGCAGGCGGTCGTCGTCGTCCATGAAGCCCATGACCCGCATTTCATGGCTGTTGGCCATGGCTGCGGCCAGCTGCCGGCCCGCATTGCCAGCGCCGTAGATCAGAACCCTTGGCCGTGCTTCCAGTTTCAGGCGGTTCTGGTACAGCCCCCCCAGCCAGAAACCGGCCAGCGCACGGGATGTTCCAACACCCAACAGCAGCAGCATGGGCTGGATCAGACCGATGGTGCGGGGTACGCCCTGAATGCCAATCGCGGTGAACACCGTGGCATAGATCAGGGTGTAGACACCAATGACCTTGACCACGGTCTGGATGGCGGAGAGGCCGGAGTACCGAAAAATGGCCCGGTAGAAGCCGTTGACGATGAACAGCGGGATCGCCACCAGCACGGAAACCGCCACCGCCCACATCGGCTGCCAGTAGGGGTCTCCTGACAGCTTGACCCAGTCACCCAGGCGCAGGTAATACGCCAGCCACACGGTCAGCACGCACAGCGCCGTGTCAACGGCCAGCACGACGATGCGCTTGGCCACCCGCGGCATGCCCAGAATGGGCATCGCCAGGCGGTTGAGGAAGTGGGTTTTCATGAATCGGGGTACGGACGCCAAACGCGCGGGTCTGGGTTCAGCACCGGCCAGACAACCGGTTGCCCGGCTGCAAAGCAGCCGGCTAGACAGGCTCGCATGCCTGTACCAACGATTTTACGACCACCACCCCCTGTGGCGGTGGACAGATGGGGTGAGGTGGCACCCGTGCGTGTCAAAAAGCCCACATGGGACACATGCCAAGGGGTTGACGTACGCGGGACTGTCCACAGCGGGCGGTGACGATCAAGCTGACCTCAGGTCAGGCAAAAACGCTGCTGGCGATGTCCAGTGCCAGCGACTCGGGCAGATGGACATCGTCGAAGCTGATCACCTGGCCTGCTTCGATCCTCCGGCGCGTGACCGCGTTTTGCAGCAAGCCGATCGGCACATGACCCCGGACATCCTGCACCTTGGCCGCCTCTCCCCGAACCAGAAAGCTGCCGATGGCGCGATGGATGGGGGTGCCTGCCGCCATCTCGCATTTGGCGATGGCCACCACCGAAATGGCGGGCTTGTCCGAGTTGTTCAGCAGGGCGCCACCGCCTCGAACGACCCGTCGCACCGTCTTGAGGATTTCGTATTGGCACAGGTGGTAGTTCTTCAGCAGCACATAGAAGGGACCCTCGCCCATCTTCAGGTAGCGCAGCGCCGCACGATCAGCGTCTTCGTGGGTGCACACGAGGAACACCCCGGCGACCTGGCCCGGGGCCAGCACATAGTCGGAGATCGGGGATCCCAGCGCCACGGCCTTTTCGGCCAGCGCGAAAGCGGTGCTGTTGAGGTCACCGGCCTCGGGACCTTCCAGCCCCTGCCTTGTGATGGTGGCGCCGAATGCGTTGGCCACGAAGGCCTGCTCGATCTGGATCTTGGTGCCGTCCGTGAACGAGGTGGTCTGTGCGAGGCTGATACCTTGCTTGGTCGACCAGAACTTCATTTCCTCGGGGTCCGGGTGGTGGTTGAGAAAGCCCTTCATGTTGCCGTAGACCAGCGGGGTGAACCCCATGGCATCGGCCTCTTCATGCAATGCCGCCAGGCAGCCAGGCTGGTCGCCCTCGGCCTCCGTCACCAATCCCTTGCCAACGAAATACGAGCCGGTGGTGACGTGGAACTCGGAGTTCATGGTGATCACCGGTTTGCCTGCCTGCACGGCACGGTTGATCACCTCGGTGGAGTGCAGCACATCACCACTGCACTCGATGATCACATCGGAGCCGTCGATCAGTTCGTCGATCGAGGCAGTCAGCTGGTCTTGAAAGGGCCAATCGGCCGACTCGGCTGCTGTGCGCCGGGTGAGGACCGAGGAAAGCAGCAGGTCGCCACCTTTGCGAGACAGCAGCCGGGCGAGTCCGCGAGCGACGAAGCCTGTACCAACCAGGCCTACCCGATGAACCTTGTGCAGTGGACTGAGGGTGTGCACGTCCGGCAGGCGGGAAGCCTTGGGGGTCTTGCCGGGAAACCCCGGCGACTTCAGGCCAATCGGGCTGAATTGCTTGGTCACATACATGGCTTCTCCTGGATGATGCCTGCCCTGAAGGCACCTCTATCGGCAAGCTTCGCGAAGCTTGGGCGCGCTTGTTATCACCTTGCATGGCAGCACCATGCCGTCTGTCTTCAGTCTAGGTGGCCCAGACTTAAGGATTCGTTAAGGACCAGCGCTTGGGCGTCTGGGTGCGCGCGGGCGTTGTATCTGACACATAGCCTGTCACCGTCCGGTCGCGTGGGCTGCTAGAGTTTGTGAACCACGCCACTGAAGGCAAGCCTTTGGACCTTGATGATCGAACGCCATGAAGTTGCTGCTGGTTGAGGACGACACCATGCTGGGTGAGAGCATGCAGAAGGGGCTGCGTCTGGCCGGGTTTGTCGTCGACCGGCTGGACCAGGGGGCCCACGCGCTGCATGCCCTTGAAGATCACAGCTACGACGCGGTCGTGCTGGACCTGGGCCTGCCCGACCTGGACGGACTCGATGTGCTGGCCCGTGCCCGCCGCGCTGGACTGACCACGCCGGTCATCCTGGTTACCGCACGCTCAGCCGTGCGTGACCGGGTCGATGGCCTGAACCTGGGCGCCGACGACTACCTGGCCAAGCCCTTCGATCTGGATGAGCTCGTGGCGCGGGTCCATGCGCTGGTTCGTCGCGCCAGGGGACAGGCCCAGCCCGGCATCGAACTGGGTGGCCTTTACGTTGACCCGGTGCAGCGACTGGCGCGCCTCCATGGCGACGAGCTCAAACTCACGCCAAGGGAGTTCGATCTGTTGGTGGCTCTGGCCCGTCAGGCCGGGGCGGTTTTGTCACCTGTCCAGTTGCGGGACAGCCTGTATGGGCTGGAAGATGAGGTGTCGAGCAACGCGGTTGAAGTGCACTTGCACCACCTGCGAAAAAAGCTGGGCGGAGATTGGGTGGTCAATGTGCGTGGGGTTGGCTACAAGCTGGTTGTCGCGGCATGACATCCATCCGCTCCCGCCTCTTGATCTCGCAGATGCTGGCCGTGGTGCTCACGGCCGGTCTGGTCATGCTGCTGACCGCCAGGCTGGCCTGGGAGGGGTTCAACAGCGTGCGTGACCTGGGGCTGGAGCAGATTGCCGAGACTGTGTTGCGCCACGATGAAACGGTTGTGCCACCCGAGTCCACCGCCGGCACCAACGCTTCCGATGACAGCTCCATGCTGGAGAAACGCTGGTTTCCTGACAGCCAATACCTGGCACACTTTGTCAGCCAGATCTGGGGACCAGACGGCGAGCTGATCTACTCTTCCTTGCCGGAAGTGGGACCTCCCCGCCAGGATGCAGGCCACCACATCGTTCTGTGGAATGGGCAAAGCTGGCGCATTTTCACTTTGCCCGAGAACGAGCTGACGGTTCAGGTCGCCGTCACCACCCACATTCGGCGGCAGCAGTTCTACGATCTGCTGTTCTGGTTGACCGTGCCGTTGGTGCTGCTGGTGGGCGGGCTTGGAAGCCTCATTTACCTGGTGGTCACCCGGTCGTTGAAACCCATCGAGACCATCGGCCAGCAGGTGGCCCGACAAGACCCGGCCCGGCTCGATCGCCTGCCCACCGAGGCGCTGCCGGCGGAGGTCGTGCCGCTGGTGCAGGCGCTCAACCAGCTGCTTGACCGCATGGATGCCCTGCTGTCCAGCCAGAAGCGTCTGCTCGCCGACACTGCGCATGAACTCAACACCCCACTGGCGGCTGTTCGCTTGCAGGGTCAACTGGTGCGCAAAGCCCCCGAGCACGAGCGACAGGCCGCCCTCGATGACCTGGATCAGGGCATTCTTCGCATTGGTCGGGTGGTGGCCCAGTTGCTGCAACTGGCGCGGCTGGAGCCACAAGCCGCGCGCCCGAGTTTCGCCGAGGTGCCACTGCACGAGCTGACCAGGCAGGCGGTGGTGGACTTTTCAGCCCAGGCCACGCAGGCCGGACTGGACCTGGGACTGACGGCATGTGATCCGGTCACCGTATGGGGCGACGAGCACGCGCTGCGCGCGCTGCTGGACAACCTGCTGGACAACGCCATCCGCTATGCCTGCGGAGGACGCCGTGTCGATGTGGCGTTGCAGGTGCAAGCTGGCGTCGCCGTGATCGAGGTGTCGGATGACGGCCCGGGCATTGCAGAGGCCGATCGCGAGCGTGTCCTGGAGCGCTTTGTACGATTGCATCCGCAGCGCCCGGACGGCAGCGGACTCGGGCTGGCCATTGTGGCCCGCACCGTGGGTCTGCATCACGGGCGCCTGCAGTTGCTCACGTCGGCGGCCGGTGGTTTGAGGGTTCGTGTCGAGCTGCCGGTGGCCAAGCCGGAACCACCCGCCTGAGGGGCCGCCCGGGGCTGGTCGGGTCTTGCTGCGCAAGCCAGGGATGGACGATAGCCCCTCACGCCCTCAGTGCTGCACGCCTTTGCGCCGAATCACGTTGGTGAAGGTTCGAACGATGATGTAAAGGTCGAACCAGAACGAGCGACGACGCAGGTATTCGACGTCCAACTGCACCTTGACCGGGATCGGCAGGTCGTCGCGACCGTTGATCTGTGCCCATCCCGTCAGACCCGGAACCAGTTCGTGCACCCCGTGCTCGGTGCGCAGGGCAACCAGGTCATCCTGGTTGAACAGGGCCGGACGCGGCCCGACGAAGCTCATGTCGCCCCGCAAGATGCTCCAGAGTTGGGGCAGCTCGTCCAGGCTGCTTTTGCGCAGAAACGAGCCGATCGGTGTCAGGTAGGCCTTGGCATCGGTGAGCAGGTGGGTGGCCACCGCCGGTGTGTCGACCCGCATGCTGCGGAACTTGGGCATGCGAAAGATGCGGTTGTGCCGTCCCACACGGTCGCTCCAGTAGAGAGCCGGGCCGGGTGAGGTGAGTCGGACCAGCACGGCGATCAGGCCGATGGGCAGCAACAGCACGAGACCGGCCGCAACGGCCATCATCAGGTCAAAACTTCGCTTCATGGGGTCTGGCTCTGCAGCATGCGCTGCAGGCCGGTTTGCAGGGACACAGGCGGTTGCCATTGCAGGCGCTCGCAGGTGGGCCGGATGTCCACCTGCAGGGAGTCGATCAGCCGGGACACAGTGGCGCTCTGGCCTGTGAGGGTGCCGCCCAGCCGAAGCAGCCAGACCGGCACCGGCCACAGACGGGGCGACAGCCCCAGGACGGCGGCCATCGCCCTGACCAGCTGCGCCGTGGACAGGTCCACACCGTCGGACGCCATGAAGGTCTGGCCTGCTGCGTCAGGGTGGTGCGCGCACACCGTCAACAGATCGACCAGGTTGTCCAGCGCCAGCAGTGAGCGCCGGTTGTCAACCAGGCCCAGCGGGAGCGGCCAGCCGCGCTCCACCGCGTGCATCAGACGAAGAAAGTTGGCACGCACGCCGGGGCCGTAGACCAGGGGAGGCCGCACCACCACGACTTCCAGTCCGGTTTGCCGGGCAACCGACCACAGGGCCTGTTCGGCTTCCCATTTGGATTGGCCATAGGGGTCCGCAGGTTGGGGCTCGTCGCCGGCCCTCCAGGGGCGGCCCTTGGGAGAAGTCTCGCCCATGACCTTCACCGAGCTCAGAAAGACCAGGCGACGAACGCCACTGGATGCGGCAGCCTCTGCCAGTCGCCGGGTGCCGTCCACATTCACGCTCCGGTAGGCTGCCAGTGGGTCGCGGGTGTTCTCCTGCATCATGTGCACCCGGGCCGCACAGTGGACAACGCAATCGACCGAATCGAGGGCGTGTGACCAGTCGGTTCCGGCGTCGATAGGGCCCACGGAAACGGCGCCCGCCGGTATGCTGCCTTGTCGCACCAGTGGTCGAACGGCCGCCCTCTGCCTCAGCCTTTCCACCAGGGCACGGCCGACGAAGCCGGTGGCACCGGTGACGGCTATCACGGTGACACCGGTGCCCTTGCCGTGGGCACCGAGGCCCTGCCCACGGTGAACGGCAGGTAGCGCACCATGATCCATACCGCCGGAATCAGGAGGATCACGGACAACAGCATCACCACCATGCCCAGCCCGAGGTCGTTGTCGATGTGGGTGAGACCCACACCCAGCAGACCGCTCATCACAACCTTCACCGACTTGATGATCAGCATGTGGATCAGCATGATCTCCAGGCTGTAGCGGCCGATGAAGGCCAGCCACCGCGATCGGGCTTCGATCAGCTGCAGCAGCAGGACAACCATCCACAGGCCGGTAAAGGCAAACAGCAGAAACCACAGGGGGTTGCCGACCACCCCTTCGCCAAACCGCACAAAATCGTTCACCTGGCTGAACAGGGACACGACAAACAGGGCCGCGACGATCGCCCAGCGCGTGCCTTCGGGCCAGGGCGGCGTGCTGCCCAGCCGCTGGGCACTGTAGCCCGCCTGCAGGAAGACAAGGGCGCTCAGGGCCGCGACACCACTGAAGGGCAGGGTCACCTTCTCTGCCAGTGACAGGCCCAGCGCGGTCAGCGCCAAAACCACAAGCCATTGCAGCAGCGGTTGGCGGATCAGGGTGTTGATCAGGTAGCCGATCAGAAAGGTCCAGAACAGGGCGGCCAGGAACCAGACGGGGCCGTTGATGAGGCGACCGTCACCGATGGTCCCGTAGAAGATGCCGGCCAAAGGCGGCCACAGGCCATAGTCGAACTGCTCGACCCGGATGCCCTGCTTCTGGGCCAGAAAATAGCCCGCGACATAGAAGGCATAGCCCAGCAGCGCGTAGCACAGGTAAGGCAGGATCAGGGTGCGCAGCTTCTTAACCACCACCGAACCCAGCGGGCCTGCGCCGGGCTTGAGCGTCAGCCCCGAGACGAAGAAGAACAGCGGTACGTGAAACGCGTAGATCCAGACGTACAGCGCGGAGGGCGTGACGGTGGACCACACATGGCCCAGAAAAATCAGGATGATGCCGACGCCTTTGGCGGCGTCAATCCAGATCGAGCGGGTGGCCGTGGGGCTGGTCATGCCGGGTCTTGGGTGGTGGAGATCAGGCGCGGGAATCCTTGTTCTGCAGGTTGAGCGCCCGGATTTCCTCCAGCAGCTTTCGGTTGGCCGACAGCAAATCGGCCACAAAGGCAATGAGGATGGTCTGGAATCCGATCACCATCAGTGAGCTGGCCAGGATCAGCGACTGGATGTGGCCATCGTAGCCACCTTCGCTGGTCAGCCACTTGTACACGAAACGCAAGCCGATCAGGAAACCGGCGCCGAAAAGTGCCGCACCGATGGATCCGAAAAAGCGGAAGGGCCGGTAGATGACAAAAACCCGGATGATGGTGACGATGCTGCGCCGGATGTACGAGGAGATGCTCTTGACCAGCCTTGAAGGTCGCAGATCCCCGTTCACCCGGATGGGCACCGACGTGATGGCCATGTTCTTCTGGCCCGCCTGGATGATGGTTTCCAGCGTGTAGGTGTAATCGCTGAACACCACCAGACGCTGGGCGGCCGACCGGCTCATGGCGCGAAAACCGCTGGGCGCATCCGGGATGTCGGTCTTGCTGGCCACCCGCACCACCCAGCTGCCCAGCTTTTGCAGCAGCTTCTTGATCGGGCTGAAATGCTCGATGGCCTGGATCGGTCGTGCGCCGATGACGAAGTCGGCCTTGCCATCCACGATCGGCTGGGTCAGCAGGGGGATGTCGTCGGCGTTGTACTGGTTGTCGGCGTCGGTGTTGACGATGACATTGGCCCCCCGCTCCAGACAGGCCTGCAGCCCGTTCATGAAGCCGCGGGCCAGACCCTGGTTGCGAGTGTGGCGGATGACGTGGTCCACGCCGTGTTCCAGCGCCACCTTCACCGTTTCGTCGGTGCTGCCGTCGTCGATGATCAGCCACTCGACCTTGTCGAAGCCCGGTACCTGGCGGGGCAGGGCGGACAGGGCAATGCCCAGTGTCTGGGCTTCGTTGTAGCAAGGGATCTGGATGATCAGTTTCAAATCGGACTCCTGTGGCCAACGCCGCCACTGGCAAAACCCTGCAATTGTAGGTGAGCGGATGGCAGGGCCCGCCGTGTTGCCTGGTGCGAGAACGTCAGCCTCGCCGGCGGCTTCGCCGACCTGCCCACCATTCTGTGACGTCGCGCAATGGTTTGGTGAGGGTCCAGGAACGGCTGCCAAGCACCATGTCCAGGTGCTGCTCAAGGGCGTCGATGCGGTGTTTGAGTTCGATGATCTCGAGCTCACGCTGGTGAATCGTTTCTTCTCTTGCGTGAACCAGGTTCAGGCGTTCTCGCAGCAGGATGTCGTTGAGCACGTCGAGATCGCCGGTGTCCCGGAACAGGCGGTGCATGTCGTAGCCGAAGCGCTGCCGGATGTCCTCGTGGCGCGAACGATCGGCCAGCGCGCTCTGAAGCAGGCTCAGCGCAAACATGCGGGCGGTAGGCTGTGTGCCCACAGCCAGCACGGCCAGCGCAAACACCAGCGGCACATCGTCACGGGTCAGGTCCTGCAGTGCGCCCACTTCCGGAAAGGCCATCTGAAGCAGTTGCACATCCTGGATTTCGGTGAACGCCTTGAGGGCCAGTGGCCACTCCAGGGCCAGGCGGCTGCGAGCGTCCGGTCGGTCGCCACTCATGTTGGTCTCTGCGGCCAGCACGCGAAATCGGGTGAGCTTTTCCTGCACCACATGGATGTCGAACCGGGCGCACAGCCGAATCCACATCTCGAAGTCGGCCAGCTGAAACAAGCTTTCGTTGTACAGACCCAGTCGCTCATAGGTGCTGCGGCGAATCAGGGCGCTCGGGTGGCAGAGCCCGTTTCCCTTGGTCAGGAACTGGCGCAGCCACGCGTGTCGGGGCTGGTTGTTCTGCTCGAACACGGCCGAGTAATTGTGATCTCCCGAAGCCAGAGGCAAGCCGTGCTCGTCGATCGGTTCGGCCTGTGTGAACACCGCCCCCAGCTCGTGCCGGGATGCCAGTGCCGACACCTGTTGCTCCAGCTTCGTGGGCAGCCAGAGGTCGTCCGAGTGGTGGATGGCAATCAGTTCGCCTCGAACCTGACCGCTACGCAGCACCGTGTTGATGGGCTTTTGCCGGCGGTTTTCCTGGTTGCGTACCGGATGGACACGTGGGTCGCGGTAGGATTGGATGATGTCCCACGATTCGTCGGACGAGTTGTCGTCATGGACGATGAGCTCGAAGTCGCCGAATGACTGCGACAGCACGCTGTCGATAGCGGGTCCGATGAAGCGTCCGTGGTTGAACGACGTCAGGATGACGGTGACGGCCGGTGCCTTCATGAGGCGCTGCGCTTGCTGTCCGGGACCTCACCCTGCAGCGCGTAGCCCAGCTTGAGCAAGGCCGGGCCAGCGACCGCTTCGAAGGCACGGATGTCGTCCGCACTCAGAAGCTGCCTGAACTGGCCCACGGTGTCGCTGGAGACCGGTGTGGTGGTTCTGGTCTTCCAGTCCATGGTCGAGATCGGCTCCAGTTGTTTCGCCCGGTTCGCCTCATGGAAGTCGAGCATGGCGGTATCGAAGGGCAATTGCAGCCAGCCGGTGATGCGTTCCAGGGTGGCCTGAGGCTGGGTGGTCAGCTCTTCGTAGGACATGGTCAGGCGCTGCCCGGCAGGCAGGTCGGCCATGGCGGACTCGGCCGCTTCCACATTCGATGCCCATTCGCGTGCAATGTCCTGAGCCGTGGTGTTCAGGCGGGGTGCGTAGGGGCTGTCCGAAGCCTGGGACATCACCGATCGGTAGGAGCAGGCGACGTCGCGTCCGTCACGTGTGATGTGCAGGAAACGGGCAGCAGGGTACAGACGGCGGAGGTCGCCGACGTGGCTGATGTGGAAATTGTTCTTGTCGCCCCAATAGCGGGGGTGCTTGTTCTGGGCGGCCGCATAGGTGTACACGACAACCGAACACAGACTGGCATAGTCGGCGGGCTGTTCGCGCATCAGCGCCATGCGCAGGGTCTCGCCATCGAGGCCCCAGGTGTCGAACTTGCGACAGGCCAGCAGCTCGTCCACGAAATGTGCCACGGCCACCGGATCGCGGGCCTGCTGCCCCGACCAGTTGCCGTGCCGGGACTGCAGCCACAGGATGAACCCGCATTCCGGGGGAACCACGAGGTCGGGATGGCAGGTGAGCATCAGGCGCAGCAGCGAGGTGCCGGAGCGCGGGTTGCCGATGACAAAAACCGGCCGTAGGGAATCGCGGGTGCTCAAGGGGTGGTCTCTGGTGGTCAAGCTGGCTGTCGTTTCGTTCGAGGAGCCGGTGCAAAGGTGCGCGACCGCTTCACGCCACGGCAGCAGAGGGCACAGCACCTTCAATGATCAGTCCGACGACCCGATCGACGTCCTCGTCGTTCAGGGCCGGATAAATGGGCAGGCAGATCACGCTGTCGGCAATGCGTCGCGCCACGGGCAGCAGTGCTGGTGCTGCCGACGGCAGGTGCCGGTACATCGGCATGTCCGAAATCAGGGGGTAGAAGTAGCGCCGGCCAAAGACGCCGCGCTGGCGCATGGCTTCATAAAGCGCATCACGCCCCAGCGGATAGTCCGGGCCGACAAACATCGGGAAGTAGGAGGCGTTGGTGCGGGTGTCGGCCGGACGCGGCTGCAGCGAGATGCCGGGCACGCCTTCCAGTGCCTGTCGGTAGCGGGTTTCGATCTCTCGACGTCGGTCAAGCGCATGGTCCACATGCTGCAATTGCAGCAGGCCGAACGCGGCGTTGATCTCGCTCATCTTGCCGTTGATGCCGGCAGCCACAACGGTGGTCTCGTTGACGAAGCCGAAGTTCTTCAGCTGGTCGACGTAGCGCTTGGTCTGTGCGTTCGGGGAAATGATGGCGCCGCCCTCGAAGGTGTTGAACACCTTGGTGGCATGAAAGCTCAGCACCGACAGGTCACCGCGTTGCAACAGGCTGCGGCCCTTGAAGTCCACCGCGAAGGCGTGGGCGGCATCGTAGATCACCTTCAGTTGGTGCCTTTCCGCAATCGCCTCGATGGCCTCGACATCACAGGGGGTGCCATAACAGTGGACCGCCAGAATGGCCTGGGTCCGCTCCGTGATGGCCGCCTCGATTTGCGTCGGGTCGATGTTCAGGGACACCGGGTCGATGTCGACAAACACCGGTTCGATGTTGTTCCAGAGCAGGGCGTGCGAGGTGGCAACGAACGAATAGGGGGTGGTGATGACCTCGCCGCGGATGTCCAGGGCCTGCAGGGCCGTGACCAGGGCAATCGTGCAGTTGTTGAACAGTGAAATGTGCTCCACACCCAGATACCGGGCCAGCTCGGCCTCGAGCTGCTGATGGTAGGGCCCGTTGTTGGTCAGCACCTTTTTAGCCCAGATCTCCTCCAGATACGGAATGAACTCCTCCAGGGGCGGTAGGAATGGCTGGGTGACAAAGATGTTGGACTGGGCCATGAAGGCAAACCGGGGACGGAGTCGGTCGGGCGTGTCGAATTGCAGCGGGCAATGCGACACGCTGGGGGTGGCACCCAATGCTACATCAGATAGCCCCGGGCCTTCAGATACTCGACCACCTTCCCGGCCGCCTCGTCCGGGCCGATCTCGGCCGTTGGCAGGGACAACTCCGGATTCTCCGGCGGTTCGTAGGGTGAATCGATGCCGGTGAAGTTCTTGAGCAAACCTTGCCGCGCCTTCCGGTACAGGCCCTTCGGATCCCGTGCTTCGGCCACATGCAAAGGCGCGTTCACATGGATTTCGATGAACTCGTCCGGCTGCACCAGGGAGCGGGCGAGCTGCCGTTCGGCCCGGAATGGCGATATGAAGGAAACCAGCACGATCAGACCCGCGTCGACCATCAGGCGAGACACCTCGGCCACGCGCCGGATGTTTTCGATCCGGTCGACTTCGGTGAACCCCAGGTCCTTGTTCAGTCCGTGCCGAACGTTGTCGCCGTCCAGGGTGTAGGTGTGGTGACCCAGGGCACACAGGGTCTTTTCGACCCGGTTGGAGATGGTGGACTTGCCAGCGCCGGAGAAACCGGTGAACCAGACGATGCAGGGCTTCTGACCCTTGAGCGCGGACCGGGCGGCCTTGTCCACGTCCATGTGCTGCATGTGGATGTTGTGGCTGCGTCTCAGAGCATGGTTGATCAGGCCGGCCCCGACAGTGCGATTGCTCAGCCGATCGATCAGGATGAAGCTGCCAGTCTCCCGGTTCTCGATGTAGGGGTCGAAGGCCACCTGGCGGTCCAGGCTGAGGTTGCAGACACCGATGGCGTTGAGGTCCAGCTGCTTGCCGGCGATGTGTTCCAGGGTGTTGACGTTGACCAGGTGCTTGATCTGGGTCACGGAAGCCGTGGCGGTCTGTGTGCCGATCTTGACCAGGTAGGGCCGCCCCGGCAGCAGGGGTTCGTCGTTCATCCAGACGAGGGTGCCTTCAAACTGGTCGGCCGTCTGCGCCGGCGCCAGTGCGTCGGCCACCATGTTGCCGCGCGAGACGTCCACCTCGTCGGCCAGCGTGAGGGTGACGGACTGACCTGCCACGGCTTCGTCGAGGTCGCCGTCGTGGGTGACGATGCGCGCCACCCGTGTCTCCTGGCCGGAGGGAAGGATGCGCACCGCCTGCCCGGGCCGGATGCGTCCGCCAGCCACTGTGCCGCAGTAGCCCCTGAAGTCCAGGTTGGGCCGGTTCACCCATTGCACCGGCATCCGGAAGGCACCGGCCTGCTGGCGAAGCTCGTCGATCTCGACCGTTTCCAGGTATCCCATCAGCGTGGTGCCGTGGTACCAGGGCATTTGCGGGCTCGGTTCGGTGATGTTGTCGCCCTTGAAGGCGGACATCGGGATGAAGGTCACGTCGTCGATGCCCAGGTGACGGGCGAACGCACGGTAGTCTTCAACGATGCGCTGGTAGGTGGCTTCGCTGTAATTGACCAGGTCCATCTTGTTGATGGCCACCACGATGTGCCGGATGCCCAGCAGGGTCACCAGATAACTGTGCCTGCGGGTCTGCGTCAGGATGCCCTTGCGGGCATCGACCATCAGCACGGCTGCATCGGCGGTGGATGCTCCGGTGACCATGTTGCGGGTGTACTGTTCATGGCCGGGCGTGTCGGCGACGATGAACTTGCGGCGGTCGGTGGAAAAGAAGCGGTAGGCCACATCGATGGTGATGCCTTGCTCGCGTTCGGCGGCCAGTCCGTCCACCAGCAGGGCGAAATCGATCTGGTCGCCCTGGGTGCCGAACTTGCGCGAGTCGGCCTCGACCGCGGCGAGCTGGTCCTCGAACAGCATCTTCGACTCGTACAGCAGGCGGCCGATCAGCGTGCTCTTGCCGTCGTCCACGCTGCCGCAGGTGATGAAGCGCAGCAGGCTCTTGTGTTCGTGTGACCGCAGGTATTCGCCGATGTCGGTGGCGATGAGGTCGGATCGGTGTGCCATCAGAAGTACCCTTCCTGCTTCTTTTTTTCCATGGAGCTGGCGCTGTCGTGGTCGATGACGCGGCCCTGCCGTTCAGAGGTGGTGGTCAGCAGCATCTCCTGAATGATCGCGGGCAGGGTGTCGGCCTCGGACAGCACGGCGCCGGTCAGCGGGTAGCAGCCGAGCGTGCGGAAGCGGACCTTGCGCAGCATGGGCACCTCGCCCGGGCGCAGGGGCATGCGTTCGTCATCGACCATGATCAGCACGCCGTCGCGCACGACCACCGGGCGCTCGGCCGCGTAGTACAGCGGTACGATGGGAATGTTCTGCAGGTAGATGTACTGCCAGATGTCGAGCTCGGTCCAGTTGGAGAGCGGGAACACCCGCATCGACTCGCCCTTGTGCTTGCGGCCGTTGTAGAGGTGCCAGAGTTCGGGGCGCTGGTTCTTGGGGTCCCAGCGGTGCTGTTCGGTCCGGAACGAGAAAATGCGTTCCTTGGCCCGCGACTTCTCTTCGTCACGCCGGGCGCCGCCGAAGGCTGCATCGAATCCGTGCCGGTCCAGCGCCTGTTTCAGGCTCTCCGTCTTCATGATGTCGGTGTGGATGGCCGATCCGTGGGTGAACGGGTTGATGTTCTTTTCAACCCCTTCCTGATTGATGTGCACCAGCAGTTCCATGCCCAGCTCTTTGGCCATGCGGTCGCGGAAGCGGTACATCTCCCGGAATTTCCAGCGCGTGTCGACGTGCAGCAGAGGAAACGGCGGCCTGGCCGGGTAGAAGGCTTTCATGGCCAGGTGCAACATGACTGCGCTGTCCTTGCCGATGGAATACAGCATCACGGGCTTGTCGGCCTCGGCCACCACCTCGCGCATGATGTGGATGCTCTCGGCTTCCAGTCGTTGCAGGTGGGTCAGGGTGTGCCGGTCCGGCTGGCTGGTGGTCAGGCTGTGCAGAGGGGGGGAGCTAGGACTCATGGCAATTGGCTCGGGTTCGACAAGGGCAATGGGCGGGGTGCAGCGGGAGAGGTGGTCGGCAACAGCGGGCAGGGCTGCGAGGGCATCGGCACCCCGAATCATCAGCTTCAGTGGCCGGCTGGATACCTTGGCCAAGGCCTGTAACAGGCGTGTCAGATCGGCCTCGCTGGGGCTTTGGCCGGCAAAGGCCACCCACCAGTCGTGACCCTTCGGGTCGCGCAAGTGGTAGCCTGCGGTGGTGCCACGCGCGTCCAGTGGTGCCCATGCGCGGGCGGCCCACCTGTCGGGCGTGTTCGGCTGGGTCTCGGCAGGGTTGGCAGCGCCCAGCCAGCCCATCCGCCTGAGCCAGGCATCCACGGCCGTGCGGCTGGCTGCGGCGCCGGCATCCTGCAACCACTGCTGTACCCGGGGACGGTTCCACAAGGCGGGCGCATCGGGGTGTCGCATGGCATCAATCAGCTGTTCGTGGACGGCTGGAATCAGACGGGCCTGTTGGCGGGATGGGCGCCCCTTGCCCGGGTTGACATCCACCTGGGCCCAGCCACCCTGCCGGAATGCCTTGACCGCGGCAATGATGGTCGGGTGGCTCAGCCCTGTCCTTTCGGCCACCGCCTTCAGCGTCTGCCCTTCCAGCCGCAAGCGCACCGCCAGGCGCCGGCTCTCGTTGAGTGTCTGCGTGCTCATTCGGTGCGCTTGCCGGGATTTTGCTTTTATTAAACAATTATTTCTAAGCTCAATATTAAAGCATAATATCTGGCTATGGCTGCGATTCAATACCCCCCCCACGAGCCTTTTGACAGGGCCACCCTGGACAGCTGGATTCCTTCCCTGACGGCGCTGATCCGGGAGGCAGGCAAGGTGGTGATGTCGGTCTACGCCGAGGCCATCGAGGTGGACCAGAAGGCCGATCGGTCCCCGGTCACGCGGGCCGATCAGGAAGCAGAAACCGTCATCCTGGCCGGACTTGCCCGGTTGACACCCGACATACCGGTGGTGGCCGAGGAGTCGGTCGCCGCGGGCGATGTGCCGGCTGTGGGTCGAAGCTTCTGGTTGGTCGATCCGCTGGACGGTACCCGCGAGTTCATCTCCCGCAACGGCGAATTCACCGTGAACATGGCCTTGGTCCAGGACGGGGTTCCGGTCCTTGGCCTGGTGCTGGCGCCGGCGCTGGAGCGCCTGTTCGTGGGTGGACCACAATTGGGGGCATGGATGGAAGCGGAGGGACGCCGTGTTCCAATCCGGGTGCGGCAGGTGCCGGAAGCGGGGCTGACGGTGGTGGCCAGTCGCTCGCATGGCGACGCCGCCGCGCTCGACGCCTTTCTGGCCGGCAGGCGCGTGGCCGCCGTGGCCAGTGCCGGCTCCTCGCTCAAGCTGTGCCTGGTGGCGCAGGGCGAGGCCGACGTCTATCCGCGCCTCGGTCGCACCATGGAATGGGACATTGCCGCCGGACAAGCCGTTTTGCTCGGAGCCGGGGGTGCGGTGTGCACCCTGGACAGCCGTCCGCTGGTGCATGGCAAGCCCGGCTTCGAGAACCCCCATTTCGTGGCCTGGGGCCAGCAACCCGCCAGGGGTTGATCCGAATCACCATGGGTGCCTACATAGGGCTTGCGGCTGTCCTGCTGCTGATCGTGCTGCTGGTGCACGGTCGATGGCCCGCATCGCTGCTTTTCCCGGTCTGGGCCTGCGGCTTCTATCTCTCCGGGGTGATCGGTCAGGCCGATCTGCTGGGCAGCTTCACCAACCCGGCCCTGGTCACCCTGCTGCTGCTGATGATGGTGTCGCTGGTGTTCGACCGGACCGCCGTGGTCGAGGGCCTGGCCGCCTGGTTGCTCAGGGGCAGCGAGACGGCCGCGCGCGGGCGCCTGATCTCGGTGGCCGCTGGGCTGTCGGCCTTCATGAACAACACGGCGGTGGTCAGCGTGCTGCTGTCGGCGGTGACGCGGGAGCGGCGCTGGTCCCCCTCGAGGCTTCTGATTCCGCTGTCCTTTGCGTCCATTCTGGGGGGCGTGACCACGCTGGTCGGCACATCCACCAACCTGGTCGTGAACTCGTTTGTCATCCAGAGCGGCATGACCGGCATGGGCATGTTCACGCCCGCGCTGGTCGGCATTCCGGTGGCGCTGGCTTGCCTGGTGGTGATGCTGCTGACCGGGCGTCTGTTGCCAGGTCACGCGCAAGCCCAGGTTGAGCCTGCGGTATCGAACTACTTCCTTGAGGCCCACGTCACGGCGGGATCCCCCTTGATCGGGCGCAGCATCGAGGCCAATCGTCTGCGCCAGCTGGATGGCCTGTTCCTGGTCGAGATCGTGCGCGACGGCCGGCTGGTTTCTCCGGTCGCCCCTGATGAAGTTCTGCTGGCAGACGACATCTTGCTGTTTGCCGGTGAGTCGTCGCGGTTTCGCAAGCTTGAGGGGTACGAAGGCCTGGAGGTGTTCGGCTGCAGTTCCGACGGACTGCTGCGTTCCAATCTGGTGGAGGTGGTCGTGTCCAGCCATTCCGACCTGCCGGGCAAGACCCTGCGGGAGGTGGACTTTCGCACCATGTTCAATGCCGGCGTGGTGGCGATCCGTCGCGGGGAACGCCAATTGAGCGGCCAACTCGGGCGCATTCCTTTGAAGGTGGGGGACGGGTTGCTGCTGGCTGTGGGCCAGGATTTCGCGCAGCACCGCAACATCGACCGCAACTTCCACATCCTGGGCGATACCGTGCACCGCCCACGCCTGTCGGCCGGACAAGGGCTGGCCGCGCTGGGCGCGTTCGGCATGGTGATCGTTCTGGCCACCCTCGGTGTGCTGACCCTCTTCTCCGGGCTGCTCATGCTGTTGGGCCTGTTCCTGCTGGCTGGATGGCTGACTGCGGCCGATATGCGACGGCGGTTTCCGTTCGAGTTGTTGCTGGTGGTTGGCTCGGCCCTGGCCATTTCGCTGGGCCTGGAGCGCACCGGAGCGGCCCAGCTGATGGCCGACGGGGTTCGCACCGCCTTCTCCGGCATGGGGGTTTTCGGTGCTCTGGTCGGCATCTACCTGATGACCGTTTTGCTCACCGAGATGGTCACCAATAACGCCGCAGCCGCGCTGGCCTTTCCGGTGGCTGTGGCCACAGCCTCAAGCCTGGGCGTCAGCCCGGTGCCGTTCTACATGGTGGTTCTGTATGGTGCCAGCGCCTGCTTCCTCATGCCTTTTGGGTACCAGACCCACATGATGGTGATGACGCCCGGCCGGTACAAGGTGGCCGACTATGCACGCGCTGGCTGGCCGGTGTCGCTGGTCTATGGCCTGATGGTGTTGCTGCTGGTGCCGGTGTTTTTTCCGCTGTGACGGCAGCGGACCCTGGAAGGGTCACCAATCGAACGAACGGCCGATCAGCCGGAACAGGCGATCGTTGTGGGGCCGGTAGAACGAACGAAGGCGCTCCATGCAGCGGGTCACCTCTTCGTCGGTCGAACCATACTCGCCCTGGTTGCTGGATTGCACCTTCAGCGCCAGCGGGTTGATCTCGGTGCCCATCAGTTTGCCGATGCCGCTGGCCACCCTGACGGGGTCGTTGAGTTCGTTCTGCTCCAGGAACAGGAAGCGATCGCGGTCAAACAGGGACAGATAGCGTTCGATCTGGTCTGCGTAAAGACCCCGGCGCACGAAGGACGGTTCGGGTGTCGCCGGTTGCCCGTCCAGGCCGGACAGCTCCGTTTCCACGCAGGCGGCAAAGCCGGGAAACGGCTGGGTGAAAAGCAGTTGCTTCAGCGGCTCGCGGGCATCCGTGTTGGCCCACTGGGTGAAGTGCTCATAGATGGTCTGGGGCTGGTCCCGGTTGAACAGGCGGAACATGTTCCAGGCCGAGAAGCAGCGCGCAGCGGGTTCGCGCAGCAACACCACAAAACGGGCCTGCGGCAGCTGTTCGCGGATGCGGGGCGCCACAAAATCGTAGTACAGGTATTCGGGCGTGGCCTCAAACCCGATGCCGTTGGTGCCCGCCGCGCCGAAGTGGCCCAGGTACCAGGGCATGCCCCGCTGGTAGAACGCGTCCTTGGAAAAGAAGCCGATCTCCTTGGTGGTGCTGCCTCTGAACGGGCCGACGCCGTCGAGCATGTCGAAGAGGGTGGTGGTGCCCGCCTTCTGTGCCCCCAGGATCAGCAGACGCGGTTGCTGCGGTGGCGGCTGCCGCCAGCTTTCCCACAGCTGTTTCAGTCGGAACTGCATGGGGAGGTGGATTCAGTCGTCCAGGCCCAGGTGGCGGGCCAGGTTCAGCACCGGGGCTTCCTTGGCGGTGTATTCCGCCAGCAACTCTTCAGTCCAGAAGGGGCGCCACTCGGCCTGCTCACCCGTGCGGGACACGTTGAGTTCGGGGAAGGCGGCAATGACCTCGGTGGCGGCCGACGCGACCGGTGTGGAACCGAGAAAGTCGGTCAGGTCCTGGCGCAGCCGGGATTGCCTGAGAAAGCGCACCGCAGGCATGTGCAGCCGCAGGTCGATATCCGGGTGCTCGATGGCTTCACGCAGGCAGGCCAGCGGGTCACGCGCATAGAACACGATGAACTGGACGGACTGGAACCCGATGCGGTCGGTGGGCTCAAAGCCCAGCGAGCGCAGCAGGGCGGTCTTCTGCACCCGGTCGGCCATGCCCAGGTACTGCTCAAGGGACAGCTCCGGGTAGTTCGGGTAGAGCTGGCGGGCAGCATCCTGGATCGACGGATGTGCATGCAGGTACCAGCGGAACCGCCAGAGAGACACGTACCGGTCGAACAGGTTGCGGTAGATCGACACGATCGGCAAGCCCGCACAGCGCTCAGGTATCTGGCTGACCGCCAGATGGGGCGAGTCGGGCACCGAATGGGGGTTCATCGGGTTTCGGCCTAGGATTTCCTCGATCGTGTCACCGTAGATCTGCTTGAGCACCGCGCGGGTGAACGTGGTCCCCGTCTTGGGGAAATTCAGCATGACAAAGTCGTTGGTGATCAGCATGTCGATTCAATCATTCTGGTCGTGCCGCTTCGGAGGGCTCGCAGACGCGCAGGGTGGGAAACAGGTGGACCTTGGACCAGACCCGGGCCTGGTCCCACTTGGCCACCTGAAAGACCACGGCGTCCTCGACCACGTCAAGGTAGTCCGATGTCTCGTCGCGGACGATGGGCGCAGCAATCTGGGCGCGCACGGCGTAGTGCCCGTCGCGCAGCGGCAGCCGGAGGCGGTATTCCACGATCCTGCGCATGCCGGGCTCCAGCGCCAGCAGGTCGCGGCCGGCCGGGCCGAATCCGCCGCTGACAATGTTGATCTTCTTGTCGTCCAGGATGGCGAAGTTCACCGAGACCAGGCGGTCGCAATCGGCCTCAAAGTGGATGCGGATGCAGACTTCATCGTTGAAGTCGACGAAGCTGGTGGCCTGTCCGTCGCCATCGAGCATTTCCACGGCACAGATGCGCGCGCCACCTGCGCCATAGCGGTGCGTGGCCACCCGGGCAGCGAATTCGGCCGAATCCTGGAAGTCCAGTGTGCCGTCGGCCGTGTCCCCGGACAGGGCTTCGGCGCCGGCCGCGTTGAGCAGTGCAGGCGAAGGCTCGCGCGCAAAGCGCCGTACCTCGGCGCTCATTTCCTGCCGCATGTTCTTCACATAGGCCTGAACGATCTGCGGTGCAGGTCCCTGGCTGACCATCCGGCCGTGATCCAGGTAGATCGCCTGGCTGCACAGGCTGCGGATCGAACCGATGTCGTGGCTGACGAACAGGACCGTGGCCCCGCTGTCCTGGATGCGCGAGAGCGCCGTCATGCACTTGGCCTGGAAGTTCATGTCACCCACGGCCAATGCCTCGTCCACCACCATGATGCGTGGCCGGGACATGATGTTGACCGCAAAGGCCAGACGCACGTACATGCCGCTGGAGTAGGTCTTGACCGGCTGGTCCAGGTGGTCGCCGATGTCGGCGAAGGCCGCGATGTCGTCGAAGCGCTCCGCGGTCTCTTCCTCGCTCATGCCCAGGATGGTCGCGTTCAGGAAGACGTTTTCGCGCCCGGTGAATTCCGGGTTGAAGCCAGAGCCCAGCTCCAGCAGCGCGGCGATGCGCCCCTGTGTCTGGACGTGCCCGCTGGTGGGCGTGAGGGTGCCACAGATCATCTGCAGCAGGGTCGACTTGCCGCTGCCGTTGCGACCCAGTATGCCGGCCGTCTCTCCCTGCCGGATCTCGAAGGAGACATCGCGCAGTGCCCAGAACTCCCTGAAGTAGCTGTGAGGCGCCAGTCCCAGCGTCTGCCTCACACGGGGCAGTAAGGCCTGCTTGAGCCTGTCCTGTGGCCTGTCGTAGATGTGGTAACACTTGCTCAGGCCTTCAACGCGGATGGCAACGTCAGAGCACATCGGCGAATCCCCTGCGCGACTTCTGGAACAGATAGAACCCGCCAAACGCCACGGCCAGCGCAACGAGCGAATAGATGGCCAGGCCTTGCCAGTCGGGCAGCCGGCCATGCAGCATGAGCTGGCGGACCTGCTCGATGACAAAAGTCACCGGGTTGGCCATGTAGATGGGCCTGAGGCGGTCGCTGACCACGGACAGCGGGTAGAAAACCGGGCTCAGGAAGAGCAAGGCGGTGATCATGGGGGCGATGAACTGTCCGATGTCGCGCAGGTAGACGCCCAGCGCAGCGAGGAACCACGAGAAGCCCGTGACCAGCAAGGCGAAGGGCAGCATCACCAGTGGCACCAGCAAGGCTGTCGGGCCGAGCTGCCAGCCGGAGAACAGGATCAGCGCGGTGAGAATCAGGTAGGCCACCAGCAGGTGGAACAACGCGGCCAGCAGGGTGACCACAGGCAGGATCTCCAGCGGAAACACCACCTTCTTGACATAGTTGCTGTTGGTCAGCACCAGGGACGGTGCTTTGCTGATGCACTCGGCGAAAAAGTTGTAGATCAGCAGTCCGGCGAACAGGGCGGCCGCGAAGTCCACGCCGCCCGTCGTCTGCGAGCCGGCCCAACGGGCCTGGAAGATCTCGCCGAACACGAAGGTGAATACCGACAGCATCAGGATCGGATTCAGGAACGACCAGAAAACGCCGAACACCGAGCCGCGGTAGCGGCCCGCAATCTCCCGGCGTGAAAGTGCCAGGACCAGCGCGCGGTGTCTCCAGAGATTCCGCAGCAACGCCAGCGGTGAGGCCGGTTGCGGCGCGTGGGGGTTCACTCGAAGACCTCGGCCTCTCGCAAAAGGGCGGCCGCCTGATCCTTGCCCGAGAGGATGGGCTGGATGTCGGTCGTCCAGTCGATGGCCAGGTCGGGGTCGTTCCAGAGGATGCTGCGTTCGTGGGCCGGCGCGTAGTAGTCGGTGGTCTTGTAGAGAAACTCGGCGGTGTCGCTGAGCACCACAAAGCCGTGGGCAAAGCCTTCGGGCACCCAGAACTGGTGTTTGTTCTCGGCGGTCAGCAGGGCCCCGACCCATTGACCAAATGTGGGCGAGGATTTGCGGATGTCCACGGCCACGTCAAACACCGAGCCCTGGACCACGCGCACCAGCTTGCCCTGGGCCTGCTGGATCTGGTAGTGCAGGCCGCGCAGCACACCTTTGACCGACTTGGAGTGGTTGTCCTGCACGAACTTCACCGGCTTGCCGACGGCTTCCTCAAAGCGGGCGTGGTTGAAGCTCTCGAAGAAAAAACCGCGGTCGTCGCCGAACACTTTGGGTTCGAACAGGATGACCTCGGGGATGGCTTGGGGAGTGGCTTTCATGGTGCGGGTGCAATCAGATGAGGGTTTCCTTGAGGATCTGCTGCAGGTACTGGCCGTAGCCGTTCTTGGCCAGGGGCTTGGCCAGGGCGGCGAGCTGTTCAGCGCTGATCCAGCGGTAGCGGTAGGCGATCTCTTCGGGGCAGGCGACCTTCAGTCCCTGGCGCTTTTCCAGTGTGGCGATGAACTGGCCGGCTTCGAGCAGGCTGTCGTGCGTGCCCGTGTCCAGCCAGGCGTAACCGCGCCCCATGAGTTCCACCTGGAGCTGGTTCTTCTCCAGGTACAGGCGGTTGAGGTCGGTGATCTCCAGCTCGCCACGCGGCGAAGGCTTGAGGTCTTTGGCCAGCTGCACCACCTGCCTGTCGTAGAAATACAGACCGGTGACGGCGAAATTGCTCTTGGGCTGGGCGGGTTTTTCTTCCAGGCTCAGCACCCGACCTTGGGTGTCGAACTCGGCCACGCCGTAGCGTTCGGGGTCGTGCACGTGGTAGGCGAACACCGTGGCTCCCGTTTCGCGCTCGTTGGCGCGGCGAAGCAGCTCGGCGAAGTCGTGCCCGTAGAAGATGTTGTCTCCCAGCACCAGCGACGACGGGTCGTTGCCAATGAAGTCTTCACCGATGATGAACGCCTGGGCCAGACCGTCCGGGCTGGGCTGCACCGCGTACTGGATGTTCAGGCCCCATTGGCTGCCGTCGCCCAGCAGGTCGGAGAACCGTGGCGTGTCCATGGGCGTGGAGATGACCAGGATGTCGCGAATGCCCGCCAGCATGAGTGTGCTCAGCGGGTAGTAGATCATGGGCTTGTCGTACACCGGCATGAGCTGCTTGCTCACGGCCTGCGTCACGGGGTAGAGACGGGTGCCGGAGCCACCGGCGAGGATGATGCCTTTGCGTGCCATCTTGAAACCTTGGTGCTGTGGGTCAGAGAATCTGCCGGAGGATGTGGCGCACGCCGTGCTGCCAGTGGGGCAGATGCAGACCAAATGCCTGGGTCAGACGTGAGGTGTCCAGGCGAGAGTTGTGTGGCCGCCTGGCGGGTGTCGGGTAGTCCGACGCCGGAATCGGAAGCACACGATCGGGCGCGGCCTTCAGTGGCCTGCCCATGTCGATCGCTTCGCCGATCACGAACTGTGCGTAGGCGTGCCAGCTGGTTTCGCCGCCTGCGGCCAGGTGGTAGGTGCCGAACGGAAAGCCGGCGCTGCGCTCGCGCAGCAGCTGACGGCCCAGGTGGGCCGTGACATCGGCGATCAGCGCGGCCGAGGTCGGCGCGCCAAACTGGTCGGCCACCACCTTGAGCTCGTCGCGGTCTCCCGCCAGCCGCAGCATGGTCTTGGCAAAGTTGTTGCCATGGGCCCCCACCACCCAGCTGGTGCGCAGGATCAGGTGCTGCGGCGTGGCCGCCTGCAAGGCCTGTTCACCATCGAGCTTGGTTCGGCCATAGACCGATTGCGGCGCCGTGGGGTCGCTTTCGAGGTAGCGACCGTCCTTGTCGCCGTCGTAGACATAGTCGGTCGAATAGTGGATGACGGCAGCGCCCAGCTTCGCAGCCTCTTCCCCGAGCACACCCGGGGCCACGGCGTTGATGGCACGCGCCAGTTCGGGCTCGCTTTCGGCCTTGTCGACCGCGGTGTAGGCGGCCGGATTCACGATGAGCTGCGGTCTCACACGCTGCACCAGCGAGCGGACGGCGGCGGCGTCGGACAGGTCACAGTCGGCCGTGCCGACGGCCACGACCTCGCCCAAAGGCGCCAGTGCACGCTGCAGTTCGAAGCCGACCTGGCCGTTCTTGCCGGTCAGCAGGATGCGGGGCAGGCTCATGCCTTGGCCCCGTATTGCTGGTCGATCCACTGGCGGTACTCGCCACTCTGGACCTGCTGCACCCAGGCCTGGTTGTCGAGGTACCAGCGCACCGTCTTGCGGATACCGGTCTCGAAGGTCTCGGCCGGCTTCCAGCCCAGCTCGCGGTGGATCTTGGTGGCGTCGATGGCGTAACGGCGGTCGTGGCCCGGACGGTCTTTCACGTAGGTGACCTGCTCGGCGTAGCCTTTGCCATCGGCGCGTGGCGACATCTCGTCGAGCAGCGCGCACACCGTCCTGACGATCTCGATGTTCGGCTTCTCGTTCCAGCCGCCCACGTTGTAGGTTTCACCCGGCGTGCCTGCCTCCAGCACCCGGCGGATGGCACTGCAATGGTCCTTGACGAACAGCCAGTCGCGAATCTGCATGCCGTCGCCGTAGACCGGCAGTGGTTTGCCGGCCAGGGCGTTGACGATCATCAGCGGAATCAGCTTTTCCGGGAAGTGGTAGGGGCCGTAGTTGTTGCTGCAGTTGGTGGTCAGCACCGGCAGGCCGTAGGTGTGGTGGTAGGCGCGCACCAGGTGGTCGCTGGCCGCCTTGCTGGCCGAGTAGGGGCTGTTCGGCTCGTAGGCGTTTTTCTCGGTGAACGCCGGATCGGCGGGGCCGAGCGTGCCGTAGACCTCGTCGGTGGACACGTGCAGGAAGCGGAACGCGGCTTTGGCGGCCTCGTCCAGGCCACCCCAATGGGCGCGCACCGACTCCAGCAGGTGGAAGGTGCCGACCACATTGGTCTGGATGAAGTCCTCCGGGCCATGGATGGAGCGGTCCACGTGGCTTTCGGCAGCGAAGTTGACAATGGCGCGGGGCTGGTGTTCGGCCAGCAGCCGGTCAAGCAGCGCGCGGTCGCCGATGTCCCCGTGCACAAAGATGTGGCGCGGATCGCCTTGCAGGCTGGACAGGCTTTGCAGGTTGCCGGCGTAGGTCAGTTTGTCCAGGTTGACCACGGGTTCGTCGGACTGGGCCAGCCAGTCGAGCACGAAGTTGGCACCGATGAAGCCTGCGGCTCCGGTCACGAGAATCATCCAGGTCTCCTAGAACAAGCGTTGAGTGTGTGCAGGCTGTGGGCATCCACGCCGGGTTTCCTGACAGCCGGGGGTCAGCCCCTGGAGCCGCCTCCCGGATCACCGGAGGACCGGGGCAGGCGCCCAAGGTGCTTGAAGAAGTAGCGCGTCATGCTGGAGGCGTGCCATGCCATGTACCGCGGGTCGCGCCGGCTGGCACGCTGCGCATCATGGACGACCGTGATGTCGGGGCTCAGCAGCACTTTCCAGCCGGCTTTCCACAGACGGGCGCAGATGTCCACATCTTCGTAGTAAAGGAAGAATTTATCATCAAACCCTCCCACATCACGAAATGCCTCGGCCCTGAACAGCAGGAACATGCCCGCGACCCAGTCCACCTCCATCGGTTGGGCGCCGGGCGAAGGCTGCGCTGGGTATCGGCCATCCGAGCCGCCAGCGGCCTTGCGAAGCAGCGACCCCAGGGTCGGAAAGTAGCGCGCATTGTCTTCGACGGTGCCGGCAGGGCTGAGCACCAGCGGTGCCACCAGGCCGACCCGGGGGTCGGCCATGCGGGCCATCAGACCAGGAAAGGGGTCGGATGGCAGGCGGATGTCGGCATTGGCCACGCAGAAGAGCGTTTCCTGACAGTGGGTGAATGCCTGGTTGTGGTTGGCTGCAAACCCCAGTGGCATGCGGTTGTCGATGCGCAGGCCACCCTCGGGCAGCGGCGACAAGGGCTGGTCTTCGTGGGTGTTGCAGGTGAGCACCAGCCTCTCTGGTGCCCGACAATGGCGCAGGTCGGACAGCAGCAGGTTGGCCAGATGGGCCTGGCGGTGTGAAACCAGGGAAAGGCACAGGCTCATGGCAATTGACGGGCGTCCCGAATGGCGCGTTGCAGGCTGACCCAGTAGGCGCGCCGTTGGGTGGACGTGAGCAGCAGGTAGAGGGTCTTGAGAGCGAATCTCACGCGGTCTTTGGCCACCCAGGCTGATGGTGCGTGCGGCTGCCGGTGCAGGTGCAGCCGGTTGCGTGTGGAGTAGTAGAAGCGGTGGGCACCGTGCTCGACCACCCAGCCTTTGCGCACCAGCACGCTGTTGCTGGCCAGACCGATGCGGTGGTGCAGGCGCGCCAGATCGGTGCCGTAGAGGAGGTGGCCCCGATCGAGTGCGCGAAAACACCACTCCAGGTCGACGTTGTCGATGAAATAGTCTTCGCGCATCGGGCCAATCGCGTCCAGCGCCGACAAGGACAGCAGGCAGCCCGAGGTGATGAGAAAGCCGGCGCGCAGCAGCCCGGCATGCCCTGCAAGGGGAAGCTCTCTGCGGTCAAACGCCGAATCGAAGCGGCGAAAGGGGATGCGACGGCCGGTTTCGGGGACAACCAGCCGGGGGCCGATGGCTGCGACCGGCTGGGGCGAATGCGCGACAGCCGCCCCCCAGGCGTCCAGCATCCGCTGGCAGAAGTCGTCGTCGATGCCGCTGTCCTGATCGAACAGGAAAGCCAGGCCATACCCCAGCTCACGGGCCCTGGCCAGACCGAGGTTCAGCGCGGCGGCCTGTCCGATGTTGTGCTCCAGCGCCAGCACGCCACGATGGTGAGACAGCCGCCGGGCAAGCTCGCTCAGGGCCGCCTGATTGGGCGATGCGTTGTCGACCAGCAGGAAGTCACAGGCATTTCGATCGAGTTGTTCGAGCAGCTGCGTCAGTTCCGGCAGATCCGGATGGAAGCTGACCACGATCGCGCAGGCCGGGCTGGGCGGTGTGGGCACAGGCGGCGTTGCCAGGCTCATGTCGGGTCAGAGGCTGAGAGGGAATTGGGCGTGCCCGAAAGGGCACCCCAAAGCGCCGCCGGCCAGGCGCAAAGCACAGCCGTGGCTCGGACTACGGCGCGCATTTGCAACGCCGCAGGCAGTGGTTGGGGGTGGCAAGGCGGGCATGACCGATTCCCTCTCAGCCTCTCAGTCCTGCCAGTTGAGTGAAAAATCACCGGTGCGGGACAGGTTCGGGTTGTAGGCCGGATCGGGGACGGCGTTGCCCCATTTGCGGGCCCAGCGCCGCCGCGGGGCGCCGATCCAGCCCAGCTCGCTGAGCACGTTCACCCGGCCCGACCCGTGGGGATCGTCGAATGCCAGGTCGACACACGGAAGCCACACATTGGCCAGGCCACGGCGGTCCAGCTCGAGGCATTTGTCGACCACGCTCAGACCACCCGGAAAGTCGGGGGTCAGAGGCCCCAGGTCGACCAGCAGCTGGCGCCGTACCACCAGCAGCGCCGCCGACAGCGCCCGGAACGATTGCTGCAACGCCCCCCGACCGGCGTAGCCATGCGAATTGCGTGGCTTGCCTTTGTGCAGGTAGACCGCCCGCCCCTGGTCGGTGAACAGCACACCACCGTGGTCCATCAGGTCCTTGCCGTTGTGCACGCGTGGCGCCACAAAGCCCACGCGTTCCTGTGCCGCCAGACGAACCAGCTCTTCCAGCCAGGCCGGGCTGAATCGGTCGAACATGACGCTGCAGATGCCGACGAACAGGCCCTGGGTCAGTGGCAGGGCGGCGTTGATGCGCTCGCTCAGCGCCAGTCCGGGTTGCGCATGGATGAGCTCGATCCGTGGTTGCTCTTCGCGTGGAATCGCCGCCACCAGCTGCTCGGGTGTGACCTTGCCCGACATGCAGACGATGAACTCGAGATCGACGTCTCCCCGCGATTGCCACATGCTGGCGATCAGGCCGGCCAGGCGTTCTGCCGGTGCGTCCATGACCAGCAGCATGCTCACCCGCAGGTTGGGGGCAGGCAGCGGGTAGCGGACCCGGTTGAGGAAGGGCAGTTCCGGCACGGGCAGCACCTCGGCATGTTGACCGGTGCGGTTCAGGTGATCGGCGATGGCCTGCCGACCAGCCGTGCTGGCATAGGACTTTTCGGAGTGGTCCAGTGCCGTGCTGCCCTTGATGGCGCGCCAGTGGTAGAGCACACGCGGGATGTGCCGGATCTGTTCAGGCCGCAGTCTTTCCATGGCCCGCAGGGCCAGGTCGTAGTCCTGGGAGCCCTCCAGTCCTTCCCGGAAGCCGCCGATGTCATTGATCAGGTCCCGCCGGAACACGCCCAGGTGGCTGACCATGTTCTGGCCGAGGAACAGGTCGTAATTGAAGTCGGGCTTGAAGTAGGCGGAGGTGTGGACACTGCCGTCTTCGTTGATGCGGTCTTCGTCCGAGTAGATGATGCCGACACCGGGGTGGGCCTGAATGCACGCCACCACCTCGGACACCGCGTCCGGTGTCAGCAGGTCGTCCTGATCGAGCAACAGGATGAAGTCGCCGCTGGCCAGGCCCAGGGCCGAGTTGGTGCAGGCCGAAATGTGTCCGTTGCGCTCCCGGAAAGTGACCTTGACCCGCGGGTGCTGCCCGGCCAGTTCCCTGAGGTAGGTTTCCAGTGCCGGGTCCCCCGAAGCGTCGTCGGCGATGCACAGCTCCCATTGGTCCCGGTCCTGGGCCATGACCGACTGCACGGCCTGTTGCAGCAGGTCCAGCGGAGGCCGGTAGGTGGGAATCAGGATCGAGATCAGCGGTGCGCCTTCGGCCTGTGGTGGCCGGGCGGCCGTGGGCCTGCTGTTGCGCATGGCCCGCCAGGCGTGGTAGTCGTGGGCGGCGTGTTTTCCCGAGCCGGGCACCGATTCGGGCATGGGCTGGCCGCTGAAGCGTCGCCACAGCCGCCCGAGGTATTGCAGGCGGTGCCTGCGCAATTCGCTGGCCGATTCCATCAGCGTGGCGTGCCAGCCGCCATTGCAGGCGACCTGATAGGCGATGCGGGCCCAGGTGTGCCTGAAGTTTCTGGCCCGAAGAATCGGGGCCCGCACCAGACCGCTCAGCCGCCAGGTGGTCGAGTTCGTGATGGCAGTGATCAGCTTTTCGGCTTCTTCCAGCCTGGCCGCCAGATCGTCCGACCGGGCTTGAGCGCGCGCCAGGGATGCTTCGGCGCGCTGGAGTCGTTCGATCAGTTCGTCACGGGTGGCGTCATGCAGCGGTTGTTCGTCCAAACCTGGTGGCAAAGGGCTCATGTCGGGGTGATCGGCGTCTGCGCAATGGGGGTCTTCGACAGCGCCTGGGTGCGTGATCGAACGGTGGGGTCTGGCTGGGTTGCAGTGGGCGCCTGTTGCGCGATCATGCTTCAGGGCCCGGCCGCCCTCGTGGGTATTTTCTCATTGATTGGATGGAGATTTGAGCTGCTCGATCAACCAGTTCGTAAACTGCGCCCTGGCCGGCGAGTCCATGTGCGACTGGTCGAAAAAGCCGTCCCAACTGCTTCGCACGAGGCTTTCGTCCGGGTAGACAAATTCAGGAACCAGAGCCTGGATGCGCTCGATGGACTGGGGCGTCAATGGCGGCTGGTAGGCGGCCCAGTGCCGGCTGATCACCAAACCGATGCCATGGCTTCGAGCGAGTTCGCGCAGCTTTTGCAGCTGGTCCAGCTCGGTTTCGAAACGCCAGCCCCGACCGGGAACAAACTCCTGGTCCCATGCCTGGCTCAAGTCGCCGAAGCGGGCTTCGAATTGCTGTTTTCCGCGTGCCTTGCGAAACTGGTTGGTGGCCGTGGGGGTGTCGAAGCTGTCTCTCCAGCAGACGCGTTCGTGAGGGCCCGTCTTCAACTTCTGCAACCCAAGGTACTGCCCCGAAACCGTGTTGACGATCGCGCCATTGAGCTTGGCGTGAAGGTGGCGCAAACCCAGGTGAAGGCGTTCCAGCCAGGGTCGACTCTGCGGGCTCAGGCTCATCGACCACAGGTGCTGCCAGGTCAGAAAACTGGCATCCCTCATGACCGGCAAGGCCAGTCCGTCATCAACCGACGCCAGTGCATCGAGGTCGATTTCCACATAAATGTGGCCAGGGCGGATGCCCCGATCGAGGATGTCTTGCAGCATGGCCAGATTACGGGCCGGATTTCGTCCTGGCCGGCCGAAGTTGAAGGCGCCACGCAGTTCGAGGTCCGGGTCGGCTTCGAGCAGGCCCATGTCGATGCCCCGGCGCACCCTCGAACTGCCAATGGCAATGAAATCGGTGTGCTCGGGCAGGTGCCGGACCTGACGAACGGCGCACGATGGGCTGTTGAAGACGAAGCTGTGCCGAAAGCCCACCGCGTCGGAGAACGCGATGCAGGCTGCCAGCGTCGCCAGAAGGCACAAAGGCAGCAGCGCCGACAAGGCCCTGTCGGCCATGGCAGGCCTCAAGAGCGACCTCGGCGGTAGGCCGCCACGGTCAGCAGGGCCATGGCCATGGCAGCCAGGGCCAGCAGGGTGTAGGCGTTGCGCTGAAAGGCCTGGGCCCCGGTGTGAATGTGCGGCACCAGCACCAGGCTGCGATCGAGCTCCACGCCATCGCGCCGGGCACCTGCCAGGTGGGTTTGCGGGCTGAGCCAGGCCGTCACCGACCGGCCCGGCTTGCCGTCCACGCCGGCCAGCGTCAGGGTGGCCGGCTGGCCCAGCAGGTCGTTGAGGCTGAACTCGTTGAAGCAGACGGGTAGCCACACGTTGTCCCGCATGTTGGCGGCGTTCACCACGCGCATTTGGCTTCGATCGCGTATGGACAGGGTGAGCGAGAACTCTCCCTCATTGCGGCGGTCCAGGTAGTTGGAGATCAGCAGCCTGATGCAGAAGGGCTGCCCGCGTTCACGTCTTGGCAGGTCGGTTCGTCGCAGCGCCAGTGGCTGTTCGAGCACAAAGCCGGCCACGATCTCGCCGGTGGGTTGGCGATCAGACCAGTTGTGCACCTCCAGGCTTGTGGGCTGGTATTTGTAGTCGACAATGGTCTCGTGGTAGAGCACCAGAAGCGCGCAACCGTAGAGAAGGCTCATGGCCAGCCACTGACCCAGCAAGGAGCGGTGGCGCTTCATATCCGGACCATTTCAAAGAAGGGAATGACCTGGGTGACGTAGGAGTGCACCTCGCCCCAGACCAGGCCCAGGGCCAGCCACAGGCACAGCACGGCCGGAATGCGCAAGCGGTCCAGCACCAGACCCGCCGAGACCAGCAGCATGGGCAGGTAGGGGTAGAAATACCTGCCCTGAACACCCCGCAGGTCGGCGATCAACACGTAGGCTTTGTGGGACTGGTAGGCGATCAGCAGTCCGAAACAGAAGAACAGCGCCAGCGCATAACCCACCAGACGCCGGTCCCCGCGCTCGTCGAACAGGGCCACGCCAGCGCCGAGCAGGGCGATCGGGCCGGCCGACATCAGCACAACGTTGATGAACAGGCCCAGCTCCCCTTCGCGGTGGGCGTGCTGCACCCCCCAGACATAGACCACCACACCGACCATGCCCAGGGCGAGCAGAAGTGCGCTGCGCAACCAGCCCGGTGCCAGCAGGCGGGCCACCCAGGCCTGCAGGGTGGCGGGCCGGGCGGGCGCCGGGTTGCGAAACTGCCGCCCATAGTGGTAGAGCGTGTGCACCAGCAAGGCCAGGGCCAGTGCAGCCAGGGCCCAGAGTGCAAATTCGAACGCGTGATTGGCCACCCGTGTGCTCTTGACGCCGATGCACTCCTCCATGGACTCCGGTGTCTGGCAGAAGCCCGAGAAGCCGATGAGTCCGTAGGAATGCACCAGCATCCACTCGAAGAAGGGGTGGGCCTTGAGGTAGTCGAGCACGCTGTAGTTGAGGTACAGGGGCTGGTTGGTCACCACGTTGACCTGCATCGGGTTGCCGAAGTGGCGGACGTTGCGCAGCGCCCACCACAGCGGCAGTGCCATGGACAGCAGGGTCAGGCCGCCGGCATGCAGCAGCCAGCGCCAGACGGGTTGCCGCATTTCGTAGAGGAGGATGGCGAGGTAGCCCAGGATCAGGGGCCAGGCGGTCATCTTGGTGCCACCGGCCAGGGTGAGCCACAGGGCGCACAGGTAGGCATCGGGCAGGCGCAGGGCCAGCAGGAAGCGCACCAGGTGCCGGGTGGCCAGCGCACACAGGAGAAACAGAAAGATGTCGTTGGTGATGCCCGAGGCCAGATGGGAAATGGTGGGGATGAAGCCCACCACAGCGGCCAGCGGCAGGGCGCGCGCGGGCGAGACCCCCAGGTCGGTCAGGGTGCGGAACAGCACCACCAGCAACAGGCCCAGGGACAGTGCCGACACGATGCGGGTGGCGCGCACCTGGTACCAGCGGTCGTCGCTCAGCCGTTCTGCCACCGCATAGGGCAGTGCGGCCACCAGGTAGTACAGCGGGGGATGCTGCACGATGTAGTTGGGTCTGGCGGCGTCCCTTGCCCGGTTGGGGCGGATGCCGGATGCCTCGTCGGCCAACTGGTCGAGCTCGGATGCCTCCAGTCGCTGGCTGGGGGGTGGGTCGAACCAGAGGTCGCGCGGAATGCTGGCCTCACCGAGCAGGGGAAAGAGCTGACCGTGGGCGATGTCGCGCACGTAGGAGTAATGGCCCGATTCGTCCGGAATGTCGCCGGGCGGCGTGAGGAAGAAGGCCATGTACATGGCCTTGACACTCACCACCAGGGCCAGCAGCCAGGCATAACGCCGCCAGCGTGGTCCTGGGGCGGGCGCAATGGGCGTGGCTGTGGAGTCCGTCATGGAGGGCTGGAGGCTGACCGTCAGATGAGGTCGATTGTATTCACGGCGCAGAGGCGCCATCGTCTGCGCTGCGGGCAGACGGGAGTACCGCCCGGGCGTTCAGCCAGCGGCGCGAGGCAAACCCGGCCAGGAAGGCCAGACCGTCGCCGGCCAGGGTGACCAGCCGCATGCTGATGCCCAATCCGACCGCCGCTCCAGCGCCCACCACCGGCGTCAGCAGCACCAGCATCATGGCCTCGCGCACGCCCAGCCCGCCCGGGGCGCCGGGCACGACATAGCCGACCAGCCAGGCGGCGGCAAACAGGAAGGTCAGGGGCAGCAGTGGCGCGTGCTCGACCTGGAACAGCCAGACCGCCTGCAGCTTGAGCGCCAAGCCCAGAATGAAGAAGCAGATGGTCAACAACACCGAGACCAGCAGTGCCGTGCCCAGGCGCGGTGGCGCGAGCGGCCGCCCCCCGCCGACACGGGCGCTGAGGGCGGGCGCCACCCGGTTGACGGCATGGATGCCCAGCCAGGGGCCGGCCAGCAGCAGCAGGCTCAGCCCGACCAGCTCGACGAGGCCCACCTGCGGAAGCGAAAGCCGCGCGCTGCTGTCGAGGTAGAACAGGATGGCCAGCGCCGAGAAGCCGGCGCCGATGGCCAGTGTCCAGGCCATCTCGATCAGCAAGGTGCCAGCGGTCACGCCCATGGGGATGCCGGCGCTGCGGCCCATGACCGCCCGTCCGGCAAAGTGCCCCACGTTGCCGGGCAGGTACTTTCCGATCTGCGAGATGGCGACGATCTGCATGGCCTGACCGATGGGCAGCTGGACGGACTGGTCGCGCAACAGAAGGTGCCACATGAGGCCGATGAAGGCCGAGGTCAGGGCGATGCCGGTCGCGGCCAGCACAAACACGGCCAGGCTGGCCGGTCCCCAGTCGATGGGGGGGATGTCGGCGAAGCGCCGCACCAGCTCGCGCAGGAAGTAGACCGTGGCCAGGCCCACCAGCACCCAGGACAGGCGGCGCAGCCAGCGCTGGGCTGGTGACGTGCTAGGGTTCATGACGGTTGCAAGGCCCCGACCCGGCGGGCAGGGGCTGTGCGGCGCGAATCAGGCCTCGCGCTCGTTGAGCAGGTCGGCGATGCGCTTGCCGGCCAGGATCGAGTGGTCCATGTTGTAGTACTGCCAGTCGCCAAAGCGGCCGCAGGGGTGGATGTCGATGCTGACCAGCCAGTCGTGGATGGTCTTGACGTTCTGCTCGTAGTCCAGGTCGTAGATCACGTAGGCCGGGTCCACGGTCAGCACGTCAGCGGCCAGCACCTCGTCATCGGGGCGCATGATCTTGGCCTTGATCAGCCCGTCGATGGTGGCCTGGATCAGGGCCTCGCGGCCCTGCACGCGCAGCGGCCTGTGCTTGGAGTAGGCGATCTCGCAGCAGACCGAGCTGGTGCCGGGCGGGCAGGTCTTCTCGGAGGCGTTGCGCGGGAAGCTGATGCGGTGGAAGATGAAGTCCTCGGCCTCGTGGAAGTAGAGCCAGTGGTAGGGGCTCATGTCCGGGCGGTTGATACCGATGTTCACGCACTCGATCTGGTTGAACTGCAGACCGTTGATGGCGTCCAGCACATGCTGCGGAATCTCTTCGATGAAGTGCGGCAGGTGGGTCAGCGACAGGGTGTAGACCAGGTTCTGGTAGCCCACGACCTTGCCGGTGTTGAAGGTGACCTGCTTGGCCTTGGGATCGATCTTCGTGACCGTGTGGTTCAGGTGGATGTTGTTCACCCCCTTGGCCAGCGCCACCGGCAGCGACTCGATGGCGCCCTCGATGGGGTACCAGAACTCCTGGTTGAAGCCGGTGCGGTCTTCCTCGTGCTGCAGGGCACCGCGCAGCACGGACTCGAAGTCGGGTTCGGGCACGCGGCGGTCGATCCAGCTGAAATTCATGTGCTTGGGGTCGATGGTCCAGATGCGCTCGGCATAGGGAATCATCAGCTGCTCGGCGATGCCCTTGCCGAAACGCCAGTACATCCACTCGCGGTAGTTCTGCGGCTTCGGACGGTCCGGGTTGCGCAGCACCTCGACCAGGCCGCTCAGGCATTCGATCACGTCCTGGGCCGGAAGCCCGTACAGGTGGGCCTGGTAGGGGAACTGGGTGTAGAGGTCGTACTTGCCGTGGTAGATGAAGGCCTTGCGCTTCTTGATTTCCAGGTTGCCCTTGAGCAGGGTGTGGATCAGCTCGTGCGCATAGGGGTTGACCGTGTACAGGATGTGCGGGGCGTAGTCGAACAGAAAGCCGTTGACTTCTTCGGAGCGGCACAGGCCGCCGACCTCGTGGAGCTTTTCGTAGACTTGGTAGTCGCCGTTCTTGAGGTGGTAGCCGGTGCTCAGGCCGGTCAGGCCCGCGCCCAGAATGAGGTTCTTGGTGTGTTCCATGGTACTTCTCTCTCGATGTTCAGTCGGACGGCTGCGCTGGATGCGTCCGCCAGAGTTCAGGAGCGCCGCAGCACGCTGCGGATGATCTGCTCCAGGCCTTTGCCCAGCTGAGGCAGGGTGCAATTGGCCAGAAAGGCCTCGTAGCCCTTTTGGGCAATTGATTGACGCAACTCCGGCCGGTCCTTCAGTTCAAGAATGGCGTCTGCCAGTGCACGCGGGTTGGCGGGATCGACGAGATACACACTCTCCCGGTGGGTCAGCAGTTCTTGCACGGGCTCGTTGCGCCGCGTGATGATGGGCTTGGCCATGCCAATGGCCTCGATCACCTTGTTGGTCACGACCAGCTTCGCCCGCGCATTGTCGCCGAAGATGCCCAGGCACACATCGGCGCGGGCCATGAGCACTGCCAGTTCGGCGTATGGAACCGAGTCGACGAATCGGACGTTGCGCAGTCCGATGTCGCGGCCATGTTGCATGTCCTCGGCATAAGTGATGCCCTTGCCCACAATCTGGAAGGTCACCCCTTGGTCTTCCAGCAGCTTCGCCGCATCAAGAATGACGCGCACGCCATGGAACGGCGAGAACTCGCCGTGGAAATGCACCAGGAAATCGTCGTGTGGCTGGTCGGACTCGCGCGGATGGATGACCGAGTCGTCCAGCGCCAGAAAGATGCGGTGCATCTTTGAGGTGCTGGACCGGATGATCTGGCAGAAATGCCCGATCATGTGCTGGGAGTCCAGGATCGAGGCGCTCGACATCTTGTAGGACAACCAGTCTGCCAGTGCATAGACCTTGGCCATGAAGCTGCCGGGGTTGGCCTTCTGGCGGTCGAACACCATGGTTTCGTAGGTGCCGATGTACAGGTCAAAAACAATCGGCTTCCACGTCAGCAGGCGCACGAAGGGCACCAGCAGTTGCCCGTAGAAGCCCACCAGCACCACATCGCATTGCGGTGCCTTGAACAGGGTTTGCCAAAGCAGACGAGGGTAGTTCCTGAATGCCCTGTCGGGTGGCAGTACCGGAACAACGTCTATCCCTTGGTGGCGAAGGGCTTGGATCACGTTGCGGGTACGTGAATAGCTGGCTTCTCGGCCAGCCACATAGAGAACTTTCATGCGGGTCTTTTCGAGGCGTGCCGGCGCCGAAGCGGCCGGTCACCGGATTCGGATCAGAAACGGATTCGGGTCAGCAGGCTGAAGCGCTGGTCATCACGGCCGTCACCCCGGATGGCGGCGAGGCTGGCGCGCGTGTCGACCCGAGGAGACCATTGGAGCTGGGCATCGAGCTGAAACTCGGTCTGGCGCAAGGTCGGACGGGCGATGCTCTCGCGCTGTACCGCACCGATGCCACCGGTTTCCCGCATGCTCACCCGGACCGGGTCGCGCTGCAGGCTGGTCCGGTGCAACAGGCCCGCCGACAGGTGCAGCTGGCGCCGCTGTCCCAGGTCGATCGCGCCGCTCTGCAGCTCCAAGCCGAAGGCCGATTGCCACTCGCCGCTGCGCCGCGCCGTGTACTGCACGTCGGTGGTATAGAGCGAGCGGCCCAGCATGGGGTCGAGTTGGTGGGTGAGGTGGGTCAGGGACACCCAGGGCGAGACCCAGACGCCAGCCTGCTGCGAGGTGTGGCGCAGCGTCTGTTCGAACGACCACGTGGTACCGGTGCCCTGGTTGGTGAAGCGCTCGTTGAGGATGTCGTCGAACTTGTGGTTTTCGTAGCGGGTGCGCAGGTGGGCGGCGTGCGCCGTGAAGCTGAAATTGCCGGCGTTCTGCTGCCAGAAAACCGAGGTCGTGTTGACGTCGTTCTTCTGGGCCAGGGGGGAGTACTGGTCGCTGAAATAACGCGGCGTGTGGCTGTTGCTGAAGGCCATGCCGAAGCGACTGCTGCCCAGGTCCTGGTTGGCATGGGGCCGGTAGGTCCAGGCCAGACCCTGGCGCACGGGCTCGGATGTGCGTGCTCCGCCACTGGCATGGCGCCGGTCCAGTTGCCCCAGGGCGGTGGAGGCATCAAATGCCGAACCGGGGCGGCTGGGCGTTGCGCCCAGCGCGTGCCACTGCAGCCCGGTCACGGGCTGTGTGCGGTCGGCGTAGCTGAGCACCAGCAACTGGCGGTCGATGTCCTGGTTCAGGCGCGTGGCAGCATCCGCACCGGCGGAGACGGTGCTGGCCCATTCCCAGCCTCGGGTGATGTAGTGCTCGAAGGTGCGGGAGATGATGGTCTGGCCGCGATTCCCGAAGTGCGAGCCGTCGAAGTACAGGTAGTCCACCGCCGACTGCGCGCGGCTGGAGGAGGTGACGTCGACGAAGCCGTAGCGGGCCGGGTCTTCGTAGATGCGGTTGAACACCGTGAACAGGTCCACCGCCACGATGTTGGGGTTGGCGTTGGCCTGTTCAGCAATGAAGCTGTTCCACGCCAGCACCTGCCCGGCGGTGTTGTCACTGGCGTTGGGGTTGCGGCTCCAGTCGTGGATCTGCGTCACGAAGATGCGGTTGTTGCCGTTGGTGGCGCCGGCCCGGATAAGTTCATTGACGCCGTCGAAGTAGCCGGCACGCGCAGCACGCAGGTTGTCCGCACTGCCGCCGCGGCCGATGTCGTTGTAGCCGAAATACACCACCGACAGGTCACCGTCGCCCATGGGGGTGCCGCCGCGCCGGAAAGCTTCGAGCTGCTTGTCGAAGGCCGTCGAGGTGCCCTTGGCCGCCCGGGCACCGCCGATGGCGTAGATCTCGGCCTGCTCGGCTCGCCCGCGCTCGTGCAGTTGCAGGGCCCAGTTGCCGGTGCGGCGCGTCTCGGTGTAGTCCAGCGCCGAGTAGCTGTCACCGAACACGCGCAGCGTGCCCACGCGCACCTCGTTGAACGACGAGGCCCCCTCAGGTGCAAACGGATTGCTGGAAAGAGCACCTGCCGGTGCGTTGCCCTGGCGGCCGCCCGAGCTGGAGCAGGCGGCCAGGGTCAGGCTCAGCAGGACGGCCGAGCAGAGGGCGGTGCGGCGGAGGTTCGGGCTCATGGGGGCAATGCAATAGGCAGACAGGAGGGGAGGGTGTGCGAATGACCGGTTGGTCGTTCAGTCGCTTTCGAACAGGTCGCGGGTGAACACCTTCTCGCGCACGTCGTAGAGGGCCGGTGTCATGCGGTTGGCGACGATCAGGTCACAGGAGCGCTTGAATTCGTCGAGGTCGCGGACCACGCGGGACTTGAAGAACTCGTCGGCCTGCAGGGCCGGTTCGTAGACCACCACCTCGATGCCACGCGCCTTGATGCGCTTCATGATGCCCTGGATGCTGGAGGAGCGGAAGTTGTCCGATCCGGCCTTCATGATCAGGCGGTGGATGCCCACGGTGCGCGGGTTGCGCGCAATGATGCTCTGGGAAATGAAGTCCTTGCGGGTGGTGTTGGACTGGACGATGGCCTGGATCAGGTTTTGCGGCACGTCCTGGTAGTTGGCCAGCATCTGCTTGGTGTCCTTGGGCAGGCAATAGCCTCCGTAGCCAAAGGACGGGTTGTTGTAATGGCTGCCGATGCGCGGGTCCAGGCCGACGCCCTCGATGATCTGTCGCGAGTCCAGGCCGTGCACCGAGGCGTAGGTGTCCAGCTCGTTGAAGAAGGCCACCCGCATCGCCAGGTAGGTGTTGGAAAACAGCTTGACCGCCTCGGCTTCGGTCGGATCGGTCAGAAGCACCGGCACATCCGGACGCAGGCAGGCGTCCCGCAGCAACCCGCCGTACACCCGGCCGGCTTCCCCCCGGTCACCGACGATGATGCGCGAGGGGTGCAGGTTGTCGTGCAGGGCCTTGCCCTCGCGCAGGAACTCGGGTGCAAAAATGAGGCGGTCGCCACACCCCAGGGCTGCCCGTGTCTTGGCCGTGAAGCCCACCGGCACCGTGGAGCGGATGACCATGACGGCCCGTGGCTCGATGGCCATCACGTCGCGAATCACCGCCTCCACCGATCCGGTGTTGAAGTAGTTGGTGACCGGGTCGTAGTCGGTGGGCGTGGCGATGACCACATAGTCGGCGCCCCGGTAGGCTTCGTGCTTGTCCAGCGTGGCACGCAGCTTCAGTGGCCGGTTGCGCAGGTGCTCCTCGATGTCGGCATCAACGATCGGACTTTGTCGTGCGTTGATCTTCTCCACGCGATCGGGCACGATGTCCAGCGCCACCACCTCGTGGTGCTGGGCCATCAGAACGGCGTTGGAAAGGCCTACGTAGCCAGTACCGGCAATTGCGATCTTCACGGAATGGGTCCGAGGGTTTCTGAAACGGGCGCATGTGTCCGGGATCTGGCGCAGGTTTGCGCAGGCATGTTTCATTCCCGGTCCGGTGCCCCTGACCCTGTGGACAGGCACCAGCGAACCCCCAATTTTGCCACAGGGCATGCAACCAAATGTTGTATGTCCTCGCCGGCGAGCGGTGGCGATGTGCCGGCTGTCCGGGCGGGTGCAGGCAGGTTTGGGGCGCCTCAGGCGGGTGCCGAATAGGCCTTGATGAGGTCCTTCCAGGCCGCTTCCTGCCAGTGAAACCCGGGTCGGCGCACCGCTTCCTTGCGCAGGGAGCGCAACAGGCGTTCGAGGTTGCCCTGTTTCCATTCCGTGCCGGCCCGGCGGCTGCATTTGTCAAAGTCGACAATCCAGGCGGATTCGTGGCTATCCAGCAACAGGTTGTGGCAGTTCAGGTCGGTATGGCACACCTGCTCGTCGTGCATTCGGCGAATGGATCGGCCGATGGCCGCCCACTCGGCGGCCGAGGCGGGGCGCTCATCCAGCACCTGGGCCAGGTTGCGCGTGTTGGGCAGCCACTCAACCAGGATGTCCGCGCGGTACCGCCAGGCACCGCCCGCGCGGCGTGCCGCCAGCGGACGGGGCACCGGCAACCCGCGCGCGACCATCCAGCGCAGCAGACTGAACTCGGCCATGGCCCGGCTGCTGGCCACGCGACGTCCCCAGTAGCGGTCGGGGTTGAACCGGGCCACCAGTCCACCGCGCCGGTAGTGGCGCAGCACTGCCTCGGTTCCGTGCAAATGCAGCCGCAGAGCCTGCGCGCGGCCGCTGCCCGTGGCGATCGACCGGGTCTGGTGCCGAGCCGGGTCGAAATCATCGGGGCTGATGGACGGAAGCCGGTCGGGTGCCATCCAGAGGGACTGGCCGGGCAGGTGAACCCGCGCCACCGGGGCGGGCGCCTGCGACAGCAGGTCTGGCAGGTGGGTGTCCCAGGACGCGAGGGTGCGGGCGGTGGCGCCTCTTTGCGATTCCACAAAGGCCCGGCCGCGTTGGCCGCGGGCCATCAGCTTGTCGGGATCTCCGAGCCAGCGATCGAGGACATCGAACAGTTCGGCAGCGCTGTGTACCTGTTGGCCGGCATCGACCTCCAGCACCTGCTGGTACAGGCTTTCGAAATTGTGGGTGTGGGGTCCGAACAGCACGGGCCTGCCTTCGGCCATCGCTTCCAGGGCATTGTGCCCACCAATGGGCTGGAGGCTGCCGCCGATGAAACAGACGCTGGCCAGGCGGTACCAGCGCGCCAGCTCGCCCATGGTGTCGCCCAGCCACACTCGGCGGTCGTTGTCGGGCTCTTCGCCGCGACTGCGTCGCGCGTGGCCTATGCCCCTTTGCAGCAAGTCCTGTGACACGGCGTCGAAGCGTTGGGGGTGGCGGGGCACCAGGATCAGCAGGGCGCCAGGGTGGCGCAGCACAAACCGGGGCCACGCATCCAGAAGCTGGGCTTCTTCGGCTTCGTGGGTGCTGCCGGCGACGATCACGGGACCGTTTTGGGGCCAGGCGGGCGGTGCGTCTGTGGCGGCGGTATCCGGAAGGTCGAATTTCAGGTTGCCGGTGTGAACCAGGCGCTCGCCGGGCACGCCCAGTTGCTGCAGCCGGTCCATGGTGGGCCCATCTGCCGCGCAGACCAGGCGCAACTGTTGCCATACCGGCTGCATCAATGCCCGCCAGCGCTGGTAGCCGAGCGCCGAGCGCTGTGACAGGCGCGCGTTGATGAGCACCACCGGTATGTCGCGCGCACGGCACTGCAGCAGCAGCTCCGGCCACAGCTCGCGCTCGACCAGCACGAGCAGCCGGGGTTGCAGGCGGTCCAGAAAGCGGGCGCAGGCGCCGGGGGTGTCGATGGGCGCATACAGATGCTGGATGCGCTGGCCCCAGTGTTCGCGCAGTGTGGCTGCACCGGTGGGCGTTTGGGTGCTGACGGTGATGGCATGCGGCGGCCAGTGCGCTGCCAGGCTTTCCATCAGCGGACGGATGGCCTGCACTTCGCCCACCGATGCAGCCTGGATCAGGATGCCGTCGGTGGACGCGGGCTCCGGGTCGATCAGACCCAGCCGCTCACCCAGCCGCTCCCGGTAGGCGGACTCTTGCCGGCCACGCCACCACAGCCATGCCAGCAGCGGCAAGGTGAGCAATCGAACGAGCAGCCTGTAAACCCGCTGCGCGGGTGGGACGCGCGTCAGCGCCAATGCTCGGCCACCCATGGCGTGGGCATGACCCGCCGGTACCACTTGCCGCTCACCCCCGCGATCGCATCCGGCGGGTTGGGTTTGCCATGGAAGGCAATGATGCGTGCGCCCGGCGGGATGGCCGGCGGCGAGAACCAGCTGCGCAGCACACCAGGTAGGCAGTGCCGCTTGAAGCTGCGGCACCAGGCATCGGGCCAGTAACTCAGCTTGCCCTGCCGTGACAGGTAGCCGGTGATGAACTCCTGCTCGTTGCGAACGTCGGCAATCGAGGTGGGGTAGTTGGTTTTCAGGTGCTCCAGCGCATCGGTGTGGGCGCCGATGGTGTAGAGGTAGCAGGAGGTGTTGCCTGTGCCGTCGCTCTTGTCCCATTCTCGGATGACGATGAAGTCACCGGCTTGCTCGAAGAAGGGGTCCAGGCTGTCGACAATCACGATGTCCAGGTCCAGGAAGAGCGTGCGCCCTTGAAGGTCGTACAGCGGGTAGGCGAAGCTGGTGAGCTTGAGCCAGCCGTGGGCAAAGGTCCAGGGTTTGCGCTGGTCGAACTCGTCGAAACCAACCGTCGGGATCGGCTTGACCTCGATGGCCGGATCGATGCCGTCGGCATCGTCGGTCAGACAGACGAAGCGGAATGGCCGGTGCAGGTTGCGCCGGACCATGCTGTGCAGCTTGTTGACGTAGTCGGGGCCGTACTTCGTGCCCCATTTGATGCACAGCACATTGACGGCTTGCATGGAATCCCTTCGGAGTGGCGTGTCGGCGCCGGGCGGACTTCAGCCCGGTCAGCCCGCGCAGTTTAGCTCAGCGCGCCAGCAGGGCGTCGATGGGCTTGAGGTCGTCCGGGTTGAGCTGGCCGCTGGCCTGCTTCAGGCGCAACTGACCCACCAGCACGTTGTAACGGGCCTGAGCCAGGTCGCGCCGTGTCTGGAACAGCTGACTCTGGGCGTTGAGGACATCGATGTTGATGCGCACACCGACCTGGTAGCCCAGCTGGTTGGCTTCAAGCGCGCTCTGGCTGGATGCCTCTGCCGCTTCCAGGGCCCGGACCTGTCCGGCTCCGGAGAGCACACCGAAGTATGCATTGCGTGTGGCCTGGGTGATGCTGCGCGTGGTCGACTCGAGGTCGGCCTCGGCCTTCTGTTCGAGCGCCAGGGTTTCCTTGACACGGTTCTGAATGGCATAGCCAGCGAACAGGGGCAGGTTGAACTGCAAGCCGATACTTGCATTGTTGTTGCGGACCTGCCCGGGCGGAACGCCTGTGCTGCTGGGTGAGCGGGACACTTGGTATTGCCCCACCAGATCAAGCGTTGGCTTGTGTCCGGCGTCGGCCTTGCGGGTTTCCAGCTGGGCGATGTCGCGCGCGCGGGTGGCGGCCAGAATGGCAGGGTGACCGTCGAGGGCCCGGGCCACCCAGGCATCGGCGGAGGCGGGTTCCACCGCCGGTGGGGTGACCGGTGTGATCAGGGGAAGCGGTGCCGCGTCCTGGCGCCCAACCAGCTGGTCCAGGGCGAGCTTTCTGGCGCGCAGTTCGTTCTGAGCAGCGATCTCCTGGGCCAGAACCAGGTCGAAGCGCGCCTGGGCTTCGCGGGTGTCGGTGATGGTGGCGGTGCCCACTTCGAAGCTGCGCCGAGCCGCCGCCAGTTGCTCTTCAACCGCTGCCTTGAGCGCGCCGGTGAAGGTCAGGGTGTCCTGCGCCGCCAGCACGTCGAAGTAGGCCTGGCTCAGGCGGACGATCAGGTCCTGCTCGGCCAGGTTCAGCTGCGCTTCGCTTGCTTCGCTGGACAGCGCGGCCTGTTCGTGGCTGAGGCGGTTGGCCGGACGGTACAACGGTTGGCTGGCCGACAGGGCGACGTTCTGGCTGTTGCTGCTGCGGCTGGATGGCAAGGCGCTGCTGTCCACATTGGACCAGTTGGCGCCCGCCGACAGGCCCGCCTGGGGCAGCAGACCGGCTCGGGCCTGGGCGGCCCGGGCGAGGTTGGCTTCATGTTGCTGGCGCGCGGCCAGCAAGGTGCTGTCATAGGACCGGGCGGCTTCGTAGAGCTCCACCAGGCTCTGGGCCTGGGCCGTGCCTTGCAGACCCCAGGCCACCGCCAGACTCAATGCCATCGGTGCCAGCCGAACGGGCAGACGGTGGAGGCGGGTAAGGGCGTTTTTCATGCGGGGTCCTTCGGTCATGTCGGGGCTGGTTCGAGAGGCCTGATGGATCAGTACACGGGAACAGCAGGGTCGCGCTGTTGGGACCATGCGTGGATGCCCCCGGCGATGTTGACCACGTCGTCGAAACCCTGCTGCGCCAGGAAATGCACCACCTGGGCGCTGCGCGCGCCGTGGTGACAGAGGCAGGCGATGGGACGTTTCGGGTCGAGCTCGTTCAGGCGCGCCGGCACGCTGCGCATGGGCATGTGCACCAGCTCGAAGCCGTCGGCGCGCACACTGGCGGTCTGCAGCTCCCAGGGTTCACGCACATCCAGCACGATGGGCAGGCGGCCCGGCTCGGACGAGCCGCGCGCTTGCGCGAGCCAGGTGTCCAGCTGGGCAGGCGTTACCGAAATCATGGGCGCGTTCATCAGAAATGGAAACGGGAGGGTTGGGGAAAGTTCCTCAGCCGCGGGGCCAGCGTGTCCCACGGTTGTACGCTGTGAAATGCTTCTTCACCCACGCGGGTGATCACGGTGGCGCGCATCACCGGCTCCTCGCCCACGATGGCCGCCAGGCGTCCACCCGGTGCGAGCAGCCGGAGCAGGGCGTGTGGTACTTCGGCCACCGAGCCGCTGAGCAGGATCACATCCCATGGCTGCTCGCCCCGGCAGGCGGCAAAGTCGTTGGCTGTCGCATCGGCCACACGGACGTCCACGTTTTCGAAGCCAGCCGTGCGCAGGCGCTCTCTTGCCCCTTGTGCCAGCTGCTCGTCGATTTCCAGGCTCACCACGCGCTGCCCCAGGCGGCTGAGCAGGGCCGCCATATGGCCGCTGCCGGCACCTATTTCGAGCACCTGGTCAGTGGCCTGCACCGCCAGATCCTGAAGCAGCCGGGCCTCGACACGGGGTGCCAGCATGACCTGACCCTCGACCGCCGGCTGGGTCAGGGGCAGTTCCATGTCGGCAAACGCCAAGCCGCGCATCGCCTCGGGGGCGAAGTCTTCACGGTGCACAGACTCCAGCAGGCCCAGAACACGGCTGTCGAGCACCTCCCAGGGGCGGATCTGCTGCTCGATCATGTTGAAGCGGGCCTGCTCGAGACGGCTGTCGCGGGCAGTGGTGTCGGTGGTCATTGTTGATACTCCGGTGGGTATATTATCCGATTCCACAACATTTTACTGAGCCGGGGTTTCCTGGCCTGTGACGGCGTCGGGTTCGACAGCTGCCGACCGACCGAACAGGCGGCGCAGCCAGTTGCCCAGGTCGTCCATGTAGCAGTACACGACCGGCACCACCACCAGGGTGAGCACCGACGAGGTGATGACCCCGCCAATGACCGCCTGGCCCATGGGGGCGCGCTGCTCTGCGCCTTCGGTCAGGGCGAAGGCCAGCGGCACCATGCCGAACACCATGGCCAGGGTGGTCATGAGGATGGGGCGCAGCCGTACCCGTGCAGCCAGCAACAGTGCGTCCTCCCGGGTTTGCGGCGGAACACCGGCCCGGCCCTCGCGAGCGCGGATGGCGAAGTCCACCAGCAGGATGGCATTCTTGGTCACCAGGCCCATGAGTAGCACAATGCCGATGACTGAAAACATGCTCATCGATGAGCCGAAGAAGAGCAGGGTGAGCACCACACCGATCAGGGTCAGTGGCAGTGAGGTCATCAGTGCCAGGGGCTGAAGATAGCTCTGGAACTGGCTGGCCAGGATCATGTAGATGAAGATCACCGCGAGCGCCAGGGCCGAGAGTGCGTAGCTGAATGACTCCTGCATGTTCTTGGTCGAGCCGCCGAACTCATAGCGGTAGCCCGGCGGGAACACGATGCCATCCAGCTCTTGGCGGATATCGGCCGAGACTTCACCGGCGGAGCGGCCGAATGCATTGGCGCTGACCGCCACTTCCCGGGTCATGTTGCGGCGGTTGATCTGGTTCGGGCCGCGGCCTTCGACCACCTCGGCCACCTGGCCGAGCTGCACCACACGGGGGCTGCCGTCGCTGGCCTGACCCACGACCAGGGGCAGGCGCGCCAGGTCGCTGGTCTCCTGGCGAGCTTCGGGCGCAAGGCTCACGTTCACGTCGTAACTCTGCCCGTTGCTGGAGCGCCAGTTGCCGATGGTCTGTCCGGCCACCAGCGTGCGCAGACTGCCTGCGACGGACGCGGAACTCAGGCCGACGTCGGACGCCAGTTCGCGGCGCAGGCGCACGTCAACGGTGGGTTTGTCGGGTTTGATGCTGGCGTCCAGATCCACCAGGCCGGCGATTGGGCGGATGCGCTCCGTCACCAGTGCCGTCAGGCGTTCGAGTTCGGCCAGGTCCTCGCCCTGGATCGAGAACTCCAGCTGTTTGTTGCCGCCCACCGGATCGAGCAGGCCCGCGTGGGTGACCGTGATGCCCGGCACGCTGCGCAGGCGCTCGCGCAACAGCGCCGACATGGCGTCCGCGTTGCGGTCGCGCTGGTCGCGGTTGACCAGTCGAACGTAGACATTGGCGTACATCTTGCCCTGCGCGCCGCCGGCGTTGATGGTGGTCAGGGTGTATTGCACCTCGGGAAACTCGCGCAGGATGGCCTCGACCTGTTGCGCACGGGCTTCGGTGACCTCCATCGACGAACCCACCGGTGTGTGGAAGCTCAGGCTGGTTTCCGAGAAGTCGGCCTTGGGCACAAACTCGGTGCCCAGCAGCGGCAGCATGGCGATGCTGCCACCGAAAGTTGCTGCAGCCAGGGCCAGTGTGGCCAGCTTGTGGCGCAGCGACCATTTCAGGGTGGACTGGTACACCTCGGTGAGTTCGTCCTGGAGTCGGTCGAACTGGTGGGTGACGCGACCGATGGTCCGGTCGTAGAGGCTGCGTGGTTGCCAGGGCTTGCCGTGGCGTTCGATGGCCGGGTCGTGCCAGACCGAGGACAGCATGGGATCCAGGGTGAAGCTGACAAACATCGAAATCAGCACGGCGGCTACCATGGTGATGCCGAACTCGTGAAAGAACTTGCCGATGATGCCGCCCATGAACCCGATGGGCAGGAACACCGCCACGATGGACAGGGTGGTGGCCAGCACCGCCAGCCCGATCTCCTGGGTTCCATCCATGGCGGCGTCAAACGGGCGCTTGCCCATCTGTGCATGCCGCACGATGTTCTCGCGCACCACGATGGCGTCGTCGATCAACAAGCCGATGGACAGCGTCAGTGCCATCAGCGTGATCATGTTGATGGTGAACCCGAACAGGTTCATGAAGAAAAAGGTACCGACGATGGCGATGGGCAGGGTCAGGCCGGTGATGACGGTGGACCGCCAGGAATTGAGGAACAGAAACACGATCAGAACCGTCAGCAGCGCGCCTTCGATCAGGGTCTGGCGGACGTTCTTCACCGAGACCCGGATTGGTCTGGAGCCATCGGCGATGGGTTCCAGTCGCACACCCGGTGGCAGCTCTGCCCGCAGCTGGTCGATGGCGGCCTGCAGGCTGTCGACCACGGCAATGGTGTTCTCATCCTGGGATTTCTGAACCTGCAGCAGCAGGGTGCGTTCGCCGTTGAACAGGGCGCGACTTTGCGCTTCTTCGGTGCCGTCGACCACCTGGGCCAACTGGCCCAGACGGATGGGGGTGCCGTTGCGACGGGCGACGATCAGTTGGGTGAAATCCTGTGGTTCGCGCACACGGGAAATGACCTGCACAACCCGTTCCCGTTCGGCGCTGTCCAGTGTGCCCACGGGCAAATCGAGGTTTTCGGCTTTCAGGGCTGCCACGACCTGCTCGGGCATGATGCCCAGGGCCTCCATGGACGACGGGTTGAGGTACACGTTGATCGCACGGCGCGTGCCCCCGACCAGGTTGACCGAACCCACGCCGCGCACGTTTTCAAGGCGCTTTTTGAGCGTCTGCTCTGCCCAGGTGGTCAGCTCGACCATCGACGGTGCCCTAGTGTCGGCACCGCCACCAGCGGCGCCTGGGGCGTGGGTGTCCCCGCCTGGCAGAACGGCCACCGACCAGATGGCCCGGCTCGACGGGTCGAACCGCAACACCCGGGGTTCCTGAACTTCGTCGCGAAGGGTGGGGCGCAGGATGGCGATCTTCTCGCGCACATCGTCGGCCGCCTTTCGACCGTCGATGTGCAGCTGGAATTCGATGATGACCACCGACTGGCCTTCGTGGCTGCGGGAGGTCAGCGCGTTGATGCCTGCAATGGCATTGACCGCCTCCTCGATCTTCTGGCTCACCTCGGTCTCGACGATCTCGGGCGATGCCCCCGGGTAGGCCGTGGTGACCACAACGACCGGGAAGTCGATGTTGGGGAACTGGTCGACCTTCAGGCGCTGCAAGGCCGAGAGGCCCAGCACGACAAAGGCCACCATGACCATGGTCGCGAAGACCGGGTTGCGCAGCGAGACACGGGTGAACCACATGGTCGGGCTCGGTCAGGGCTGACGGCCGTCGGGCAGCCGAACTGCGGTGCCCTCGCGCAGCGCGCCGGTGCCTGCCCGCAGCACCAGGCTGCCTTCCGGCAGGCCTTCCACTCCGGTCATGGGGCGTTCGCCGGCCATGCCATCGATCAGCACCCGGACCGGCACATGCTTCACCTGGCCATCTTCCACCGCCTGAACATAGGGCTCGGGTTTGTCGTTGCGCACTGTCAAGGCTGGTATGGCGATCACCTGCTGACCACCGGTGACGATGTGTCCCTGTGCAAACAGACCCTGTCGCAGACCGGTCTGTGCGGGCAGGCGCAGGTAGACCAGGACGGCCCGGCTGCCCAGCTGCACATTCGGGTTGATGCGATCGACAGTGGCTTCCACTGGGGCGGCCAGACCTTCAACGTGCAGCACAGCCCTTTGGCCAGTGGTCACCAGGGCAGCATCGGCCGGACTCAGGGCGGCCTCGATCTCGAAGGCGGTGATGTCGACCACCTCCAGAATGCGCGTGTCGACGCCGACGCGCTCGCCGTTCTGGACATAGCGCGCCGACACCTGGCCGTTCAGCGGCGAGCGCAGCACGGTGTCCTCCAGCGCCTTGCGCGCGATGTCCAGCGCGGCCAGGGCCGCCTGGTGTGCGGCCTGGGCACCGGCCAGACTGGCTTGCGACGTCTCCAGTGCGGTGGCCGATATGAAGCCCTGGCGCACCAGCGCCTGGTTGTTCTCAAACGCGCGGCGGGCAATCTGGACCTGTGCCTCAGCCGAGGCGGCTTGCTGTTCACTTTGGCGAACCCGCGCCCGCGCTTCCGTCGGGTCGACGCGGGCCACTTCCTCCCCAGCGCGCACAGGATGACCTTCGCGCTTGCGCAGACCTTGTACCTCGCCGGCCGAACGGGCCTTGATGGCGGCCGTTTGCAGGGCACGAACGGCGCCCGAGACCGGCGATGTGGTGGTGATCGTCAGCCGCTCTGCGGTGGCCAGGTCGGATGGCTCGAGCGCAAAGACAGGGGCTTGCTGCAGTACCGCGGCGGCCTCGGCCGCTGATGCCTGTTGGATGGCGCGGCGTTCCAGGGCCCGCCAGAGGCCCCAGACGATGGCCACACCAAGGAGCAGCAGCAGAAGCCAGTATTTCCAGTGGGATCGGGTGTTGGACATGGAGGATGCCAGGGGTGTTTCAACGGGCTGGGCGCTGCAGCATGCCTTCCAACAGCAGGCTGGCCTGGCTGTCAATGAAGCGTTCGGGGTCGATCGATTCGTTGTGCGGACAGCAGGGGGCCAGCGAGTATTTCCACATGATCAGGAAAATCATGGGAGCGATCAGGCTGTAGACGGCATGGTCAAGGTCGATCGGACGGAACTCGCCCCGGTCGATGCCGCGCTGCAGCACACGCCGGATCAATTGGTGCCCCGGTGTGATCACTTCATGCTGGTAGATGGTGGCGATCTCGGGAAACAGGCAGGCTTCGCTCATCACCAGTTTGGTGATGCCGGCCGCCTTGGTCTGCCCCACCCGTTCCCACCAGGAATGCATCAATTGCCGGACCAGTGAATCGGTGTTGCCGTCAAAGCGACCGATTTCTTCGTTCCACTCGGTGAACCGGCCGGCGATGGTTTCGCGCACCACCGCCTTGAACAGTTCTTCCTTGCTGGGAAAGTACAGAAAAAGTGTGCCTTTGGACACGCCCGCATGCTGGGCGACTTCTTCCACGCGGGTGGCGGCAAATCCCCTCTCGACAAACAGGTCAAGTGCCGCGCTCAGCAATTCTCCTGGGCGGGCTTCCTTGCGTCTGGCGCGACGCACAGCAGGGATTTCGTTGGAGGCAGGCATGGCACAAATTTACTGACCGATGGGTTAGTAATGTAACCGAGCCTGCGCCGGAGCGCTGCAACCGCACCCTTGCCCGCCTGTCCAGAGAGGATATGGCGTTCACTGCCTTGCCCTCCGTGCTTCGCACTTCGGGGCTGAGCGTCTTGGGAGCGGCCCGGCGGCGGCTAGTCGGTTGCCCTCCGTGCTTCGCACTTCGGGGCTGAGCGCCTTGGGAGCGGCCCGGCGGCGCTCACGCCTTCATGATGTGCGCCTGCAGTCCTCGGCGAGGTGAGGGCGGCACTTGAGCGCCTTGGCCCAGTCGGGCCCACATCTGCACGGTGAATTGCGGCGTGGGGGCCTGCAGCACATGGTGGATGTCACGGTACGGGACCTGCACCTCCGGGTACTCCTGCAAGGCCTGCGAAATCGGCTGCATGGACAAACCGTGGGCGGTGGCGGCCAGCTGGGCGCGTACCCAGGCCCGGCCTGCGTCGATCTGCGTGGTCCGGTCATTGCCCTCGGAGATGAGCCAGTAGAACGCAGGTGTCCCGTCGATATGGGTGTTGAACTCCTTGACCTGGCCGGTGGTGGCCATGTCGTTGGGACCGGGCGCCACGTTGCGGTCAAACAGGCCGAGTGCGTGGATGACCCTGACCATCGGATCGTTGAGCGAGATGCCGTCCCGGTGCTCGGCAATCTCCCTGGGACCAATGCGCAGCACCTTGAACGATTCCAGAACGGTGCGGGGCGTCGTGAGTTCGATGCGCCAGGCCTCCTTGGCAATCTCGCGCTGTCGCGCGATGCTCTCGGGCTGGTCTGTGGTGGTCACGCCGACCCGGAAAGGGTGGGCCGAGGTCGCCGCCAGCACCGCCTGCAGCGCCGCGGACTCCGGCCGGCTGGCCTGGTAGGCGCCGCGGTTCGTGCGGCGGCGGAACACCTGGCCGAACAAGGGGTCGGGCTGGATCTGGGCATCGGGTTCCAGACGGATGAGGGCGGTGGGCCGGGCGTCCACCTCCCGGGGGCCGAATGGGCCTTGCGGGAACAGCGTGATGTCGGCCCGGTGGCCACGCTCTCGGGCGGCCAGGTCGAGCAGTTCCAGAAAGGTGCCCTGACTCATCATCATCTGTCGCGAATAGGGGTCGGTCTCTGGAAGCAGCCGGCTGCGGTCGATGAACAAGCTGATTTGCCCTGGCACAGACAGGTCCACCAGCCAGCTCTGCAGGTTGTGCGAGTGCGGCGCCAGGATGGCGTGCGCCAGCACCCAGCGCCGCAGGTCGGGCTCGGTGCCCGGACCACGCCAGGCCTCGATTGCCGCTTCTGGCAAATCGCTGCTGCAGGCGGCCAGGGGGGCGGTGGCGGCTGCGATGGCACCGCCGCCAGCCACCCGGAGAAAGGATCGTCGTTGCATGTCGGGCTCCTGAGGTGGGTTGTTGAATCCATTGTCGGGTCGGTGGTGTTCGTCAACAATTGCAGAAATCGACACATCAGACATGCATTCATGCATACCCAGTCTTTCAATTGGTCCTTGATCCGGTCTTTTCTGGCGGCTTTGGAGCACGGCAGCCTCATGGGCGCTGCGCGCACAATGGGGGTCCATCAGCCGACCGTGGGGCGCCACATCGCCGAGCTGGAGAGCCAGCTGGGTGTGACGCTGTTCGAGCGCACCGGCCGTGGTCTGGTGCCCACCGCCGATGCGTGGCGCCTGGCCGAACCGGCGCGCGCCATGGCTGCCGGTGCAGATCGGCTGAGCCGCCAGGCATCGGGTGCGCAGGACCAGATCAGGGGAACGGTGCGCCTCTCGGCCAGTCAGCCCGTGGCCTGTGTGTTGTTGCCGCCGGTGCTGGCGCGCCTGCGCCGCGCATGGCCCGACATACAGGTTGAACTGGTGGTCAGCAACGACGTGAGCAACCTGCTGCAGCGCGAGGCCGACATCGCCATTCGCATGGTCCGGCCGGACCAGGGCTCGTTGTTGTGCAGGCGCATCGGGCAGGTGCAACTGGGCGCTTTTGCGCACCGTGACTACCTGCAACGCAAGGGTGTACCGGGTTGCGCCGCCGAGCTGTTGCAGCACGAACTCATCGGCAACGACCGCCTGGGCGACATTGTGCGGGGCTTTGCCGGTATGGGGTATGCGGTGACAAGAGAGCAGTTTGCCCTTCGCACCGATGACCTGATCGCCTATGACGCCCTGGTGAGGGCAGGAGCAGGCATTGGCTTTCTGGCGCGCTACCTGGCGCGCCGCTCAGGCGAGTTGTTGCCGGTTCTGCCGGGCCTGCCCATACCGCCCTTGCCCATGTGGCTGGTGGTGCACCGGGAGATTCGCAGCAATCCCCGCATCCGGGCGGTGTGGGAGCATCTCGTCCGGGAACTGCCGCTTGAGCTCGATGCTTGAAGTTGGTACAGACAGCTCACGTTCTTGAGTGAGGGCACTTTTTCATGCTATACTGCGTGTCTTCGCGGCTGTAGCTCAGCTGGATAGAGTACTTGGCTACGAACCAAGGGGTCGTGGGTTCGATTCCTGCCAGCCGCGCCACACAGAAAAGCCTGCAGCCACAAGCTGCAGGCTTTTTTCTTTTTTGTTTTCTGTGTCCACCTTCTCGGCGCGCGGTGCTGCGCTCGCCGTCAACTGCCATGAGCAAGGCTTTCACCAGAGAAACCGATCAGGACGACGAGGATGCCGGCGATGGCCTGGCGCCTGCTCCGCTCCCGGGGGGCAAGAACTACATCACGCGTGGCGGCTACGAGCGGCTTCGGGCCGAACTGTTCCAGTTGATGGACGAGGAGCGTCCCCGCATCGTCGACATCGTGCACTGGGCTGCCAGCAACGGCGACCGTTCGGAAAACGGCGATTACCTGTATGGCAAGAAGCGCCTGCGCGAGATCGACCGGCGTATCCGTTTTCTGACCCGGCGGCTGGAAATCGCCGAGGTGGTCGACCCTTCACTGCACCATGGGGGCGATCAGGTGTTCTTTGGTGCCACCGTGACCTATGCCGATCAGGAGGGTGCAGAAACTACGGTGACCATCCTCGGGGTGGACGAAGCCGACAGCGCCCAGGGGCAGGTCAGCTGGATCGCCCCCGTGGCGCGTGCCCTGCTCAAGGCGCGCGTGGGTGACGTGGTGCGGCTGTCGGTGCCCGGGGGCACGCGCGAGCTGGAGGTCGTGGACGTCAGCTACCCGGCAGCCTGAGGCCCGATCCTCTGCGTCTCGGCGCTTCAGGTCTTGGTGGGTTTGAAGCGCAGGGCCTTGATGACCGAAGCGGTGCGCTTGAGGCTGCGCAAAACTGCAGCCAGGTGGACACGGTCGCGCACGCTGACCGAGAAGCGGATGTCGGTGGCCGTCTGGGCAGGGTCGTTGCCCATGTCGACATGCGTGATGTCGGCCTCGGCGCTGGCGATCGCGGCGGCCACACGAGCCAGCACGCCCTTGCCGTTGCTGACAGTGACCTGTACTGTGGTTTCAAAAGCGCGCACCGGCTCGTCGGCCCACTCGACGGCAAGAAACCGTTCGCTGTCGCGGGCCAGCAGGCGCCGGCAGACCGGACAGTCGTCCGCATGCACCACCAACCCTTCACCACGTCCCAGGTAGCCGACGATGCGATCGCCCGGAATCGGCTTGCAGCAGCTGGCGTACTGAACCGACAGGCCTTCGCTGCCATCGAGTGTGAGCACACCCTGGCTGATGGTCTCGTCGTGCCCGGCGGCATAGCGCTCGGTGCTGATCAGGACCGCGTTGGGCCGTACGCCGCTCTCGGCCAGCAACACCGCCATCTTTTTGCCCACCATGCTGGCGATGCGCTTTCCCATGCCGATGTCGGACATCAGTTCGGCCTGGTTTCGGTTGCCTGTGAAGCGCAGCAGTTTGTCCCAGACCGACTGGAACTGCTCTTCGTCCCCCGGGAAATCGGCGATGCCTTCGGCGCGAAGGGCCTGGCCCAGCAGGCGCCGGCCCAGCTCGTAGGACTTGTCCTGGGTGACGGTCTTGAGGTAGTGGCGGATCTTGGAACGGGCACGGCCGGTCTTGACGAAGGACAACCAGGCTGGGTTGGGTTCTGCCTTGTCGTCGGTCACGATTTCGACCACGTCGCCGTTGTTGAGTTCGGTGCGGAAGGGGCGCTGTTCGCCGTTGACCAGGGCCGATACCGCGTGGTTGCCCACGCCACTGTGGATGGCGTAGGCAAAGTCGATCACGGTCGCGCCACGAGGCAGCGACAGGATCTTGCTTTGCGGCGTGAACACATAAACCGCGTCCGGAAACAGGTCGATCTTGATGTGGTCCCAGAATTCGGAGGCGTCGCGCGTTTCCTGCTGAATGTCCAGCAAAGACTGCAACCACTGGGTGCCCAGCCGCTCCGACGTGTCGCTGCCCGGTTCACTGGCCTTGTAGAGCCAGTGGGCGGCCACGCCCGATTCGGCCACCACGTCCATGGGGTGGGTTCGCAACTGGAACTCGATGTTGGTGCCGAAGGGGCCGATGAGCGTGGTGTGCAGCGACTGGTAGCCATTGACTTTGGGAATGGCCACATAGTCACGAAACTTGCCCGGCACCGGCTTGTAGAGCTGGTGCAGGACGCCCATGGCGGTGTAGCAATCGAGCAGCTCGGGCAGCACGATGCGAAAACCGTAAATGTCGGTGACCTGCGAGAAGGACAGGTGCTTGCTGTCCATTTTCCGGTAGACCGAGTAGAGCGTCTTCTCGCGGCCCAGGATGCGCACCTGCATGCCATGCTGGGCGAACGCGGATTCGACCTCGGCCTGGACCCGGGCAATCAGGTCGCGGCGGCGGTGCCGCGAGCGGTTCAGCGCCTTGGACAGCACCTCGTAACGCCAGGGATGCAGGAAACGAAAGGCCAGGTCCTGCAGCTCGCGGTAGGTGAAGTTCAGGCCGAGCCGGTGTGCGATGGGGGCGTAGATCTCCAGGGTCTCGCTGCTGATGCGCTGCCATTTGCTGCGCGGCATGTCGCCCATGGTGCGCATGTTGTGGGTGCGGTCGGCGAGCTTGATCAGGATGACACGGACATCCTTGGCCATGGCCAGCAGCATCTTGCGGAAGCTCTCGGCCTGGTTCTGCTCGCGGGTGTCGAACTCCAGTTTTTCCAGCTTGGTCAGCCCGTCGACCAGGTCGGCGACCGTGGGACCGAAGCGTTCGGTCAGGTCGAACTTGCTGATGCCGCAGTCTTCCATGACGTCGTGCATCAGGGCCGCCATCAGGGCCTGCGCGTCCAGCTTCCATTCGGCACACTGGGCGGCCACCGCGATCGGGTGTGTGATGTACGGATCGCCGTTCTTGCGCATCTGCCCCAGATGCGCTTCGTCGGCCATGCGGTAGGCCTGGCGGATGAGCTCGATATCGGCGGGGCCCAGGTAGTCCAGCCTTCCCAGCAGCGCAGCAAAACTGGCCGCAGCGGCACTGGCGGCTGCAGCGGTGGGTGCCTTGGAGGATGGCACCGGCTTGCTGTCGAGAACGGAACTCATCCCCCTACTTTAGCGCGAGATGCGCAAAGTTGGTGCAAATTGCCCTGGATAGCTGCTATCGGCGCGATAGCTGCGACAGGACATGGCGAAAAAAAACACCGCGAAGCGGTGCTTTTTCGGGCGGCGCTGATGCCGACGGGTTTCAGGTCGGCACCTTTTTGAGCATTTCCAGGCCTACCTTGCCACCCGCGATTTCGCGAAGCGCGGTCACTGCCGGCTTGTTTTTGCTTTCGATCTTGGGGGCATGGCCCTGGCTGAGCATGCGTGCACGGTAGGTGGCGGCCAGCACCAGCTGAAAGCGATTGGGGATTTTTTCCAGGCAATCTTCGACAGTGATGCGTGCCATAGGGACTCTTTGAGGTACTGAGGGTTGCCAGGGGCCACCCCAGATGGGTTCAATGGATTTCGAGGGCAGCGAAGGTGTCGCTTCTGGACAGCCGCTGGGCCGCGTACTTCAGGCGCTGTGCGTGAACAATCGCCTTGAGATCGAACAGGGCCCGCTCGAACAACTCATTGATTATAACGAAATCGAATTCCCGGGCGTGCGCCATCTCCTGGGCGGCGTTCTGCAATCGCAGCTCGATGGTGTCGGCGCTGTCTTCGTTGCGCCGCTCCAGCCGCGAGCGCAACTCTTCCCAACTGGGCGGCAGGATGAAGATCAGTACCGCATTCGGGAAAATGCGTTTGACCTGGATGGCGCCCTGGAAGTCGATTTCCAGCACCACATCGACGCCCTGCTGCATGCGCTGCTCGATGGCCATCTTGGAGGTGCCGTAGCGGTTGCCATGCACATGAGCCCACTCCAGAAAGGCGTTCTGCGCCACCATCTGATCGAAGGTTTCGTTGCTCACGAAGTAGTATTCGCGGCCGTGCAGTTCCTGGCCTCGCGGGGGGCGTGTGGTGTGGGACACCGAGGGGGAGACACGCTGGTCGAGCTCCATCAGGGCCTTGACCAGGCTGGATTTGCCGGCCCCACTCGGGGCGGCCACAACAAACAGGTTGCCGGGGTATTCCATCTGCCGAGTTTACCGAAACCGGTGGGGCAGTCATGCCGGGTGCCGCGGCGGTCCTCCTCATCGTATGTCCACTTTCGCCGCCTTTCTCGTCATTCCCACGTCGGTGTGCGTCCTTGCCTGTCTGTCCAGGCAGGCGTGGATTCCCGCGTTCGCGGGAATGACGAGGGTAGTCTGATGCAGCGACCCGCGCAGCGGCGGAGCGTGGGGGCATGAGCTTCAGCGTGGGGGCGAGAGCGACCGCAGCGAAGGGCCGCCCCGAGCAAGGTCAGCCCCCTCGGGGGGCAGCGACCCGCGCAGCGGCGG
>JAUVWL010000044.1 GCA_030604135.1 Burkholderiales bacterium | reverse complement strand
CCTTCGCCGAATTTGTCGTTGATGAGCGCCACCAGGGCGTCCATGGCCTGCTGCTCGTCAGGACCATCGGTCTCAATCTCAACCTGAGCGCCGATGCCGGCGGCCAGCATCATGACACCCATGATGCTCTTGGCGTTGATGCGGCGGTCGCCGCGGGACATCCAGACTTCACAGGCATGGCTGCCGGCCAGCTTCGTCAGCTTGGCCGAGGCGCGGGCGTGCAGCCCGAGCTTATTGCTGATGGTCACGGTGGTCTTGATCATGGGTGGCTCTGCGGGCCTGGTACTGGGGTGCGGTGACGGCAACCTGGATGACACCCTGGGTCGCTCCGATCATGGCGCGCGACACCAGGGCATCCATGGATTCATGGCGATAGGACACGGTCCGCAACAGCATGGGCAGATTGACTCCGGCAATCAGGCGCGAGCGCACACCATCCACCAGCTTTTGCGCCACATTGCAGGGCGTGGCCCCGAACACGTCGGCGACCACCAGCGTCTGGGGGGTGTCCAGCTGGCGCATCAGGATGCGCGCCTGCGCCAGCGTCTCCTCCGGCGGAACATTGGGTTGCACGTCCAGGGCCAGCACCGCCTCGGCGCTGTCCGGGAACACATGCAGCACACAGCTGCGCAGCGCCGAGGCCAGTGGCGCGTGCGCCATGATCAGGATGCCGTTCATGTGCGCAGTTTAGCGGGCCTGGAGACGGGCCGCCTGTCGACCGGCACGCCAGAAGGCCAGGTAGGCCAGAACACAACACAGGCCGAACAGCGCCACTGCGCCTCGAAACCGGGTCGGCTCGCTCCAGCCCAGAACGGCCAGGGCATCGATTGTCAGCCCGATGCCCCATTGCACCAGGAACACCCCGGCGAAGATGACCAGGTTGAAGGCCGAAAGCGCACGGCCGGCGGCCTGCGGCGGCATGGCCAGGGCCACGGCCGGCTGGGACAGGGAGACAAAGGTGCTGCTGACACAGAACAGGGCCCACAAGCCCCAGCCTGCGTCGGCGCCGAGGCACACGATCAGGGTCAGGGGCAAAAAGCTCAGGGGCAAGCCGAAGGTGATCAGGCGTTCGGGCGTCAGGCCACGGCGCGCGAGACCGGGGTTGATCACGCCCCAGAGCCAGAAGGTGCACAGCATGGACAGATTGATGGCAAACAGACCCGCTGCAGCCTCGCTCGCGCTGTAGCCTGCGACCTTGACCATCCAGGGGCCCGCCCACAACGTCTGCACGGCCACCATGCCACCGTAGCTGAAGAAGCCCACCGGCACCATCTGCCGGAAATACGGGTGCCGCCAGATGGCGGCGTAACCCACGGCCTCGCCTGGCGCAGCCGCGGCCTCCTCTGACCAGCGGGGCACCAGCAGCGCGATCAGCAGCATGGAGCCGGCGATGCCCAGTGCCAGCAACCAGAACAGTCCCCGCCAGCCGGTCAGGGGCAGCAGCCATTGGACCGGCAAGGTGGCTGCCACCATGCCCAGGGAACCGGTCATCAGCATCCAGGAGTTGGCCCGCAGCTGTGTCGGTGGTGACAGCCAGCGCCGGTAGCCCGTCAAGGGGGCCATCAGGCAGGCGCTGACGCCCATGCCGGTCAGGACCCGGGCGGCCAGCAGGCCCGAGAAGCTGGTGGCCAGCGCAAACAGGCCGCAACCGACCACGGCGATGGCGAGAAACGCCAGAATGACGCGTTTGGGCCCGAAGCGATCCAGCCAGCGCCCCAGCGGCAACTGCGTGAGGGCAAAACCCAGAAAGTAGCCGCCCGCCAGCAGGCCCAGGTCGCTGGCACTGAGGTCCAGCTCGGCGCTGAGCGTGGGGGACAGGGTGGCGGTCACGGCCCGGACCAGGGCGGAGAGGAAATAGGCCAGGGCAAAGGCGAGAAAGACCAGAACGGCGGCCCGGGTTTCCAGGCGGCCGGGGTCTGCAACAGGGTGTGTGGTCATGGCAGGCGCAAGGCCTCAAAGAAATTGGCGGCCGCCTCCGGTGGGATGGTGGGGCCATACACCGCCGCCTGATAGGCCCGGCGCCCATGGACAAAATACGCGGCCTGTACCTGCACCGGCGCGCCATCGGGCCGCTGCCCCGACGCCCCCAGGCCCTGCACGGACTCCGCACCCGGCACCCGAGCCGGCCAGACCAGCGCCGGATCGCCGACGCTTTGCGCACCCAGGCGCAAGGTGGCCAACGTGGCCTGACGCCAGCCGGCCAGCACGGCGCTCCCATCAGCGTCTGCCGGCAGCTCCAACCAGGCAATGGCAAAGGTCTGTCCACCCGCATCGCAGCTGTGCATATGCAGGATGACATTCTGACCCACCAGGGGCACCTCGCGCTGGGCACGGTCGGGCTTGCAAGGAATGAGGGCCTTCAGGGGGATGGCATCGTCCCGGAGTTCGCGCCAGTTGTAGGTGGGGCTGCATGCCGCCAGCGTCAGCGCGAGGGCGGCCCAGAACAGGGGGCGAAAGAACAAAGGCATGGGCAAAGGAAAGCGGTGCGCGGGCACCACGGCGGCGACAGCCAGATCTTCCCGGCTCGCGCACAATGGCGGCATGAATGCTCTGGATGGTATCCGCATACTCGATCTCTCGCGCGTGCTCGCCGGCCCCTGGTGCACGCAGACCCTGGCCGATCTCGGGGCCGACGTCGTCAAGGTGGAGCGCCCACCCGGTCCGCGCCACCCGGGCGGTGACGACACGCGCGGCTGGGGGCCTCCGTTCCTGCAGGGGCGCGATGGCCAGGACACGGCCGAGGCCGCCTACTACCTGGGTGCCAACCGCAACAAGCGATCCATGACCTGCGACATCGCCCAGCCTCAAGGTCAGGCCCTGATTCGCGAGCTGGTGGCCCATGCGGATGTCTTTGTGGAGAACTACAAGGTCGGCGACATGGCGCGGTATGGGCTCGATTTCGACAGCCTGCGCGCCATCAACCCCCGGCTGGTGTACTGCTCGGTGACCGGCTTCGGGCAGACCGGCCCCTACAAGGACCGGGCCGGCTACGACTTCGCCATCCAGGCCATGGGCGGCCTGATGAGCGTGACCGGCGAGCGCGACGACCGGCCCGGTGGCGGGCCCCAAAAGGTAGGGGTGGCGGTGTCCGATCTGTTCACCGGCCTCTACGCCACGGTGGCCATTCTGGCGGCGCTGCGCCACGCCGAACGCACCGGGGAAGGCCAGCACGTCGACATGGCCTTACTGGACACCCAGGTCGCCATGCTGGCCAATCTCGGGGCCAACTACCTGGTCCGGGGTCGGCAGGAGGGCAAGGTGCCAGGACGCGCCGGCAACGCCCACATCAACATCGTTCCCTACCAGGTGTTCGAGGTGGCGCCCGACGAGCAGGGGCACAGCCAGCACATCATCCTGGCGGTGGGGAACGATGGTCAGTTCGCCAAGTTCTGTGAAGTGGCGGGATGCCCCGAGCTGGCGCAGGACCCCCGTTTCGCCCTCAACCAGAACCGGGTCAGGCACCGCGAGGTGCTGGTGCCGATGCTGGAACAGCTGCTGCGCCAACGCCGCAAGGCCGACTGGCTGGCCGCGCTGGAAGCCGCCAAGGTGCCTTGCGGGCCCATCAACAGCCTCGCCGAGGTCTTCGATGACCCGCAGGTGCAGCACCGCGGCATGGTGCACCGTTGGCAGCACCCGCTGGCCGACGAAGTGGATCTGGTGGCCAGCCCGTTGAAGCTCAGCGCAACACCGGTTCGCGCCGATCTGCCCCCCCCGACCCTGGGCCAGCACACCGGCGAGGTCCTGAGCGAATGGCTGTCGCTGTCTCCCCAGGAAACGCAAGAGCGCTTGTCGTCTTTGCGGGAGCGGCGTATCGTCTGAATCGGCGCTGTTACAACATGCTTTGAAGAGATCCATGGCTGCGCACCGCCCACAGTTTTCAAGTTGACCATGTCCACCGCCACCTCTTTGCGTCACCGGAGCCTGCCCACGACGTTATCTCTGCGCCTGTCCGTCGAAGCCGCTGCCCGGCGTGGCGAGCCGCTCGTGGTCATGACCACCCTGGATGGCTGCCCCTATTGCGACCTGGTGCGCCTGCACCTCGTGCCCATGAGCGACGCGGGCGCTGTGCTGGCGGTACAAATCGACATCCGTGACCGGCAAGGTCGGCTGGAGGACTTTCTGGGGCGGCCCAGCTCACCGGCAGAACAGGCCGGGCTGTTCAAGGCACGGTTTGCCCCGACCGTGCTGTTTCTGGGCCCCAAGGGAGAGGAGCTGGCCGAGCGGCTGGTCGGCATGGCCGTGCCGGAGCTCTATGGAGGCTACCTCGAGGTGCGGCTTGAAGAAGCCCGCGCCAAGCTCAAGCGCGTCTGACAACGAGGGCGAACTTTCCGGGGACAATGGTGTCCATCCCCAGACGTGCATGGGCTTTGCCCGCCCTCTGGCCACCCGTACTGTCTATGACCGAAGCTGCATCGCCCTTGGTTTCCCGCCGCCATCTCCTGACCGTCGCGTCGGGCCTCGCCCTGACATCGACCTTCGGGCTCTCCGCATGTGCGGGTGGGCAGGCCGCACCCGAGTCCACTTTTGTGCTGCTGGACGGTTCGACGCTCACCACGTCGGATTTGCGAGGCAAGGTGACCCTGGTGAATTTCTGGGCCACCACCTGCGTTTCCTGCGTCAAGGAAATGCCCATGCTGGCCTCCACCTACAACAAGTACCGCGAGCAAGGCTACGAAACCATTGCGGTGGCCATGAGCTACGACCCACCGGCCTGGGTGTTGAATTTTGCCCAGACGCGCCAGTTGCCCTTCCGGGTGGCCTTGGACAACACAGGCGAAATCGCCAAGAACTGGGGCGATGTGCAACTGACCCCGACCACCTACCTGGTGGACAAACAGGGCCGTATCGTCAAGCGCTACATTGGCGAACCGGAGATCCGGGCCCTGCACCAGCTGATCGAGAAACTGTTGGCGCAGGCCTGAGTGGCTGAAAGGAAATCGGTCATGCCCGCCTAGCCACGCGTTCAGTTGCTGCGGTAGGCGTCGTGACAGGCCTTGCAGCTCTGGGCGGCTCCGCCGAAGGCCGCTTTGACAGCGTCCAGGCTGCCCGTCTTGGCGGCCGCACTGAGCTTGGCCACCTCGGACTGCATGGTCTTGGCGGCCTCTTCGAATTTGGCCTTTTCCGTCCAAATTTCTGGCTTGGCCCGTGTGTCCCCTTTGTCGGTGCCGGGTCCGAAGCCCTCCCAGGGCAGCTTGCTCAGGGTTTCCACCACATCGGCGCTGCTGGCTGCCACAGCAGCATCGAACGGCACACGCCCGTTGGCCATGGCGCCAATGCGTGTGAAGTGGTTGCCCATGACCGTCAAGGCCGCTTTGCGGTACTTGATGGCGTCTTCGGCCTTCTGGAACTGGGCCATGGCCGGTGTGCTCAGCAACACCGCGGTGGCCATTGCAGCGACCAGTACGTGGGTTTTCATGGGGTCTCCTGATCGTGGCTGAAACTGGGCAAGGGAAGGACCGGGATCCTGCGACCCCGACTGTGGCACAGTCTACGGCCAAAGACTGTGTCTGTTGGTGACCAGGGTCACCAAGTCCTCTGGCCGCCGCAAGCCCCCTTCACGAGCCGCAAGGAGTCACCGCCATGAGCGCCGTCCGTATCTGGGATCTCCCCACCCGTCTGTTCCATTGGGCACTGGTGGTCTGCGTTGTCGGCCTGGTGGCCACCGGCAATGTTGGCGGAGCGTGGATGAACTGGCACCTGAGATTCGGCTACGCCGTCCTGACCCTGCTGCTGTTCCGCGTGGTGTGGGGCTTTGCCGGCGGTCACTGGTCTCGCTTCGGCACTTTTCTCTATGGACCGGGCGCACTGATACGCCACCTGCGTGGCCGGTCTTCTGCACACGAACGGGCCGGCCACACGCCACTGGGCGCGCTTTCAGTGTTCGCTCTGCTGACCGTTCTGGGTTTGCAGGTGGCGTCCGGCCTGATCAGCGACGACGAAATAGCGGCCTACGGTCCGTTGGTCGGGCTGGTGAGCAACGCCACCGTGAGCACCGCCACCTGGTACCACAAGGAAGTGGGCAAGTTGCTGGTTCTGGGCCTGGTCGTGCTCCACGTCCTGTCCATCGCTTTCTACCGCTGGTTCAAAGGCGAAAAATTGTTGGGGGCGATGCTCCATGGCGACAAGGCCCTGTTGGACGATCTGCCCTCATCACGGGACGATGCCCTCTCATGGTTGAGAGCCGTGATCGTTCTGGCCGTGTGCGCGGGCGTTGTCTACGGCATCGTCAGCCTGGGGGCGCCTGGCTTCTGAGCCCCGCCCGATCGGCGCACGCATGGTTTAGACTGCGCACCTGACGAGCAGCATAACCATGACCCAAGAGGCGACTTCCCATCTGAGCCTGCGACGAGCAGAGGATGAACAGGATCTGCACATGGCTCGGGCCTTGTTTGAAGACTACCAGGCCGACCTGGGCATTGACTTGTGCTTCCAGGGCTTTGCAGAAGAACTCGACGGCTTGCCAGGGGAATATGCGGAGCCTGCTGGCGCCCTGCTGCTGGCCTTCGTCGATGGTGCCCCTGCCGGTTGCTGCGCCCTGCGTCCGCTGATCAACAGCGACCACATGAACGCCTGCGAAATGAAGCGTCTGTTTGTCAGGCCCGCTTTCAGGGGCTTCGGGCTCGGGCGGCTGCTGGTGGAGGAGATTCTGTCCCTGGCCCGGCTGTCTGGCTACAGCAACATGCTGCTGGACACGCTCAGCGACATGGAAGCTGCGCGCGCCTTGTACCAGGAGGTCGGCTTCGTCGAAGTGCCCCCCTACTACCACAACCCCCTGCCGGGCGCCCACTACCTCAAGGTCGAGCTTTGAGGTGTGAGCGCCGACAAGCAGCTCTCAGCCTAGATCCGGCAGTTGAGCGCCGCCGAGCGGGTCGTGATCGGCCTCGCAGGCAAGGCGCGAACCGCAGCCATGGCCTGCGCCATGGCGAGGATTCGCAACGCCGCATGCGCGGCTGAGGGCGGCTCGATCGGCTGCGCAGCGCTCTCACCCAATCGGTGAATCAAGGAATCATCAGTTTTCATTGATAAATCAACTGCTTGCCTGAGCACACGAGCGATCAACTGCCGGGTCTAGGCTCAGGCCGACTTGGCCTGCGCGAGCAAGGTCGCTGCGTCGCTGACTTCAAACTGCCCTGGACCCTCGATGTTGAGGGTCTTGACCACACCATCCTTGACCAGCATGGAGTAGCGGTTGCTGCGCAAACCCATGCCTCTGGAGGTCAGGTCCAAGGTCAGGCCTGTGGCTTTGGCAAAGTCGGCGCTGCCATCGGCCAGCATGCGGACCTTGTCCCCCGTTTTCTGGTCACGCGCCCAGGCCCCCATCACGAAGGCGTCGTTCACGCTCAGACACCATATCTCGTCAACGCCGGCTGCCTTGAGTTCGTCGAACTTCTCCACATAACCGGGGACATGCTTGGCCGAACACGTCGGCGTGAAAGCACCCGGCAAGGCAAACAGGGCGATGGTCTTTCCTGCGCTGGCCTTGCCCGTATCGACCGGATTGGGTCCGATGCTGCAACCATTGCCCTCGACTTCGCTGTACTCCATCAGCGTCACAACTGGGATCTTGTCTCCGACCTGAATCATGTCTGGCTCCTCGTCCATGGATGGGCCCCGGGGGGCAGGTGGGTGCATCGGCACCCGGAAATGAAAAAGCGACCGACATTGTCGGTCGCTTTTCAGGGTCTCGCCGGGTGCGGGACAAACAGGCTTACACGATACCTGCTTTTTGAACCAGGCGGCTCACCACCCAGCTCTTGGTCTTGGAGATCGGCCGGCTTTCAGCGATCTCGATCACATCCCCCATCTTGTACTCGCCGTTTTCGTCGTGGGCGTGGTACTTGCTGGATTTGATCACGATCTTGTCGTAGATCGGGTGCTTGACCCGACGCTCGACCAACACCGTCACGGTCTTGGCACGCTTGTCACTGACCACCTTGCCGACCAGGGTGCGCTTGCGGGATGTCTTGGCTTCCGTCATTTCGTCACTCCTTACTTGGCGGCGGCGCGTTGCTTCTCGGCCAGAATGGTCTTGGCACGAGCGATGGCGCGGCGGGTGTCGCCCAGCGTGGCGGTGTTGTTCAATTGTTGCGTGGCCTTCTGCATGCGCAGGCCGAAATGGGCCTTTTGCAGCGATTTCACTTCGGCTTCGAGGCCGGCCACATCCTTCTGGCGCAGTTCAGCAGCTTTCATCTCATGTTCTCCTGAATCACTGACCCAGCATGCGCGTCACGAACGTGGTGCGCAGGGGAAGTTTGGCGGCCGCCAGGGCAAAAGCTTCACGGGCGAGCTGCTCGGGCACACCCACGATTTCGAACAGCACCTTGCCAGGCTGGATTTCGGCCACGTAGTACTCGACCGAGCCCTTGCCGTTGCCCATACGGACTTCGGCCGGCTTGTTGGAGATCGGCTTGTCCGGGAAGACACGGATCCAGATGCGCCCACCGCGCTTGACGTGGCGCGAAATGGCACGGCGGCCGGCTTCGATCTGGCGGGCCGTCAGGCGGCCGCGATCGGTGGATTTGAGACCGAAGTCGCCGAAGGCCACGGTGGCACCGCTGGTCGCGATGCCGGTGTTGCGGCCTTTCTGCTCCTTGCGGTACTTGCGACGTGCAGGTTGCAGCATGTTTATTCTCCTTTGCCGTCCGCAGGTGCCCCTGCGGGTGCGTCTTTGCGAACGCGCTTAACGGCGGGTTTGTCGGTGGCTTCGGCGGGCTTGTCGCTGCCGTCGGCCGGGGCGGCATTGCCACCACGGCGCACGGCGGCGCGGGCAGCCGGACCGGCCGGGCGCTCACGGCGTGGACCGCGAGGGCGGCGCTCTTCTTCCGGACGCGGGGTTTCCACCACGGGCGCATCGTTGCGGCCCAGCGTGTCACCTTTGTAGACCCAGACCTTGACACCGATGATGCCGTAGGTGGTCTTCGCTTCCGACGTGCCGTAGTCGATGTCGGCGCGCAGGGTGTGCAGCGGCACACGGCCTTCGCGGTACCACTCGGTGCGGGCGATCTCGATGCCGTTCAGACGACCAGCGGACATGATCTTGATGCCCTGGGCACCCAGACGCATGGCGTTCTGCATGGCGCGCTTCATGGCACGGCGGAACATGATGCGCTTCTCGAGCTGCTGGGTGATGGAGTCAGCGATCAGCTTGGCATCGATTTCGGGCTTGCGCACTTCCTCGATGTTGACGGCGACCGGCACGCCCAGCTTGGCGGCCAGTTCCTTCTTGAGCTTCTCGATGTCCTCGCCCTTCTTGCCGATGACCACACCCGGACGGGCCGAGTGGATGGTGATGCGGGCGTTCTTGGCGGGGCGCTCGATGACCACACGAGAAACGGCGGCGTTCTTGAGCTTGGCCTTGAGGTACTCGCGCACCTTGATGTCTTCGGCCAGCATGCCGGCGAAGTCACGGTTGCTGGCGTACCAGCGGCTGGCCCAGTTGCGCGAAACGGCAAGCCGGAAGCCGGTCGGGTTGATTTTTTGTCCCATAGTTCCAGTGACCTCTTCAGTTGCCGACCGTCACGTAGATGTGACACGTGGGTTTGCTGATGCGGTTGCCGCGGCCCTTGGCCCGGGCCGTGAAGCGCTTGAGCGTGGTGCCCTGCTCGACGTAGATGGTCTTGACCTTCAGCTCGTCGATGTCGGCGCCGTCGTTGTGCTCGGCGTTGGCAATGGCGGACATCAGCGCCTTTTTGACGATGCCGGCGGCCTTCTTCTGGGTGAAGGACAGGATGTTGATGGCCTGGTCGACCTTCTTGCCACGAATCAGGTCGGCCACCAGACGGCCCTTGTCCACCGACAGGCGCACGCCGCGGACGACACAGCGGGTTTCAGTAGTCATGATGGTGATCCTTACTTCTTGGCTTTCTTGTCACCCGGATGGCCCTTGAAGGTGCGCGTCAGGGAGAATTCGCCGAGCTTGTGCCCGACCATCTGATCGGTGATGTACACAGGCACGTGCTGCTTGCCGTTGTGCACGGCGATCGTCAGACCGATGAACTCGGGCAGGATCATGGAGCGGCGCGACCAGGTCTTGACCGGCTTCTTGTCCTTGGTGGACACGGCCTTCTCGACTTTGGCGAGCAGGTGGTGGTCAACGAAGGGACCTTTTTTGAGAGAACGAGTCATTTCGTCAACCCCTTACTTCTTGCTCTTGCGACGCGACACGATCATGTTCTGCGTGCGGCGGTTGTTGCGGGTGCGGTAGCCCTTGGTCAGGTTGCCCCACGGATCCACCGGAGCGCGGCCCTCGCCGGTCTTGCCTTCACCACCACCGTGCGGGTGGTCGATCGGGTTCATGGCGGTACCACGAACGGTCGGACGGATACCCATGTGACGCTTCACACCGGCCTTGCCGAGCTGGCGCAGGCTGTGTTCGGTATTGGAGACCTCGCCGATGGTGGCGCGGCAGTCGACGTGGACCTTGCGGACCTCGCCGGAGCGCATGCGAACCTGGGCGTAGATGCCTTCACGGGCCAGCAACACAGCAGAGGCTCCGGCGGAACGGGCAATTTGCGCGCCCTTGCCGACCTGCAACTCGATGCAGTGGATGGTTGAGCCAACCGGGATGTTGCGGATGGGCAGGGTGTTGCCGACACGAATGGGCGACTCCGAGCCGGACAGCAGCGTGGCACCCACTTCAACGCCACGGGGGGCGATGATGTAGCGGCGCTCGCCGTCGGCGTAGCACAGCAGCGCAATGTGCGCCGTGCGGTTCGGGTCGTATTCGATGCGCTCGACCTTGGCCGGGATGTTGTCCTTGTTGCGACGGAAGTCGACCACACGGTAGTGGTGCTTGGCACCGCCACCCTTGTGGCGCACGGTGATGTGACCGTTGTTGTTACGGCCCGACTTCTGGTGCTGGGGCTCCAGCAGAGGCGCAAAACCGGCACCTTTGTGAAGGTGATCCCGGGTGACTTTCACCATGCCGCGACGGCCTGGCGAAGTGGGTTTCATCTTGATGACAGCCATGATCAGACAGCCTCCCCGCCGAAGTTCAGTTCCTGACCCGGCTTCAGGGTCACATAGGCCTTGCGCACGTGGTCGCGGCGACCCACGGTCTTGCCGAAGCGCTTGGCCTTGCCCTTCTGGTTGGTAACGGACACGCCGTTGACCTCGACCTTGAACATCAGTTCAACAGCGGCCTTGATCTCGGGCTTGGTGGCGTCGCGCAACACCTTGAACAGAATGGTGTTGTTCTTCTCGCCCACCATGGTGGCTTTTTCCGACACGATGGGTGCCACGAGCACCTGCATCAGACGGCCTTCGTCGTATTTCGTGACGCTCATGCGAACATCTCCTTGAGCTGGTCGATGGCGCCTTTGGTGACGATCACCTTCTTGTAGTGCACCAGCGACACCGGGTCGGCGTAGCGCGGCTCGACGACCAGGATATTGGGCAGATTGCGCGAAGCCAGGTACAGGTTCTCGTCCACTTCCTCGGCAATCACCAGGGCGTGGTTCAGGTTCATGGCCTTGAACTTGGCAGCGAGCTGCTTGGTCTTGGGGGAATCCACCTTGATGGAGTCCACCACAGCCAGGCGACCCTCACGAACCAGTTGCGAGAAGATGGAGGCCATACCGGCGCGGTACATCTTCTTGTTGAGCTTCTGGGTGAAGTTTTCGTCGGGGCTGTTCGGGAAAACACGACCGCCTCCACGCCAGATCGGCGAGGACGTCATACCGGCGCGGGCGCGACCGGTACCCTTTTGCTTGAAAGGCTTCTTGGTCGAGTGCTTGACCTGTTCACGGTCTTTCTGAGCACGCGTGCCCTGGCGGGCGTTGGCCTGGTAGGCCACCACCAGCTGGTGAATCAGCGCTTCGTTGTAGTCGCGACCGAAGACGGTCTCGGGCACGTCCACATTGGACGCGGCCTGACCCTGGTCGTTCAGGAGTTCAACTTGCATCAGTTAGCTCCCTTCTTGGCCTTGACGGCAGGACGGACAGTCACGAAACCGCCGTTGGCGCCGGGTACGGCACCCTTGATCATCAGCAACTGGCGGGCTTCGTCGACACGGAAGATATCCAGGTTCTGGATCGTCTTGGTTTCGTCGCCCATGTGGCCGGTCATTTTCTTGCCCGGGAACACACGACCCGGATCCTGGGCCATGGAGATCGAACCCGGCACGTTGTGCGAGCGGCTGTTGCCGTGCGAGGCACGCTGCGAGCTGAAGTTGTGGCGCTTGATGGTGCCGGCAAAGCCCTTGCCGATCGAGGTGCCCTGCACGTCGACCTTCTGGCCGGCCGCAAACAGCTCGGTCACAGGCAGCACGGCACCGGCGGCGTATTTGCCAGCCACATCGGCGCTCACGCGGAATTCTTTGAGGATTTCACCGGCTTCGACACCGGCTTTGGCCAGATGGCCGGCTTGGGGCTTGGTCACGCGGGAGGCGCGGCGCTTGCCATACGTCACCTGAAGGGCGTCGTAGCCGTCATTGGCCTGGGTTTTGACTTGTGCCACGCGGTTGTTGGACACGTCGACCACCGTGACGGGCACTGCGTCCCCGTCTTCAGTGAACAGGCGCATCATGCCAACCTTGCGGCCCAACAACCCGAGGGAGTTGCTCAGACTCATTGTTTTCTCCGTTCCCGACTTCAATTGGCCGGGGCTGATGGTGTGCCCGTTGCGTCTTGTGACCCAACTGCGACACGGTTGTTAAGGCAAAGCCAGTCAACTGGCCCCACCGACAAACGAGTATCTCTCAGGCAAAAGCCTGAAAAGCCCGCCAGTATAACCAGCGGGCTATTTTTGTGCAAGACCGGCTGTCGCCGGTCTTGCCCTCAGGATCACTGAAGTTTGATCTCGACGTCCACGCCGGCCGGCAGGTCCAGCTTCATCAGGGCGTCGACCGTCTTGTCAGTCGGGTCGACGATGTCCATCAGACGCTGGTGGGTGCGGATCTCCAGCTGATCGCGCGAGGTCTTGTTGACGTGCGGCGAACGCAGGATGTCGAAGCGCTTCATGCGGGTTGGCAGGGGCACGGGACCCTTGACGATGGCGCCGGTGCGTTTGGCGGTGTCGACGATTTCGGCGGCCGAGGTGTCGATCAGCTTGTAATCGAAGGCCTTCAGGCGGATGCGGATTTTTTGCTTGGTGGACATGCGGTTCTCCGGATCCGGTTACTCGATGATCTTGGCCACGACGCCGGCGCCGACGGTGCGGCCGCCTTCGCGGATGGCAAAACGCAGACCTTCTTCCATGGCGATCGGGGCGATCAGCTTGACGGTGATCGACACGTTGTCACCCGGCATCACCATTTCCTTGCCTTCGGGCAGCTCGATCGAGCCGGTCACGTCGGTGGTACGGAAGTAGAACT
>JAUVWL010000003.1 GCA_030604135.1 Burkholderiales bacterium | reverse complement strand
CGTAGCTCGCTTCGCTGTTGAGCTCGACCGTCAGGTCCACCACCGACACGTCGCTGGTGGGCACCCGGAAGCTCATGCCGGTCAGCTTCTTGTTGAGTTCGGGGATGACCACGCCCACCGCCTTGGCAGCGCCGGTGCTGCTGGGGATGATGTTCTCCAGAATGCCGCGGCCACCGCGCCAGTCCTTGTTGGAGGGGCCGTCCACCGTCTTCTGCGTGGCGGTGGCCGCGTGCACGGTGGTCATCAGGCCACGCTTGATGCCCCACTTGTCGTGCAGCACCTTGGCCACCGGGGCCAGGCAGTTGGTGGTGCAGCTGGCGTTGGAGATGATGGCCTGGCCAGCGTAGGTCTTGTCGTTGACGCCGTAGACGAACATCGGGGTGTCGTCCTTGGAGGGGGCCGACAGGATGACCTTTTTGGCACCGGCGTCCAGGTGCTTCTGGGCGGTGACCTTGTCCAGGAACAGGCCGGTGGATTCGATCACGACGTCGGCACCGACCTCGTTCCACTTGAGGTTGGCCGGGTCGCGCTCCTGTGTCAGGCGGATGGTCTTGCCGTTGACCACGATGTTGCCGCCTTCGACCTGGACGGTGCCCTTGAAGCGGCCGTGCACGCTGTCGTACTGGAGCATGTAGGCCAGGTAGTCGGGTTCGAGCAGGTCGTTGATGGCCACGATCTCGATGTCCGGGAAGTTCTGGATCGCGCTGCGCAGCACGTTGCGACCGATGCGGCCGAATCCGTTGATACCGACGCGGATGGTCATGGGGGTCTCCTCCAGTTGCTTGAAATAAAAGGGGCGTTCGGCGAAGGTGCGGCCACCGGCCGCAGGGCCTCAGCCGGTGGTCAACGCCGAGAAATCGGAGATCACACGGTCGGCGCCACAGGCCTCGATCGGCTGTCCCATGTTGTAGCCATAGGGCAGTGCCCAGACGGTGACGCCCGCGTTGCGGGCCGTGGCCACGTCGATGCTGGAGTCGCCCACGAACAGCACGCGTTCGCGTGCCACGCCAAAACGCTGCATGCAGTCGTGGACACCCGCCGGATCAGGCTTCTTCACAGGCAGCGTGTCGCCACTGATGACGCGGTCGAACAGTGGCAGCAGTTCGTGGGCCCGCAGCACCGTCTCGGTGTAGCGCCCTTCCTTGTTGGTCACCACGGCCAGCTTGACACCTGCAGCGCGAAGGTTCAGCAGTGTCTCGCGCACGTGCGGATAGAGACGGCTTCGGGTGCCACAGCGGCGGGCGTAATACACCGCGAACTCCGCTTCGATGAGGCGGAAACTGTCGGCATGGCGCACCGTCTCGGCCGGGGTGTTCCCGGTGAAGGCCAGCGCCTGGATCAGCAACTCGCGCGTACCGTGTCCGATCCAGTCGTTGACCTGCTGCTGGCTGACTGCCGGCAGGCGAAAACGCGACAGGGTGTCGTTGACCGCATCGGCAATTTCCGGCGCGGTTTCGATGAGGGTCCCGTCCAGGTCGAACAGCACCAGGTCATAGGGAATGCGCATGTTCACCTCAGTTGCTCGCCGGGATAATGTGTTCAGGCAAGGCCTGCTCTCTTCTGTAAGCCGCGCGATGAACGAGGGCGCGCACCGCATCCGCCACACGGGTCGGCGTGATCCCGAAATGACGGTACAGGTCCTTGGCGGGGGCCGACTCGCCGAAACAGGCGATGCCAATCACCACACCGGTGCGACCGACATACTTGCGCCAGAAGTCCGGGTGCGCCGCCTCCACCGCCACCACAGGCAACGCCAGGGGCAACACCAGGTCCTGGTAGGCCTGCGGCTGGCGGTCGAACACACTGGTGCTGGGCATGGACACCACGCGGGTGCGGAGGCCGTCGGCAGCCAGTGCGGCCTGGGCCTGCAGGGCAATCTCGACCTCGGAGCCGGTGGCCAAGATGATGGCCTGCGGATGTTCGATCTCGGACAGGATGTAGCCGCCGCGGCGGATCTGGCCCGCGGTGACGCGCTCGGTCACGCGCGGCAGGTTCTGGCGGGACAGGCACAGCGCGCTCGGGCCGTCGCGGCGCTCGATGGCACTGGACCAGGCCACAGCCGTTTCCAGGCCATCGGCCGGGCGCCAGACGTCCAGCTGGGGAATCAGCCGCAGGCTGGGCACATGCTCGACCGACTGGTGGGTCGGTCCGTCTTCGCCCAGGCCAATGGAGTCGTGGGTGAACACATGCACGACGCGCAGCTTCATCAGTGCGGCCATGCGGATGGCGTTGCGGCTGTAGTCGCTGAACGTCAGGAAGGTGCCGCCATAGGGGAGGTAGCCGCCATGCAGCGCGATGCCGTTCATGATGGCGGCCATGCCGAATTCGCGCACGCCATAGCTCAGGTGGTTGCCCCAGGCATCGCGGCCGGCTTTCACGCAGCCTTTGAAATTGGTCAGGTTGGAGCCGGTCAGGTCGGCGCTGCCACCGAAGAACTCGGGCACCAGCGGCGCCAGCAGATCGAGCGCGTTCTGGCTGGCCTTGCGCGTGGCCACTGGCTCGGCACGCGAGGAGATGTTGGCCAGCAGTTCGGGCAGCCGCACCCCAAAATCGGGCAGCAGATCGCCGGCCATGCGGCGCTCGAACTCGGCGGCCTCCAAGGGGTACTGGCTGCGGTAGGCTTCAAAGCGCTGACGCCATTCGGCCTCGGCGGCGGCACCTCTTTCGCGGGCGTTCCAGGCAGCGCCCACCTCTTCCGGAAGCTCGAAGGGCGCCGCGGTCCAGCCCAGGGCTTCTCGGGTGGCCGCCACCTCGGCCGCACCCAGCGCAGCACCGTGGACGTCATGCGTACCCGCCTTGTTGGGCGAGCCCATGCCGATCACCGTCTTGCAACAGATCAGCGTCGGTTTGCCATCGGCCTGACGTCCCTGCTTCTTCGCCGCCAGCAGCGCGGCCTCCACCGCGGCCGGGTCGTGCCCATCCACATTCGGGATCACATGCCAGCCATAGGCCTCGAAGCGCCTGGGTGTGTCGTCGGTGAACCAGCCTTCGACATGGCCGTCAATGGAAATCCCGTTGTCGTCGTAGAAGGCCACCAGCTTGGACAGACGCAGCGTGCCGGCCAGCGCACAGGCTTCGTGGCTGATTCCCTCCATCATGCAACCGTCGCCCAGGAACACGTAGGTGAAGTGGTCGACGATGTGGTGGGTCGCGTCCTCGTCCTCGCGGTTGAACTCCTGCGCCAGCAACTTCTCGGCCAGGGCCATGCCCACCGCGTTGCCGATGCCCTGCCCCAGCGGGCCAGTCGTGGTTTCCACACCCGGAGTGATGCCCACCTCGGGATGGCCGGCGGTCTTGCTGTGCAGCTGCCGGAACCGCTGAAGCTCCTCCATCGGCAGGTCGTAGCCGGTCAGGTGCAGCAGCGCGTAGATCAGCATCGAACCGTGGCCATTGGACAGCACGAAGCGGTCCCGGTCGGGCCAGTGCGGGTTGGCCGGGTTGTGCCTGAGGTGCCGGTTCCACAGCACCTCGGCGATGTCGGCCATGCCCATGGGGGCGCCGGGGTGGCCGCTTTTGGCCTTTTCCACCGCATCCACGGCGAGCATGCGGATGGCGTTGGCCATCTGACGGGCGAGTTCGGGAGAAGGGTTCTTCATAGGGGAGCCGAAACAGAAATGAAATGAGGGGGAGTCCTTCCAGAACGCGGTGGATCCGGCTCCGCCGGTCCACACGCGTTGCCCCCCAGTGGGGGGTGACGCGCCGCAGGCGCGGCGCGGGGGGCGTCAATTCATCGCGCGCTTGCGCCGTTCCATCATGCGCCAGATGAAGGGCGTGAAGATCAGCTGCATCGCCAGTTCCATCTTGCCGCCGGGCACCACGATGGTGTTGGCGCGGCTCATCCACGAACCGTTGATCATGTTCAGCAGGTACTGGAAATCGATGCCTTTGGGTTTGGCAAAACGGATCACCACCATGCTCTCGTCGGCGGTCGGAATGTCGCGCGTGATGAACGGGTTGGAGGTGTCCACCACCGGCACACGCTGGAAGTTCACGTGGGTCAGGCCGAACTGGGGCACGATGTAGTTCACGTAGTCGGGCATGCGACGCAAGATGGTGTCAACCACCGCTTCCTGGCTGTAGCCGCGCTGGGTCTTGTCGCGGATCAGCTTCTGGATCCACTCCAGGTTGATCGAGGGCACGACGCCGATCAGCAGGTCGGGGTACTGCGCGATATCGACCTTGTCGGTCTTGACCGCGCCGTGCAGGCCTTCGTAGAACAGCACGTCGGTGCCGGTCTGGATGTCCTCCCAGGGCGTGAAGGTGCCGGGGTCCCGCCCGTAGGGTGCAGCTTCTTCTTCGTTGTGCAGGTATTTGCGGCAGCGCCCGGTGCCATCGGTGGCGTACTGGCGGAACAGGGCCTCGATGTCTTCGAACAGGTTGCCCTCGGCACCGAAGTGGCTGAAGTGCCGGTTGCCCTTGGCCTCCTCCTCGGCCATGCGGACCTTCATGCTCTTGCGGTCGAAGCGGTGGAAGCTGTCGCCCTCGATCACGGCGGCCGTGACCTCTTCACGACGGAAGATGTTCTGGAAGGTGCGGGTCACCGTGGATGTGCCGGCACCTGATGAACCGGTGATGGCGATGATGGGGTGGCGTTCAGACATTTGCATCTCCAAAAAAGCAAATCAACTTGACCGAGGGGGAGTCCAACCAAGGGCACCGCGGAACCGGCTTTGCCGGGCCGCCTGTGCCGCCCCCTGGAGGGGGTGACGCCGAAGGCGGCGCGGGGGTGGTCAACCTCTGAACAGCGAGCGCTCGGCAAACAGCGGGCTGTCGTCCTTGTAGGCCACGGGTTCACGGTGGTAGCGCTCGATGCGCTCGACCTCGCTCTTGCTGCCAAACACCAGGCCGATGCGCTGGTGCAGTGTGGTGGGCCGGGCCTGCAGCACCGGCTCGCGTCCGGTGCTGGCACGGCCGCCGGCCTGTTCGATGATCATGCCCACCGGGTTGGCTTCGTACAGCAGCCGCAACCGCCCTGCCTTGGTCGGGTCCTTGGTGTCCTTCGGGTACATGAAGACCCCACCGCGCATCAGGATGCGGTGGGCTTCGGCCACCATGGAGGCGATCCAGCGCATGTTGAAGTCCTTGCCGCGCGGGCCGGTCCTGCCGGCCAGGCACTCGTCCACATAGCGCTTGATGGGGGCCTCCCAGAAGCGGCTGTTGGAGGCGTTGATGGCGAATTCCTGGGTGTCCTGGGGCACCTTGATGTCCGGGTGGGTCAGCATGAATTGGCCCAGGTTGGGGTCGAGCGTGAAGCCGGCCACGCCGTTTCCCACGGTGAGCACCAGCATGGTGGTCGGGCCGTACAGCGCGTAGCCGGCGGCCATCTGCTGCGTACCGGGCTGCAGGAAGTCGGCCTCCACCACATCGCGTCCGCTGTCAATGACCTCCTGCGGCGCACGCAGGATGCTGAAGATGCTGCCGACGGTGACGTTGACGTCCAGGTTGCTGGACCCGTCGAGCGGGTCGAACACCAGCAGGTACTTGCCGCGCTGGTGCGGTGCCGGAATCTGGTACGGCTGGTCCATCTCTTCGGAGGCCATGCCCGCCAGGTGCCCGCCCCACTCGGTCATCTCGGTGAAGTAGGCGTTGCTGATCACATCCAGGCGCTTCTGCTCTTCGCCCTGCACATTGACGGTGGTGGCGAGGTCCTGGTCGACATGGCTGAGCACACGGCCCAGTTCACCCAGCGCGACAGAGCGCGCGATGGCCTTGCAGGCCAATGCGACGTCCAGCAGCAAGGCATTGAAATCACCACTGGCCTTGGGAAAGCGGCGGCGCTGTTCGATCAGGTACTGCGTGAGGGTGAAGCGGCGGCGGATGGTCATGGTGGTTCTCTTTGTGTATTCGAAATCGGGGTCAGCGGCCGCTCAGGGCAGGTGCCACACGTGGGCGCTGCCGGACAGCCGCGGGCTCCTGCGCCGGACCGGCGGCGTTCTGCCGCAGCTGCTGCATCACGGTGCGGTAGCCTCCGTCGTTGTCCGGTGCACCGAACACGGCGCTGCCGGCCACCAGGGTGTCGGCACCCGCGGCCACGATCTCACCGATGTTGTCGACCTTGACTCCCCCGTCCACCTCGAGCCAGATGTCGCGCCCTGTCCTGGCGACGTGGGCGTCGATGCGCTGCCGCGCGGTGCGCAGCTTGGCCAGGGTCGACGGGATGAACGTCTGCCCGCCAAAACCGGGGTTGACGCTCATCAGCAGCACCAGGTCGAGCCGGTCCATCACATGGTCCATCCATTCGAGCGGCGTGGCCGGGTTGAACACCAGCCCGGCCTTGCAGCCGTGGTCACGGATGAGCTGCAAGCTGCGGTCCACGTGCCGGCTGGCCTCGGGGTGGAAGCTGATGAGGTTGGCCCCGGCCTTGGCAAACAGCGGGATCAGCGCATCCACCGGCTCAACCATCAGGTGCACGTCGATGCCGATCGTCACGTGCGGCCGGATCGCCTCACAGACCAGCGGGCCGATCGTCAGGTTGGGCACATAGTGGTTGTCCATCACGTCAAAGTGCACCAGGTCGGCACCAGCGGCTTCGATGGCACGGACCTCCTCGCCCAGGCGGGCAAAGTCGGCAGACAGAATGGATGGGGCGAGGCGGATCATGGGGCAACGCGAGGTGGTGGAGAAACCAGGTGGGTCAATGGGCACCAGCCGTGGCACGCGACAGCGCGGCGGCCATCCATTCGCGCAAACGAGCCAGGCTCACGTGGGTCAGGTCCGGCACCACGCGCAGCGCACCCGCAAAGTCATGGTGGGCCGTGAAACTGTTGGGGGTGATGACAGTGGCCAGCCCCGCTGCGCTGGCGGCCTTCAGACCGTTGGCCGAGTCTTCGAAGGCCACACAGACCTGGGCGGTCAGCCCCATGTCGCGCAACACCTGAAGATAGACCTGCGGGTGCGGCTTCTTGACCGGCGAGGTGGACGCATCCCCCACAGCGATGAACTGGCTGCGCCAGTCGGCGCCGATGGCACTGCGCATCAGGGCGGCGATGTTCACCGGCGAGGTGGTGGTGGCAATCGCCAGTTGCAGACCCTGTTGGCGTGCCTCGCTCATCAGTGCCAGCACACCGGGGCGCAGGGTCACCGCCCCTCCGTTGACCGCCGCTTCGTACCAGGCCGTCTTGATCTCGTGCAGGCGCTCCATCATGGCCGTCAACGCGCCCCCCTCAAGCTCGGTGACCTCGGGGTTCTGGCTGCGCCAGAAGTGCATCATGCGTTCCTTGCCACCAGAGATGGCCAGCAGATCGGTGTACTGCTCCGTGCTCCAGTGCCAACCCAGTCCCTCCTGTGAGAACGCGTGGTTGAAGGCGGCCAAATGCACGCTCTCGGTGTCAGCCAGGGTGCCGTCGACATCAAAGATCAGGGCTCGCAACATGGGGTCCACCTTCCAAAAAAGCCCCAATGCGCTCGGGGTTGAATGGACTATAAGGAAGGGATGAAATAAGGTAAATTCACGATGTATTGACTTTCAGTTAAGTAATTGCTTAATGAAGAACGCCACCTTCCGGCAGTTGCGGGTGTTTTCCGAAGTGGCCCGCCAGCTGAGCTTTGCGCGCGCCGCCGAGGTGCTGCACCTGTCACCCCCGGCCGTGACCATGCAGGTCAAGGAGCTTGAGGGCCATGTGGGCCTGCCGCTGTTCGAACGCAGCGGGCGCCAGGTGGCCCTGACCACCGCGGGCGAGTACATGCTGGTCTATGCCCGCAAGATGCTGGCCACGCTCAAGGACGCCGAAGACGCCGCCGCCCGGCTGCAACGGCTGGAAGTGGGCCAGCTGACCATCGGCATGGTCAGCACGGCCAAGTACTTCCTGCCGCGCCTGCTGGCCGAGTTCAAACACGAGCACGAAGGCATCGAGATCCGGCTGGCGGTGGGCAACCGCGAGCAGCTGGTGAAGATGCTGCAGGGCAACGAGGTGGACATTGCCGTCATGGGCCGGCCACCGACCGAGCTGGCCACCCGGGCCGAGCCGTTCGCGGCGCACCCCCACGTGTTCGTGGCGCCCACCGACCACCCGCTGCTCAAGGTCGGACATCCGACAGTGGATGCCCTGCGCCCCTATGGATTCATTCTGCGCGAGCGGGGCTCCGGCACCCGGGCCGCGATGGAGAAGTTCCTGGAGAAGTCGCGCATGGAGCCGCGCGTGGTGATGGAGATGACCAGCAACGAGACCATCAAGCAGGCGGTGATGGCCGGCATGGGCATCAGCTTTCTGTCGCTGCACACGATCGGCCTGGAGCTGGAAAACGGCCTGATCGCCACACTGGATGTCGAAGGCACACCGATTGTGCGAGGATGGAACGTGGTGCACACCCTGTCCAAGCTGTTGTCACCGGCGGCCGAGGCGTTTCGCTACTTCATGCTCGAACGCGCCGAGAGTTTTCTGGCCGACAAGTACGGTTCGCTGCTGCGCCTGACCACCGCAGTCCCACCCCTTGCCTGATTGGCGCCCCATGACCGACACCCCGTCTCCCTCCGCCAGCCACGACACGCGCCTGACCCGGCTGGAGGAGAAGCTCGCCTTCGCCGAAGACCTGCTGGACACACTGAATGCCACCGTGGCCCGGCAGCAGGAGGCCATCGAACTGCTGGCGCGAGAGGTGGTCCGGCTGCGTCGCAAGCAAGCCGACGACGACCCCGCCAGTCCGGGGCCACCGCTGGACGAACGTCCCCCCCACTACTGAGCAGCGGCTCGGGAGGGCAGACCGGCGCGCTCCAGCATCACCTGCAGCAGCACATTGCACCCAGCGCTGATGTGTTCGGGTTGCGCATCTTCGATCTCGTTGTGGCTGATGCCGTCCTTGCAGGGAATGAAGATCATGCCCGTGGGCGCCAGCTGCGCTGCATAGACGGCATCGTGCCCTGCTCCCGATACCACGGGCATGTGGCTGTAACCCAGGCGCTGCGCGGCCCGGGTGATGGCCTGAATGCAAGTGTCGTCGAAGGACTGCGCCGGATAGCTCGACACCGTCTCGATCTGAATGGACAGCCCTGTCTGGGCCTGCAGCCGCGCGGCCAGATCCTGGATCTCCTGCGCCTGCCGGTCCACCAGCTCGTCCGAGATGTTGCGCACATCCATGGAGAACTTCACCCGGCCCGGAATCACATTGCGGCTGTTCGGGTGCACCTGCACCATGCCCACCGTGCCCCTGCCGTGCGGTCCGTGGCGGCCCGCGCTGGCGACCACCTCCTGCATGATGAGGGTGGCCACCTGCAGCGCATCGCGCCGCAGGGCCATGGGCGTCGGGCCGGCGTGGGCTTCCATGCCGGTGACGGTGCAATCGAACCAGCGTATGCCCAGCACGCCGGGCACCACGCCGATGGTGACGTTGGCGTCTTCCAGCACCGGCCCCTGCTCGATGTGCGTCTCGAAGTAGGCACCGATGGGGTGCTGCCCCGGTTGTTCGTCACCGATGTAGCCGATGCGCTCGAGTTCTGCTTTGACGGTGTGGCCATCGACATCGGTGGCCGCATAGGCATGTTCCAGACTGAAGGCGCCGGCAAACACACCCGAGCCCATCATCACCGGCACGAAGCGCGAGCCTTCCTCGTTGGTCCAGAACGCCACCTCGATCGGTGCCTCGGTCTCGATGCCGTGGTCGTTGAGCGTGCGCACCACCTCCAGCCCCGCCAGGACGCCGTAGTTGCCATCGAACTTGCCGCCGGTGGGCTGGGTGTCGATGTGGCTGCCCGTCATGATCGGAGGCAACGAGTTGTTGCGCCCGGGCCGGCGCATGAACACGTTGCCGATGCGGTCCACCGTCACGCTCATGCCCGCCTCGCGCGCCCAGCGGGTCACCAGGTCCCGGCCCTGGCGGTCCAGGTCGGTGAGGGCCAGCCGGCAAACACCTCCCTTGTCGGTGCCGCCGATGCGGGCCAGTTCCATCAGCGACTGCCACAGGCGCTCACCGTTGATGCACAGGCTGGACAGATGGGTCAGGGTGGTCATGTACTGGCTCCAGTGGTGGTTTCGTCATCGTCCCGGTAGGCGGAAAACACATCGCGCAGACGGCGCCGTGGCGACCTCGGGCTGGCCACCAGCGACTGCTCCAGCTCCACCAGGTGCTTGCGCATCTCGGTGGCTGCCGGGCCGCTGCCCTTGAGCAGGGCCGATATCAGGTCCACATGGCGGTGCGCCACACACACCTGGCCGCCGTGCAATTTGAAGCGAGCCATCAGCAGCGACGTGGTCGGCATCAGCCCGGTCAGCATGCGCACATAGACAGGGTTGCCGTACATGCGGGCCAGTGCGTTGTGGAATTCGCCCGACAGGCGAATGGCCTCGGCCCGGTCGCCGCGCCGGTCGGCCTCCATTTCGGCCTGCGCCAGACTCTGCAGTTCGTCGACCTGCTCGCCGCTGAGGTGCCCGCCGAGCCGGCGCGCCACTTCACACTCGACCACGCGGCGGGCCTCAAAGACATGGCGGGCATCGTCCAGACTGGGCATCGGCACGCGGGCGCCCCGGTTGTGCATGAGTTCGATCACCTGGTCCTGGGCCAGGCGCTGCAAGGCCTGACGTACCACGGTGCGCGAGACGCCAAACTCGGCCGCCATTTCTTCCTCGCGCAGACGTTGTCCCGGCTCCAGCCGGTGCTCGAGCACCGCCCGGTAGACGGCGTCATACACACGGTCGGTCGCCGTCACCGAAGACTCGTCCCGCTCGGATGAGGTGCTGGCAGTGGAGGGGTTCATGTCGGTGACGAAGGCATAAAGGCAGGCAAGGAGAGGCCAGAGGTTCTCAGCCTCTCAGTGGCCGCCTGCGGGCACGGAAAGGCCACAGCAGCTACATTGTGCCCATGCCCATCGACATCCCCATCCGCCCCCTGGTCCCGGACAGCTTCATGCCCTATGGCAGTGTGCTCGACCTCAAAGGCCAGCATGTCCGTTCGATCAATGCGGGTACCAGCTGGCGGCTGGACCTGCCGGCACAGCTGGATCTGGATCGGCAGGACGGCTGCCCTGCCCTGGCGGTGTTCCGCGCACAGGCCCAGCCCGAACAGGGGCCATGGCTCGTGCTGGAGCGCCACCGATGGGGCAGTCAGACCTTCATCCCTTTGCAGGGCGCCCGCTGTGTGCTGATGGTGGCATTGGGCGGCGATCAGCCCGACCTTTCCACCCTGGCTGCCTTTGAGGCGGAGCCATCGCGCGGATTCACCTTGAACGCCGGCACCTGGCATCACCCACTCATCGCCATCGATGACGGCGACTTTCTGGTCATCGAACGTGCGGGGCCCGCAGTGGATTGCGAAGTGCGGCAACTGGCGACTCCGGTGTACCTGGTGCGCTCCGCGTTCAACCGGTGATGCGCTCGGCCAGCCGCACCAGACTGCGGTCGCTGCCGGCCGGCCCGAGCAGCGAGATGCCCAGCGGCGCCCCCGAACGACTGGCCAGGGGCAGCGACAGCTGAGGAAAGCCCGACAGACCCGCCACACACAGCAAACGGATGGCACGGTTGCGGTAGTCTTCCAATGCCGCCTCGGGCTCGCTCACCAGCGGTGCGATGTCGGGCATGGTAGGCATAAGCAGCACACCGTCGCGCCCCAGGATGGCCCCCAGGTGCGCACGGAAGCGGTCGCGGAAGGCCCGCGACGCGGCGGCCTGGGCGTCACTGACCTGTTCGCTCCAGGCAAAACGCTGCGCCACCCCCGGACCCAGCGGCGGCGCGAAGCGGCGAATGAAGCCACCGTCCACCTGCCAGGCCTCGATGCCCTGGATGTGGCGGATGTGCCAGTACATGTCGTCGATGCCATCCAGCACCACCCGGGTCGGCCGCGCCTTGCCCAGCACCGCCTCTATCTGGCGGCGCGCCCCAGCCAGGGCCTTGGTGGCAGCGGTGGTGGCCTGGGCCCACAGATCGGTGGGCGCCAGCAGGCGCACACCGTCGGGCAGCGGCTCGGCATCCTCGCCCAGCAGCACATCGGCCACGCGGGCAAAGGTGGGCACGTCACGGGTGAACCAGCCGCAGGTGTCCAGGCTGGGCGAGAGGTCCAGCGCGTCCTGCAGGCTCACGCGACCGTGGGTGGGCCTCAGCCCCACCAGGCCACAGTGGCTGGCCGGCGCACGCACAGAGCCGCCAGTGTCGGTGCCCAGCGCAAAGTCGCACAGACGGTGCGAGACCGCGGCCGCCGAGCCCGACGAGGAACCGCCGGTGATGCGCTCGGGCGCCGCACCGTTAACGGGTGAGCCGAAGTGCGCGTTCTGGCCGTTCATTGAGAAGGCCAGTTCGTCTGTGATGGTCTTGCCGCCGAAGTGCGCGCCGGCATCGAGCAGCTTCTGCACCGTGGGCGCGGTGCGGTCCTGCACCCCCAGCAGCGCCAGCAGCAAGGGCTGACCGCCACTGGTGGGGTAACCACGCACATGAAACAGGTCCTTCACGCCGAAGCGCAGGCCGGCCAGCGGACCGGTGGGTGCGTGGGGCACCGGCACCGACGGGTACGGCATGAAGGCGCGGGCGGGGTCGTGCAGGACGTCGGTGTGTTGGTTCATTGCTGGATCAGGCATGGGCGGTTGAAGAAACTGGCACGGCGGTGTCGGCCACGCGCAGGCAACGCACGCTGTGACCCGCCTCCAGCCAGGTGATCTCCGGTCGGGTGGCACGGCAGCTGTCCTGCACCATTTTGCAACGCTCGGCAAAGGCACAGCCGGCTGGCAAAGCCGTCAGGTCGGGCGGTGAGCCCGAAATGGTCTCCAGTCGGCTGCCCTTGGCCAGGGCGCCGTCGGCACGGCTGCGCAGCAAGGCCAGGGTGTAGGGATGGCGCGGGTTGCGCAACAGTGTGGCCGCGGGCCCCTCCTCCACGATGCGGCCGGCGTACATGACCGCAATGCGGTCGGCCACCTCCACCGCCGCACCGATGTCGTGCGTGACAAAGATGACCGACAGGCCCAGCTCGCGCTGCAGCTCGCGCAGCAGCAGCAGGATCTGGATCTGCACCGTTGCGTCCAGCGCGGTGGTCGGTTCGTCCGCCAGCAGCAGCTGCGGGTGGCAGGCCAGGGCCAGCGCGATCATGGCGCGCTGGCGCATGCCGCCCGACATCTCGTGCGGGTAGGCCTGCAGGCGCCGCTCCGGGCTGGGAATGCGCACCCGTTCGAACATCTGCAGCGCGCGCTGGCGGGCCTGCTCCGCGCTGACCGGTTCGTGCCGCTGGATCGCCTCCACGATCTGCGCGCCCACCGGGTAGACCGGGTCCAGCGCCAGCAGCGGCTCCTGGAAGATCATCGATGCCACCTTGCCACGGTAGTCGGCCAGCGCACGCGGCGACAGGGCCAGCACATCCTGATCACCCACCCGCATCTGCCCCTCGATGCGGGTGCGCCCGGCCGGGTGCAGGCGCAGCAGGCTGCGCAAGGTGACGCTCTTGCCCGATCCCGACTCGCCAATCAGGGCCACCACTTCGCCGCGTTGGACCTTCAGGTCCACACCGTTGACCGCCTCCACCGGCTTTTTGCCGCCGGTGAAGGTCACGCGCAGGTTCCGGACGTCGACAAAAGGCGCTTCATCGGGTGTTGCGGCGGTGTTCATGCGGCCTCCTTGAGTTCGGGTGCATCGGTGTGACCACTGCCTGCCACCTGCATCCAGCAAGCCGCCACCTGGCCACTGCCCACCGGGGCCAGGGTGGGCATGCGCTGCGAGCAGACGTCCTGCGCATGGGCACAGCGGGTGTGGAATCGGCAACCCGGTGGCGGGTTGATGGGGTTGGGCGGGTCGCCGGCGAGCGGAGGCACCTCGGTGCGGTGATCGGGATCCATCGACGGAATGGACGACAGCAGTGCGCGTGTGTAGGGGTGGGCAGGTGACTCGAACAGGGTCTCGCTGTCACCGATCTCGACCACCTGCCCCAGGTACATCACCATCACCCGGTCGCTCATGTAGCGCACCACATTCAGATCGTGGCTGATGAACACATAGGTCAGACCAAACTCCTCCTTGAGATCCAGCAACAGGTTGAGCACCTGCGCCTCGACCGACTTGTCCAGCGCCGAAACCGCCTCGTCGAGGATGATCAGGCGCGACTGCAAGGCCAGCGCCCGTGCAATGTTCACACGCTGGCGCTGACCGCCCGAGAGCTCATGCGGGTAGCGCTCGGCAAAACGGCGCGGCTCCAGGCCCACACGCGCCAGCAGGTCTCTTGCGCGCTCGACCGCCTCGCGGTGCGGCACACCATGCACCTGGGGCGCGAAGGCGATTGAATCCTCCATGGTCAGGCGCGGATTGAGCGAGGCGTAGCTGTCCTGGAACACCATCTGTGTCTGGCGCCGAAACTGCTTGAGCGACAGTGCCGACGAACCCACGGTCTGGCCATCGAACACGATTTCGCCCCGGTCAGGTTCGGTCAGGTGCATCAACAAACGCGCGGTGGTGGACTTGCCGCAACCGGACTCACCCACCACACCCAGCGTCTCGCCTTTGAGGACGTCGAAGTCGATGCCGTCCACAGCGCGCACCACACCGCCGCCGCGGCCGAGCACGTCCTTCTTCAGCGGGAAATGTTTGACCAGACCCCGCACCCTCAATAGCGGCTGGGCCGGACCGCCCATATCGGAATGAACCACAGTCATTTCATTAACTCCGTTGAACAATTGCCGAGGTCATCGAGCACCACATCCCGTGCGCCAGGGCATCGTCGGGCCGGCTTTGCCGGACGACAGATGCCGCCCCCTGGGGGGTGGCGCCGCAGGCGACGCGGGGGGCTTCACTGTTTGATTTCCATGGCCGAGCGCAGACCGTCGGCCAGGAGGTTGAAAGCGATCGAAGTGATGAAGATCATCACGCCGGGCAAGGCGGCAATCCAGGGCTGCACATAGATGGCGGTGCGCAAGGTGTTGAGCATCAGGCCCCACTCGGGCTCGGGTGGCTTGACGCCCAGACCCAGGAAGCTCAGGCCCGAAGCCAGGATCATGCTGACCGCGATCAGGCTGGTGGCGTAGACAAATATCGGCCCCAGCACATTGCCCAGCACATGCACCCGGACGATGGTGAAGGCACCCGCGCCCGATGCCCGGGCCGCGTCGACAAAATCCCGGCTGCGAATCTGCGTGGTCACGCTCTCGGCCACCCGCGCAATCGGGGGGATGAACACAATGGTCAGCGAGATCAGAGAATTGGTGATGCCCGCGCCCAAGGCGCCCGACAGGGCAATGGCCAGCAACACCGACGGGAAAGCATAGAACACGTCGATCGTGCGCATCAGCACGCTGTTGGTGATGCCGCCGGCGTAGCCCGCGGTGATGCCGATCATCGAGCCCAGCACAAAGGCGAAGATCACGGGCGTGATACCCATGAACAAGGAAAGGCGCGCACCGACCATCAGGCGCGAGAGCATGTCGCGGCCCAGTTCGTCGGTGCCCAGCGGGTGCCCCTCGAAGCCGATGGGCTTCAGGCGTTTGAGCATGGACGACTCGTAGGGATCGGCCGGGGTGATCATGGGACCGAACACCGCCATCAGCAGCAGTGTCAGCACCACCAGGGCCGCCCCCACGGCGACCTTGTCGCGCACAAAGCGTCGACCTACGGTTTGCCAGTAGCCGGGTGAGCGCTCGAAGACCACGGGCGCGGTATCGGGTTTGGGAATGGCGATGTCGTTCATCGGTGTGTCCTGGTCAGGTGATCAGATGGGGTCACCGGGCAATGCGCGGATCCAGCAAGGTCTGGATCACGTCGACCACCAGGTTGAGCACGACAAAGAACATGGCCAGCACCAGTATGGTTCCCTGCAGCAGCGGCAGGTCGCGCTGGAAGATGGCCGAATTCAGCAGGAAGCCGGTTCCCGGCCATGAAAACACGGTCTCGATCAGAATGGAGCCCCCGAGCAGGTAGCCCAGCTGCAGACCCATCACCGCCAGCGCGGTGGGCGCTGCGTTCTTGACCACGTGCAGGAACACGCCCACATCGGTCAGGCCCTTGGCCCGCAGACCGACGATGAACTCCTGCGCCAGGATCTCGGCCACCAGCGCCCGCACCGTGCGCGCGATGATGCCCATGGGAATCACGCTCATGGTGACGGCCGGCAGGATCATGTGTTTGATGTGCTCCCAGTCCCAGGCCCAGTCGCTGGAGCCACCCGGCCCGGCACCGCCTGGCGGAAGCCACATCAGAATGGACGAGAAAATGATCACCAGCACCATGCCCAGCCAGTAATGCGGCACGCTCACGCCCAGCACCGAGGTCAGCGAAGCCGCCTTGTCCAGCCACGAGCCCTGGAAGTAGCCGGCGACAAAGCCGAACAGGCAACCGAACACGAAACCGATCAGGGTGGCCAGCACCGCCAGGCGCAGCGTGTTGGTCACCGCCCGGAACACCTCTTCGGTCACGGCACGCCCGGAAGCAATCGAGGTACCCAGGTCACCCTGCAAGGCACGCCAGATCCAGCTGACGAACTGTTCCGGATAGGACCGGTTGAAACCGTACAGCTCGATGAGCTGCTGCTGCAATTCGACCGAGGCATCGGCCGGCAAGATGGATACCAGCGGGTCACCCGGCGACAGGTGAACCAGCGCAAAACAGACCAGCGCCACACCCAGCATGATGGGCAGGGTGTAGAGCACACGGCGGATCAGGAAACCGATCATGGCGCAGTCCTTCTCTTGGACGTAGGCAAACCTCGGCAGAGGGGGAACGGGCGGCCACCGCAGAACCGGTGGCCGCCGGACCGGACCATGGACTGGTCCGTTTCAGGCTCAGTCCATGGTGACCGGCGCCAGATCGACAAACCAGCTGCGCGGCTGCACGAAACCCTTGACCTTGGCACTCATGGCACGCGGGCCCACGTCGTGCGCGATCCAGACAAAGGGCGCTTCCTCAACGATGCGGGCGTGCAGCTTGGCCAGGGCCTCGTCGCGCTTCTTGTCGTCGAAGGTGGTGCGGGCGTTGGCAATGAGCTTGTCGAACTCTTCATTGCCAAAATGACCCCAGTTGTTGGACACCGGCGGGAAGGTCTTGGTGCTGGTGAAACGCACCATGGCGAAGAAGGGATCCATGGCCGCAAAGCTCACGTTGATGGCGTGCGAACCGTTGGCCGAAGGGTGCTTGGCACCCTGGCGCCAGTTGGTGAACAAGGTGTTCCACTCGATCACGTCGAACTCGACGTCGAAGTAGCACTGCTTGAGCGACTGCTGCACGAACTCGTTCATCGGCAGCGGCTGCATCTGACCCGAACCCGAGGCCGAGATCTGCACCTTGACCTTCAGCGGCTTGGCGGCGCTGTGGCCGGCATCGGTCATCAGCTTGCGCGCGGCAGCCACGTCATACTTGATGTCAAAGCTCGGATTGCCCCACCAGGGGTGGCCTGGGGGCACGGTGCCCTTGGGAATGGCCATCATGCCACCCAGGAAGGTCTTGAGCCCTTCGCGGTCCACGCAGAGGTTGGCCGCGTGGCGCACGCGCTTGTCCAGCCAGGGCGAACCCTCGGCAAACGACAGCTGCCACGGCCAGACATGCGGCTGGGCATTGGACTCGATGCGGAACCCGCGCTGACGGATCTGCGGCATGGCATCGGGTGCCGGGGCCTCGATCCAGTCGACCTGACCCGACAGCAGGGCGGCCGTGCGGGCGTTGGCCTCGGGCATGGGCACCAGCACCACACGATCGATCTTGGGCGTGCGCTTGGGATCCCAGTAGGCCTTGTTGGCCACCAGCTCCAGGCGCTCGCGCGGCACAAAGCGCGCCATGCGGAAAGGCCCGGTGCCCGACGCATCGGCGGCAAAGGCCGTCCACGCGTTGCGGGCCTTGTCGGCTGGCGTGGCGCCGGCCGCTGCTTCGAACTTCTTCTGCCAGTGCGCGGGCGAGGCCATGAACAGGTTGGTCAGGTTCAAGGGCAGGAAAGCGTCGGGCTCGCTGGTGGTCAGCTCCACCGTCAGGTTGTCGATCTTGCGCGCGCTGCGCAGCGTGGGCATGCGCGAGGCGGTCACGCCGACCTGGCTGGCATCGAAGTGCAAGGCGTCCTTGTCGAGCACCTTCTGCACGTTCCACACCACGGCGTCGGCATTGAAGTCCGAGCCGTCGTGGAACTTGACCCCCGGGCGCAGCTTGAACACCCACTTGGTCTGGTCTTTCTCATCCACGGCCCAGGACGTGGCCAGGCCTTGAATCAGCACGCTGGCCGCGTCCGCCTTGGACAGATCCCAGTGCGTCAGGGCGTCGTACATCGGGATGCCGGTGAAGCGGTTGCCCTCGAAGCCCTGGTCTGGCTGACCGAGGGTACGGGGAATGTCGGCAGCCGTCATGGCGATGCGCAGGACTTTTTCCTGCGCCAGCACGGCGGGCGAAGCCAGGGCCGTGAGCAGGCCGGCGGTGATGGCAAGGCCCAGGGCTTTGGGCGCGAAGCGAGGCGTGGTGATGGACCGATTCATCTTGACTCCAGCAAATGTCGACAAAGGGTTCGAGAACGTCAACCGCCAGCAGAACCGTGCGGCCTCCGCAGCGGAAGCATGCACGCCCGTTTTGGCGTTGGCAAGTTTTTTGTATGCAATCACCATGCCATCGACATCGACAAATACCCTTTATGAACCCAGAAAACCCTTGATTTCATTGATCTTTCTCACAATCAGTCAGTTGAATCTAAGTATTTACCCGCACCATTCACGCGCAGACGCTTGCGAAGCACGCTTCAATTTGGGGCGTGCATGATTCCGTTTTGTATGCAAAACTCACCAAAAAGGGAACCCATGACGGACACCACCATGAAGCTGCTGCTGATCAACCCGAACACCTCGGGGCCGATGACCGAAGCCATTGCACAGGCCGCCCGTGCGGTGGCCGCGCCGGGCACCGAGGTCCGCGCGGTGCACCCGAGTTTTGGCCCGGTGTCCATCGAGAGCCATTACGACGAGGCCTTTGCGGCCGCCGGGGTGGCCGAACAGTTGCGCCTGGCCGCAGACTGGGGACCCGATGCGGTGGTCATCGCCTGCTTCGGCGACCCGGGTCTGGAAGCCGCCCGGGAACTGACTGAAGCACCGGTGCTGGGCATTGCGGAAGCGGCCTTCCACGCCGCCACCATGCTGGCCACCGGTTTTTCCGTCGTCACCACCATGACCCGCACCTGCATCATGGCCGAGCGTCTGGTGCAGCGCTACGGCATGCAGCACCAGTGCCGCGGCATCCATGGCACCGACATTCCGGTGCTCGCGCTGGAGTGCTGCGGTGAGGCCACGCTCAGGATGATCGAAGAGGCCGCCCGCGTGGCACTGGAGCGCGACCGCAGCGGCGCCATCGTGCTCGGCTGCGCGGGCATGGCGCCACTGTGCGCCGAGCTCAGCCAGCGCCTGGGTGTGCCAGTCATCGACGGTGTGGCTGTGGCTGCCAAGTTCGCCGAGGCACTGTCAGGCCTTGGGCTGCGCACCAGCAAGCGCGGCGACTACGCCCCGCCCCTGCCCAAACCCTTCACCGGCTGGGCTGGGCCACTGGCCATGCCTTGATCGTGATGTGTGAGTGAACAACGTCGGGCGTGGATGCCCGCGTGCGCGGGCATGACGAATGGCGCTGACGGGACCCACTCCGTCATTCCCGCGAAAGCGGGAATCCACGCACAACTACAGCGCCTCCACACGCGCCAGATCCGGCCGCTCCAGCCACCCGGCAAACTCATCCGCCAGCCGGCACGCCGCACGGACCGCCGTGGTCCAGTGCCGCATGCGCGTCTGGGGTTCGTGTGCATGGCGCGTGAAGTCGTTGCGGTCGGGCAGCTTGGCCTCTGGAAGGGTCTGAATCCATTGCGGGTCGGGTGCGAGCACCAGCATGCTGTCGAGCGCGCTGCTGGCGCGGTGGCGTGAGCGCCAGGGTTTGTCCAGCCAGCCGGGCACGACCGCACGCTGGAAGTGCGGGTACAGCACGATGGGCGCGTCTGCCGGTGGCTGGTAGTGCAGGTGGAGGTGGTAGTCGGTGATGCCGCCGTCCCAGTAGCAGCCGGGAGGCGCACCGGCAATGCCGTGCACCGGCCTGAGTACAAACGGGATGGAGCAACTGGCCTGCAGGGCATCCATGAAGTTGTCCTCGCGCAGCGGCGCCTGCCGGGTCCGGAAGTCGTGTGTGCCAAACGGCAGCGCGGTCACCTGCCCGGTGTCCGGGTCGGCCGATGAAAACACCACCCGCTCCAGCCACGCACCCAGTGCCCGGCGGTGCAAGGCGTTGGCGGCAAAGGCCCCCAGGTACCCCAGTGTGGTGCGCCACTGGCCATCCTGGTGCAGCAGATAACGCCCTCGCGAGGCCACCATGTGCAGGCGGTAGCGCGGGTGTTTCAGCACCTCGGCCAGACGGCCGCTGTAGAAGGTCTTGAGGTTGCCCGCAAACACCTCACTGATGGCCTCGGGGGGTGGCCGCTTCTTGCCCGGCGGTGGTGGGTGGTGCTGGGCAATGTAGTCGCGCTCAAGCCGCTCGAAGGCGGCCGTTGGCTGATCCAGGCAGGCGGTGGCCATGCGCCAAGCGCCGATGGACGCGCCCACCAGGTGCACCGGCTGCTCGCTGCCACCGAGCCAGCCTCCGAAGATGAAGCGGTCCAGCGGCCCCAGAATCAGCCCCTTGGGGCCGCCCGCCGCAGCGGGAATCACCCCCACATCGCTGGGGCGAAGGCCATGCTGTTCGATGTGGCGCCGGGCCCATGGGCCGGCGTAGAGGCGCAATGCGTGCATGGGCTGCGATTGTCGCGCAGCGCGGGCGGCATCGTGTATGTGGGTGAAACTTGGCCTGCTCGTCGCTGCGAGGAAGGTCCTGCGTCATGGGCCCGCAGAAGCGCGGGTGGTCGTCGTGGACTCCCGCGTTCGCAGGAGTGACGGGAACTTAACGCACTCGTGCAAGGAAATGACGGGCGGTCAACTCCCAAATGCGCGGGGGTGACCTGGACTCGGATCACGCGCGCACGAAAGTGGCAGAAAATCAACTCCCGAGCGTGGGGTGACGACTTGAACTCACTCCACGCGAGCAAGGGCATGACGGGTGCATGTTCTCCGCACCGCCAGCCGGGTCTTCCTCAATCCCTGGATGAACCCGCGCAACTCCCGCGCACGCGGGAGTCCATGCAGGATCCGCTCACGCGGTTTCTTCAGACTCGCTCTCGCGCGTCAGAGCCGGAATCTCTTCGCCGATCACGGTGTCCGGGTCGATGCCGAGCACCAGACCCACCGGATCGGGATAGGTGTTGATCAGTAATTCCGCGCGCAGATCCAGCTCCTGGGCACGGGCACGCCAGCTGGCAATGTGGATCACGCCGGCAATCGGCTCGTAGATGTCGTTGTCGAACGGCGCCACCTGGTGCTCGATGGCCTGGATCATGCGCTTGGGAAAGCGCCACTCCCGCGCCAGGGCAGCGCCCACGTCGCCATAGTGGTAGCCGAACAGCCCCTTCTCGGCACGGGCGCGCTTGAGATCGAGCATGGGGACGCTGCGGGTGAGATCCAGCATGGCCTCGGGCATGCCTGCATGCATGACCAGCTCTCCCACGCAGTGGATCAGTCCGGCCGTGAATGCGGTGTTCTCGTCGATGCGGATCGGAAGCGCCAGGTAGCGCGCCAGATTGGCGGTGTTCAGGCTGTAGCGCCAGAACTGGTTCAGGTTGACGCCGCCCACACAGTGGAAACCATCCCCCAGCGACGCCGCGATCACCAGCGCCCTGACCTTCATCAGGCCCATGACATTGAGGGCCTCTCGGGCATTGGTGACCGACCGCGTCAGACCGAAGAAGGCGGAGTTCGCCATCTTCAGCAGCTTGGCGGTCAGTACCGGATCCTCCTGGATCAGGTTGGCCACCCTGATCATGTCCACGTCTTCCTGATCGAAGGTTTCGATCAGCTGGCGCACCACTTTGGGGGCCGAGGGAAGCGCGTTGGGCTGCTTGAGGAGCTTCTCGATCTGCATGGTGCACCTGCCTTGTGGTCTGGTGTGGGGGGGTAGGGTAATGGACTTATCGTCTGCGCATCAGAAAACTTGAAGCGTCACACGGCTCAAAGACGGTGAAGAAATGGGGCGGACCCGAAAACGCATCCCAAGGTCCATCGGCAAGGCGCGCATCACAGCCGTCGATCGGGCCACGACTCGCACTTGCAGCGCCACAGCAATATTTCGGGGTGTCGAGGCGGACATGACCAGGTCGCTCTCAGCCGATCAGTCCATGAAGGCGCCCAGGGCCTGACTGAACGACCACTCGGTGGGGTCTTTTTCCAGCACGCTGTCCAGGTCCAGGCCCAGCGACAGGCCCACCATGTCCGGAAAGGTGGCCACCAGCCCGCTTTCGTCGAGCTGGATTTCTTCGGCCCGAGCACGCCAGGCAGCCAGGTGAATGATGCCACCCAGGGTGTCGTAGTGTTCGCCTTCGAAAGGCGCGATCTGATGGCGCAGCGCGCTCACTGTCTCCGGTGGAAACTGCCACTTCTCCACCATGCCAGCGCTGACGTCGGCGTAGGTGTACCCAAACGCGTTTTCCTCGGCAATGCCGCGTTGCAGGTCCAACGGTGAGGTCATCATGTCGATCGGCACCATCTCCTCGGGCATGGCGATGTGCATCACCAACTCACCGATGCAGTGGATAAGACCGGCCGTGAACGCATTGCCTTCGTTCTGGCGCAAGATGCCGGCCAAAGAGCGGGAAATGTCGGCCACCCGCAGGCTGTAGCGCCAGAACTGCTTGAGGTCCATGCCCGGGATGTTCTTGAAACTGGCACCAAGGGCCGCCGCCATCACCAGCGAGCGCACATGGGTCATGCCCAGCAACGCCACCGCTTCGTCGGCGTTGCCGATCTTGCGGCTGACGCGGAAAAATGCCGAGTTCGAGAGCCGAAGCACCCGGGTGGTCAGCGCCGGGTCACGGGCCACCAATTCCCCCACCCGCTTGGGGCTGGGGTCTTCCTTGTTCATCTCCGCCAGCAGGTCCGACACGCTGCGGGGCATGGTCGGCAAGGCGCGCGGGTAGTTGAGCAGGGCTTCGAGTTGCATGACAGGCGTGTGCGTTGGGGCCAATCCGGGGATGTCCTCCCTTTATCGACCCACACCGCCCGCACTTGAGCCCGGCCGCCCCTCCAAAAAGGCGTGGAAACCGCCCAGATTCCGCCCTATGAAATCAGGAACGCGCCGCCTTCAGCGTTTGAGCCCTTGCAGCTTGGCAAACGCGGAGGCCATGGCGCCAGCGGGCTCAGGCTGGCGGTGTCCACCGCTCTGCCCCCGCCCTGCCCCGCCGCGTGTGGGTTCGTAGCGGTTGTCGCGCGGGGCGTCACGCCGCCCGGTCGGGGCATCGAGCTTCATGGTCAGGCTGATGCGCTTGCGCGCCGCGTCGACCTCCAGCACCTTGACCTTCACGATGTCGCCGGTCTTGACCACCTCGCGTGCATCGTTGACGAACCTGTGGCTGAGCTGGCTCACGTGCACCAGCCCGTCCTGGTGCACGCCCAGGTCGACAAAAGCCCCGAACTGCGCCACGTTGGACACCGTGCCTTCCAGCACCATGCCTTCGCGCAGGTCGGCGATGTCCTCCACGCCCTCGTTGAAGCGCGCCACCTGGAAGTCGGGCCGCGGGTCGCGCCCGGGCTTTTCCAGCTCAGCCAGGATGTCCTTGACCGTGATGACGCCGAACGTCTCGTTGGCAAACAGCTCGGGGCGCAGGGTCTTGAGCATGTCCGCCCGGCCCATCAGCGACGCCACCGGCTGGCCGGTCTTCTCGATGATCTGCTCGACCACCGGGTAGGTTTCGGGGTGCACGCCCGTCATGTCCAGCGGGTTGTCGCCGCCGCGGATGCGCAGAAAGCCGGCCGCCTGCTCGAAGGTCTTGGCGCCCAGGCCGGTGACGTCCAGCAGCTGCTGGCGGTTCTTGAACGCGCCGTTGGCCTCGCGCCAGCGCACCACCGCCTTGGCCACGCTGGCCGACAGGCCGGACACGCGCGAGAGCAGCGGCACACTGGCCGTGTTCAGGTCCACACCGACCCCGTTCACACAGTCTTCGACCACCGCGTCCAGCGTGCGCGCCATCTCGCTCTGGTTGACGTCGTGCTGATACTGACCCACGCCAATGCTCTTGGGGTCGATCTTGACCAGCTCGGCCAGCGGGTCCTGCAGGCGCCGGGCAATGGAGGCCGCGCCGCGCAGGCTCACGTCCACATCGGGCATTTCCAGCGCCGCAAATTCACTGGCCGAGTAGACCGAGGCGCCGGCTTCGCTGACCACCACCTTCTGCACACCTTCAATGCCCGCCTTGGCCAGCAGCTTGATCAGGTCGGCGGCCAGCTTGTCGGTCTCGCGGCTGGCCGTGCCATTGCCAATGGCGATCAGCTGCACCCCGTGCTTGCGGCACAGCAGGCCCAGGGTGTGCAGCGAACCTTCCCAGTCGCGGCGCGGCTCGTGCGGGTAGACGGTGGCGGTGTCGACCAGCTTGCCGGTGGCGTCCACCACCGCCACCTTCACGCCGGTGCGGATGCCGGGGTCCAGCCCCATCACCACCTTCTGGCCGGCCGGGGCGGCCAGCAGCAGGTCGCGCAGGTTGTCGGCAAACACCTTGATGGCCACCGCCTCGGCGCTTTCGCGCAGACGGGTGAACAGATCGCGCTCGGTGGACAGGCTCAGCTTGACGCGCCAGGTCCAGGCCACACATTTGCGGATCAGGTCGTCGGCCTTGCGGCCCTGGTGGCTCCAGCCCAGGTGGATGGCGATGCGCCCTTCGGCCAGCGACGGTTTGCCCGGCTCGGGTTCGACCGGCTGCACCAGCTTGGCGTCCAGGATTTCCAGCGAGCGCCCGCGAAACACCGCCAACGCCCGGTGCGAGGGCACCCGGCCAATGGGTTCGTCGTAGTCGAAGTAGTCGCGAAACTTGGCCACGTCGGGGTGGTTTTCGTCCTTGCCCGCCACCAGCGAACTGCGCAGCAGGCCCTCGGCCCAAAGCCATTCGCGCAACGACTGCACCAGCGCCGGGTCTTCGGCCCAGCGCTCGCTCAGGATGTCGCGCACACCGTCCAGCACCGCCTGCGGCGTGGAGAAATCGGGGCCCGGCTTGCCATCGTCCAGGACCTCGGCCGGCCGGGTGAAGGCCGCCGCTTCGGCCAGCGGATCCAGGGTCGGGTCGGCCAGCAGCTTGTCGGCCAGCGGTTCGATGCCGGCCTCGCGCGCAATCTGTCCTTTGGTGCGGCGTTTCTGCTTGAACGGCAGGTAGATGTCTTCCAGCTCCTGCTTGGTCGGCGCGGCGGCAATCGCCGCTCGCAGCGCATCGGTCAGCTTGCCCTGCTCGTCGATCGCCTTGAGCACCGCGCCACGGCGGTCCTCCAGCTCGCGCAGGTAGCCCAGCCGGGCCTCCAGCTCGCGCAGCTGGGTGTCGTCCAGCCCGCCGGTCACCTCCTTGCGGTAACGGGCAATGAAGGGCACGGTCGCACCCCCGTCCAGCAACTCCACGGCGGCCGTCACCTGCCGCTGTTCAACCCTGATCTCTTGCGCGATTTGCGCGATGATTTTCTGCATGACGAAAAAAAGGCGCTATTCGGCGCCGGTAGCGGCACAAGGCCGGCAAGTTTGCCACAGGCCGGGGGCCGATGGCCCGCTCCCGCCACCCAGGAAGGAGCTGGCCCGTTGGCGTTGACATTCTTGCTGACATCGATGCCCGCGTTCGCGGGCAGGACGAGGTGGGCGTCGATGCCCCCGTTCGCAGGCAGGACGAGGTGGGTGTCGACGTCCCCGTTCGCAGGCGGGACGAGCTTGGGGTCGGTGTGCGCGGTTACGGGCGTGACGAGAGCGCCTGAACCGTGGAACCCTACCCGTCGTTCCCGCGAACGCGGGAACCCACGCAGGCTGAAGGCGTGCACCGTCCCCTTCGAGGGAAGAACGGCGAAGGTTCGGTTGCCCGCGTTCACGGGCATAGAAAGGTCGATGTCGATGCCCGCCTTCGCGGGCATGACGGTGGTGCTCAGCCGGCGCGCTGCGTGCCAGCGGTGTCTACGGCCAGCTGGGGCGCGTCGCCGTCCAGCCAGCCGGCCAGGGTACGTCCAACCGTGTCCTGGCCCAGCACCAGTCGCAAACTGATGTCGCGCTCCAGCTTGGCCACGGGAACCAGTTCAACCGGCACCGGCAGGCGGGCGGCCAGGGCCTGCACCGCCACCTCCTGCCCTGGCGCATACTCGATCTGGGTTTGTTGTTGACGGAACGGTCGCGCGTTGGTCAGGCGGGCCGTGGCCACGCCCTCCTGCGCCAGGCGGTCGGCCGTGCGGCGGGCCAGACGCTCCACCCCCACGCCGTTGGCAATCTCCAGCTTCACCCCCCGGATGTCGGTCCAGATGGCAAACGGCCCCTGTTGCAAGGAAAGCTCCCGGCTGAGCACCAGCTGGTAGCCCAGACCGGTCTCGGGCAAGCGGTCCACCCGGGCCACCTCGACCGCTGGCAGAGGCGCGCCGGACCTGTTCGCATCGACCATGGGCGAGACCTCGGCCGCGGTAAGGGCTTCATGGGTCATCCGAGTCGACGCCAGGTCGGTGGCCATCTGCAGCGCCATCACCCCAGGCTCACCGGTTGGCACGATTCGGGCCATCGGCGTCGGCGCCACCTGCGGTGCCTGCGGCAGTGCTTCCTGTGCGGCCGGCGCAGGGCCGACTTCAGCCTGCACCGCCGGGACCGCCTGGCCCGGTGGCGGTGTTTCGGCCAGCAACGCCGCACTGGACTGACTCAGTGCCGACAGGCTTCCCGACAGCCGCAACTCATACACGCGAGGGGCCACCGCCACGATCTGCGGTGTCCCAGCCGTTTCGCCCGACACGACCGGACTGGCCGATGGCAACGTCCCCGCCTGCCCTGCTGCAGGTTGCCCGGCCCGCGCCCGGTCCAGCAAGGCCAGGTTGCGCAGCGTCTGCTGGCTGTCCGGTTGCAGCTCGCGCGCCATGCGCAAGGCCACCTGGGCCTCATCAAGGCGCTGTTCGCGCAGCAAGGTGTACCCTAGGTTGTTGTGGATGTAGCCGGCCATCGGCGACAGGTCGCGCGCCCGAGCCAGCAGGTCCAGGGCCTCGCCGGTGCGGCCGTCCTGCGCCAGGATAACCCCTAGGCCATTGAGCGCGCCGACGTGATCGGGCTTCATGTCCAGGGTGCGGCGGTAGCGCTGTGCGGCCGTGGCCAGCTGCCCCTGCTCGTGGGCCATGCGCGCCATCGCGTACATGCTTTCGGACACCGACAACTGCGGCGCCAGCACCGGTGCAGGGCCAAAGCGGGCCACTGGCTGTTCATGTGCATCCGGCGCGAGCGCAGAACAGCCCATCAGGCCAGCCAGCGCCAGCAACGAAACCGTGGTCTTGAGCTTCATCATGACGTTCTCCTTCTGCAGAAACAGGCCATCAGTTGTTGCCACCCATGGTGGGCAGCAGCACGCGGTAAATGCTGATCATGGCGGGCCCCATCAGCACCAGCATGAGCGATGGAAAAATGAAGAAGATCAGCGGAAACAGCAGTTTCAGCGGGATCTTTGCCGCGCGCTCCTCGGCCCGCAGGCGTCGGTGCGTGCGCATGGTCTCACCCTGGATGCGCAGCGCCTCGGCCACATTGGTGCCAAAGCGGTCGGCCTGCACGATCATGGCCACAAACGAGCCCACGTCATCCACCCCTGTGCGCAGCGCCAGGTTGCGCAGGGCCAATTCGCGCTTGACACCCATGCGCAACTCCAGCGCCACCAGGTTCAGCTCTTCCTCCAGTGCCTCGCTGCGCATGCCAATCTCGTTGGCCGCCCGGTTCATGGCCGCGTCCAGGCCCAGGCCGGCCTCCACACAAACGGTCATCAGGTCCAGCGCGTCTGGCAACGCGTCCTGGATTTCGGTCTTGCGCCATTCGACCAGGCGCGCCAGGATGCCGTTGGGCAGGTAGTAACCCAGCGCAGCTAGCAACAGGATGATGAACAGGTTGGCGTTGGTGCCCACCTCCAGGTTCAGCAGGCCACTGAACACCAGGTACAGCGCCGGCAGACCCAGGGCCAGCACGGTCTTGGCCGCAAAAAACAGCGCCGGCCAGCTCTTCTCGCGCAAGCCCGCCTGCATGAAGCGCACACGCAGGCTGGAGTCTTCCCAGCCCTCCTTGGGCGCCGACAGCCTGGCCACCGGCCCCACGGCCTTGACCACCTTCGCATGCCACTGGGCGTTGCCTTCCAGCCCGGGTTCGTTGCGCAATCCGATCGAACCCACCTGGTCCAGCCGTTGTTGCACCGATGTGCGCCGGTTGAGCCACAGGCCGATGCCGAGCGTGAGCCCGGCCACCGCCAGAAACACCAGCAGCAACAGCATCCATTGGTTGTTGAGCAGATTGTCCATGGCTCAGACCTTGATGTTGATGATGCGCCACATGACGAGCACACCGAGCACCATCATCCCCAGCGCACCGTACACCAGGTTGATACCTACTGGGTCGGTGAACAGCGTCATGATGTACTTCGGATTGACGAGGAAGATCATCATGGCGACGCCGAATGGCAACAGGGTCAGAATCCAGGCCGAGAGCTTGCCCTCGGCGGCCAGCACCCGCACCTTGGCAAACAGCTTGAAACGGTCACGCACCAGCTCGGCCAGCTTGGCCAGCAGCTCGGCGAGGTTGCCCCCGGTCTCACGCTGAATGATGACAGCCATCACAAAATAGCGCAGGTCCGGACTGGGCACCCGCGCGGCCAGGTTGTTCAAGGCCGCATCGGCCGACACCCCAAAACCGATCTCATCCGAGGCAATGCGGAACTCAGCCGCCACCGGCTGCGGAGCCTCGCTGCCCACCATGGCCAGGGCCACCGGAAAAGCGTGGCCGGCACGCAACGCGCGCGACATCAGATCCAGCGCATCGGGCAGCTGGGCTTCAATTCTCTGCAATCTCTTTTTGCGCCGCCGCAACAGAAGCAGCAGCGGCACGATTGCCAGCAGCCCCACCACACCCAGCACCATGAACCAGGGCCAGCGCAGCAACAGGCCCAACAGCAAGCCGGCCAGCGCCAGAATGGCGCACACGCCCAGCAGGTGCGAGACGGTGCTGCGGTCACCCGCCTGCTGCATCAGGCGGTCCAGGTGCTGAACCCGCGGCATGCCCAGCAGCACACGCTGAAGGCTCGGGCTTTCGCTCAGCAGGCGTTGCCGGATCAGCGACAACTCCCCCTCTTCCACCTGGCCACCGGCCGAAATGGCGCGCAGGCGCTGCTCCACCCGCCGCACCTCGGGGCTCTTGGTGTCGCTCCAGTACACATAAAGGCCTTCCAGCAGCAGCACCACCGCCAGAAAACCCACCACCACAAACAGGGCCAGTCCGAGGTTCATGCGATCACTCGTAGATCAGGGTCGGGTCGAAGGTGGCGTCGGGAACCGACAGGCCGTAGGACTTGAGTCGCTCCATGAATTTGGGTCGCACCCCGGTGGCCCGGAAGTGCCCCTGGACCAGACCCTCGGCATTCACCCCGGTCTGGGTGAAGCGGTAGATCTCCTGCATGGTGATCACATCGCCCTCCATGCCGGTGATCTCCTGCAGGCTGACCAGCTTGCGCCGGCCATCGTTCAGGCGCGCAATCTGCACCACCGCGTTGATGGCCGAGCTGATCTGCTGCCGCAGCGCTTCCTGCGGAATGGTGGCTCCTCCGTAGGTGGCCATGTTCTCCAGCCGGGTCAGCGCATCGCGCGGCGAGTTGGCGTGCACCGTGGCCATGGAGCCTTCGTGGCCGGTGTTCATGGCCTGCAACATGTCCAGCACCTCGGCGCCCCGCACCTCGCCCAGCACCACCCGGTCCGGCCGCATGCGCAAGCTGTTGATGACCAGGGCACGCTGCGTCACCTCGCCCTTGCCCTCGATATTGGGTGGGCGTGTTTCCAGCCGCACCACGTGGGGTTGCTGCAACTGCAGTTCGGCCGCGTCCTCAATGGTCACGATGCGTTCGTGGTGCGGAATGGACGAAGACAACACGTTCAGCAGCGTCGTCTTGCCGGTGCCGGTGCCGCCCGAGATCAGGATGTTCATCTTGGCCTTGACCATGGCCGCCAGCAACTCACCCAGCGCCGGCGTCAGCGATCGTTTCTCGATCAGATCATTGACCGTCAACGGCACCACCGAGAAGCGGCGAATCGACAGCAGCGGACCATCCAGCGCCAGCGGCGGAATGATGGCGTTGACGCGGGAGCCGTCCTGCAGGCGCGCGTCCACCATGGGGCTGGACTCGTCCACGCGCCGGCCGATGCGCGAGACGATCTTGTCGATGATCTTCATCAGATGGTCTGCATCGGAGAAGACCACATCGGTCAGCTCCAGCCGGCCGCGGCGCTCGACGAACACCTGATAGGGCCCGTTCACCAGAATGTCCGAGACGGTGGGATCGGCCAGCAGGGGTTCCAGCGGCCCCAGGCCCATTACCTCGTCCTGGATCTCCTGCACCATGCGCCGGCGTTCCTGCGCGTTGAGGGCCGCCCCCGACTCCAGCAGCAGCTGCTCGACCAACAGCCCCAGCTCCTCGCGCAGGCGCTCGGCCTTCATGGCCCCCATCACCTCCAGGTCGATGCGACCCAGCAACTGGGCATGCAGCCGGTCGCGCAGGGCATGGAAGCTGGCCTGGGCCGAACCCGGCTCGATGGGGCTGCGCGCCGGGTCGCCCGGGCGCAAGGGGCTGCGCAGTTCGTGGGTTTGTGCTCGGAGGTTCATGGTCGTCCCTGTTCTCAAATCCTGAACGGCTGGTTCACTCGCATCACAGGCCGCCGGTCAACGTGGCAAACCAGCTCTTTTCCGCCTTCACCGTCATGGGCGAGAGCTCTTGTGCCCACTGCTGCAAGGCTTTGGCCACCGGGTCCTTGGGCGTCAGGCGTGGCAGCGGGTCGCCATGGTTGATGGCGGCACGCACCGCCTCGTCGCTGGCGGGAATCTGGCGCGCCACGCTCAGTCCGGTGGCCTTCTCCACATCTTCCGCCCGGATCAGGCTGCTCTTGGCAAAGCAGTTGATCACCATGCGCACTTTGTCACGGCCATAGCCCAGGCCGTCGAACACCTGGGCCATGCGGCGGGCGTCCTTGAGCGCGGGCAGGCTTTGCTCCACCACCATCACGATGCGGTCGGCCACATCGAGTGCCTTCACCGTGGGGGGGTCCATGGCCCGGCCCAGATCCAGCACGATGAAGTCGTATTCGGTGCGCGCCAGCTCGATGATCGCGGCCACGCTCTCGGCCGTCACCTGCTCGAGCTGGTAGGGCATGTCGGGCGCCACCAGCACGTTCAGGTTCTCGCGCACCTTGAGCACACTGGATTCCAGCAAGGCGCTGTCCAGACGCTGCGCCTGTCGCGCCATGTCGACCACGGTGGCCGGGGCCTTGCGGTCGGTCAGGTAGGTGGCGGCATCACCGAAATACAGGTTCAGGTCGATCAGCAGCACCCGCCGGCCGCTCTTGGCCAGCACATAGGCCAGGTTGGTGGCCAGAAAGGTGGCGCCACAGCCCCCCTTGGCCGGGATGAAGGCATGCACCTCACCCGCGCTGTCGCCAAACCGCGAGGTGTTGGCCCGCGCCTCGCGCAGGTAGTCCAGGGCCACCTTCAGTGTCTCGCCGCTGAGGGGCGCCGACAACACATCGCGCACACCGGCGCGCATGGCACGCTTGAGCGTGTTCATGGAGGCGTCCCGGCTCACCAGCAGCACCATCGCACCGGTGACCCGCTGGGTGGCGGCGTCGATCAGTTCGAAGTCGCTGTCGTCGGGCTCGGGCAGGTCCAGCAGCACCACGTTGGGCTGCTCTTTCTGAAGCACGGCCAGCAGGGTACGGGCGCCACCCACGTGCACGGTGATGTCGGTGCCCTGGGGCCTTGCAAAGTCGCGCACCACCTGTTCGCGTTGTTCAGGGGAAACACAGATCAGGGAAATCTTGGAGGTCATAAAGTCAAAGGTCAGGGCGAAAGCCCAGGCTCTCTGCAGGCATGCGCATGCTGGAAAGCGGAATTCTCAAAACAGTGAAGTCGGCACCGACCACGGAAGAACCGGAGAACAGTCCCGTCATGGGGGCAAACGCAATCAGTTCATTGGGTGCACAGGTACTGCCCGAGCTCACGCACACCTCGACAAACCGGACACACTCATCCACCCTCGTTGAATCCTGGCAAGCAGATAGGTTGTCGCCCGGGCTCTCCGGCATGGACGTCGGCACATTGCCCGCGGCATTCAGGTAGCGGATCACCACATTGGCGGTAGATATTTCAGCTGCCGCTGGTAACGTGCCATCGGTCAGTCGAAACAGCGCTCTGCGCCGAATCGCGTCAACAGCCGCAGCGTCTCTGAAGTCGGTCACCACCGCCTGGCGGGCCGCGTTTCGAGTCACTTCCTGCACGGTGTTCCACACATACATCAACCGCCCCACCTCCATGATGCCGATGATCATGAGAAAGAAGGGGATGGCGATGAGTGCAAACTCAATGGCCGCTATGCCCGACTGCCTAGTGCGCCCACCACACATTTGCTGATGAAAATGACCCATTGGCTCACCTCATGTAGGGCATGGTGGTGGACGGTGTGAGATTGACCGTCCCGAGACTGATCAGCCCTTCATTGCCAATGAAGGGTACCCACTGTCCCAGGGGAAACTGATAACGGATGATTCTGAGGCGTACGCTCACCGGCGCCAGTGAGTCACTGCAGGTGGTGAAACTGAAAGCAGGCGTGGGTCCTGCCGAATAGTCACAATCCACAGCCACATCAGCGAGCGACAAAGGTGGAGACAGTCTGGACGCATTTGCCGTTGCCACCACCCGATCCCGGCTTTCTTGCAAGCCATTCGCCAGGTCGCTCGGATCCCAGGCCGAAATCACGCGTGCTCCATCCCGCGTGGCCTTGGTCAACACATTGGCGTGCCACATGGCCCGACCAAACTCCACGATGCCACTGAGAATCAGCAACAAGGGGATCAGCACCAAAGCAAACTCGACGGCAATGGCGCCTCGCATTCGCCGCGATCGAGCTGTTCTGCAAGATAGGTGCGTGAGGGCCATCATCGATACAGCTTGATTTCAGCCGTGGGAACAGGCTCAACCAGTCCTGCAAACTCGACCCACAGCCCACGATTGGGGCCTCCGGAGAAATCGGCAGGCACTTGCATGAAAAATCGGCCAATACCCAGCACGGGAATCTCTGTGCAATTGCCACTGCCGACCACTGCCTCGCAGTTGGCGATCACCAGGCTGAGCACGCGACGGTCAGGCTGGCCGGGACGACCGGTCGGGGTAAGCGTGAAACCCGCGCTCTCATAGGGGGAACCCGACGCAGGATAATTGGCATTGGCTGTGACACCGTTGTACAAAGTGCCCCAGTCGGACGTGGAGAAGGGGGCACCGGGCGTGGCGTTCGGTGAAACCCCGACACCCCTGACCGCTCGACTGTAGGACCACAACACACCATGGTTGGCAGCGGTCGGCGATGTCGCGAGCCAAGGCTGGTTGTAGGACTGCCGATTCTGTGTTGGGCTCATCCAGGTTGCACTGCGGGACGCCGGACTGGCCTGGTACCCGAACTCACGCACATTGGAATCTGGCGGGGCCTGCTCCGGAATACAGACCGAAGGACCACCATAGTCGTTGAAGCGCGAATTTAGGGACGCAGCCAATCTGGCTTCCATACCCGTATTCCCATACACCCGTTCCGCGTTGCTGGCGAGCACAGCCGAGGTGCCCGTGCAGATGAAGGGAGCGACAAAATTTGAACTCGAGTTGGATGGCGTGCAGCCATTGGGATAGGTGTCTACAGGGTTCAACAAGTAGGGGTTGGCAGGACTGCCCACAGGTCCAAGGTCAAAGATGTTGTAAGAGACACCGCGCCGAAAACCGAACTGAGACAACTCGCCCGTCGGCAATATCCTTCCACTCTCGGTGTTGATGCCACACACGGCAATGGGTGTGATGTTGTTGACGAAACGCCCAGCCACTGCCCGCCCGAAGGTGGTCATCGTGTCTGTCCCCGTGCCACCAGCCACAAAGGGGATCCGGGCAAAGAAAGTGGACAGAGCTCCCGATTCGATGTTGACCCGCATGAAGGTCATGCCGGCGGCAGCGGCGTTGGTGGTCACCGTCGCTGCGGGCACCATGCAGCCATCATCCGGGCAACTGCCCACACTGATGTTGGCAATGGTGATGGCCACCGGCGTGGAAAACTGGACGTTGTTCTGCGCCGCCATGGCGATGGCATGGGCCACACCTAGCGTCACGCCCGCGGCCGTCTGGTCGAGCCGGTTGGCCCCGGCCAGCGCGGCGGCATCGGCCGCGTTCTGCAACTCCGTCCTCACCACGTAGGTACGACCGAGATCGATCACCACAGCCATGAAGCCGAACAACAGAAAGGCCACAATGCCGAACATGATCGCCACCGCGCCGCGCTGGCGGCGCGCGCCCGGGTTGCGTCGATGGTGTCTCTGCCGCATGGCTGTCTCCCTGGGTTCAGTCGAAGGGTGTCGCTCAATTGCCCGTGATCGAGCCGCCGATGTTGATCACGTTGAAGGTCTGCGGCGGCGCCTTGAACGAGTCGACATAACGCTGCTGCGTTTCGGTGGCGGCCTTGCCGTCGATGCCCAGCACCGGGTCGCGGTTCTGCTCGCTCGCTTGCGGGTTCAGGGTCTGCATGGCACGGGCTTCACGCACGGCAACGCCCATGTTGGCGTCCAGCCTGGGGGTGCTGGTGGTACAGGCCGCGGCCCCCATCAAACAGAACCCGCAAAGCAGCAGCCGGGGAGCACGAAAGAACAAGGTGTTGTAATTCATGGCAGGGCCTCCTTACTTCACTTCAGGGTTGCGGGCGGGCGCGGCCGGGGTGGGCTCCAGCTGCTGCAGGTGCTCAGGCGGGTAGGCCTCAAGCTGGCCACCAAGATAAAACTCGGCCCTGTTTGGTGGTTTGTAGGCATCGGTGGGCAATGCGTAGCCAGGGTCCAGAGGTTTGACCAGGCGGGGTGTGATGACGAACATCAGCTCGCTGCGGTCGTCCTGGAATTCGTTGCTGCGGAACAGAGCACCCAACACCGGGATCTCGCCCAGGCCCGGCACGGCGTCCAGCGCCTGCCGGGCGTTGTTCTTGATCAGGCCGGCAATGGCCAGGCTTTGCCCGTCCATCAGCTGCACCGTGGTCTGGGCACGCCGGGTGGTGAAGCTGGGCAAGACCGAGGTGACACCGGCCACCGTGGTGAACGGCGTGCCGGTGGGCGAGAGCTCGGATACCTCGGGCGCCACCTTGAGGTGGATGCGCCCACCGTCCAGCACGGTGGGGGTGAACTTCACGCCCACGCCGTATTCCTTTTCTTCCAGCGTGATGGTGGTGCCACCGGTGGCGTTGTTCTCGCGCGCGACCGGAATGAAAATTTTCCCGCCCGCCAGGAAGCTGGCCTCCTGACCACTGACCGCCACCAGGTTGGGCTCGGCCAGGATCTTGACCACACCATCGCTCTTTTCGGCATCGATCTGGAACCGGTTGTTGGACAGGGGGTTGACTCCCCCGAAGATGCCACGGCCATCACCTCCGAAATTGGGATTAATGCCGTAGGTCCAGCTGCCGCCTGTGCGCGATGACAGAAGGTTGATGCCCATTTTTTCCATCATCGTCTTGGACACCTCGGCAACCACCACCTCCAGCATGACCTGCTGGGCCTCGGCCACCGACAGCAGGTTCACGACCTGGGCACCTGCGGTGCTCGCCGCAGCCGACACCCCACCACCGCTGCTGCCTGTGGACACGGTCAGACGTGTTCCAGACTCGGCCCGGTTGTCGCCAGCGACCACCGGCAACACCAGGCTCTTGTTGACGTCGCGAACAAAAGCCTTGGCGATCTCTTCGGCCGCCATGGCCTTGACGGCGCTGGAGACGGTGCCGGTCAGGATGACCGAGTCGGCCGCCGGTCGCACCTGAATGCCTTTCTCCTCGGGCAACAGCTCGCGCAGCTTGGCCTGCATGCGCTGGTAGTCGATGTTGACGTTGACGTCGATGGCGGTGGCGCCGCCGCCGCGGCGCCAGACGATCAGGTTGGTGGAGCCGTAGGTTTTGCCCAGCAGGTACAGCTCCGTCGGGCTGATCAGAGTCACGTCCGCCACGGTCGGGTTGCCCAGCGAGATGCGGGTGACCTCGGTGGGCATGCGCAGCAGGGTGGATTTGCCCACCGTCAGATCCATGGACGGGCCGACGGTGGCCAGATCGGTGCTGATGTCGGCCGATGGCAGGGGTGCAGCGGCCACGTTGGTGGTGGTGACGCCTCGGGTGATGGCTGTCTGGGTCTGAGCAGGGCTGACCGCCAACAGACCGGCAGTCACCATGGACAGGCTGAGGACACGCAGAAGTGGGGTTTTCATGATCGCTTCTTTCATGGACCTTTAGAAACTGGCGGAGGACTTCTGGGTGCCCCGGATCACCTCGACGGTGGTGGCCGGCGGCTCGGTTGCAACCGGTGCCGGCGCCGGTCGCGGCGCGGCCCTGCGCACCGGTGCCGGTACCGGTGCTGGCGCCACCGCCGGGGTCGGACGGGGGTCGCCGAACAGGTCTTCGCGCCGCACGCCGGCGGTGCTGGCACTGTCTTCGATATCTACCTGGTTGCGCAGCATCAGCGAGAGCGTGCCGACGTTGCGGGCCAGGTCGATCTTCTCGGCCTGATCAGGCGTGACCTCCAGCGTGACGGCATTGACCACGCGTGGCCGTGTCTCGTCGGGGCGGCGCGCCTCCTGCGCCACCGCCAGCACCATGATGCGCTCGAGCACCACACGCGAGATGGCGTTGTCGCGGTCGTCGCGGATGTTGACCAGCAGATCCACAAAGCTGCCGGGCGCGAGGAAACCGGCCACACCAATGACCTCGTTGACCTTGACCGTGATGGCCCGGTGGCCCGGCTTGATGATGGAGTCCAGCCCGGCCTTGGTGCCCACCGGTGCCAGCTTGGGCTCCAGCACCGGCTCGCCCTGGAAGATGGTGTTGCGCACCACCCGGCCCTCCAGCTGCTTGATGTCAGTGAAGGCGCCCGCCGGCACATTGCCGGCCGGCCAGGCAATCGCCTGCAACTGGGCTGGCGTGATCGCCTGCCCCAGATCAAGGTCGCGCGTGGCCACCAGCACCTGGGTGCGGTCACCGCTGTTGGCCTGCTGGCCCAGCCAGCGCGCCGCCAGCACCACTGCCGCCGCACCGGCCAGCAGCGACAGCAGCAACATGAACAGGGCCCGTTTGCTTTGCATGGTCAATCTCCAGAAATGGCTTGCAGGTCAGGCACCGGGGCGGCTTGCCCGGGCAGACCGAAATAGTTGGCCCAGGCCCAGTCAAGGGCCTCAGGTGTGAGCAGCGGCTGGCCCTGGCGGTAGCGCGCCAGGTCGGCGATCTTGCTGATCACGTCGTAGGGAATACAGGGCAAAAAGGCTTGCCCGTGGCGCGGGTGCAGGGTGTCGACCAGATGGCCAACACCAGATGGCGATTCGGGCACACGGGTGCGCCGGCAGGCCTGAGACACCACCTCCCGGTAGGCGTCGGCATCCAGCGGCCCGATCTCTATCTTGTAGCCCAGTCGGCGGGCAAACGCCGGATCGACCAGGGTTTCGGGTGGCAGGTTGCTGGAGAAGATCACACGCACATCGAAGGGCACCGAAAACTTGGTGCCACTGCTGAGCGTCAGGTAGTCCACATGCCGGTCCAGCGGCACGATCCAGCGGTTCATGAGCTCGCTCGGGCTCACCCGCTGGCGCCCCAGGTCGTCAACCACAAAAATGCCGTTGTTGGCCTTGAGCTGGGGCGGGGCCATGTGCACGCGGGTGTGGGCGTCGTAGGCCAGGTCCAGCGTGTCCAGCGTGAGTTCACCGCCCGCGATCACCACCGGCCGTTCGCAGCGAATCCAGCGGCCGTCGGCCGACAGGTCGCGCAGCAAACCGCGCCCGTTCGGTCCAGCCCCCTGCGCCACCCGGTGCACGATGGGGTCGAAGACCTGAATCACCTCGCCATCGACATAGATGGCATGCGGCACCCACACCTGGCCCTCGAGGGTGCGCACCAGGTGCTCGGCGAGAAAGGTCTTGCCCACACCACTGGCGCCATGCAGGTAGATGGCCTTGCCCGAGTTCATGGCGCTGCCCAGGCTGGGCAGCAAGGCCGGCGGCACCACCATGTCGGACAAGACCTCGCGCAGGCGCTGGTCACGCACCGGTTGCAACTGGCTGTTCTGCTCGTGGATCTGGTTCACATAGTCGGCCAGCGGGACCGGCGCCGGACCCAGGTAATGGCATTTGTCGAAGGCCATGCGCGCACGGCGCTGGCCGGCGTCGGTCAGCACAAAGCTGATGTCGCCCTCCAGGGTGCCCCTGCGCGGCACCTCGACCAGGGCCTGGGTGCGCATCTGCATCAGCAGTGCGTCGACAAGGGCCGCACCCAGTCCCAGACACTGCGCCAGGGCATAGAGTTTGAGCTCACCCTTGCGCGAGAGGTGGCGCAGCGCCAGATCGGTGACGAAGGCCGCCGGCAGGCCGGCCACGTCGGGCCCGTCCGAGAACGGGTCGGGCGTAGACGCCTTGAGCAGCAGCGAGGGCGCAGGCAGGGACAGTTCGGTCATGGTGTTCTCGCTCACCAGAACTGGATGAAGGGGCCCCGGCCCGACAGGGTCCAGTAGGCATAAAAGGCAACCCCGCCAGCGATGGCCACCGCATAGGGCATACGCCAGACGGTCTGTGTGCGGGCGTCGAACGCGGTTCCGGCCGAGCCGGGCCGCAGCTGGCCAAGCATGGTCGCCAAGTTGTGGCGTGCCAGCGCTCCGCCCGGAAACAACAGCAGTCGCGCCAGAGCCAGCACACCGCCGGCCAGCAGCACACACAGGGCCAGGTTGACGGTGGCGGCCGGGCCGGCGAAGGCGCCCACCGCCGCCATGAGTTTGACGTCACCCGCGCCCAGCGCACGAAAGATCCACATGGGCAGGAAGAGAACCAATCCTGTGAGCGCGCCGGCCAGAGAAAGCCATAGACCGAGGGCCCCGGGCTCAGCAGTGAAGATGCCGCCTTTGGTGGTCTCACCTGTATTGACCAGCTGAAGGGCTAGGCCTGCAGCCAAGGTGATCACCACAAGTACGTTGGGGATGCGCCTCTGAAGTAGGTCGAAGCACATTGAAATAGTCAAGAGAGCGACCAACAGCAACAGACAAGCCTGTTGCCAGTTGGCTGACGAAAGCGAAACCATTTTTCACTCCCTTTTTGTTGATTTGATACAAGTGGTTCGGATAAACCACTTGGCAATTGCCAACTGCTTGAGATGTCCGATTTCTCTCACAAAACCTTTAAGGTGAAATCAGAGCCAAAACCCTGGCAGTCCATGCAGCCCAAAGCCCCCCGTTTTCGGTCCCCACTGCAGACAGCGCACCGACGATGGCCAGTGCGATTGAAGCCGCCAGCAACGCGTACTCAACGGAGGTGACCCCCTGCTGCAACTGGCTACGTTTCATTTCACGTGCTCCACTGCTTTTCACACCCCAAAGTTGATAACCAGCGGCAGAGAAACCACCGCTGGCACCCACTGTTTCGTGGAGAAAATCAGTTAGCCCAGCCTGCAAGGAAGCCAGAAATGCGGGTGAACAGACCATCAAGTCCTTCCCCAAGTGCCGTAGCACCACCGATGATGGCCAGAGCCACCAATGCAGCAATCAGGCCGTACTCGATGGCCGTCACGCCCTCTTCGTCACGCAGAAAACGACGGGTTGCACTCACAAACTTTTCCATGATGTAGCTCCAAACAAGAAGAACAGGTTGAAACCATCAGCCACCCCCCATGAGCGACCAATGACTGCATGAGCCCCTTCCGGGATCCCCTCCCACTGCTACCTAAGCAGTCATTTCAGGGCACCTTCTGTAACTCACGTTTACATTTTGATCGTCGCACTGGAATTTGCAAGATACCCATGGGGGGTTTGTTACAAGCAGTCCCTCCGTTCAAGCACCAGTGTGGCTTCTGCGTGACAGAAATCACACCAAGAACCGTTCATTCCATCCAAAAAACCACTGATCCAGCCCTTCTGTAACTCTTCGTGTCAAATTGCCTGGATCCAAGACGGCGGTGCGTGGTTGCGCTGAGCCACCCATGTAGCAAAAAAAAAGCCCCGCAAGCGGGGCGTGGGCGCCAGAAGCGACTGGTGTTTCCGTCAGGTGTTGCGCAGCGCCTTGCGCAGACCCTCTCCAATCTCGGGCCGCTCGGCAAACGGGTCGGGCGGGTTGGTGCCGGCCACGATGGCGTCGAAGCGGCTTTGGGCGTTGCCCAAGGCCTTGGGGTGGCTGTAGATGTAGAACTGGTCGTGCCGCATGGCGTGGAACACCATCTCGGCCACCTGGGCGGCGGTGATCTTGCCGCTGCTCACCGCCTTGTCGCTCATGGCCTGGCCGATCATCTGGCTCTGGGTGGGCTTCTCATCGGCCAGCGCGGCCGGTTTGTTGCGGTGGCTCTGGCTGATGCCGGTGGGCACGAAGTACGGGCAGAGCACGCTGGCGCTGACCTGGTCGGTCACCAGCTTGAGGTCCTGGTAGAGCGTTTCGGTCAGGCTGACCACCGCGTGTTTGCTGACGTTGTAAATGCCCATGTTGGGCGGGGTCAGCAGGCCGGCCATGCTGGCGGTGTTGACGATGTGGCCCCGGTAGGCCGGGTCGGCCTGGGCGGCGGCCAGCATCAGGGGGGTGAACAGGCGCACGCCGTGGATCACGCCCCAGAGGTTGACGCCCAGCACCCACTCCCAGTCTTTGACCGAGTTCTCCCAGATCAGGCCGCCGGAGCCCACACCCGCATTGTTGAACACGAAGTGCGGCGCGCCAAAGCGTTGCACCACGGCCTGGGCCAGGGCGTCCATCTGCTCGGCGCTGGACACATCGACCTTGCTTGCCAGCACGGCGGCGCCGGCGGCTTCGAGTTCAGCCCGGGCCTTGTCGAGGGCGTCCTGCTGCACGTCGACCAGCACCAGGTTCATGCCGAGTTTGGCGCCGATGCGGGCGCACTCCAGGCCAAAGCCGGAACCGGCGCCGGTGAGCACGGCGGTCTTGTCGTTGAAGTCGGAAATCACGGGTTTGTCTCCTTTGTGGGTGTCATTTGTGAGGGGGAGTCGTCCAGCACACGCCGCGGAACCGGCTTTGCCGGGCCGCTGGCGTGGTCCCCCTGGGCGGAAGACGCGAAGCGGCGCAGGGGGTCAAGTTCTCAGCATCTCCAAGTGGGGGATACCGTCCTCGATATAGGGTTTGTCGTCCGACACGAAACCATGCCGGTTGTAGAAGGCTTCGAGGTGTGCCTGGGCACCGATGCGGATCGGTTGTGGTCCCCACAGAGCCTGCAGTTCGCGCAGAGCGGACTGCATGAGCGCGTGACCCAGCCCAGCGGCACGTCCGGCCGGGTCGGTGACGACGCGGCCGATGCTGGCCTCGGGGAATTTCAGGCCGGCGGGCACCAGACGGGCGTAGGCGAGCAGGCGGGACTCGCCCTGGCCATCGGTCTGCTCGCCCAGCAGGTGGTGGCAGGCCGCGTCGGCGTTGTCCATGTCCTGGAACACGCAGTTCTGCTCGACCACAAACACCTCGGAGCGCAAACGCAGCAGTCGGTAGAGGGTGTGCACGTCCAGCGCGTCAAACGGCAGGCAGCGCCAGCGCAGGCCGGGCCAATCGGGGCCTGTGGCGGGGTTGGGCAAGGGCTGTGTCAAGCGCGCACTTCCCTGAGCACGTAGCCGATGCGCGGAAAATGCACATGCACATGGCCGGCACGTTCATCGGTGCGCGAGAGGGTGTAGTGGGTGCGCGTGGCGGCCACCAGCGTGCCCTCGGTGGTCTCGGTTCCGAAGCTCTGCGCTGCCACAGTGACACGGCTGCCCAGGGCGATGCCGTGGTCGTCCTGGAAGGTCTCGTCGGCCAGCGGCGCCGGCTCGGCCGCAGCAGCCGCTGCAATGGCGTCGGTGGACAAGCATTTGGAAGCTGTGCCGTGGCCAAGAGCCGCCATGCGGTCCATCCAGGCCAGCACGCCGGGCGTGGCATCCAGAATGTCGGCCATCCCCGGGACAACGGTGCGGGTGAACCACAGCGGGTGGTAAGCCGCGAAGTCGGCCACGCAGGGTGCGTCACCCAGCAGGAAATCCTGCTCATGCAGCATGTGGGCCAGCCGCCGCAGGTGGCTGCGGTAGGCGCTGGTGGCGTCACCCGGGCGCAGCCGCGTCATGCCCGTGTTCATGGCGCTGCGGTCGGCCGCAAAGGCCTGGGCCGCTTCGGGCGGCTGGTTGGCAAACAGGGCGGCCGCCCCTTTGGGGCTGAGGGTGTGGCCCATGGCGGCCCAGAACAGCTCGGTGTCGGCCCACTGGGCGACGATGCGGGCCAGGCCCTTGAGGTGATCCGGAAACAGCACGGGCTCGGGTCTCAGGTGCTCCAGCACGGTGGCGATCAGCGCCGTGTCGCAGTAGATGTCGGCGCCGATCTGCAGCAGCGGCGTGCGGCGGTAACCACCGGTCAGCGCCACCACGTCGGGCTTGGGCATGACGCTGGGAATGAACACACTCTTCCACGACAGCCCCTTGTAGCCCAGCATGAGCCGCGCCTTCTCGGCAAACGGCGACATGAGGTAGTGGTGCAGGATCAGATCGGCCATGTTGCGGGTCTCCGTAAAGGGATTCAACGGGGTTGGGCGCGCGCCACGATGGCCGCAAAGTCGACGCCCGCGCCCAGGGAGCCGAAGCTGTCGCCCCAGTGCCCGGCCAGGCGCGAGTCGCAGAAGGCAGCAAACACGGCGGTCGGCGCGGTCTGCGCCAGCAGCGCGGCCTGCACGGCCAGGGCCACGTCCTGCGCCAGGCGGCGGGCCTCCATTTCGGTGGCCATTTCTTCCACGCGCATCGGCAGCCGCTCGGCCAGGTGGTCCAGCGCCGGGTGCATGCCTATGGCGGGCGCCAGCTCATGCGCCAGTGCCGCGGCGGCGTCGGCCTTGCGCAATGCCCTGAGCAGGTCAAGCGCCATGATGTTGCCCGCGCCTTCCCAGATGCTGTTGACCGGCATCTCGCGGTAGATGCGCGCCATGATGCCTTCGCCGCCCTCTTCCACATAGCCGTTGCCCCCCAGGCATTCCATGGCTTCCTGGGCAAAGTAACTGCCGCGCTTGCAGATCCAGAACTTGGCCACGGGCGTAAGCAGACGCTGCATGACACGCTCGTGTTCGTCGGTTGCGGCGCGGTCGAAGCTGCGCGCCAAGCGCAGGGCCAGCGCGGTGGCCGCCTCGGACTCCAGCGCCAGGTCGGCCAGCACGTTCTGCATCAGCGGCTGGTCGATCAGCCGCTTGCCGAAGGCCATGCGCTGAGAGGTGTGGTTGAGCGCGATCGACAGGGCCTGGCGCATGAGGGCGCTGGTGCCCAGGGCGCAGTCGAGCCGGGTCATGGTGCCCATGGCCAGAATCTGCGGCACCCCCCGACCCTCTTCGCCCACCAGCCAGGCGGTGGCGCCGACAAACTCGACTTCGGAGCTGGCGTTGGCCTTGTTGCCCAGCTTGTCCTTCAGGCGCTGAATGAACAGGCCGTTGAGGGTGCCGTCGGGCAGCACGCGCGGCAGGAACAGGCAGGACAGGCCACTCGGTGTCTGCGCCAGGATCAGGAAGGCGTCGCACATCGGCGCCGAGAAAAACCATTTGTGACCGGTGACCTTGAAGCGCTGGCCCCAGTCGTCCGAGCCGTCAGGCACGGCCTGCGTGGTGTTGGCGCGCACGTCGGAGCCACCCTGCTTCTCGGTCATGCCCATGCCCATGGTCACGCCGGGCTTGTCCTTCCAGAGCTTGAGCGCCGGGTCGTAGGCGCGGCTGGTCAGCTGCGGCGCCCAGTCGGCGTAGATGGCCGGGTTGCCCTGCAGCGCGGGCGTGACCGCGTAGGTCATCGAAATCGGGCACAGGATGGAGGGCTCCAGCTCGGTGAACAGCATGAAGCCGGCTGCCCGACTCATGTGGGCATGGCCGCTGGCCTGCTCCGCGTCGGAGAACGGCGTGCCGTGCAGACCGGCAGCCGTGGCCTGTCTCATCAGCGCGTGGTAGCTCGGGTGGAACTCGACCTGGTCGATGCGGTGACCGAAGCGGCTGTGGCTCTTGAGCTGTGGCGTGAACACATTGGCCAGCCGCGCATGGGTCTGCATGTCGGCACTGCCCGCCAGGGCGCCCAGCGCGTGCAAGGGAGCGGTGTCCAGCGAGGGCGCGTTGAACCGCAGGGCGTCCCGCATGGCCCGGTTGCCCTCGAACAGGTTGACGTCCACCAGCGGCTCGGGCTGGTTGAAGACTTCGTGGGTCATGTTCATGCCAGCCTCCGCGCGGTGATGTCAGATCAGCTTGACCAGCTGCTTGCCGAAGTTCTTGCCTTTGAGCAAACCCAGGAAGGCCTCGGGTGCCGATGCGATGCCTTGCGACACGGTTTCGCGCGGGCGCAGCTTGCCCTGGGCCACCAGGGTGCCCAGTTCTGTGAGCGCCTGCGGCCAGTCTTCCATGTGCTCGCTCACGATGAAGCCCTGCACCTTCAGGCGGTTGATCAGGATGAGCGCCGGGTTGGCCAGCGGCAGCGGCTGGCCGTCGTAGCCGGCGATCATGCCGCAGACCGCAATGCGGCCGAAGGCGTTCATGCGCAGCAGCACGGCGTCCAGGATCATGCCGCCGACGTTCTCGAAGTAGCCGTCGATACCGTTGGGGCAGGCTTCCTTGAGCGCCTTGGCCAGCGAGTACATGTCCTTGTGCAGGCGGTAGTCGATGCAGGCGTCGTAGCCCAGCTCCTTGACCGCATAGTCGCACTTCTCGGGGCCGCCGGCAATGCCGACCACGCGGCAGCCGCGCGCCTTGGCCAGGGCCGCAAAGGCGCTGCCCACCGCACCGGTGGCGGCGCTGATGACCATGGTCTGGCCCTCTTTGGGCTCGATGATGCGCACCAGGCCGTACCAGGCGGTCACGCCCGGCATGCCGACCGCACCCAGGTAATAGGACAGCGGCACATGGGTGGTGTCGACCTTGCGCAGCGCGCCGGGCTGGTTGGCATCGACCACGCTGTACTCCTGCCAGCCGCCCATGCCGACCACCTGGTCACCGGGCTGGTACCTGGGGTGTTTCGACTCGACCACCTCGCCCACGGTGCCGCCGATCATGACCTCGCCCAGCGGCTGCGAGGCGGCGTAGCTCTTGCTGTCGTTCATGCGGCCGCGCATGTAGGGGTCGAGGCTGAGGTAGTGGTGCTTGACCAGCACCTGTCCGTCGGCCAGGGCTGGGGTGTCGGTGGTGACGAGCTTGAAGTTGTCGACGGTGGCTTCGCCCTGGGGGCGGTTGTCGAGCAGGATCTGGCGGTTGGCGGGCATGGGGTGTCTCCTTGAATCGGGTCGGGTCAGTCGGGTGCCCGGCGCAGGGTGGGCAGGCCGACGCCGGCGGCATCGAAGCCGCCGTCGACCGCCAGCACCTGGCCGTTGATGTAGCTGGCCTGCGGACTGCACAGGAAGCCGGTCGCACTGGCGATCTCTTCCATGCTGCCGTAGCGGGCCAGCGGAATGGTGTCGTGGTAGTCGGCACGGATGGCGGGGGTGTGCACCTTCTTCGCCATCTCGGTCTCGACCGGTCCGGGCGCCACCGCATTGACGCGGATGCCGGCGTTGCCGTACTCCACCGCCTGCTGTTTGGTCAGGTGGATCAGCGCGGCCTTGGACGTGCCATAGGCCACGCGCAGCGTACTGGCGCGCAGACCCGAGATGGAAGCGATGTTGACCACCGCGCCACCACCTGAAGCCAGCATGAGCGGCGCACAGGCCTGCACCATCAGGAAGGGGCCGTCGAGGTTGGTGGCCATGACCCAGCGCCACTCGTCGAAACTGGTTTCGCCAATGGGTTTGAAGGTGGCCACCCCGGCGTTGTTGACCAGCGCGTCGAGCCGGCCGAAGGCCTGCTGCACGCGCTGCACGGCGTCGGTCACCTGCTGCGGCACCGACACGTCGCCATGGATGACCAGCAGCCGATCGGCCTGCGGGCCCAGCTCGGCACGCAGGGTCGCCTCGGTGGCGGTCAGCGTGGGGGCATCGTTGTCGATCACTGCCACGCGGTGGCCGTTCTGGAAGAACCAGCGCGCGATGGCCAGGCCGATGCCGCGGGCGGCGCCGGTGACGAAGGCGACAGGAAGGTCCGGGGTGTTCATCAGTCGGTCTTCAAGGTGTTCAGGGCGTTGGTGCCCTTGCCCACCGGCAGGCGCGGCACAAACTTGAAGGTGCCGGTGGCGTGGGCGCACAGCTTGCCTTCGGCATCCATGATGCGCCCTTCGGTGAAGGCCATGGTGGCAGTGCGGTGAAGCAGCGTGCCGTGGGCCACCAGCGGCCCCTTGGCCGCGCGCATGAAGCTGGTCTTCATCTCGATGGTCACACACCCCATGGCCGGCTCCACCGAGCGCGCAGCATGGGCCATGACCACGTCGAGCAGCGTCATGCTGGCGCCGCCGTGCACCACGTTGAACGAGTTCTCGTGCTCGGGCCGCGGATTGAAGGCGATCTGCGCCTGTCCGCCTTCGAACCGCTGCAGCTCGAAACCAAGGTGTTCAACAAAAGGGATGAAGACTTCGAATTTCACTCAACCACCCGTGACGATGCTGACACCACCGTCCACCGCCAGCCACTGGCCGGTGATGTGTTTGCCCGCATCGGAAGCGTACAGCAGGGTCAGGCCCTTGAGGTCTTCGTCGTCGCCCAGGCGGCCCAGCGGTGCGTGCGCGGCCAGCTTCTCTTCACCCATGGTCTTGAGCGTGCCCTGCGTCATCTTGCTGGGAAAGAAACCCGGGCAGATGGCGTTGACGCGGATGCCGTGGGCACCCCACTCGGCCGCCAGCGCGCGGGTGAAGTTGATGACCGCGCCCTTGGAGGTGTTGTAGGCAATGGTCTTCATGCCCGGCGGGTTGCCGCCCAGGCCGGCGATGGAAGCGGTGTTGATGATGCTTCCCTGACGGCGCGGAATCATGCTGGCCTTGGCCACCAGCTGGCTCAGGAAAAAGTAGCTGCGCACGTTCAGGTTCATGACCTTGTCCCAGGCCTCCAGCGGGTGGTCTTCGGCGGGGGCGCCCCAGGCGGCACCCGCGTTGTTGACCAGGATGTCGATGTCACCCAGGCGCTCCATCGATTCGGTGGCCAGCTTGCGGATCTGGTCCTCGTGCTGGCAGTCGGCCGCGATCCAGCGGGCGTCGATGCCAGCGGCCTGCAGTTCGGCGGTGGCCTTCTCCAGGTCTTCGGCCTTGCGCGAGCTGATGAGCACGCGGGCGCCGGCCTCGCCCAGGGCGTGGGCCATCTGCAGGCCCAGGCCGCGCGAGCCGCCAGTGACCAGGGCGGTCTTGCCCTTGAGGTCGAACAGTTGCGTGATGGTGCGTGTCATGGATGTCTCCTGGTGAATGGTGTTCAGAAAGCGTCTTCGGGCAGGCTGGCACAGGTGAGGTCGCGCTCGCGCACCACCTGCAGCCAGGCGCCGATCTTGGGCAGCTCGTAGTGGAAGAAGAAGCGCGCGGCGGCCAGGCGGCCGGTGCGGGCGTGGCTGTCGGGCTGTGCCTGTGCGGCCAGCGCCACGTCCAGCCATATCCAGGCCAGCACCGTGTGGCCGAAGGCCTGCAGATAGGGCACGGCATTGGCCAGGGCGTCGGTGGGGTTGCCGGTGGCCCAGGCCGCCTTGGTGGCCGAGCCGACATCCTGCAGGGCCTTGCCCAGCGCGTTGGCGTGGGCGGCGAGGTCGGGCAGCTGGATGGCGCGCTCGATGGTCTCGTTGATGCGGCCCGCCAGCAATTGCAGACCCTTGCCGTTTTCCATCAGCACCTTGCGGCCCAGCAAATCCATGCCCTGGATGCCATGCGTGCCCTCGTGGATCATGTTGAGGCGGTTGTCGCGCCAGTACTGCTCGACCGGGAAATCGCGCGTGTAGCCGTAGCCGCCGTGGACCTGGATGGCCAGCGAGTTCGCCTCCAGGCACCACTCGCTGGGCCAGCTCTTGGCAATGGGGGTCAGCACCTCCAGCAGCAGGCGCGCGTCATCGGCCGCCTCGGGCGCGCCAGTGTGCTGCTCGTCGACCAGGCGGGCGCAGTACAGCTCCAGCGCCAGTGCACCTTCGGCATAGCTCTTCTGCGCCAGCAGCATGCGCTTGACGTCGGCGTGTTCAATGATGCGGATCTGGGGTGCCGATGCGTCCTTGCCGGCCGGGCCCATGGGGCGGCCTTGCGGACGGTTCTTCGCATAGTCCAGGCTGGCGTGGTAACCGGCCATGCCCAGCATGGTGGCGGCCAGGCCCACACCGATGCGGGCCTCGTTCATCATGTGAAACATGCACCTGAGGCCTTCGCCGGGCCGGCCGACCAGGTAACCCACGGCGCCCGCCTCGCCCTTGACAGGATACTTGCCCTCGCCGAAGTTCAGCAGCGTGTTGGTGGTGCCGCGCCAGCCGCACTTGTGGTTCAGCCCGGCCAGCGCCACGTCGTTGCGTTCGCCGGTCAGGTTGCCATCGGTGTCCACCAGTTTCTTGGGCACGATGAACAGCGAGATGCCCTTGACGCCCGGCACCAGCCTGCCGTTTTCGTCGGGGATCTTGGCCAGCACCAGGTGGATGATGTTCTCGGTCAGCTCGTGTTCGCCGGCCGAGATCCACATCTTGTTGCCCTTGAGGCGGTAGCGTGGACCGAGTGGGTCGCTCTCGAAATCGGCACCGTCGGGCACAGCGCGCGTCGCCACATCGCTGAGCGAGGAGCCGGCCTGCGGTTCACTCAGGCACATGGTGCCCGACCAGCGACCGTTGAACTCGTTGAGCGCGAATACGCGCTTCTGTGCCTCGCTGCCGTGCGCCATGAGCAGGTTGGCGTTGCCGGTGGTCAGCATGCCGCTGCCGATGCTGACCGAGGCCATGGCAAAGAAGGCGTTGGCCGCCGCCTCGACCGAGTAAGGCAGCTGCATGCCGCCGATCTCGTAGTCCTGTGCGGCACTGAGCATGCCGCTTTCGGCGTAGGCCTTTTGTGCGTCGTGGGTGGCCTGCGGAAGAATGACCTTCTCGCCGTCGAAGTGCGGCTCCTGCGTGTCCACCAGCCGGTTGAAAGGCGCGTACTTCTCGCGGGCGATACGCTCGCAGGTATCGAGTACGGCGTCGAAGGTCTCGCGGCTGTGGTCGGCAAAGCGCTCTCGCTGGTTCAGACGGTCGACCGACAGCCAGTCGTAGAGCAGGAAATCGACGGTGGGGCGCAAGGACATGAAGCGTCTCCAGAAGAATTGGCGCGCCGTCAGAGGAGGCGCCCATCCGCGGCCGGCGCGGAACCGGCTCTGCCGGGCCGCAGACGGCGCCCCTTGGGGGGTGACGCCGAAGGCGGCGCGGGGGGAGCAGTTACGGCGCGGCGTTACAACACTTCAAATACCCCGGCAGCGCCCATACCACCTCCAATGCACATGGTGACCACCACACGCTTGGCACCGCGGCGCTTGCCTTCGATCAGCGCATGGCCGGTCAGGCGCTGGCCCGAGACGCCATAAGGGTGGCCCACGGCGATGGCGCCGCCGTTGACGTTCAGGCGGTCGGCCGGGATGCCCAGCTTGTCGCGGCAGTAGAGCACCTGGACCGCGAAGGCCTCGTTGAGCTCCCACAGGTCGATGTCGTCCATTTTCAGGCCCAGGCGCGAGAGCACCTTGGGGATGGCGAACACCGGGCCGATGCCCATTTCGTCGGGCTCGCAGCCGGCGACGGCAAAACCCAGGAAGCGACCCAGCGGCTGCAGGCCCTTCTTCTGTGCCAGGGTTTCGTCCATCAGCACGCAGGCACCGGCGCCGTCGCTGAACTGGCTGGCGTTGCCGGCCGAGACCAGGCCACCCGGCAGCGCCGAGCGCAGGCCGTGGATGGCATCAAAGGTGGTGCCGGGGCGGATGCCTTCGTCGTTCTCAACCGTGACCTGCTTGGTCATCAGCCCCATCACCTTGTCGGCCACACCGGCGGTCACGGTGATGGGCGCGATCTCGGCCTTGAACAGGCCGGCTTCCAGCGCGGCCGCGGCCTTCTGCTGGCTGGCAGCGCCGTACTCGTCCATGGCCTCGCGGCCGATGTTGTAGCGCTTGGCCACCTGCTCGGCGGTCTGCAGCATGTTCCAGTAGATCTCCGGCTTCTGCTTCTCCAGCGCCAGGTCCTTGAGCATGTGCTGGTTCATCTCCTGCTGCACACAGGAGATGCTTTCCACACCGCCGGCCACATAGACCGAGCCTTCGCCGGCGATGATGCGCTGGGCGGCCAGGGCGATGGTCTGCAGGCCCGAGGAGCAGAAGCGGTTGACGGTCATGCCCGAGACGGTGATGGGCAGGCCGGCCTTGAGCGCGATCTGGCGCGCGATATTGGCTCCGGTGGCGCCTTCGGGGTTGGCGCAGCCCATGATCACGTCCTCGACTTCGGCAGCGTCAATGCCGGCGCGCTGGACGGCGTGCTGCACCGCGTGGCCGCCGAGCGTGGCGCCATGGGTCATGTTGAAGGCGCCTTTCCAGCTCTTGGTCAGGGGCGTGCGGGCGGTGGAAACGATGACGGCGTTGGTCATGATGGATTCCTGATGAAATCTTGGTTGAGCGAGGCTGCACAGTGCAGGGCTCCCGTGGAACCGGCTTTGCCGGGCCACAGGGAGCGTCCCCCCTCAAGGGGGGAAGACGCGAAGCGGCGCAGGGGGGCGTTCATTTCCTCAGAAGGTCTTGCCTTCGGCGGCGAGGCGGGCCAGCAGCGGCGCCGGCTCCCAGAACTTCGCATCGTCCAGCGGGTTCTTCGCAAAGCGCTTCATGGCCTGGACCACGTTGAACAGGCCGACCTCGTTGGCGTAGTTCAGCGGGCCGCCGCGGTGCACCGGGAAGCCGTAGCCGAAGATATAGACCACGTCGATGTCGCTGGCCTTGTTGGCGATGCCCTCTTCCAGGATGTGCGCGGCTTCGTTGACCAGGCTGAACACCAGGCGCTGCACGATCTCTTCGTCGGAGATCTTGCGCGGCGTGATGCCCAGGGCCTTGCGGTGTTCTTCGATCATGGCCACCACCTCGGCGTTCGGGATGGCGTCGCGTTTGCCGGGCACGTAGTCGTACCAGCCCTTGCCCACCTTCTGGCCGAAGCGGCCCTTCTCGCACAGCAGGTCGGCTGTCTTGCTGTACTTCATGTCCGGCTTCTCGACATAGCGGCGCTTGCGGATGGCCCAGCCGATGTCGTTGCCGGCCAGGTCGCCCATGCGGAACGGACCCATGGCAAAACCGAACTTCTCGATCGCCTTGTCAACCTGCTCCGGGGTGCAGCCCTCGTCCAGCAGGAAGCCGCCCTGGCGGCCGTACTGCTCGATCATGCGGTTGCCGATGAAACCGTCGCAGACGCCCGAGACCACCGCCACCTTCTTGATCTTCTTCGCAAGGGTCATGACCGTGGCCATGACGTCCTTGGCGGTGGCGTCACCACGCACCACCTCCAGCAGCTTCATGACGTTGGCCGGGCTGAAGAAGTGCAGGCCCACCACGTCCTGCGGACGCTGGGTGAAGCTGGCAATCTTGTTGACGTCCAGCGTCGAGGTGTTGGACGCCAGGATAGCCCCGGGCTTCATCACCTCGTCCAGCTTCCTGAACACGGTTTCCTTGACACCCATGTCCTCGAACACGGCCTCGATCACCAGGTCAGCGTCCTTGATGTCGTCGTAGCTCAGGGTGGTGCTCAGCAGGGACATGCGCTGGTCGTACTTGTCCTGCTTGAGCTTGCCCTTCTTGACCTGGGCCTCGTAGTTCTTGCGGATGACGCCGATGCCGCGATCCAGCGCTTCCTGCTTCATCTCGATGATGGTGACCGGAATGCCGGCGTTCAGGAAGTTCATGGAAATGCCGCCGCCCATGGTGCCGGCTCCAATGACGGCGACCTTCTCGATCTTGCGCTGCGGCGTGTCTTCCGGCACGTCGGGGATCTTGCTGGCGGCGCGCTCTGCAGTGAACAGGTGGCGCAGCGAACGGCACTCGGACGTCCACATCAGGTTGATGAAGATCTCGCGCTCGAAGGCCATGCCGTCGGCAAACTTCTTCTTGGTCGCGGCTTCCACGGCGTCCACGCACTTGGCGGGGGCCGGGAAGTTCTTGCTCATGCCCTTGACCATGTTGCGTGCGAACTGGAAGTAGGCGTCGCCGTCCTTGTGCTTGCAGGGCAGGTTGCGCACCAGCGGGAAGGCCGAACCGTCGGCGTGCCTGCCCGCCATCTCGCGGGCGAAGGCCAGGGCTTCTTCAGCCAGGGATTCGGGAGAGGCGGCCAGCTTGTCGAACAGCTTCTGACCGGGCAACTGGGCCAGCATCTCGCTCTTGACCGGCTCACCGCTGACGATCATGTTCAGGGCGGGCTCGACGCCCAGCACGCGCGGCAGACGCTGCGTGCCGCCGGCACCGGGGATCAGGCCCAGCTTGACCTCGGGCAGTGCCACGTTGCAACCCGGCGCCGCAATGCGGTAGTGCGCACCCAGCGCCAGCTCCAGCCCGCCGCCCATGCAGACGCTGTGGATGGCCGCCACGACCGGCTTGGTGGTGTTCTCCACCCGCACAATGACCGACAGCAGGTTGGGCTCCTGGATCGCCTTGGGTGTGCCGAACTCTCGGATGTCGGCGCCGCCCGAGAATGCCTTGCCGGCGCCCGTGAGCACGATCGCCTTGACAGCCGGGTCGTTCTCGGCCTTCTCCAGGCCATCGACGATGGCCTGGCGGGTGGACAGACCCAGGCCGTTGACCGGCGGGTTGTTCAGCGTGATGACGGCCACGTCGCCGTGAACCTGGTACTCAGCGGTCATGAAATCTCCTCGGTGTGGATCGATGGCGGGCCATCGACTGAAAAAACGAACGGTCGTGCGATTTTAGGAATTTTGTGCGCTGCGGCAAGGGCCACTTGTCGCTTGTGAGTCAATGTGCCATCCGGGCGCGGCGCGTCATGCCGCCCCATCCACCACTCTCTCTGCAGCCGTGATGCCCTCGACAGCCGTCATTCCCGTAGCACTCGTCATTCCCGCAAACGCGGGAATCCATGCCAGCCTGGGCCCTGCACTCGGACAGCATGGACTCCCGCCTGCGCGGGAGTGACGGGAGCTGCTCATGTGCCTATGACGTACACGGGGGTGACGGAAGTTGCTCATGTGCGGAAAACGTACGCGGGAGTGACGGCAGTTGCGCGGCGCGTGGGGGCGTTCACACCTCCAGCCATTCTTTGCGGGTGTAAGGATCGGCGCGCAGGCTCTCGGGGGTGCCTTCGAAAACGATGCTGCCATGCCCCATGACCAGCACACGGTCTGAAATGCTCAGCGCAATGGTCAGTTTCTGTTCAATCAGCAACACCGAGACCCCACGGGCCTTGAGTTGCTGCAGGTATTCGGCCACGAGCTCCACGATCTTGGGGGCCAGGCCCTCAGTTGGCTCATCGATGATGATCAGGTCCGGGTCGCCCATCAGGGTGCGGCACAAGGTGAGCATCTGTTGCTCACCACCCGAGAGCACGCCGGCTTCGGTGTGCTGGCGCTCCTTGAGCCTGGGAAACATGCCGTACATGTCGTCGAAGCTCCATCGGCTGCCCTTGCCGCTGCCCTTCTGGCCCAGCAGCAGGTTCTGGTGCACCGTGAGTTTCGGAAAGATGTCGCGGTTCTCGGGCACGTAGCCCAGGCCCAGGTGGGCAATTTCGAAGGGCTTCTTGCCCAGGATGGCCTTGCCCTGCCACTGGACCTCGCCAGTGGCATCAACCAGGCCCATGATGGCCTTGGCCGTGGTCGAGCGACCCGACCCGTTGCGACCGAGGAGAGCCACGATTTCGCCTTTGCCGACCTGGAAGGACACGCCGTGGAGCACGTGACTCTTGCCGTAATAGGCCTGCAGGTTGTGGATATCGAGCATGGGGTCCCTTTCTTCAGTGGCCGTCGGCTTGCTGGTCGGCCAGCACGGAGCCCAGGTAGGCCTCCTGCACCTTTTCGTTGGCACGCACCGCCTCGGGCGTGTCGAAGGCAATCACCTCACCATAGACCACCACCGCGATCTTGTCGGCCAGGCCGAACACCACCCCCATGTCGTGCTCCACCGTCAGCAGCGTCTTGCCGACGGTCACTTCGCGGATCAGGTCGATGAAACGACCCGTCTCGCTCTTGCTCATGCCGGCCGTGGGTTCGTCGAGCAACACCACACCCGCCCCGCCTCCGATGGTGATGCCGACCTCCAGCGCGCGCTGCTCGGCGTAGGTCAGGTTCATGGCCAGGGTGTCGCGTTTCTTGTCCAGCCGGATCATGCGCATGAGCTGCTCGGCGCGCTCGTTGGCATCGTCCAGGTCGGCCAGGAAGCGGAACAGCGTGTAACGGTAGCCCAGGCTCCACAGCACGCCACAGCGCAGGTTCTCGAACACGCTGAGCTTGGGGAAGATGTTGGTGATCTGGAAACTGCGCGAGAGACCCAGGCGGTTGATCTGGTAGGGCTTCTTGCCATCGATGCGCTGGCCCTCCAGCAGCACCTCGCCGCTGGTGGGGGCAAAGCGGCCCGAGATCAGGTTGAACAGGGTGGACTTGCCAGCGCCATTGGGGCCGATGATGGCCACACGCTCGCCCCGGCGAACCGCCAGGTCGACGCCGCGGATGATCTCGGTCTTGCCGAAGCTCTTGCGCAGATTGCGCAGCTCCAGGGCATAGCCACCCGGTGCCACATGGCTGATGGACTCGTCATAGTGCCGCGCCTGCGGCGTCGGTTCAGGGTGCACGTGGCTCATTCGGTCTCCCGGCGCTTGATCTCTTTTTCGATGTCGGTCTGGATTTCGGACCAGTGCGCCATGAAGCGGCGCCGCACCACTTCGAAGATGCCCAGCCCGGTCAACATGACAAAGGCGCCGCCGAACCAGCTGTCGGACCGGGTGGTGTCCAGTGGCACACCCAGGAAACGCACGGTATCGCCCATGGCAGTGCTCAGCTGCAGGTGGTAGACCATCTCGATCAGCGCGCCCGCGCCGGCCAGCATGACCAGGGCACTGCCGGCCATGGCCAGGTAGCTCACCCACAGCTCGCGCAGCCGTCCGAACGCGGCCACCCGCAGGTTCATCATGATCAGGCTGGCGATGCCGCCAGGCGCGTACATCACCATGAACAGGAAGATCAGGCCCAGGTAGAGCAGCCAGGCCTTGGTGATCTCGGAGAACAGCACAAAGGCCAGCACCATCAGCACACCCCCGATGATGGGGCCGAAGAAGAAGGTGGCACCGCCCAGGAAGGTGAACAGCAGGTAGCCGCCGGAGCGGATCGGGCCCACCACCTCGGCCGTCACGATCTCGAACTGGATCGCCGCCAGGCCACCCGAGATGCCGGCAAAGAAGCCCGCGATGATGAACGCCAGGTAGCGCACCATCTGCGTGTTGTAGCCAATGAACTCGACACGCTCCGGGTTGTCACGCACCGCGTTGAGTATGCGTCCGAGAGGCGTTCGTGTGAAGGCGAACATGAGCGCCACACAGACGAAGGTGTAGATCGCGATCAGGTAATAGACCTGGACGTTCGGTCCGTAGCTGATGCCCATGACCGGGTCGCCAACCACCCTGTCGGCGGTGATGCCGGCCTCGCCACCGAAGAACTCGGAGAACATCAGCGACATGGCGAACACCAGCTCGCCGATGCCCAGCGTGATCATGGCGAAGGTCGTGCCGGCCTTCTTGGTCGTGACGTAGCCAAACAGGACAGCAAAACCCAGACCGGCCAGACCGCCCACAATGGGGATGAGGCTGACCGGCATGTTCATCATGCCTTCGGACACCCGCAGCAGCGCATGGATGGCCATGTAGGATCCCAGGCCCGTGTAGACGGCATGGCCGAAGCTGAGCATGCCACCCTGTCCTAACAGGATGTTGTAGGACAGACAGGCAATGATGGCAATGCCCATCTGTGCCAGCATCGAGATCGACAGGTTGCTGGTGAACACCTTTGGCGCCATCAGCAGCAGCAGGGCAAACAGCGTCCAGGTGACCCAGCGGCCGACGTTGTAGGGTTTGAATCGGTAATGTGTTGCTGCCATGTCAAGTCTCCCGCGTTCCGAGCAGGCCCTTGGGCCGGAAGATCAGGACCAGGACGAGGAACAGGTAAGGCAGGATGGGCGCCACCTGCGAAATGGTCAGGCGCAGCACGCTGTTCTGTTGCCAACCCTCGGACAGCTGCAGACCCAGGCCCTGCACCAGGCTGATGAGCGAATGGTCGAGCGCGACCGCAAAGGTCTGAACGACACCGATGATGATGGACGCCAGGAAGGCCCCTGAGAGCGAGCCCAACCCCCCCACCACAACCACCACGAAGATGAGCGACCCCAGCGTGAGCGCCATGGCCGGCTCGGTGATGAAGGTGCTGCCGCCGATGACCCCGGCCAGGCCGGCCAGGCCGGTACCGGCGCCGAACACCAGCATGAACACGCGCGGCACGTTGTGACCCAGCGTCTCGACCGTCTCGGGGTGGGTCAGGGCGGCCTGGATGACCAGGCCGATGCGGGTGCGCGTCAGCAGCAGCCAGACGCTCAGCAGCATGATGACGGCCACCAGCATCATGAAGGCACGGGTGGCCGGGAACGGCGAGCAGAAGGCCTGGGCGGCAGCGCTGCACAGCTCCGGTGAGGCCGCACCCCAGGTGAAGCCCATGCTGTCGTCGGCATGGTGGATGAGGGTGAACGCAGGGCCTCGCAGGATTTCGGTCGGGCGAAACTCAACCGCAGTACGTCCCCAGACGAGTTGCACCAGCTCCAGGATGATGTAGGACAGGCCGAAGGTCACCAGCAGCTCGGGCACATGGCCGTATTTGTGGACCTTGCGCAAGCTCAGGCGTTCGAAAAGGGCCCCCATGAGACCGACGACGATCGGCGCAATGAGCAACGCCGGCCAGAAGCCCACCACCTGGGTCAGCGTGTAGCCCAGGTAGGCCCCGACCATGTAGAAACTGGCGTGGGCGAAATTGAGCACGCCCATCATGCTGAAGATGAGGGTCAGGCCCGAGCTCAACATGAACAGGAGCAGGCCGTAGCTCAGTCCGTTGAGCATGGAGATGATGTAGAACTCCATGGGTGGTGTCTCTCCGGGCCTGTGTCAGGCCCCTGGGTGGCATACGTGCAAGACCAGCCACCCACGGTAGGTGGGTGGACTGGCTTGCGGTTCGGGAAGCATTGCGGCGGCCATTGTGCCGCCGTAAGGACGGGGGAAGGCGCAAAGCCTTCTTCCCCGCCCGACTCAGGGCCGGCGCATCTGGCAGCTGGTCGGCGTGCTGGCCACGTAGGCCGGGTATTCGGCCACAGGCACCAGGGTCATGCCGGTGTTCTCAGCGCTGTAGGGATGCTTGGCGTCGGTTTTCTGCCAGCGGGTGATGTACAGCGGCTGCTGCAGCTGGTGGTCAAGCCGGCGCATTTCCACCTCGCCATTGAAACCCTTGAACGTCAGGCCCGACATGGCCGCTGCCACCTTGACCGGATCGGTGGACTTGGCCTTGGCCATGGCATCACCCAGCGCGGCATACACGTTGGGAATGGCGGCGGTGTACATGTCGTCGTTGAAGCGCTGCTTGAACTCGGCCATCCAGCCCTTCATGGGCTCGCCCATGTTGTAGTGGTTGTACGCCACCTGGTAGACGCGGCCCTCGCCACCCGTGCCGAGGGCGGTGGGGGTGCCGGTCACGCCGGTGTAGTAGGTGTAGAACTTGCCGTTGTAGCCGGCCTCGTTGGCGGCCTTGACCAGCAGGGCCAGGTCGGAGCCCCAGTTGCCGGTGATCACGGTGTCGGCGCCAGAAGCACGGATTTTGGCGATGTAGGGTGCAAAGTCACGCACCTGGGCCAGCGGGTGCAGCTCTTCGCCCACGATTTCGATGTCAGGGCGCTTGCGCTTGAGGTTCTCTTTCGCGTACTTGGCGACCTGGTGCCCGTGCGAATAGTTCTGGTTGAACAGGTAGACCTTCTTCACGTCGTCCTTGTCCTTCATGTAGGTCGTCAGCGCCTCCATCTTCATCGAGGTGTCGGCGTCGAAGCGGAAGTGCCAGAAGCTGCACTTGCTGTTGGTGAAGTCAGGGTCCACCGCAGCATAGTTCAGGAACACCACTTCCTTGCCCGGATTGCGGCTGTTGTGGCGGTTGACCGCATCGATCAGCGCGCCTGCGACAGAAGAGCCGTTGCCCTGAGCGATGTAGCGGATGCCCTGGTCAATGGCGGCCTGCATGGCGGTCACACTCTCGGCCGGGCTGAGCTTGTTGTCGAATCCAACCACCTCGAACTTCACGCCGGCAGGGTTGTTCTGGGAAAACTTCTCGGCAAAGAACTGCCAGCTCTTGAGCTGGTTGTTGCCCACCGGCCCCATCAGACCGGTCTGGGGGTCAATCCAGGCAATCTTGACAGTTTCGCCTTTCTGGGCATGGGCGGCGAAAGCACAGACCAGCACGGCTGCGCCGGCTACGAATCGATAGGCAAGCTTCATTGTTGTCTCCTGGGTTGGCGGGGTTTGAAACCGATTACGCGCAGCTTACAAGCGTGATGCAGCGCAGCACTCAGGGATTGCCCTAGCGGCTATCACACAGGCGACTGGCACCCACGCGACGCACTGCGTTCACGGACGCTGCATCTGGCATCGCACAGGCGTGGCCAGGTCAGCACCGGAGACGTACTGCACGGGGGCGAAGGTATAACCCGTGCCTTCGAGGTCAAGCGGGTAGCGCGCGTCCACCGGTTGCCAGCGCGAGATGTACAGGCCCTTTTGCAACTGGTGGTCATCGGCCCGGAGCTGGACAGGGCCGTTGAAGCCGGGGAACACCATGCCGCTCAGACGGGCAGCGACATCACGGGGATCGGTGGAGCCGCTGTAGGCCATGGCCTGGGTGAGCATCACCATACCGTCATAGGCGGCGTAGGTCACCAGCTCTTCGCCAAAACGCTGTCGGAAACCCGACGCCAGTTCTCCCACAGGCCCGGTCTGGTTGCTGTGGTTGTAAGCCACCTGATACACCGGCAGCCGGTCGCCGCTGCGGGCCAGCAAACGAGGTGTTCCCTTGAGCGCGGGGTAGTAGGCGAACACCGGGATATAGAGCTCTTCGTCCTGCATGGCCCGCACCAGACCCCGCATGTCGGCTCCCCAGTTGCCCGTGACAAGCGCCTGGGCACCCGAATCGCGCAGCCGGCGCACATAGGGCCGAAAATCCACCCCCTGTAGCAAGGGGTGCAGTTCTTCGCCCACGATCTCCAGGTCGGGCTGCTGCCGTTCGACCTCTTCCCGGAAATAGCGGGCAAACTGCTGACCGTGGGCGTAGTTCTGGTTGATCAGGTAGACCGTGCGCAGATCGGGCTGTTCTGCCATGAAGCCCACCAGGGCCCGCATCTTCATCGCCGTATCGGCATCGATCCGGAAATGCCAGAAGCTGCAGCGTTCGGCCGTCAGGGCGGGGTCCATGGCCGCGTAGTTCAGGAACAGCACCGATCGGTTGGGGTGCTGCTGGTTGTGGCGTGTGATGGTCGCCGACAAAGCCGCCGCCACCCCTGAGCCATTGCCCTGCACGATGTAGCGAAACCCCTGGTCGATGGCCGCCTTGAGCATGTTGACGCTTTCCCTGGGCGAGGCCTTGTTGTCAAAGCCCGCCACAAGAAAGCGCACATCGGGCGCGGCCTGGCCACCGACATGCTCTGCCATGAACTGCCAGCTGCGCAGACCATTGCGGCCGACGTCGGCCGCCGGACCGGACAAGGGGTCGATGAAGGCCATGCGCACCGTTTCGCGACGCGGCGACGCACCCTGCACCATCGGAGACAGTGCGCAGGCCCCCAGGCCGCCCAGCAGGATCCGGCGGCGCGGCAGCATCACAGGCCAGGCAGCTTGTAGTCGGCCAGTTGCTGGCGCAGCGTCATCTTCTGCATCTTGCCGGTGGCACCCAGCGGAATGGCGTCGACAAACACCACGTCGTCGGGCACCTGCCATTTGGCAATCTTGCCCTCGTAGAACGCCAGCAGCTCCTCGCGCGAGACCTCGGTGCCGGGCTTCTTCACCACCACCACGATCGGGCGTTCGTCCCACTTGGGGTGTTTCATGCCGATGCAGGCCGCCATGGCCACAGCCGGGTGGGCCATGGCGATGTTTTCCACGTCGATGGAGCTGATCCATTCACCGCCGGACTTGATCACGTCTTTGCTGCGGTCGGTGATCTGCATGAAGCCGTCGGCGTCGATGGTGGCCACATCCCCGGTGGGGAACCAGCCACGGCCGGCCGCGTCGTAGCGCAGCGGGTCGCCCCCCTCGCCCTTGAAATAGCTGGAAATGATCCAGGGGCCGCGCACCAGCAGGTCGCCATAGGTCTTGCCGTCCCAGGGCAGTTCGTTGCCTGACTCGTCGACGATCTTCATGTCGACGCCGAACACGGTCCGTCCCTGCTTGAGGCGCACCTTCATCTTCTCATCAGCCGGCAGGTCGACCTGGGCGTTCTTGAGGGTGCAGACGGTACCCAGCGGAGACATCTCTGTCATGCCCCAGGCGTGCAGCACCTCGACGCCGTACTGTTCGTTGAAAGCGTTGATCATGGCGGGTGGACAGGCCGAGCCACCAATGACGGTGCGTTTGAGGGTGCTGAACTTCAGCCCTCCGGCCTGCATGTGGCCCAGCAACATCTGCCAGACCGTGGGCACGCCGGCGGCCATGGTCACCTGCTCGGCCTCGATCAGCTCGTAGACCGACTTGCCGTCCAGCGCCGGGCCAGGGAACACCAGCTTGCAACCAACGGCGGCGGCCGAATACGGCAGGCCCCAGGCGTTGACGTGGAACATTGGCACCACCGGCAGGATGGCATCGCGGGCCGAGCAGCCCAGGGCATCGGGCAGGGCCGCTCCGTAAGCGTGCAGCGTGGTCGAGCGGTGCGAGTAGACGGCGCCCTTGGGGTTGCCGGTGGTGCCACTCGTGTAACACAGGCTGGAAGCGCAGTTTTCGTCGAACTCGGGCCAGGTGTAGGTGTCACTCTGGCCGCCCATCCAGGCCTCGTAGCTCAGCAGGCCGGGCACGCCGCTGTCGACCGGCAGCTTGTCGGCGTCGCACAGGGCGATCCAGTGCTTGACGCCGGGGCACCTGGCATGCACGGCCTGCACCAGCGGCAGAAAGCTCATGTCGAAGCACAGGGCGCGGTCGTCGGCGTGGTTGACGATCCAGGCCAACTGCTCGGGGTGCAGGCGGGGGTTGAGCGTGTGCAGCACGCGCCCGGTGCCGCTGACGCCGAAATAGAGCTCCAGGTGACGGTAGCCGTTCCAGGCCAGCGTGGCCACCCGGTCGCCGAAAGCCAGGTGCAGGCTGTCCAGCGCGTTGGCCACCTGGCGCGAGCGGCGGGCCACCTGCCCCCAGGTGGTGCGGTGAATGTCTCCCTCGACCCGGCGCGAGACGATCTCGGTGCCATGGTGGTGCCGGTCGGCGTGGACGATGAGGTTGGAAATGAGCAGCGGTTGCGTCTGCATCTGGCCCAGCATGGAAGTCTCCTGGTGAAGCGTTGAATCGAACGATCGTGCGGAAATTCAAGCTCCATCATGCACCAAACTGAGGGCCCCTTCCCAGCGGGCGGACCCGAATATCCTCCTGCCTGCCATGCCACAGTCCTTCACGCGACAATGGATCCCATCACCTGCCAGAGGAGTCTTACATGCCCCAGTTTCCCGTCAGCAAGACCGACAACGAATGGCGTGAACTGCTGATCGCCAAGGGTGCCGAGCCGCTGGCCTTCGAGGTCACCCGGCGTGCCCACACCGAACGCCCTTTCACCGGCAAGTACGAGCAGGTCTGGACCGACGGCAGCTACCACTGCATCTGCTGCGGCAACCACCTGTTCGACGCCGGCACCAAGTTCGACGCCGGCTGCGGCTGGCCCAGCTTCTCGCAGGCCGTGCCCGGCGCCATCACCGAAATCGTCGACCGCAGCCACGGCATGGTCCGCACCGAGACGGTGTGCAGCCAATGCGGCGCGCACCTGGGCCATGTGTTCGAAGACGGTCCTGCGCCCACCGGTCTGCGCTACTGCATGAACTCGGCCTCGATCGAGCACCAGCCCAGGTGAGCAGGACCCGCCTCGCGTTGACCCGACCCATCATCCATCACGTCAGTAAGGCAAGCCCAGGAAGTGGTGCTGGCCGTCGGTGCCCCAGTTGTCGATGTGGCTGAGCACATCGGCATCGATCAGCGAGGGGTCTGGCGGCAGCAGGCCACACTGCCGCAAGGCACCGCGCACATGGATGCGCTGACCCAGGAACTGCAACACCACCCGGGCACACGCGGGCTCGCGCCGGTCGGCCGCTGAAACACCGATCTTCAGACCCGTCAGGCTGTTCACCCGGCTCTTGTAGGTCGGGTACAGAATGGTTTCGGTGACCTCGTTGCTGGTCAGCGACTCGTAGTCGATCAGTGTGATGCGCTCGTTCAGCAACAGCGCCATGCCCAGGTAGCGACAACGAAAGCCGCTGGCAGGTTGACCGAGGTGACTCAGCCGCTCCATGCGCCGATAACAGACATCGTCGCCCTGCCGGTGCAGCACCAGCAGGCTGCGCAGCACATATCCGGGGAATGCCATCGAGTGGTAGTACTCGAAGTAGTAGCCCAGGTACTTCTCGAGGTTGCCCCGCGATCGTCGGCGCAGGCCTTCAAGATGGCGTACCAGCGGATCGTCAGGCTCGGTCATCCGGCTCGCGCGGGCCGGTCGCAGGCTCAGCAACTGGGCAAAGCGGCTGTGGGGCAGCTCCATTTCATACGGCTCCAGCCCGAAGAAATTGCCAATGCGCAGCAGCGTGTGGGCCGATGGCCTGGCGGCACCGCTCAGGTACTTGTTGAACTGGGCCCGGTTGATCCCGAGTCGCCGGCACACCTGCGCAATGGTGGGGTGAAAGCTGCACGCCAGCCGCAGGTTGCGGCAGAAGTCGTCTGGCGTGCCCTCGTCGCGAAGGCCTGTCTGCATGGTGCTGCTCCCGTCGGGCGCGCCACTACCGGGTAGGCTGGCCGGGCAAGCGTCCGCACCCAATGGCGCTACTTGGCGCCATCTTAGCAACAAACAGCGCCACTTGTTACCTGGCAGCGCAATTGCGCCAGCCCCGCCATGCGCCTTTAATTGGCCTGACCCCGACGACCATTGATCACCGAGTCTCCCCGCATGTCCCCTGCCCCCCGCTCACCCCGCAGCCGCATCGGCATCATCACCGGGTCCGGCCCCGAGGCCGGGGTCGACCTCTGGAACAAGGTTTTGCGCGCCAACCGGCAGTTGCTGGGCGATGCCTACCGCGGCGACCTCGACGCGCCGGAGGTGGTGATCTTCTCGGTCCCTACCCTGGGTCTGTCGATGGAACTGGCCACCCACGATGCCGAGGTCTGGGCGGCCATGAAACGGACGGCCACGGCGCTGGCTGCCCATGTGGACCACTACGGCATCGCCTGCAACACCCTCAATCACTACGCCGAGGCGCTGGCTGACCTGGGCTTGCCGGCACAGCTGGTGTCCATGGCCGACGTTGCGCGCGACCACCTGGTCGAACACAAGCTGTCCCGGGTGGCCCTGCTGGGCGCCCGACCGGTGATGGACCTGGGTCCGTGGTCGGCCTACCGGGACCTGCCACGCACCGCGCAGGTCGAGGTGCCCACCGACCTGGAGGCCTTGCACCAGATCATCTACGACGTGAAACACCGCGGTGGCGATGCCCCCGACGTCGTTGAACGTTTTGCGCGCCTGCTCGACAGCCTGCAGGCCGACACCGCCTTGCTGGCCTGCACCGAGCTGCCGCTGATTCCCTGCCACAACGAACGGCTGCGCACCATCGACGTGACCGATCTGCTGGCCATGGCCCTGGCGCGCCGGTCGCTGACCCCGCCAACAGGTGGTGGCCAACCATGAGCACCACAAGGAGGACAGTCCTGTGAGCACACCCCGAATCGGTCTGTTGTACGCCGGTGGCACACTGGGCATGGTGCGCTCGCCGGCCGGCTATGTCCCCGATCGCGGGCTGCAACAGGCCCTGGCCAGGCGCCTGCCCGAACCGGGCACGGACGGTCTGCCGCACTGGACACTGATCGAAACCGAGCGCCTGATCGACAGCGCCGAAGCACAGCCCGGTGACTGGCAGGCCCTGGCCGCGACGGTGGCCAAGCACTACGACGCCTTCGATGGTTTCATCGTCATCCATGGCACCGACACGATGGCCTACACCGCATCAGCGCTCTCGTTCGCCCTGCGGGGCCTGCGCAAGCCGGTCATCTTCACCGGCTCCCAGATTCCACTGTGCGAGCCACGCAGCGACGCACTGAACCAGCTGACCGGCGCGCTGCAACTGGCGGCCACGCACCCGCTGCCTGAGGTCATGCTGTTCTTTGCCGGCCGGCTGATGCGGGGCAACCGGTCCACCAAGGTCGCCAGCGACGACCTCGACGCTTTCGACACACCGCACTTTCCGCCTTTGGCGCGTGTCGGCATCCAGGTCGAAACCGGCCCGGGGTTGGCCCTGCCCATGCCCGGCGCCGAGGCATTCGAGATCGCGCCAGCGGCCCATGCCGAGGTGGCCGTGCTGCGCTTGTGGCCAGGCCTGGGTGTGGAGCGGTTGCGCCGCTTCCTGGCCCCACCACTGCACGGGCTGGTGCTGCAGACCTACGGCGCGGGCAACGGCCCCGTGTCAATGCCGGGGTTTCTCGATCTGCTGACACAGGTCAGTGCCCAGGGCACCGTGATTGTCAATGTCAGCCAGTGCCTGCGTGGCCGCATCAGCGCCGCCTACGCCACCGGCACGGCCTGGGCCCAGGCCGGCGTGGTCGGCGGCCTGGACCTCACCCTGGAGGCTGCGGTGACCAAGTTGCACCACCTGCTGGCCAGTGGCCTTGACCCCGAGCAGATCAGACAGCAGATCCCCCGACCGTGGTGCGGCGAGTGCTCGCCCGCTGCGGATCCTGTCTGAGCAGCCCAGCTTGTGGCCCTCTGCCGGCTGCAGGCAGATACACCGTTTTTTCAACGCAGTAGGAGAAGCGCCATGGAAGTCGTGACCCAATTTTTCACCCTGCTGGAGGACCTGACCTGGGGATGGTCGCTCATTCCCATCCTGGTCGTGTTCGGGGTGTTCATGACGCTGATGAGCGGATTCGTCCAGTTCCGCTTCTTTGGCCGGATGTTCCGCGTGCTGTGGCCGAAGAACGAAGCGGCGGACCCCAACCAGATCAGTGCCCGACAGGCCCTGATGATTTCGGTCGGCGGCCGCGTGGGAGGCGGCAACATCGCGGGTGTGGCCGTGGCCATCACCCTGGGTGGACCGGGGGCGGTGTTCTGGATGTGGGCGATTGCCCTGGTCGGCATGGCCACCAGCCTGATCGAGTGCACCCTGGCCCAGATCTACAAACGGCGATCGCCCGATGGCACCTTCCGTGGTGGACCCGCCACCTACATCCGCCACGGCCTGGGCGAGTCCTACCGCTGGCTGGCCATCGTCTACGCGGTCTGCCTGGTCGGCTCCTTCGCCTTCGGCTTCAACGCCTTCCAGGGCAACACCATTGCCGGCGCCGTCAACGACAGCCTCGGCATCGATCGCCTGATCACCGGCGTTCTGCTGGCCGGCATCACCGGCTTCATCGTCTACGGCGGCATCCACCGCATCGCCAAGGCGGCCGATGTGATCGTGCCGGTGATGGCCCTGAGCTACCTCGCCCTGGCCCTGCTGATCATTGCGCTGAACATCGGTGAACTGCCCCGGGTGCTGGGGTCGATCCTGGCCAATGCCTTCGGTCTTGAGGAAGCCGTCAGTGGTGGCGTGGGTGCAGCGATTGCCCAGGGCTTGCGTCGGGGCCTGTTCTCCAACGAGGCGGGCCTGGGCTCGGCACCCAACGTCGCCGCCACGGCGGACGTCTACCACCCGATCAGCCAGGGCATCACACAATCGCTGTCGGTGTTCATCGACACCATCCTGGTGTGCTCGGCCACCGCTTTCGTGATACTGCTGGGCAGTGTCTACGTGCCTGGTGCCGAAGGCGTCAGCGGCGTGATCCTGACCCAGCAGTCGCTGGTGCAACACCTGGGCAGCTGGGCGCAGTACTACCTGACCTTCGCCGTCTTCCTGTTTGCGCTCAGTTCCATCATGTACAACTACTACCTGGGTGAAACGGCCCTGGTCGAGTTCATCAAACAGCCCGCCGCCCTTCACGTGCTGCGTGTGCTGGTGATCGGTGTGGTCTTGCTGGGCGCCACCGCGCCGGGTGCCACCTCGGTGTTCTTCTTCTCAGACCCGCTGATGGGCCTGCTCGCCCTGGTGAACCTGGTCGTGATTCTGATGCTGTTTCCGGTGGCCATCCGGGTGCTCAACGACTATCGCGCCCAGTTGAAGGCCGGCCAGGAACGCCCGGTGTTCGACGCCGCACAGTTCCCTGAACTGGATCTGGACAAGAGCGCCTGGGACCCTGCACGTCGACCGTCCTGAACCCCACCCGCTGATCCGCTTCGGACACACTGGTGTGTTCAGAGGGCCTCCTGCATGGGGTCCTCCTCCCGAGCAGCGGGACCGGCCTGGGCCAGTGCCATCCACACGTGAAGCGGCAGGCGCTCCAACGCTCGCCGGGGCGCCTCGCGGGCCACGCTCAGCTCTCCGTCCCGGGCGTACATGACCCCACATTCGAGGGGAATCTCCTCGGGCTCGGCGATGCGCCGGCCGCGGGCATCGTGCCCCAGCACATACCAGCAGGCACTGGCCATGTCCAGGTAGGCCGCGCGCTTGGCCGGCTTCTTGAGGTCGCCCAGCAGATCGGCGCGGCTGACCTTGATCTCGTGCACCACGGGTTCGAGGTAGGCCTCCACCGTGCTGCGCCGGATGGAGAACACGTCCGGACAGGCCATGACCCAGGCGTGACCAGGTCCGAGGACCAACTCCGCGGCAGGTTCGGCGGCCAGCAGGGACGGCGCCTCGGCTGGCGGGTCGCTTGCCTGCGGCTCGTCCACGCCGAACCGCGCCAGAGGCACCCGGGCGCGCAGCATCAGCCCACGCCAGGCCAGACGCCCCGAGCGGCCCATGGCCAGCGCCACCTGCTCCACCAATCTCTCGTGCGGGCTGCGTGCGGCCTTGTTCGTGGCGAACACGCGCGCCAGCGTGGCGATGCCCGCATCGGTCACGCGCAAGGTCTCGTGGCCCTCGGGCCAGCTCACGCGCTCGATCTGCCCGGCGGCCAGCAGCTCCACCTCCAGCATGTCCTGGCACGGCCAGCCGGCCGAGCGGTAAATCTCGCGCAGGCGGCGGTGGTGGTGGCGTGTCAGCACGGGAGCGGGATCGGCAGGCGCTGGATTCATAGACTGATGATATATCCAGTACCATGCGCGCACCAACCAACGCCAATGAACGCAGAAACCCGCCTGGTCGAAGACCGCCCCGACGACGCTCCGCTGGGCGCAGTGGCCGTGCGCACGCTGTGCGACTTTGCGGCACGCGCCGGTGACCTGGACCTGCGCTTCACCCCCTCACCGAGTGGCAGCGAAGGCGTGGCCGGTCATGGCGAGGTGACCGCCAGGCGGGGTCCGGGCTACCAGCGTGAGGTGCCGCTGTCGATCGTCTTTCAGGGACTGCGCGTGCAGGGTCGCGCCGACGGCTGGGACCCCGATGCGCGGCGACTGGAAGAGATCAAGACCCACCGCGGTGACCCGCAGCGCATAGGGGCCAACCAGCGTGCCCTGCACCGCGCACAGGCCATGGTGTATGGCCACATCCTGTGCGAACAGCTCGGGCTGGAGGGTGTGACGGTGGCCATCATCTACTTCAACATCGACACACAGCAGGAGACGCCGCTGCCGCAGTGGCACACGGCCGCCGAGCTGCACGGCCACTTCGAGGTCCTGTGCACGAGATACCGCGCCTGGGCGCTGGCCGAGCGCGAGCACCGCGCAGCGCGCGACGCCCATCTGCGCAGCCTGCGCTTTCCGTTTGACAGCTGGCGCCAGGGCCAGCGCGAGCTGGCCGAAGCGGTGTACCGCACGCACAGCGCCGGGCGGGTGCTGATGGCACAGGCCCCCACCGGCATCGGCAAGACCCTGGCCACGCTGTTCGCCGCGCTCAAGGCAGCGCCCGCGAAAGACCTGGACAAGGTCTTCTACCTGACCGCCAAGACCACCGGCCGGCAGCTGGCGCTGGACGCGCTGCAAGGCCCGGGCGATGGGGGTGCACAGCCGCTGCGCGTGCTCGAACGCGTGGCGCGCGACAAGGCCTGCGAACACCCGGACAAGGCCTGCCACGGCGAGAGCTGCCCGCTGGCGCGCGGCTTCTACGACCGGCTGCCGGCCGCGCGCGAATCGGCCGCACGCGTGCGCTGGCTGGACAAGACCACGCTGCGCGAACAGGCGCTGGCGCACGACGTCTGCCCCTACTACCTGGGGCAGGAAATGCTGCGCTGGTGCGACGTGGCGGTGGGCGACGTGAACCACTTCTTCGACCATGGCGCCGCCTGGCACGCACTGACCGAGGCCAACGACTGGCGCGTGAGCCTGCTGGTGGACGAAGCGCACAACCTGATCGAGCGCGCCCGTGCCATGCACAGCGCCACGCTGGAGCCGGCCGCCTTCCAGGCGCTGCGCAAGGACGCTCCGGCCGCGCTGAAGAAGCCGCTGGACAAACTGCAGCGCCGCTGGAGCGCGCTGGCAAAGACGCAGACGACCGACCATGAGGTGCTGCCCGATCTGCCGGCCGAGTTCATCGCCACGCTGCAGCTGGTGTGTGCCGACATCGCCGACCACCTGGCCGAGCACCCGGGCGACGCGGTGGACGGCCCGCTGATGCGCTGGTGGTTCGACGCACTGCACTTTGCGCGCGTGGCCGAATCGTTTGACGACCATTCCTTCGTCGATCTCACCCGCGAAGCGCATGGCCGATCCCAGCACCCGGTGCTGGCCATCCGCAACGTGGTGCCGGGACCGCTGCTGCAGACGCGCTGGGCGGCGGCGCACGGTGTCACACTGTTCTCGGCCACGCTGGCGCCCATGGACTACGTGGCCGACCTGCTGGGCCTGCCGGAGGACACGCTGCGGCTGGACGTGCCCTCGCCCTTCGACCCCGCGCAACTGGCGGTGCGCATCGCGCCACACATCTCCACCCGCTGGGCCGACCGCCTCGGCTCGCTCGACGCACTGGTGCAGGTCATGGCCACCCAGTACCGCGCCGAGCCCGGCAACTACCTGGCCTTCTTCAGCAGCTTCGACTATTTGCAGCAGGCGCTGGACCGGCTGCGGCAGCGACACGGCGACATCCCCGTGTGGGCGCAGTCGCGCGGCATGGCCGAACCGGACCGCGAGGCCTTCCTGCAGCGCTTCTCCGAAGACGGCACGGGCGTCGGCTTCGCGGTGCTGGGCGGGGCGTTCGGCGAAGGCATCGACCTGCCGGGCCGGCGCCTGATCGGCGCCTTCATCGCCACCCTGGGCCTGCCGCAGATCAACCCGGTCAACGAGCAGATGCGCGCGCACTTGCAGGCGCGCTTTGGCAGGGGGTATGACTACGCCTACCTGTTCCCCGGACTGCAGAAGGTGGTGCAGGCCGCCGGCCGTGTGATCCGCAGCGAACAGGACCACGGCACGGTCTGGTTGATGGACGACCGCTATGCGCGTGCCGAGGTAGGCCGGTGGCTGCCCGCCTGGTGGGGTGTTGACGTGCTTGGCCCGACTCACAAGCCGCAATAGACCCTCACCGGGTCAAGCCCGCGTACAGCACCGGCAGCTTCTCCGGCAGCCTTTCCACCTTGTCCACCACCAGGTAGTTCCGTTCACCGAAGATGCGACGCACGTACTGGTCGGCGCGCGGGTCCAGGCTCATGCAGTAGGTCATCACGCCGTTTCGGCCAGCCTCTTCCACCGCCTTCTTCGTGTCGTGGCGCAGGTATTGCGGATCGCGCACGTCCACGTCGGCCGGCTCGCCGTCGGTGATGACCAGCAGCAGCTTCTTGCTGCTGCGCTGCACCTTGAGCGCAGCCGCGGCGTGGCGGATGGCCGCGCCCATGCGGGTGGAAAGCTGCCCCTCCATGCCCGCCAGCCGCGCCTTGGCCAGCTCGTCGTAGGGCTGGTCGAAGTCCTTGAAGCGCCAGTACTGCACGTCGTGCCGGCCATCGGAACAGAAGCCGTGTATCGCGAAAGGATCCCCCACCTTCCCGATGGCGTCGGCCAGCAGCGCGCAGGCCGAACGGGTGAGGTCGAGCACGGTGTGGTCCTGGCCGGGCACCTTGTCGTTGGTGGACTTGGACAAGTCGAGCAACACGAGCACCGAAATGTCGCGCGTCTTGCGCACGCTGCGCATCATGATGCGCGGGTCGGGGTGGCGGCCCATGCGCAGATCGGTGAGCGATGCGAGCGCGGCATTCAGGTCGATCTCGTCGCCGTCTTCCAGCTGGCGGATGCGCTGCACGCCCTGCGGCTGCATGGCGTCCAGGATGTATTTCATGCGGCCGATCAGACGCCTGTGTTCGGTCAGGATGGCGTCGATGACCGCCGCGTCGCCGGCCTTGGGGCGGCGCTCCTGCACCGTGGTCCAGGCCGGGCGTTCGAGCTGGATCATGTGGTCCCACTCACCGTAGTGCACCGGCGGCAGCACCGGCTCGCGGCCTTCGCTTTCGTTGAAGGACACGCCCAGGTCTTCGTAGGGAAACAGCTCGGTGCCCAGCACCCAGATCTCCTGCGCATCGTCGCCCGCGCCTTCCACTTCGAGTTCGTTGACGAACTCCATCAGGTTGACCTGCTTGCGCAGCTGTTGCGGCGGCTCGTAGCCGGCGGCGATGGAACGCTCGAAATCGAAACCGTCAAAGGCCCAGAAGTAGCGGTTGTCGTCGCGGTAGGCCACGGCCTGCAGGTCGGTGCGCGGCTGGTAGCCGGGGCCTTGCGTGAGTTCGCGGTAGCTGTGCGCCAGCTGCACGCCCAGTTCCCACGACACGCTGTTGTCGTGCGGATCGGCCTGGATACGCGGCAAAGCCTCGGCCAACAGCGAGCGGCCCAGGGCAATCCACGGGTGGGCATCCTCATAGGCCGGGTCCAGCAGAGCGCGCGCGAGGCGGCCCAGCCAGTCGCCCGCCGTGGCCTGCTGCGTGGCCTGAGCGGTGTGCAGCTGCGCCCAGAGCGCCCGCATGCCAGGGAACTTCGTCAGCGTCAGCCCCTCGACACGCGCGTCTTCCACCAGGCCAATCAGCGCCATCTGCCAGGGGCTGAGCGACTCGGCCGAGATCGGCTGGCGCGTGAACACCACGTGCGCGGCGGCATGGGCGGCGGCAGCGCGGTAGAGCTGAGTCGCGTCCACGACCCCGGCGTTACCTTCCACCGCATCGTAAGCGTCGGGCAGGTGGATAAAGTAATCCTCGATGAAGGGCCGGTAGCCCTCGCGGATCGGCCGTCCGCCGGGCCGCCCCAAGGACGGCGCCCCCCCATCGGGGGGGTCGGCGAAGCCAGCGGGGGGGTCATAGAAATCGCCCGCGGTGGGCCGCATATAGAAGTCGCGACCCCAGAGCGCGCGCAGGTACATGTTGATGCGCCGCTGCACGTCCACCAGCAGCGTGCCCTTGCGCTCCTTCTGCAGCACGGCCAGCGACTCTTTGGACTGCAGGCCGAAGTAGGCGATCTGTTCCTCGTAGTTCGTGCGGTGCGCCTGCGCCCCCCAGGTGGCCCAGCGGCGCAGGCCGCCCAGCGTGAGCTGACCGAACAGGGTGTCGAGCTGGCCCAGCATGGGACGCAGACCCCGCGGCGCCTGCGCGACGAGGGTGCTGACGAACTGCACATACTGCAGGAACAGAGCACCATCGCCCAGGCGGCGCGCAGCCGTGGGCGCGGTGGCCAGCACCAGTTCGATCACCGCGCCCGAGGTCTTGGACGCCAGCATGAGTGCGGTGGTGGCGAGCTCGGCGACCACGTCCTCGCCAATCTCCTTGGCGACCTGTGGCGCGCTGTCGATCCAGGCGTTGACCAGCTCGTGGCCACGGCCCAGACCGCGCAACGCCGACGCCCCCTTGACGTAGTTGTCCAGCCCGCGCGCCGACAACACCTTGGTGGCGGCCGGCCAGCTGTGCTCCAGCAGCTCACGCGAGGCCGGCTCCAGCTGGTCGATCCACTCGGCGTGGTCGTGGAAGTGGACGCTCATGGCGAGTTCAGAAGAACGTTGCCACCGCAGCGTCGAGCGCGTCGCGCATGTCCGGATCGTCCGTGATCGGGCGCACCAGAGCCACGCGGCAGGCGGCCTGCGCGGCCACTCCCCTGGCGATCAGGCTGCCCGCATAGATCAGCATGCGGGTGGAGATGCCCTCGTCCAGTCCATGGCCCTTGAGGTTGCGGGCGCGCTCGGCAATGCCGACCAGCTTGCCCGCCACATCGGCGCTGACGCCGGTTTCATGGGACACGATTTCGGTTTCGATGGCGTGTTCGGGGTAGTGGAAATCCAGCGCGCCGAAGCGCTGCTTGGTGGACTGCTTGAGGTCCTTCATCAGGCTCTGGTAGCCCGGGTTGTAGGAGATGACGATCTGGAAGTCCGGGTGGGCCTTGACCAGTTCGCCCTTCTTCTCCAGCGGCAGCACGCGGCGGTTGTCGGTCAGCGGGTGGATGACGACCGTGGTGTCCTGCCGCGCCTCGACCACTTCGTCCAGGTAGCAGATGGCGCCGTACCGCGCAGCCATGGCCAGCGGGCCGTCCTGCCAGCGGGTGCCGTTGGCGTCGAGCAGGAAGCGGCCGACCAGGTCGGAGGCGGTCATGTCCTCGTTGCAGGCCACGGTGATCAGCGGCTTGCCCAGCTTCCAGGCCATGTGCTCGACAAAGCGCGTCTTGCCGCAGCCGGTGGGGCCCTTGAGCATCATGGGCATGCGCACCGAGTACGCGGCCTCGAACAGCTCGACCTCGTCGGCCACCGGGCGGTAATAGGGTTGTTGCGCGACGCGGTAGGCGTCGAGTTGCTCGCTCATGTTCGTCTCCACAGACCTTGCACTCTTCGTCATGTGACGTTGGCCAGCACCGCGTGCCTGAGTCCAGGGATGCCGTGGAACTGGCTCCGCCAGGCCACAGGCATCGCCCCCTGGGGGGTGACGCCGCAGGCGGCGCGGGGGGTCAAACCGTCTTCCCGCGGAAGATCACCATGGAAGCCCCTTGCGACTGCGTGAAGTTGTTGTAGCCAATCAAACGGATGTGGTTGTCCGGGTTGGCCTGGCGGCAGGCTTCGCATTCGGCCAGCACCTTGTCCACGTCGGTCTCGCCGAACATGGGCAGCTTCCACATGTACCAGTAAGAGTCCATCAGGTACTGCGGCTCAGTGTGTTCAATGGCCGGATTCAAGCCCTGCTTCACCAGGTACTCGACCTGCTTTCGGATCTCGTCCTTGGTCATGGCCGGCAAGTAGGAGAAGGTCTCGAACTTGCGGCTGGCCGGGTCGGAGAGGCGGGAGTTGTAGTCTTGCATGCTCATGGTGTACGTCCTTGAAGGATGGGGTTTGTCACGTGGATCCCGGATCGGGCTTTGCCCGTCCGGGATGACCTGGGGCCTTCGGCCACAGGTCACTTGTGGGCGATGTCGAGCTTGTCCACCGTGTCGAACTCGAACTTGATCTCTTTCCAGGTCTCCATGGCAATGCTCAGTTCGGGCGAGTGCCTGGCGGCCTCGGTCAGCACGGCCTTGCCTTCCTTTTCCACAGCCACACCTTCGTTGCGTGCCTTCACGCAGGCTTCCAGCGCCACGCGGTTGGCCGCTGCGCCCGCCGCGTTGCCCCAGGGGTGGCCCAGGGTTCCGCCGCCGAACTGCAGCACCGAGTCATCGCCGAAGATGTTGACCAGCGCCGGCATGTGCCAGACGTGGATGCCGCCGGAGGCCACCGGCATCACGCCGGGCATGGAGCCCCAGTCCTGATCGAAGAAGATGCCGCGGCTGCGGTCTTCCTTGATGAAGCTGTCGCGCATGATGTCGATCCAGCCCAGGGTGGAGGCGCGGTCGCCTTCGAGCTTGCCCACCACGGTGCCCGAGTGGAGGTGGTCGCCGCCCGAGAGGCGCAACACCTTGGTCAGCACGCGGAAGTGGATGCCGTGGTGCGGGTTGCGGTCGAGCACGGCGTGCATGGCGCGGTGGATGTGCAGCAGCATGCCGTTGTCGCGGCACCAGTTGGCCAGGCCGGTGTTGGCGCACAGGCCGCCGGTCAGGTAATCGTGCATGATGATCGGCGCGCCCAGTTCCTTGGCGTATTCGGCGCGCTTGTACATCTCTTCGGGCGTCGGCGCGGTCACGTTCAGGTAGTGGCCCTTGCGTTCGCCGGTCTCGCGCTCGGCCTTCTCGATGGCCTCCATCACGAAGTCGAAGCGCTGGCGCCAGCGCATGAAGGGCTGGCTGTTGACGTTCTCGTCGTCCTTGGTGAAGTCCAGGCCACCGCGCAGGCACTCGTAAACCGCACGTCCATAGTTCTTGCCCGACAGCCCCAGCTTGGGCTTGATGGTGCAACCCAGCAGCGGGCGGCCGTACTTGTTCATGATGTCGCGTTCGACCTGGATGCCATGGGGTGGGCCACCACAGGTCTTGATGTAGGCGATGGGAAAGCGAACATCCTCCAGCCGCAGGGCGCGCAGGGCCTTGAAGCCAAACACGTTGCCGACCAGCGAAGTCAGCACATTGACCACCGAGCCCTCTTCGAACAGGTCGATCGGATAGGCCACGAAGGCGTAGAAGCAGGTGTCGTCACCCGGCACATCCTCGATGGCATAGGCGCGGCCCTTGTAGTAGTCCAGGTCGGTCAGCAAATCGGTCCAGACGGTGGTCCAGGTGCCGGTGGACGATTCGGCGGCCACGGCGGCGGCGACCTCCTCTCGGTCGACGCCCGGTTGCGGGATGATCTTGAAACACGCCAGGATGTCGGTGTCCTTCGGGGTGTAGTGGGGTTCCCAGTATGTGCTGCGGTATTCCTTGACACCGGCGTTGTAGGTCTTGGTGGCCATGCGGCGAGCTCCTTCTCGGGTGGTCGAATGTCGTCTCCGGGGGCTCAAAGCGCCCGGTTGTGGGGCATTGCTGCTCTGAACTGGTGCCAATTGTTCGTCGCTTATAGAATAAGTAAAAGTAAAATGTTTCGACTGTTATGTTTTGATTATCAAAACAAAAAAGGAACACCATGTCCCTGCGCCACGCCACCCTGCACCAGCTGCGCATCTTTCAGGCCGTGGCCAGCCACGGCAGCTTTGCCCGGGCGGCCGAGGCGCTGCACCTGTCTCCGCCCACGTTGTCGTTACAGGTCAAGCAGCTCTCGGAAACGGTGGGGCAGCCGCTGTTCGAGCAGCTGGGCAAGAAGATCTACCTGACCGCGGCGGGGCGCACCCTGGCCGAAGCCTGCCGGGACATCGAATCGAGGCTGGAGCAGCTGTCACAGGACCTGGCGGCCCTGCAGGGCGTGGAGCGTGGCAGCCTGAAACTGGCCATCCTCACCACGGTGAAATACACGGTGCCCAAGCTGCTGGGGGGCTTTTGCGCAGCCCACCCGGGGATCGACGTGGCCATGGTGGTCGGCAACCGCGAGAACCTGCTGCAGCGCCTGGCGGCCAATCAGGATGACCTCTACATCATGGGTCAGCCCCCCGAACAGATGGACGTGATTTGCGAAGACTTTGCCGACAACCCGCTGGTGCTGGTGGCGCCACCCGACCACCCGCTGGTGGGTCAGCAACACATTGCCCCGCGCAAGCTGATGAACCAGCCCTTCATCTTCCGGGAGCCCGGTTCGGGTACCCGCCTGACCGCCGAGAAGTTCTTTGCCACCCAGGGCGTGGTGCTCAAGAACCGGCTGGAGGTGGGCAGCAACGAAGCCATCAAACAGACAGTGGCAGGTGGTCTGGGCCTGGCGGTGCTGTCGGCCACCACCGTGGTGGCCGAGCTGGCGCTGGGCGAGCTGGTGCAGCTGGACGTGCAGGGCTTCCCGCTGATCCGGCGCTGGCACGTGGTCTACCCGCGTGGCAAGCGGCTGTCGCCGGCTGCACTGGCATTCAAGGAGTGGCTGTACCGGCACCGTCCCTGATCGGGGGCGCTGGCGACTTCACGAAGACTCGCCGCCGGGGGGATCTTCGGGCACGGGCTCAAGCGGCGTGATCAGCACCTGATCGATGCGTCGACCATCGAGCACCAGCACCTCAAAGCGCCAGCCGGCGCAGTCCACGTGCTCGTGCTCGGCCAGCAGCTCGCCGGCCACGGTCTGCATCAGTCCGGCCACCGTGTTGTAGCGGCCCTTGTCCTCGTCGGGCAGGTTGTCGATGCCCAGCCGCGCCTTCAATTCCGCCGCAGGCATGGCGCCGTCCACCAGCCAGACCCCGTCCTCGCGCTGCGTGGCCCAGGCCTCGTCCTCCTGCTCCGGCGAGAGCTCACCGGTGATGGCCTCCAGCAGGTCCAGTGGCGTGAGCAGACCCTGGACCACACCGTACTCGTCGACCACCAGGGCCATGCGGATGGCCTTGGCACGAAACTGCTCCAGCAACTCCATGCCCGAGAGCGTCTCGGGCACGAACACCGCCGCCTTGGCATGCGGCCCAATCGGTCCCGCCTCGCCGTCGGCCTGCAGCGCCAGCAACTGCGGCAGGTGGATCAGGCCGGTCACATGCTCCAGACTCTCGCGGCACACCGGGTACCACGAGTGACCCAGCGAGCGGGCGCGCCCCACTGCCTCGTCCACCGACGATGCGGCATCCAGCCACTCGATCTCGGAGTGCGGCACCATGATCGAGGTCAGTTGCCGCTCATCGAGGTTGAACACATTGCGCACCATCTGGTGCTCGTGCTGCTCGATGATGCCCGCGTCCAGTCCTTGCTCCAGATGGGCTTGCAACTCGGCTTCGGTCACGTCACGCGGCACCTCCGATGGAATGCGCAGCAGGCGCAACACCAGGTTGGTCGAGGCTTCGAGCAGCCAGACAAAGGGCCGCGCACCGGCGGACAGAAGCCGGACCGGACGCGCCATCCAGCTGGCAATCGCCTCGGGCGCGCTCTGACCGATGCGCTTGGAAACCAGCTCGCCGAACACGATGGTCACGTAGGTCACGCCGATCACCACCACACCCGTGCCCAAAGCGCTGGAGATCGTCGGGCCCAGCCCCAGGGCTTCAAAGCTGTGGCTCAGGCCCGAGCCAAACGCATTCTCACCCACGATGCCGTTGAGCAAGGCAATGGTGGTGTTGCCCATCTGAATGGTGGAGAAGAACTGCGTCGGGTTGTCCTGCAGCTGCAGCACCGCCTGGGCGCCCTTGTTGCCGCCTTGGGCCATGGCCTCGATACGAACCCGCCGGCTGGAGACCACCGCGATTTCCGTCATTGAGAACACGCCACTGAGGAGTGTCAGAAAGGCAATCAGCAGTATGTCCATAATTTATGCATGTCACTTTACCTGATCGGCGATGTCCAGGGCTGCGACGACGCCTTGGGACGCCTGCTGACGCACATCGGCTTTTCGCCCAGCCGCGACACCCTCTACCTGCTGGGCGACCTCGTCAACCGCGGCCCGGACTCCTTGCAAGTCCTGCGCCGGCTGATGGCGCTGGAGGGCAGCGCGCACTGCCTGCTGGGCAACCACGACCTGCATCTGCTGGCCACCGCGCACGGCGTGCGCAAGCCCCACCGCAGCGACACGCTGGACGAGATCCTGCTGGCACGCGACCGCCAGCAGTTGCTCGACTGGGTGCGCACCCGGCCGCTGGCACTGCAGGTCCAAGGCTGGCTGCTGGTGCATGCCGGCGTGCTGCCGGGCTGGGATGTGACCCAGACCCTGAGCCTGGCCGGCGAAGTCGAGCGCGAGCTGCGCGGTGCCGACTGGGGCGTGTTCCTGCACAACATGTACGGCAACCGGCCAGACCGATGGAGCGATGGACTGCACGGCTATGACCGCCTGCGCGTCATCGTCAACGCCTTCACGCGGCTGCGTTTCTGTTCGGCCGACGGTGTGATGGAGTTCGACACCAAGGACAGCGCAGCGGCGGCACCACCGGGCTTCATGCCCTGGTTCGATGTGCCTGGGCGAAAAACAGCGGGTACACCGGTGGCCTTCGGTCACTGGTCCACCCTGCGTTCCACAGCACGCAACGATGCGCTTGCGCTGGACACCGGTTGTGTCTGGGGCGGTTGCCTGACGGCAGCCCGGCTGAGCGATACGCCCGGCGAGGCGGAACTGCTGTCGGTGGCCTGCCCGCAGGCCCAGCGCCCTGTCTGATCTGCCACCCGAATCGCAGCCACTCTGCCCGGAACACCGGTTGTTCCAGCCATGCCCGTCGCCCCCGCGAAAGCGGGAGGCCATGGTCACAGGCATGTCCCCTCCGCCGTGGATTCCCGCGTTCGCGGGAATGACGGGCGTTGGGTCACCGGTCACGGGGCGAGAGCCAGACGAGGGTTGACCGGCTTTGGTAACGCCATCGGCACGGGCCGTGGCGGAGTACGCCAGCGTGCGGGCGCTGCCTCAGCCAGCCTGGGTTTCAGGCTGGGATTGCTCTTCGGGTGGCACCGGCTTGAACAGCGCGGCCACCTTCTTGCGGGTCTTGATGTTGGGCGAACCGGCACGCGATGAAGGACGTTGCTGAGCCTGAGCTTCCCAGGCCGGCTTGACATCGGCCGGCGCGGTGGGCTCATACGGCTTGTCGAACAAGGGGTCGGCCGGCGGCCGGGGAGCACGCGCGGGTCGGCGGTCCTCACGTTCGCTGCGGCCCTCACGGGCAGAGCGTGCCGCGCGGATGTCGCGCTGGCCCTCGTCGTCCTGGGCCGCATCCTGGCGCCACGCGCGCTGACCGTCGTTGAAACGACCCGCCGGGCGCTTGTCGGCCTCCAGCTCCAGCGCCTCCAGCTCGAACTTTTTGCCGATCAGCTTCTCGATGTCGGCCATCAGGCGCGTGTCGCGCGCATTGACGAAGGACACGGCCAGCCCGGAGGCCCCCGCGCGGCCGGTGCGGCCAATGCGGTGCACATAATCTTCGGCGTTGAACGGGATGTCGAAGTTGAACACCGCCGGCACGTCCTTGATGTCCAGGCCACGCGCGGCCACGTCGGTACACACCAGCAAGTCAACCTGCCCCTGCTTGAAGGCGTCCAGCGCCTTCAGGCGTTCGTCCTGGCTTTTGTCCCCGTGCAGGGCGGTGGTCTTCAGGCCCTCGCGCTCCAGCGAACGGGCCAGCCGCGCACAGCCGAGCTTGCTGTTGACGAACACGAAGGCCTGCGTGATGCCACGCTCTTTCACCAGCTGCTTGAGTGTCTGGCGCTTGTCGTCGTCGTCGACGCGGTAGAAATGCTGCTCCACCGTCGAGGCCGTGGCGTTGGAGCGGGCCACCTCGATGGTCACCGGGTCCTGCAGGTAGCTGCTGGCCAGGCGCTTGATCTCGGGCGAAAAGGTGGCCGAGAACAGCAGCGTGGTGCGCTGCTTGGGCAGATAACTCAGGATGCGCTGCAGGTCCGGCAGAAAACCGATGTCCAGCATGCGGTCGGCCTCGTCGAGCACCACATACTCGACCTGATTGAGCACGCAGTTCTTGGCCTCGATGTGGTCCAGCAGACGGCCCGGCGTGGCCACCAGCACCTCGACGCCCTTCTTGAGTTCCAGCGTCTGTGGCTTCATGTCCATGCCACCGAACACCACCGTGCTGCGCAAGTCGGTGTACTTGGCGTACTGCTTGACCTGATCGGCCACCTGGTCGGCCAGTTCGCGCGTGGGCAGCAGCACCAGGGCCCGCACGGGGTGGCGCGCCGGCGAGGTGGACGCGTTCTCGTGTTTCATCATGCGCTGCAGCAGCGGCAGCGCAAACGCCGCCGTCTTGCCGGTGCCCGTCTGGGCCGCCCCCATCACATCGCGCCCCTGCAGCACCACCGGAATGGCCTGCGCCTGGATCGGCGTCATGTTTTCATAACCCATCTCGGCCACGGCGCGGGCGATCTTGGGTGAGAGCTGGAGTTCGGAAAAAGACTGGGTCATCAGGCAGGCAGGGCCACTGGGGGCCAACAAGGCAAACAAGGTGCGCGTGTGCCAGGCTTGCCGCCCGGCCAGGCGCTCTGGCCCAAGGGCCATAACCCCATATTGTCGCACTTCATGGGGTTTTCACCGAGCCCGGTGGTCAGCGGGTCAATCCAGGTGCTTCCAGGCAAAGACGATGGCAGCAATCATCAGGGCCATACCGGCCCCCAGATACAGGGTCTCGACGACCGCACCGTGCTCGACCGCCTGTTCAAGAAAGACGATGACCAGGATGACCACCGACACCTGCAACAAGGTGATTTTCAGATCATGGAAAGACCTTATCTTCAGAACCTGCAGCAAGGCGCTGTTCTCAATGGTCGTCGGGGCGACAAAAAGGCGGTACAGGCTGGCTGAAATGGCCTGGAAGGTGATCGCGATCAGCAGCATGTCCAGCATCTTCAGCAGCTTGACCGCCAACGCCTTGCCCACATCGGCGGTCTGCGGCAGGCCCTGCAGCAAGTCGATCAGCAGAAACCACAGCACACTCAGGCTGGACAGGTACATCAGCACGGACGCAATGGCCGACGCCGTGACGGCCATCAGCACCATCAGCCGACTGCCCTGCAACACCTGTTCGATCATGCTTGAACGTCCTTCCTGTGCTTGACTGACACATCTCGAAATTCTCCGCTGTCTCGCCCGGCCACCCGAGCCAGAGTCAGGAAGACCCCCTGGCGTCCAAGCCCGCACGGCCTGGAGGCAGGTGCTTGGCCGAGGAGGCCCCCATCGACACATAGATGCTGGTCAGGGCTTCGATACCGATATCGGCTGGCGACACCCATTCGGACGGCACGTACAAAAGGCCACCCCCCACCGGCAGGGGGGCCGTGGGCACCAGCACCGCCAGGCAGTCCATGCCGCCGACTCGCACCGTCTGCCCGGACGGCAGCAGGCCAAGAACGGCCACACCACCCGGCCCAGAAAAATGCAGCCAGACCGGCTGCATGGACTTGAGCTCCCCCTGGTCCTTGCGCGCGAGCAGATCGGCCAGCGACAAGGCGGCATCGTAGATGTGCCCCACCAAAGGAATGCGCCTGAGCGCCCCCTGGACCCCGGTCTGCCAGGCTTTGGCCAGGCCGGTATTGACCAGCAGGCCCAGCAGGTAGACACCGACCAGGGCCGCCATCAAACCCAGCAGGTAGGCCAGCCAGACCGAATCGACAAGCCCCAGGCCCAGGCGGGACAACACGTCACCCACGGGGCTGCCGGGTCCGAACCAGCGCAGCAGCAGCTGCCCCAGCCAGGCCACGACCAGCACGGTGGCAATCAAAGGAAGCGCAGCCAGCGCACCGGCCGCGAAGGTACCCAACACATGTTGTCTGGAAACGGGCATCGGTAATCCGGCGACTTGGTTGATCAGATAGTTGCCATTTTCATTGGCCCATGCCGTGCGCAACCGGGAGGTCCAATTCGGCGTCAAGTTGGCATGACGTTCGACTGCTTCGTGTTACGGGTTGGCGGCCGCGCAGACCATTTGTGCCATCGGCCGACAATCAATCGACCACGGCCCGAATCAGCATCGCAAACAGGTCCTGCGACGGCTGGTGCCGTTTCTCCTTCGGTGAAAAACGCGCGTCATAGGTCTCCACCCCGGCAGGGTCGAACTCGAACACGGGGCTGGCGTGAAAGGCCCAGCGACGACCGGCAAAAAATCCCGGTCGCAGTTCCAGCACCAGCAGGCCCAGCGGGAACCTGCCGTCCGGGGTGCTCACGTTCAGGTCCCTGCCCGTCTTGAAACCGTGCCGGCAGTAGTTGTGCGGGTCGCCCAGAATCAGGATGGCCGGGTAGCCTTGCTTTTCCACCAGGGCCCGGGTGTGCCCGATCAGCGCCGCGCCCACGCCCTGCCGCTGCCAGTCAGGGTGCACGCACAAGGGTCCGAAGGTGGCCGTGTCGATTCGCTCACCCTCGTCGCTGACCACCCATGAGCGGGTGTAGACGATGCTGCCCACGATCTGCCCGTTCACCTCGGCCACGCAGGTCAGGTCGGGCAGAAAGTCCGGGTGGGCATGGATCAGGTGTGTGGTGTAGTGCTCGTCGCAACCCGGCCGGTAGAGGTTCCAGAAGGCTTCGCGGGTGAGTTCCTCGACGGGGAGGCAATCGGCTTCTGTCTCTTGCCTGAGGATCAAACTCGATGGATGCATACCGTTCACCTCAGCTGGCGAAACAAAGACGCGCTTACAAGCTCCGGGCATTGAACGTGTCACAGGCCTGCACGCTTCCCGCCTTCAGGCCGGTGTGAAACCACCTCTGGCGCTGCTCGCTGGTGCCATGGGTGAAGCTGTCGGGCACGACCACGCCCTGGCTCTTTTTCTGCAAAGCGTCGTCTCCGATGGCCGCCGCGGCGCGCAATGCCTCGTCGATGTCACCGGGTTCGATGATCTGGTTCGTCTTGTGGTTGTGATGGGCCCAGATGCCGGCGAAGCAGTCGGCCTGCAGCTCCAGCCGCACGCTCATGGCGTTGTATTCGCGCTGGCTGATGCGGCGGCGCATCTCGTCCATGCGGTCGGTGATGCCGAGCAAGTTCTGCACATGGTGGCCCACCTCATGGGCGATCACATAGGCCTGGGCGAAGTCGCCCGGGGCGCCCAGCTGGGTTCGCAAGGTGTCGTAGAAGCCCAGATCGATGTAGACCCTCTCGTCACCCGGGCAATAGAACGGCCCCATGGCCGATTGCCCGGTGCCGCAGGCGGTGGGAACGGCACCGCGAAACAGCACCAGGCGCGGTTTGCGGTACTGGGCACCGCCCTCGCGAAAGATGGTCTCCCAGGTGTCTTCGGTCCCGCCGAGCACGGCGGCCACGAACCGGCCCATCTCGTCCTGTGGCGCGGGCGCCGGGCCAGGTGCTGTCTGGGCCTGCGGCGCCAGCACGTCCTGCGCGCCACCCAGCACCCCGAGAATGGTCATGGGGTTGATGCCGAAGATCCAGCCGGCCACCAGGGCGATGACGATGGTGCCCAGCCCCAGGCCCTTGCCGCCCCCACGCCGTCCACCACCCCCGAACATGCCGCCACCGGGCTGGTTGCGGCGGTCCTCCACCTGATCGGACTGGCGGTTGCGTTCCCATTTCATGGTGTGCGGCTCCTCACAGGTGTGGGCTACGTTTGCCAGGCATTATGGGCCGCAGCCCGGCGGGCGCCAAGTGAGTCCGCGCGCGCCACAGCGACAGATACACGAGTTGTGGGTTTGTGCCGAGGCTGTTGCATCGGGCACAAAAAAGGCGCTGCGTGTCGCAGCGCCTCATTCGGGCGATCGGCAGCCTGGGAAGCTCAGGCGATGGCCGGCTTGCAATCGCTGGTGGCCCGGCCCTGGAAGTCGGTCCAGCAGCGGCGGGTGAAATCGTAGAGCTTGCACTTGCGTGCGGTCTCGAAATACCAGCGCCAGGAGAAGCGCTGGATGATGATGCGGCCGGGCAGCGTGTCTTCGAGCAGTTGCTGGGCGTTCTTGAGCTTGTACAGCGGCACGCTCATGTCCACGTGGTGGGCGGTGTGCTCCATGATGTGGTGCATCAGGGCACCAATGCGGAATGGAAAAGTGAGGTGCACCGTGGTGGACACAAAGGGCGCGGCCTTGGCCCAGAGGTGCTTGTCGTCGTGCCACTGCACGGCGGTGTGGGTGTGGTGCACATACACCACGAAACCGATCATGGCGTTCCAGAACAGGAAGGGAACGACAAAACCGAAGCCGACCAGGGCCAGCGCCGACTGGCCGGTGGCCCAGGCGGCCACCACCAGACCTGCAATCCACAAGGCTGCGGTGGCGGTGACAAAAATGCCATCGCGCTTGAACTCCGGGCGGCTGGTGCCCATGTAGGTCTTGCGCGGGAAGTACATGCGGTTCCACCACATCTCCACCAGGTAGTAGAGTGCCGGACCCCAGCCACTGCGGTAGATGCGCTCCAGGGCACGGCGGCCGGGCGAAAGGGCTTCGAACTCTTCCTTGGTCAGCGGCGCCCAAACAAAATCGACACCCTTGAGGTTGGTGTAGCCGTGGTGCACCACGTTGTGACCCACTTCCCACAGGCTGTAGGGTGTGAGCGAGGGAATCATGGCGATGCGACCGAGCACGCGGTTGAGCTCGCGGTGCGGCGTGTAGCTCTGATGGCAGGCGTCGTGGCCGATGATGAACAGACGGCCGATGACAAAGCCGGCGGCCAATCCGCACAGCAGCTTGGCCCACCAGGCCTGCAGAACGATGGTGCCGGCGATGAGGCCGGCAAAGACCAGCCAGTCGATGGCCAGCAGGGCGATGCCCCAGGCGGTGCGGCGTTCGGCAATGGGTGTCAGCCAGCTGCGGATGACTTTGCGGTGCGGCAGGGGCTCACCCTGGGGGATGGGCTGGGGGGTCTCGATGGCGGGAGGATTCTGGGACATGTCAACGCAGGCCCGCGGCCTGGGAACAGGGAGGTCGGGGGCACCCCGGACGGGTGCACGACGGGAACTCCGGCGCAGGCAAAAACGGCCCGGGCACGCGGAACAGACGCCGATATGGTACCTGCGTTTGCTTACAGCAGGCTTGACAAAGATCAAACCGGCGGTCGGGTGACGGTCAAAAGCCCAGTCACAGTGGATTCCCGCGTTCGCGGGAATGACGGGTGACACGACCTTCCGGCATTCGTCATGCCCGCGTACGCGGGCATCCACGGCAGCCCACCATGCCGCTGCAGCGGAACCGATCAGGTCTTGGGTAGGGTCACGCCCACCTGGCCCTGGTACTTGCCACCCCGGTCCTTGTAGCTGGTCTCACAGACCTCATCGCTCTCGAAGAACAGCACCTGGGCACAACCCTCACCGGCGTAGATCTTGGCCGGCAGCGGCGTGGTGTTGGAGAACTCCAGCGTCACATAACCCTCCCACTCGGGTTCAAAGGGGGTGACGTTGACGATGATGCCGCAGCGCGCGTAGGTGCTCTTGCCCAGGCAGATGGTCAGCACGCTGCGCGGAATGCGGAAGTACTCGACGGTACGTGCAAGCGCGAAACTGTTGGGAGGGATGATGCAGACATCGGAGTGGATGTCCACGAAGCTCTTCTCGTCGAAGTTCTTGGGGTCCACCACCGTGCTGTGGATGTTGGTGAAAACCTTGAACTCCGGCGCGCAGCGAATGTCGTAGCCGTAGCTGCTGGTGCCGTAGCTGACGATTTTCTGGCCGGCCGCATTCTGCCGGATCTGGCCGGGCTCGAAAGGCTCGATCATGCCGTGCTGCTCGGCCATGCGGCGGATCCATTTGTCGCTCTTGATGGTCATGGTGCTGTGCTCCAGCCTGGGGATGGTTGCCGATTGTAGGCAGGACGGCGTTGGATAGCCCGATTGACTTCATGGTTTTCAGAACTTCCTGAAAATTCAGGAAAGATAAGGAGTCCGCCATGCCCCAGGAAACCAGCCTGCCTTCGCTGAGCCGCGAGTTCATCAACCATTTCGGTGAGATGGGCAGCCGCTGGGGCATCAACCGCACGGTCGGTCAGATCTATGCGCTGCTCTTCGTTTCGTCGCGCGCGCTCAACGCCGACGACATCGGCGACGCGCTGGGGTTCTCGCGCTCGAACGTGTCCATGGGGCTCAAGGAATTGCAAGCCTGGCGGCTGGTGCGTCTGCGCCACCATCCCGGAGACCGCCGCGAGTACTTCGAGGCACCCGAGGATGTGTGGGAAATCTTCCGGGTGCTGGCCACCGAGCGGCGCCGTCGCGAGATCGAGCCCACGCTGTCCATGCTGCGCAGCGCCCTGCTGGTGACGCCGGACAACGAAGCCGAGCGCCATGCCCAGACCCGCATGCGCGAGATGCACGACCTGATCGAGCGGCTGATGTCATGGTTCGACGAGGTACAGAAACTGCAGCCCGAAACGGCCATGCAGCTGATGGACCTTGGATCCAAGGTGACCAAGGTACTGGAAATGCGAGACGCCTTGACCGGCCGCGGACGCGCCCGAAAAGCGGCCGATGACACCGCCCCCTGAAGAGCAAGTTCACTGAACGGACAAAGCCATGGAATTCGACACCCTGCTGCTGTCGCGCATCCAGTTCGCGGCGAACATCAGCTTTCACATCCTTTTTCCGACCATCACCATCGCCCTGTGCTGGTTCCTGCTGTTTTTCCGCATCCGCTTCGTGCAGACGCGAGATCCGGCCTGGGAAGAAGCCTACTATTTCTGGACCAAGGTGTTCGCCCTGACCTTTGCCCTGGGCGTGGTCTCGGGCATCGTGATGAGTTTCCAGTTCGGCACCAACTGGCCCGGCTTCATGGAAAAGACCGGCAACATTTCGGGGCCCTTGCTGGGATACGAGGTGCTGACCGCGTTCTTTCTCGAGGCCAGCTTCCTGGGCATCATGCTGTTCGGCCGCGGGCGGGTGAGCGAGCGGGTGCACCTGGTGGCCACCCTGCTGGTGGCCCTGGGCACCACCCTCTCGGCGTTCTGGATCCTGAGCCTGAACTCGTGGATGCAGACGCCCGCCGGATTCGAAATCGTCAACGGGGAGTTCATGCCGACCGACTGGATGGCGATCGTGTTCAACCCGTCGTTCCCCTACCGTCTGGCGCACAAGCTGCTGGCGTCGGGGCTGACCGCGTCTTTTCTGATCGCCGGTCTGTGTGCCTGGCAGCTCATCAAGGGCAGCGCCACGCGCGGCACGCACAAGGCCATGCGTTCGGCGGTGTTTGCGGCGGCGCTGATCGCGCCCGTCCAGATCTTTGTGGGTGACCTGCACGGCCTGAACACCCTGGAACACCAGCCGGCCAAGATCGCGGCCATGGAAGGCATCTGGGAGACCGAGCGCGGCGCCCCGCTCACCCTGTTCGGCATCCCCGATGAGGAACAGCGCACCACCCATTTCGCCGTCAAGATCCCGAAGCTGGCCAGCCTGATCCTGACCCACGAATGGGATGGCGAGATCAAGGGCATCAACGAATTCGAGGCTGAACACCCGCCGGTGGCACCGGTGTTCTACGCCTTCCGCGTCATGGTGGGCATGGGCACGCTGATGCTGCTGGTGGCGGCAATCACCGCCTGGAAGCTGTGGCCGCAGCGGCGCAACGCCGTCACCTCCCTGCCCCGGCCGCTGCTGTGGGTGCTCTCGGGCATGGCATTTTCCGGCTGGGTGGCCACGCTGGCGGGGTGGTATGTGACCGAGATTGGGCGCCAGCCCTTCATCGTCTACGGATTCCTTCGCACGGCGGACACCGCCACACAGATCGCTTCGCCCTGGGTGGCGCTGACCCTGACCGCCTACCTGGTGGTGTACGGCCTGCTGCTGGTGACCTACATCGGGGTGCTCAAATACATGGCCGAAAACCCGGTCAAGCATGCGGGTGTTCCGCAGGCCGGGGCCCAGCTCGGGAAAGCGGGAGCCTGAACATGCCTGAATGGTCCGAACTCCTGCCCCTGGTCTTCATGGCCGTGATGGGTCTGTCTCTGCTGGCCTACGTCATTCTGGACGGCTATGACCTGGGCGTGGGCCTGCTCCTGCCGCTGGGCAGCGACGCACAGAAGGACACGATGATCAGCAGCATCGGCCCCTTCTGGGACGCCAACGAGACCTGGCTGGTACTGGGCGTGGGCGTGTTGCTGGTGGCGTTCCCGAAAGCGCATGGCGTCGTGCTGCAGGCGCTGTACCTGCCGGTGGCGGTGATGCTGATCGGGCTGATCCTGCGCGGCGTGGCCTTCGACTTCCGGGTCAAGGCCCCCCTGCCCTACAAGCCGTTCTGGAACCGTGCCTTCTTCGGCGGCTCACTGACTGCGGCCGCGGCACAGGGCTGGATGCTGGGCAGCTACATCACCGGCTTCGACCACGGATGGCTGGGCTGGGCTTTCAGCCTGGGCGTGGCCCTCACGCTGCCGGCGGCCTATGCGCTGCTGGGTGCGGGCTGGCTCATCATGAAGACCGAGGGCGAACTGCAGGCCAAGGCGGTGCACTGGGCCCGGCGTGCCCTGTGGCCGATGGCGGCCGGCCTGGTGGTGATCTCGGCGGCAACCCCCTTGGTCCATGAGGCCGTGATCGAGAAGTGGTTCGGGCTGCCCCAGGTGTTTGCCCTGATGCCGGTGCCGCTGGTCTGTGCTTCGGCCCTGCTGGCGATCTGGTGGGTGAGCACCCGGCCGGCCGTTGTCGGAGCCGGCTACGGCTGGCTGGTGTTCGCCAACACGGTGCTGGTCTTTGTGCTGGCCTTCTTCGGTCTGGCCTACAGCATCCTGCCCGACATCGTGATCGGTCAGCTCAGCGTGTGGGAGGCAGCGGCCGCCACCGAGTCGCTGACGGTCATCTTCATCGGCACAGCCATCACCTTGCCAGTGATCATCGGCTACACCGTCTTCATGTACCGGGTGTTCTGGGGCAAGGCCCGCAGCCTGAGCTACAACTGATCCATACCGGCGACGATCGTGCGCCGGATGGCGCGGTCGTCGCCCAGCACGATGAAGGCGAACAGCAGCTCGTCAAGGCTGCCCGCCTGGGCGGTGCGGCGCGCCAGCAGCGGTGTGGCCTGGGGGTCGAGCACCACGAAGTCGGCCTCGTGGCCGGGCTGCAGGTTGCCCACCACGCCCTCCAGCCCCAGGGCGGCCGCGGCCCCGGCGGTGTGCTGCCACCACAGCCGTCCGGGGCTCAGGCTCAGGCCGGGTTTGCTCTGTCCTTCCCGACCCACCCAGTAAGCGGCCAGCATGGTGTGAAAAGGCGAAAAGCTCGTGCCCCCGCCGACATCGCTGGCCAGCCCGTGTTTCATGCCGGCCCCATCGGCGGCGGCGAAATCGAAGAAGCCGCTGCCCAGGAACAGGTTGCTGGTGGGGCTGACGGCTGCGGCCGTGCCGGTGCGCGCCATCAGCGCTCGGTCTTCGGCATCAAGCCAGATGCAGTGCGCGTACACGGCCCGTTCACGCAGCAGACCGAAGTCGCCGTACACCGACAGGTAGCTTCGCGCCGACGGGTACAACTCGGCCACCCAGCGCACCTCGTCGCGGTTCTCCGCCACGTGTGACTGAATCCAGACGTCCGGGTATCGCGCGGCCAGCTCGCCGGCGCCGCGCAACTGGGCGTCGCTGCAGCTGGGCGCAAAGCGCGGGGTGATGGCGTAGCCCAGACGATCGACCCCATGCCAGCGGCGGATCAGGTCTTCCGTGTCGATCAGGCTCTGCTCGGTCTGGTCGCGCACACCGTCGGGGCTGTGGCGGTCCTGCAGGCACTTGCCGGTGATGAAGCGCAGGCCCCGTTCGCGCGCGGCTTCAAAGGCCGCCTCGACCGAGACCGGGTGCGAGGTGGAGAAGGTCAGCGCGGTGGTGACACCGTGACGCGCCAGCTCGTCGAAGAAGAAATCGGCCACGCTGCGCGCATAGGTCTTGTCGACAAAGCGGGACTCGTGCGGGAAGGTGTAGTTCTCGAGCCAGGGCAGCAGGCCATCGGCCGGCGAGCCGATGACGTCGGTCTGCGGATAGTGCACATGCAGGTCGACGAATCCGGGGGCGATGAGGTAACCGCGCAGATCCTCCACCGCCACACCGGCAAAACGATCGATCAGGCTGGCGTGGTCACCGGCGGCACGCACCACCGCCCGGCCTTGCGCGTCAGGCCCGACCACCAGGAGCCCGTCGGTGTCATGGACCGGCCGCTGGTGTTCGTCAAAGCGCAGCAGGGACGCACGGTAGGCTTTCATGGCCAGAGCTTAGCGGACTTCGCGGCTGCGCACATACAAATCCTGCAATGAATGCCATCGGCTCCGGTCGAGCGGCACCAATGCGGTGCAGACTCAATCAGGCAGGCGGCCCACCACCCCCTCGACCAGCCAGTTCATCCCGAGGATCTGGGGGTCGGACAAGCGGCTGCCGCGCGGCACCACCACACGGCCCCGGTTGTCGCTGATGTCCGTCTGGCGGGCCTCGAACACCTGAACACGACCAGCGGAAAAGTCGGCCTGGCGGGCCAGCACCTCCTCACGCACCGCTGCCGGCAACTTGGGGCCGAAGCCCTCGACACCGATCATGCCCTCGCGCACGCCGCCCCAGACGCTGCCACTGGCCCAGCGCCCCTCCAGCACCGCCTGCACGCGCCGTGTGTAGTAGTCGCCCCAGCGGTGGGTGACGGCCAGCAGCTGCGCATCGGGCGCCACATGGCGCATGTCCGAGTGGTAGGCAATGGCCAGCCTGCCCTGCTGCTGGGCGGCCACCATGACGGCGTTGGAAGCGGTGTGGAAGGTCAGCACCTGGGCGCCCTGGTTCATGAGCGACACGGCGGCGTCACGCTCCAGCGGCGGGTTGAACCAGTCGCCCACGAACACCACACGAACCGTGGCCTGCGGATTGACCGAACGCATGCCCAGCGCAAAGGCGTTGATTCCCTGGATCACTTCGGGGATCGGGAAGCCGGCCACGTAGCCGGCCTGCGAGGCCACGCGCCCGGCGGCGACGCCCGCCAGATAACGCCCCTCGTAGTAACGCGCGTTGGCGGTGGCGACGTTGGGCGCTGTCTTGTAGCCGGTGATCGATTCGAAGCGCACGCCCGGAAACTCTTCGGCCACTCGCAGGGTGGGCTCCATGTAGCCGAAGCTGGGCGTGAAGATGATGTGGTGCCCCTGTCGGGCCAGATCACGGATGACGCGCTCGGCGTCGGGACCTTCGGGCACGTTCTCGACCGAGGTGGTCTTCACCCGGTCGCCCAGCGCGGCCTCGACGGCGCGACGGCCCAGCTCGTGCTGGTGGACCCAGCCGGCATCGGTGATGGGTGCCACATGGACGAACGCCGCCTTCACCGGTGGCGTGACCGGAGCGGGTGTCTGGGAAAAGGCGGGAAAAGAAAAACAGGCGGCCGCGAGCGCGGCAGCGAGGTTTTTGTACATGGTGTTCCTCTACATGGCTTCCGGGATTGAAACGATCGAACCCCCCACGCTCCACCGCGCAGCGGGTCGCTGCCCCCCAAGGGGGCGCCTTTTGCCTTGGGGCGGCCCTGCGGCAAAAAACAAAGCGAGCCGGGGAAGCACCGGATCGCAGGCGTGATTTTAGCGCAGGGGTGGTTCAGGCGCTGGCCACACGGCGCAGCTCGGCCAGGCACTGGGCCCGACGCTCGGGGCTGACAAAGCTCGCCTCGAAGCTGTTGCGCGCGATGGCCACCACGTCGTCGTTCGACAGCTGCAGGGCCTGCACGGTCTGCACCCAGTTCTCGTTCATGTAGCCACCGAAATAGGCTGGGTCGTCGGAATTGATGGTCACGCACAGGCCGGCGTCGAGCATCTTCTTGAGCGGGTGGTCCTTCAGGTCGGGCACCACACACAGCTTGAGGTTGGACAGCGGGCAGACGGTCAGTGGCAGCCGGGTGTGAGCCAGCTCGGCCATGAGCAGCGGGTCCTGCACACTGGCCACACCGTGGTCGATGCGCTCGACCTTGAGCCGGTCGATGGCCTGCCACATGTACTCGGGTGGTCCTTCTTCCCCCGCATGGGCCACCACATGCAGGCCCAGCTCGCGGCAGCGGGCGAACACACGCTCGAACTTCTCGGGCGGGTGACCCATTTCGCTCGAGTCCAGTCCGACGCCAATGAAGTGCTCGCGGTACGGCAGGGCCGCCTCCAGCGTGGCAAAGGCCGCGTCTTCGCTCAGGTGGCGCAGAAAGCACAGGATGAGCGCCGAGCTGATGCCCAGATCGGCCTGCGCCCGTTCACACGCGGATGACAGACCGCGGATCACGGTGCCAACATCGACACCCCGGTCGGTGTGGGTCTGCGGGTCAAAGAACAGCTCGGCATGGATCACGTGGTCGGCCCTGGCCCGCTGGAAATAGGCCCAGGCCATGTCGTGAAAGTCCCGCTCGGTCAACAGCACGCTGGCGCCGGCGTAGTAAATGTCAAGGAAGCTCTGCAAGTCGGTGAAGGCGTAGGCCGCGCGCAAGGCGTCCACGCTGGGGTAGCTCAGGGCCACGCCATTGCGTTGGGCCAGTTCAAAGATCAGCTCGGGCTCGAGCGAACCCTCGATATGGATGTGCAGCTCGGCCTTGGGAATGGCGCGGGCCAGTTCAATGGCGTTCATGATGATGCCCTTCCTTGTTACCGGTTGAAGCGCAGGCCGACTGCTCCAGGCCACCGTGGGACCGGCTTGGCCGGACCACAGGTGGCGTCCCCCTCCGGCCGAAGGCCAGAGAGGGGGAAGACGAGAAGCGGCGCAGGGGGTGCATTCCCGTTCTTTCAGCAGACGCCGAAGCTCACGCCGGTCTGCTGAAGGTAGCGGCGGTAGGCCGCGCTCAGGCGGTCGGCGGCGCTGTGCACCTCGCCCCCGCTCAGGGGAAGCCGCTTGGGCGCCTGCGACTCCAGCACCGGCTGGTCCTGGCTGAAGATCGTGACCTGGAAGTCGCGCAGCTGCTCGTCGGTGGAGGTGGCATCGCTGGTGTATTGGGCGAACCAGAGGCGGCAGCTCTCGTCGGTGTCGGGCCGCGCCCAGATGGTGTAGCTGTCCTGCGGGCCACCATCGTCCGGCTGCTTGCTCAGCAGCGCGCTGTAAGGGCTGAGCACTTCGTAGCGGTAGGTCACCCAGCCACCTTCGGTGGAGCTGGCGGTGGCCCGCGGCTGCCAGGCTTTGTAGGCCTCGATGACCGGCCGGCCGTCGGGCGTGTGCGTCACTTCGTAGTGCGGCACCTCGGGATGACCGGCCTCGCCCAGCCAGCCCCGGTGCACATAGGCGAAATGGGCCGTGTCCAGAAAGTTCTCGACCGCGCGCGGCGCACTGGTGGCCACATCAAAGGGACCGTAGATGAGGCGGCGCTCCGGCAGTTCGGGCAGCGCTGGCGGTGCAAACGCGGCGTCGCCCACGGCACCCCAGATCAGACCGTGCTGTTCCATCACCGGGTGGCGGCAGGCCTTGTGACCGGCCGGCGGCGTGAAACCCGGCAAGGCCGGTATGGACACACAGGCCCCTTGCGGATCGAAACGCCAGCCGTGGTAGGGGCATTCGATGGCGTTGCCGTGGACCTGACCCAGCGACAGGCGGGCACCCCGGTGCGGACACTGGTCGCTCATCAGCACCGCTTGCCCCTGTGCATCGCGCCAGAGCACCAGCCGCTGATTCAGCAGCGTGACAGCCAGCGGCTGGCCTCCCAGTTCCTCATCCAGCGCCAGCGGCCACCACCATTGCTGTTCCTTGTTCATCATGACGTCCTTGAAAGAAAAAGGCCACCCGACCGGCGCGCCGGAGGGGTGGCCGTGCCGGGTGCAGCCGCTGCCGCACCGGCCCTGGGAGCCAACGGCTGCTTACTTCGAGGGCACGCGGCCTTCGACGCCCTTGACGTAGAAGTTGACGGCATCTTTCCAGGCGCGGTCGGCCTTCACGCCGGCGGCCAGCACTTCCTTGCCGGTGTTGTCCACAATCGGACCCGTGAAGGGTTCGAACTCACCCGACTTCAGGCCGGCCTTGATTTCCTCGACCTTGGCCTTGGCTTCGGCCGGCACGAAGTCGGCGATCTTGATCAGGTCGTTCAGACCTTCCTTGACGCCCCAGACGGTGCGCTTGGTTTCCCAGGTGCCGTTGCGTAGCTCTTCGATGGACTTGATGTAGTAAGGCGACCAGTCGACGATGGCCGAAGCCAGGTGCGCGTTGGGGGCGAAGGCGCTCATGTCGCTGTCCCAGCCAAAAGCGAACTTGCCATTGCGCTCGGCGGTCTGCAGCACAGCGGTGGAGTCGGTGTTCTGCAGCAGCACGTCGGCGCCCTGGTTGATCAGGCTCTGGGCGGCCTCGCTCTCCTTGGGCGGATCGAACCAGCTGCTGACCCAGACCACGCTGAGCGAGACGTCCGGGCGCACCGACTGGGCACCCAGCACAAAGGCATTGATGTTGCGCAGCACCTCAGGAATGGGGAAAGACCCCACCAGGCCCAGCTTGCCCGTCTGGGTCATGTGACCGGCGATGATGCCGGCCATGTAGGTGTCCTGGTAGAAACTGGCGTCGTAGATGCGCATGTTGGGCGCGGTCTTGTAGCCGGTGGCGTGCTCGAACTTAACATTCGGGAAGTCCTCGGCCACTTTCAGCATGGTCTCCATGTAGCCGAAGGAGGTGCCGAAGATGATTTCGTTGCCTTGCTGGGCCAGGTCGCGGAACACGCGCTCGGCGTCGGCACCGTAGGGCACGGACTCGATGGCGGTGGTCTGCACCTGATTGCCAAAGTGGGCCTCTACGGAGCGACGCCCCAGGTCGTGGGCAAACGACCAGCCGGCATCGCCGACCGGACCGATATAGACCCAGGCGGCCTTGGTGACCTGCGGGGCTTCAGCCGGTGCAGCGGCGGGCGCGGCCACAGGTGCGGGAGCCTCGTCCTTCTTGCCGCAGCCCACCAGCGCGGCACCGGCCAGGGCGGTCAATGCCGCCACCTTGATGAGGGATCGTTTGCTCAGGTCTGTCATGTTGTCCTCGGGGGAGTTGAGTTGTCGTCAGGGAAAGGAGATCAGGAACCGGGGTAGAAAGGCTTGCCGATCGAAGCCGGCATGTTAGTACGAATCCAGACCGGATTGCGCGAGATCAGCACCAGCACGATCACGGTCGCCAGGTACGGCAGGCTGCTCAGCAGCTCCGCGCTGATCTGCACGCCCCGGCCCTGCAGGTAGAACTGCATCATGGTGACGGCTCCGAACAAGTAGGCGCCAAGCAAGACACGTGCCGGACGCCAGGTGGCGAAGGTGGTGAGCGCCAGGGCGATCCAGCCACGACCGGCGGTCATGCCCTCGGTCCACAAGGGGGTGTAGACGGTCGACAGGTAGGCGCCGGCCAGGCCACACAGACTGCCCCCGGCCACCACGGCCAGCCAGCGGATGCGCCGCACCGGGTAGCCCAGCGCATGGGCCGAGTCGGGGTTCTCGCCGACGCTGCGCAACACCAGACCTGCGCGGGTGCGGTAGAAGAACCAGATCATGCCCACCATCAGGGCCAGTCCCACCCAGACCATGCCGTCCAGACGCGCCATGCCTGGACCGATCACAGGCACATCGGCCCAGATGGAGGGGGTGCTGACCATCTTGCTGGAGAGGTTCTCTCGGGTGTAGCTCACGCCCGCAAAGGCCGAGAACCCCACCCCGAACAGCGACAAGGCCAGCCCGGTGGCGTACTGGTTGGTGTTCAGCCAGATGACGAGCACACCGAAAACACCAGCCAGCACCGCGCCGGCCAGCATGCCCGCGGCCAGCCCGGCCAGACCGCTGCCGGTATGAATGACGGTGGCAAAACCGGCCAGTGCGGCGCACAGCATCATGCCCTCGGCGCCGAGGTTCACGATACCAGCCTTTTCGTTCAGCAGCAGGCCCAGGGCGGCGATGGCCAGCACCGTGCCCGCGTTCAACGAAGTGGCGACGTTGAGAAAAAAGATCTCCATGGCTCAGCTCCAGCGACGGCCCAGCACCACCCGGTACTGGATGAGGGTGTCACAGGCCAGCAGCGTGAACAGCAGCAGGCCCTGAAAGACGCCGTTGATGGACTTGGGCAGGCCCAGCCGCGACTGGGCCAGTTCACCACCGATGTAGAACATGCTCATGAGAATGGCCGAGAAGACAATGCCCACCGGATGCAGGCGGCCCACAAACGCCACGATGATGGCGGCGAAACCGTAGCCCACCGGCACATGCGGCGTGAGCTGCCCGATCGGGCCAGCCACCTCGAGTGCACCGGCCAGACCGGCGGCACCACCCGACACCAGCAGGGCCACCCACAGGGCCCGTCGCGAGGAGAAGCCGGCGTAACGCGCGGCCGCCGGAGCCAGTCCGCCCACCTGCTGGCCGTATCCGGCATAGGTGCGGAACATGAACAGCCACATCAGGGCCACACCCGCCAGGGCAATGAGCACGCCGATGTTGACGCGGAAACCTTCGAACAGACGAGGCATGCGGGCGGCCGCATCGAAGCGTGGCGTGTGTGGCATGTTGAACCCGGCCGGGTCCTTCCAGGGGCCGAACACAACGTAATTGAGGATCTGGATGGCCACATAGACCAGCATCAGGCTGACCAGGATCTCGTTGGCATTGAAGCGGTCGCGCAGCAAGGCGGTCACGCCTGCCCAGACCATGCCACCCACCACCCCGGCCACCAGCACCGCCGGCACGGCCAGCCAGCCCCAGCTGCGGTCCACCATGAGGGCCACACCGGCCGCGAAGATGGCGCCAATGACAAACTGTCCCTCGGCGCCGATGTTCCATACGTTCGAGCGGAAACACAGGGCCAGTCCGAGCGCAATGATCATCAGCGGCGTGGCCTTGATCATCAGTTCCGACAGGGCATAGGCGCTGCGGATCGGCTCCCAGAAGAACACCTGAAGGCCACGCACGGGGTCCTTGCCCAGGGCCACGAACAGCACCGTGCCAATGACCACGGTGATGGCCAGCGCCAGCAGGGGCGAGGCATAGCTCCAGGCCCTGGAGGGCTGGGGACGGGGCTCAAGCCGCAGCATGGACACCCTCCTCCCAGAGACCGGACATCCACTCGCCGATGCGCTCGACCGTGGCCTGCGCCCGGTCCAGGCTGGGCGAGAGCCGCCCTTTGGCAATCACGTGCATGCGGTCACAGATTTCAAACAGCTCGTCCAGCTCTTCGCTGACGACCAGGACCGCGCAGCCGGCATCGCGCAGGGCGAGAATCTCGCCGCGGATCTGGGCCGCCGCGCCCACGTCGACCCCCCAGGTGGGCTGACTGACAATGAGCAAGCTGGGTTTGGCCTCGATCTCGCGGCCCACGATGAACTTCTGCAGATTGCCTCCGGACAGGGACTTGGCCGCCGCATCGGGGCCGTTGGCTTTGACTTTGTAGCGCGCAATGATGTCGATGGCCTGGGCGCGGAGCGCACCGGTGCGGATCCAGCCACCCGCCCCGACCGCATCGCGGCGCGTGAGCAGCAGGTTGTGCGCCAGCGACAGGGTGGGCACCGCCCCACGACCCAGCCGTTCTTCCGGCACGAAGTGCAGACCCAGCGCCCGGCGACGGGCTGGCCCCATGCGCGAGACGTCGCGCTCGCCCACCCGGACACTGCCCACCGGGGAGCGCCTCTCTTCGCCCGACAGGCATTGCAGCAATTCGACCTGCCCGTTGCCAGACACCCCGGCAATACCCACCACCTCGCCCTGGCGCACGGTCAGGCTCATGTCCTGCAGATCGGTGCCGAAGGGATCGTCGCTCAGCAGCGTGAGCGCCCTCACGTCCAGCACGGTCGGGCCGACACGGCTTTCCCGCATTTCCAGCGGCGGGGGTTCGGCACCGATCATCAGGCGCGAGAGCGAAGCGTTGCTTTCCTGGCGTGGGTCGCAGACGCCGGTGACCTCGCCGCCGCGCAAGACGGTGCACATCGTGCAGAGCTCTCGAATCTCGTGCAGCTTGTGGCTGATGTAGAGAATGCTGCAGCCTTCGGCGGCCAGCTTGCGCAGCACCACGAACAGCTTCTCGACCGCCTGCGGCGTGAGCACCGAGGTAGGCTCGTCCAGGATCAGCAATTGCGGCTGGGTCAACAGGGCGCGGATGATCTCGACCCGCTGCATCTCGCCCACCGACAGCGTGTGCACCGGCCGGGCCGGATCGATGTCCAGTCCGTACTCGGCTGCCTTGGCCGTGATGCTGGTGGTGACCTCGGCCAGACTGAGGGACTTGTCCAGCCCCAGCCAGACATTCTCGGCCACGCTCAGCGTGTCGAACAGGCTGAAGTGCTGGAACACCATGCTGATGCCCAGGGCGCGGGCTTCCTGCGGGTTGCGGATGTGCACGGGTCGGCCGTTGAACATGACCGCGCCTTCGTCCGGCTTGACCGAACCGTAGATGATTTTCATCAGGGTCGACTTGCCGGCGCCGTTTTCGCCCAGCACCGCATGCACCTCCCCCGGCGCGACTGTGAGCGAGACCCCATTGTTGGCCACCACGCCGGGGTAGCGTTTGGTGATGCCGGTCAGTTGCAGTCGGGGGATGCTCACATCGACGTCCTTGGTGTTCTTGTACGGGTACGCGATTTTGCCCGGTCCCGGATCGGCTTCAGGCGGCCGCAGCGTCGGCTTCGGGACGCCGAAGCGCAGCGGCCACCGCTTTGACCTGCTCACGCAGCCAGCGTCCGGCCGCCGATGCATGGGTGCGCTCGTGCCACAGCTGGTAGTACATCATGCGGGGAAAGGACACCGGACAGGACAGCACCTGCACCGGCAGCGAAGAAGTAAAACGTTCGCAGTATTGTCGGCCGGTGGTCAGCACCAGCAGGCTGCCGGCCACCATGGCGGGAATCAGGCCGAAGTGCGGGCAGCGCGCGGTGATGTTGCGCACCAGCCCCTGGCTGGCCAGGTGGTCATCGATGAAACCACGCGCCCCCGGGTGGGTGGGTGTGGGCGCAATGTGCTCCGCCGCCAGCCAGGCTTCGGTGTCCCAACCCCGGCGCGCCGCCGGGTGTTGCACAGATACCAGACTGACGACCTCGTCACCGAACAGGCGCCCGAGATGCAACTCTTGCGGTGGTTTGGACCAGTTGCCGATTACCACGTCGTAATGGCCCTGGGCCAGATGGTGGCGGTAGTCGACGTCGGCCGACAAAGGGTGGATTTCGATGTGGCTGTTGGGCGATTGGCTCTTGATCTGGGTCACCAGATGCGGCAGGAACAGCGGGTCGAGGTAGTCGCTGGCGGCCAGGCTGAAGCTGTGGTGGGTGGTGGCCGGATCGAAGCTGCGGGCCTGGGCGAACAGCGTCTCGGCGCTGCGCAGGATTTCCGCCGCCGGCTCAACCATGCGCAAGGCCGCCACCGTGGGCACCATGCCCGAACCGGAGCGCACCAGCAACGGGTCACCCGACAGCTCTCGCAGGCGCTTGAGCGCCGCACTCACCGCCGGCTGGTACATGCCCAGCTTGAGCGCCGCACGCGAGACGCTGCGCTCGGTGAGCACGGTGTGCAGCACACGGATGAGGTGCAGATCGATCTTGTCGAACATGGATACGTATTTCATACCCGGACACTGTATGCGGGAATGGATGAACCGGCATTGCCGCCATATGGTTGAGCATATGTCGTGCCAGGGGGCTGGCGCTATGCTGGCGCGCATGAAGCCTGCAAATTCCGTACAAACCCTGAGATTCCTGCGCCGCGGCGAAGCGGTGTCCGTAGAGGGTGTACCGCCGACGCGGACCCTGCTGGAGGTGCTGCGTGACGACCTGCACCTGACGGCCACCAAGGAAGGCTGCGGCGAAGGCGACTGCGGCGCCTGCACGGTGGTGCTGGGCGAGGTGGTCAACGGCCAGCTGGAATACAAGGCCATCAACAGCTGCATCCGGCTGGCGCACTCGGTCGACGGGATGGCGGTTTTCACGGCCGAGGACATCGTATCGCCGTCAGGCGAGCTGCACCCCGCCCAGGAAGCCATGGTTCGCTGCCACGGGTCGCAATGCGGCTTCTGCACCCCCGGTTTCGTCATGAGCCTGTTCGGGATGTACCAGAACACGAAAGGCGGTCAGGGCATCACCCGCGAGCAGGCGCAGGTGGATCTGTCGGGCAACCTGTGCCGCTGCACCGGCTACCGGCCAATTCTGGATGCTGCCCAGCAGATGGGCTCCCTGCCCTTGCCAGCTGGCTGCGCGGACGACGACAACGCCACGGTGGCGGGGCTCAAAGCCCTGAAGCCAGGCGCGGCAGCCGACGGCGCCTACCTCAAGCCGCGCTCGCTCGACACCCTGTTGAAGGCACGCTCGACCCGGCCCGGTGCACAGCTGGTCGCCGGATGCACCGATGTGGGGCTGTGGATCACCAAGCAGCACCGGCGCTTTGACCAGATCATTGACGTCACGGGTGCGCGCGAGCTGCGGCGCGTCGAAACCTATCCGCATCACATCGCCATCGGCGCCGCGGTCAGCCTGAGCGAGGCCTTCGAGGCGCTGGTGGCCGAGCGTCCCCAGCTCAAGGCCTTTGGCCAGCGCTTTGCCGGCCTGCCGGTTCGCAACTCGGGCACGCTCGGTGGCAACGTGGCCAACGGCTCGCCCATCGGCGACTCCATGCCGCTGCTGATCGCCCTGGGCGCCAGCGTGGTGCTGATGCGCTGGAAGAAGACGAAGGCCGGCGGCGAGATCGCCCACCGCGAGCTGCGGCTGGAAGACCTCTACACCGGCTACCGCACCAATGTGATGCGGCCCGACGAACTGCTGTGCTGGATCAAGGTGCCACGGCCCACCGCGGGCGAACGCTCCACGGTCTACAAGATCAGCAAACGCTTCGACGACGACATCTCGGCCGTCTGCCTGGCGCTGAACCTGCACATCGACAACGGTGTGGTGCGCAGTGCCTCCATCGGCGCCGGCGGCGTGGCCGCCACCCCGGCCCGAGCCCGCCAGACCGAAGCCGCCCTGCTTGGCCAGCCCTGGACCGAAGACACCGTGATGCACGCCATGGACACGCTGCGCACCGAGTTCCAGCCCATCAGCGACATGCGCGCCAGCGACGCCTACCGGCAGAGCGTGCTGGGCAACCTGCTGCGCCGCTTCTGGCTGGAAAGCCAGGGGCAGCAGGCCATCAACCTCGAAAGCCTCAAGACCCTGGAGGCCCTGTCATGAACGCGCCGGATCTCAAGCTCGTGGTGGACAACACCTCTTTCACGCCGGCGGCGGGGGTGTCCCGCTTCCATGAGAGTGCTCGCGCCCAGGTGGCCGGCGCCGCGACCTACATCGACGACATCCCCGAGGTGCGCGGCACCCTGCACGCGGCACCCGTGTGCTCGCCGGTGGCGCACGGGGTGCTCAGGGGCATCGACGCCTCCGCCGCCCTCGCCCTGCCGGGCGTGCACGCCTTCATCGGCGCGGACGACATTCCGGGCGACAGGATCCTCGCCGCCTTCGCGCACGACGAACCCGTCTTCACCCAGGGCTCGGTGCAGTTCCTGGGCCAGGTCGGTGGCCTGATCGTGGCCGACGACGTGATGACGGCGCGCCGTGCGGCCCGGCTGGTGAAGTGGGACATCGAGGCGCTGGAGCCGGTCCTGACGCCGCAGCAGGCGCACGCGAAGCAGAGCTATGTGCTGCCGCCGGTGCACGTGACCCGTGGCGATGCGGCGGCCGCGCTGCAGCGCGCACCGCACACGCTGGCCGGCGCGTTCGAAGTCGGCGGGCAGGAACACTTCTATCTGGAAGGTCAGATCGCCTACGTGCTGCCGCTGGAGCAGCATCAGTGGTGGGTCTGGAGCAGCACACAACACCCGGGCGAGGTGCAGCACTGGGTCTCGCACGCGCTGGGCCTGGCCAACCACGCGGTCACGGTGGAATGCCGGCGCATGGGGGGAGGGTTCGGCGGCAAGGAGACGCAGGCGGGGCATCTGGCGGTCTGGGCCGCTGTCGCGGCGAACAAGCTGCGCCGCCCGGTCAAGCTGCGCCTGGACCGCGACGACGACTTCATGATCACCGGCAAGCGCCACCCGTTCGCCTACCACTACCACGTCGGCTTCGACGACCGCGGGCGCCTGTGCGGGCTGGAACTGGACATGCTGGTCAACTGCGGCTTCTCCGCCGACCTGTCGGGCCCGGTGGCGGACCGCGCCATCTTCCACGCCGACAACGCCTACTTCCTCGAAGACGTCGCGATCCACTCCTACCGCTGCAAGACGAACACCCAGAGCCACACCGCCTACCGCGGCTTCGGCGGGCCGCAGGGCGTGATCGTCATCGAACGCATCATGGGTGACATCGCCCGACACCTGGGCCTGGACGCGCTTGATGTGCGGCTCGCCAACCTCTACGGCATCGAGGACCGCAACGTCACCCATTACCAGATGGCGGTGGAGGACAACATCCTGGAGCCGCTGATGACACAGCTGGCGCGCACCAGCGGCTACCGCGAACGCGCCGAGCAGATCGCGCAGTGGAACGCCGGCAGCCCGGTCATCAAGCGTGGCATCGCGCTCACGCCGGTCAAATTCGGCATCAGCTTCACCGCCACCCTGTTCAACCAGGCCGGTGCGCTCGTGCATGTCTACACCGATGGCAGCGTGCAGGTGAACCACGGTGGCACCGAGATGGGCCAGGGCCTGAACACCAAGGTCGCGGCCATCGTAGCCGACGAGCTGGGCGTGCCCTTCGAGCGCGTGCTCTCCACCGCCAGCGACACCAGCAAGGTGCCCAACGCCAGCGCCACGGCGGCTTCCAGCGGCACCGACCTGAACGGCCGCGCGGCCCAGTTCGCCGCCCGCCAGGTGCGCCAGAACCTCGCGGCCTTCGTGGCCGGGCTGGACGGGGTGGGCGCGGGCGCGGTGCGTTTCGAGGGTGGCCAGGTCATCACCGAGAAGCGGACCCGGTCGTGGGAATCGGTGGTGGGCGCGGCCTATGCCAACCGCATCCAGCTCTGGAGCGACGGCTTCTACCGCACGCCCAAGATCCACTACGACAAGACCACCATGCTGGGCCGGCCCTTCTACTACTTCGCCTACGGCGCGGCGGTGACCGAGGTCGCCATCGACACGCTGACCGGCGAGAGCCGTGTGCTGAAGGTGGACATCCTGCACGACGTGGGCCGCAGCATCAACCCGGCCATCGACATCGGCCAGATCGAGGGCGGCTTCGTGCAGGGCATGGGCTGGCTGACGACGGAACAGCTGGTGTGGAACGGCAAGGGCCTGCTCCAGACCCACGCGCCCAGCACCTACAAGATCCCGGCCACGGGCGACATCCCGGCCCACTTCCAGGTGGAGCTCTGGCCCGAGCCCAACCGCGAGGACAACGTGCACGGCAGCAAGGCCGTGGGCGAGCCGCCGTTCATGCTGGCCATCAGCGTGTTCGAGGCGCTGCGCGACGCGGTGGCACAGGCCGGTGGCCGGCCTGAGGCCATGAACGCCCCGGCCACGGCCGAGGAGGTGCTGCGCGCGCTGCAGGGCTTCTAAAGCCCTGCCCGGTCATCAGGCCCAGTGCGCCCTGAAGTCCTGCGCGTACTGTTCGAACCGGATCGACGCCTGGCCGGTGATGCGCTGCACGCCGTCGGTGATGCGCTCGGCAAAACCGGCCTTGAAGGCGCCCAGGATCACCAGCAGGAACTCGGCGTAGTCCGCCGGCAGGCCCGCGCCCAGCAGGCCCTGGCGCATCGCGTCCTCCGGGATGTCGGTGTAGCCGATGGGCCGGCCCGCCGCCTGGGACAGGATGGCCGCCACCTGGGTGTGGTCCAGCGCCTCGCTGCCGGTCAGGTCGTGTGCGGCGTTGACGAAATCGTCCGACGACAGCAGCCGGGCGGCCACGGCGGCGATGTCGCGCGTGTCGATGAAGCTGCCTTTGGCGGCGCCCACCGGCAGGAATACCTGGCCCTGGGTCTGGATGCCGTGCAGCCAGAAGGTGTGGAAGTTCTGCATGAACCAGTTGGGGCGGATCACGTTCCAGGCCAGGCCCGAGCGTTCCAGATGCAGCTCGGCGCGGCGCAGCGGGATGCTGTCGTCGGCGTTCGCGCCCATGGCCGAGAGCAGCAGCACCTTGCGCACGCCGGCCGCCTTGGCCGCGTCGATGGCCGGGATCAGCAGTTCGTGCTGGTTGGCGTAGCCGGGAGGCGCCATCAGGAACAGCTGGTCGACGCCGGCCAGCGCGGCGGCCAGGCCCTCGCCGGTGGCGAGGTTGAGCTGCACCTCGCCAGGCTGGGAGGGGGTGCGGCTGGTGGCGCGGCGCACGGTCTGGCCCTGGGCGGCGAGCAGGTGGGCGAGGGCGGAACCGATCTGGCCGCTGGCGCCGGTCACGAGGGTGGTGGTCATCTGGAAACTCCTGTGTGTTGAGAAGGCCTCCAGTGTGTTCCCGCTCCGGACGAACGGGAATGCATGAAATTCCACCATTCATGTCCAATCGTCCATAAACTACGCCTCTATGGACATCCTCTCCGACATCCTCCATGTCGCCGGGTTGCGGCGCCGCCTGCTCGACCTGCACGCGCTCACGCCCGAGGCGGCGCTGCGCTTTCCCTGCGAGCGCAGCTTCGGCCTGCACGCGGTCACGCGCGGCCGCGCCTTCGTGCACGCCCCCAACCTGGACGAGCCGCTGGAGCTGCAGGCCGGCGACCTGGTGCTGATGGCGCGCGGCTGCGTGCACCTGCTCTCGCTGGACCGCGAGCCACCGGCGCGCAGCACCACGGTGCCGATCGCGCGCTTCGTGGGCGGTGGCCTCGCCGACGGTGCCCAGGACCTGGCTCCCGCCAGCGACCCGGCCGCGCCCACCCAGGTGATCAGCGCCGCCTACCAGCTCTGGCACGCCCCGCTGCACCCCTTCCTGCGCAGCCTGCCGCCGTGGTTCGTGGTGCGCGGGCACAGCCTGCCCCAGCTCTCGGCCGTGCCGCTGACCCTGGGTCTGCTCGACCGCGAGCTGGGCGACCAGGCGCTGGGGGCCAGCTCGGCCACCCACGGCCTGCTGGACGCGCTTTTTGCCTTCGCGCTGCGCGAGATCGCCGCGCGCGAGAACCCTGGCGCGCCCGGCTGGCAGCAGGCCATCGCGGACCGGCCGATCCGCCAGGTGCTGACCCTGATGCACGGCAACCTCGGCCACGGCTGGACGCTGGACGAGCTGGGCCGGCAAGTGGGCCTGTCGCGTTCGGCGCTGGCCGAGCGCTTTCGCAGCGCCATGGGCGACACGCCGCTGAACCACCTGCGCACCCTGCGCATGCAGAAGGCCATGCAGCTGCTGGCCGAGACGCGACAGACGCTGGAACAGGTGGCTCAGGCCGTGGGCTACCAGGATGCATTCGGTTTTTCCAAGGTGTTCAAACGAACCACCGGCCAGTCGCCGCGCCAGTTCCGTGAGCAGGACGCCGCCGACCGGCAGACACCCTACCGCTTCCAGGAGGCCTGAGACACCGCGAGGTGGTGACAATCGGAGACATGGGAAAGATCCTTGTCTACTGTCAGCCCGGAGCCAAACAGACGCAGTGCGTCGGCCTGCACGACGGCAAACCCAAGATCCAGCTCAAGGCGCCGCCGGTTGACGGCGCGGCCAACAAGGCGTTGATCGCGTACCTGTCCGGGGTCTGCGGCGTACCCAAGTCGGCCGTTACCATTGAACTGGGCACTTCAGGGCGCACCAAGCGGATCGAAGTGGCCGGGCTGAGCGACGAAGACATCAGCCGGAGGCTGCTCGCGCCAGCATGAAAGCCGTGCCGGCCGGCCGACCTGGCAGGTTCAGCCGTGCCTCGCTGGGCGCGGTCTGTGCCAGCAAGTGGCCCTTGCGCCACACCTGCAAACGCGTCGCGCGCAGGCGGATCGCCTCCACCGGGTCGCGCGCCTGCAGCAGCACGAAGCTGGCGTCCTTGCCGGCTTCAATGCCATAACCATCCAGCCGCATCACACGCGCGGCATTGACCGTCACCGCATCGAAGCACTGGCGCATGCCGGCCTGGCTGGTCATCTGGGCCACGTGCAGGCCCATGTGGGCCACTTCCAGCATGTCGGCGCTGCCCAGCGAGTACCAGGGGTCCATCACGCAGTCGTGGCCAAAGGCCACCGTCACACCGGCCGCCATCAGCTCGGGCACGCGCGTCATGCCGCGGCGCTTCGGGTAGCTGTCGTGCCTGCCCTGCAGCGTGATGTTGATCAGCGGGTTGGCGACCGCGCTCACACCGGCCTCGGCGATCAGCGGGATCAGCTTGGACACGTAGTAGTTGTCCATGCTGTGCATGGAGGTCAGGTGCGAACCATTGACCCGGCCCTGCAGGCCCAGTCGCTGGGTCTCGAAGGCCAGCGTCTCAATGTGGCGCGAGAGCGGGTCGTCGCTTTCGTCGCAGTGCATGTCCACCGGCAGACCGCGGTCGGCCGCAAGTTCGCACAGCAGCTTCACACTGGCCGCGCCGTCGGCCATGGTGCGCTCGAAGTGCGGAATGCCACCCACCACATCCACGCCCAGATCGAGCGCGCGCCTGAGATTGTCCAGACCGCCCCGTGTGCGCAACACCCCATCTTGCGGAAAGGCCACCAGCTGCAGGTCGAGGTAGGGCGCCACGCGCCGCTTCACCTCCAGCATGGCGCGCACCGGCAACAGGCTGGGGTCGCTGGTGTCCACATGGCTGCGAATGGCCAGCAGGCCCCTGGCCACCGCCCAGTCGCAGTAGGCCAGCGCGCGTTCGACCAGCGCCTCTTCGGTCAGCAAAGGCTTGAGCTCACCCCACAGCGCAATGCCTTCGAGCAGTGTCCCGCTCTGATTGACGCGCGGCAAGCCATAGCTGAGGGTCGCATCCATGTGGAAATGCGGGTCGCAGAAAGGCGGGGAAAGCAGCTGGCCCGCGGCATCCACGGTGTCGTGCGCCGGCGCCTGCAGCCCGGCCGCCACTTCCACGATGCGGCCATCCCGCACCGCCACCGACATCCGGGTGCGGCCGTCGGGCAGACTGGCGTTGGTGATCAGAAGGTCGAGCATGGGTTCACTGCGTGCCGAAGATGCGGTCACCCGCATCGCCCAGGCCGGGCAGGATGTAGCCGTGGTCATTGAGCTGGCGGTCGATGGCAGCGGTGTAGATGGGCACATCGGGGTGGGCCTTGGCCAGGGCGGCCAGTCCTTCGGGACAGGTCAGCAGGCAGACGAACTTGATGGACTTGGGCCGGCATTCCTTGAGGCGGTCGATGGCGGCAATGGCCGAGTGGCCGGTGGCCAGCATCGGGTCCACCACGATGGCATCGCGCTCGTTCATCTCGGGAGGCATCTTGAAGTAGTACTCCACCGCGGTCAGGGTCTTGGGGTCGCGGTACAGGCCGATGTGCCCGACGCGCGCGCCGGGGATCACGCTGAGCATGCCGTCAAGAATGCCGTTGCCAGCGCGCAGGATGGACACGAACACCAGCTTCTTGCCGTCGATCACCCGCCCGGTCATCGGCTCCAGCGGTGTCTCGATGTCCAGGTCCTGCATGGGCATGTCGCGGGTGACCTCATAGGTCATGAGCATCGACAGTTCATTGAGCAGGCGCCGGAAGCTGTTGGTGCTGGCATCCTTGCGGCGCATGAGCGTGAGCTTGTGCTGCACCAGCGGATGGTCGATGACGTGAACGTTGCTCATGGTCTGTGCCTTTCAGTGGAAACTCAGAAAACCGTGCCGTCGCTGACGATGTTCAGGGGCGGCAGACCGCCTCGAACGCGCTGGGCCAGCCATCGCCCGGCTGCCCAGGTGCCGCCTTCGAGCACGCAGGCCAGCGGCATCTGGTGTTCGCTCAGGCCCAGCTCGGCGCGCACCAGCGGAGCGATTTCATCGAGCAAGGCCACGGTGAGCGCGCGCCACTCGACAATGAAGGTGTCACCCGCCTGCCAGGCCCGCGCGTCCCAGTCGGCCGGCAGCGGACGCAGCACACCAGCGTCGATCAGCAGGCCGCCGTTGCGGTACTCGGGCAGGCCGGTCAGCGCCTCGAGCCCGGTCACGCGGGTGCCTGCCCATTCAAAAGGTTCGAGCAAGGAATAGGTCAGCCACTGCGAGAGCTTGTGAAAGGGCATCCAGCCGGTTGTCAGGCCATCGCCGTCCACCGCCGGGTGTCGCCAGCAGTCGCCCAGCGCTTCACCCTCGATGGCGTTCTGTGCGGGCCAGATACCCGAGAGCGTCTCCAGCAGCAGAACCAGGATGTCGTGGGCTTCGACCGTACCCTGGCCCTGCGCGGACAGCGCATCGAACAGGCCGCCGGGCCGGCCCAGTGGACCGAACACATCGGGCTGCTCGGCCAGCACAGCGCCCAAACGGCGCAACAGGGCTGCACGCTCCTCCAGCCCCACCAGCGGGTTGTTGTCGCTCACCTGGAAGGCGTGCGCCAGGTCGTTGGCCGTCACGCGCTGCAGACCGACGGCGTCCACCCTCAATGGCTGCTGTGGGTCGCCAGAGAACAGACCGTGCAGAAAAGCGTGGAAGCTGGCCACCCCCAGGCCTTCGGAGCGCGCGAACGACTGGCCACGGCCTGCCTCCCGGTAGGTCCATTCAGCGCCCGCACCCGCGTCGAGCAGCACGCTCACCAGCACCAGGTCGATCTGCGCCCGCGCCCGCTCGACCACGCCGATCTCGCCCAGTGCGGCATCCAGGTGAGCGCGCCGGTTGACACCACCGGCCTCGAAATGGCGCCAGCGGCTGTGGTACGGAATGCGCCCGTCCGGATAGCGCTCACGCGTGAGTGCGGCCACGGTGCACGCAGCATCGGCCATTGCCGCGTCGTTCACCGAGAAATACGTCGAACGGCCCGAGCGTGCCAGCCCCAACAGTTGCCGGGCCCGAGACCGGATGGCCGCGGTGGAGCGCAGCACACGGGCCGCATCGGCTGCGGCAATCTGCCTCATGCGCCCAGACCCCGGCCCTTGGCCTTCCTGAGTTCTTCGGCGTCGGGCACGGCACCGGGCGTGAAGTAGCCGGCCGCCATCTTGGCGTCCATCTCCACCCGCGCGTCGGCCGGGATCAGCTCGTCCGGGATGTTCACGCGCTCGCCCACTTCGATGCCCGAGCCGGTGATGGCGTCGTACTTCATGTTGCTCATGGAGACCAGCCGGTGGATCTTCGTGATGCCCAGCCAGTGCAGCACATCGGGCATCAACTCCTGGAAGCGTATGTCCTGAACGCCGGCCACACATTCGGTGCGGGCGAAATACTGGTCGGCGGTGTCACCGCCCACCTGGCGCTTGCGCGCGTTGTAGACCAGCAACTTGGTCACCTCACCCAGCGCGCGGCCCTCCTTGCGCGAATAGGACACCAGGCCCACGCCACCATGCTGAGCCCCCAGAATGCACTCCTCGATGGCGTGCGTCAGGTAGGGCCGGCAGGTGCAGATGTCGGAACCGAACACGTCCGAGCCGTTGCACTCGTCGTGCACACGCGCGGTCAGCGTCACCGCGGGGTTGGCCAGGTCGCGCGGGTTGCCGAAGATGTAGAGCGTCTGCCCGCCGATGGGGGGCAGGAACACCTCCAGGTCGGAGCGCGTGACCAGCTCCGGGTACATGCCACCGGTTTCCTCGAACAGCACACGGCGCAGGTCGGCCTCGCTGCAGCCAAAGCGCCTGGCCACACCCGGCAGGTACCAGACCGGCTCCACCGCCACTTTGGTCACCACCGCCGCGCCACCTGCGGTGAGCAGCTGGCCATCGGGTGTGAGGCGACCCTGCTGAACGGCATCGATCACCTCGGGCAACAGTACATGGGCCTTGGTCACGGCAATGGTGGGGCGGACATCGTAGCCCGCAGCCAGCTCCTGCGCATAGACATCGGCCACCTCGGCACCCCAGGGATCCAGGCTGACGATCTTGCCCGGGTCGGCCCATTGCGGGTAAGGGCCAATCACGTCAGTGGGCGCGGTGTTGGTCAGGTCGGCCTTGTGTTCACGCTTGAGCGCACCTGCTGCCACGGCCAGCGCGCGGTAGACGCTGTAACTGCCACTGTGGGTTCCGATCACGTTGCGGTGCGCTCGGTTGGTGGTGGTGCCCACCACCGGCCCGCGTTCGTGCGCGGTGGCTGCGCCCCAGACGATTGGCAAGGCACCGAAGCCGCCCGAATGCGAGGTGAGCCTGATGTGCCGTGGATGTGGCGTCTGGGGCAATGCCGGTGCCTGGCCTGGGGTCGGAGAAGCGTCTGTGGACATGGACATGCACCTGGTCTGTGCCAAAGGATGGCGAATCTGGCGACACCGGTTTCGTACCGTTGCTGCCGCTTGCAGCCGTTATAGCAAGGCCGATGCCAACCGTGAAGCACATCCCGTTGCCGGGCACCGCGACGGCGCCGCGCCTCCACAATCCGCGCCTGCACCAGAGACAAAGTTGACACCGGTCCGGCACATCCGTGGCTATCATGTCGACTCTTGAACGACATATCGGGCGCCTCTGCCTGAAAAGGGAAGATCCAGACCGCATGCTCGGTGCGTTTCCAAAGCTGCGCAACAGCCTTCGGCTGAAGCTGGTGTTACTGATTGGCCTGCTGACCATGGCCACCACGGCGGGATTCGCCATATTCACCAGCCAGTTGGTGAAGACACAGTTTGAAAAGGACCAATTCAAGCTGCAGCGCTTGCTGGCGACCCGTATGGCCTCAAAGATGGGCCTGGATATGGCAGCCCGCGCCCGAGAACTGGAGTTTCTTGCCAGCACCGACGGGCTGCGCGATCCGACGCGATCCGACGCTGAAAAGCAAGCCATCTTGATGGCCAAGCAGGCCACCTACCCTTTCTATGCCTGGATCGGCCTGACCGACACCAGCGGACGCATCCTGGCCAGCACAGAACCGCGGATCAACGGCGCCGATGTGTCGCAGAGAACCTGGTTCCAGGGTGGCCGACAGGGTCTGCATTTCGAGGACATTCACGACGCGGTGTTGTTGGGGACGTTGTTGCCGCGCCCTGCGCTTGACGAGCTGCCGCTGCGCCTGATGGATATTGCTTTGCCTTTGCACGACGGGCAGGGCCGATTCATCGGTGTTCTGGCAGCCCACCTCAGCCTGGATTGGACTTACGAGCTGCAGGCTTCCATGCTGACGCAAGCGGAAGAACCCGCATTGGAGCTCTTGCTGGTCAACAGCTCGGGCGACATTGTCGTTGGTAACACCAATCTGCCTGCCCATTCGACCAACCTGTCTACCCTGGGCGTGGTGAACCAGGCGCAATCCGGTCGTGTGGCCACAGCGGTCGCTACCTGGTCAGACGGTCGGCGCTACCTCAGCACTGCTGCCCCGGCATTGGGGTTCGGTGCGTTTCCTGGCCTGGGGTGGACCGTGGTGGTGCGCATGGACAAGTCGATCGCACTGGCAGATGCACGCCGTCTTGGGGTGGCCATCCTGTTCACTGGCCTGCTCTTCACGCTCGTGCTGTCCTGGATCATCTGGTGGGCCATCGGCCGGCAATTGAAACCAATGGAAAGACTGAGCCAGGCCGCATCGGGCATCGATGCCCATGGCCGTGCACCTCCGCTGCCAGAGCCTGAGGGCAAGGACGAAGTCGCTGTGTTCACCCGATCCCTGGCCAGCCTGGTGAACGCCCTTAACGACAGCCGCGTGCGCTTTCAGGGGCTGTTCGAATATGCGCCGGTTGCCATGGTGTTTGCCGATCGATCAGGAGTCGTTCACAACCTCAATGCCCGGTTCGCACAGCTGTTTGGCGATGACTGTGCCAGTTTCACCCACATCGAGCAATGGCTCGAGAGCGCGTTCCCGGAGGGCGAGGCCCGAGACAAGGCACGCAGGCGCTGGGTCCGCGTGCTGGAGATGATCAGCGACCATCCGGTGGAAGTGCCTGGTGCCGAATACGAGGTTCGGCGCACCGATGGCGGCGTCCGCATTGTGACCGCCAGCGCCATTGCGATGCCCGACGGGGTTCTGGTGGCCTTTCATGACCAGACCGACCGCCGCCAGGCCGAGACCGGACTGCGGCTCTGGGCCGAAGCCTTCGAGCAGAGTGAGGTCAGCCTGCTCATTGTCGACGCACCCACCAATACCATCGCGGCGGCCAACCCGGCCTTCGCACGCCATCGGGGCTATTCGTCAGACGAGCTCAAGGGCATGCCGTTCATGTGCCTGTTCCCGGCCCACCGCTCGGCCGACCTGAAGGCCATCCTCAAACTGCTGGAAACCCAGAGCCACCTGATCTACGAAAGTGAGCACATTGCGCGGGATGGCCGGATTTTCCCGGTGCTGGTGGATGTCACCGTGCTGCACGACGCCCAGGGCAGGGCCATCCGGCGGGTGGCCTATGTGCAGGACCTGACCGAACAGCGGCGTGCTGCTCAGGAAATTCTCAGGCTCAACAGCGAGCTCGAGCAACGGGTCGTTGAGCGCACCGCCGAACTCAGCGCAGCCAACCGCGAACTGGACAGTTTCGCCTTCTCCGTCAGCCACGACCTGCGCGCGCCACTGCGCAACATCAGTGGACTGGTGCAACTGCTCAAAGGCGAGTTTGCCGAAGCCTTGGGCGAAGAAGGCTGCAGCCACCTGCAGCGCATCGATGCCGGCACACGCCGCATGGGTGAGCTGATCGAAGGTCTACTGGCCCTGTCACGCCACACCAAGAAGCCGATGGAGCGCGAACAGGTCAATCTGTCCACCATTGCCTGCCGACGCCTGGCCGAGCTGGCCGAATCCGAGCCTGGACGTGAGGTGTCGGTACACGTGGAGCCCGATCTGGTGGACGAATGCGACCCCAGCCTGGCCGAGGCCTTGATGGTCAACCTCCTGGACAACGCATGGAAGTACAGCGGCAAGACGGCTCGGGCCGAGATCCGCTTCTTCCGAGGCGAGGTCGACGGGCTGCAGGGCTTCTGCGTGAGCGACAACGGTGCCGGTTTCGATATGGCCAAGGCCACGCACCTGTTCGAACCCTTCCAGCGACTGCACCAGGCAAGCGATTTCGCCGGCACCGGCGTGGGCCTGGCCACGGTGCACCGCATCGTGGCCAGGCACGGCGGACGCATCGTGGCCAAGGCGGCGCCCGGTCAGGGCGCCACCTTCTGCTTCACGCTGCGGGCCGAGGCCTGACACACCGCTCAGGGCTTGCGGGTCCCAACCACCTCGATCTCCACTCGGCGGTTCTGGGCGCGTCCTTCACGGGTCTGGTTGGAGGCCACCGGTTGCGACTCGCCCCGGCCTTCGGTCCTGATCTGCTCCGCCGGCACACCCTTGCTCACCAGGTAGGCCTTCACCGCCTCGACCCGGCGCAGCGAAAGCGCCTGGTTGTAGGTCTCGGTGCCAATGGAGTCAGTGTGACCCACCGCGATGACGGTTTCCACGTTCACCTTCGACAGCTCGGCCACCAGCCCGTCGAGGGCTTCCCTGCCGGCCGGCTTGATGACCGACTTGTCAAAGTCGAACAGGGTTTCGGCCTGGAAGCTCATCGCCTGGACCGGTGCCGGTGCGGGTGGTGTAGGCGCGGGTGCCGGATCGGGTGCTGCCACCGGGGCCGGCGCAGGGGCCTGGGCGACAGGCTCGGGAGGTGGCGGCGGCTGGATGGCGCCGTCGCACTCCGGGTGCGAGGTGGCAGGGGTCCAGCCTCCGTTTCGCCAGCACAGTTCGTTCGTGCCATTGCGCCAGACCGAGGTGCCGTCGCCACTGGTCCAGTTGTCAATGGCCTGGGCGCCGGCCGCCGAAGCGAGGGTGATCGTGGCGGCGAGCACGGCCAAGCGGTTGAAGGGGTGCTTGTTGTTCATGGTGATCCTTTTCGATGCCCTTGCGGAGCTGGTTGAAGGACTCTGGCGGGTCGGTCCTCTTCCCTGCCGAGTGAACCCAGTCTAGGTTTCGGCACACCCCACATCGATCGGAAAACACCGCATGGCCCTGTAGGACAACACGCCATGACCACCGTCCCGGACCGTGGCTACGGCCCCTCGCTCATTCCGGCACGAAGCGCTGGCGCAGAACGCGATGCAGCACCTTGCCGGTGGCGGTGCGCGGCATGTCGGTGCTGTCGACGAACATCACCCGAGCCGGGCACTTGAAGCCCGCCAGCCGTTCGCGACACCAGTCGCGCAACTCGGCTTCGGTGGCGCTCTGGCCGGCATGCAGAACCACCACGGCCAGCGGCGACTCGCCCCATTTTTCGTGCGGCACACCAATCACCGCCACGTCCTGCACCCTGGGATGGGCACCCAGCACACCTTCGACCTCGGACGGGTAGACGTTCTCACCGCCGCTGATGATCATATTGCTCTTGCGGTCCACCAGCCAGATGTAGCCTTCTTCGTCGCGCCGTGCCATGTCACCCACCGAGCACCACAGGCCATCCATGGCCTCTGCCGTCTTCTCCGGGTTGCGCCAGTAGCCATCGAACACATAGGCGGTGCGCGAGAACAGCTCACCGACCTCACCGTCAGGCACCTCTCGGCGTTCGTGGTCCAGCAGGCGGATGGGGCCGCTGCCGGCCCATTCACGTCCGACCGAACCGAGCTTGCGCAACTGCTCGTCAGGGCGCAACAGGGTCACCCAGCCGGCCTCGGTAGAGCCGTAAAGCTCGTGCAGCTTGCCGTTGGGAAATAGCTCCATGATGCCGCGCTTGGTGTCCTGCCGTGCCGGGGCCGACGAGATCATCAGCTTGCCCACCGCACTCAGGTCGTAGCGCGCCTTCACCTCGGGCGGCAGCGACAGCATCATGATGTAGTGCGTGGGCACCAGCGAGGTGAAGGTGACCCGATCCTCTGCCAGGGTGCGCAGCAGGGCTTCGGGGTCGAAGCTGGGCCGGTCGTCGATGATGACGGTGGCGCCCAGGTGGACAAAGGTGCTGCCGAAGTACAGCGAGTTGGCATGGCACAGCGGCATCACCAGCAGCGCGGTGTCGTCGCGGGTGAAACCCATTTCCAGCGCGGTGGCCAGCGCGATCAGGGTGCTGCCACCATGGCTGCGGATGGCGCCCTTGGGACGGCCGGTGGTGCCGGAGGTGTACATCAGGGCCACCATGTCTTCGGGCAGCACGGTGGCAAAACGGCCGTTGTCTGCGGCACCTGCCATCAGGTCTTCGTAGGTCCGCCAGCCGGCAGGGGCGTCGTCGGCCAGCACGATGAAGCGGTCGGCCGGCACCGGCAGCTCGGCGCGCACCGCGTCCAGCGTGGCGCAGAACGCAGGTCCGGCGATCACCGCACCCACCTCGGCGTGGCCGAGGATGTAGGCCATTTCGGATCCCGCGAGTCGGAAGTTCAGTGGCACCACCACCAGCCCGGCGCGCGCCATCCCGGCATACATCTCCATCCACTCCAGGCAGTTGTGGGCGATCACGCCTACCCGCTGGCCCTTGCCCAGCCCCAGACCCAGCAGGGCGTTGGCCAGTCGGGTGGATCGCTCGTCCCACTCGGCGTAGGTCAATCGTCGGCGTGAGTCGCGCACCGCGAGCTTGTGGGGCGTGAGGCGGGCGTGGGTGGCGACGGCGTCGGCAAAGGTGAGCAGCTGGCCCATGGGTTGTCTCCAGATCGACAGGGTGTCCGCACCGGCAGGCGGATGGCGCTTGATTTTTCAGAATTCTGAATTCAGAATTCAATAAGCGTCAACACCGTCCATCGACCAACTGCCCTGTTGGCGACACAACACCCCTCCAGGAGACAAGCCCATGACCCCGACCCCCATTGGCGAGCAATCTGCCGCCGCCGCCATCGCCCGCTTTCTCAAGTCGCGTGGCGTACAGCGCGTGTACGCCCTGTGCGGCGGGCACATCATGCCGATATGGATGCGGCTGGACGCCGAGGGCATCCGCCTGGTGGATGTGCGGGATGAACGCGCGGCGGTCTACATGGCGCACGCCGATGCGCTGCTGACTGGTGGCCTGGGCGTGGCCCTGGTGACCGCCGGGCCGGGTGTGACCAACGCGATGACCGGCATTGCCAATGCCCATGTGGCCAAGGCGCCCGTGCTGGTGCTATCGGGCCTGCCGCCGACGCCACAGGAGAACCGGGGCGCGCTGCAAGACATCGTGCATACCGAGCTGGTGCGCAGCCTGACCCGCTATGCGCGCACCGTGCGCCATCCGGACCTGGTACCGCAGGAGCTGGCCGAGGCCACTGCACGCGCACTCGGAGAAGCGGGCGAGCCCGGACCGGTGTACCTGGACTTTCCGGTCGACACGCTGCGGGCCGACGTGGCCAGGCCCATGCAACTGCCGGAATGGGGCGACCCACGCCGGGCCCTGCCGGTGCCACCCCACCCCGCTGCCGTGCAGGCCGCGGCGGACCGGCTGTGGGCGGCCCGCCGCGTGCTGTTCATCTCGGGCCGCGGCGCCCGGGGCGCCGGCCCGGCACTGTGCGCCCTGCTGGACCGGCTGGGCGCCGCCTACCTCGACACCGGCGAGAGCAAGGGGCTGGTGCCCGACGACCATCCCAGTGTCGTTGCGGCCATGCGCGGCTCGGTCATGGGGCAGGCCGACCTGGTGGTGACGGTGGGCCGCCGGCTCGACTTCCAGCTCGCCTTCGGTTCGCCCGCCGTCTTTGGCAACGCCGGCTTCCTGCGCATCGCCGACTGCGCTGCAGAATTGCGCGACAACCGGCGCGGCGAGGTCGAGGTCTTCGCCGACCCCGGCCTGGCCCTGCAGGCCATCCTGAAGGCCGCACCCGCCACCACACCTGCGGCCGACAGCGGCTGGCTGACCGGCCTGCGCGATCAGCACCACCAGCGCTCGGCCAAACTCGCGCAGTCCATGCAGACCGCGCCGGCCGGCAGCGATGGTCGCATGCACCCCAACCGCGTGCTGGCCGCGCTGCGCGAAGCCCTGCCAGCCGACGCGGTGGTGGTGGCTGACGGCGGCGACTTCCTGAGTTTTGCGCGCGTGGGCCTGCCAGCCTCCACCTACCTCGACCCGGGCTCGCTGGGCTGCATCGGTGTGGGCACGCCGTTCGGCATTGCGGCCAGCCTGGCCTGCCCAGGGCGCACCGTGGTGGTGGCCACCGGTGACGGTGCCTTCGGCTTCAACGCCATGGAAATCGACACCGCCGTGCGCCAGCGGGCGCCCGTGCTCATCGTCGTGGCCAACAACGGTTCGTGGGCCATCGAGGTGCGTGACCAGCAGGAGACCCATGGCAAGGTGGTGGGCACGCACCTGCAGTTCGCCGACCACGCTGCCATGGCGCGCGCCTTCAACATGCACGGTGAGCGGGTCGAACGGCCCGAAGACCTGAACGGTGCCATTGCGCGGGCACTGGGCGAGCTTCGTGCCGGCCGACCTGCCCTGCTGGACGTCATCGTCACGCCGGAGGCGGCCTCGTCCGACGCCAAGAGCGGATTGGCCTGGGTGCCCGACCTGCAGGCCCTGGCGGCCTGGGACACGGCCGAGCGCCAGTGGAGAAACCGCCCCGTCGCATGACCCGGCGGGCGATGTAGGATGGCGATCACATGAAAGTCCTGCAAACCGCCCCCAGCCTGGTCGAACAGGTGCACAAGGCCATCCTGTCCGAGATCGCCGGCGGCCAGCTGCGTCCGGGTGAGCGCATCATCCAGGAACAGTTGGCCCAGCAGCTGGGGGTCTCGCGCCAGCCGATCCAGCAGGCGCTGACCCTGCTGCGCAAGGAAGGTGTGCTGTCCGACGCGCCGGGACGCGGCCTGCAGGTGGCACCGATCGACCTCGAATACGTGCGCCACATGTACGAGGTGCGTGCGGTGATCGAGGGTCTGGCCTTTCGCAAGGCGGCCGAACACCACACGCCGCAGGCGGCGGCCGAAGGCGCGGCGCTGATCAGGGCCGGGCGCAAGGCCGCCGGCAAGCGCTCGTTCAGCGACTTGATCGCGGCCGACATGGCCTTCCATGACTTCATCTACCGGCTCTCGGGCAACCCGCTGGTGGCCCCGGCCATGGAAACCCACTGGACCCAGACCCAGCGCGTGATGGGCGAGGTGCTGATGCGCGACAACAAGCCGCGCGACATCTGGGACCAGCACGAGGCCCTGCTGGCCGCCGTGGCCGCGGGCGACGGCGAAGGCGCCGAGCGGCTGGCCCGCAGGCACATCCTGGATGCGGCCGATTTCATGATCGAGCGCCTGCGCTCGGAGGGCACGACATGAAGCCCATGAAAGTGGCGGTCATGGGCGCCGGCGCCGTGGGCTGCTACTACGGCGGCATGCTGGCCCGCGCCGGCCACGCCGTCACCCTGATCGGACGCCCGCCGCACGTGCAGGCGGTAAGGGCGCAGGGGCTGCGCATGCAAACACTGAGCTTCGACGAAGCCGTACCCCTGCAGGCCAGCACCGACGCCTCGGCGGTGCAGGGTGCCGATCTGGTGCTGTTCGCCGTCAAGTCGCCCGACACCGAGACCGCCGGCGAACAGATGCGGCCGCACCTGGCGCCTGGGGCGCTGGTGCTGTGCCTGCAGAACGGGGTGGACAACGCCGAGCGCCTGCGCACCGTCCTGCCCGAGCATGAGGTGGCCGCTGCCGTGGTCTACGTGGCCACCGAGATGGCCGGCCCTGGCCACCTGCGGCACCACGGGCGCGGCGAGCTGGTCATCGAGCCGTCGACCACAAGCGGGCCAGTGGCCCAGGCCCTGGTGGCAGCCGGTGTGCCCACCGAGATCAGCAACAACGTGCGGGGTGCGCTCTGGGCCAAGCTCGTTCTCAACTGCGCCTACAACGCCCTGTCGGCGGTCGGCCGTATCGCCTACGGCGAGCTGGTGCAGCGCCCCGGCGTGACCGACCTGATGCGCGAGGTGGTGGCCGAATGCCAGGCCGTCGCTGCGGCGGACGGAGTGACGATTCCCGGCGATGTCACGGCCGCCGTGCGCCGCATTGCCGAAACCATGCCAACCCAGTATTCGTCGACTGCCCAGGATCTGATGCGCGGCAAACCCAGCGAAATCGACCACCTCAACGGCTATGTGGTGCGGCGCGGCACGGCGCTGGGCGTACCCACGCCGGCCAACCGCGCACTGTGGGTGGTGGTGAAGCTGGCCGAGAGCGCAGCCCCATCCTGACGGGAGCGGCCGGATCGGTAGAATCGCGCCCTTTCGTTATCCCGCACAAAGGCCTGCGCCCATGCAGTACTCCGTCTCGCACCACAAGCTCAAACTCATCCTTTCGGCCCAGGGCATCAAGGGCGGCGATGCCGGCGCCATCGACACCCTGTTCGGTGGCAAGGACGGCTACTACTGGTACGGCACGCTGCGCGACATGTGCCCCGAGGGCAAGACCCTGTCGTGGGACAACCAGTACGCCATGGTCAATGCCATCCAGGCGCACGAAAACGCCACCGCCGCCGAAGACGAGATGCCCCCCGAGAAGCCGACCGCGGCCCACATCGCGGCCATTTCCAAGCTGCTGGCCGACCCGATCTGAGAGGCTGAGGAGGAATAGTTCATTTCCGCCCCACCTCTGAGGCCAACGCCTGTCTGCCGTTTCCTCCCGTTGATCGACCCGGTTTAGCCCAAAGGTACGCATCCATCGCCGTTGCCGCTACAGTGCTTGGCTTGCTGTCGCCGGGATCAGGGATGATGAGAGACGAGCACAGGGATCGCGTGAACCGTTCGTGCGCCCGCCGCTGCCATTGGCTCGGGCGCACCTTTATGGCCTGCTGGTTGTGTATCGTGGGTGCTCTGCCGGCACTGGCTTCGCCAGTGGACGCCACAGTCAGCCGGAGCTACCTGAAAGGATGGACAGGCGCCGTCCACTACTGCAGCGCCGGCTTGTGCTCCAAACTGGGGCGACGGGACATGCCGCAGGCCGATCGCGCCAGCTTTCGCCCCCTGTCCGAGCGCTACGCGGTGGACCGCCAGCGGGTCTACTACGAGGGGCGCGAGATCTACGGGGCAGATCCGGTGACTCTGCAGGTGCTGGGACCGGACCACGCGGCCGACCGGCAGGCCCTGTACATCAAGGCACTTCGGATCCGCGAAGCCGACACGGCCACCGCGCGTTACCTTCCAAGGCACTACGTGCTGGACCGCCACAAGGTCTGGTACGGCGAATTTGAATCCGGAGGATCCGATTATTTCCTGAGTGAACTCAAAGGAGCCGATCCGGCGCGCTTTCACCTGCCCGACCCAGACAAGGACACGCTGGGCACCGACGGGCAACAGCTCTTCCTGGGCAAGGAGGTCCTGCCACTGAAGCTGGGCAAGGACTTTCGCCTGCTGGAGAGCAAGAACCTGCTGGCCTTCGTGTCGGACGCACGCCTGCATGTGCTGGCCTACGGTCTGCAATGGCCCGACGCCAGCGCGGTGCGTGAGGCGGGCACCGCACAGCGCAGCACCTGGCTGAGCCTGCCCGGATCACCATCGGTGCAAGGCAATGGACCTTGGCGCCTGCTCAATGGCCGCTGGCTGGTCGCCCAGCAGGATCGCCGATGGCGCCTGCTGGGCGATCGCGTCCAGCGCCTGACGACCTTTGAAGAGAGCATCTGGTACGCGGTGGCTGACGGAATGCTCTGGTACGCACCACCGCGCCATGAGACGCCACCATTCGAGCTTGGCCCCGCCGCCGCCGATCTGCGCCTGCTCAGCCCGTATTACCTGATCAACAACGGCCAGGTGATCCACCAAGGCAAACCCGTGGCCGGAGCGGACCCCGCCAGTTTCCGGATACCACCCAAAGGCGAATTCAAACTGAGCATCGACGCCATGGACAGGCAGTGGCTGTATGACCGCGGTGAACGGTTGGGGACCAATGACGAGGCCGGTCGGCTGCGCCAGCGCATGCCACGCTGAGACAGGGAGCACAACAATGAAAAACGCAGCATGGCTGTTGTCGGCGCTGGCAGCATCGGATCCACTGGCTCCGACTCCGCCGGGGTGTGAACTGGCGCGCACGGATGACAGAACGTCGGAAGGGAGCGAAGCCATTGTGGCCCTGCTGTCGCGTAGGAGACCGATGCGCAGGAGACCCACTTGCAAGGACGCAAGGATGCCATTGCGGCAGGACAGTTCGAGGCCATGCGCCGGGCGTTTGCGACCGCGTTGCCCCACGCCAACTGGGCAGCAGGTATCCATCCACGATCGGCGCTAGCGCAGATGGCCACCTTGTCGATGGCGGCCAACATGGGTGGCCAGACCCGGGTTGCGGCTGCGATGACCGATGCACTCAAGGCAGACCCTTTGTCCATTGCTGCACACACCGTCGCCATGAACCATCTGGCGCCCCGCTGGCAGGTCCAACTTGCCCAGGTCAATGGCGGGCTGCAGGATGCAAGCCCAGTGGGAAGGTGACGATCATGCCCAACCCAGTCGGCGCCGAGGCTGACCTCACGACTCTGTTCCAGACTTTCAAAAAAGAGCATGTGGCCCCCATATTGAGGGCGGCGGGCTTGCGCCTCGAAACCCCGGCACGCTTTGTGCACGAAACGGGCGGGGTGCGCCAGGGGGTATATCTCCACGCACAGGGCAACTGCCGCAACTCGCCTCATCGCAGCTTTACCTTCGAAATCGCCGCGTGGGACCCCCAGGTCGACCAAGACCTTCCCTTCACCGGCTTTCGCTGCCGCTTGGGCTACCTGAAGGTCAGCAGCGATGCCTGGTTCTACCTGGACGCTGGCAACGCTCAGACACTCGGCGAGCTGGTTGAACTGGAACTACAGCGCTACGTCCTACCACTGCTGCACTGGGCCACCAGCCTGCAGCACGTGGAACACCTCAAGCAACTGCTCACCCAGGGTCCTGGTCAGCTGGCGCCGCAGTTGCGCGCCCTCATTCCCGGTTTCGGCCGGGACTTCGAGGGTGAGTTCCAGGCGCTGTGGACCGATCACGTGTCTGAGGTGCTCTGCGCAGCAGGCTTTGTGGCACACGAAGGCGATCTGTTCAGGACCCTGGAAAACGGTATCACGCAAGCCTACTTGCTTCGCGGCGTGGGCAACGACGCCCGGACCTTTCCGAACGTGGAAGGCATGCTGGCCATTCATGTGCCAACGCCTGCTCACCCCGAGCCTACCCTTCCCGTTCGGCCACCGGTCTGGTGGCTGGTGTCAGACACCTGGGTGATCAGCGGGCACTCCAAACACTTCAGCCGCTACATCCTGGCTGCGCACACGCACGACCGGATGGGCGCATGGCTTCGCAGCGAACTGCAGCAGCATCTGCTCCCCTTTTTCGATCGTCACTCCCGGGCCGCCGCCATACACGCCACCCGCCAGATCGCAGACGCGCACATCCAGCGCCTGCGCTCGACCGCACAGGCAGTCCTTCGTGGGCAGTGAGCAAGGCCCGCGTGTCGTGCAGGGTGCCTGGGCCATGCTGGCACTGCATGCCATGGTCACGGCGCTCTACGTGATGCCATGGTACGGCGCCGGCTACCGCATGGTGGTCCACCTGGGCAGCCTTGTGCTGCTGCTCGGCGTGCTGGTCGCCTGCCTGGTGCTGGTGCGCCACAGCGTTCGCGCCCGGAGCGTCTGGCCGCTGGTGGCCTGCCTGGTCGCCACCGCTGCCCTGATGGCCGCCAGCGTGCACAGGCATGAGTGGCGCGTGGCCGCCACAGACCATTGGCTGCAGGCGCGCCACTGTGCGCCCACTCCCCACCCGCCACCGACGGTGCTGGGCGGCTTGAAGTATGTCGGCGGTCTGAGCCAGGGGGAGATCGCCTATCTGAACGACACACACTGCCTGGGCACGCGCTGCGCCGAAGAGCTGTTTGTATGCCCTGCCGGGGCCACGTCTCACCCATCGCCATAACCATCACTTTCACCAGGGAAAGCGTCAGATGCTCATCTCCGCCAAACCGGTCATGCCACACCAGTTGGCCATCTGTTTTCCTAACCGCCAGTCGTGGCGAAGCCTGCTGATCGATGCGCAAGGCCACTACCTGGGGTCAACCGATGGATTCCTCGCTGTCCGTGCCTTCGATTCGGAGCCGGTGGACGGCGTGTTCTACAGTTCGGCGCAGGCTCTCGATGGCCGCTGGGGCTTCATCGACACCCACGGCCAATGGCGCGTACCACCGCAATACGACGACACACGCAACGCTGCAGCCAACGGCATGGCGCGCTTCCGCCAGAACGGCCTGTGGGGCTACATACGCATGGACGGACAGGTCCTGATCGAGGCCCGCTACGAGGAGTCCCGTCCGTTCCGGCACGGTGTGGCGGCGGTCAAACTGCCCGGCAAGGGCTGGCGTTTCATTGACGAGAGCGGCGCCTTCACCAGCAACAAGGAGCACGACGAGCTGGGCGAGATGGGCCGCGAGGGCCTGGCCTGGGCGGGCAAACGCGAGTGGGCGGTCAAGGGGGGACAACGACGCGTCGGCTTCGTTGACCGGGAAGGTCGGTGGGTCATCGAGCCCACCTTCGGCAATGCCAGGCCCTTTGGTGAACATGCGGTCACGGCAGCCACGCTCGACTACCACCAATACGGACTGATCGACACACGGGGCCAGTGGGTGCTGGAGCCGCAACGGGACTGGCGCATCGAGTCGTTCGACGACGATGGGCTGGCCAGCTTTCTGGTGGCCAAGGGCAACCACGAGCGCGGCTTCGTCAACACGCAGGGGCAGATCTGCATCCCTTCTGGCCGCAGCATCGGCGAGCACCGATCGTGCGGTCTGGCCCGGGCTTGGACCCAGTACTACCGGGCCAATGGCGAGCGCATGGAGCCCGCTGCGCGGCTGTGCATGGCCAGCGACTTCCGGCCCCAGGCCCGGGTGGCCATTGTGCGGCTGGACCGTGTCAAAGCCCATGGAGACCAGCCCGCGCAGGAGCGCAACTGGGCGCTGCTGCACACCGATGGTCGCATCGTGCCCATGCCGCCGAACCTGCGGGAGCCACTGACGGGCGCAGATGACCGGCTGCACCCCGAGTACCTGAACACCCCCTGGGTCACATTCATCGACCAGGCGGGTGATCTGGTCTGGGTGGACGGCGAGTTTCAGGAACAAGCCCGTGTGCACCTGGCACCCGACCGGGCCAGCCTGCACACGGCGGCGGGCGAGGTCTGGTCGATCAGCGCGCAAGGCCTGGGACCGGTACAGGCCTACTACACCCCGCACACGGCACAGGTGCTGGAAACCATCAGCGAGGTGGCGGGTATCGCACCGCTGGCCGAGCAGCTGTGCGCACTGATCGAGGAACGCCTGCACCAGGCTGCCAGTGGCCAGACGCTCGAACCCATGCCAGGCCCCCGAGACGAGGACGACGAAAGCGACGATGAGGACTGGGAAGACGAAGTAGAGCCGGGCGATGACGGCGACGAGGGTGCCTCGGCGGCAGACTCCGACTGGCGCAGTGCCCGCCGCGAGACACGGCGCATGGCACGCCTGCTGCGCGCCGAACGGCGCCTCTCTCGTCACTACCTGGGTGAAACGCACAGCGCCGACGATGAGTTCCTGACCGGGGAATGGTCTGCTCACAGTGCGCAGCTGCACGACGAATTGCGCCAGGTCCTGACCGATCGTTATGGTCCCCCCGATGTGCTGCCCGAATGGGCTGGCTGGCAGGACAGCCACCTGCAACCCGTGGGCTGGGCTGTTCCCCTGACCAGACCTCTGCCGGGCGACGATAGCCGCCTGTCCGAGCACCGGCAACTCTGGGTCTGCCTGCACCATGCCAGCGACTCCGGCGATGGGGATGTCTGGTGGGAGAACTGGTTGCTGGTGGCGCCGAGCGTGGACGCCCTGGCCCTGGCGCTGCGCGCGCGGACAGGCCAACCCGGCGTGCCGCCCCCACCGGACGAGGCAGCATCCATCGACCTTGTCTCGCGCCACCCTGAGGCCCTGCAGGCCCTGCCCCGCGAGCACCTGAGCCAAGGCGTGATCCATGCCGCCCTTCAGGCCGACAGCTGGGCCGTCAGGTCAGTGCCCAGACGCCTCATGACCACCGAGCGCTACGCCCGAGCGGTAGAGCAGAACCGCCTGGCCTTCACCCAGGTGCCAGCCGACATGCTCGATGAAGCTGTCTGCCTGGCCCATGTGAGCAACAGCGGCTGGCGGCTGCATGAGGTGCCCGAACATCTGCGCACCACGGCCGTGTGCCTGAAGGCCTTGCAACGAACGCCTTCGGCCAGAGAGCATGTGCCCCCGGCCATCCTGCAGGAACTGCTGGGCTCGGGTGTGGAGCTTCCCGACCCTGCCAAACGTGCAGCCGAACTCAAGGCAAGCCTCTTGGAAACACTGGCCCGCGCCGATGAGTTGCGCGCCAGCCCCCTGTTCCAGCTGGTTGCCGAGCGGCCGGACAAGCCCCTCAAGCGTGTCGGCCACGCATTGCGCCTGGGTGGCTGGGTGATGAAGAACCTGGTATTTGCCCGGTCCAAGGAGGCGACCGGGCACCGGGGCCTGACCGGTTGGCTGGAAAGCCGTCCGGTGGTGGCAGTCCTGATCAATGCGCTGCTCAGTGTCCTTGCCATCCTCTTCCATGTCTTGGTTGTCATTCAGGTCTGGCGGATGGACGGCTGGCCCATGGCCCTGGCCACCGGTCTGCTGATCGGCATTGCCGAGCTTTACTGGATCTGGCGTGCCTTCTTCGGCGACACGCCCAACCCCGGCCTGGGACTGATGTCTCTGGCGCCAGCCCTCTACGTGCTGGCCTGGGTGCCCCTGTACCAGCGCATTGCCAGAGTCTCTGCCCGTCGCCAGGGCACAAAGGAAACACCATGAAGCTCACCTGTGCCGCAGTCATCATCGCCCTGGCCCTGGGGTCGGGCACAACCGTGTTCGCCCAGCACTCGGCCGCCCCGACAGCGCCAACCGCAGCGTCACGGGCCACCCCGAACCTGAAAGACGTGGAAGCCTTGATCGCCCTGGAAGACTGGTCTGGCAAGCTGGCCGGACTGCGCGACACCTTTGCCGGCCAGATGCAGCTGGCCGTCAATTCGCCTGCCTGGCAAGATCTGTCGCCGTCAACCCGCGAACAGCTGGGCAAGGATCTGGCCGAGGTGATGGCGCGCATGTACGCCTGGCCGGGGCAACTGAGCGTTCTGGTCCAGGACATCTACCTCACACAGGCGTCGTCGGAGGACGTGAGCACCTTGCTCGACTACTACCGCTCATCCGACGGGCAATGGATGGTTCATCGGCTGCAACCGGCCCTGGACCGGGTGGAGTACGCCATGCTCGACCGCACCCGACGGGACCTGAGCCGACTCACCCAGACCTGGCTGGCCAGCGAACGCCCGTCGGCAGATCCGGCCAGTGTGACGCCCGAGTGGCAACCCGCCAACGCGCATGAGGCGGCGGCCCGGCAGTTGCTGGCCGCGACCAGCGTGGCAGCCTGGGGGGCACAGATGTTCGAGATGAGGCTGCGCGCCATTGACCGCTTCACAGAAGCCGCCAACCGGCTGCCGGATCGCCCAGAACGCTTCCAGGGCTTCACGGCCGAAATGCGCAGCCAGGTGTCCCTGGAAGCCTACATGCCCCAGCTCGTGGGCGAGCTGACACAACAGCTCTCACACGATGAACTCGCCAGGGCATCGGCGATTGAGGCATCCGCACAGCGCCAGCGAATCAGGGCCCTGGACAAGCAGATTGGCCAGGCTTTCAGCCAACGCATGGACGCCTGGCAACGCGACACCCTGTTTCCTGCTCTCAGGGACGTCATGACCGCTGCGCGTCAGAACCAGCGCCGGTGACAGCTTCGGGCGATGGGCCGTGGGCCAGGGCGAGACCGGCTGGAACACCCTGGTTAGAAACACGTCATCTGCGTTTTATCTCATTTTACTAAAATAAGATAATTACCTGACTATGGTATTTTTTAATAACATGGCTCATCAAGACCCCCTGTTCCACCGTGAAGGCTATGCCGCTCAGATGGCCGAGCAGTTGCTCAACCCTGGGCCACTGGACGAAAGTGCACGTTCAGGCGTGTTTCTCTCGGGCATCCGGCGCGTGGGCAAGACAACCTTTCTGCGCCAGGATCTGATTCCGGCGCTGGAGTCGCGCGGCGCCCTGGTCATCTACGTGGACCTGTGGGCCGACCGGACCAAGAACCCCGCAACCCTGGTGCACGAAGCTGTGCGCCATACCCTGCTTCAACTTCAGACCCCAGGCTCGAGCCTGCTGCAGCGGCTCAAGGGCCTGACCATTGGTGCCGGCGGGTTGAGCCTAGGCCTGCAACTGGACAAGCTGGGTGAGCCCGGCGGCACCACGCTGGCCCAGGCCTTCGACACACTGGTCGAGAAGGCCGGGACCCATGTCGTTGTGATCATCGACGAAGTGCAGCAGGCCCTGGGTACCGAAGAGGGCCAGTCGCTGCTGCACGCACTGAAGGCTTCACGCGACGCGGTCAATGCCAAACCGGGCACGCCGGGCCGCTTCTTCTTCATCGGCACCGGGTCCCATCGCTCGCTGCTGGCCGAGATGACAACGCGGCGATCGCAACCCTTTGCGGGCGCACTCTCGGCGTCCTACCAGGTGCTGGGCAAGGACTTCGTTCAATGGCAGCTGGAGCGCATAGGTACCCAGTCCAGGGCGGTCCTGCCCAGCCTGGACGCAGCCTGGGCTGGTTTTCAGACCCTGGGCCACCGCCCCGAAGAACTGCTCAAGGCCCTGCGCCAATTGCAACAGGTCAGCGGCACCGACACAGACACCGCCTGGCAGATCATCTGTTCCACCCTGGCCGGCGCCGTGGCCGATACCGACCTCAAGGCGGTGGAAGACCTCGGCGAACTGGGCAAAGCCGTGTTCGAACGCATCGCTGCCGGTGGCGACCAGGGAATCTCCGGGGTGTTCGGTGCCGAGTCGCTCGCTTTCTACGCCCAGCGCATCGGCAGCCCGGTTGATGCCTCGCAAGTACAGAAGGTGGTCGACAAGATGGTCGGGGCACACCTGGTCATTCGCCCCAGCCACGGTGTCTACACCATTGCCGATCCCTTCGTGCGCCAGGTCTGGCGCGACAAGCTCGCGTTGCTGCCACCGCCGACGACACCAGCAGCAGCCGGTGAAGGGCGCAGACGCTGAGCACCATCAGCCAGTCCTCCACCGCTCGGGCCTTGAGCAGGACAATGACGCGCGCGGGAACAAGTTGTTGGACAGTCGGCATGGTCTTGATTGAAGATCGAAGCCCAGAGCAGCTACACTCATACCTGCTCCGGGGTGCACGTATGGCGTGCTGAGATGGCGGACCTGACCGCCGGAACCGCGAACTTGATCTGGTTAGTACCAGCGTAAGAAGAGCTGCAGCGCCGAGGCGCGTGGGTCCGTCCATCCGTGACGGGCCGATGTGCCTGCAACACCGGCGTCGAGGCGGGGCACCCATCCATTCCCACTGGAGACGGCCCCATGAACGCCCCCGACAAGCTGCAGCAACTCCTGTCCCTGACAAGAGAACCCTTCCCCCAGTCCCGCAAGGTCTATGTGCCCGGCGCTCAGCCTGGTGTGCAGGTGCCCATGCGCGAGATCGCGCTGACCAACGGCGAGACCGTCACGGTCTACGACACCTCGGGGCCCTACACCGACCCGGCGGCCGAGATCAACATCCGCCAGGGGCTGGCGCCGGTGCGCAGCCAGTGGGTGGCCGCTCGCGGCGACACCGAAGCCTATGAAGGCCGCGCCCGCGTGGCACTGGACGATGGCGGCAAGCACGGCGAGGTGGCGGATGCACGCATCGAAGCCCTGCGCGCCGAAGCGGCCGGCCTGCAGCGTCAGCCCCTGCGTGCGAGGACAGGCGCCAACGTGACGCAGATGCACTACGCCCGCAAAGGCATCGTCACGCCCGAAATGGAGTACATCGCCATCCGCGAGAACGGCAAGCGCGAGTGGATGCGCGAATACCTGGGCGACGCCGAGCGCGAGGCGCGGCTCAAAGGCAACCCCATGGGCGCGCGCATTCCCGACATCATCACGCCCGAGTTCGTGCGCGACGAGGTGGCACGCGGCCGCGCCGTGATCCCGGCCAACATCAACCACCCCGAGGTGGAGCCAATGATCATCGGCCGCAACTTCCTGGTGAAGATCAACGCCAACATCGGCAACTCGGCGGTCACTTCGTCCATCGAGGAAGAAGTCGAGAAGCTGGTGTGGTCCATCCGCTGGGGCGGTGACACGGTGATGGATCTGTCGACCGGCAAGAACATCCACACCACGCGCGACTGGATCATCCGCAACTCGCCCGTGCCCATCGGCACGGTGCCGATCTACCAGGCGCTGGAGAAGGTCGGCGGCGTGGCCGAAGACCTGACCTGGACCATCTTCCGCGACACGCTGATCGAGCAGGCCGAGCAAGGGGTGGACTACTTCACCATCCATGCGGGTGTGCGCCTGCCCTTCATTCACCTGACCACGAAGCGCCGCACCGGCATCGTCTCGCGCGGCGGCTCCATCCTGGCCAAGTGGTGCATCACCCACCACAAGGAAAACTTCCTGTACACGCACTTCGACGAGATCTGCGAGATCATGAAGGCGTATGACGTGACGTTCTCGCTGGGCGACGGTCTGCGTCCGGGCAGCGCGGCCGATGCCAACGACGAGGCGCAGTTCGCCGAGCTGCGCACCCTGGGCGAGCTGACGCAGATCGCCTGGAAGCACGACGTGCAGACCATGATCGAAGGCCCTGGCCATGTGCCCATGCACATGATCCAGGCCAACATGGACGAGCAGATCAAGCACTGCCACGAGGCGCCGTTCTACACCCTGGGCCCGCTGACCATCGACATTGCGCCGGGCTACGACCACATCGCCTCGGCCATCGGCGCGGCCATGATCGGCTGGATGGGCACGGCCATGCTGTGCTACGTCACGCCCAAGGAGCACCTCGGCCTGCCGGACCGCGACGACGTGAAGCAGGGCATCATTGCCTACAAGATCGCGGCCCACGCGGCCGACGTCGCCAAGGGCCACCCGGGCCAGCGCGCGCGCGACGACGCGATGAGCACGGCGCGCTTCGAGTTCCGCTGGCGAGAACAGTTCGCGCTCGGCCTGGACCCACAGACCGCCGAGGCCTACCACGACGAAACCCTGCCCAAGGATTCGTCGAAAGAGGCGCACTTCTGCAGCATGTGCGGCCCCAAGTTCTGCAGCATGAAGATCACACAGGACGTGCGCGACTACGCCGCCGCCCGGGGGCTGGACGAAGCGCAGGCGCTCGAAGCCGGCATGGCGCAAAAGAGCGCCGAGTTCAAGGCGGTGGGAGGCGCTTTCTATGTGCCAGTGGACACACTCACAACGAAGCTGAACTGAAGCATGGGCACGAGTCTGAAAGTCGGCATCGCCGGCGCGGGCGTGCTCGGGCGCCTGCTGGCCTGGCAGCTCGGTCGGGCCGGGTGTGCGGTGACGGTGTTCGACCCTGCCCCCGGGCCGCAGGCACCGGAGGTGGGCCGCGTTTCGAGCGGACAACCAACCCATCCCTCCGTTCACCCTGAGCTTGTCGAAGGGCTTCGACTGGCTCAGCCCGAACGGGGAGCAGCGGGCTTCACCGCCGCCGGCATGCTCAGTCCCATCGCGGAGCTGGACAACGCCGGTCCGGCCATGGCGCACCTGGGCTGGCGCTCACTCGCACTCTGGCGCTGTGTGGCCGACACCCTGCGCGCGCAGGGGTGCACCACGCCCCTGTTTGCCCAACACGGCAGCCTGCTGCTGGCCCACGGCACCGACCTGGGCGCGGCGCGGCGCGTGCTGGCGCGGCTCGACGCCGCCACCGCGCTGGCGAGCGAGCTGCCTGCGCCGCAAGCGCTCAATCGCTCAGCCCTCAGCGCACTGGAACCTGCGGTGGCGCCCGACCTGCACGCCTGGCTTCTGCCCGACGAGGCACAAGTCATGTCGCGCGACATGCTGCAGGCCTTGGCCGTGCATGCGCCGAACGTGCACTGGTGCTGGGGCGAGCGGGTGGACCGCGTCGAACCCAGGCGAATCACGTTGACCGATGGCGAAGCGATCGCCTTCGACCTGGCCATCGACGTGCGCGGGGTCGGTGCCCGGCCCGAGCGAACGCCGTGCGGCGCCCCATCCGAAAGCATGCCAAAGGTTCGCGGCGTGCGGGGCGAAGTCCTCTGGCTCCACGCGCCTGGTGTTCCGTTGTGGCGCCCGGTGCGGCTGCTGCACCCGCGGCACCGCGTCTACATCGTGCCTCGACCGGGCGACCTGTTCGTCGTGGGCGCCAGCGAGATCGAAAGCGAAGACCGATCCCCCGTGAGCCTGCGCAGTGCCACCGAACTGATGGCGGCGGCGCACAGCGCCATCCCCGGCCTGGCCGAGGCACGCATCGTCCACATGGAGGCCAACCTGCGCCCCGCCCTGCCTGACAACGAGCCGCACACCCACATCGAAGACGGTCTGCTGCGCATCAACGGCCTGTTCCGGCACGGTTGGCTGTTGGCGCCGGCATTGCTGCAAGACGTTATCGCTGCACTCCCCCTGCGCCGCTGCGCGGTTTGAGCCAACCCCCGGCAAACACACCCACATGCTGACCTTCAACGACCTCACCCTGCCCTGCCCTGAGGGACTGACGCTGGCGGCGCTACTCGCCTCGCAACAGCTGGATGCCACCCAGGTGGCCACCGCCGTCAACGGCGAGTTCGTGCCCCGCGACCGGCGCGAAGACACGGTGCTGCAACCAGGCGACACCGTGCTCACCTTTCAGGCCATCGTCGGAGGCTAGCCCCATGACCGCATCGAACTGGGCACCCTACGGCGTCGAACTGAGCAGTCGCTTCCTGCTGGGCAGCGCGGGTTACCCCTCGCCGCAAGTGCTGGCCGAGAGCATCAGCGCCAGCGGCACGCAGGTGGTCACCGTGGGCCTGAAACGTACGCTGGCCGCAGCGGGCGACAACGGCTTTGTGGCCGGCATCGTCGCCAGCGGTGTGCGCCTGCTGCCCAACACCGCAGGCTGCCGCACCGCGCGCGAGGCCATCACCCTGGCCCACATGGCGCGCGAGCTGTACGGCACCGCCTGGATCAAGCTGGAGGTGGTGGGCGACGAGCACACCTTGCAGCCCGACCCCTGGGGCACGGTGGAGGCAGCGGCGCAGCTCATCAAGGACGGCTTTGCGGTGTTCCCCTATTGCACCGACGACCTCGTCACCTGCCAGCGCCTGCTGGATGTGGGCTGCCAGGTGCTCATGCCCTGGGGCGCGCCCATCGGCTCGGGCCAGGGCCTGATCAACCCATTCGCCCTGCGCACCCTGCGCGCACGCCTGCCCGGCGTGCCCCTGGTGGTCGACGCCGGCATCGGCGCCCCCAGCCACGCGGCCCAGGCCATGGAGCTGGGCTTTGACGCCGTGCTGCTGAACTCGGCCGTGTCGCAGGCCGTGGATCCGGTGCGCATGGCCCGCGCCTTCGGCCTGGCCATCGAAGCCGGTCGCGCTGCCTTCGAGGCCGGCGTGATGGCGCCGCAGGACATGGCCGTCGCTTCGACGCCGGTCTCAGGCCATCCCTTCCTGATCGGATAAACCCATGACCACCCCCATCATCTGGAGCATCGCCGGCACCGACAGCGGTGGCGGCGCCGGCCTGGCGGCCGACCAGCGTGCGGCCGACGCCCTGGGCGTGCACTGCTGCACCATCGTGGCCGGCATCACGGCGCAGAGCACCACCGAAGTGACGCACATCGAGGCCACACCACCGGCCGTCCTGCAGGCCCAGCTGGACACGCTGGCCACCGACATGCCGCCGCGCGTGATCAAGACCGGCCTGCTGGGCAGCGCCGAGAACGTGCGTGTGCTGGCCGCCTTCATCGACCGGCTGCGCGCGCAGCAGCCACTGGCGCTGGTGGTCGACCCGGTGCTGCGCGCCAGCACCGGCGCTGCGCTGGCCGACGCCGAGCTGCGCGCCGCCTACCGCGAGCTGCTGCTGCCCCGCGCAACCGCCATCACCCCCAACCAGGCCGAAGCCGTGGCCCTGCTGGGCGACGGCGCCCCCGGTGACATTCCCGCCCAGGCCCGGGCGCTGCGCGCGCTGGGTTGCCAGGCCGTTGTCATCACCGGCGGCGACGCGGCCCTGATCCAGCGCCACGACCGGCTCTCGCTCGACTGGCTGGACACAGCCCACACCACCGGCTGGCTGGCCCTGCCGCGCGAAGCCACACCCCACAACCACGGGACCGGCTGCACCTTCGCCAGTGCCATGGCCGCCGCGCTGGCGCTGGGCTGGGTGACGGCCGACGCCGCGGTGCTGGCCAAGATGGCCGCCACCCACGCCTTGCGCCACGCGCGGGCCGTGGGCCGGGGCGTGGGCCCGGTCATCGCGCGTGAAGGCTTCGCCACCGACCCGAGCCTGCTGCCGCAGCTGTCGCTGGACGAGCGCCTCCCCGCGGCCTGGGCCAGCCGCCCACGTGGCCACGCCCCAGGCGTCTACGCCATCGTCGACAGCGCCGAGCGGGCCGAAGCGGTGCTGGCGGCCCGACCGACCGTGGACACCCTTCAGCTGCGCATGAAGCGCCCACCGAACCTGGACGAAGCGGGCTGGCACGCTGCCCTGCGCAAGGCCATCAACCGCAGCCAGCGCGCGGCCAATGCCGCCGGTGTGCGTCTGGTGGTCAACGACCACTGGCGCACCGCCATCGAAGCCGGTGCAAAGGCTGTGCATCTGGGCCAGGAAGACCTGCTGGCGCTGTCACCCCAGGACCGCGTCGACCTGCAGGCCGCGCGTGCTGCCGGCGTGCAGCTGGGCATCAGCTCGCACAGCCTGTGGGAGCTGTGCCGCGCGGCGGCCATGGCACCCGACCTGATCGCCTGTGGCCCCATCTGGCCGACCACCACCAAGGACATGCCCTGGCTGCCGCAGGGCCTGGACAACCTGGCCTGGTGGGCCCACATGGCACCCGCCCCCGTGGTGGGCATCGGCGGCATTCTGCAGCCGGAGCAATTGCAGGCCGTGGCGGCCGCCGGGGCAGCGGGTGGCTGCGTGGTTCGGGGTCTGGGCGAAGCACCCTCGAACAGCCTGCCTTCGTGGCTGAATGCGTGGCGCCAGGGCCAAGCGCGGGGCTCACCTACCCAACCAAACCGGCTCCCCCACCCCACCCTGCCTTTCGCTCGGTAGCGCCCCGCCGGCCACTGTCAAGCGCGTCGGTCAAGCAAGCGCGCGGGGCGTTTTCCTAGAATGGATGGATGCACGAAGCTCCGTTCTCCGAATTCGCCCTGCTGCTGATGGCGGCCGCCTTTGCCGGCGCCGTGTTCGTGCGGCTCAAACAACCTGTGCTGATCGCCTACATCGTGATCGGCATTGCCCTGGGGCCCGCCGGCTTCGGTTTGGTCAATGCCCACGAACAGATCGAGCTGCTGGCGCAGATCGGTGTCACCGTGCTGCTGTTCGTTGTCGGTCTCAAGCTGGACCTGCAGCACGTGCGGCATATCGGCCCGGTCGCGCTGGCCACCGGCCTGGGACAGCTGACCTTCACCATCGTGTTCGGCTTCGTGCTCATCCTGCTGCTGGGCAAGACCCCCATCGAAGCCCTGTACGTGGCGGTCGCGCTGACCTTCTCCAGCACCATCATCATCGTCAAGCTGCTCAGCGACAAACGCGAGCTTGACAGCTTGCACGGACGCATTGCCGTCGGCTTCCTGATCGTCCAGGACCTGGCCGTGGTGCTGGCCATGATGGCCATGAGTGCCCTCAAGACACCCGAACTGGCCAGCGGCGGCGAGGTGGATTGGCTGAGCGTGGGCGTTTCGCTGGTGGGCCGTGTGGTGGCCGCAGCCGTGCTGCTGGCGGTGGCCATGCGCTACGTGATCCCGCGGGTGGTGGCCAGCATGGCCAAAAGCCAGGAGCTGCTGCTGGTGTTCGCGCTGGCCTGGGGCGTGGCCCTGGCCGCGCTGGGCGAGTGGGCGGGCTTCTCCAAAGAAGCCGGCGCCTTCATGGCCGGCTTCTCGCTGGCGTCCACCCCCTTCCGCGAAGCCATCAACGCCCGCCTGACCGGCATCCGAGACTTCCTGTTGCTGTTCTTCTTCATCGACCTGGGCGCCAAGCTGGAAATGTCCACGCTGGGCGCCGAGCTGTGGCCGGCAGCCGTACTTTCCGTTTTCGTGCTGATCGGCAACCCGCTGATCGTCATGGCCATCATGGGCTACATGGGCTACCGGCGCCGCACCGGCTTCCTGGCCGGGCTCACGGTGGCCCAGATCAGCGAGTTCTCCATCGTGTTCGTGGCCATGGGCATCACACTGGGCCACGTGGGCGTGACGGCGCTGGGCCTGACCACCCTGGTCGGGCTGATCACCATCACCCTGTCCACCTACATGATTCTCTACTCGCACCCTTTGTACGACCGGCTGGCGCCCTGGCTCAAGTGGTTCGAACGCAAGACCCCTCACCGCGAGCTGGCGGTGGAAGACGACGGCGACCGCAAGGTCGAGGCCGACATCCTGGTCTTTGGCATGGGTCGTTATGGCGGCCGCCTGTTGCAGCGCCTGCACGCGCAGGGCGTGTCGGCGCTGGGGGTGGACTTCGACCCCGAGGCGGTGCGGGACTGGCACCACAAAGGCGTGCCCATGCGCTTCGGTGACGCCGAAGATCCGGATTTCCTCGACTCCCTGCCCCTGAAAGACACCCGCTGGGTGGTCAGCACACTGCCGCAGATCGACTCCAACCGCGCCCTGCTGCACGCCCTGCGCGCCAACGGCTACAAGGGCCAGGTGGCCGTGGCCGTGCGCGACGAATACCAGGCCAGGGTGCTGGCCGACGCCGGCATCGACCGCATCTTCAACCTGTTCGACGACGCCGCCGAGCAGGCCACCCGCAAGGTGTGTGAGGCTTTGACCGACCCCACGTCTGCCACGGCCCGCACATGAAAGGAAGCGCCATGAGTTCCCCCGCTGCGCCCACGGCCCTGCGTCACATCGCGGCCGCCACCGATTTTTCCCCCTCGGCGGCGGAGGCCGCGCGCCGCGCCGCCCAGCTCGCCCAGGCCCACAACGCACGCCTGAGTCTGGTCCACGTCGTCAGCCACGGCTGGATGGACGAGCTGCGCACCTGGATCACCGACAAGACCGACTGGCAGGACAGACTCACCACCCAGACCCTGCAACGGCTCGAAACTGAGGCCCGGCAACTGGACACGGCTGGCGCCCACCCGACCCAGCCGGTGCTGATCGAGGGCAACCCGGTGCAGTCGCTGTGTGATGCCGTGGTCGGTCACGACATCGATCTGCTGACGGTCGGCGCCCGCGGCAGCAGTCCCCTGCACCACCTGCTGGTGGGCACCACCGCCGATCGCCTGCTGCACAAGCTGGCTTGCCCCCTGCTGGTGGTGCGACAAGCGGCTGTGCACGCCTACCGGCGCGTGCTGGTGCCGCTGGATTTCTCCCCCTGGTCGGCGCACGCCCTGACCCTGGCCCGGCGCGTGGCACCCGAGGCCCAGCTGATGCTGCTGCACAGCTTCCGGAGTCCCTTCGAGGAAAAACTGCGCCTGGCCGGTGTGGACGATACCACCCTGGTGCACTACCGCGAGAAGGCCCGCACCGAGGCCCGACAGCGCCTGCAGGACTTTGTGCTGTCCAGCGGTCTGTCCGCTGAGCAGCACAGCGTGTGCCTGACCGAAGGCGATGCGCCGCCCAGCATCCTGAGCCAGGCCCGGGAACGGGGCTGCGACCTCATCGTCATCGGCAAGCACGGTCGCCAGGCGGCCGAAGAGTTGCTGCTGGGCAGCGTCACCAAACACGTGGTGTCCGAGGCCGAATGCGACGTGCTGGTGTCCACGGCCCGCACCCCATGACCGAGACGCCCCCCACCGACCACGACCTGCCACCGCTGAACACCACACCGCCGGGCCTCTACCGCCATTACAAAGGGGGCTGGTACGAGGTGATCGACACGGTACGTTGCAGCGAAACGCTGCAGGGCCTGACACTGTACCGGGCCCTGTACGGCGGCTTCGGGCAGTGGGTGCGCCCGTCGGCCATGTTCGTGGAAACTGGCCTGTTCGAGGGCCGGGAGCAGCGCCGCTTTGTGCCCCACGACCCCGCCCGGGTGCCGTTGACCGACCTGGCCACGGCGCATGCGCTGGTGGCCCACCTGACAGGGCGTGCCTGGCGCGAGCGCGGCCTGAAGCTGGACGAGGCGCTCAGGCGGCCGCCACTCGAGCCCACCACCTGCTGCGGCCGGGGCTGCAATGGCTGTGTGTGGGAAGGCTTCTACGAAGCCCTGCACCACTGGCGGGTCGACGCCCTGGCCCTGCTGGAGGGCTGAGCCTCAGCCGCCTGGGCGGATGTTGTTGCGGGCAATCACTTCGGCCATGGCCCGGGCGTCGCTCTGCATGCGGCGCGCCAGACCCTCGGGCGAAGTGCCGGCCACCTGCCAGCCCTGGGTGAAGATCTTCTGGCGGACGTCCTCGCGGCGCACGATGTCGGTGATCAGGTCCGACAGACGCTGCACGTGGGCCTTGGGCAGGCTGTTGGGGGCCGCCACCGCATTCCAGATTTCCAGCTGCAACTGAGGCACACCCAGTTCGCTCAGACTGGGCAACTCGGGCACCAGGCTGCTGCGGCCGGCCGAGGTGACGCCAATGGCCTTGAGCTTGCCGGCGCGCACCTGCGGCATGGCCAGACCCGGCGGCAGCAGGGCCATCTGCAACTCGCCCGACAGCATGGCATTGATGACCTGTGGATTGCCTGGGTAAGGCACATGCACCGGCGAGATACCGGCGCGCGACTTGAGCAGCTCCATGCCGATGTGGGCCACGGTGCCGACGCCCGGTGTGCCGTAGTTCCAGCGGTCACCGGCCTGGCGGGCTGCCGTGATGAAACCGGCGCCCTCGGCACCAGCGGCCGGCGACGCGGCCAGCACCAGCGGTGCCACCGCCACCAGCGACACTGGCGCCAGGTCGGTCAGCGGGTCGTAGGGCGTGGCGGGGTTCAGGATCTTGGCAATCGTCAGGTTGCCGTTGATCATCAGGCCCAGCGTGTGGTCGTCACTGGCGCGGGCCACCGCATCGGCGGCGATGTTGCCGCCGGCGCCCGGCCGGTTCTCCACCACCACCGGCTGCCCGAGGGCCTGGGCCAGCGGTTCGGCCAGCAGGCGGGCCATCAGGTCGGGCGAGGAACCCGGCGGAAAGCCCACCAGCAGCTTGAGCGGCCGGTTCGGCCAGGCACCTGTCTGCGCGAGGGCCGCAGGGGCAGCCAGGCCGGCCACGCCCAGGGCCACAGCCGATTGCAGGGCCTGGCGACGGGACAGCCTGGTTTGGCGGGGCGGAAGGTGTGTCATCAGTCTTTCTCCGGTGCAGCCGTCCGACTTGCGCAGAGGCTGGGGTTCAGGGGCTCGGTGCCACCGGATCGGGTGGCCCGCTGTACAACCAGGGATTGTCCATCAAGCGCTCGCCCAGCAGGGCCATGGACACATTTCGCCCCAGACGCACCACGCCGTCGGCGTGAAAGATGCTGCCATTGCGGGCCGAGCGCTGTTGCACCTGTGCGTTGCGCGCCCATCGCGTTCGGGCAAAGGCTTCGAACACCCCTGGCCACCCAATGGGCTGCCGACCCGACCGCCCCTCATGCGCCACCAGGCGCCCGATGGTCCAGGCGTCTTCGATCGCCATCGCCGCGCCCTGCGCCAGGTAGGGCCGCAAGGGGTGAGCCGCATCGCCCAGCAAGGCAACGCGCCCCCGCGCATGTTCCCCCGGCCCTGTCAGCGGCGGACGGTCGTTCAGAGGCCAGAGTTTCCATTCGTGCACGGCCTCGATCACGCGGACGAGGTCGTCGCAGGCCGGCCCCAGCGCGCGGCGCAAATCGTGTGCGTGGGCCTGGTGCGTCCAGCTCTGGGGGTCGCTGCCCACCTCGCCGCCGTGACCGTGCCCCAGCACACCTTCAACCACCGCCACCACGTTGAAATACTCGCCCGAGCGCACCGGGTAGTGCACCACATGCAGCTTGGGGCCCAGCCAGACGGTGACCACGGGCTGGGCCAGGGCGGGCGGGAGTTCATCGGCCGGCACCAGGCCTCGGTAGGCCAGGTGTCCGCTGGCGCGCACCGGCACCGTGCCCAGCAACTGGCCGCGCACGCGGCTCCAGAGCCCGTCACAACCGAGCAGGGCCTGTCCATGGAGCGTCTCCCCGCTTTCCAGGCTCAGACGCACACCGTCGGCATGCTCTTCGTAGGCCGCCACACGCTGTCCCAGGCGCAGTTGCACGCCCGGCTGACCCCGCGCGGCTTCCAGCAGGAAAGCATGCAGGTCGACCCGGTGCAAAGTGGCATAGGGTTTGCCGTATCGTGCGCGAATCACCGGCCCCAGGCGCAAACGACCGAGCTGGCGGGCCGTGTGGGCGTCGCGCGCACGTATTTCGTCGGGAAAGGCCGCGCACGCATGCAGCGCAGCGGACAGGCCCCAGTCGTCCAGCACACGGACCGCGTTGGGTCCGAGCTGCAAGCCGGCGCCCACCTCACCAAAAGCCGGTGCCTGTTCCACCAGGGTCACCGGCACACCTTCACGCGCCAAGGCAAAAGCGGCCGCCAGGCCACCAATACCTCCCCCTGCCACCAGTACCGGATCCGTCATGGGCCCACATTCTGCTCTTTTGGCCAACGGACACTTTGACACATGTCATGTCCGACCAAACCAGTTCGGGCTATGCGCGCATCACAGCACCCGGTTGAACCACCACATCGACAGACCGGCGGCCAGCATGGTCAGCAACGAAGCCAGCAGGGCCAAGAGGGCAGAGATCTCGGTTTCCTTCTTCTCCACCGTCAGCCGCGTGCTCAGGGACTCGTACACCTTCTTCAGGGTGTCGGCTGTGCCCGCGTAGTAGTACTCACCCAGGGTGGTGGCCGCGATGCCCTTGAGTCCGTCTTCGTCCAGCCGCACCCGCATCGACCAGCCCTCGAAGCCGATGATCTCGCCCTCGACCGTACCCACGCCCACGGTGTAGACCCGAACGCCGCGCTCTGCTGCCATCTGCGCGGCTTCATCCAGGGCCACACCGGTGGTGCGCTGCCCGTCCGACAACAGGATGATGGCCGCCGAACCATACGAGCCCGGCTCGACCGGCACAAAGGCCTTGGGCGGGTCGCGCGGCACATCGATGGGCCGCCCCTGGGGCGAGAACATGTCGTTGTGGCGCCCGTAGGTCATGGCCGCCAGGTCGATGCCTTGCCCGGGGAACAGCTCGGCCAGTGCCACCACGATGGCGCTGCCAATGGCCGTGGCCCGCTGCAACTGGAACTTGTCGATGGCAGCGACCAGGTCTTCGCGGTTGGTGGTGGGCGACTGCACGACCTGCGCCGTGCCGGCAAAAGCCACAATGCCCACTTTCACGTGGCGCGGCAGCTCGGCAATGAAGGCCTTGGCCGCATTCTGCGAGGCCACCAGGCGGTTGGGCTCCACGTCGGTGGCGCGCATGCTGCCCGAAACGTCCATGGCCAGGATGATGGTCTGCTGCTGCGAGGGCAGCATCACCACCGCCATGGGCCGGGCCGCAGCCAGCAGCATGGCGGTGAAGGCCAGCAACATCAGCACCGGCGGCACATGGCGCCGCCAGCCCGGGCCCTTGCCCATGGCCTCCTTGACAATGGACAGGCTGGCAAAGCGCAGGGCCAGCCGGCTTTTGCGGCGCTGGATGGCCCAGTAGCCCAGCACCACCAGCGGGACCAGCAACAGCAGCCACAGGAACTGGGGCCAAAGGAAATTCAGCGGCAGTGTCATGCCTTCACTCCTTGAACGGGCAGCCCGGCTCCGGCCAGGGGCCGACCGGTCTGCCTTTGCTTGCGCAAGCCGACAAAGCGCCACAGGGCATCGGCCAGGTCGTCGTCGGTGGACAGCTCCAGCGTGTCCACTCCGGCCTGCGCCAGCGATTCGCGCAGTTGCGCCTCTCGCTGGGCCGCGATGCGGGCAAAGCGCTGCCTGAAAGCGGGGTCGTGGGTATCAACCATGATCTGCTCCCCCGTCTCGGCGTCGCGCACCGGCACCAGGCCCAGGTCGGGCAATTCCAGCTCCAGCGGGTCGAGCAGACGCACCGCCACGACATCGTGGCGCCGCGCCAGTTCGCCCAGCGGCTTCTCCCAGCCCGGCTCGCTGATGAAGTCCGACACCACGAACACCGTGCTGCGCTGGCGCACCGACAACAGGGCCGAGCGCAGCAACTCGTCCAGCCGGGTCGGGCCGCTGTTCTGCGCCGTCTGCGCCGCGCCCGATGGACTGGCGCGTCTGATCATCTGCATCAGACGCAGCACCTGGTTGCGACCGCCGCGCGCCGGCAGCATGCTGTGGGCGCGCTGCAGACCCGGCGCCCCATAGAGCAGGCCGCCCACCCGGTTGCCGTGGCGACCGATCAGGCGCGCCAGCACCGCCACAAACTGCAGCAGCACCTCGCTCTTGCGCTGCTGGCCCGAGCCGAAGTCCACCGACGGGCTCAGGTCGAGCAGGAACCAGGCCGCCATTTCGCGGTCTTCGGTGAACACCCGCACATGGGGCTGCTGCATGCGCGCGGTCACGTTCCAGTCGATGTGGCGCACGTCGTCGTGCAGCTGGTACTCGCGCAGGTCGGCCAGGTCCAGACCGGTGCCCCGCATCAGGGTGCGGTAGTCGCCCTGCAGCAGGCCGTCCAGGCGGCGCAGGGTGGTCCATTCCAGCCGGCGCAGCATGGCATCGGCCTCGCCGGCCGGGCCCACCATCGGGGTCACCGGGGCCGGTTTGGGGTTGCGGCTCTTGAACAGGCTGAGCATGCTCAGGCGGCCCGGCGCTCGGGCTCCAGCGGTTTGGCCGGCACCGGCAGGTGCTTCATGATGCGCTCGATCAGTGTCTCGGAGCTCAAGCCTTCCGAGAGCCCTTCGTAGGACAGCACCACCCGGTGGCGCAGCACGTCGGGCACCAGGTCAACCATGTCTTCGGGCAGGGCGTAGCTGCGGCCGCGCAGCATGGCCAGGGCACGAGCCCCTTCGACCAGGCCGATGGTGGCGCGCGGGCTGGCGCCGTAGGTGATGAGCCGGTTCATGTCCTTCAGGCCGTGCTGCTCGGGCTGGCGCGTGGCCGAGACCAGCTTGACCGCGTACTGCACCAGCGACGGGTCCACATACACCTGCCGGCACAGCGCCTGCAGTTGCGACAGCTGCTCCGTGGTGGCCACCGCGTTGACCTGCACCGCCGGCCCGGTGACGCGCTCGACAATGACGTACTCTTCCTCGTCGCTCGGGTAGTCAACCATGACCTTCATCATGAAGCGGTCGACCTGCGCCTCGGGCAGCGGGTAGGTGCCCTCGGTCTCGATCGGGTTCTGGGTCGCCATGACCAGGAAAGGGTCGGGCACTTTGTGGGTCTCGCCGGCAATCGTCACCTGGCGCTCCTGCATGACCTCCAGCAGCGCGCTCTGCACCTTGGCCGGCGCGCGGTTGATCTCGTCGGCCAACAGCAGGTTGGCAAACACCGGCCCCAGCGAGGTCGAGAAGTCCCCGGTCTTCTGGTTGTAGATGCGGGTGCCGATCAGGTCGGCCGGCACCAGGTCGGGCGTGAACTGGATGCGCTTGAAGCGACCCTGCACCACATTGGACAAGGTCTTGACCGTCAGCGTCTTGGCCAACCCGGGCACACCCTCGACCAGCAGGTGCCCCTGCGCCAGCAGCGCCACCATCACGCGCTCCAGGAAGCGGTCCTGACCGACCACCACGCGTTTGACCTCGTACAGGATCTGCTCCATCAGCTGGGCTGTGTCGGCGGCTTTGTTGGGTTCCATGCAGACTCCTGTGGGTGAAGGACAAAAGTATTGGGCGCAGAATCAGAAAGGCGGCAGTCCGGCAGCCGATGCGGCACTCTCGATGGGCACAGCAAAACCGATGCCGACAAAGGTGCGGTGGTTGGTGGGGTTGAGGATGCCGGTGACGATGCCGACCACCTCACCGTCCATGGTCACCAGAGGTCCACCCGAGTTGCCCGGGTTGGCCGCCGCGTCGAACTGGATCAGGTTGGTGATTTCCTGCTCGCCCTCGGGCGAGCGGAACGAGCGACCGAGACCTGAAATCACGCCCGCTGACGTCGAAGGCCCGATGCCGAACGGAAATCCAATGGCCACGACCTGATCGCCCGGCACCAGGTCGTTCGTCGAGCGCATGGTGGCGGCGACCAGATCGTCAGGAATGGTGTGGGCCTGAAGCACCGCCAAGTCGTTCTCAGGCTGAGCCCCGGTCACCGTGGCCACTGACTCGGAACCGTCAAAAAAAGCCACCTTCAGGCTGCGCGAGCCTTGCACCACGTGCAGGTTGGTCAGAATGATGCCTTCATCAACGATCACCACGCCGGTACCCACACCCTGCTCGACCTCCTTGCCTTCTTCGTCACGCCCGTAGGACATGACGCGCACCACCGAGGGGCGCACCGTCTCTGCCGCCTTGGCCGCCGGCGATGGCATCACCTGGGTGGTCAACGTGCGCAGCACCGCCGCGTCGATGTCCTTCTGAGTCAGCTCGCGAGACGGCGCCGATGCACCCAACCACTGGGTGGCCAGCAGGGCCAGCGCCAGCAGCCCCATCATCGACCACATCACACGCGGGTCCACTGCAGCCCGGGCCACCCCCTGGCGCCATCGGGGTGGTGGGCTGGCCATTTCGACAGTCTGCGCAGCCACAGGCGCGTTCAGCAGGGCTGGAGACACCACCGAAGCCGGTGAGCTTGGCACGGCCGACCCGGAGACTCGGGCCTTGCCGCTGTAGACAACAGGTTTTCGCATCACGGCTCCTGTCGCGCCTGCCGGGGCGCTGTGTCATCAATGATGCCGCGATGCGGCCGCCGGCTCAAGCGGTCAACAATTGCCTGAGCACATAGGGCAGGATTCCACCTGCACGGTAATAGTTCACCTCCACCGGTGTGTCAATGCGCAGGATGAGCGGCACCTGGACCCGACTGCCGTCGCCCCGGGTCACGATCAGCCGAGCCTCGCTCTGCGGCGTCAGCTCGGGGTCGGGCAGGATCTCGATGGTTTCGTCGCCACGCAGGCCGATCGACTCCCACGAATCTCCCGGGCGGAACTGCAGCGGCAGCACACCCATGCCCACCAGGTTGCTGCGGTGGATGCGCTCGAAGCTGCGCGCCACCACCGCGCGAATGCCCAGCAGCTGCGTCCCCTTGGCCGCCCAGTCGCGGCTGGAGCCGGTGCCGTATTCCTCGCCGGCAAACACCACGGTGGGCACACCCTCGGCCTGGTAGCGCATGGCAGCGTCGTAGATGGCCATTTTTTCGCCGGTGGGCTGGTGCAGCGTCAGACCACCCTCCACGCGCGAGCCGCCGTCCTGGGGCGGCAGCATCAGGTTCTTGATGCGCACGTTGGCAAAGGTGCCGCGCATCATCACCTCGTGATGGCCCCGGCGGGCGCCGTAGCTGTTGAAGTCGGCCTGGGACACGCCGTGCGCCGTGAGCCATTGGCCCGCGGGCGAACTGGCCTTGATGGAACCCGCCGGCGAGATGTGGTCGGTGGTGATCGAGTCACCGAACAGCGCCATGATGCGCGCGCCCTGCACCGCCACCTGCCCCCCGGCGGCCGGCGCCTGCAGCTCAAAGTCACCGAAAAACGGCGGCTCGGCAATGTAGGTGCTCTCCGGCCAGTCGTAACTGTGGCCGCTGGCACCCTTGATGCGCTCCCACAGCGGGCCGGGCTCGGTGCGCACACGGGCGTAGTTCTCGCGGTAGGCCTTGCCCTTCATGGCGTGTTTCATCAGCGCCTGCACCTCGACCGCCGTGGGCCAGATGTCGCCCAGGTAGATCGGCCGGCCGCCCTTGCCGGTGCCCACCGGTTCGGTCATCAGGTCCCGGGTCACATTGCCCGCGATGGCATAGGCCACCACCAACGGCGGGCTGGCCAGGAAGTTGGCCTTCAGGTTGGGGTGGATGCGCGCCTCGAAATTGCGGTTGCCCGAGAGCACCGCGGCGCAGACCAGGTCGTTGCGGGTGATGACCTCGTTGAGTTCGGGAGCCAGGTCGCCGGCGTTGCCGATGCAGGTGGTGCAGCCATAGCCGGCCAGCGCAAAGCCCAGCTTCTCCAGATACGGCAGCAGCCCGGTCTCGCTCAGGTATTCGGTCACGATGCGCGAGCCCGGCGCCAGCGATGTCTTGATGTGCGGCTTGACCTTCAGCCCGGCCTCCACCGCCTTCTTCGCCAGCAGGCCGGCGGCCAGCAGCACGCCGGGGTTGCTGGTGTTGGTGCAGCTGGTGATGGCCGCAATCAGCACGTCGCCGTTGCGAACATCAATGCCGCCGCTGGTGGGGAACACCCGACCCAGCTTGTCGGCCGGCTGGTTGAAGCCGTTGTCGGCCGGCGGCTGGCTGAACAGGCGCGTGAACTGCGCCGCCACCTGTCCCAGCTCGATGCGGTCCTGCGGGCGCTTGGGGCCGGCCAGGCTGGGGGCCACCGCCCCCAGGTCCAGGGTGACCACCTGCGAGTAGTCGATCTCGCCGCGGCGGGGAATACCAAACAGCTTCTGGGCGCGGAAGTAGGCCTCGAAGGCCTCGATCTCCGCCTTGCTGCGACCCGTGCCCCCGAAGTAGTCCAGCGTCTTTTCGTCGACCGGGAAGAAACCCATGGTGGCCCCGTACTCGGGGGCCATGTTGGCGATGGTGGCCCGGTCCGGCAATGCCAGCGAGGCCGTGCCTTCGCCAAAGAACTCGACGAACTTGCCCACCACCTTGTGCTTGCGCAGAATCTCGGTCACCGTCAGCACCAGGTCGGTGGCGGTGACGCCCGGGCGCAGCTGTCCGGTCAACTCGAAGCCCACCACATCGGGTGTCAGGAAGTACACCGGCTGGCCCAGCATGGCCGCCTCGGCCTCAATGCCGCCCACGCCCCAGCCCACCACACCGATGCCGTTGATCATGGTGGTGTGGCTGTCGGTACCCACCAGCGTGTCGGGGTAGTAGAGCCCGCCCTTGAGGTGCACGCCCGGGGCCAGGTGTTCCAGGTTGACCTGGTGCACGATGCCAAAGCCTGGCGGCACCACACCAAAGGTGTCGAAGGCCTGCATGCCCCACTTCATGAACTGGTAGCGCTCCTTGTTGCGCTGGAACTCCAGCCGCATGTTCAGGTCAAGCGCGTTCTTCTTGCCGTAGTGGTCCACCGTCACCGAGTGGTCCACCACCAGGTCCACCGGCACCAGCGGCTCGATTTTCTTCGGGTCCTGCCCCAGACGCCGGGCCACGCTGCGCATGGCCGCCAGGTCGGCCAACAGCGGCACCCCGGTGAAGTCCTGCAGCACCACACGCGCCACGGTGAACGGAATCTCGTCGGTTCGAGGTGCGTTGGGCTGCCAGTGAGCCAGTTGCTCCACATGCGCTTGCGTCACGCGCTCGCCATCGCAGTGGCGCAACACACTCTCCAGCACGATGCGCAACGACACGGGCAGGCGGGCCACACCGGGATACTGCCGGGTCAGCGCCGGCAGGGAGTAGAAGCGCCCTGTCTTGCCCGAAGGCAGGCGGAAGCTCTTGATGGTGGAGGCGAAGGGATGGCGAAAACGTGTTGAAGTGGACATGTCAGGTTCCGGCGGCTGAGAGGGTCCCAATCCATTCTGGACACGCTCCTTTGTCCGAGGGGCGGGTGGGGTTAAAGCGGGACAAGGTGTGGACACGCGCAAGCCAGCTTGGACCCCCGCTTGCGCGGGGGTGACGGCTACCCATGAAGCCCCATGCGGTCCCCGTCATCCCCGCGAAGGCGGGGATCCACGCAACCTCAACGCCCAATCGCAGTAGCATGGTCACCCGTACAAAAACCGACCGCCCCATGTCCTACATGCTCCTCATCATCGAGCCTCCGGGCCAGCGCGCCACCCGCACCGAGGCGGAAGGGCGCGAGGCCTATGCGGCCATGCAGCGTTTCGGCCAGGCCATCGCCGCCAAAGGTCAACTCAAGGCGGTCGAGTCACTGGCCTCGCTGAACAGTGCCGTACGGGTCAGCCACGCCAATGGCCAGCCCCAGGTGCTCGACGGCCCCTTTGCCGAAGCCAAGGAAATGATCGGCGGCTTCTTCCTGCTTCAGAACGTCACCCGCGAAGAGGCCCTGGCCTGGGCCCACGCCTGCCCGGCGGCCCGGTGGTGCACCGTGGAAGTGCGGGCGCTGGCGCCCTGCTACGACGACAGCGTCGCCGCCTAGGGTTTTCACTGAGTCCCTGGTGTCGAAAAGGGTCTGGTTGTTTCGTCGTGGACATGAAACACAACCAGGAGAGCCCATGCACACCCTGCATTTCGACATCCACATCCAGGCCCCGCGCGAGCAGGTCTGGCGCCTGATGCTGTATTCCCCAGGCTACGAAGACTGGACCTCGGCCTTCTGCGCCGGCTCCACCTACCAAGGCTCGTGGGACACGGGCGCGCAGATCCGTTTTCTGGACCCCACCGGGGCCGGCGGCATGGTGTCGGAGATCGCCGAGCACCGCCCGGCTCAATACGTGTCCATCCGGCACCTGGGTTTCATCCGCGACGGCGTCGAAGACACCTCCAGCGAGGCGGTCCGCGCCTGGGCGCCCTGCTACGAGAACTACAGCTTCACCGACGAAGCCGGCGGCACACGCGTGCGTGTCGCCCTGGACCTGTTCGGCGACTACGAAAGCTACATGACGGACACCTGGCCCAAGGCGCTGGACCGTCTGAAGCGGTTGTGCGAGTCCCAGGCCTGAGGAGAAACCCACCATGAACACCACCGTTAGCATGTGCCCCGTCGTGCACTTCGAAATGCCCTACAAGGACCGCGAGCGCGCGGCCCGCTTCTATGCCGCCGCCTTCGGCTGGACCCACCAGTTTCTCGGTCCAGAGATGGGGGAGTACCTGCTGGTCAACACCGCCCCGCCCGGTGCACGGCCGCCCTGCCCGCCCGAGGCCGCGCTGGGCTCCATCAACGGCGGTTTGTACCCACACGACGCTGCGGCCCCCATTCAGCACCCGTCGGTGGTGATTGCCGTCGACGACATCCAGTCCGCCATGCAGCGCGTGCGCGAGGCCGGCGGCCAGGTGTTCGGCGAGCCCATGACCATTCCCGGTATCGGTGAGTACGTCGCCTTTCAGGACACCGAGGGCAATGGCAACAGCATGCTGCAACCCTCGATGCCCGGCACCGACTGCCCGGCCTGACCCAAAGGACCCCGCCATGCGATTCATGATCATCGTCAAAAGCTGCCCCGAGTTCGAGGCCGAAGTCCAGCCCGATCCCGACCCACAGGTCATGGCCGCCATGGCCACCTACCACGAGGAACTGGCCCGGGCCGGCGTGCTGCTCGATGGCAGCGGACTCAGACCCAGCCGAACCGGCTGGCGCATCCACTACGGCGCCGACGGCCGCCGCGTGGTTGACGGACCCTTTGCCGAAGCCAAGGAACTCATCGCCGGCTACACCCTGATCCAGGTGCGCAACCGCGAAGAGGCCCTGGAGTGGAGCCGCCGCTTTCCGAACCCGGTGCGCGAAGGCGCCGACGCCATCGTCGAGGTGCGCCAGCTCTACGAGCTGGACGACTTTGCGCCCAGCGAAGCGCTGGACCGCATGAAGTCCATCGAACAGACCCCGCCCAAAACCTGAACCCGAAGAGGCCCCACATGTTCCGCCAGATCTTTGTCAACCTGCCCATCCAGGACATGGCCCGTTCGCAGGCCTTCTTCAAGTCGCTGGGCCTGAGCTTCAACCCCCGCTTCACCAACGAACAGGGTGCCTGCCTGGAGATTGGTGAGAACTTCTACGCCATGCTGCTGGTCGAGTCCTTTTTTCAGGGCTTCGTCAAGAAGCCCGTCAGCAATGCTCACCAGAGCACCGAGGTGCTGATTGCCCTGTCGGTCGACAGCCGCGCCGAAGTGGAAAAGGTCATCCGCAAAGCTGTGGCCGCCGGCGCCACCACACCGGTCGAGCCCAAGGACTACGGCTTCATGTACCAGCACGGCTTCGCCGACCTGGACGGCCACCAGTGGGAGGTGTTCTGGATGGACGAAGCCGCCGCACCCGAACAGATGTAACCTGCTCTGGTGCACTCCGCCGTCCACGACACCATCGCCGCCGTCTGGCGCATCGAATCGGCCCGCATCGTGGCGGCTGTGGCGCGCCGTGTGCGCGACATTGGCGTGGCCGAAGAACTGGCGCAGGACGCGCTGGTGGCCGCACTGGAACGCTGGCCGCTGGACGGCCTGCCCGAGCGACCCGCGGCCTGGCTCATGACCACCGCACTCAACCGCGCGCTCGACCACCTGCGCCACCGCCAGATGGCCAGCGCCCGGCACGAGGACATCGCCGCCGACATCGAAGCCCTGCAGGCCCACGTCGTGCCCGACTTCAGCGACGAACTCGACCGCCAGCGCGAGCAGGCCGCCATCGGTGACGATCTGCTGCGCCTGATCTTCACCGCCTGCCACCCGGTGCTGGGCGCCGAGGCGCGCGTGGCACTCACCCTCAAGCTGCTGGGTGGCCTGTCCACCGCCGAGATCGCGCGTGCCCACCTGGTGCCCGAACCCACTGTGGCCCAACGCATCGTGCGCGCCAAACGCACCCTGGCCGAGGCCCAGGTGCCGTTCGAGGTGCCCCAAGGCGACCAACTGGCCCGTCGCCTGGGCTCGGTGCTGGAAGTGATCTACCTCATCTTCAACGAGGGCTACACCGCCACCCAAGGCAGCGACTGGATGCGCCCCGCCCTTTGCGATGAAGCCCTGCGAATGGGCCGCATGCTGGCCGAGCTGGCACCCCACGAAGCCGAGGTGCACGGCCTGGTCGCTCTGATGGAAATCCAGGCCTCGCGCACCGACGCCCGCACCGACCCCAGCGGCCAGCCCGTGCTGCTGGCCGACCAGAACCGCGCCCGCTGGGACCGCCTGCTCATCCGCCGCGGCCTGGCCGCCCTCGCCCGCGCCCAGGCCCTGGGCCAGCCTCCGGGTAGCTACCGGCTGCAAGCCGAAATCGCCGCCTGCCACGCCCGCGCTGCCCAAGCCAGCCAGACCGACTGGCAACGAATCGCCGCGCTCTACGCCGAGCTCACGCGCGTGGCACCGTCACCCGTGGTCGAACTCAATCGCGCGGTGGCCGTGGGCATGGCCAACGGACCCGCCGCCGGCCTGGCCATCGTCGAACCCCTGCTGGCCGAGAAAGCCCTGCAGCGCTACCCCTGGCTGCCAGCGGTGCAGGGCGACCTGCTGGAGCGTCTGGGTCGCCCCGCCGAAGCCCGCGCCGCCTTCGAACGCGCCGCTGCCCTGACCAGCAACGAGCGCGAGCGGGATGTCATGCTGCAGCGCGCAGCAGGAGCCTGCTCCAACGACGGCTGAGCGGCAGGGCATCCTCGCGTCTCACCGCATTTCAAATCGCTGCCCCGGCCGCGCCCCCGGACGGGAACAGCACCAACCACGGGGCTCTCGAACAGCCTAAATGCCAGACAGCACAGTGTCCAGGGCTGACACCAGCGCGCTGGCCTGTACGGCCACGTTGTCCACCGGCCGCCGCAACAGCCTGGCAGGCAAAGGTGCAGCGTAGTGCGCCAGTGCATGCAGGCGCTTGCCTTTGACCACGATCACGGGGCACAAGGCACTGGGCACCTCGTTCGCTTCATCAGGCACGGCCAGCGGAATGGTCAAGCGCGTAGCCAAGGCGTCCAGCAAATCGCTCTGCACAACAACCACGTAGGGAATGCCGTCTGCAGCGCTTCTGCTCGGGTTGGTGAACACGTCGTACTGGGCCATGGGCGGTTCACCACGGACGCAGGTCGGCCCCCGGGATACCCTGCGCTTCAGCACGCGCATTCTGGGCGGCAATCCAGTCGCCAAACTGGGCCTCAAACGCCTTCTTGCGTGCGGCCTTGCTGGTCTTCTCATGGCTTGCCTTCAGTCGCTGATAGTGCTCAACCGAAAGAATCACGGTGTCCAGCTGCCCCGTCTTTTCAACGAACACCGGCTCGCGCTTGGCATGGGCGCAAAGGCTGCCAAAACGGTTCTTGGCTTCGGTGGCGGTCACGCGCATGGTGGACTCCTTCAATGATTGGCCATTTTAGCCATTCCTCGCCCAGACAGACAACTCACCTGGCCGAGACCGAGGCACGCTGACAAGGTGCTCCCAGTTGACCCCAGAGGCCCACAGGCGTATGAGTGCTCAAATTGCAAGCATGCACCCAAGGAGCCACCGATGACAAGCACCCGAACCGAGACCGACAGCATGGGACCCATCGAAGTGCCGGCCGATGCCCTGTGGGGCGCGCAGACCGAGCGCAGTCGCCGGTACTTCGCCATTGGCCAGGATCGCATGCCGCCCGCCATCATCTGCGCCCTGGCCGAAATCAAGCGCGCCGCGGCCGAGGTCAACCGCGATCTCGGCCTGCTCGACCCTGCCAAGGCCCACGCCATCGCTGCGGCAGCGGCCCGGGTGGCCGCTGGCGAGCTGGCCGACCAGTTCCCCCTGTCGGTCTGGCAGACCGGCTCGGGCACACAGAGCAACATGAACGTCAATGAGGTCATCGCCCGACTCGCCAGCGCCGGGCTGGGTGAGGGTGCGCCATCCGTTCACCCCAACGACGACGTCAACCGCGGCCAGTCATCGAACGACGTGTTCCCCACCGCCATGCACATGGCCGCGGTGCGCGCAACCACACCTCTGCTGCAGGCACTGGCCCGGCTGCGCAGTGCGCTGCAGGACCGCGCAGCCGCCTTTGCAAACATCATCAAGGTCGGGCGCACCCACCTGCAGGACGCCACGCCCATCACGTTCGGGCAGGAGTTCGGTGGTTACGACGCCCAGCTGGCCATCGCGGAAGCCAGCCTGCGTGCGGCGCTGCCCGGCATCCACGCACTGGCCATTGGTGGCACCGCCGTCGGCACCGGGCTGAACACCCACCACGCATTCGGCCCCCGCGTGGCCGCGGTGCTGGCCCAGCGCCTGGGGGCACCCTTCGTGGTGGCCGACAACCTGTTTGCCGCCATGGCCGGGCACGAGCCACTGGTGCAGCTGCACGGCGCGTTCAGGACACTCGCCGTCGCCCTGAGCAAGATCGCCAACGACATCCGGCTCATGGGCAGCGGCCCGCGCGCCGGCCTGGGTGAACTGCTGCTGCCCGCCAACGAACCCGGCAGCTCCATCATGCCCGGCAAGGTCAACCCCACGCAGGTCGAGGCACTGACCATGGTTTGCGCCCAGGTCATCGGGCACGACGTGGCGGTGGGCATGGCCGCCAGCCAGGGTCAGTTCGAACTGAACGCCTGCAAGCCCCTGATTGCCAGAAACGTGCTCGACAGCGCCCGCCTGCTGACCGATGCCATGGCCAGCTTCACGACACACTGCGTCGCCGGTCTGGAAGTGGACACCGCCCGCGTGCAAGACCTGCTGAACCGGTCACTGATGCTGGTGACAGCCCTGACCCCACACATCGGCTACGACCGCGCCGCCAGAATCGCCCGCCACGCCCAGAGCAGCGGCCTGGCGCTGCGCGACGCCGCCCTGGCGGTAGGTGGCATCAGTGCGGCGGAGTTTGATGCGTGGGTGGACCCGGCGCGCATGCTGGGGCCTGACTGAGGCTGAACCGCCCCGGGCCCCAAGGAGGTTCCGGTCCTTGCGAAGACGGCGCCACGCACAAGACACTATGGCTCTCACCCGAAGTCGGCAAGCGCGAATGCCTGAAGGCCGCCCTGGCGTGCACCCTCTATGCCGACCCGCCGCCGCAACTGCTGTTGCTGGACGAACCCGGCAACCACCTGGACCTGCCGTCGGAGCAGGCGCTGGAGGCGGTGCTGCGCAGCTATGAGGGTGCGCCGGTGGTGGTGTCGCATGACGACCAGCTGCTCGATGGCATCAGAGCGATGGACCGACTTGTGGCGACTGACAATGGTTGGCACTGGTCAACAGAAACGGTTCACCAGTGAAGGCAGGGTGGCCCCGGATCTGCAGCGCTCAGCCCCATCCCCCGCAGGAGGGCAACCCGGTGACAATCGCACCATGACCAACCCACCATCGCCAGCCGAGCAGCCGCACAACCCCTTGCATGGCGTGACACTGGAAGCCATGGTTCGTGCCTTGGAGGCCCACTACGGATGGGAAGAACTCTCAAGAAGAATTCCTGTCCGCTGCTTCACGAACGACCCCAGCGTGTCCTCCAGCTTGCGCTTTCTTCGCAAGACACCGTGGGCCCGCGAAAAGGTGGAAAACCTCTATCTGCTGACGCTGAGAAAGAAAAGATGACTGCGGTCAGACAGGTTCACCCCATCCGCATCACCCCCGCCAACCCACCCTCCCCGACCGCAGCCAAGCCCTCCACCGCCCCCAACCGGTCCCGTGCCTCCTTGTTCTGGCTCAGCTTGAACTTGCCTTCCAGCCGCTCCAGCGTCATTTCAATGCCCACAATGGCGGCCAGCATCTGGTCGATGTAGTCGGCCGGTGCGTCGCCCATCATCCAGGGCTTGGGCTGGTTCGATCGTTTTTCGTGTTCGCGCGTCAGGCGCGCCACCAGGCCGCGCACGAAGCGTTCCTGGTCCATGACGGTCAGTTGGCCGTGCACATGCACCACCTGGTAGTTCCAGGTGGGCACCTGGCGGTGGGTTTCGTGTTTGCTGGGGTACCAGTTGGGCGAGATGTAGCCGGCCTGCCCGCGGAAGATGACCATGGCCGGCATGCCACCACTGGCCGGCACCTGCTGCCACAGCGGGTTGGCGCGGGCCACGTGGGCACGCAGCACGCCGGCGGCTTCGTCCACCTCGAACGGCAGGTGGTTGGCGTCCAGCCCCTGTGGGCCGTGGGTGACCAGGGCGCCCAGCGGGTGGGCGCGCATGAGCGCCAGCAGGGCGGCGCGGTCGTCTGAGGTGTTGAAGTGGCTGGGGTTGTACACGGTGGGTCGTCCGTCCTTCTGGCAGGGATTGCTGACCGTTCAATTGTGTGATTGGGCCGCTTCCAGGACAATATCAGGTTCACCATGAAATCACCTGAACTGCTCCTGCCCGCCGGCTCGCTGCAACGCATGCGCGCCGCTTTCGACTTTGGCGCCGACGCCGTCTACGCCGGCCAGCCACGCTACAGCCTGCGCGCCCGCAACAACGAGTTCCGGCTGGAGCAGATTGCCCAGGGCATTTCTGAGGCGCACCAGCGCGGCAAGAAGTTCTTCGTCACCAGCAACCTCATTGCCCACAACGACAAGCTGCGCACCTACCTGCGCGACCTGCAGCCGGTGGTGGAGCTGCGGCCCGACGCCTTCATCATGGCCGACGCGGGGCTGATCATGCTGGTGCGCGAGCAGATGGAAAAAGGCCTGTGGCCCGAGATCCCCATCCACCTCTCGGTGCAGGCCAACACCACCAACAGCGCGGCGGTGAAGTTCTGGCAGAAGCAGGGGGTGACGCGCATCATCCTCAGCCGCGAGCTGAGTCTGGACGAGGTGGAGGCCATCCGCAACGACTGCCCGGACATGGAGCTGGAGGTGTTCGTGCACGGCGCGCTGTGCATTGCCTACTCCGGCCGTTGCCTGCTCAGCGGCTACTTCAACCGGCGCGACCCCAACCAGGGCACCTGCACCAACGCCTGCCGCTGGGAGTACAAGACGCACGGCGCCACCACCGAAACCGACACCGGCGACGCGGCGCCGCTGCAGACGCTGGACGGCTTCAACTTTGCCAAGGAAGACGAGGAAGCGGCCAGCGCCTTCTCGACCACCGGCAACGGCCAGCGCCACCCCGAGGCGAACAAGGTCTGGCTGATCGAGGAAGCCGGCCGCCCGGGCGAGCTCATGCCCATCATGGAGGACGAGCACGGCACCTACATCATGAACAGCAAGGACCTGCGTGCGGTGGAGCACGTGGCCCGGCTGGCGGCCATGGGCATCGACTCGCTCAAGATCGAGGGGCGCACCAAGAGCCACTACTACGTGGCGCGCACCGCGCAGGTCTACCGCCGCGCCATCGACGACGCGGTGGCCGGCAAGCCCTTCAACCCCGAGCTGCTGCTGGAGCTGGAGGGCCTGTCCAACCGCGGCTACACCGGCGGCCTGCTGGAGCGCCGGCCCAGCCAGGACTACCAGAACTACATCAACGGCAGCTCGCAAGGCCAGCGCAGCCAGTTCGTGGGCGAGGTGCTGCAGGTGCGCGAAGACGGCTGGGCCGAGGTGGAGGCCAAGAACCGCTTTGCCGTGGGTGACAAGCTGGAGGTCATCCACCCCGGCGGCAACCGCGTGATCGAGCTGGGCCAGATGCACAACCAGGACGGCCAGGCCATTGAAGTGGCGCAGGGCAGCCCGATCCGGGTCTGGGTTCCGCTGAACGGGCCGAGTGAAGGCGCGCTGATTGCGCGCCTGCTGTGACCCTGCACGCTCCGCGGCTTCCGATCTAACGCGCGGCCGCGTCGCGGAAGAATGCGATGCGTTCCTGGTCGGCCGGGTGCGAGGCAAAGCCCAGGCCCCAGATGCCGGTTTCGCTTTCGTCCTGGCTGCCTTCGGGGGGCTTGCAGTCGGCCGCGTTGGCCGATACGTCGGGCTTGAGCACCGAGCGCCCACACCGCTGGAACAGCGCAAAGCGCTCGAACAGGGTGACCATGATGGCCGGGGACAGGCCGGCGTCGCGCAGGGCCTGGGCGCTGTAAGCGTCGGCCTCGCGCTCGGCTTCGCGTGAGTAATGGGCCTGACCCAGCCAGAGTGGCACGGTGGCCAGCACGCCGCTGTAGTCGCCCCACAGCAGCGAGGTGACAAAACCCAGCACACCCACCTGCACCACCATGCGCATGCCATGCCGGTGCTGCACATGGCCGAGTTCGTGCGCCAGCACGCCGGCAATGACCTGCCCGTCGTGTTGCAGCAGGCGAACCAGGTCGTCGGTGACGATCATGGTGCCACCGGGCAGCGCCAGCGCATTGGGCCCGATGCGGCTGCTCCGAATAAGCAGGCGCGAGGGCCGCACGGTCACGCCCCGGGCGGCCTGGGCGGCGGTGTGGGCCTGCAGCACCTGCTGCCAGGCCTGTTCGACGGCCTTTTGCTCCTCGGGCGTGAGCTCGCTGGGCCTCACAAAGCGCTCCAGCTGCCCCAGTGCCACCTCGGCCACCTGGTTCTCCACGCTGTCGGGCAGGCGGTCGGCGATCTCGCGTGCCAGCCAGGGCAGACCCCACAGGTAGCCGGCACCCATGAGCACCACGATCAGGGCCAGGCTGGCGAGCACGCCGCGCCAGCTTTGCTGCGCGCGCACCACCAGCGAGTCCGACCGGCCGCCGGACTGCACCCAGGCGTCCCAGGCCGCGGCGTCGGCACCCTGCAAAGTCGCACCACCGGGCAGGTGAGCCATGCGCGGACCACGCCGCGTGCGCTCGGGCCACTGCACCTGCCGGACGTCTACCTGGTGTTCCACGTCGGCACCGCGCAGGTGCAGCTGCCCGGCTTCAAACCAGGCCCGCACCTCGTGCGGCCGGCTGCTGCGGCCGTCAAAGTAGCGCAGCGTCAGCGATTCGGTGGAGCCTGTGGTGTGCTCTGTCATGCCCAGTCGCCGGTCAGAGCCCCACGTCCAGACCAAAGAAGTCGCCCGCTGCGTCACCGGCCGCTTCCTGCGGCTGCTGGTGGGCGGCGGCCACCAGGGCCTGCATATCGGTGATGCTGCGCACGTGCACCGCCTCCAGCCGCAGGCGGGCCACGGCCACCTTGGCAAACGGCCAGTACAGGCCCAGCGTGAGCATGATGAGCAGGCCGTTCTTGATGCTCAGCCACAGCATGTCGCGGAATCTGAGCTGGCTGATGAAGCGCATGCGCGAGTTGCCGGTCTTGGTCCAGACCAGGTTCTGCATGCGGGTGGTGAACCAGGGGCGGATGCCCAGGAAGAACAGCAGCCAGATACCGATGATGGCAAATGGCAGCACGGATACGAGCTGCACGAAGCTTGTCGAAGGCTCACCGGCGGACTGAAACATGCCCCAGACGGCCAGCCCCAGGGCGCCTATCAGCACCACCATGAGCCCGATCGGTTTCATGGCCAGCACATAAAAAGACTTGAGGCTGGTTCTGAAATCGGTCTGCAGCGAGCCCAGCGCGTAGTGGCGTTGCTGGTAGGCCTTGAGACGCCAGAGCAGCCAGGGCAGCAGGACCACACCCAGTGCCAACAGGGCGAGGTAGCCCATGCCGACCCAGCGGGGAAAGTCGGCCTCGGGGTCGTCAGGAATCCAGATCGACAGAATCACCATGGGCAGCACCACGATGAAGGGCGGCAAGTGGGCCAGGTAGGCGTCGCGCACCGACCCCACAAAGCGAAAACGCAGGCCGCGCCAGCTGGTGTTGGCCATGCGAAAACGCATGGAGGACCGCCAGAGCGCGGGCCACAGGACACCCAGCGCCGCAAAGGCCACCACACCGGCCACCGCCGAGAAGTTGCTGGCCCAGTTGTAGGCAATGAACAGTACGCCCACCAGCAGCCAGCCCTTGAACATCTGTTTGGGGTCGCCATGAAAACCCAGCGGGTCGCCATCGACCAGGGTGTTGCCCCAGAAATAGCGCTGGCGCCGCACCTTGGCCCAGGGCCAGTACAGGCCCAGCGTGACCACGATGAGCAAGAGGTTGACGATCCAGATACGGAAGTATTCGCTTCCGGAGCCTGTGAAGTTGATGTCCAGACGGTGCACCGAGACCTCCTCCAAGGTCTCGGTGCCGGAATCGGCGTGTTCCATGCGACAGCGGAAGTAGTTGTTATGGCCGACATTCTGCCAGCCCGCTCCACCTGTCCCGGCCAAGCCCTTGCCAGATCAGGCAGCCACTATGCGGCAACCAGCCGGGCACCGCGGCGTGAGCCGGCCCATTCCAGCTCCGCCAGCACAAACACGAACAAGGCCTGCAGCAACACCCAGCCCAGCCCCAGCGGGGTGAGGGCCAGCCCGGCGCCAAAGGCCACCCACAGGCTGGCGGCCACCCAGGCGAAATTCGCCACGGCCAGCACACGCACGCCGGCCATGGGTGTTTCGACTCTTGAGGCCAGCCAGGACGACAGTGCCACCGCACCAAACACCACCACAACCGCCACCTGCAACCAGGTGACAGGCAGGCCGGTGAGGCCAGACAACCAGTCGGTCAGCGCCAGATGGGACAAGCCCATGCCCAGGCCGGCAGCGGCATCAAGCCAGAGCACGCGGCGCAAGGTGGAAGCAGAAACGTGAAACATGGTGAACTCCTTGAAGTGACAACGATGGGAGCCCCGATGTTGCGCAGCCCCGTGCAGGGCGTCCATGACCTCGCAGGTCATGCACCAGCGTCCGATCGGCCCTACCATCCGGCCATGTCGCCCCTCCTCGCCTCCCATGTCCACAGCCGCCGACTCTCGGTCGGTGACCACCTGCGCCACTGGCGCCAGTTGCGCCGGCTGAGCCAGCAGGACCTGGCGCTGGACGCCGAGCTGTCCACCCGGCACCTGAGCTGCGTGGAGAACGGCAAGGCCAGCCCCAGCCGCGAGCTGGTGCTGCGCCTGTGCGAGCGCCTGGCCGTGCCGCTGCGCGAGCGCAACGCCTGGCTGGTGGCCGCCGGTTACGCACCCATGTACCGCGAGCACACGCTGGACGACCCGGCCATGCAGGCCGCGCGGCGGGCGGTACAGCACCTGCTGGACCGGCACGAGCCCTGGCCGGCGGTCGCCTTTGACCGCCACTGGAACCTGGTGCTGTCCAACCGCATGGTGGCGCCCTTGCTGACCGGTGTGGACCCGGACCTGCTGCAAGGGCCGGTCAACCTGCTGCGCATCAGCCTGCACCCGGGCGGGCTGGCCCCGCGCATCCTCAACCTCGACCAGTGGCGCGAGCACCTGTTCGAGCGCCTGCGCCTGCAGGTGCGGCAGACCGGCGATGCCACCCTGGCCGGCCTGCTTGCCGAGCTGCAGGCCTACCCCGGCCAGGCCGAGGGCCAGGACACACGGCTGGACGGCGAGCACCGCGGTGTGCTCATGCCCTTTCTGGTGCAGACGCCGCTGGGCCTGCTGAATCTGGTGAGCACCACCACGGTGTTCGGCTCACCGGTGGACATCACCTTGCAGGAGCTGGCGCTGGAGACCTTCTTCCCTGGCGACGAGGCCACAGCCGAGGCCTTGCGGGCACTGGCGGCGCAAACCCGCTGACGACGCTCACGTCTCTGCAAGCGCCTAGGCCCAGGTGACGCCTTGGGGCGACCAGAGGGCTTCAGGTTCTGCGGGTTATGGCCGATGACATGGGATAGGCCGGTCACAACACGGCCCCTCATTGCCTATGCACCGCATCCGAACCCTCTGCTGCACCTGGCTGGCCGTCGCCTGCCTGATTGGCCCTGCCCTGGCCCAGACCGCCCCAAGCAACCCCGCCGTCGATTGGGGGGTTTCCACCGACGGCCAACTGGTGCTGCAGGCGGGCGCGCGCCTGCTGTGGCAGCGCTGTGTCGAGGGCATGCGCTGGAACGGCCGCACCTGCACCGGCACACCGCTGTACCTGGACTACCCCCAGGCCGTGGAACAGGCGCGCCGCCGCAGCCAGGCGGAGGGCGTGCGCTGGCGCCTGCCCACCGCCCGCGAGCTGCAGTTCATCAGCCAGCACAACCAGCGCGCGGTCGATGCCGGGCAGACCGCCCTGCTGCCCGATGCCAGCCTGGGCTGGACCTGGTCGGCCACCACCTCGGTCTTGCGTCAGCAGTTCAACCCCTATGCCTACGAGAACATCGCACGCGGCCCGGCCGGTGGCGCTGGTGGGCAACAGCTGGATCTCGAAAACGGCTGGGTGGTCAACACCGGCACCGCCGAGATGCGCGGTGACATCTCGCGCCGCACACCCATGATGCTGCGGCTGGTGCGCGCGGCCGACCGGCCCGACTGATCACATTTCTCAAGCTGCAACAGTCTGCCCCTGGGCACCTGGGGGGCAGGCGGCTACCATCGTTCCATGATCGCACCCACAAGCCCGGTGGCCCAGGCCCTGCTGCGCCAGATCGACCACATCGCCAGCCGCTGGCCCGCCCCGCGCGTGCGCCGCCTGCACCTGCCCAGGCACGAGGTGCAGCCGGGCGAGCACGACGCCGAGTTCTGCGCGCTTGAACTGGAGGACGGCGCCTTCGGTTTGTCCTATGTGCTGCTGGGCAATTCGCTGGCGGGCTTGCTGCAGTCCCACGGGGGCCTGGCAGAGCCCCTGGCCGGTGCCGACCCGCTGCCACTGGCGCGCGGCCTGATCGGCGGCAGCCCGGTGGAGCGCGCGCTGGCCCTGGCCGCGGTCAATGCGCTGACCGACTCGGTCTGGCGCCGCACCGGCTACGAGCCGCCGCCGGCCGGCAACTCGCTGGGCGACGTGCAACTGGGCCCGCACGACCACCTGGGCATGATCGGTTTCTTTCCGCCACTGGTGCACCGCGTGGCCGAAGCCGGCGGGCGCCTGAGTGTGGTCGAGATGAACGCCGAAATGGTGGCGCGCCAGCAGGCGCGGTTTCCGCAGGTGCGCATCGGGCTGGACCGTGGCCTGCTGGCCGACTGCAATGTGGTGGTGGGTACCTCGACCATGCTGCTGAACGACACGCTGGACGAGATGCTGGCGGCCGCGCCGAAAGCCACCCGCTTTGCGGTCATCGGACCTTCGGCCGGACTCTGGCCCGACCCCTTGTTCGAGCGCGGTGTCACCTTGCTGGGCGGCACCCGCGTGACCGACCCGCAGGGCTTTGCCCAGGCCATGGCCGAAGGCCGTTCGTGGAACGCATCGACCCGCAAGTTCGCCATTGCGCGCGAGGGCTGGCCCGGCTGGCGGGCCATGACCGGTCTCTGACCACCGCTCGAATCACGTGGCGCGCTGCGTCAGCGGCAGCGTCAGGTCCACCCGCACACCCTGACCGGGCACATTGCACAGCTGCACCGTGCCGCGGTGCAGTTGCGCCACCTCCTGCACCAGACTCAGACCCAGACCGGTGCTCTTGCGCTGGCTGTCCGGCCGGGGCAGCGAATAAAAGCGCTCGAACACACGATCGATGGCGTAGTCGGGCACCGCAGGCCCTTCGTTCAGGATGCCGATCTGCGCCTGGCCGCCGGGTGTCTGTGCCGCCCGCACGAACAGGCGCCCGCCCTCGGGCGTGAAGTCGATGGCGTTGTCCAGCAGATTGCTCAGCGCCTGCTCCAGCAGGAAGCGCTCGGCCTCCAGCAGCAAGCCGTCGGCCACCTGCACGTCCACCCGCAGCTGCTTGCGGCTGACCAGGCTCTGCTTGGCCTGCAGCTCCTGATCGAGCAACTGGCGCAGGTCGATGCGCTCGACACCCTCCAGGTGCTGGCGCTTTTCCACCCGGGCCAGCGACAGCAGCTTGTCGATCAGTCGCTGAAGGCGATCGGACTCGGCGTCGATGTTGCGGGTGAAGCGCTGGCGCGCGTCGTCGGGCAGGTCGTTTTCCTGCAGCAGCTCGGCCGCGCCGCGAATGGCCGACAGCGGCGACTTCATCTCGTGGGTCAGGGTGTGGACGTAGTTCTCCACATAGGCCTTGCCGTCGATCTCCTCGCGCATGGCCTCGGTGGCCTGGGCCAGGCGGTCCAGTTCGGGCTCGCCCAGCACCGGCAGGCTGGCCCGCCCGCCGTGGCGCACCCGCTCCACATAGTCGACCAGGCGGCGGATGGAGCGCGTGAGCCAGTAGGCGAGCGCGCCGCCGAGCAACAGCGCCGCCAGCAGGATCAGGCCACCACGCTGCCAGAAATGCGCGTTGGCCAGGGTGATGAAGGGCTGCAGGTTGGCCGTGGGCTGCCCCACGCTGAGCACGCCATACAGACCGTCTGGACCCATGACCGGCGCCGCCACAAACATGGTGCTGCTGGTCTCATCGTTCGGGTCGGTTCGGGTGGTGCGGGCACCGTATTCGCCTCGCAGGGTCATGGCCACGTCGCGCCAGCGCGAGTAGTCCTGCCCCATCTGTCCCGGCTCGGTGTGGAACAGGACCATGCCCTGCCGGTCGGTGATGTAGACCACCAGCTCGGTGCGGGTCTTCTCGCGCGACCAGATGGTGGCCTTGACCGGGCGCTGGCGGTAGCGCTCCAGCGCCTCGCTGAAGGGCGAGCCGGGCACGAAGTCGCTCTCCCAGTGCAGGGACGCCAGCTCGGCCAGCAGCTGGCTGCTGTCGACCAGCACCTCTTCGCTGGCCTGCCGCATGGACGAGGGCAGCTGGTTGATGATGCTGTGATAGAACAGCAGCGTGCCGACGCCGGCCAGCAGGAACCATGCGATGAAGACCCTGTAGCCCAGTCTCATGTGCGCGGCTGCCCGGTGCCCATGTCCAGGCTGTAGCCCAGCCCTCGGTGGGTGACGATGGGGTCGTGCGCCGGGTCGATGCGCTTGAGTTTGGCGCGTATGCCCTTGATGTGGGTGTCGACCACCCGGTCGAAATTGGCCGACGGGTCGTCCCAGGCCGAGTCCATCAGTTGCTCGCGGCTGAGCACATGCTCGGGGTGCCGTAGCAGCGCACTGAGCACCAGGTATTCGTAGCGTGTCAGGTCCAGCCAGTGGCCCTGGTAGCGAATGCGCTTGCGCGGCGGGTCGTGCTCGAACAGGGCCGGGGGCGCATCGGCCGCCGCCGGGGCCGGCTGGATGACCACCCTGCCCTGGCTGCGCCGCAAAATGGCGCGCACCCGCGCCGAGATCTCTCGCGGGCTGAAGGGCTTGACCACGTAGTCGTCGGCGCCGATCTCCAGCCCGACGATGCGGTCGACCTCTTCCTTGCGCGCGGTCAGAAACACCACCGGCACCGCCGAGAACTGCCGGATCTGGCGGCACAGCTCGAAGCCGCTGGTGTCGGGCAGCCCCACGTCCAGCACCAGCAGGTCGACCGGCTGGCGCTGCAGCCAGTCCAGACCGTCGCGGCCCAGCTGGCACCAGTGCACCTCGAAACCGTCGCTGCCCAGGGCATAGACCAGTGCATCGGCAATGGCCGCCTCGTCTTCGATGATCAGTATGCGCTCACCCATGGGTTCCGCCTTCTTGTCCGTCTGTGCCGATTGTGGCGCCTTTGCCGAGCACGCCTGACGCCTCATGCGGCCGGCTCCAGCCAGGCGCTGACCACATAACGCAGTGGGCCACCGCTCTGCAGCGAGGCAAAGGGATAGCAGGTGACCAGGCGCAACTCGGCACGCCCTTTTTGAAACTGCATGGGCTGCTGCGTGCTGTCCACCACCTGCCGCTGACCGACGCGGTACACATGCACGGTGCCCCGGACATCCTGCAGCTTCAGCCGGTCACCGGGCTGCAACTGCTGCAGAAAGGCGAAGTGGCTGTCCTGGTGTCCTGCCAGCAACACCGTGGCGGCCTCGCCCGGTTGGGCGCTGGCCGGGTGGTGGCCGGGGCCGAAGGCCAGCGCCTGGCCGCTCACGCTGGCCAGCACATGGTGGTGCCGACCACCCGGCTCGGTCAGGCGCGCCACCGGCCAGGTGTCGGCCCAGCGCCAGGGCTTGACCGGCTGGCCGGTGCGCAGGCTGTGCTCCCAGGCGTCGGCAATCAGGTGCTGGGCCAGCACGGCCTTGGCCTGCAACCAGAGGGCCTGCCCGGCCAGACCCAGCGACACCAGCATCAGCAGGCCCGCCAGGCCCATACGCCAGCGCCAGCTCATGCGGTCCTCCGCCGCAGCAGCATGACGGCCATCAGACCCAGCAGCAGGGCCAGAACCCACTTCTGCAGCAGACCCAGCGAGGTCTGGGGATACTGGTGGTCCTCCGGGTTGAGGTTGCCCACCGCTTCGCCGTGCAGGGCCTGGTCGGTCGGGCGGACCGGCACCTCGTCCACCGCCACGAAGCTGGTGTAAGCGCTGAGCAGGCGGTGCTTCAGGGCCACCGGCAGCACCTGCTGGCGCACCGTTTCCTCGTCCTTGCCCTGGCTCAGCTGGTCCATCAGCCCTTCGATCTTCTGGCGCGCCCACAGCACACCGGCACCCGCGTGGGCCTGCTCGGCGGGCAGGGTGAAGCGCTGCTGCCAGGGTCCGGGCTGGCGGCCATGCAGGGTCAGGTGGGCGGGCATGTCGTTGAGCTTCATGGCCACCAGCAGCGGCTGGCCGGCGTACAGGTCGGGCAGCTCCTGCGGACCGTGGTCGGCCTCGATGCCCTCGGGCAGCACCAGCCGCAGGTCGGTCAGCACCGGGCGCTCCAGCTTCTCGAACAGCAGCGCCATCTGCGCCTCCACCTCGTTCGAATCGGCGATGAAGTTGTAACTGCCCCGGCCCAGCTCGGCCGACTTGCGCAGCAGGTAGCTGTTGGGTGCGGCGCCAATGCCCACCGTGAACAGGCGTGCGCGGTGCCGGCGGCGCTCGATCAGGGTCAGGATGTCGGCCTCGTTGCTGACCGAACCGTCGGTGATGAAGATGACCTGGCGCAGGTAGCCCGGGTCACCCGGTATCGCCAGCGCATCGCGCAGCACCGGCAGCATCTCGGTGCCCCCACTGGCCTGCAGCCGGCCGACCCAGGCCTTGGCCTCGTCGAGGTTGCGGGCATTGGCGGGCTGCAGGTCGCGGTACAGCATGCTGTGCTGGTGGTTGAACTCCAGCACGTTGAAACGGTCCTCGGGCTGCAGACGACCAAGTGCATAGATCAGGCTTTGTCTGGCCTGGCGCATGCGCTCGCCCTGCATCGAGCCGGAGGTGTCGACGATCAGAATCACTTCGCGCGGCCGGCGTTCGGCTTTCGCAGGCAGTTCACCGGGCATGAGCATGAGCAGCGCGTGCAGCTCGCCGTCCACGCGTTCGGCAAACACGTTGACACGGCTGGACGTACCGCCCTGCAGCTGCCAGTTCAGCACGAAGTCGCGGTCCATCGGCACGACCTCGGTTTCCAGCTCGATGCGGTGTCGCTGCCCGTCGGCGCGCATCCGAATCGCATGGCTGGGGCTGGCCAGGCTGGCCAGCGGCTGCCCGGCGTCCAGCTGCAGGCTCATTCGGGTGCGGTGCGATCCGGCCGGCGCCACACCCGGCGGCAGGATCGGCCCTTCCGGTGCGCCCAGGTCGTGCGTCGGCGCCGGTGCGGGGTTTTCGGCATGGACCACCGGCCGGGGCTGGTAGCGCGGCGTCATGGTCAGCGGCAGGCGCAGCGAGAGGCGCGTGCCGTCGGGCACCAGCAGCTCGGTGTACTCCAGGCTCACCACAATGTCGCGCCCCGGCTCGATGTTGGCCACCGATGTGCTGAAGATGTTGGGCCGGCGCTGCTCCACCAGCGCCGCGGCCTGGCCTTGCGCCCTCGCCTGCTCGAAGATCTGCCGCGCCCGGGCCTTCTCTTCGATGCGGCCAACGATGCGCCGCTCGCCGATCTGCATCTGCATGCCGTGCACGCCAGCCCGCTCGGCCAGCGGAAACGCGTACACGCCTTCGGCAAAACCGTCGAGCGTGTTGCGAAAGCGCTGCTCGACCTTGACCCGCGCCACCGGACCGCTGACCTGCACGTCGAAGCGGGTGTCCAGCAACAAGGCCGGCTGCCAGCCCTGCTCGGCGTCGACCTGCAGCAGCAGGGCGCCGGTGCCGGCGTCGTTGAGCCAGGTGTTGATGTGGGCGGGTGTGGCGCTGGCCAGGCCGGTGCGACCCAGCAGACCCAGCAGCACCATGAGGAAACCAAACCATCTCAGCATGACGAACGCTCCTGTGTTGTTGTGCAGGGAATGTTCGCTGGCCTGTTTGTGGGGATGATGGGGTTTGTGTGGGGAATCGATCGGGTTTGTGTGGGAAGTACCGGGGTCAGCGCGCCAGTTCCAACCGGTAGGTGAAGGCGTCGGCCCGGTAGACGCTGGACTCGAAGTGCAGCGGTCGGCCCGCCGCCGCGAACACGCTGCGGTCCACCTGCAGCACGGCCGCGGGTGCGCCCAGCTGCAGCTGCTGGCCTTGCTCGGGGGTGGCCAGGGCAGCCCGGATGTCCACCCAGGCCTGCGCCACGCGCAGCGGGTGCCCGGTTTCGTAAAGGGTGAGCAGGTCGGTGCCCTCCAGCGCCTGCACGTCGATGCCCTGTCCCACCGACTGATCGATCCAGGTGGTGTTGAACGAGAGCGGGCGGCCGTCGGCAAAACGCAGCGTCCGCAGCTCCACGCAGGGAGTACCTGATTCGGTGCCCATGGCCTCGGCCACCCGGGCCGGCCAGACGGATGCACCCAGAAACAGCACACGGGTGTGCACCGCCCGTCCCTGATGGGCCAGGGCCTCCGACAGGCCTTGCAGGCGCGAGAGCTCCTGGCGCACCGGTGCCGGTGCCACAAACGAACCTTTGCCCTGCACACGCACGATCAGCCCGTCCGCCGCCAGGTCGGCCAGCGCCTGGCGCACCGTGATGCGGCTCATGCCGGTGCTTTGCATCAGCTCGTTTTCGCTGGGCAGCCGGTCGTCGGTTTTCCAGTGGCCGCCAACGATCTGCTGGCGCAGACTCTCGCGCAGGCGCGCGCGCAAGGTGAGGTGGGAGCCGTCGGGCGGTACCACGCCTCTGTTCAGTTCAGCCACCCTCACCTCCTCACTGGCCCGAAGTTTGCTTGTCTTGTCATAACTTGTTATATCAAGTTAAATGCTCACCAGTATGGTGCCTCGCGTTCCCTTTTGTCCAGACAGGAGTGTCCCATGTTCACGCTGACCACCCCCTCCCGCCGCCTGTTCATCGCAAGCGCCCTCGCCTGCGCCACCGGCCTGGTGCAGGCCCAGGCCCCCGCCGACTACCCGAGCCGCCCGGTGACGGTGATTGTTCCTTTCGCACCCGGAGGCAGCGTCGACTCGGCGGCCCGCTTGGTTCTGCAGAGCCTGAGCGAACGACTGAAACAGAATTTCGTGGTCGAGAACGTGGCCGGCGCGTCGGGCACCATCGGCACCCAGCGCGCCGCCCGCGCCACGGCCGACGGCTACACCCTGCTGTTCGCGGTGGCCAGCCCGATCAACGTCGCCCCGCTGGTCAAGCCCTCCATCGTGCGCTACGACGCCCTCAAGGACTTCGCACCCGTGGCCACGGTGGCCAGCTCGCCGTTTGTACTCATCGGCAGTCCCCAACTGGGTGCCAACAGCACCAACGAGGTGCTGGCCATGGCACGCCAGGCGCCCGGCAAGCTCAACTACGGCACCGACGGCGTTGGCACTTCCATGCACCTGGCAGCCGAGATCATCAAGCTCGCAGGTGGCGTGGACATCCAGCACGTGCCCTTCCGCAACGGCCCGCAGGTGCTCACCGACCTGGCGGCCGGGCGCATCGAACTGGCCGTCATGCCGCTGTCGCTGGCACAGCCCTTCATTGCCGACAACCGGGTCAAGGCTTATGGCGTGACCTCGCAAAAGCGCTGGGACGCCTTGCCCGAGCTGCCGGCCCTGGCCGAAACGCCGGGTTTGCAGGCGGTCGACGTCGACTCCTGGTACGGCCTGCTGGCCCCGACGGGCACGCCGGCCCCCATCGTGGCCAAGCTGGCTTCCGCCATGGGCGAAACCCTGGCCGATCCGGCACTGGCCGCGCGCATGCAGACCGCGGGTCTGAAGCCGCTGTTCGTCGAGCGCGACGCCTTTGCCCAGCTGCTGCAACGCGAACGCGAAAACCTGGCTGCCGCCGTCAAGGCCGCGGCCATCCAGCCCGAGTGACACACACCTGCCCCATGCCCGCCCACCGGCCGACGCGATGACCTTGCTGGCCTGGTTCACCGTGGCCCTGGCCGGCCTGGCCATCGGTGCGACGTCAATCGGTGGCGTGCTGGTCGTGCCGGCCATCACCGCCTGGCTGGATGTGCCCTTGCCCGAAGCCATTGCAGCGTCCAGCCTGGCCTTTCTGGTCACCGGCCTGATCACGGTGCTGTCCTGGCGTGCCCCCCACTGGCGCCTGCCCCGGGCCGACACGCGGCTGCTGGTGGGCGCCCTGGTGGGGGCCGCCGTCGGGGCGACCCTGGCCGCTGCCGTGCCGGGGTCCTGGCTGCGCATGTGGATCGGTGGCCTGGCCCTGCTCTCGGGTTTGCAGGCGCTGCGCCTGTGGCAGCGCGGCACACCGTCCGACGTCGGCGCCCTGCGCCTGAAACCGGGCCTGGTGCTGCCACTGGGTCTGCTGGTGGGCACAGGCTCGGCGCTGTCGGGCACCGGCGGGCCGGTGATGCTGCTGCCCATCCTGCTGCTGATGCGCCAGCCCATGCTGGCCTCGGTGACCACCGCACAGGCGATTCAGATTCCCATTGCCCTGTCGGCCAGTGCCACCCACCTGGTGGCCGGCCGCATCGATGGCTGGCTGGGCGCCGCCCTGGCCGGCGTGCTGCTGCTGGGCGCACTGGCCGGTCGCGCGCTGGCCCGCCGCACCGGCCAGGCTCCATTGCTCGCCCTCACCGGCACCGTGCTGGCCGCCACCGGCGTCTGGCTGCTGATCTTCTGAACACCATGAACCTGCGTGACGCCCTGGGCCGCAACGAACAGCTGCTGCTGCCCGAATACACCCTCATCGACGAGGTGCCCCTGCCGGCCCACGCCGTGCTCATCCGCGACGGCATGTTTGCCGATGTCGGCCCGGCCGAGCTGCTGCAACAGCGCTACCCTGAGCTGGAGCCGACGGTGCTGCCGCGCCGGCTGCTCATGCCCGGCTTCGTCGACACCCACCACCACCTGACCCAGGCCTATGGCAAGGCCCTGGCCTTTGGTGAGCCGTCTGAAATCTTCCGCCGCATCTGGGTGCCGCTGGAACAGCACCTGGACGACCGCGACCTGCAGCTGTCGTCGCAACTGGCCTGCCTGGAGGCGCTGCGCGGGGGCTTCACCACCGTCTGCGACGCCGGCACCCGTTCCGATGCCGGGCTGGACGCCATCGAAGCCGCGGTGCACAGCACCGGCATCCGCTGCGTGCTGGCGCGCACCTGCAACGACGCCGGTGCCGAACCCGCAGACGCCCTGGCCACGGTTCGCGCGGCCGAGCAACACCTGTCTGCACCTCGACCTTCAGCTCTGATCCACCCCTCGCTGGCGGTATCGATTCCCGAGGCCGGCAGCGACGCCATGCTCGCACGCGTCGCCCAGCTGTGCCGCGAAGCCGGCGCGGTGTTCCAGGTGCACGTCAACGAACACCTGGCGTCCATCGAGCGCTCACTGATCGCCCGTGGCCGTCGGCCACTGCAGGTGCTGCACCACGCCGGCGCGCTGGGCCCAGAGCTGCTGGCCGCGCACGCGACCATGCTCACGCCGGGCGAGCTGGTGCTGCTGCGCGACAGCGGTGCCGCCGTCAGCTACAACCCGGTGGCCAGCAGCTGGAAAGGCAACGCCGTGGCCCCGGCCCTGCAGATGCAGGCCCTGGGCATCCGCCTGGGACTGGGCACCGACGGCACCCGCAGCGACGCTTTCCGCCTGATGGACGCGGCCGAGACCGCGCAACGCCTGGCCTTCGGCCTGCCGGCTGGTGACTTCTCCTGCGGCGCGGGCTGGACCTGGCTGGCCATGGCCAGCGCCTGGGGCGCCGATGCCTGTGGCCTGTCGCGCACCACCGGGCGCGTGGCCACCGGTCTGGCGGCCGACTGCCTGCTCATCGACCTGGACGCGCCCGAACTGACGCCGTCGTGGGACCTGGGTTGGGAAATGGTCCGCCTGGCCGGCCGCAGCCAGATCGAGGCGGTGATGGTGCAAGGGCGCCTGCGCCTGTGGCAAGGCTGGCCGGTGGACTGGGATGCCCGCGCCCTGATGGACGAGGTGCGTGAGCGCTCGCAAGCCGCGGTCAGTGCCGCCCCCATCCAGCGCGTGCATCCGACATCAGCCCAGGCCAGAGCCGGCCTGGGCTGAACGTCGCCGAAGCACAGGGGTCAAGCCGCCTCAGTTGGGCAGCAGCACGCTGTCGATGACGTGGATCACGCCGTTGCTGGCGCTGATGTCCGCGGTCACCACGCGAGACTCGTTGACCTTCACGCCGTCCTCGGTCTTGACGACCAGCGCCTGGCCGGCCTTGGTCTGGACTTCACCGGCCTGCACTTCGGTCGACATGACCTTGCCCGGCACGACGTGGTAGGTCAGCACCTTGGTCAGCGCGTCCTTGTCGGCCAGCAACGCGTCCAGGCGTTCCTGCGGCAGCTTGGCGAAGGCCTCATCCGATGGCGCAAACACGGTGAACGGCCCATCGCCCTTGAGGGTGTCCACCAGGCCGGCGGCCTCGATGGCCTTCATGAGCGTGTTGAACTGTCCGGCCTGGGCGGCCGTTTCGACAATGGTGGACGCCTTGGCCTGCAGGGCTCCAAGGCCCAGACCCATGGCGCAGACGGTCGCGATCAAAGCTTTCTTCATGACAGAACTCCTCAGGTTTCAGAAAAAAAGATCCGGAAAGAAGAGGCTGGCCAGCCACGAGTTTTGTTGACGGCGCGCGGGGCGCACACAACGAACGCATGGATGCAGATCACGACCGCCAAGTTCCCGAAAAAACAAAGGCCCGCGCAAGGCGGGCCTTTGGGCGGTCAGCTCAGTCGTTCAAGCCACCGTCTTGGCCGTCTCCACATACTCTTCGATCTGGTCGAAGTTCATGTACTTGTAGATCTGGTCGGCCTTGGCGGTGATGACGCCGGTGGCGGCCAGGTACTCCTCCTTGGTCGGCAGCTTGCCCAGCTTGGACGCCACGGCGGCCAGTTCGGCCGAGCCCAGGAACACGTTGGTGTTCTTGCCCAGACGGTTGGGGAAGTTGCGGGTCGAGGTGGAGATCACCGTCGCGCCTTCGCGCACCTGGGCCTGGTTGCCCATGCACAGCGAGCAGCCGGGCATTTCGGTGCGGGCACCGGCGGCGCCGAAGTTGGCGTAGTGGCCTTCCTTGGTCAGCTCGGCCGCGTCCATCTTGGTCGGCGGGGCGACCCACAGCTTGACCGGGATGTCGCGCGCGCCGCCCAGCACGGTCGCTGCCGCGCGGAAGTGGCCGATGTTGGTCATGCACGAACCGATGAAGGCCTCGTCGATCTTGGTGCCGGCGACTTCGGACAGGAACTTGGCGTCGTCCGGATCGTTCGGGCAGCAGACGATGGGCTCGGTGATCTCGGCCAGGTCGATCTCGATCACGGCGGCGTATTCGGCGTCCTTGTCGGCTTCCAGCAGTTCGGGCTTGGCCAGCCAGGCCTCGACCTTCTCGATGCGGCGCGCCAGCGTCTTCGCGTCCTGGTAACCGTCGGCGATCATGTTCTTCATCAGCACGATGTTCGACTTCAGGTACTCCTGCACCGGCTCCTTGTTGAGCTTGATCGTGCAGCCGGCGGCCGCGCGCTCGGCCGAGGCGTCGCTCAGCTCGAAGGCCTGTTCCACCTTCAGGTCGGGCAGCCCTTCGATTTCCAGGATGCGGCCCGAGAAGATGTTCTTCTTGCCGGCCTTGGCCACGGTCAGCAGACCGGCCTTGATGGCGTACAGCGGGATCGCATGCACCAGGTCACGCAGGGTGACGCCGGGCTGCATCTGGCCCTTGAAGCGCACCAGCACCGACTCGGGCATGTCCAGCGGCATCACACCGGTGGCGGCGCCGAAGGCCACCAGACCGGAACCGGCCGGGAACGAAATGCCGATCGGGAAGCGGGTGTGCGAGTCACCGCCGGTGCCCACGGTGTCGGGCAGCAGCAGGCGGTTGAGCCAGCTGTGGATCACACCGTCGCCCGGGCGCAGGGACACGCCGCCACGGCTGCTGATGAAGGCCGGCAGTTCGCGGTGGGTCTTGACGTCGACCGGCTTCGGGTAAGCGGCGGTGTGGCAGAAGGACTGCATCACCAGGTCGGCCGAGAAGCCCAGGCAAGCCAGGTCCTTGAGCTCGTCGCGGGTCATCGGGCCAGTGGTGTCCTGCGAACCCACGGTCGTCATCTTCGGCTCGCAGTAGGTACCCGGGCGCACGCCCTGGCCTTCCGGCAGGCCGACGGCGCGGCCGACCATCTTCTGCGCCAGCGTGAAGCCGGCCTTGGATGCGGCAGGGGCTTGCGGCAGGCGGAACTGGGTCGAGGCGGGCAGGCCCAGGAACTCGCGAGCCTTGGCGGTGAGCGAGCGACCGATGATCAGGTTGATGCGGCCGCCGGCGCGCACTTCGTCGAACAGCACATCGCTGCGCAGCTTGAACTCGGCGACGGTCTCACCGTTCTTCACGATCTTGCCGTCGTAGGGCATGACTTCGATGACGTCGCCCATCTCCAGCTTGGAGACGTCGACCTCGATCGGCAGCGCGCCGGAGTCTTCCTGCGTGTTGAAGAAGATCGGGGCGATCTTGCCGCCCAGCGTGACGCCGCCGAAGCGCTTGTTCGGCACGAAGGGGATGTCCTGGCCGGTGGCCCAGATCACCGAGTTGGTGGCCGACTTGCGCGAGGAACCTGTGCCCACCACGTCGCCCACGTAGGCGACCAGGTGGCCCTTCTTCTTCAGGTCTTCGATGAACTGCATCGGGCCGCGCTTGCCGTCTTCCTCGGGCTTGAAGGCCGCGTCGGGGCGCGTGTTCTTCAGCATGGCCAGGTAGTGCATCGGGATGTCCGGGCGGCTCCAGGCGTCCGGGGCGGGCGACAGGTCGTCGGTGTTGGTCTCGCCGGGCACCTTGAAGACGGTGACGGTGATGCTCTTGGGCACTTCGGGGCGGGTGGTGAACCACTCGGCGTCGGCCCAGGACTGCATGACTTCCTTGGCCTTGGCGTTGCCGGCCTTGGCCTTCTCGGCCACGTCGTTGAAGAAGTCGAACATCAGCAGGGTCTTCTTCAGACCTTCGGCGGCCACGCCCGCCACTTCGGCGTCGTCCAGCAGCTCAATCAGCGGATGCACGTTGTAGCCACCCACCATGGTGCCCAGCAACTCGGTGGCCTTGGCCTTGGAGATCAGGGCCACCTTCTCGTCACCGTGGGCCACAGCGGCCAGGAACGAGGCCTTGACCTTGGCGGCGTCGTCCACACCCGGCGGCACGCGGTGCGTCAGCAGGTCCAGCAGGAAGGCGTCTTCACCGGCGGGCGGGTTCTTGATCAGTTCGATCAGGGCGGCGACCTGCTTGGCATCGAGCGGCAGCGGGGGAATGCCCAGGGCGGCGCGTTCAGCGACGTGGGCGCGGTAGTCGGTCAGAAAGGTCGACATGGCGTTCTCCGGTGGGGTGGGTGATGGTGGTTGTGGTTGTGGGGGTCATGCAAGAAACCAGCCACGCACGGTCTCGGGCAAGGCATGCCCGGTCTGGTGCGCGCGTTCGATCACTTGCCAGTAGTAGCGGTAGCTGGCCCGGTCGTGCAGCCGGCCTTCGTGCTGAACAGGTGCCCAGTCGGCGGCCGCAGCAGCCTCAATGATGGTCACCGCCGTTTCGATCTCCGCCACGGCCGGCGAGAACGCGGCCAGGATGGGTCGGATCTGGTCCGGGTGGATGCTCCACATGCGGGTGTAGCCCAGCTCGGCGGCGGCCCTCCGCGCCGCATTCTGCAGCGCCACCAGGTCCTTGAACTCGGTGACCACGTTGTGCGAAGGCACTTTGCCATGGGCATGGCAGGCAGCGGCCATCTCGACCTTGGCGCGCAGCACATGTGGGTGGCTGAACTGGCCGGCCAGCGTCATGGCCGAGGCGGGAATCGCCCCGCCGTGAGCCGAGACGAAGTCCATCAGGCCGAAGCTCAGCGAGGCCACACGCGGGTGCGCCGCGATGTCGAAGGCGCGGTGCACCGCGGCCGGCGACTCGATCAGCACGTGCAGCGGCACGGCGGTGGCGCCGGCAGCGTTCATCGCGGCCACGGCACGCTCCACATCGGCCACCGACTCGACCTTGGGCACCATCAGGTGGCAAAGGCGCGAACCGGCTCGACCCGCGATCTGGGCCACATCGGCATCGAAATGGGGATGATCGACCGGGTGGACCCGGGCGGCGACACGGGCGCCCGCAGGGGCACCCAGCGCCAGTTCGGTGACCAGGGCCGCGTGCTCGGCCTCGCCACCGACGGGGGCGCCATCCTCGCAGTCCAGCGTGACGTCAAAGACGCAGGTGCCGAACTCTGCACTCAGCTCGGCCTGCAGCTGCAGGCTTTTCCGCATCCGCGCCTCGACCCCGCTGTAGTGGTCACAGACCGGCAGCGCGAACGCACCGGCCTGGGCCCCTGCAAGGATGTCGCGCGGGTGAGGTTTCACGGAGTTACGAAGCGGTTACGGCCAACGCCAACGCGCCGCCCGTGGTCCAGCACGCACCGTGGAACCGGCTTTGCCGGGCCACAGGTGCGGTCCCCCTGGGGGGAAGACGCGAAGCGGCTCAGGGGGGGCATCACAGCAGATGCTTCACGCCGTCCTTCTCGCCTTCGAGCTCGGCAAGGGTCTTGTTGATGCATTCCTGGCTGAACTCGTCGATCGGCAGGCCCTCGACGATCTTGTACTCGCCGCCTTCGCAGGTGACGGGGTAGCCAAACATGACTTCCTTGGGGATGCCGTATTCGCCATTGGACGGGATGCCCATGGTGACCCACTTGCCGTTGGTGCCCAGGGCCCAGTCGCGCATGTGGTCGATGGCGGCGTTGGCGGCCGAGGCAGCCGACGACAGGCCACGGGCGGCGATGATGGCAGCGCCACGCTTGCCCACGGTGGGCAGGAACACGTCACGGTTCCACTCGTGGTCGTTGATGGTTTCCTTGACAGACTTGCCGTTCACGGTGGCGAAACGGTAGTCGGCGTACATGGTGGGCGAGTGGTTGCCCCACACGGCCAGCTTCTCGATGTCGCCCACGGCACAACCGATCTTGGTGGCGATCTGGCTGGCAGCGCGGTTGTGGTCCAGGCGCAGCATGGCGGTGAAGTTCTTGGCCGGCAGATCCGGGGCCGACTTCATGGCGATGTAGGCGTTGGTGTTGGCAGGGTTGCCGACCACCAGCACCTTGACGTTGCGCGAAGCCACGGCGTTCAGGGCCTTGCCCTGGGCGGTGAAGATCTGGGCGTTGGCGGCCAGCAGGTCGGCGCGCTCCATGCCGGGACCGCGCGGACGGGCACCCACCAGCAGGGCGTAGTCGGTGTCCTTGAAGGCGGTCATCGGGTCGCTGTGGGCCTCAATGCCGGCCAGCAGGGGGAAGGCGCAGTCTTCCAGTTCCATGATCACGCCCTTGAGCGCGTTCTGGGCCTTCTCATCCGGAATCTCCAGCAATTGCAGGATGACGGGCTGGTCCTTGCCCAGCATCTCGCCGGAAGCGATGCGGAACAGCAGGGCGTAACCGATCTGGCCTGCGGCGCCGGTGACGGCAACTCGGACGGGCTTCTTGCTCATGGTGAAAACTCCAGAATGGACGTGTGGATGGATGGACCGGCGGGTCAAGCCCCGCCGCGGACGGTGTTTGCTCAGGGTTAACCCGAAAATTCCGGCACCGGCACAACCCATGAGTGTACCCGCGTTAACCCTGATCGGTCAATTTGTCTTATGTCTTATATAAGATATGATTGGTCTTCAGCAACGACCGCAGCACCACCCGGATCGACATGCCTTCCAGCACCGAAAACCTCAGCCCGACCAGCGAGCCAGCGCCCGCCGCAGAGCCTGTCGGCGCGGGCGACCCGGGAGCCATCGGAGCGCAGGCCGCCCCTGCGTTCAGCCCGCTGTACCAGCAGATCAAGACCCTGATCCTGCGCAGCCTGCAGGCCGGCGAATGGAAACCGGGCGACATGATTCCCTCCGAGCTCGACCTGGCCGCCCGCTATCGGGTGAGCCAAGGCACGGTGCGCAAGGCCATCGACGAGTTGGCCACCGACAACCTGCTGGTGCGCCGACAGGGCAAGGGCACGTTCGTGGCCACCCACGCGGAGCAGCACATCCAGTACCGTTTCCTGCGCGTGCTGCCCGACATCGGCGATCCGGCCAGCCAGGGCCCGGCCGAACGCAGCATCATCGAATGCCGGCGCCAGCGCGCACCCGCCGAGGTGGCCCGCTCGCTGGGTCTGCGCACCGGCGATGCGGTCATCCAGGTCAAGCGGGTGCTGGCCTTTGGTGGCTCGCCGGCCATCCTGGAAGACATCTGGCTGCCCGGCCACAGCTTCAAGGGCCTGACACTGGAGACCCTCTCGACCGACAAGGGCCCCATGTACGCCCTGTTCGAAACCCGGTTCGGCGTGCGCATGGTGCGTGCCGTGGAAAAGGTCAAGGCGGTGGCGGCCGATGCCGACAACGCTGTCCTGCTGGGCGTGTCGTCCGGCCATCCGCTGCTCAGCGTCGAACGGCTTGCCTACACCTACAACGACGTGCCGATGGAGCTGCGCCGGGGCTTCTACCGCACGGAGACCCGCCACTACCACAACGAACTGAGCTGATGCATGCCCCCGCCAGCCCGAGGGTCTGCCACGGGTCCGCAACGGGGTGACACCCGAGTGTCAGGCTCCGGTATGGTGCATTGCAATAGAATCTGACACCTTGTGGTCCGGGTTACCAACCGGTTACAAGCACCCACTCTCAAGTCCTCCCACGGAAGAAAGTCCCACCATGACCGAGTTGACCCGAAAGCGGCCCGAGTTCCGCAACATCAACGCCTTCAAGGACCTGACCACCTACCGCCTGCCACCCGCCGGCTGGGTGTCGATCCTGCACCGTGTCAGCGGCGCCCTGATGTTCCTGCTGCTGCCCCTGATCGTCTGGATGTTCGACACCTCGGTGTCGTCAGAGCTCTCCTTCGAGCGATTCACCGCAGCCTTCGCTGCTGGTCTGGGATTTGTGCCGGGGTGGTTCTTCAAGCTGGTCGTGCTGGCCGTCATCTGGGCCTACCTGCACCACCTGATCGCCGGCCTGCGCCACCTGTTCATGGATGCGCGCCACGCGGTCACCAAGGAATTCGGCAAGTCGTCGGCCATCGTCACCCTGGTGCTGTCCATCGGGCTGACCGTGGTTCTGGGCGCCAAGCTGTTCGGCCTGTACTGAGCCGCCCCCAGACCAGCAACAAGAGGAACCCCATGTCCGTCAATTTTGGCTCCAAGCGCGTCGTCACCGGCGCCCACTACGGCCTGCGCGACTGGCTCGCCCAGCGCGTCACGGCCGCCCTCATGGCCCTGTTCACCTTGGTGGTGCTGCTTCAGGTGCTGCTGTCCAGCGGTCCTGTCGGCTACGACCTGTGGGCCGGCATCTTCGCCGCCCAGTGGATGAAGGCGCTGACCTTCGTGGTCTTTGTCGCCCTGGCCTGGCACGTCTGGGTCGGCATGCGCGACATCTGGATGGACTATGTCAAGCCCGCCGGCATCCGCGTCGTGCTGCACGTCTTCACCATCGTCTGGCTCGTGGGTTGCCTGGGCTGGGCTGTTCAAGTTCTCTGGAGGCTCTGATCCATGACCACCACCGCATCCCTTCCCAAGCGCCAGTTCGACGTGGTCATCGTCGGTGCCGGCGGTTCCGGCATGCGCGCCTCGCTGCAGCTGGCCCGCGCCGGCCTGAAGGTCGCCGTGCTCTCCAAGGTGTTCCCCACCCGCTCGCACACCGTGGCCGCCCAGGGCGGCATCGGCGCCTCGCTGGGCAACATGAACGAGGACAACTGGCACTACCACTTCTACGACACCATCAAGGGCTCCGACTGGCTGGGCGACCAGGACGCCATCGAGTTCATGTGCCGTGAAGCCCCGAAGGTGGTCTACGAGCTCGAACACTTCGGCATGCCGTTCGACCGCAACCCCGACGGCACCATCTACCAGCGTCCGTTCGGCGGCCACACCGCCAACTACGGCGAGAAGGCTGTGCCGCGTGCCTGCGCCGCCGCCGACCGCACCGGTCACGCCATGCTGCACACCCTGTACCAGCAGAACGTCGCAGCCCGCACCACCTTCTTCGTCGAGTGGATGGCCCTGGACCTGGTGCGCAACGCCGACGGCGACGTGCTGGGCGTGACCGCGCTCGAGATGGAGACCGGCGAGGTCTACATCCTCGAAGCCAAGACGACGCTGCTGGCCACCGGCGGTGCCGGCCGCATTTACGCCGCCTCGACCAACGCCTTCATCAACACCGGTGATGGCCTGGGCATGGCCGCGCGCGCCGGCATCCCCCTGCAGGACATGGAGTTCTGGCAGTTCCACCCGACCGGCGTGGCCGGCGCGGGCGTGCTGCTGACCGAAGGCTGCCGCGGTGAAGGCGCCTTCCTGGTGAACTCCGAGGGCGAGCGCTTCATGGAGCGCTACGCCCCCACCCTGAAAGACCTGGCCCCGCGCGACTTCGTCTCGCGCTGCATGGACCAGGAAATCAAGGAAGGTCGTGGCTGTGGTCCGAACAAGGACTACGTGATGCTGAACTTCTCCTACCTCAGCGCCGACACCATCCACAAGCGCCTGCCCTCGGTCTACGAAATCGGCGTCAACTTCGCCAACGTCGACATCACCAAGGAACCGATCCCGGTCGTGCCCACCATCCACTACCAGATGGGCGGCATTCCGACCAACATCAACGGTCAGGTGGTCGTGCCCGACGGCAACGGCAGCCAGCAGATCGTCAATGGCCTGTATGCAGTGGGCGAATGCTCCTGCGTTTCGGTGCACGGGGCCAACCGCCTGGGCACCAACTCGCTGCTCGACCTGCTGGTGTTCGGCAAGGCCGCCGGCAACCACATCGTGGCCAACGTCAACCCCAAGGCCGAGTTCCAGGACCTGCCCAAGGACGCGGCCGACCGCACGCTGGCCCGCCTGGCCCGCCTGGACAGCTCCACCAGTGGCGAATACGCCCAGGACGTGGCCAACGACATGCGCAACACCATGCAGCAGCACGCGGGTGTGTTCCGCACCCAGGCCAGCATGGACGAAGGTGTCCGCAAGATCAACGCGATGCGCGAGCGCGTGGAGGCGATCACCCTCAAGGACAAGTCCAAGGTGTTCAACACCGCCCGCATCGAGGCACTGGAGGTCGAGAACCTGATGGAAGCCGCCCAGGCCACCATGACCTCGGCCGCTGCCCGCAAGGAGTGCCGCGGTGCCCACACCGTCAACGACTACGAGCGCGCGGCCGACGACGCCGAGTTCCCGCTGGGCCGCAACGACAAGGAGTGGATGAAGCACACCCTGTGGCACAGCGCCGACAACAGCCTGAGCTACAAGCCGGTCAACCTCAAGCCGCTGACCGTCGAGTCGATTCCTCCCAAGGTTCGCACCTTCTGAGCGCCCCACGCACTGGAGTCCCAAAAATGGCAAAACGCACCTTCAAGATCTACCGCTACGACCCGGACAAGGACGCCAAGCCCTACATGCAGACCATCGAGGTCGAACTCGATGGCAACGAACGCATGCTGCTGGACGCGCTGATGAAGCTCAAGGCCGTCGATCCTTCCATTTCGTTCCGTCGCTCCTGCCGCGAAGGCGTCTGCGGCTCCGACGCGATGAACATCAACGGCAAGAACGGTCTGGCCTGCCTGACCAACATGAACACGCTCAAGGGCGACATCGTGCTCAAGCCCCTGCCGGGCCTGCCGGTGGTGCGCGACCTGATCGTCGACATGACGCTGTTCTTCAAGCAGTACCACAGCATCAAGCCCTACCTCATCAACGAGACGGTGCCGCCGGCCAAGGAGCGTCTGCAGAGTCCCGAAGAGCGCGAAGAGCTCAACGGCCTGTACGAGTGCATCCTGTGTGCCAGCTGCTCGACCAGCTGCCCCAGCTTCTGGTGGAACCCGGACAAGTTCGTCGGCCCGGCCGGTCTGCTGCAGGCCTACCGCTTCATCGCCGACAGCCGCGACCAGGCGACCAGCGAGCGCCTGGACAACCTGGAAGACCCGTACCGTCTGTTCCGCTGCCACACCATCATGAACTGCGTCGATGTCTGCCCCAAGGGTCTGAACCCTACCAAGGCGATCGGCAAGATCAAGGAAATGATGGTTCTGCGCTCGGTATGAGCCTCCCCCCTGCGCCGCTTCGCGTCTTCCCCCCCGAGGGGGAACGCACCCTGTGGCCCGGCGGAGCCGGTTCCACGGGTGCCCTGGCCAAGACGGCGCACCTTGCAGCCTCATTTTTATGACCAACGTGGACAATGCCGGTACAGAACAGCTGCTCGACGAACGTGCGTTGAGCAAGCTGCGCTGGCGTTGCCGCCGCGGACTGCTCGAGAACGACCTGTTCATCGAGAAGTTCTTTGCCAGGCATGAAACTGGCTTGACTGTCAGGCAGGCTGAAGCTCTGGGGGTTCTAATGGACCTGTCCGACAACGATCTCCTCGATCTGTTGCTCGGCCGCAAGAACCCCGAGGGCGAGCTGGCCCGTGACGACGTCACGCAGGTGCTGGGCATGCTGCGTGACGCCCGGCTACCCGATTAACCTCTACCAGGAATCCGCATGAAACTCGTAGACAACAAAGCCACCCTGTCGTTCTCCAACGGCAGCCCCAGCGTAGAGTTGCCGGTGTACGCCGGCAGCATCGGCCCGGACGTCATCGACATCCGCAAGCTGTACGCACAAACCGGCATGTTCACCTATGACCCGGGCTTCCTGTCCACGGCGTCCTGCCAGTCGGCCATCACCTACATCGATGGCGACAAGGGCGAACTGCTGTACCGCGGCTACCCCATCGAGCAGCTGGCCACCAACTGCGACTACCTCGACACCTGCTACCTGCTGCTCAAGGGCGAACTGCCCAAAGAGAAAGAGCGTGCCGACTTCCACAAGCTCGTGATCAACCACACCATGGTCAACGAGCAGATGCAGTTCTTCCTTCGCGGCTTCCGCCGCGACGCCCACCCCATGGCCATCCTGACCGGCCTGGTGGGTGCGATGTCGGCTTTCTACCACGACAGCACGGACATCAACAACCCCGAGCACCGCGAGATTGCCGCGATCCGCCTGATCGCCAAGATGCCCACGCTGGTGGCCATGGCCTACAAGTACAAGATCGGCCAGCCCTACATGTACCCGCAGAACAAGCTGAGCTACGCCGGCAACTTCCTGCGCATGATGTTCGGCACCCCCTGCGAGGACTACGAGGTCAACCCGGTGCTAGAGCGCGCCCTCGACCGCATCTTCATCCTGCACGCCGACCACGAGCAGAACGCATCCACCTCGACGGTGCGTCTGTGCGCCTCCTCGGGCACCAACCCGTTCGCGGCCGTGGCAGCCGGTGTGGCCTGCCTGTGGGGTCCCGCCCATGGCGGCGCCAACGAAGCCTGCCTGAACATGCTGGAAGACATCCAGGCCAACGGCGGTGTCGCCAAGGTCGGCGAGTTCATGGAGAAGGTCAAGGACAAGAACAGTGGCGTCAAGCTGATGGGCTTCGGGCACCGCGTCTACAAGAACTACGACCCCCGCGCCAAGCTGATGCAGGAGACCTGCAACGAGGTGCTGACCGAGCTGGGCCTGGAAAACGACCCGCTGTTCAAGCTGGCCAAGGAACTGGAAAAGATTGCCCTGGAAGACGACTACTTCGTGCAGCGCAAGCTCTACCCGAACGTCGACTTCTACTCCGGCATCGTGCAGCGGGCCATCGGCATCCCGGTGAACCTGTTCACTGGCATCTTCGCATTGGCCCGGACCGTCGGCTGGATCGCCCAGCTCAACGAAATGATCGGTGACCCCGAGTACAAGATCGGCCGTCCCCGCCAGCTGTTCTCCGGCTCGCCCCGGCGCGACGTGCCGGCAGGCTTCAAGAAGTAAATCGCTCCAGCGCCGCCTGCGCTGCATCCTCCCCAAGGGGGCAGCGCGGTTGGTCTGGCTTGCAAACCCGCTCACCTATGGTGGCGGGTTTTTTGTTTTTGCGGGGTCAGACATCGTCATTGGCGATGGAATGAGCATCATAAAAAGGGGAAAATTCAGAAAGTCATCTTCATCTGCGATGACTTTCCCCATGAACACCCCCGACCGCGCCTTCACCCGTCGCCTGGACCTGACCACGCTGCAGCTGTTTGTGGCGGTGTGCGAGCGCGGCTCCATCGGCAAGGCGGCGGAGACCGAGTTCATGGCCCCATCCGCGGTCAGCAAACGCCTGTCGGATCTGGAAAACACGGTCGCAGCGCCCCTGCTGCTGCGCCACGCCCGCGGCGTCACCCCCACCCCGGCAGGCCAGAGCCTGCTGCACCACGCCCGCTCGGTGCTGTTCAGCCTCGACAAGATGCAGGGTGAACTGTCCGAATACGCCCAGGGCGTGCGGGGCCATGTTCGGGTGCACGCCAACATCTCGGCCATCGTGCAGTTTCTTCCCGAAGACCTGGGTGCCTTCATCCGCACCCACGACACCATCAAGATCGACCTGGAAGAACACCTGTCCACCGAGGTGCTGCGGGCGGTGCAGGAAGGCGCCGCCGACCTGGGTATCTGCCATGTGGGTGTGGCCGGGGCCGGCACCGAACTGCAGACCCTGCCCTACCGCCAGGACCGACTGGTGCTGATTGCGCCGAAGGGGCACCCGCTGGCCGAACGGCCATCCGTCACCTTCGCCGACAGCCTGGATGTCGACCACGTCGGCCTGCACGCCAACAGCTCCATTTACCTGGCCATGAACGAGGCCGCTACCCGGGCCGGACGCGGCATCCGCCTGCGCATCCGGGTCACCGGGCTGGATGCCATGTGCCGCATGATCCACAACGGCCTGGGCGTCGGTCTGATGCCGCGCCGCGCCTTCGACCTGATGCACGGGGTCGGCAACCTTTCCGCCATCGATCTCACCGACGACTGGGCCCTGCGCCGCATCGATCTGGTGGCCCGCGACTTCTCCAGCCTGCCGGTCAGCGCCCGGCTGCTGGTGGATCACCTGTCTGCACAGGCCGGCCTGCAGGCCTAGAATTTCCCTTCCCACAGGAGTACAAGCACCCATGGCACGCACCCTTTACGACAAGATCTGGGACGAACACGTCGTCCACACCGAGGAAGACGGCACCGCCGTCCTCTACATCGACCGCCATCTGGTGCACGAAGTCACCAGTCCGCAGGCCTACGAGGGTCTGCGCCAGGCCGGCCGCAAGGTCTGGCGCGTCAGTTCAGTGGTGGCCACGGCCGACCACAACACCCCCACCACCGGCTGGGAGCTGGGCTACGACGGCATCACCGACCCGATCAGCAAGGAGCAGATCACCACGCTGGACAGCAACATCAAGGAATTTGGCGCCGCAGCTTTCTTCCCCTTCATGTCCAGGCGCCAGGGCATCGTGCACGTGATCGGTCCTGAAAATGGCGCCACCCTGCCCGGCATGACCGTGGTCTGCGGCGACTCTCACACCTCCACACACGGCGCCTTCGGCGCCCTGGCACACGGCATCGGCACTTCCGAGGTCGAGCATGTGCTGGCGACCCAGACCCTGCTGGCCAAGAAAGCCAAGAACATGCTGGTGAAGGTGGAGGGCCAGCTGCCCAAGGGCTGCACCGCCAAGGACATCGTGCTGGCCATCATCGGCCGGATCGGCACCGCCGGTGGCACCGGCTACACCATCGAATTTGCCGGCAGTGCCATTCGTGCGCTGTCCATGGAGGGGCGCATGACGGTCTGCAACATGGCCATCGAGGCTGGCGCACGTGCCGGCCTGGTGGCGGTGGACGACAAGACCATCGACTATGTCAAGGGTCGACCACTGGCGCCCACCGGCGACGAGTGGGACCAGGCAGTGGCCTACTGGAAGACACTGCACTCCGATGAAGGCGCGACCTTCGACACCGTGGTGGAACTGGATGCCGCGCAAATTCTGCCACAGGTGACCTGGGGCACCTCGCCCGAGATGGTGCTGGACGTGACCGCTGCCGTGCCGGACCCAGACAAGGAAAAGGACCCGAACAGACGCAACGCCATCGAGCGGGCATTGAGCTACATGGCCCTGCAACCGGGCAAACCCCTGGCCGACATCCACGTCGACAAGGTGTTCATCGGTTCCTGCACCAACAGCCGCATCGAGGACATGCGCGAAGCCGCCGCGGTCGTCAAGAAGCTGGGCAAGAAAGTCGCCAAGAACATCAAGCTGGCCATGGTCGTGCCGGGCTCGGGCCTGGTCAAGGAACAGGCCGAGCGCGAAGGCCTGCACGAGATCTTCAAGGCCGCCGGGTTCGAGTGGCGTGAACCGGGCTGTTCAATGTGCCTGGCCATGAACGCCGACCGGCTGGAGCCGGGCGAACGCTGTGCCAGCACCAGCAACCGCAACTTCGAGGGCCGTCAGGGTGCAGGAGGACGCACCCACCTGGTCTCGCCCGCCATGGCCGCTGCAGCAGCCATCCACGGCCATTTCATCGACATCCGCACCATCGCCTGAATACCCCGACATCGACCCCTTACTCGCCAGGAGCTGCACCATGTTCCGATTCCTGACCTCCGCCACCACGCTGTCCACCCTTTTGCTGCTCAGCGCTTGCTCGACCGCCTCGAACGTGGGAGAAGGTGCCCGCAACGTGGGCGAGCGCGCCGGGCAGGGCATCGAGCGCGCGGGACAGGCCGCCGGGCAGGGCCTGCAGCGCGCAGCCGAAGCGACAGGCAGCGGCCTGGGACGTGCAGCCGATGCCACGGGTCGAGCCCTTGGCACGGCAGTGGATGCCACCGAGCGCGGCGTCCAGCGTGCCGGCGAAGCCACTGGCCGCAGCCTGCAGAAGGCAGGAGAAAAGGTCGAGGAAGTCACCAAGTAAGCCCTCTGGGCACGAAACACAACATGCAGAAATTCACCCTCCACACCGGCCTCGTGGCCCCCATGGACCGCGAGAACGTCGATACCGACGCCATCATTCCCAAGCAGTTCCTCAAGTCGATCCGCAAGACCGGCTTCGGTCCCAACCTGTTTGACGAATGGCGCTACCTGGATCAGCCCGGCCAGCCCGGGGTGCCCGAAAGCGCACGCAAGCCCAACCCGGACTTCGTGCTGAACCAGCCCCGATACCAGGGCGCCTCCATCCTGCTGGCGCGCAAGAACTTCGGCTGCGGCTCCAGCCGTGAGCACGCGCCGTGGGCCATCGACCAGTACGGCTTCCGTGCGGTCATCGTCCCGAGCTTTGCCGACATCTTCTTCAACAACTGCTTCAAGAACGGCCTGCTGCCCATCGTGCTGAGCGAAGCGCAGGTCGACCAGCTGTTCAACGATGTGGCCGCCTTCCCCGGCTACCAGCTCACCATCGACCTGGAGCGCCAGGTCATCGTCAAGCCGCAAGGCGAAGAAATTCCGTTCGAAGTCAACGCTTTCCGCAAGTACTGCCTGCTCAATGGGCTGGACGACATCGGCCTGACCTTGCGTCACAAGGACAAGATCGAGGCGTTCGAGAAAGCGCGCCTGGCCACCAAGCCGTGGCTGGCGCACACGATGTAGACAGACCCACCCCTGCGCCGCCTTCGGCGTCACCCCCTCAAGGGGGCGTTGCCTGTGGCCCGGCAGAGCCGGTTCCACGGCAACCCTTGATGAAAACCACTCACCCAGAAGCTCTCCTATGAAAATCGCAGTACTCCCCGGTGACGGCATCGGCACCGAAATCGTCGCCGAAGCGGTCAAGGTCCTCAACGCGCTCGACCTGAAGTTCGAGATGGAGTCGGCGCTGGTCGGTGGCGCCGCCTACGATGCGCACGGCCACCCGCTGCCCGAGTCCACCCTCAAACTGGCCAAGGACAGTGACGCGGTGCTGTTCGGCGCCGTCGGCGACTGGAAGTACGACAAGCTCGACCGCCCGCTGCGCCCCGAGCAGGCCATTCTGGGCCTGCGCAAGAACATGGGCCTGTTCGCCAACTTCCGCCCCGCCATCTGCTACGAGCAACTGGTGGGCGCATCCAGCCTCAAGCCCGAACTGGTGGCTGGCCTGGACATCCTGATCATCCGCGAGCTGACCGGTGACATCTACTTCGGTCAACCGCGTGGCCGCCGCGAGGCCCCGGACGGCGAGTTCAAGGGCGCGCCCGAAGCCTTCGACACCATGCGCTATGCCAAGCCGGAAATCGAGCGCATCGCCCACGTCGCCTTCCAGGCCGCACGCAAGCGCAACAAGAAGGTGACCTCGGTCGACAAGGCCAATGTGCTGGAGACCTTCCAGTTCTGGAAGGACACCGTCATCGAAGTCCACGCCCAGTACCCCGACGTGGCACTCGAGCACATGTACGTCGACAACGCCGCCATGCAGTTGGTCAAGGCACCGAAGGCGTTTGACGTGGTGGTCACCGGCAACATGTTCGGCGACATCCTGTCGGACGAGGCCTCGATGCTGACCGGCTCCATCGGCATGCTGCCTTCGGCCTCGCTCAACAGCCGCAACCAGGGACTGTACGAGCCCAGTCACGGCAGCGCGCCCGACATCGCCGGCAAAGGTGTGGCCAACCCCCTGGCCACCATTCTGTCGGCCGCCATGATGCTGCGCTTCAGCCTGAATCAGGAAGAGGCGGCCCAGCGCATTGAAGCTGCGGTCAAGCAGGTGCTGGCCCAGGGTCTGCGCACACCCGACATTCACAGCGAGGGAACCACCCGCGTCGGCACCGCCCAGATGGGCGATGCGGTGGTCAAGGCACTGGGCTGAAAGGCTGAGAGGAACACCTGGCTGGTGACACCACCGAGATCGGCGTTCACCCAAAGATGCGGAAGAAAAAACCCAGCCAGACCCCGAACAGCACCATCGGCAGGCTGAGCCCCGCCGACACCACCAGCCACCATGGGCGTCGCCAGGCCAGCCAGGCGGCGCCCCACGCGCCCGTCAGCAGGGCGATGGCAGCCAACCCGACCCGGACCTCGATTTGAGCCCATGCCCCGTAGCGCGCCTCGTGCGCCGCGGCATCAACCAGCCACTCCACCGATCTGGGTAGGTGAACAAAGGCTGCCGCCAAGGCCGTCGCGCAGGCCATGAGCACCGCCCCTCGGTGGCGATTCATCAGGGCCAGCGCTGGGATGGCCAGCCAGGCCAGCACCAGCCCCATTGACCAGGCTTTGACCAGCTCCATGCCCGATTCGCCTCAATCGGCATCACGCATGTGCTGCGTGAAGCGGGTGCTGACACCCATGGCGATCAAGCCTTCCGGCGTGTCCAATTCAATCTCGGCAACCCAGCTCGACTCGTTCAGGCGCAACGTGCGCGTGGCCAGTTCAAAACGCATGCGGCCACCGCCCGCACCGTCCGCCTGCATCCTGACCGGACCGTCTGGCAGGTGAAAATCCATCCGGTGCACCGTCTCGATATCGGCCACCCCATTGTCGATGCCGAGCAATCGGTAGGTGGTGTGCATGGTCAGTTCGATGGCCATCTGCCCGGGCAAGGGCAGGCTCATGCGCAGCGATTGCGGAACGGACGCGCCCTCACGCAACACAAGGGGTTCCAAAGCCGCCACCTGCTGCAACACGCTGCCCATCACAGCCGCGGCCGTTTCGCCCGCTTCACCGTTCAGCCCCGACACCTGAATCGAGTCCTCTCTCAAGCGGCCATCGGCATCGATCACCGCCGCCATGCGCAAGCCCACCATGCCGCTGGTGTCGGGCACGTCATGCACTTGCCCGTCGGGCGAACGCAGCAGCATCGACTTTTCCAGCATGGTCAGTTCGGCCTGGAAGCTGCCATCGGCCAAAGGCTTTCCGGACCACTGCCGCATCACCTGACGCTCGGTCGTCTGAATGACAAAAGGAAAGCGCACACCACGGGCCTGCACCTGCTCACCAAGACCCCGATCCACTTTCAGGCGGACATCGTTCACCGTCTCGGTTACCGTCTCGACCCGCAAGTCCTTGCCCGCCTGCAAGCGGTAGTCCAGCACCACGTTCTGCGCGATGGCGGTGGCGGCCTGACTCAGCAGGCAGGCCAGAGCCCACATGCGGCAATGCCGCACAAACCGGAACCAGCGCTTCACAGCCACCGCCTCACCTGGTGTCGGTACGCGCGAAACTCGTCACCGAACAGCTTCTCCAGTGCGCGCTCTTCCGGCTTGATCTGGAAGCGGGTGATGTAGGCGGCGAACAGCACAGGGCCAGCCCACGACCAGGGTGACCACAGGTACACCGCCCACGCCAGAAGCAGGCAGCACAAACCAACATACATCGGGTTGCGCGTGATCCGGTAGACCCCAACGGTGACCAGTGAGGAAGCCCGCTGAGGTCGCAGCGGGTTGACGGTGGTTCGCTGCCGAACAAAGGCCGCCAGGCCCAGCAAATCGAAGACAAGACCCACAAGCAGCAGGAAGAGAACCAACACCGCAGGCCCCTGCGGGGGCCAGCCGATGGCCGGCAGGCCGCCGGCCAGCCACGCCATCAGCAAGGCACATAACAGTGCCACGACCGGCGGCGGAATCAGGTGTTCAAGCTTGTTCATCTGGGGAAACCGACCTGTCTCGTGCACGGTCATTCGATCAGCACCGCCGTGCCACTGGCCGAGACCATCAGCATGCCGCTTCGCTGTCCGAGCACCTCGTAGTCCAGATCGACCCCGACCACCGCATTGGCGCCCAGGGCGCGCGCCTTCTCCTGCATCTCGGTCAAGGCCATTTCGCGGGCACGCTGCAACTCCCGCTCATAGGTGGCCGAGCGCCCCCCGACGATGTCGCGAACCCCGGCCAGCAGATCTTTGAAGAGGTTGGCTCCCAGGATGGCCTCGCCGGCCACCACACCGCAGTAGCGGTTGATTTGTCGGCCCTCGATGGATGGGGTCGTGGTCACGATCATGGGCAACTCCAGGTCGTTCAGAGAGGAAAAAAGACATGGCCGCTTGCCCTTCGGCCTCCCATAGATTCAGGTGCGCACTTGGCGTCAGGCATAAGGCTTCAGCCTTCTGCCCGCTCGTTAGCATCGCCGGTTCGGGCGGCGCTGAGGAGGTTGCGCACCGCCTTGACCACCAGCGCACCCGTGAACATGCCCAGGAAGTAGACACCGATGACCAGCAGAGACAGTGGCAAGGTGAGGCTTGCCGACAGAAAGCTGATCGTCACTGTGGAGATGTTCTGGGCTTTGAAAGTCAGGATGCTCAGGGTGATGATGGCGACCAGTCCGATGTAGAGGTAACGCATGGGATCCTCATGAGGGTTGAGCACAGGTCCTTGTCACCACATTATCAGCAAATCGGCAAGGCTTGGCTTCAAGGTCACACAGGCAACGAGTGCGGCAGCCAGCGGTGTGCGGATCACACCTTTGGCCCGAACCTCCCGGACCGTAAGCTGAGCCAAAGACTGCATCCGATACAATATAGGGATGACTGCCGCCCGACTGTTCACCTTGAACACCGCCCTCGCCGCCATGGCGGGAGTGATCGCGCGCGCATGCTCCACCAAAACCACGACCATTAAGGGCTGATCCAGCCTGGTTCGTCGTGCGCCCTCCCCGGCCAGACGAGCCGGGTGCAAACAGTCCGGTCTGCACTGTTTCTTAACTTGAAAGGGCGTTCTCAAATGAGCAAGTTGGTAGGTCTGGTCGGCTGGCGCGGCATGGTCGGCTCGGTGTTGATGGATCGCATGGTCGAAGAGAAAGACTTCGACCTGATCGAGCCGCTGTTCTTCTCCACCTCCAACGCCGGTGGCAAAGCCCCCGCGATGGCGAAGAACGAAACCACACTGCAGGACGCGCACGACATTGATGCGCTGCGCCGTTGCGAGATCATCATCACGGCCCAGGGCGGCGACTACACCAACGAGGTCTACCCCAAGCTGCGCGCGGCCGGCTGGAACGGCCACTGGATCGACGCTGCCTCGGCCCTGCGCATGGAAAAGGATGCGGTCATCGTCCTCGACCCGGTCAACATGCCGGTGATCAAGAACGCCCTGGCCCAGGGTGGCAAGGAATGGATTGGCGGCAACTGCACCGTCAGCTGCATGCTGATGGGCGTGGGCGCGCTTTACAAGGCCGGTCTGGTCGAGTGGATGAGCACCCAGACCTACCAGGCCGCTTCGGGCGGCGGTGCCCAGCACATGCGCGAACTGCTGACGCAGTACGGCACGCTGAACGCCGAAGTAAAAGCCCTGCTGGACGACCCCAAGAGCGCCATCCTGGAGATCGACCGGCAGGTGATCGCCAAACAGCGCAGCCTCAGCGCCACCGAAACCGCCAACTTTGGCGTTCCACTGGGCGGCAGCCTGATCCCCTGGATCGACAAGGACCTGGGCAACGGCATGTCCAAGGAAGAGTGGAAAGGCATGGCCGAGACCAACAAGATCCTGGGTCTGGGCGAGCAGTTCGGCTCGACACCGATTCCGGTGGACGGCTTCTGCGTGCGTGTCGGTGCCATGCGCTGCCACAGCCAGGCCCTGACCTTCAAGCTCAAAAAGGACGTGCCGGTGGCCGACATCGAGGCCATGATCGCCGCCGACAACCCCTGGGCCAAGGTCGTGCCGAACACGCGTGAAGCCACCATCCGGGACCTGACGCCGGTGGCCGTGACCGGCACCATGACCATTCCGGTCGGCCGAATCCGCAAGCTGGCCATGGGGCCAGAATACGTGGGCGCCTTCACCATTGGTGACCAGTTGCTGTGGGGTGCGGCCGAGCCGCTGCGGCGCATGCTGCGCATCCTGCTGGACGCCTGATCAGGCTGCCCGCGGGAGCACGATCGCGGCCTGCCCCGGCAGGCCGTGAGGTTTGTCACATGCCCAACCCGGGTGCGCACGTTGCGCAGTCGCAACGAGAATCGACCCAGCACCACGACAGACGGCGGGCTTTGAAACTCAAGCGGATTCTCAGCTTGTCACTGTAATGCGTTGATGCTATGGTCATTTCTCGGTTTTATAACGTCGAGGTGCCCGTGCCCAGCCCCATCCGCTTCAACCTGTCCCGGCAGCCTGGCCTGTCCCCTGTCCTCCATGGTCAGGGCACTCTTGCCCGCTTGCATGCCGTTGCGGCGGCTGCAGTGCTATGCACCAGCCTGGCCATGGCGCCCGATGCGCAAGCCCTGGCGCTGGGCCGCATCGTGGTGCAGTCTGCGCTGGGTGAACCCCTGCGAGCCCAGATCGATGTGCCTGAAATTGATGCCGCCGAGGCCGAAAGCCTGCGGGTGACACTGGGCTCGCAGGACGCGTACCGGGCGGCGGGCATGGACCTCAATCCAGCGCTCTTCAATCTTCAGGTCAGCTTGCAGCGCAGACCCAACGGCACAGCCTACCTGCAACTGAGCAGTCCGCGCCCCATCAACGAGCCCTTTGTCGACCTCATCATTGAGGTGAACTGGGCCTCGGGGCGCCTGGTGCGTGACTACACCCTGCTGTTCGACCCTCCCCGCACAGCGGTACCGACGCCTGCACCGTTGCCGCCAGCGGCCGGCCCGGCCCCCACCCCGGCAGCGCAGGCCAGGCCGGCACCGGCCACCGCAGCGCCACCAGCGGCCGTTGCCCCTGCCACCCCGGCTTCGCCACCCGCAGTTGTCCCGGCAGAACAGGTGCTCGTGCAACGCGGCGATACCGCCGGTCGAATTGCCGCCGCCAACCTGCCAGCCAATGTGTCGCTTGACCAGATGCTGGTCGCCATGTTGCGCGCCAACCCGCAGGCGTTCATCAACAACAATGTCAACCGGGTGCGTGCAGGCGCTGTGCTCAACATGCCAGGTGCCGATGAAGCAGGTACCGTAAGTGCGGGAGAAGCCCGCCAGATCATCGCGGCCCAGGCGCGTGACTTCAACGAATTCCGCAGGCAACTCGCCGCACGCGTCCCGGAAGCCGGCGTGAGTGTGGCGGGCAGGGAAGCTGCAGGTCAGGTGCAGACCGAAGTGCAGGAAACGCGGCCCCAGGAGACCTCACCTGACCGTCTGACACTGGCTCGTCCCGAGCAGGCTGCTCAGGAAGCGCAGATCGCACAGTCCCGCCAAGCCCAGGAAGAAGCCACCCGGGTGGCCGAGCTCTCGCGCAACATCGAAGAGCTCAGTCAACTGGGCACCGGAGCGGCGCCAGCTGCTGGCGCCGCTCCGGCAGCGGCGCCTGACCAGACAGGCGTTGCCGCACCGTCGGCCTTGGCCCCAGCAACCACCGAACCCACGACTGAAGCCACATCGCTTCCGCCGGAACCCAGCGAAGAAGAGCCGACTGCAGCAGCTGCAACCGATGAACCGGCGGCCGAGCCTGCTCCAGCGCCTGCGCCGGCACCGGTTGCTCCGCCCCCACCAAGTCCCCTGCCGGAAGAGCCTGGCCTGGTGGCCCGACTGATGGACAACCCCCTGGCCTTGCCGCTGGCCGGTGGCCTGCTGGCACTGCTGGCCGGACTGGGCTTCTACCGCATTCGCCAGCGCAAGAAAGCAGCCAGTGTCGACAGCTCCTTTCTGGAAAGCCGCCTGCAGCCGGACTCCTTCTTTGGTTCCAGCGGCGGCCAGCGCATCGACACAGCCGAGTCGGCTGCGTCAGGGTCCTCCATGGTGTACTCGCCCAGCCAGCTGGACGCAGCAGGCGATGTGGATCCCGTCGCCGAGGCCGATGTGTACCTGGCCTACGGGCGCGACCTGCAGGCCGAGGAAATTCTCAAGGAGGCCATGCGCTCAACGCCCACCCGTGTCGCGATACACAACAAGCTGCTGGAGATTTACGCCAAGCGGCGCGACAGCAAGGCCTTCGAGGTGGTGGCGACCGAGGCTTTTGGTCTGACACAAGGTCAGGGTCCCGAATGGGAACACGCCTGTGAACTGGGACGCGAGCTCGACCCAAGCAATCCGCTGTACCAACCTGGAGGACGCCCGCCCACCAAGGCGGGCGCGGAACCTGCTGGACTTGCGGGCGTGCCGGTGAACACCATGCCCTTTGTGCCCAGCACGCTGGGGGCCGCGGGCGGCGCAGCAGCAGTGGGGTCGCTGGACCTTGATCTGGATTTTTCCCTGGATGACAACCCGGCACCCACCAAGGATGCCACCGTGTCAGGCATGGACGATCTGGGCAGCACAGAAGCGCTTACCGCAGCTCCATCTGCCATCCTCCAGTCCGTGTCGACCGGAACCGGACTTGAGGCTGCGCCCTCTGGCCCGATGGACTTTGACCTCGACCTGGATCTTCCTCAGGCGGGGTTGCAGCAGGCGCCATCCAAGCCGACGGCACCAGCAGAAGCAGACATGTCGTCCACCTTCGACGCCAGCGAGGTGCTGCCGGATTTTGAACTGGACGAAGAACCGCAGCCCCTGGAACTGGACATGCCCAGCGGCGCCGTTCCCTTGCCTGCCACTGCGGCTGACCCGCAGACGGCCGACATGCTCAATTTCGACCTCGGCGACCTGAATCTGGACCTCAACAGCCAGGCCGAGGCGCTGCCCGACGCCATCGCCGACTCGGTGCCTGGCGAGCTGTCCGAAGAAAACCCGCTGGACACCAAACTGTCTCTGGCGGAGGAGTTCCGCGCCATCGGTGACATTGAAGGCGCGCGCTCTCTGGCCGAAGAGGTTCTGGCCGAGGCCTCGGGCACGCTCAAGACCAAGGCCCGCACGTTCCTGGCCGACCTCGCCTGAGCCGCGCCAACACGAGCCCCGGAGCCTCCCGCACTTGCGCATTGCACTGGGACTCAGCTACCACGGCGGTCGCTACGACGGCTGGCAAAGCCAGCCCAGCGGCCGCACCGTGCAGGATCACCTCGAAGCCGCGCTGACGCGGTTTCTCTCTGTGCCTGGTGTTTCCACCCTGTGCGCCGGTCGCACCGATGCAGGCGTGCACGGGCTGAACCAGGTGGTGCATTTCGACACCGCGGTCAGTCGCCCAGAGAACGCCTGGGTGCGGGGCACCAACAGCTTCCTGCCGCCTGACATCGCCGTGCAATGGGCGCGCGAGGTGCCCGGCAGCTTCCATGCCCGCGCCAGCGCCCGTTCGCGCCGCTACGCCTATGTGCTGCTGGAGTCCCCCGTGCGCCCCAGCGTGGACAGCGGACAGGTCGGCTGGGTGTTCCGCCCCCTGGCCATTGAACCCATGCAGGTGGCTGCCCAGGCCCTGATCGGCGAACACGACTTCAGCTCGTTCCGCGCCGCGCAATGCCAGGCCCACACGCCGGTCAAACAGATGCTGAGCATCGACATCACCCGTCGCGGCGCCTACTGGCGCTTCGAGTTTCGGGCCAATGCCTTCCTGCACCACATGATCCGCAACATCATGGGCTGCCTCCTCTACGTTGGCACTGGTGCCCGCCCCGCTGGCTGGATGACCGAGGTGCTGGCCGCGCGCAGCCGCGACGCCGCCGCCCCCACATTTTCACCCGACGGACTGTATTTCCTCGGTCCGGTTTACGATTCTGGGTTTGGCCTTCCCGAGCGCACCCCCGCTTTCGACTGGTTGCCATGAGCTTGCGTCACACGCGAATCAAGATCTGCGGCCTGACTCGCGGGCAGGACGTGGACGCGGCCGTCCATGCGGGTGCAGACGCCATCGGATTTGTGATGTATCCGAAGAGCCCGCGCTTTGTCAGCCCTGAACTCGCCGGTGAACTGGCTCGCAGGCTGCCCCCCTTTGTGACGCCGGTGCTGTTGTTCGTCAACGCCAGCCCCGAGTTCATCGCGCAAGGCGTGGCGGCGGTGCCCGACGCGCTGCTGCAGTTCCATGGCGACGAAACACCGGCCGACTGCCTGGCCACCGGTCGCCCGTTCATGCGGGCAGCCCGCATTCCGGCCGGACCCGGCGCAAACGGCTTTGATCTCCTAAAATACGCCGATCAGTTCGCTGCATCCCGGGCCATCCTGCTCGACGCCTTGGTCGAAGGGTATGGCGGCGGCGGACACGCTTTCGACTGGACGGTCTTTCCTTGGTCACATCCTCGACTAAACGCCAGCTCTCGCCTCGTTTTGTCTGGTGGACTCACGCCTGCAAACGTGACCGATGGCATCCGGCGAGTGCGGCCCTGGGCCGTTGACGTGAGCTCCGGCGTCGAGGCCACCGGCCCCGACGGCCAGCCACTCAAGGGCATCAAGGATGCCGACAGGATGAAAGCCTTCGTGGCCGCCGTGCGTGCGGCCGACGCAGCCCCTCCCATTCCCCCGAGCTGAACCCCACCTGGGTGCGGTTCGGGCACGAACCCCGAAAGACACCCATGGACACCCCCTACCAGCAACCCGATACCCGAGGCCACTTCGGCATATACGGTGGCAGCTTCGTCAGCGAAACACTGACCCACGCCATCAACGAGCTGAAAGCCGCCTACGCCCGGTACCAGAACGACCCCGAGTTCCTGGCCGAGTTTCGCAAGGAGCTGGCGCATTTCGTCGGCCGGCCCAGCCCGGTCTACCATGCCGAACGCATGAGCCGCGAGGTGGGCGGCGCGCAGATCTTCCTCAAGCGGGAAGACCTCAACCACACCGGCGCACACAAGATCAACAACGTGATCGGCCAGGCCATGCTCGCCAAGCGCATGGGCAAGCCGCGCGTGATCGCCGAGACCGGCGCCGGCCAGCACGGCGTGGCCACCGCCACCATCTGCGCCCGCTACGGCCTGGAGTGTGTGGTCTACATGGGCAGCGAAGACGTCAAGCGCCAGAGCCCCAACGTATACCGCATGAAGCTGCTTGGCGCGACCGTGGTGCCCGTGGAATCGGGCAGCAAAACGCTCAAGGACGCGCTCAACGAGGCCATGCGCGACTGGGTCGCCAACGTGGACAACACCTTCTACATCATCGGCACCGTGGCCGGCCCGCACCCCTACCCGATGATGGTGCGCGATTTTCAGAGCGTGATCGGCAACGAGTGCCTGGTGCAGATGCCGCAGATGCTCAAGGAAGCCGGCTGCGAGGGCGAGCAGCCCGACGCCGTGGTGGCCTGCGTGGGCGGCGGCAGCAACGCCATGGGCATCTTCTACCCCTACATCGACCACACCGGCACGCGCCTGATCGGCGTGGAAGCCGCCGGCGAAGGCCTGGACAGCGGCAAGCACTCGGCCTCGCTGCAGAAGGGCAGCCCCGGCGTGCTGCACGGCAACCGCACCTATGTGCTGCAGGACGACAACGGCCAGGTCACCGAGACGCACAGCGTCAGCGCCGGCCTCGACTACCCCGGCGTCGGTCCCGAACACGCCTTCCTCAAGGACATCGGCCGCGCCGAGTACGTCGGCATCACCGACACCGAGGCGCTGGAAGCCTTCCACTACCTGTGCCGCACCGAGGGCATCATTCCGGCCCTGGAGTCCAGCCACGCCGTGGCCTACGCCATGAAGCTGGCCAAGACCCTGAAGCCCACGCAGTCGGTGCTGGTCAACCTCTCCGGCCGTGGCGACAAGGACATTGGCACCGTGGCGGACCTGTCGCAGGCGGACTTCTACTGCCGACCCAGCTGCCGCGGCCAGTCGGTCAAAGGCAGCGCCGAGCCGGTGCCGGTCAAGGTCAGTAGCGGGCCCCGCAAGACACCCACGCGCAAGACTGCCGCCGCTCAGAACAAGACCACCGGAGCATCCGAATGAGCCGCATCGACAACACCCTGAAAGAACTCAAGACCCAGGGCCGCAAGGCGCTCATCCCCTTCGTCACCGCAGGCTTTCCGTACGCCGACATCACACCCGACCTGATGCACGGCATGGTCGAAGGGGGTGCCGACATCATCGAACTTGGCGTGCCCTTCTCCGATCCGTCGGCCGATGGCCCGGTGATCCAGAAGGCCGGCGACCGGGCTTTGGCGCTGGGCATTGGCCTGGCCCAGGTGATTGCCATGGTGCGGCGATTCCGGGAAAGGAACAGCACAACCCCGGTGGTGCTGATGGGCTACGCCAACCCGATCGAGCGCTACGACCAGAAACATGGTGCCGGCGCCTTCGTGCGCGATGCAGCCGAGTCCGGCGTCGATGGTGTTCTGGTGGTCGACTATCCGCCCGAAGAGTGCGAAGCGTTTGCAGCCGCCCTGCGCGAACGCGACATGGACCTGATCTTCCTGCTGGCGCCCACCAGCACCGAGGAACGCATGGCCCAGGTGGCCCGCGTGGCCAGCGGCTATGTCTATTACGTCTCCCTTAAGGGGGTGACCGGTGCCGGGTCGCTCGACGTGGGTCAGGTTGAGGCCATGATTCCGCGCATACGCCAGCATGTGCACATCCCGGTGGGTGTGGGTTTCGGTATCCGCGACGCCGAGACCGCCCGCGCCATCGGGCAGGCGGCCGACGCGGTGGTGATCGGGAGCAAGATCATCCAGCTGATCGAGAACGAGCCGTTCGAGAAGGTCATCCCGGTGGCCACGCACTTCCTGCGCGGCATCCGCAAGGCACTGGATACCTGAACAGCTTGCGCCCTGTCACGCAGCCCCCTGACCGTGGTCTAATTCACGGTCGTTTAGGAGAGAACAACGATGTCCTGGCTTGAGAAACTGCTTCCACCCAAGATCACGCCCACCGACCCGGCCGAACGCCGCAGCGTGCCCGAAGGCCTGTGGATCAAGTGCCCCAGCTGTGAGGCGGTGCTCTACCGCACCGACCTGGAAAAGAACCAGAACGTCTGCCCCCACTGCAGCCACCACCACCGCATCGGTGCCCGTGCGCGGCTGAACGGTTTTCTGGATGCCGAGGGGCGCTATGAGCTGGCGCAGGAGGTGCTGCCGGTGGACGCCCTCAAGTTCAAGGACAGCCGCAAATACCCCGAGCGCCTGCGCGAAGCCCTGGACACCACCGGCGAGACCGACGCATTGGTTGTGATGGGTGGTTCGGTGTGCAGCATCAGCCTGGTGGTGGCCTGCTTCGAGTTCGACTTCATGGGCGGCTCCATGGGTTCGGTGGTGGGCGAGCGCTTTGTGCGCGGGGTCGAGGAGGCCATCGCCCAGAAAGTGCCCTTCGTCTGCTTCACGGCCACCGGCGGTGCGCGCATGCAGGAAGGTCTGCTGTCGCTGATGCAGATGGCCAAGACCAATGCCGCCCTCACCCGCCTGGCCAAGAAGGGGCTGCCCTACATCAGCGTGCTCACCGACCCGACCATGGGTGGTGTGAGCGCCGGTTTCGCCTTCATGGGTGATGTGGTGATCGCCGAACCCAAGGCGCTGATCGGCTTTGCCGGCCCCCGCGTAATCGAGAATACGGTGCGCGTCAAACTGCCAGAAGGTTTCCAGCGTGCCGAGTTCCTGCAGACCAAGGGGGCGGTCGATTTCATCTGCGATCGGCGTGAATTGCGCAGCACCATTGCCAACACCTTGGCGATGCTGCAGCGGCAGAGCGCAGACGCGGTCGCAGATTGACCGGCCCATCTGCGGCTGAGGCGCTCACGCTGTCCCAGTTGCCCCTGTTCCCGTTGCAGACCATCCTGTTTCCAGGTGGGTGGTTGCCCTTGCGCATCTTCGAGGTGCGCTACCTGGACATGATCAAGCGCTGTCATCAGGCGGGAGCGCCGTTCGGCGTGGTGTGCCTGAGCGAGGGGAGCGAGGTTCGGCGCCTCGATCCGGCGGCGCCCCCCGGCGGTGACGGGTTCGCCCGCGAAGTATTCCACCCGGTCGGAACGCTGGCGCGCATCGACAGTCTGGAGCGGCCCCAGCCGGGTCTCATGATGGTGCGCTGCCAGGGCCTGCAACGCTTCGAGGTCACCGCCCGCCGTCAGCTGCCACACGGCCTGTGGGTCGGCGATGTGCGCCTGTTTGCTGCCGAACCGACAGTGCCGGTGATCGAGCCCCTGCTGCCGGTTCGCCAGGCGCTGCAGCGCCTGCTGGAAAGCCTGCAGGAACGCGACCCGGACTCGCTGGCCAGCTTGCCCCTGCAACCGCCCTATCAATGGGACGACAGCGGCTGGGTGGCCAACCGCTGGCTGGAACTGCTGCCCGTGCCCAACGACATCAAACTGCGGCTGATGGCGCTGGACAACCCGCTGGTGCGGCTGGAACTGGTGGCCGACCTGCTCGAGAAGCTGAACTTGAAGATTTAGCCGGCAGCACTCAGGGCAGCAAAGAGAGCGCGTGCATGTAACGCGCCTGGACCATCAGGCTGTCCCAGTCACCGCCCGCCACCTGAGGCAGCAAGGCGCGCCGACGTTCTTCGCTGGCGCCCGAGGGCTGCCAGTCACCCACCACCTGGGCACGCGACAGGGCGTCGATGGCCTCGTCGATCGGCGCCCCGCCTTCCACCACCGACTGGTTGCACAACAGCACCATGTCACCGCCAGCCTGGAGGGCCGCCAGGGCCGCCTCGGTGAAACCCACCTGGCGGCCGTCGATGTATCGGGCCGCTTCCATGCTGAGGTCGTCGCTGAAGATGGCACCCTGGAAGCCCAGCTGGAGGCGCAGGATGTCCTGCAGCCAGCGTGAGGAGAAGCCGGCCGGTCGGCTGTCGACACGGCTGTAGATCACATGGGCCGGCATGACCGCGTCCAGGCTGGCCGAAAGCCAAGCATACGGTGCGGCATCGTCGGCCAGAATGGCCTTGAGGCTGCGCCGGTCGACCGGAATGGCCAGGTGGGAGTCAGCACGGACATAACCGTGTCCAGGGAAGTGTTTGCCACAGTTGCCCATGCCGCTCTGGCGCAAGCCATGCATCAGGGCCTGGGCCAGCACCGTCACCACACGCGGGTCACGCCCCAGCGCGCGGTCCCCGATGACCGAGCTTCCGCCGTGATCCAGGTCGAGCACCGGGGTGAAGCTCAGGTCCACGCCACAGGCCCGCAACTCGGCGCCCAGCACGTATCCGGCCGCCGTGGCCGCGTTGGCCGCCCGCAGGGCCGGTGCACCCTCGCCTTCGCCGCGCTGCGGAGCCTGCATCCAAAGATCGCCCAAGGCCTTCATGGGCGGCAGGTGGGTGAAGCCATCCGTCCGGAAGCGCTGCACCCGACCACCCTCGTGATCGACCGCAATCAGCAGGTCGCGCCGCACCGACTTGATCTGGCGGCACAGCTGGGTCAGCTGGGCGCGGTCGCCCCAGTTGCGACCGAACAGGATCACGCCGCCGACCAAGGGGTGGGCAAGCCGCTGCCGATCGGCCGGTGAAAGTGACAGGCCGGCCACGTCAATGATCAGAGGGGCGTGTGCATGCATGGGTCCATCAGTCCTTTTCGACCACGACGAAGCTGGCCGCATAGTCGGTCTCATCGGTCACCGTCACGTGCGCCCGCAGACCGCGCGCCTCGAACCAGTCCCGCAGCTCGCCGTGCAGCTGCACATAGGGCTGTCCGCTGGGGTGATTCAGGATTTCGCACCGCTGCCAGGTCATGGGTGAGCGAATCCCCAGGCCGATGGCTTTGGAGAAGGCTTCTTTGGCCGAGAACCGCGTGGCCAGGTAGCGCAGGCCGCGTTGCGGCCAGCGGGCGCTGCGTTGTTGCCAGACGGCCAGCTCGGCATCGCCCAGCACACGCCGAACGAAGCGATCACCCTGGCGACCGTAGGTCGCCTCGATGCGGCGCATGTCGCAGATATCGGTTCCGATGCCAAACACCATGCCGGTCAATCCGCCAATGCTGCGGCCTCAATGCAGCGCAGGTAGTCGGCCACCGTGTCTGCATAGCCCATCTCCAGGGCATCGGCCATCAGGGCATGGCCGATGGACACCTCTTGCACGCCTGGCACCGCGCTCAGGAAAGCCGTCAGGTTGTCCCGGTTGAGGTCATGGCCCGCGTTCAGACCGAGACCGGCGTCCAGCGCCGCTTGCCCGGCCTCGCGGAAACGGTCGAGCTGGGCATTTCGGTGGGGCGTGTTCCACGCGGCCGCATAGGGCTCGGTATAGAGCTCGACCCGGTCTGCGCCGGCCGCGCGCGCCAATGCCATCTGGCCCGGTTCGGCATCCATGAAAAGGCTTACTCGTGCACCCAGGGACCGCGCCTCCGCCGTCATGGGCCGAAGCCGCTCGCCGTCCTGCGGGAAGCTCCAGCCGTGGTCACTCGTGAACTGCCCTTCGCTGTCGGGCACGAAGGTCAGCTGGTGCAGTGGCAAGCCGCGCGCCCTCACGTCGCGCGCGATGTCCATGAGATTGTGGAACGGGTTGCCCTCGATGTTGAACTCCCGGTCGGGCCAGTCGCGCATGAGTTCGGCCAGGTCGAACACGTCCTGCCGACGAATGTGGCGCTCGTCCGGCCGGGGGTGAACCGTGATGCCGGCTGCGCCGGCTTGAAGGCACATCATTGCCGCCCGGGTGACACTGGGAATGCCCAGGTGGCGCGTGTTGCGCACCAGCGCGACTTTGTTGAGATTGACGGACAGGGCCGTGCGGCCACGGGTTGTATCAGCGCACATCGGGGCAGTCGGGGTTGTTGACCTTGGGCCGAAGGCGAGCAAGGGCTTGCACATCGAGCATCAGCTGGCGCGTCTTGAAGACGCTCATGCCGCTATGGTAGTGCAGCAGTGAACGCAATTGATTGCGCAAAGCCGCCAGGCTGCCGGCACAGACGCCCAGCAGATCCACCAGCGGGCGTTCGCCCTCCAGCGCCCGTGCCAGGGCCTGCCACTGTGTGGCCCCCATGGCTTGGGCTTCATCCTCGGAGGCTTGCCGCAGCCCCAGCTCCGGCGTCAGCACGTATCGGCTGTCCGCGTCGAGCACATTGAGGCTGCTGCCCTCACGATCCAGATCGGCCAACAGCCCCAGTTCGCGCAGCAGCAGCAGCTCGAAGGCGCGCAGCACCAGCGATTGCGTTTGCGGTTGTTCCGAGAGCAGCTGCACAGCCAAGGTATAGTGATCGAACAGCTGCGGATGGGGGTCGTCTCGTGCCATCAGACGCATCAGCAACTCGTTGAGGTAGCTGCCCGACAGCAAGGCTTCCCCTGTTGGCATGACGTGACCGCCCACCCATTGGGCCGATTTGAGGGTGCGGATCTCGGCATCACCGCCCCAGCTCAGCGACAGCGGCTGCAGTGGCAGCAACACAGGCCGAAATTGTGAAGTGGGCCGCTTGACGCCCTTGGCCACCAAGGCCAAGCGCCCCTGTTCCCGGGCAAACACCTCAAGTATCAGGCTGGACTCGCTCCAGTCGTACCGGTGCAGAACAAAGGCCAACTGCTCCGCCGCCCGCCGGCTCATGCCAGTTCACCAGAGCTGAATGCCATACCGGCGCAGCGGCGGAGCGTGGGGGCAACAGGACCGCAGCGCAGGGCCGCCCCAAGCAAGGTCAGCCCCCTCGGGGGGCAGCGACCCGCGCAGCGGCGGAGCGTGGGGGCAACAGGACCGCAGCGCAGGGCCGCCCCAAGCAAGGTCAGCCCCCTCGGGGGGCAGCGACCCGCGCAGCGGCGGAGCGTGGGGGCCAACACGTCATTCGTATCCAAAGGACCGCACACGTGCGTCATCGTCTGCCCAACCGGAGCGGACCTTCACCCACAATTCGAGGAAAACCTTGCAACCCCAGAGCCTTTCCAGCTCCTGTCGGGCCTCGGTGCCAATGCGCTTGAGCTTCTCGCCCTTGTCGCCAATCACCATGCCCTTATGGCCTTCACGCTCAACCACGATGGTGGCGGCCACCCGCCGCAAAGCCCCTTCTTCCTCGAATTTGTCGATCACCACCGTCGATGTGTAAGGCAACTCGTCGCCAGTCAAACGAAACAACTTCTCGCGCACCATTTCGGCCGCCATGAAGCGCTCACTACGGTCGGTCAACTCATCCGGGTCGTGCATCCAGGCCTGGCGCGGCAGATACTTGCCGCAGATATCGAACAGGCGCTGGATGTCTTTCGGGTTCTTGGCCGACATGGGCACAAACTCGGCAAACGGATGCCGCTCCTGCATGGAGCGCAGCCAAGGTGCGAGTTCACCACGGCGATGCACCAGATCGAACTTGTTGGCCAGCAGCACCACCGGCAACTCGCGCGGCAACAGATCAAGCACCTTGGCATCCGCCAGGTTGAAGCGGCCCGCCTCCACCACAAACAGAATGAGATCAACGTCGGCCACAGCCCCCAGCACCGTCTTGTTCAATGCCCGATTGAGCGCATTGCCATGCCGGGTCTGAAACCCGGGTGTGTCGACAAAGACGAACTGGTGAGCACCTACGGTGCGATAGCCTGTGATTCGGTGACGGGTGGTCTGCGCCTTGCGTGAGGTGATGCTCACCTTCTGACCCACCAGGGCATTGAGAAGGGTGGACTTGCCCACGTTGGGCTTTCCGACGATGGCCACATAGCCGCAGTGCTGGTCATCCAGGGCAACCGGCTCGGCTTGCACGGCCTCCTCTGGCAAGGGTGCTGGGGCTTCTGTCTTGCCCAGGGCTCGGGCCAGCATGGCATCAAGATCGGTATTGGCCGATGCCGGACTCACAGAAGGGGGGTTCTTGGGCATGTGCAACAAACAAAACGGTGGATAGGGGCAGTGGTTCAGACACCAGCAGCGGCACCGCCCTGCAGGTGCTGCAGCATGGCAGCTGCTGCCGCCTGTTCGGCCGCACGGCGGGAGGCACCCATGCCACGCTCGCAATGCCCTGTCTCGATCACGCAGCATTCGACATCGAAGGTCTGCCGATGGGCTTCTCCGAGCGTGCTCACGACACGGTACGCCGGCAGCTTCATTTTGCGCCCCTGCAGCCACTCCTGCAATTCGGTCTTCGGATCCTTGCCCATGGCCACCATCTGGTCATGCCAGTGGACATCGGCATACAGTCGCGCCACCAGGGCGTGCGCGGTCTCGAATCCTGCGTCCAGATAGACCGCACCGATCAAGGCTTCGACCGCATCGGCCAGAATGGAAGGACGCTTTGTTCCGCCCGAGCGCTTCTCGCCATCCCCCAGGCGCAGACAGGTCGACAGACCGAGCCGGCCCGCGATCTTGGCCAGACTGTCCTGCTTGACCAGGTTGGCGCGTACCCGAGAGAGATCGCCCTCGGGCATCTGGCTGAGCTTCTCGAAAAGCAGGCTCGACACGGCCAGACCCAGCACAGCATCACCCAGAAATTCCAGCCGTTCGTTGTGATCGGCTGAGAAACTGCGATGGGTGAGTGCGCGCTCGATCAGGCGCGGATTGGCAAAACGATGGCCCAGGCGTTGCTGAAGGGCCTGAATGTCGGACGTCAAGGCCGAAGACACCCACCGCGATCCGACCGATCTGTGGCGGCCGAGCTCACTTTGAGCGCCCCTGGTACTTCATGACCAGATAGGCCGGACCAAACAGGTGGATTTCGCGGCTGTAATCGAAAGCGACCACCACGCGGTCGCCCTGCTTGGTGATCTCCAGGTCTTTGCCGGCGATGCTTCGGATGTCATCGATCTGGGCAGCGCGGTCAAAGATGGTCCGAATTTCACCCACGGTGGTACCGGCCGCTGCCTTGTCCGTGGCTTTCTGTACGGCCATGAACTCGACGTAGGTCGGTACCACCTGGGCCACCACCACGCCCACGAAGGCCAGGATGATGCCGACAAACAGCAGACCAATGAAGGTCAGGCCACGTTGCTGGTGCTGGGTGCGCATAGGGGGGTACTCCGGTCTCAACAGGAAACAGCCTTCACTCGAACGACCCGATGCGGCCCAGGTCGCCAAAGTTCATCCAGACAAAAAAGGCACGACCCACGATATGGGACTCGGGGACGAATCCCCAATAACGCGAGTCAAGCGAATTGTCCCTATTGTCACCCATCATGAAGTAGTGCCCTTCGGGCACCCTGCACACAACGCCGTCAACCGAATAGCGACACAGGTCCTTGAACGGGAAATCGGTGGTCCCTGGAATAAAGGACGGCCGATCGGCGTCGTTGAGGATCAGGTAGCGGCGACCATCGAGCACTTCGCTGAACTGGGCCGCGTAGCGCATGCTGTCGTTGTCAAAAAACTCGGGAAGCTCTTCACGCGGCACAGGCTGCCCATTGATGGCCAGTTGCTTGTTCAAATAGGCCACTTCATCACCAGGCAAGCCCACCACGCGCTTGATGTAGTCCAGACTGGGTTGCGGCGGATAGCGAAACACCACCACATCACCCCGGCGAGGCTCATTGTTGCTGATGATCTTGGTGTTGAATACCGGCAGACGGATACCGTAGTGGTACTTGTTCACCAGAATCAGATCACCGACACGCAGTGTCGGGATCATGGAACCCGACGGAATCTTGAATGGCTCGAACAAAAACGAGCGCAACACGAACACCGCCAGAATGACTGGAAACAGGCCTGCAGTCCAGTCGAGCCACCAGGGCTGCGCCATCACTTTCTGGCGCGACTGCTCCACTTCGCCTTCGATGTGGCTGAATCCCTGTGCCCTCAAGGCGGCAGCGCGAGCATGGTATTCGTCCAGCAGTTGCTGCGCGGCCCGCCGGCGCCGCGGCAGGAACACGAGTTTCTCGGCAAGCCAGTAGATTCCGGTGATCAGCGTGGCCAACATCAGCACGAGGGCGAAGTTGCCCTCCACCGTTCCGGTCACGAACGCGAGCACATAGAGTGCAAACGCACTCAGCACCACCGCCGTGATTGCACTCATCGCGGCCTGCATCAGTCCTGCACCTGCAAAATGGCCAGGAATGCTTCCTGGGGAACTTCGACCGAACCGATCTGCTTCATCCGCTTCTTGCCTGCCTTCTGCTTTTCAAGGAGCTTGCGTTTGCGGGTGATGTCGCCGCCGTAGCATTTTGCCAGCACGTTCTTGCGCAAGGCCTTGATGGTTTCCCGCGCGATCACATTGCCACCGATGGCGGCCTGAATCGCCACATCGAACTGCTGCCGGGAAATGATTTCGCGCATTTTGGCCGCCACGGCCCGCCCGCGGTATTGCGACTGAGAGCGGTGCACGATGATGGACAATGCATCCACCTTCTCGCCATTGAGCAGGATATCGACCTTGACGACGTCGGAAGCCCGGTACTCCTTGAATTCGTAGTCCATCGAGGCGTAACCTCGGCTGACCGACTTGAGCTTGTCGAAGAAGTCCAGCACGATCTCACCCAGGGGCAACTCGTAGGTCAGCATGACCTGCTTGCCGTGGTAGGCCATGTTGATCTGCACGCCACGCTTCTGGTTGGCCAGCGTCATCACCGGGCCGACATACTCCTGTGGCATGTAAAGGTGAACGGTGACAATCGGCTCTCGAATCTCTTCAATCCTGCCCTGATCGGGCATCTTGGATGGGTTCTCGACCAGGATGACCTCACCATCGCCCTTGACCACTTCATAGACCACACTGGGCGCCGTGGTGACCAGGTCCTGGTCGAACTCGCGCTCAAGGCGCTCCTGCACGATCTCCATGTGCAACAGGCCGAGAAAACCGCAGCGGAAGCCAAAGCCCAGAGCCTGGGACACCTCGGGCTCGTAGTGCAACGCAGCGTCGTTGAGCTTGAGCTTTTCCAGGGCATCGCGCAAGGCGTCGTACTCGCTGGCCTCCGTCGGGTACAGGCCCGCAAACACCTGGGGCTTGACTTCCTTGAAGCCAGGCAATGCCACGCTGGCTGGACCGAGGTTGTTGGGCAGCTTTTTTTCCAGCGTGATGGTGTCGCCGACCTTGGCCGCCTGCAGCTCTTTGATGCCGGCGATGATGTAACCGACCTCACCCGCCTCCAGTGAGTCCCTGGGCTGTTGAGCGGGCGTGAACACGCCCAGGTTGTCGGCGTTGTAGGCCGAGTGGGTGGCCATCATCTTGAAACGCTCGCCCTTTTGCAGGCGCCCATCGACCACACGGACCAGCATCACCACACCCACGTAGGTGTCAAACCAGCTGTCGATGATCATGGCGCGCAAGGGGGCTTGCGCGTTGCCCCGGGGGGCCGGGATACGGGCAACCACCGCCTCAAGAATGTCCTCCACCCCCATGCCCGTCTTGGCCGAACAGGGAATGGCATCGGTCGCATCGATGCCGATCACATCTTCGATCTCGGCCTTGGCGTTGTCGGGATCGGCGTTGGGCAGGTCCATCTTGTTGAGCACTGGAAGCACCTCGACGCCAAGGTCCAGTGCCGTGTAGCAGTTCGCAACGGTCTGGGCTTCGACGCCCTGGCTGGCGTCGACCACCAGCAGCGCCCCTTCACATGCCGACAGCGAACGACTGACTTCGTAGGAGAAGTCGACGTGTCCCGGTGTGTCGATCAGGTTCAGGTTGTAGACCTGACCGTCGCGCGCCTGGTACCTCAGTGCTGCGGTCTGTGCCTTGATGGTGATGCCCCGCTCCTTTTCGATGTCCATCGAGTCGAGCACCTGCTCACTCATCTCACGATCGGACAAGCCACCGCAGCGAGAGATGATGCGGTCTGCAAGGGTCGACTTGCCATGGTCGATGTGGGCAATGATGGAGAAATTGCGGATGTGCTTCATCAAGAAATCAGGTCGGATGCAGGCCCTTGGCCCGCCATAAAAAAGGGCGCGTCAGCTGGTGACGCGCCCATAACCAACAATCAATGGCAACTGCGATAGTTGGGGTTTCATTGTAGGCAAAAAGCCGGCGCAGCACACCAGAAGACCGTCCGGATCACCGTGTTGCAGAGGGACGACAAGAAGTTATCAACTGTTTACTCACAAATCACATGGATAAACTGTGCACAAGATGTGAGCAAAATGTCTGTGGTTCGCAACGCTTCTCACATGGTGAAGAACCGAGCGCCCGAAATCGAAGAATGGACGTCCGATTGCTCCAATTCTAACGAACTGCGAGCCGACGTCGAGGCAAAAAGTTAGCATATGCTAACTTTTTATTTGCCATGCTTCGGAGTCAAGCCCGTTCGCGTGGTGTGGTGAATCGGCCACCGTGCCCAATAACCCCCTGTTCGGTCGGGGTTTCGCGTCCCGATCATCTCTGGGGGCGAATCACCACATACTGAGCCCACTCGCCCCGGCGCAGCAACACGTTCACCGGCCGGCTCATGTCAAGCCGTGCCAGCACGGCCTCCAGCTCTTTGAGACTGGGCGTTTCGGTGTTGGCGACGGCCATGATCACATCACCCTCCCGCAGGCCCGCGCGCGCTGCCGCGCCTTCAACAGCGGCCACCCGTACGCCGCCCTGAACACCGAGTTCGCGCTTCTGAGCGACGGTCAGGTCGGCCAGCGACAAGCCCAGTGCCTGCGCAGGACCGCTGCTGCTGGGAGGCGTGCTCTGAGGCGCCTGAGCGGTCGGCTGGGGACGCTCAGGTTCCAGCTCTGCCACCACCACGTTCAGTTCGCGCTGCCCCCCACGTCGGAATACCGTCATGGCACCACGGCTACCGGGCGCGGTGTTCCCCACCAGGCGAGGCAGATCCACCGACCGCTCCACTTCCTGACCGTTGAAGCGCAGGATGATGTCGCCCGGCTCCACGCCCGCCTTGGCGGCTGGCGAGTCTGGCTCCACCGACCTGACGAGGGCACCGCGCGGGCGACCCAGACCGATCGACTCGGCCACATCCTTGCTGACCTGATCGATGCGCACGCCGATGCGTCCGCGCGTCACACGTCCCACGGTGCGCAACTGCTCGGCAACCCGGGCGGCCTCATCGATGGGGATGGCAAAGGAGATGCCCTGAAAACCACCCGAACGCGAGTAGATCTGGCTGTTGATGCCGATCACCTCGCCACGCATGTTGATCAGAGGACCACCCGAGTTGCCCGGGTTGATGGCCACGTCGGTCTGGATGAAGGGCAGGAAATCACCCGTCTCGCGTTGCTTGGCACTGACGATACCCGCCGTCACCGTGTTCTCAAGGCCGAACGGCGAACCGATGGCCATCACCCATTCGCCCACACGCAAACGGTTCACATCGCCCAGCCGCACAGCCGACAGACCCGAGGCTTCAATCTTGACCACGGCCACGTCGGTGCGCCGGTCCGAACCGACCACCCTGGCCTTGAACTCTCGCTTGTCGTGCAAGGTCACCAGCAACTCGTCTGCACCTTCGACCACGTGCGCATTGGTCATGATGTAGCCGTCCTGGCTGATGACAAAACCCGAACCCACACCGCGGGGAACGGCTTCATCTGAGGGTCCACGCTCCTGGCGCGGACCGCGCGGGTTCATCCCCGGGGGAATCGGAATGCCAAACCGGCGGAAGAACTCCAGCATCTGCTCATCGGGGCTGCCCCCACCCGATGCACTCTCGCTGGCCCGACTGAGGGTGCGGATGTTGACCACCGACGGCCCCACCAGATCCACCAGGGCGGTGAAGTCCGGGAGCCCTTGAACCAGGGGGGCACCCGTCGGCTGGGCGCGCACCGCAGTCGGCGTCAGACCGAGAGAAAGGCCACCAGCCCAAAGCGCGGCCACGGCCGCAGAGACGATGGCCTGGGTTTGAAGGGTTCGCAGCTTCATGTCGCATGTTCCTCGAATTTTTGAGTTCACCTGGGATCCCGCCCGGCAGCCTTGCCCTGCGTTTACACCTGCTCAATGACCAGAGAGTATGGAACCTGCGCACATGTTCCCTCCAGGCCGCTTGAACACGCTTTGGCCGACCGCAAAGCCCATCGGCAAGGACCTACCTGCGCCTGATGGCCGCTGCCCCGTTCGGGGAGACACCCCCTGCTTGCACAAGGCGGGCTTTGCCTCGTCAGCGAATCCGCTCAAGCACGCGGGCAAATTGTTCCAGCGTCGCTTTGGGGACCTCGCCCATGACTGTGACCCAATGGTCGCCCAGCTTGCGGCTGACGGACTGGGTGGCACCCGAAGTGATGCTGTTTTCCTGCTGATGACGGGTTCCGTCATAAGCCTGGATGAACAAGGACACAGACGCCAGACCGTCGGAGAACACCCACTGCATGGGCGAGAGACCGCCGCTGTCGCCCGATGACTCACGAACATGACAGCTCATGGATTGAAAACCCGGCACTGGCTCGCTCAGTCGCCACCCCTCCGCCTCGGCCGTGGTCCTGCGGATCGTGGGGCGGTAGATGTCATAGCCTCGGGTGTTGCGCATGAGCCGAGTGAGCTTGCCCATGCTCACAGGCGCATCCAGTTGCAGTTCGGAGTAGGCCAACTGCTCCAGCACCTGACCATCGTGGGCCAATGTCTGCAGCTTGACGACAAGCCCGGTGGAAACCTCGCTCCAGATGCGATAGCCGAAGCGCAAGCTGTCTTTGGGCACGATCTCGATCACTTGCGCCTTGTGCCCTGCAACCCGGTCTACACCCAGTTCGCGGTGCTGGTAGAACTCGGGAATCAGATTGCTGGGCGTGCGCAGCAGTTCAGGAAACAGGCCCAGCGACTCCCGGTTGTCCATCCACGCCTGTTTGGTCTCAGGCGCGAACGTGATGACATCGCTGTTGCGCCGGATGGTCATGCGCGGCTCGCCGCTGAGTGTGTCGATGCGCTCCATTTGCTGCTGCCCATCACACACGTGCCAGATCCGCGATGTGGAGATGTCGTTGCCGGCACTGACCACGAACGTTCCCACGTAGGCTCTCTGTCGGGAGGCATCGTGGATACGGGTGAGCCAATCGTTCAGGCTGAGCTGTGGTACGTCCTTGGCCACCGAGGGCGTCGGCGCGGTCTGGGCCTGCGCCAGGACTGCAAAGGCACACAGGACCGGCACCACCAGACTGCGCCAGGAAGTGGGCCTGAACCTGGGGAGCCGCTGGCGAACGCTCCCGAAAACAGTGCGTGCAGATGACGAAAGGACAACCGGCATCATGGGCATGGGTCAACGCGGTGGTGCGTCAAAAGTGGCGTTCCGCAGAAAACCTGCTGGCATTTGCAGAGCGGACATTCCGCCGTGCTGGCGGTGCTCGGCCATCAAGGCTTCAAGCTGGGGGTCACGGATCACAGGACCCTGACCCGTCGGCACCACGACCAAGGGCGCAGGTGTTGTGGGTGCTGGTGCGGACGCAGCCAAGCTGACCTGGGTAGCGGGCACGGCACCCGAACCGGCCAATTGAGGCCCTGTCGCGGCTGGCGTCTGCGCACCCATGAGCCCCCAGCTGACGGCCATCACCGCCGCCAGCGAAGCGAATCCCGCCACCATCTTCCAGCGAAACACAGGGTCGTTGGCACTGGGTCGAAGGCTCAGGTCGGCATCCGGCCGCGAGGGAAGTTCCAAGGGCACTGAGGCCTTGACTGCAAGCACAGGCTCCCGGTCAACACAGTCGTCCTGCAGACGGGTACGCAAGCTCGCCAGAAAATCACCGGAAGGTCTGCCCGTCACCGGGGGCGCACTGCCACGCAACACATCACCGATCACCTGATAGCGGTGCCAGCATGAGCGCGCATCTTCGTGTTCGCCGAAGGCCACGAGCAAGGCATCCAACTCCTGCTCGCTGACTTCGCCATCTGCGAGGGCCGACAGGCCCTCGGAAATCCGCCCCTGGTCCAGGGCGCCATGAATTGCATTCACTTCGTTCATAGGAACCGTCCGTTCACCCACCCTCACAGGTCTTCCACACACTCGTTCACCGTCACCAACGCTTGCCCGTCTGGCGATCCAGCAGGGGCTTGATTCGACCCGAAATGGCTTCCCGTGCCCGGAAAATCCGGGAACGAACCGTCCCGATGGGGCAGTCCAGGGCCTGTGCGATTTCTTCGTAGCTCAGACCTTCGATCTCCCGCAAGGTGATGGCATTGCGCAATTCTTCGGGCAAGGCCTCCATGGCAGCGTTCACCGCCTCGGCAATCTCCTTGCTGGCCAGCACCGCCTCGGGTGTCTCGGTGTCGGCCACACCCGAATTTAGTTCGCGTTCCGCCCCGGAAGTTTCATCCTCATCAACAGACTTCATCTGCGATTGATAGACCAGCGGGTCACGTTTCAGCTCAAGCAGTTGCTTTTTGGCCGTGTTGACAGCAATCCGGTACAACCAGGTGTAGAACTGGGCATCGCCACGGAACTGGGCCAGTGCCCGGTAGGCCCGAATGAACGTTTCTTGCGCGATATCTTCCACCAGGTCGGTGTCTCGCACCATCCGGCCGATCAGGCGCTCGACGCGCCGCTGGTAACGGACCACCAACATTTCGAATGCCCGCTGGTCACCAGCCAGCGTGCGCTGGACCAGCATGACATCGCTGTCCGGGGCTTGAGGGGCGAGGTGGTCTTCAGAGGGCATGGGCGCCGAAATATAACCGAAACGTCCGTACGATCAGACCTGTCACGAGGAGTCCTGCCGCCAGCCGTGGCCTCTGTCGGCCTGGTGCAGCTGGTTGGCCCGACGCCATTCAGACGATTTCATGGCCGCCCCGCGGCCGACCAAGCACGTCGCAGGTCGAGCCAGCGGTCTGGGTCGGCGCTACTGCTGGCGCACACCCAGATCGTCTGCCCCTGGCTGGTTTGCAGCTGCAGCAAGGCGTGGGATTGCAGGTCCAGAGCCACTTCGACGCTTTGCAGGATCTGCCGGGAGCCTGTTCGCCGATCGCCCCAGGACCACTGACCGCCTGGAACTTCAGGCTGAGCACCGGGCGGTACCGGTGTCCAGCACAATAGTCCGCGCGGCCACCGAAGCCACGCGAGCCATGCCCAGCTTGCCCACAACAGGGTCAGGACCAGCACCAGCCATGACCAGATCGGCAAGGAAGAGGACGCATGCGAATCCCACCAGAACACGCCCTGGAGCAAAGGAAGCAGACCCCCCGCCACCAAAAGGAAGGCCAGCGGCTCTCCACGCCCCAGTGGGAATTCAACCGGGGGCGGTTGGCGCATGGACATGTTCTTGGTGAGGTCAGAGGCTGAGACGGACTTGGGCGTGCCCGAAAGAGCACCCCAAAGCGCCACCGGCAAGGCGCAAAGCACAGCCGCAGCTCGGGCTACGGCGTGCAATCGCAACGCCGCAGGCGGTGGTTTGGGGTGGCAAGGCGAGCATGACCGATTTCCTCTCAGCCTCTCAGCCCACGCAAAGGGGCTGGTTATCAGACGCGCCGGAAGACCAGGGTGCCGTTGGTGCCGCCGAAGCCGAAGTTGTTCTTCATGGCCACATCGATTTTCATGTCGCGCGCCGTGTTGGCGCAGTAGTCCAGGTCGCACTCGGGGTCCTGGCTGAAAATGTTGATGGTCGGTGGACTTTTCTGGTGGTGCACCGCCAGCACAGTGAACACGCTCTCGATGCCGCCCGCTCCGCCGAGCAGGTGCCCTGTCATGGATTTGGTGGAGTTGACCACCACCTTGGCTGCATGGTCCCCGAGCGCGGCCTTGATGGCCTGCGTTTCATTGACATCCCCCAACGGTGTGGAGGTGCCGTGGGCGTTGAGATAGTGCACCGCATCGGCATTGATGCCCGCATTGTTCAAGGCATTGAGCATCGCCCGGCGAGGTCCGTCCATGTTCGGCGCCGTCATGTGTCCGGCATCGGCGCTCATCCCATAGCCGCTGAGTTCAGCGTAAATGCGCGCTCCGCGTGCTTTTGCTCGCTCGTATTCTTCAAGCACCATCACGCCGGCGCCCTCACCCAGAACAAAGCCGTCTCTGTCCTTGTCCCAGGGCCTGGACGCCGTCGTCGGGTCGTCGTTGCGGGTGGACAGTGCGCGCATGGCGGCGAAGCCACCCACCCCCAGAGGAGAGACTGTGGCCTCGGTGCCACCGGCCACAATCACATCGGCGTCCCCGTACTCGATCTTGCGCGCCGCCTCACCGATGCAGTGAAGGCCCGTGGTACAGGCCGTGACGACGGCTAGGTTGGGCCCCTTGAAGCCAAATCGCATCGACACATGGCCTGAGACCATGTTGATGATGGATGCCGGCACAAAGAACGGCGAGATGCGACGCGGGCCGCGGTTGGTGAGTTCGGCATGGGTGTCTTCAATCAGGGGCAGGCCACCGATACCCGAGCCGACGATACAGCCAATGCGTGTGGCCTCCTCTTCACCCAGTTGTTCGCCCACGGGCAGCCCGGCATCTTCCACCGCCTGCTGGGCGGCAGCGATCCCGTAGTGGATGAAGGTGTCCATGGTGCGCGCCTCTTTGGCGCTCATGTAGGCTTCGATATCGAAGCCCTTGACCTCACCGGCGATCTTGCAGGCAAAGGCCGACGGATCAAAGCGCGTGATCGCACCGATACCGGAATGGCCGGCGAGCAGGTTGCTCCAGGCTTGGCTGACCGAATTGCCCACGGGGCTCACGCACCCCAATCCGGTCACGACGACACGGCGACGACTCATTGCAGGACCTCCGCACGCGCGATCGCGTGCTGCGTGTTAGTCAAGGTCCGCCATGGTGCGCAAAAACGGCATGTAACGGACCCGGCTGTTGAACACGGCGTGCACCATGCTGTGACCACGCCTTGCAGGCCGCCCGCGCAGGACGGCCGTAGCTGCCTCAGGCTTTCTGGTGGGCCAGGGCGTAATCGATGGCGTTCTGGACCGTGGTGATCTTCTCTGCGTCTTCGTCAGGGATCTCGATGCCGAATTCGTCTTCGAGGGCCATCACCAGTTCCACGGTATCGAGCGAGTCGGCACCCAGATCGGCCACAAAGGCCTTTTCATTGGTGACCTGACCTTCTTCCACGCCGAGTTGTTCGGCAATGATTTTCTTCACACGTGCTTCGATATCGCTCATAAGTCCCTCTGAGGGTGGTTGAAATACAGGGCGCCATTTTAGCCGCCCCCGGCTCTTGATCCGGGAGGGTCGCCAGGCGGGAGTCGAACCAATCGGGAACCGGTCCGTGCGTTCAGGCCATGAACATGCCGCCGTTGACGTGCAGTTCCTGGCCAGTCACATAGGCAGCGTGGGGATGGGCCAGGTAGACCACGGCATGGGCAATGTCGGACGGTTTACCCAGGTGCCCCAACGGAATCTGGCCCAGCAACGCCTGCTGTTGGGCCTCGGGCAGAGAGGCCGTCATGTCGGTTTCGATGAAACCTGGCGCCACGCAGTTCACGGTGATGTTGCGACTGCCCAGCTCACGGGCGAGTGCGCGCGTCATGCCCGCCACCCCAGCCTTGGCGGCCGCGTAGTTGGCCTGGCCGGCGTTGCCTGAGGCCCCCACCACACTGGTGATGCTGATGATGCGGCCATAGCGTTGTTTCATCATGGGACGGATCACCGCACGGCTGAGGCGGAAGACCGCTTTCAGGTTGGTGTCGAGAACCGCATCCCACTCTTCGTCTTTCAGACGCATGGCCAGCATGTCGCGGGTGATGCCGGCGTTGTTAACCAGCACGTGCAAGGCGCCATGCTCCTTGACCAGCGCGTCAACCAGGGTCTCGGCGGCAGCGCCGTCATTGACATCCAGTTTGGCTCCTCGGCAGCCGGCATGGGCCGACAAGGCCTGGCTGATGCGGGCGGCGCCATCCTCTGTGGTGGCCGTCCCGACCACCTTGAGTCCCTGGCGCGCCAGTTCCAGCGCGATGGCAGCACCGATGCCGCGCGAGGCGCCCGTGACCAGGGCCACCTGGCCTGCAAATGCGATTTCACTCATGTTCTTCTCCTCTGGAAGACGGGTCGGCATCAACCGAGCAAGGTCTTGACTTCGGCAAGGCTGGCCGGATCGTACAGTGCTGCGCCGGCCAGCTCGGCATCGATCCGTTTGGTCATGCCGGCCAAGACCTTGCCGGGGCCACATTCGATCAGCGTGCCAATGCCTCGCGCCTTGATGGCCTGGACACATTCGACCCAGCGCACCGGGCCGAAGGCCTGGCGGTACAGGGCATCGCGGATGCGATCGGCGTCGGTCTCCACCGCCACATCGATGTTGTTCACCACGGGAATCTGCGGCGATGCAAAAGCCGTGGACGCCAGTTGATCTCGAAGCTTGTCGGCAGCGGGCTTCATGAGACTGGAATGAAAAGGTGCCGAGACTGGCAAGGGCAATGCACGCTTGGCACCATGGGCCTTGAGCACCTCGCAGGCCTTTTCCACGGCCCCCTTGCTTCCAGCGATCACGGTCTGCATCGGGTCATTGAAGTTCACCGCCTCGACCACCTCGCCACTGCCGGGTTCAAAGCTGGCCTGGGCTTCGGCACAGCCAGCCTTGACCCTCTCGACATCCATGCCCAGGATGGCTGCCATGGCACCGGTACCGACCGGCACCGCTTCCTGCATGGCGGCGGCACGAAAGCGCACCAGGGGTGCGGCCTGGGCCAGCGTCAGCACGCCAGAGGCTACCAGCGCGCTGTACTCGCCCAGCGAATGTCCAGCCACGGCGGAAGGCAAGGCACCTCCTTCGGCCCGCCAGACCCGCCAGGCGGCCACACCGGCCACCAGCATCACGGGTTGTGTGTTGGTCGTCAGTGCCAGGGCTTCCTTGGGGCCTTCGTGGATGAGTCGGGCCACGTCTTCGTTGAGCGCATCTGAAGCCTCCTTGAGCGTCTCGGCCACGACGGGATGGTCCCCCCAGCCGTCCAGCATGCCAACGGATTGCGAACCTTGACCAGGGAACAGAAATGCAAAGCTTGTCATAAAAGAATCCAGAAGAGAGGCAAGGCTCAAAAGTCGAGCAGCACTGAACCCCAGGTGAAACCGCCACCCACGCCCTCCAGCAAAAGCGTGTGTCCAGGCTGGATGCGACCCTGGCGAACACCGTGGTCGAGGGCCAGCGGGATGGAGGCGGCGGAGGTGTTGCCGTGCTCGTCAACCGTCACGATGACCTTGTCCATACCCAACTTGAGCTTGCGGGCGGTGCCCTGCATGATGCGGATGTTGGCCTGGTGGGGAATCAGCCAGTCGACGTCGTCCGGCGTTCGACCAGCTTTATCCAGCGATGCGCGTGCCGTCTGCTCGAGCACGCCAACGGCGAGTTTGAACACCGCCTGCCCGTCCATGCGCAGCAGCGGCGAGCCCATCACCTCGCCACCGGACACATGCCCTGGCACACACAGGATATCGGTGTACTTGCCATCGGCGTGGATGTCGGTGGCCAGGATGCCGGGCTCGGCACTGGCCTCCAGCACCACCGCACCGGCACCGTCGCCGAACAGCACACAGGTGGTGCGGTCGTTGAAATCGAGCAGGCGGCTGAAGACCTCGGCGCCAATCACCAGGGCCCGGTGCACACCACCGGAACGGATCATGGCATCGGCCACGGTGAGGGCGTAGATGAAGCCGCTGCACACCGCCTGAACATCGAACGCAGGACACCCCGCCACGCCCAACTTGTGCTGCACGATGGTGGCCGTGGAGGGAAAGACCATGTCCGGCGTTGACGTGGCCACGATGATCAGATCGACGTCAGCCGCCGAGACTCCCGCTGCGGTCAGGGCATGACGCCCGGCTTCCACAGCCAGATCGCTGGCATACACACCCTCATCGGCAAAGTGGCGCGCCCGGATGCCGGTGCGCTCGATGATCCACTCGTCGCTGGTCTCGAGCCCGCGCGCGGCCAGTCGGGTGGCCATGTCGGCGTTGGTCAGACGTCCGGGCGGCAGACAACTGCCAGTGCCGGTGATGCGGGCATATCGGGTCATGCGCAAGAATGGGTCAGAGGGTCGGTATGCGCTCGAGCTCGCTGTGAACCGAATCGGGCAGCAACAAGGGTTTGGCATGGGCAATGCGCCCGCGCAGTTTCTCAAGCAGGTCGTTTCGGGCCGAATCATAAGCCCGCACGAGGGCCTGCTCGAACGCGAAGGCGTCGGCCGACCCATGGCTCTTGAACACCAGGCCACGCAAGCCCAGCAGCGCCGCACCGTTGTAGCGCCGGTGGTCCACCCGGCGCTTGAACGCCGCCAGCACCGGGTATGCGATCACGGCCGCCAGCTTGCTGGGCAGATTGCGCGAGAACTCCTCGCGAATCAGGCCGGCCACCATGGCGGCAAGGCCCTCGCTGGCCTTCAGGGCCACATTGCCGACAAAACCGTCACACACCACGATGTCGGTGGTGCCCTTGAAAATGTCGTCTCCTTCGACGTTGCCGAAAAAGTTCAGGTCACCCAAGTTGGCGGCGTTGCGCAGCAGCACGCCCGCCTGCTTGATCACTTCACTGCCCTTGATGACCTCTTCACCCACATTGAGCAAACCCACCGTGGGCTCTTCGACACCGGTCTGGGCGGCGACCAGTGCCGAACCCATGACGGCAAATTGCAAGAGGTGCTCGGCTGTGCAGTCAACGTTTGCACCGAGGTCGAGCACAGTGGTCGCCTTTCCGCGGGCGTTGGGCATCTGGGTGGCGATGGCCGGACGTTCGATGCCTTCCAGTGTCTTGAGCAGGTAGCGACCAATGGCCATGAGCGCACCGGTGTTCCCGGAAGATACCGCCACCTGGGCAGCGCCATCACGCACCTGCGTGATCGCCACCCTCATGGACGAGTCCTTCTTCTTGCGCAGGGCGACCTCGACCGTGTCGTCCATGGTGACCACTTCGGAGGCAGGAACCACGGTGCACCGCACGTTGTTCGTCAGCCGAGGCCATCCGGCCAGCACCTCGGGCTGACCCACCAGCAGAAGCTGGGCCTCAGGGTGCGCGGCCAGGAAGGCGGCGCACGCCGGCATGGTGGCCGTTGGCCCCACGTCTCCTCCCATGCAATCCACAGCGACCGTGATCATGTTGTTGTCCTGACTGCGGCCCGGGGGTCACACCCCTTCAGGCATGAAAAAAGCCCGCATGGACATGCGGGCTTGTGCATGTGCGTCCTGCGCAGCCCCGAGCATAACGCTTCGGGCAAGCGCAGGCAGCCCGTCACCTCAGGCTTCGGACTTGTTCTTGAGCACCTGGCGGCCACGGTAAAAACCGTTGGGGCTGATGTGGTGGCGCAGATGGGTTTCGCCAGTGGTCGGCTCGACGGCGATGCCGGGCACGTTCAGGGCGTTGTGCGAACGGTGCATACCCCGCTTGGACGGGGACTTTTTGTTTTGCTGGACGGCCATGGTCGGCTCCTGAAAATCGGGTGGGTGACAAAAGGTGTTCAAGATGCGCCCACCCTTCCTCCAGAACCTCTCTGCAGCTGCCCCGGTATGAATCGGGACGCCCTGATCGGTCTCGGGCCCGCCTTCTGGCTTGCCCGCGCAGATGGATGTCAGCGCCAAACCTGGCATTATAGCCCTGTGCCAAGCAATCGACAAATCAGTCCCCGCGGCGCAAGCGTTGCAACTGGGCAAAAGGGTTCTCGCGCTCGGGGTTCGTGTCTTCGTTGGCCTCGTCTTTCAGACGAACCGGCGCAGGACAGGAACCGTGCATGGGGACCAGCGGGAGCTCCATCAGGCACTCGTCCTCGACCAGGCCGCGGATGGAAGGACGGGGTTCGAGTGCGAGCACGTCCTCTTCGCTGTCCTCGTCCTCTGCCTCCGCGGTGGCCTCGTCTGCGACAAACCGGAACCAGCGATCGACCTGCAGCGCCACCGGAACCGGACCCAGACAGCGTTGACAAGTGAGCGAAACGGTCACACTGGCCTCCAGGTGGAGCCAGGGGACTGGCTCCGATCCGCTCGGCCCGGCGCGCATTTCAGCTCGGGCGCTCCAGCGCAATACGCCGGTCAACGGCTCGCCCGGGTGCCACTCGGCGACCAGCCGCTCGAAGTGATCCAGTGGATCCTCTGCGACCAGATGGCCACCGGCCCGCGCAAAGGACCGCACATCCAGGCGATCAGGGTTCCAGGAAGGTGGGGACTTGGATGGCATGGAAGCAGTGTAAAAGAGAAGCGGCGCCACCCAGTGCAGTGTTTGCCGCCACCCGACACCCAAAGCCGTGCCTTATGAGCCATGGCGGCGATGCAAATCCTTGCCATGGTGGAGACTGTGGCTGAGGTTTGCGCCTAGTTCTGAGCGCGAATCCATCGATTTCATGGTGTTCATGGTCATTCAGGTTGCTGCACTGGAACGACAATAGCCCCATGTCTTCACCTGCTTCCTGCCCCGGCGCCTCCATCCGGCCACTGATTCTCGGGTCCACCTCGCGTTATCGCCGCGAACTGCTGTCGCGCCTGCAGGTCGCGTTCTCCGTCGATGCCCCGGACGTCGATGAGACACCCCGACCCGGGGAAGCGCCGGCCGCACTGGCCCGCCGGCTGGCGCTGGCCAAGGCCTGTGACGTCGCCCGCCGCCACCCACAGGCGGTGGTGATCGGCAGCGACCAGGTGGCCGACCTGGATGGCGATCCACTGGGCAAACCCGGCACCCATGATCGCGCTGTGGCTCAGCTGCGCCGCATGAGTGGCCGTACCGTGGTGTTCCAGACGGCGCTGGCCGTGGTCTGCCTGGACAGCGGTTTCGAACAGGTCGACCTGGCGGCTGTACGTGTGGTTTTTCGCTCACTGCAGGACGACGAGATCGAACGCTACCTGCGCATCGAACAGCCGTACGACTGCGCTGGCAGCGCCAAGAGCGAAGGCCTGGGCATCGCCCTGCTCGAACGCATCGACAACGACGACCCGACCGCGCTGGTGGGTCTGCCTCTGATCCGCACCTGCCGCATGATCCGCGCCGCCGGGGTGAAGCTGCCATGAGTGAGCCTGCCCATCAGCGGGCGCATCCCCGCACGCCGGGCACCCTGTTCCTGGTGCCCACACCGCTGGATTTCGGCTTGCGAGGCAGCGCGCCAGCGCCCGAGTCCAGAGCGACGCAGTGGCTGCCTCATGACACCCTGTCGGTGGCGGCGGGCCTGAGCCACTGGATCAGCGAGAACGCCAAGAGCACGCGCGCCTTTCTCAAGCGGGTGGCAGCGGAGATACCGCTGGCCAAACCCCTGCAGGAACAGCACATTGCCGAACTGCCCCGTCTGGCCCACAAAAAAGGGGACCATGCGTCCGCGGCCGGGCTGGATGTGCAGGCCAGGGCCTTGCTGGCTCCTGCACTGGAGGGCCACGACATGGGCCTGGTGAGTGAGGCCGGGATGCCGGCCGTGGCCGACCCGGGCAGCTCGGTGGTGCGGGCCGCGCACACGCTGGGCGTGCCGGTCAGGCCCCTGGTGGGCCCGGTGTCGCTGATGCTGGCACTGGCCGCCAGCGGGCTCAATGGCCAGCAGTTCGCCTTCGCCGGCTACGTGCCACAGGACAGCGACGAACGCGCCCGCCGCCTGCGCGAACTGGAGAGCCTTTCAATGAAGACCGGCCAGACGCAGATCCTGATCGAGACACCGTACCGCAATGCGACCCTGTTGCAGGCTCTGCTGCAACACCTGCAACCGCAGACACGGCTGGCGGTCTGCCTGGGGCTTGGCCTGGGGCAGCAAGTGACACGCAGCGAAACGGTACGTCAATGGCGGGCCCGCTCCGAGCCCTTGTCAGGCCTGCCGCTGGATCTGCCCGCGATTTTCCTGTTCGGGTCGTCCTGATCGGGCTCGAATCAACTCGCGAGCCTGGCGATGTGCGCGCGAACGGCCGGGCCCAGCTCCGGATTGGCCAGAGCCAGATCCAGGGTCGCTTCGAGGAAACCTTCCTTGCTACCGCAGTCGTAGCGCCGGCCATCGTAGCGATAGGCATACACCTTCTCGGTACCGATCAAGGCAGCGATGCCGTCGGTCAGCTGGATTTCACCACCGCTTCCACGGGGCTGGACACGCACACTCTCGAACACCCCGGGCGTGAGGATGTAGCGCCCGGCCACGGCCAGGGTTGAAGGGGCGTTCTGTGGCAAGGGCTTTTCGACCATGCCGAAGACCTCGGCCACGTGAGCCTGAACACCCCGGACATCAACAACGCCGTAGCGTCGGGTTTCGGCTCTGGGCACGTCCTGAACGGCCAGAATGGTGCCAGGATGGTCGTTGTAAGCCTGGACCATCTGCTGCAAGACGCTCGGTCCGCCCTGTGCCTGTTCGCGCCCCAGCATGAGGTCGTCGGCCAGCAGCACGGCAAAGGCTTCATCACCCACCAGACGCTCGGCACACAGGACCGCATGCCCCAGCCCCAGGGCACGTGGCTGGCGCACATAAACACAGTCCATGTCGTCTGGCTTGATGGCGTACACCAGTTTCAACAGGTCGCGCTTGTGCGCCGCTTCCAGCTCGGACTCGAGCTCGTAGGCGGTGTCGAAATGGTCTTCGATGGCCCGCTTGTGCCGACCGGTGACAAAGATCATCTCGCGTATGCCAGCGGCATAGGCCTCTTCGACCGCGTACTGGATCAGCGGCTTGTCCACCACAGGCAGCATTTCCTTGGGAATGGCCTTGGTGGCGGGAAGAAAACGGGTGCCAAGGCCCCCGACCGGGAAAACGGCTTTGCGAATCGACATGCGTGGATGCTGAGGTGTGGAACGGTTGGGGAATGATACGGTGCCCGGTCCGGGCCACCTCGTTGGGGGAAGGCTAAGATCAACGCCACGATCAACGCTTCCTGCTGGAGCCCCCATGAAGATCCTGCTGACCGGCGGCGCCGGCTACATCGGCAGCCACACCGCCATCGCGCTGGCCGCCGAAGGATTCGAGCCGGTGGTGCTGGACAACTTCTCCAACAGCCACCCGACTGTGATGGAGCGACTGACCGAGGTCAGTGGACGGTCCATGCTGCTGGAGCAGGGTGACGTGCTCGACACCGACTGGCTCAGGCAGGTACTGCAACGCCACCACCCGGTCGCGGTGGTGCATTTCGCTGGCGACAAAGCGGTGGGAGAGAGTGTGGCCCAGCCATTGAAGTACTTTCACAACAACGTGGGTGGGGCCGTCAGCCTGATGCGCGCCATGGTGCAGGCCACAGCCACAGGCGGCGGAGACCGCACGCCGGCCCTGGTTTTTTCCAGCAGCGCCACCGTCTACGGCGATCCGGCCACGGTGCCGATCACGGAAGATTTTCCGCGCAGCCACACCAACCCCTACGGCCACACCAAACTGGTGATCGAAGACATGCTGACCGCCCAGTGCAAGGCCGACCCGACCTGGCGGGTGGGTGTTTTGCGCTATTTCAACCCGGTGGGCGCCCACCCGAGCGGTCGCATGGGAGAAGACCCGGATGGCATGCCCAACAACCTGATGCCCTTCGTCACACAGGTGGCAGTCGGGCGCAGGCCTTTCCTCAACGTGTACGGCAACGACTACCCCACGCCCGATGGCACTGGCGTGCGGGACTACATCCATGTCATGGATCTGGCCTCCGGGCATGTGGCTGCGGTCCGTACCCTTTTGCAAGGGTCACAGGGGTTCACGGTCAATCTGGGTACCGGCAGAGGCCACAGCGTGCTGGAGGTGGTGCGCGCCTTCGAACAGGTCAGCGGTCGGGCCGTGCCCTACCGGATAGCACCGCGACGCGCCGGTGATGTGGCGCAATGCTGGGCCGACCCGACACTGGCCCGGACCCTGCTGGGCTGGAAGGCCCGCTTCGGGCTGGAAGACATGTGCGCCGACGCCTGGCGTTGGCAGAACCTCAATCCCCAGGGCTACCGCAGCGCCTGAGAGGGAATCGGTCAGCGCAACTGGAAGCCAGCGGTCGTGGCCGCGTTGAAGATCCCTTCACCGATGCTGGCACCGAGGCGCCGGACCAGGCGCAAACCGAAATTGTCGCGCTGGGTGTAGTCGATGATGTCTTCGGCCTGGATCCGTTCGCGGGCCACACTCTCCAGTGTGCCCAAGCCATCGGCCAGGCCGATGGTCACCGCCTGCTGTCCACTCCAGATCAGCCCAGAGAACGTACCGGCATCCTCCTTGAGGCGGTCGCCCCGGCCCTTCCTGACGACGTCGATGAACTGGCGGTGGATCTCATCGAGCATGCCCTGGATGTAGGCGCGCTGTTCGGCATCCTGTGGGCTGAAGGGGTCGAGGAAGGCTTTGTTCTCGCCGGCCGCCATGAGGCGCCGCTCGACACCGAGCTTTTCCATCAGGCCGGTGAAACCGAAGCCGTCCATCAGCACGCCGATGCTGCCCACGATGCTGGCCTTGTTGACATAGATTTCGTCGGCAGCGGAAGCGATGTAGTACGCGGCAGACGCACAGGTGTCGCCCACCACGGCGTAGATCGGCTTGCCATGCAAAGCCTTGAGCCGGAAGATTTCATCGTTGATGATGCCCGCCTGCACCGGGCTGCCGCCCGGCGAGTTGATCAGCATGACCACGCCCTGGGACCCGCTATCCTCGAACGCGGCCCTGAGCGAACCCACCACCTGGTCGGCACTGGCTTCCCCGCCAGCGGCAATCACGCCACGAACCTCCACCATGGCCGTGTGAGGGGTCGAGGGTGCCTGGCTGAACTGACCGCTCTGGTAGATGGCCCAGGCAACAGCCGCCAGGAAGCCCAGCCACAACAGCCTCAGAAACAGCGTCCAGCGCCGCCTGGAGCGTTGCTCCTTGAGGGTCTGAAAGACCAGTTTCTCCAGGGTTTCGCGCTCCCAGTGGCGCTCGGCGCCGGGGGTTTCGTTGTTCATGTGACTCTCAGAATTCAACGGGTTTGAGATGGTATTGTGACCGCCAGAAGACGATGCCGTCACGCTCCAGGGTTTCTATACCGAACAACTTGCCACGGCAGGGACCGCCAGCGCAGTCGCCGGTGTCCGGTCGGTAGACGGCGCCATGGGTGGAACACAACAGCCATTGCCCCGTGTCGTCAAAGAAACGGTCAGGCTGCCAGTCCATCTCCATGGCCACATGGGTACATCGGTTCAGATAAGCGTGCACCTGACCGCGGTAGCGCACCGCAAAGGCGCGGCAGGTCTGACCCGCATAGACGACATCGAACGGCACCGCGCGGCCGCCATCGGCCAGGTCGCCGCTGCGGCACAGGGTTTGCAGGTCTTCACCGGATGTGTCCATGCCGCAGTTGTATCCGAAGTTCGGCAGCGCCGTCTCCGACTGGGCGAAAGCTCAGACGTGCGCCGCCAGCCAGTCGTGCAGGTCGCGAACCGAGTGGGCCACGTACAAGGGTTGCAGGGCGGCAAAGGCATCCGGTTCGTGGGCGCCGTAGCTCACGCCCACACTGGCACACCCGGCGTTCACCGCCATCTGCAGATCGTGGGTGGTGTCGCCGATCATCAGTGTGCGCTCGGGGTCAACCCCGAATTCGCGCATCAGTTCGAGCAGCATGAGCGGGCTGGGTTTGCCGGCGGTTTCGTCGGCGGTGCGTGAGCCATCGAAGACCCCTTGCAGCTCGACACTCTGCAGCGCCTCGTCCAGGCCACGGCGGCTCTTGCCGGTGGCGACGGTCAACCAGTGGTGGCGTTGCTTCAGGCCTTGCAGCAGCGGCAGAACACCCTCGAACAGGCTGATCTCGTGTTGGGCCGCCATGTAGTGATGGCGGTAGCGCTCACCCAGCTGGGCATAGCGTTCGGGCGGCACATCGGGCGCAGCGTGGGCGAGGGCCTGCATCAGGCCCATGCCGATCACGTAGCTGGCCTGCTCCCGGCTGGGCACGGTGCCTCCCACATCGGCCACCGCCGCCTGGATGCAGCGGGTGATCAGGGCGGTGGAATCGAACAGGGTGCCATCCCAGTCGAAAGCGATCAGGTCAAAACGTCTGGGGCGCATGAGATGTCGAGTTGAGGTCCGGTTCGGCTGTGCGCAGGACCAGGGGTCAGGCTGCCTTCATACCCAGCCGGGCGGCGTGGTGGCGCAGGTGGTCGTCGATGACGCTGGCAATGAAATAGTAGCCATGGTCGTAGCCCGGGTGCCGGCGCAGGGTCAGGACCTGGCCAACGTCGGCACAGGCAGCCTCGAACACCTCGGGGTGCAGCTGCTCGGCCAGAAACTGGTCGGCCAGACCCTGGTCGACCAGAATGCCCCCAGGATAGGGTACCGCCTTGACGCCGGCCATCAGCTGGCTGGCGTCGTGCGGTCCCCAGGCGCTTTCGTCCTGCCCAAGATAACCCAGGAAGGCCTTGCGGCCCCAGGGGCAACGGGCGGGCGCGCAGATCGGCGCCAGGGCGGACAGGCTGCCAAACACACCCGGGTGGCGCAAGGCCAGCGTCAGGGCTCCATGCCCCCCCATCGAATGGCCCGTCAGCCCGAGGCGGTCACCGTCCAGCCCGAACTCGGCGACCACGCCGGGGATCAGGTCCTTGAGCAGATAACTCTCCATCTGCCAGTGCCCGGCCCACGGGTGCTCGGTGGCGTCGAGGTAGAAGCCGGCCCCCACACCGAAATCCCAATGGTGGTCTTCGCCCTCGATACCGGTGTGGCGCGGGCTGGTGTCCGGGGACAGCAGCGCGAGACCGAGACGGGCGGCTTCGCGCTGGGCGCCGGCCTTGATGGCAAAGGTCTCCTCGGTGCAGGTCAGGCCAGCGAGGTAGGTCAGCAGGGGCACGCGCTGCCCGGCCAGCGCCTGCGGCGGCAGGTAGAGACCGAAGCGCATCGGCAGGCCGATTTCGTTGACCGAGAAATGCTTGTAGAAGCGCTGCTCGCCACCAAAGCAGGCATGCGAGGACAGCAGTTCGAGACGATCGAGGGCCATGGTCAGAACTCCACCACCGAACGGATGGATTCCCCGCGCTTCATCAGTGCGAAACCTTCGTTGATGTCTTCGAGCCTGAGCTTGTGGGTGATCAGGCTGTCAATGTCGATCTTGCCGTCCATGTACCAGTCGACGATCTTGGGCACGTCGGTGCGGCCGCGGGCACCGCCGAAGGCCGAGCCCTCCCATTTGCGACCGGTGACCAGCTGGAACGGTCGGGTGCTGATTTCGGCGCCCGCCTCCGCCACGCCGATGATGATGCTGCGGCCCCAGCCCTTGTGGGTGCACTCCAGCGCCTGGCGCATGACCTTTGTGTTGCCGATGCACTCGAAGGAGTAGTCGGCACCGCCATCCGTCAATTGCACGATGGCATCGACGATGTTCTCGTGGTCCTTGGGGTTGAGGAAGTGGGTCATGCCGAACTTCCGGGCCATGGCCTCGCGCTCGGGGTTGAGGTCGATGCCGATGATCTTGTCGGCGCCGACCATGCGCGCGCCCTGGATCACGTTCAGGCCGATGCCACCCAGGCCGAACACCACCACGTTGGCACCCGCCTCCACCTGGGCGGTGAACAGCACCGCACCAATGCCGGTGGTGACGCCGCAGCCGATGTAGCAGACCTTGTCGAAGGGCGCGTCTTCGCGGATCCTGGCCAGCGCGATCTCGGGTACCACTGTGTAATTGCTGAAGGTGGACGTGCCCATGTAGTGCAGGATGGGTTTGCCCTCCATGGAAAAACGGCTGGTGGCGTCGGGCATCAGGCCCTTGCCCTGGGTGCCGCGGATGAGCTGGCACAGGTTGGTCTTGCGGCTGAGGCAGAACTTGCACTGGCGGCATTCGGGCGTGTAGAGCGGGATGACGTGGTCGCCCTTTTTGAGCGAGGTCACACCCGGGCCAACATCGACCACGATGCCGGCGCCCTCATGGCCCAGGATGGCCGGAAACAGACCTTCGGGGTCTGCGCCGGAGAGCGTGTAGTAATCGGTGTGGCAGATGCCGGTGGCCTTGATCTCGACAAGAACCTCGCCCAGGCGCGGCCCTTCCAGGTCCACGGTTTCGATGGTCAGCGGCTGGCCTGCCTGCCAGGCCACGGCGGCGCGTGTTTTCATCGGCGATCTCCTTGGGTCATCAACACCCGAGGTTATCGCAAACAGACCGGGCCCGACGCCAACGGGTTGTTCAGTCCAGGCGCGCACCCTGCCGGAACCATTGCGCGACGATGGCGCGCTCTTCCTCGGTGATCCCGGTGGCGTTGTTGATCGGCATCTGGCGGGTGACGACCACCTGCTGGTAGACGGTCTGGGCGTGCTGGCGCAGGGCATCGGGGCTGTCCACCCGCACGTTCTTGGACTGCAAGGCCTCGCCGTGGCACATCACGCACCGCTGCTCCATGATGTCTTGCACCTGGGCCAGGCTGACCTGCTCAGGAACGGCCACAGCCGTCGCGGGTGGCGGCTTCATCCAGACCATCAGGGCCAGCAGCACCGCCACGCCGACGGCGGCATACGGCCAGGGATGGCCGTTGCGCCCCAGCTTGTGCCCATGCCGCAGCACGAAGAACTGCCGGATGGCGGCGCCGGCGAACATCATGCCGATCAGAATCAGCCAGTTGTATTCGTGGCTGTAGGTGAAGCTGTAATGGTTGCTGAGCATGGCGAACAGCACCGGCAGCGTGAAATAGGTGTTGTGCACGCTGCGCTGCTTGCCGCGTTTGCCGTGGATAGGGTCGATCGGCCGACCCGCCTTGAGGTCGGCCACCACCGTGCGCTGGCCAGGGATGATCCAGAAGAACACGTTGGCGCTCATGGCGGTGGCAATCATGGCCCCCACCAGCAGGAAGGCCGCGCGTCCGGCAAACAGCTGGGTGGCGGCATAGGAGGCCACGCACACCAGCAGCAGCACCAGCACGCCCACTTTCGTATCGCCGTTCTCGCTCTGCCCCAGGGTACGGCAAATGGCGTCGTAGGCCAGCCAGAACACCACGAGGAAGGCCAAGGCGGTGGCGATGGCGGCCGCCGGGCTCCAGTCCATCACATTCGGATCGATCAGGTAGACACTTGGGCTCCAGAGGTAGGACACCAGGAACAGCGCAAAGCCCGAGAGCCAGGTGGAGTAGCTTTCCCAGTAGAACCAGTGCAGATGCTCGGGCAGTTTGGGCGGCGAAACGTTGAACTTGACCGGGTGGTAGAAGCCACCACCGTGCACGGCCCAGAGTTCACCGCTGACGCCGTCTTTTTTCAGCTGTTCGTCCTGGGGCGGTGTGAGGCTGCTGTCCAGAAAGACGAAGTAGAAAGAGGAACCGATCCAGGCAATGGCCACGATGACATGCAGCCAGCGCAACAGCAGGTTGGCCCAATCAAGCAGGTAGGTTTCCATGGCACCTCAGGTGGACGGCAACACCGTCGAACGTGCCGGACCACCACTGCGGGCGCTCTGATCCGGCTGAGGGCCGCGCCCAGGGCGTGCTGTACACGCCGTGCGCCGCTGCGACCAAGTTTGAAGTGTATACACTTTTTGCAAACAACAGTGTTGAACCGGTGACCGGCCGCCTCTTTGGCCTGGGCCCTCGTGAGCGGCCCGTCCGGACGTCCACACACCCGATATCCGATGCAAGATATGCGCCGGACCAAGGCCCACATGGCATGGATCATGCCTGCCTTTGAGCACATGGACGGCCCGGCACACTGGGATATACCCTAGCCCCCCATCTCTGGCCAACTCCGCAAATGACCTACAAGTGGCTGATGCATAAGCACTTTTTGGCCACGGAAGGGTCGGGTGGCGCCATCCCGCGCCCCCGGGGCGGATTGGCAGACCCCGGGGTCATTCGTATACTGAGTTGTGTACAAAATCTGTACCCACTTCGGTGCCCACGCGCACGATCACGACTGGAGCAACACATGGCGGACCACACACTGGGCACCCCGGAGCAGCTGCGCGACCCGGACTACACCCCTTCCCTGGCCAAGGCGATTCCGCTGGGCATCCAGCACGTGCTGGCCATGTTCGTGAGCAACGTGACGCCGGCCATCATCGTGGCGGGTGCAGCGGGTTTCGGCTTCGGATCGAACTCGCCCGACTTCCCGAACATGATCTACATGATCCAGATGTCGATGCTGCTGGCGGGGGTGGCCACGCTGCTGCAGACCGTCGGATTCGGTCCAGTGGGCGCCCGACTGCCGATCGTGCAGGGCACCAGTTTCGCCTTCATTCCGATCATGATCCCTGCCGTGGCTGGCGCCGGCGTGGCCGGCATGGCCGGACTCATGACGGGCGTGGTCATTGGCGGCGTGTTCCATTTTTTCATCGGCTTTTTCATCGGCCGCATCCGGCACGCACTGCCGCCGCTGGTCACCGGCCTGATCGTGCTGATGATCGGACTGGCCCTGATCAAGGTGGGCATCGAGTACGCGGCCGGTGGTGTGCCACTCAAGGGCAAGCCGGAGTTCGGCAGCCTGGAGAACTGGTCCATCGCCCTGGTGGTGATCGTGGTCACCCTGCTGCTCAAATTCTTTGCCCGCGGCATGCTGTCGGTCGCGGCGGTGCTGCTGGGCCTGGTGGCGGGCTATCTGTACGCCATGCTGCTGGGCAAAGTCAGTTTCACCGCCGTGGGCAACGCCGCCTGGTTCACACTGCCCGAACCTTTCAAGTTCGGATGGGAGATCAACTGGGCCATCATCATTGGCATGTGTTTCATGGCCGTGGTGTCGGCCATCGAGACCGTCGGTGATGTCTCGGGCATCACCAAAGGTGGCGCCGGTCGCCAGGCCACCGACAAGGAAATCTCCGGTGCCACCTTTGCGGACGGCCTGGGTACCTCGGTCGCGGGTCTGTTCGGTGGGCTGCCCAACACCAGCTTCAGCCAGAACGTCGGGCTCGTGTCCATGACCGGCGTGATGAGCCGCCATGTGGTCACGCTGGGTGCCATCTTCCTCATCCTGTGCGGACTGGTGCCCAAGTTCGGTGCGGTGGTGGCCAGCATGCCCATCACGGTGCTCGGCGGCGGTGTGATCATCATGTTCGGCATGGTGACCGCCGCGGGTGTGAGCATGCTGTCCGACGTGAAGTGGAACCG
>JAUVWL010000038.1 GCA_030604135.1 Burkholderiales bacterium | reverse complement strand
TTGTCGCCCCCACGCTCCGCCGCTGCGCGGGTCGCTGCCCCCCGAGGGGGCTGACCTTGCTTGGGGCGGCCCTGCGCTGCGGTCGTTGTCGCCCCCACGGTCCGCCGCTTCGCGGTTCAGACCCGTTCCACGATCAGGGCGATGCCCTGCCCGACACCGATGCACATGGTGCACAGCGCATAGCGTCCGCCGGTGGCGTGCAGGCGGTTGACCGCCGTGGTGGCCAGGCGCGCGCCGCTGGCGCCCAGCGGGTGGCCCAGAGCGATGGCGCCGCCCCAGGCGTTGACGCGTTCGTCGTCGTCCTTCAGGCCCAGCATGCGCAGCACGGCCAGGCCCTGAGCGGCAAAGGCTTCGTTGAGTTCGATCACGTCGATCTGCTCGAGCTTCAGACCGGTGAGCGCCAGCACCTTCTCGGTGGCCGGTGCCGGGCCAATGCCCATCACACGCGGCGGGACACCGGCGGTGGCCATGCCGACGATGCGGGCCTTGGGCGCCAGGCCGTGCCTGGCGGCCGTGGCCTCGTCGGCCAGCAGCAGGGCGCAGGCACCGTCGTTCACGCCGCTGGCGTTGCCGGCCGTCACCGAACCGTCCGGGCGGACCACGCCTTTGAGTCTGGCCAGAGCTTCCAGACTGGTTTCGCGCGGATGCTCGTCGGTGTCGACAATGACCGGATCGCCCTTCTTCTGCGCAATGGTGACCGGGCAGATCTCGCGCGCCAGGTGCCCTGCCCTGATGGCGGCCACCGCCTTGAGCTGGCTGGCCATGGCCATGCGGTCCTGGGCCTCGCGCTCGATCCTGTAGTCCACCGCCACGTTCTCGGCCGTCTCGGGCATGGAGTCGACGCCGTACTTCTCCTTCATGAGTTTGTTGATGAAGCGCCAGCCGATGGTGGTGTCGTAGACCGCATTGGCACGGGAGAAAGCACTCTCGGCCTTGGGCATGACAAACGGCGCACGGCTCATGCTCTCGACGCCACCGGCGATCATCAGCGTGGCTTCACCGGCCTTGATGGCGCGCGCGGCCGTGCCCACGGCGTCCAGGCCCGAGCCGCACAGGCGGTTGATGGTGGCGCCGGGTACCTCGTGCGGCAGGCCGGCCAGCAGGCTGCTCATGTGGGCCACGTTGCGGTTGTCCTCACCGGCCTGGTTGGCGCAGCCGTAGATGACGTCGGTCACGGCGGCCCAGTCGACACCCGGGTTGCGCGCCATCAGGGCCTTCAGGGGCACGGCGCCCAGGTCGTCGGTGCGGACCGAGGACAGCGCGCCGCCGTAGCGGCCGATGGGCGTGCGGATGGCATCGCAGATGAAGGCTTGGGTCATGAAGGGTCTCCGTTGTGGGTGGGAACTGGGTGCACCGGCAGGCGCTTGCACTGAACGGCCGGGACGCCGTCCAAAACATGCAGGATAATGCATTTATGTTCAGCCCGTCTCAGGCCGATGTCCGGCGATTCTTCTGTGGTGTGTTTGCGAAGCAGCGCCAGGGGCAACCCATGGAAGCCATCGAGACGCTGGCGGCCCAGTGGATGACCGAGCATCCCGAACACCATGCGGACTTTGGCGATGTCGATGCCGCCCTGGCGCGTATGGGCGAGCAGAACAGCTCGGGCGAGAACCCGTTCCTGCACCTGTCGATGCACCTGTCGATCAGCGAGCAGTGCAGCATTGACCAGCCCCCAGGCATACGCCAGGCGGTCGAATTGCTGGCAGCACGGCGCGGGGACCTGCATGCAGCCCACCACGAGGTCATGGAGTGCCTGGGGCAGATGATCTGGGAAAGCCAGCGCGCCGGCCGCCCGCCCGACGGACAGGCCTACATCGAAGCCGTGCGCCAGCGGGCCACCAAGGACTGAGCATCCACAAAAGAAAAGGCACGCAGCGAACCACGTGCCTTCGTCAGGGGCACCGTGGAACCGGCTCAGCCGGGCCACAGGTGCCGTGCCCCCTCCAGGCGCCGCCCTGCGGCGCGCCAGAGAGGGGGGAAGCCGCGTCAGCGGCGCAAGGGGGAGTTACCTGAACCGCGACTGAGGCACGGTACGCAACTCGCCTTCCACCGTCGACAGGTAGCGGGCCATCTGGCGCATTTCGGCCGGGGAGAACTGGCGGGAGATGCCGCTCATGATGGCGTTGTTGCGTCCGACGACGTTGTTGCCGTCCACGGTGTAGGCACGCAGAGCGACGAACAGGTAGTCGGCATGCTGACCGCCGATCTTGGGGTAGCTGGGATCGATGGGGGTGCTGAAGTTGGCCCCATGGCAGGAAGCGCAGGCGCCACGCTCGAGCAAGGCGGCCACTTCGACGCTGGCGCCACGCGGGGTTTCGGGCGCCTTGGTGTTGGCGTGTGAGGCGTAGAACGCGGCCAGGTCGGCCATTTCCTCTTCGCTGAGCGCGCTGGCGATGCCGCGCATGGTCGGGTGCTTGCGGTCACCTTTCTTGTAGGCGTTGAGGGCCGCCACGATGTACTGGGCCGACTGACCGGAAATTTTGGGCACCTTGTGCACTTCCGGGAAGCTGTTCTGGTACCCGGGAATACCGTGACAGCCGATGCACATCTCGGCCCGTTGCTTGCCTGCTTCAACATTGCCCTGGGCGTGGGCAGCCACTGCCGCGGCGGAAAGCGTCGCGGCGGCGACAACGGTACGGACGATCGTGGACAACGTTTGATTCATTTTGCAAGCACAATGAAGAGGACGATTGATAAAAATCAACGGACGATTATATAGACTCGGTTATCAGCGCCGGCTTATTGAATACCCTAGGCTGCATCCTCCGGCCCGCTCCCTGAAGGCAGAACACCGCATGAAATTCCAAGGCTCCGAGAACTACGTCGCCACGCAGGACCTGATGCTGGCCGTCAATGCGGCCATCACCCTCAAACGCCCGCTGCTGGTCAAGGGCGAACCCGGCACCGGCAAGACCATGCTGGCCGAAGAAGTGGCACAGGCGCTGGACATGCCGCTGCTGCAGTGGCACATCAAGTCCACCACCAAGGCCCAGCAAGGCCTGTACGAGTATGACGCGGTCAGCCGCCTGCGGGACAGCCAGCTCAACACCAGCGACAGCGCCGAGCGAGTCAAGGACATCCGCAACTACATCGTGCAGGGCGTGCTCTGGCAGGCCTTCACCGCTGACCGGCCGGTGGCCTTGCTGATCGACGAGATCGACAAGGCCGACATCGAGTTTCCGAACGACCTGCTGCGCGAACTCGACCGCATGGAGTTCTACTGCTACGAGACGCGCGAGCTGATCAAGGCCAGACACCGCCCGCTGGTGTTCATCACCTCGAACAACGAGAAGGAGTTGCCGGACGCCTTTTTGCGCCGCTGCTTCTTCCACTACATCAAGTTCCCGGACGCGGACACGATGAAGCAGATCGTGGACGTGCATTTCCCAGGCCTCAAGTCGGAGCTGCTGACGGTGGCCATGAAGACCTTCTACGACGTGCGCAACCTGCCGGGTCTGAAGAAGAAGCCGTCGACGTCCGAACTGATCGACTGGCTCAAGCTGCTGATGGCCGAGGACATTCCGCTGGAGGCCCTGCAGAACGCCGACAACAAGGTGTCGATCCCGCCGCTGGTGGGCGCGTTGCTGAAAAACGAGCAGGACACCACTTTGTTCGAGAAGCTGGTGTTCATGAACCAGAGGAACCGGTGATGTCCGGCCTGGTGGCGATGACCCCACTGCCATCGCCCCTGCCCCGGGTGAGCCTGCCGGGCCAGCATGGCAGCCTGGTCCCCCTGGCGCCGTCCCACCACGACGAGCTGTGCGAGGCCACCCGGGACGGCGAACTCTGGAAGCTCTGGTACACCGCCATCCCGTCGCCTGAAGGCATGCGGGCCGAGATCGCGCGCCGGCTGGACCTGCATACACAGGGCAGCATGCTGCCGTTTGCGATCCTGGATGCCGCAGGCAAGGCCGTTGGCATGACGACCTACATGAACATCGATGCGGCCAACCGCCGGGTCGAGATCGGCTCGACCTGGTACCGGAGGGCAGTGCAGAGAACGGCGCTGAACACCGAGTGCAAGCTGGCCCTGCTGACCCATGCTTTCGAGTCACTGGATTGCATTGCGGTGGAGTTCCGGACCCACTTCATGAACCACCAGAGCCGTCGGGGCATCGAGCGTCTGGGCGCCCGGTTGGACGGCATTCTGCGCAGCCACCAGATCGTGCGCCACCCGGATGCCGAGGGCTCGCTGCGGGATACCTGCGTCTACAGCATCCTGGCCCACGAATGGCCGATGGTGAAGGCACACCTTAGGCACCAGCTGGTCCGCCCACGGTCCACCTGATCAGGAGGCAAGCCCATGCTGATCGACTTCTTCTACACCCTGCGCGCGGCCAAGCTGCCGGTCTCGGTCAAGGAGTACCTCATGCTGCTGGAGGCCCTCAAGGCCGACGTGGTGGGACCCACCAACCCGGACGCGTGCAGCATGGACGACTTCTACTACCTGGCGCGCACCGCACTGGTCAAGGACGAGCGCCATTTCGACAAGTTCGACCGCGCCTTTGCCGCCTACTTCAAGGGCGTGGAGATGATCGCTGACTTCAGCAAGCCGATCCCGGCCGATTGGCTGCGCCAGGAGATGGAGCGCATCCTGTCCGAGGAGCAGAAGGCCAACGCGCCCAAGATGGACTGGGACGAGCTGATGGAGACGCTGAAAAAACGCCTGGAAGAGCAGAAGGAGCGTCACGAGGGCGGCAGCAAGTGGATCGGTACGGGAGGAACCTCACCCTTCGGACATGGTGGTCAAAACCCGCAGGGCATCCGGATTGGCGGCAAAGGCGCCAACAAATCGGCCGTCAAGGTCTGGGACCAGCGGGCCTACCGCGACTACGACGACAACCTCGAGCTGGGCACGCGCAACATCAAGGTCGCGCTGCGGCGCCTGCGCAAGTTCGCGCGCGAGGGACACGAGCTGGAACTGGACCTGCCCGACACCATCCGCGCCACCGCAGCCAACGCGGGCTGGCTGGACATCAAGATGATTCCGGAGCGGCACAACAACGTGAAGGTGCTGCTGCTGATGGACGTGGGCGGCACCATGGACGAGCACATCGCCCGGGTGGAGGAGCTGTTCTCCGCTGTCAAGAGCGAGTTCAAGCACCTGGAGTTCTATTACTTCCACAATTGCGTCTACGACTTCGTCTGGAAGAACAACCGCCGCCGCTTTGCCGAAAAGTTCCCGACCTGGGACATCATCCGCAAGTACAACAAGGACTACAAGCTGGTGTTCGTGGGCGACGCCACCATGAGCCCGTATGAAATCCTGCAGCCCGGTGGCAGCGTGGAGTACAACAACGAGGAAGCCGGTGCCGAGTGGCTGCAACGCTTGACACACGCTTACCCGAAATTTGCCTGGATCAACCCGGAACCTCAAGGGGTATGGCAGTATCGACAAAGCATCAGCATCATCCAGCAGCTCATGGGCCAGCGCATGTTCCCGCTGACGCTCAAGGGCCTGGAGGATGCCATGCGAATGCTGTCCAAATAGTTCCCATGCACCCGACCTGCCCGGGGCCGGCCCCCGGGGTCCGGTCTGCTGTTTCCGCTATTCTGTCTACAGCCACTTGTCTGGCGGGGCTGGTCACGCTGTGGTCGTTGCCGGTCCACGCTGGCACCCTGGGTGACCTGCCGCCCGAACTCAGCACGCCAACACAGGCATCTTCCCAGATACCTCCTGATTCGCCCGTCAAGGGTGAAACCGCGCCAGCTGAACGGGCGCGCTTCGAGATTGACCTGCAGGCGCCCGACGAGATCCGCCGCTTCCTGCTGCGCCACATGGATCTGCAACGCTTTCGCTTGCTGGAAGATCTGGATGCGGCCGAGCTGGATCGCCTGCTGGCCCGCACGCCCGAGAACTTGCGCGGACTGCTGGGCACGCTGGGGCATTTCTCACCAGATATCGACATTGTCGTGACGGCGCGTGATGGCACAGGTCAGGCGCCTCTGGGGACCGTCCGCGTCGCGATCGACCCGGGACCGGTGACTCAGGTGGCCAGTGCGCGCGTCTTCTTTCGCGGCGACATATCCAGCAACCCGGCCGCTGCCGAACAACGCCAGGCGATCGAACGCGAGGTCGCCCTGCCGGTGGGTGAACGTTTCACCCAGGCCGACTGGGAGCAGGCCAAGACCCGCGCCTTGCGGCTGCTGACCGGCCTGCGCTACCCGAGCGGACGCTTGCTCAACAGCCTGGCCGATATCGATGCCGACACGCGGCAGGCGCACCTCTACATGGAGCTCGACTCCGGGCCGCTGAGGCGCCTGGGAGAGCTGGAGATCATGGGCGCCGAGCGATACGACGTGTCCAAGGCACAGCAACTGGCGCGTCTGTCCGGCATAGAGGCAGGCGCGGAATACAGCCTGGAGCGCCTGCAGGCTGCCCAGTCCCGCATCGCCGCCAGCGACCGTTATGAGTCGGTGCTGGTGACGGTGGAGCCCGCAAGCGACGAGGCCGACCTGCCGGTGCGCGTTCAGCTGCGGGAGCGTCCACGCCAGCGGCTGCAGGTGGGCCTGGGTGGCAGCACCGACAACGGCCCACGCCTGTCACTGGAGTACCGCCATCGGCAAGTGCCCGGTATTGGCTGGCGCGTCGACAACCGCGTTCAACTCGAACGCAACGACAGACTGGCACAGACGGTCTGGACAGGATCTCCGGACGAGAACGCCTGGCGCTGGGGTGCCAGCGCCCGCTGGGCCGAACAGATCGACGGCTTCAACACCACCACGAGTCAGCGCCTGCGCTGGGGCCGACTGCAGGAGGAGGATGTTCGCGACCAGAGCCAATATCTGCAGTTCGATCGGGCCCGCACCGAGAACACCGCGCAACGCACCCTGATCCGCGCGCGCAGCCGCTCGGCCCTGAGCGTCAACCAGGCCTGGACCTGGCGGCAGTTCGACAACCCGGTGTTCCCCGAGGGCGGCCAGGGTCTGGCGCTGGAGCTGGGTCTGGGTGCGACCCTGGAAGGCGCACCACAACCGTTTGCCAGGGCCCAGGCACGCTGGCTGACCTACTGGCCGCTGGGTGGGGCCTTGCCCATGCTTCAGCCCGAGCTGGGGCAGGCCCGAAGCCTGATCGAAGCGGTCGAGCAGGGGCGCCTTGGCCGCCTGGCGCTGCGCCTGGAAGGAGGCGCGGTGATCGCCCGTCGCGAGACCGCCCTGCCGGACACCCAGCTTTTCCTGACCGGCGGCGACGCCACGGTTCGCGGCTATGGCCTGCGCGACATTGGCGTGGACCAGGGCGATGGCAGCGTGTTACCGGGTCGCTACCTGGCCGTGGGCAGCGTGGAGTGGCAGCGCCCCATCTGGCGCGGCGGGCGCCGCACCCCGTGGGAGCATGTGCTGTTCGTCGATGGTGGCGCCGTGGCCGACCGCCAGCAGGACCTGCGCGCGCAATGGGGTGTGGGCAGCGGGGTGCGCTACAACAGCCCGGTGGGGCCCTTGCAGCTGGATCTGGCCTACGGGCTGGCCACCCGGTCCTGGCGGCTGCACCTGAGTGTGGGCTTTGCGTTTTGAAGCCATGAGCCAGGAACAGGACACACCCAGGACGCCGGCCCAGCGACGCCCTCGCGTCGGCTGGTGGATGCTGCTGTGGCTGCCGGCCGCCCTGCTCGCCATGGGCCTGTCGGTGCTGCTGGCGGCCTGGGTGTGGGCGGGCAGCGCATCGTCGCTGGCCCAGTCGCTGGCGTGGGCCCAGTCCTGGCTGCAAGACCAGCCACCGGAAGTCGGCCGCCTGGAGGTCCAGGGTGCGGACGGCAGCCTGCGCCGCGGCGGACGCATCGGATTGCTGCGCTGGGAGCAAGATGGCCTGAGTGTGTGGGCCCATGGGGTGCGGCTGAGCTGGACCGACGAGCAGGTGCTGGGCGCGCTGACCCGGCGCCGGCTCGACATCGATGGCCTGCACATCGAACGCCTGGAGATCCGCGATGACCGCCCCCCCTCCGGCGACGAGTCGCCAGTCAGCCTTGAACTGCCGCTGTTGCTGAATCTGCCCTGGTCGGTGGACCAGCTGGTGATCCAGGGCGATGACGAGCTGCGACTGGAGGACATGCGTGGCGTCTATGGCTACGGTGCTGCCCCGGACGATCTGGGCGCCTCACAGGCCCACCGCCTGCGCCTGGACCATCTGCGCTGGGCCGCGGGTGTGTACCAGGGCGACCTGCTGCTGGGTGCCCAGGCGCCCATGCCCTTGCGGCTCAACGCTTCGGGCCGGGTGCAGGTGGACGTGCCGGACGGTCTACTCCAGGTGCTCGATGCGCAGCTGCAGGCCCAGGGAGGACTGGCCGGCAGCGACGCCGTCATTGACCTGCATCTGGCGCTGAGCCAGGCCGACGCACCGACCGATCAGCCGCCCGCCCTGGACGCCCGGGCCCGCATCCGGCCCTGGGACACCCGCCAGATGCTGGAGCACCTCGATGCCCGTGTTCACGAGCTGAACCTGGCCGGCCTGTGGCCGGATGCACCGCGCACCGCGCTTTCGGGCGAGGCCCAGGCCAGTCCGCGCGATCATGGCTGGGAGGCTCGCATGGCCATGCAGAACGGCCGGCCAGCACCACTGGACCGCGAAGGCTTGCCCTTCGATCAGCTTCAACTGAAGCTGACCCAGGAGGCCTCGCGCTGGAACCTGTCCACCTTCGAAGCCCGGGTGGGCGCGGGCCGCCTGCATGGCAATGCCAGTCTTTCGACGGAGAACAGCGCGATCTGGCAAGGCCCCTGGTCCGGTGAGGTGCAGGTCGAGCGCATCGACCCTGCCCGGCTTTGGAGCGGCCTGGCGCCCGGCCAGCTGGACGGGGAGATTCAGGCCCGGACGGCTAACACCGGTACCGAGGCATGGGCCACCGATTTCAACGGTCGGTTACGCAACACGGCCCCCTCGGCACAGCGCCGCGCAGCGCAGGCTCTGCCGCTGGACGAACTCACCCTGCAAGGTCGCTGGCAAGCGTCCCTGGCCATGCCAGCGCAGGGTCAATTGCAGCTGGAGCAACTGATGTTGCGGGCCCTGGGCTTGCGGCTCGATGGCCAGGCTCGGCTGGATCTGTCGACCCATGCACTGGAAGGTGAATTGAAGGCGCAGGCACCGGGCTGGTCCGCCAGTTGGTCGGGTCTGGCCGACGCCGCCAAGGGCAAGGGAGAAGCCCTGCTGAACCTGGCAGACGCCGACGCCAGTCTGGCCTGGCTGCGCTCACTGCACATGGCGCCCTGGATCGGACCTCCACTGGCCGAAGCCCTGGCAGGACTGGACGGGCTGGATGTGCAGGGTCAGGGCAGCCTGAATCTGGGCTGGCGGGGTGGCCTCGCAGCGCTGGGCTACCCGGTGGCGCCCACATCGACCAGCAGCACCCCAGAGGACTTGACGATCGAGGCCAGCCTCCAGGTGCCCCGACTGCAGGTGCGAATTGACACCCACACCCCCGCCTGGCAGATCGAGGACACCCGCCTGAAGCTCACGGGCCCCCCCACCGCCCTGGCGTTCGAAGTGCAGACCCGGGCACAGGGCGAGCCGGGCCTGCTGACCCTGAACACGACAGGTGCGCTGAACTCCACCTGGACCGCAGGCGCCCCGCTGCTACAGGCCCCGCCCTCGTCGGGCCAATGGCAGGTCGACTCCCTGGCCCTGCGGGCCGAAAGCCCAAAACAGTCGCCCATCGCCTGGCAGCTGGACAGCAGCCAGCCACTCGTGATCAGTTGGCAGCAGCGCGACGACGGGGTGCGTGTCTCCACGGGGCCGGTGCAGTTGCGCCTGAAACCGCAGGCAGGTCTCCAGGATCGGCCCGACCCGGGCACGGTTCGCCTGGGCTGGGAGCAACTGGACTGGGATCGCGGTGCGCTCTCGACCCGGGGACGCATCGATGACCTGCCTGTGGCCTGGGTGGACCTGCTGAAGACGTCCCCGGATCAGGCGCAAGGCCCACTGGCGCAAGCTGGTATCCGCTCTGACCTGGTGCTGCGCGGACAGTGGGACCTGCAATTGCCCCATGGATCACAGTCTCTGCCGCAGGTGCAACTGCAACTGGAGCGCGAGCGCGGCGATCTGAGCATCCGGACCGACGGGCTGCCCGCTGCGGCGGGCAGCCTGCCGGACTCGGTGAGCGCTGGCGTGCGCACGGCGCGCCTGGCCATCTCGACTGAGGGACGGGCTGTTCAGGCGCAACTGCTGTGGGACACCGAACGCCTGGGAGAAGTCGACGCGCGCCTGCGCACCGAACTGTCGCCGCCCGACGCGGCTCAGCCGGCCTGGCACTGGGCCGAGCGAGCGCCCCTGAGCGGTCAGCTGCGCGCGCGCCTGCCCGAGGTGGGTGTCTGGTCAGCACTGGCCCCGCCCGGCTGGCGGGTGCAGGGCACACTGGAAGCCGAAGCCGAGATTGGCGGTGACCGCCAGCAACCCCAGTGGCGCGGCCAGTTGCGTGCCGACCAACTGGCGGTGCGCTCGGTGGTCGAAGGCATCGCCTTCACCGAAGGCAGTCTGCGCGCCACCCTGGACGGTGATCGCCTACGGGTCGAGCGGCTCGTTTTGAACGGACCAGGCCATGCCGGCGAAGGAGGCGTGCTCGAAGCCAGTGGCCAGGCCGAGTGGCGAACCGTGCAGCGCGATGGCCAGTCACGGCTCGAACCCCTGATCGAGCTGCAGGCCACGGCCCGGCAGTTGCGGGTCTCCAACCGACCGGACCGGCGCCTGACACTGTCTGGCCAGTTGCAGGCCCGCCTGCAAGGCGCGCTGCTCGACATCCGCGGTCGCCTGGCCGCCGACAGTGCCCTGTTCCTGTTGCCGGACGAACTCACCCCCAGCCTCGGCCCGGACGTGGTGGTCCGTGGACGCGGCACCCCGCCTCCCCCCGGCAACGGGGCACGGGTGCAAGCCAGCGTCAGTGTGGATATCGACCTCGGACCCCGCTTCGAGGTGCGCGGGCAGGGTCTGTCGACCCGGCTGGGAGGCCAGCTCACCGTGCGCAGCACGCCTGCCCTGCCTTCCCTGCGCGTACTGGGCGAGGTACGAACCCAGGATGGCACCTACCGTGCCTACGGTCAGCAACTGAGCATCGAGTCGGGCGTGCTGCGCTTTGTCGGCCCCTACGACGATCCGGGGTTGGACATTGTGGCCATCCGGCCCAACCTGCGCCAGCAGCGTGTCGGGGTGCAGATCCTGGGCACGGCCCAGCGTCCGCAGGTCCGGCTGTTCGCCGACCCCGACATGCCCGACAGCGAAAAACTGGCCTGGCTGGTGCTGGGTCGTCCAGCCACCGGTGCCGGCGCCGAGGCGGCCGTGTTGCAGCAGGCGGCGCTGGCCCTGCTGGCCGGCGACGGTGAAGGCGTGGGTAGCCGGCTGGCCGGATTTTTGGGGCTCGACCAGCTGGAGCTGGTCGATCGGGGCGGTGAGAATGGCGATGCGCTGAGCCTGGGCAAACGCTTTTCCAACCGCTTGTATCTGAACTACGAGCGCGGCCTGCTCAGCACGCTGGGTACCGTCTCCGTGTTCTACGAGCTCTCGCGCTGGCTGAGTCTGCGTGCCCGGGCCGGCGAGGAAAACGCGGTCGACCTCATCTTCCTGCGTGAGTTCGACTGAACCACGATCCGCCAGGGGTGCTCACGCGGGTGCCAGAGTGCGCGCCCCTTACAATCGCTGGTCTTGTGCCGCCATAGTTCAATGGATAGAACGAGCGCCTCCTAAGCGCTAGATGCAGGTTCGATTCCTGCTGGTGGTACCACACCCGAAGCCGGCAAGGTCCAAAGCCTTCCGGCTTTTTTTTGGGCGTCGCCGAGGCCCTCCGCTGCGCCAAGCAACCACAGGCTGCAGTCACCACTCCATACGCAGCGAGCCGCAACCTGCTGCAACAAGGCAGCTTGCAGGCCAATGCCGCACCCGATACTTATGTCACGCTTGATGCGGCGATCCAGACCGCAGCTTAGTTACATATGGTTAAACTTTATCACATTGCTTGCCGTTCAAGCCACCGAAGCGCCCGTCCATCAAACGGCTTACCCATAAAGTTCAAACCATGCCCGCAGGCCCAGGAATCGATTGCAGAAAGCCCATTTCAAGCGCGCTGCCCACGTTGCCTGCACAAATGACGCAAAGCCAGCAAGCCAACGTCTGTCTGATCAAGTCGTACGATGCGCGCGGAACTGAGATCCGATCGATTCAGTTCCTTGCCGAAACCGAAGTGACCGTGAAGTTCGCAGAACAGTTGGCCGAGCGACTGGCTTATGTTGAAGCCTTGCATGCCGGCACACGGACCCAATGGCTGAGAGTCAAGTCACTGGATGGGAAGGAGCTTGCCGTGCGCAACGTAGACCATCTGAAAGTGGCCATGGGTTTCCGCCAGAGCTGAGACGGAGGCGCCACATCTGCCTGCTCAACGCTGGCGCAGCGTTCGGCTGAGCAGGATGACAGGCAGCAGGCCCACCAGCACCAGCGTGAGGGCCGGCAGCGCGGCCTCGCCCAGGCGCTCGTCGCGGGCCAGCTGGTAAGTCACCACGGCCAGTGTATCGCTGTTGAAAGGACGCAAAACCAAGGTGGCCGGCAGCTCCTTCATGACGTCCACAAACACCAGCAGGGTGGCCGCCAGGGTCGAACGCCACAGCAGCGGTCCATGCACCCGCCAGGCCAGTCCGAAACCCGTCGTGCCCAGCATCCGGGCGGAGTCGTCCAGGCTCGCGGGCACCCGGCTGTAACCACTTTGCACCGACTGCAGCGCCACCGCCGTGAACCGCACCAGGTAGGCCCAGACAATGCCCAGCGCCGTGGCTGTCACCCAGTAGCCAAGGCTGGACTCGGGGCGCACCGCCTGCACCCAGCCGATGGGCAGGAGAATGCCGACCACGATGACGGCGCCCGGCACCGCGTAACCCAGGCTCGCGAGCTGGACCACGCCCCGGGTGACCGGCCCGGGTTGCACCCGAGCGGCAAAGGCCAGCAACAGGGCAAGGGTGGTGGCCAGCACCGCACTGATGCCGGCCAGCCACAGGCTGTTGCGTGACCATTGAAGAAACATGTTCCAGGGCAGTTCGTCCCAGCCGCCCACCAAGGGGCGCAGCATGAAAAGCACCGGCAACACAAAGCCGAACAGCACTGGCAGCGCACAGACGCCCCAGGCCAGCAGGGCACGCATGCCACGCAACCGGGTGGGCTGAGACTCGTCGCTGCCTGCGCGTTGGCCGCGCAGGCTCGCAAAGCGCATGCGTCGCTGGGCCCGATGCTCCAACCACAGCAACAAGGCCACGATGGCCAGCAGCATGGTGGCCAGCTGGGCCGCCGCCAGGGGCATGTCCATGGCCAGCCAGGCCTTGTAGATGCCGGCTGTGAAGGTCTGGATACCAAAGTAACTGGCGACACCGAAATCGGCCAGGGTCTCCATCAGCGCCAGCGCCACCCCGGCCGCCACCGCCGGTCGCGCCAATGGCAGTGCCACTTCGCGGATGCGCCGGATCAGCGGCGCGCCAAGCAGCCGCGCCGCCTCCATCAATTGCGAGGCCCGTTCGGTCAGCGCCGTGCGCGCCAGCAGGTAGACGTAAGGGTAGAGGGTGAAGGTGAACACCCAGACCGCCCCTGGGGTGTTGCGTATCTCGGGGAACACCCGACCGCTCAGACCGAAGGTTTCGCGCAACCACACCTGCAAAGGGCCACTGAACTGCAGGAAGTCGGTATAGGCGTAGGCCACCACATAGGCCGGCATGGCCAGTGGCAGCAGCAAGGCCCACTCGAACACCCGTCGCCCGGGAAAGTCGAACAGGGTCACGGCGCTGGCCGTTGCCATGCCCACCACCCCCACACCCAGGGCCACACTCAGGCAGAGCCACACCGTGGTCCACAGGTAGTCTGGCAACACGGTCTGCGCCATCTGGTGCAACACGTCGCGCGCCACCGCATCCAGCTGGGTCCAGGACCCCAGCAAGGTCAGCACCGGCAGGGTCAGGGCCAGGGCGACCAGCAGAAGCAAGGCCAGGAAAAACCAGCGCGTCATGGGGTGGGTGCGTTCAGGACAGAAGGGCGTTGGCTGCGATCATGCCAGCCCGGGCGGGGACCCCATGTCCGAGTGGATTGAGGTAGATCAACACAAATGAGAATTGTAGTTATCTACAATGTGGACCATGTTTCTTTCGGTCCGCCAACTCGACGTCCAGTACCCGGCATCGGCCCGCCCGGCCGTGGCCGGTGTGTCCCTCGATCTGGCGGCCGGCGACATCGGGGTGCTGATCGGGCCTTCCGGCTGTGGCAAGACCACGCTGCTGCGCGCCGTGGCTGGCCTGGAACGCGCCAGCCAGGGCAGCATCGTGCTGGCAGGCGAGACCGTGAGTGATGGCAGCCGCCACCTGCAGCCCGAGCAACGGCGCATCGGCATGGTGTTCCAGGACTACGCCCTGTTCCCGCACCTGGATGTGGAACGCAATGTGGGCTTCGGCATTGCGCGCCTGCCGCGCGCCGAGCGCCAGCGGCGGGTGGCCGAGGTGCTGGCCCTGGTCGGCCTGGACGGCCTGCAGGCCCGCTTTCCCCACGAGCTGTCGGGCGGCCAGCAGCAGCGTGTGGCACTGGCCCGCGCGCTGGCGCCGCAGCCGCGGCTGTTGCTGCTGGACGAACCCTTTTCGAACCTCGACGTGGACCTGCGCGAACGCCTGGCCCATGAAGTGCGGGGCATTTTGAAGGCCGCCCAGGCCACCGCCCTGTTCGTCACCCACGATCAGCTCGAAGCCTTTGCCATCGGTGACCGCATCGGCGTGATGCATGAAGGGCACCTGCACCAGTGGGACGACGCCTACGCCCTCTACCACCGGCCGGCCACCCGTTTTGTGGCCGAGTTCATCGGGCACGGCGTGTTCACACCGGCGCAAATCCGGCTTGATGGTGGCGAGGTGTCGGTGCAAACGCCGCTGGGTGCCTTGCAGGACGTGGAGGAGTGCCCACTGCCCAGCGCCTACGAAGCCGGTCTCTGCGACGTGCTGCTGCGTGCCGATGACATCGTGCACGACGACGACGCGCCGGTGAAAGCCCAGATCGTGCGCAAGGCCTTCCGGGGCTCGGAGTTTCTCTACACCCTGCGCCTGGCCAGCGGCGAGACGATCATGACCCACGTGCCCTCGCACCACAACCACGCGGTGGGCGAATGGATCGGCATCCGCGCCGAGGTGGACCATGTGGTGACCTTCGAGCGCGGCGGTGCGGCAGGGTCGCCGCCAGCGGTCGGCGTCCCTCGCCGGTGAACACTTTTGCTGGCGCACGACCTGTGCGGTTCGGCGCAACGCTGCGTCCACAGATCTGACCTGCTTGTGCCGGTGGTCAGCCACACGATGGTCGACGACGCATGAAAGACCTGTTGAATGCCTGCGGAGCGCTTCAAGCTGCATGAGCGGGCTCCCGTGGGCTGAGCCGACGGAACAGCGCTGTGTTCGTCAATGGTTCACCCTGCGACAGTAGGCACGAACTCTGATGAATGAAGCGTGCGTATGGCCAGCGCCCGCGCGACGCGGCGTCTGCACCCAGACCTGCAACGCGTGTTCGCCGGCGCGCTCGAAGCGCAGGGTGATGGGGAAGCGGTCGCCGTCCCTTAGCGGAGCTTTCAGGTCCAGCAGCATCAGGTGGTGACCATCTGCGGCGCCATGGCGCAAGAGCACATCGGTTCGACCTGGCATCGTCAGGTCAGGCACAGCCCGCATGCGCATGACATCAGCTTCCATCTGCATGTGGTGAATCTCGACGCGCCCGGCCACGGGCGTCGAAGCCGAGAGCAGGCGGTCGGGTTCACGCCCCCGGTTCTTGATGGCACGGAAATAGACCGCACCGCTGCTGTTCCCTGGCAATGAGGGTGTCGCATAGGGGTGGTCAATGCGCAGGTCACCCGCCCTGAAGTCGTGGGCCAGCACGGCAACGGGCACAGCGGCCAGCGCGGCCGCCACACCAAGGCGGTCTGCCGCTTCATTCGAACGCCCTTCATGCTGCCATTGCCTGGACCTGCTCCCAATGTGGTGACGGACATGTCGATGTCCTGGCCTGAGACGGCGCCGTCGCCCTTGGCGGACCTCCCCTGCGGCTGCGCGGCGGCAGCAGCTGGGCCAGGGCACGACAGACCGTTTCGTGCTTGGCATCGATCATCAACGCAAGCTCACGCAGGGCCGGCAACTGGGCCCGCATCGCATCGGCCTGGACACCGGCCAGCGCCGTCAGGTTCTGCCAGGGCAGACCCAGCAACTGCAGCAGATGGGCCACGCGCTGCACCACGCTGCCGGTGCGCAAGGTGGCCATGTCGTGGCTGCGCTCCTGCTGCTGCAGCAATGCCTGGCGCAACAGGGCCTGGCGGTGTGCCGGGTCGGCCACCGGGACCCTTTCCAGCCGGCATTCCTGGAACGCCGTGGCGGTGAACTGGTAGGGCAGGTCACACAGAGATTCAAGGCCCACCAGGTCACCGGGCAGGGCCAGTTGCACCGGCAGGCGCTGGGGACCGCTTTCGCGGTCCAGCCGAACGACGCCCTCAGCCACCCGCCACAGGGGACCGTATTCGCCCGATTTGAAGATCCGGCTCTGGCCGGCAAAGACCTGCAGCGGCAGGTCGGGAGTTTGGGACATGTTGAACTCCTGACTGAAACGTCATCCTGGCAGGCGATCACACGTGGCGATCGGCCAGGACCTCATCGGCGCACGAGCCCCGGTTGGGACAGGTGCGCCGGCGTTCAGATCAGGTGTTCGGTGGCCCCCGGGCCAGCGGGGGCACGGCAGCCGATGTGGCGCCAGGCAAGCCGGTGCTGGCACCGCACACGGCATCGCCCTCGGGTGCCTGCCACGCGGGCAAGGTCGGCAGCAAGGGCGCGAAGCGCTCAGCGGCCAGTCCACAATGGCCACACAGGTCGTGCACAGCCAGCGGATCCTCGGCGTCGCCCAGGTCTTGCCACGTACCCAGTTGCACCCACTCCATGCCCTGCGCCGTGCAGATCTGCACCCGGTCGTCGGCCCCTCGCTCGGCCGCCAGCACGCGCGAAACAGATGGCGCGAGCACGGCCAGCAGCATCGCAGCCAACAGGCAGCGGGTGAAGAAATGCAGCCGCGAGCGGGGCACCGCAGACCCTCGGTTCAGCAATGGTCAGTGCTTGTGGCCACCCTGGCCGTGTTTCATGGGTGCGGCCGTGTTGCCACTGCCCAGCGCCTGCACCGGCGCTTCGATCTGCTGGGTGAAGCGCTGCTTGGCTGCGTCTTCGAACACCAGGGTGATGGGCACGGTCTCGCCACCTTTGAGTGGCTGCTTGAGATCCATCAGCATCACGTGGTAGCCGCCCGGCTTGAGCTCCATGGTGCGGCCGGCGGCCAGGTCCAGTCCTGGAATCTGGCGCATCCGCATGACGTCGTTTTCCATGGCCATCTCGTGGATTTCCACCACGCCGGCCACGGGCGATTCGGCAGCAACAAGACGGGCGTTGGCCGAAGGCGTCAGTCGCATGAAGGCGCCAGAGGCCTTCTGCGTGGCCACGGTGCCGCGCACCCAGGCGTCCTCCACCTTGACCACGGTCTGGGCCCAGGCGGCGGTGGTGACGGCCAGCAGGCCGGTGATGATGAGTTTTTTCATGGTGATGACTCCTTGTCGAGGAAGGGAACGGAAAGCATGCAGCTCAGCCGGCGTCACCGGCCAGCAGGGCGCGGATATCGGCGGCGTAATCGTCGGCGTCCTGTTCGTGTCGCAGGGCCACGCGCAAGCGACCCTGCCGGTCGAACAGGTAGGTCAGGGCCGTGTGGTCCATGGTGTAGCTGCTGCCGGTCGGGATCTTCTTGTAGTACACGCGGAACGCCTCGGCAGCAAGCTTGATGTCCTCGTCCGTGCCGGTCAGGGCCATGAAGGACGGGTCAAAGGCCGCCATGTACTCGCGCAGCAGCTCGGGCGTGTCGCGCTCGGGGTCCACCGTGACGAACAGCAACTGCACCTCGGACGCCTGCGGACCCAGCTGATCCATCACGGCCGCCGCCCGCGACAGCGCCGTCGGGCAGACGTCCGGGCACTGGACAAAGCCGAAGTACAGCATCACCACCTTGCCCTGGAAGTCGGCCAGAGTGCGCGGCTGCCCGTTGAAATCGGTCAGCGAAAAGCCATGGCCATAGGGCGCGCCGGTGATGTCGATGCCCTTGAAACCCGGTGAACCGGAGGAACCGGCCAGACGGTCACAGGCGGTCAGCGCAGCCGCCACAGCGGGTAGAAGCAGCCAGGACAGCGCACGGCGCCGGCCGGCAGACACAGTCAATTTCTTGAGAGGGGAGCGAGGCATGGCGCCTCCTGAACATCGGAACCAGGGACACGTCCGCACAGTGGACGTGGGCGTCGGGATGTCAGGCGGTCAGCGGAGGAGCGCGCGAACGCTTGGCCAGCGGCTGGGCCGGGCGCGGTGCAGCGGTGAGGAAAGCGGGTACCTCGTTGGTGCCAGCGGTCACGCCGACAGCCTCTGCGTGGTGTGGGGGCAGACCACCGCCACCGTGCAGGCTGCACCAGTTGCAGTGCGAGGAGGCGTCGCTGGCCGGGTGGTCCTGTGGTTCAGAGGAACCGTCGGCCTTGACCCAGACCATGCCGGAAGCGCTGCAGACCTCGATCCACCCGGATTTGTCGGAGCCAGCAACAGCGGCCTGCACCAGGGCAGGCCACAGCGCTGCCACCAGCAGGGCCCAGATGGCCAGCCAGGCGGCGAATCGACGGTGGAGTCGGATCGCGTCCATTCGCGCAGTTTAACAGTCCGGCGTCAGCGCTGATGAGAACTCAGAGGTTGGGCAGAGTTCAACGTGCCAGCACCGGCGCGGCGTGCTCGTGCTGCCAGGACCGCCCGGTTTCGACCTGCGGGGCGGGCTGCTGTTCCCGCTCCAGTGTGCGCAGGTGCTCCAGCGTCGGGGTCTGCAGGGCCTGTGGCACCG
>JAUVWL010000014.1 GCA_030604135.1 Burkholderiales bacterium | reverse complement strand
GTCGTGGCCGTCTGGCCCACCGCCAGGCTCTCGAAGTCCCCGTTCGGATCGAACGTGACCGTGCCGTCCGGGTTCACTGTGAACAGACCGCCGTTGTTGCCGGCCACCGGCACGCCCACGTTGCCCGGCACACCGTTGACGGCGATGACCAGCAGGTCGTCGCCGTCCGGATCGCTGTCGTTGGCCAGCGCATTGCCCACCAACGCAGGGGCGGCGTCCTCGCCGACGGTGTAGGTGTCGTTGGTGGCCACAGGCGGCGGATTGGTCACCGTCCAGGTGAACGTCTCGCTTGCGGTCAATCCGCCCGTGTCCGTGGCCGTGACGGTGACGGTATACACACCATTGCCTGCAGGACCACCCTGACTGGCGTCGCTCGGCAAGCTGCCACTGATCACGCCGGTCGACGGATCGATGGTGAGCCCCGGCGGCAGCCCGGTGGCGCTGTAGCTCAAGCTGTCGCCGTTGGTGACAATGTCCACATCGGCAAAGTTGCCTGCAACACCCACACTGACCACGCCACTGTCTGGATTGGTCTGATCAGGGATGGGCGTGCTGGTCGGTGCGTCGTTGACCGGCGTGATCGTGATGTCCACGTTGGCAGTCGACGTGCTGCCGCGAGGATCGCGGATGGTGTAGTTGAAGGTCTGCGATCCGTTGTAATCCGGATTGGGCACAAAGGTGAACGTGCCGGTGGAAACGTTGGTGATGGTCAGCGTGCCGTTTTCGAGCACGATCGGCGTGCCCTGCGTTACCGCCACGCCATTGACCGCCGTGATGGTCAGCGGATCGTTGTTGATATCCGTGTCGGCACCGGAACCATTGTTGGCAAACAGGTTGCCCGAAAGGGTGGTGTCTTCGGCAATGGTGAAAGAATCGTTTCTGGCAATAGGTGCGGGGTCGAGCGAGATCTTGAGCTCAACCGCATCGCCACCGGCGCCCTCCACTGCGCCCACGTCGAAGGTCATGAAGAACGAAATGCTGGTGATGTTGGTGCCGTTGACCATCACACTGCCAGCCGCCGTGCCAGCAGCGATGTTGGTGCTGGACTCTCCCGAGAAGCCTGTACCGATGGCCTGACCCACCTGGGAGTTGCGAATCACATTCCCGCCTTCAACAGCGAAGTGCGCCGTGCCCGAGAGACGGGTGAGCGACAGGTCGCCGTTGAGCAACACGAATCGCATGCCGTTATGCACAAAACCGTCGGCACCCCCAATCCGGTCGAGGTGAAGAACAGGATTGGTCACCGGCTGAGAAAAGGAGATGGTCATCACCGCGGTGCCGCCATCGGTCGATGCCTGGGTGCTCCCTCCTTCAGGAGTCGTGTCCCAGTTGTAGAGGAACACCAGCGACGAGGTGTTCTGAACCACACCACCGCCGTCCGAATTGAAGACGGCGATGTTGTTGAGCGTGTCGTTTCCGAAGCCGGTCACGTTGGTGGTCGGCGTGGAAAAACCACTGAAGGAAACGGTGGTGGTGACACCTGCGGTGGTGGTGGTGGCAGACGCCGTTGACGTTTGCGAGGCGGTCGTGCCGGTGATGCTCCAGGTACCCGTGTTGTTCTGGGCCAGCAAGCCGTGCCATGCCGTGATGGCCAGCGTTTCGGCCTCGATCTGGCCGTGCTGCACTTCCAGCACCCAGTTGCCACCCAGTTCGGCCGACCCCGTTGAATCGATCGAAGCGGCCACGTCAGCGCCCGTGGCGTCGGCCAGAGCACGCACAAAAGCCAGACCGTCTTCGGTTCCGGCAATGTCGCAGCCATACAGGAGGATGTCGGCCTCAGCCGAGAGGGCCGCCCGGATGATCTCCATCTCGTCAGCGTGCTCGCCCAGGATGCTGTCGGCTGTCAGCAAGGTCGAGCCCAAGCGCACCTGCCCGGCTTCAGCGTGGCTCAGGATGTGAATGGCGGTGACACCCGTGCGCCCCTGCAGGGCCTCGGCAATCTGCTCGACACCGTCTCGGCTCCGATCGATGAACACCACCTCGCCCGGGTGGCTTTCGATGAAGTCTGCCAGGTCCGGCACCACCCCATCCACGAAGATGATCTCCTGCCGCGCGGGAGCCTCGGCTACGACCAGTTCATCGTCGCCATCCAGGTCCTCTGTGGAACTTGAACCATCCTCTGATGCCTGGCCGTCAACGTCGCCCTGTTCCGCTTCGGCACAGGCGTTGAGGTCAGACTCAGGAAAGCCAGAAATCGGCTCGGTACCTTCCGGCCCGTCTGCTTCATCTTGATCGTTGGGCGATCCTGCAACAGCTGGCGCCGTGGGCTCCAGCACCTCGACAGACTCGACCTCAGCCTCGTTGGCAGACGCATCGGCGGGAGATGACGATGCGTCGTACACCTCCACCACAGTCGCCGGCAGGGCCGCGTCAAAAACGATGCGCTGCTCCAGAGCCATCTGACCAGTATGGGCACGCGGTGCGGCGCGCCGTGCCTGGCGGGTCGACGACGATTTCCGACCCCCAGCATGGGTGCCCTCGGCCGCAGCCACGTAGGTCCCCAATGTCTCGTTCCAGATCGACTTGTAGGTCTTGTTCATGCCAGCACCGTTGTTCAGCAAAGCCAAGAGGGCATTGCCCTCAGTAATACGTTACGGTTTTTAACATGATTAAGTACTCTATTTTTGGGATCTCCCTCGGTGTTTGGTATCAAGGGAAACAAATTGGCCATTTGGTCGACGTATGTCACGCGTTCGCGGTAGGACTGCTGCGGGTACACCACAAGGCCGATCAGGTGGGCTCACGGCTCACGAGGTAATTCCGGCGAACGACCCCCAAGGCGGGGAAGCCAGCCAATGGCCTCGGCATTGGACGGCGAAAAACACCGATCGGCAGCCACTTGCCAGGGCAACCAGACCTGGGCCTTGTGCTCCCTCGGGTCAAGGACCACGCTCACACATTCGGGTATGCAAAGACCGAAGAGGTGCTCCGTGTTGTGGGTAACACCCGGTGCGTACCGGTGCAACCACTGCGGGTAGATCTCGTAAACATTCTCCAGCATCCAGTCGCTCAGGCAGCAACCGGGCGCACGCGCATCGAGACCTGTCTCCTCCAGGACCTCGCGAACCGCCGTGTCAAAAAAGCTGTCATCCGGGTGGTCCTTGGACCCGGTCACCGACTGCCAGAAGCCGGGCGCATCGGCCCGTTCGATCAGCAACACCTCCAGCGCCGGCGTGTGGATCACGACCAGCACGGACTGGGGTATCTTGAAGACAGTTGTGCGAGACAAGCGCAAGGCCAGGCAGTAGCTGGAGTGAAATGCTGAGAGAAAACCGGTCATGCCCGCCTTGCCACCCCAAACCACCGCCTGCTGCGTTGCAAATGCGCGCCGTAGCCCGAGCTGCGGCTGTGCTTCGCGCCTTGCCGACGGCGCTTTGGGGTGCCCTTTCGGGCACGCCCAACTCCCTTTCAGCCTCTGAGTCAGAAAAAAGGGCGCCCACCGGCGCCCTCGCATCCTAAACCCTGATCAGCACCGCATCAGATCGGCTGCGGGTTGCGCAGCTTGATGTGCAGTTCCCGCAGCTGCTTCTCGTCCACCGGGCTCGGGGCGTGCGTCAGCAGGCACTGGGCGCGCTGGGTCTTGGGGAAGGCGATCACGTCGCGGATCGAATCGGCCTTGGTCATCAGGGTGATCAGGCGGTCGAGGCCGAAGGCCAGTCCGCCGTGCGGGGGGGCACCGTACTGCAGTGCATCGAGCAGGAAGCCGAACTTGAGCTGGGCTTCCTCGGGGCCGATGTTGAGGGCCGAGAACACCTTGCTCTGGACGTCGGCCCGGTGGATACGCACCGAGCCGCCCCCCAGCTCCCAGCCGTTGAGGACCATGTCGTAGGCCTTGGCCACACAGCGGCCCGGATCGCTGTCCATGTAATCCTCGTGGCCGTCCTTGGGTGCGGTGAACGGATGGTGCACGGCGTTCCAGCGGTTGGCTTCCTCGTCAAACTCGAACATCGGGAAGTCCACCACCCACAGCGGCGCCCACCGGTCCTCAAAAAGACCGGTCTTCTTCGCAAACTCGCTGTGACCGATCTTGATGCGCAGCGCACCGATCGCATCATTGACGACCTTGGCCTTGTCGGCGCCGAAAAAGAGGATGTCGCCATCCTGGGCACCGGTGCGGGCCAGGATCTCGGCCACGGCCTTGTCGTGCAGGTTCTTCACGATCGGGCTTTGCAGGCCGTCGCGACCCTTGGCCACTTCGTTGACCTTGATCCAGGCCAGGCCCTTGGCGCCGTAAATCTTGACGAACTCGGTGTAGGCGTCGATTTCGCTGCGGCTCATTTCGCCGCCGCCCGGAATGCGCAGGGCCACCACACGCCCGTTCTTCATCTGCGCCGGTGCGCTGAAGACCTTGAAGTCCACGTCGGTCATGACATCGGTCAGCTCGGTGAATTCGAGCTGGACGCGCAGGTCGGGCTTGTCGGAGCCGAAGCGGTGCATGGCGTCGTTGTAGGCCATGACCGGGAACTCGCCCAGATCCACGCCCAGGGTGTTCTGGAACACCGTCTTGATCATGCCCTGGAACATCGCGCGGATGTCCTCCTCGGTCAGGAACGAGGTCTCGATATCGATCTGGGTGAACTCGGGCTGGCGGTCAGCGCGCAGGTCCTCGTCACGGAAGCACTTGGTGATCTGGTAGTAGCGGTCGTAGCCGGCCACCATCAGCAGCTGCTTGAACAGCTGCGGGCTCTGCGGCAACGCGAAGAACTGACCATCGTGCACGCGACTGGGCACCAGATAGTCGCGCGCGCCTTCGGGCGTGCTCTTGGTCAGCATCGGCGTCTCGATGTCGATGAAGCCGTTGGCGTCCAGAAACTTGCGCACTTCCATGGCCACTCGGTAGCGCAGCATCAGGTTGTTCTGCATGTAGGGACGGCGCAGGTCCAGCACGCGGTGCGTCAGGCGGGTGGTTTCCGACAGGTTGTCGTCGTCGAGCTGAAACGGCGGTGTGACCGAGGGGTTGAGCACCTTGAGCTCGTGGCAGAGCACTTCGATCTGGCCGCTCTTGAGCTTGTCGTTGGTGGTACCGGCCGGGCGGGCACGAACCAGGCCGGTGACCTGCACGCAAAACTCATTGCGCACGTCCTCGGCGGTCTGGAACATGTCCGGACGGTCGGGGTCGCAGACCACCTGCACATAGCCTTCGCGGTCGCGCAGGTCGATGAAGATCACACCACCGTGGTCTCGGCGGCGGTTGACCCAACCGCACAATTGGACGGTTTGGCCCAGCAGGGCTTCGGTCACCAGACCGCAGTAATGGGAGCGCATGGCCATGAGGAATCGTGCTTTCAACAGAGGCGGGCAGAGCCGCCATTCAGGATGGGTTCGGCAAAGACGCGTGGGACGTCAGCCGCTGGTGTTCGCGGCACCGGTCGCCGGCGCACTGGCCGAATTGTCTGAAGGCGCCGCGCCTGTCGCCGGAGGAGTCGAAGGCGACGCAGTCGCGTTGTCGTCTGTCTTGCCAGCAGAAGAAACGGACTTGCCGTCACCCCGAAAGTCGGTCACATACCAACCCGACCCCTTGAGCTGAAAACCGGCAGCGGTGAGCTGCTTCTGGAAGCTCTCCTGGCCACAGGCGGGACAGGTGCTCAGCGGCGCATCGGAGATCTTCTGCAACACGTCCTTGGCGTGGCCGCAGGACGCACACTTGTAGGCATAAATCGGCATGACGTGAACCTGTGAGAAGACGGGTGGAGCAAACGGTGGCCCGTTGGGGGCAGGCATACGGCGCAAGCAGGCGCCAGGCCCTCGACTGGGCGCCGAGGAAAACCGCTCATTATAAATTGAGGCTGCCCATTCTGTTTTTCAAGCCCTGTTCACCTGCACACGGGACGGTGACGCCGCATCACCAGAGGCGCACGCGGACCAGCACCTGCATCGCGATCAGTCCGAGCACAAATCCCAACCCGCCATAAAAAAGGGCCTGCAACAGCCGGTTGGTGCGCCGCTGTTCACGAATCAACTCTTGAATCTCGTTGCGTGACGCTTCGTGACGATGCCGCAGGTAGTCATGCAGCAGCCGCGGCAGCGCCGGCAGCAACTTGGCGTACTGCGGCGCCTCCTCCTTCAGTTGCTGCAGCAGCCTCTGGGGCCCGACCTGCTCCAGCATCCATTTTTCCAGGAAGGGCTTGGCGGTGTTCCACAGGTCCAGGTCGGGATCCAGGTCACGACCCAGGCCTTCAATGTTGAGCAAGGTCTTCTGCAGCAGTACCAGTTGGGGCTGGATCTCGACATGGAACCGGCGTGATGTCTGGAACAGGCGCATCAACACCATGCCCAGGGAAATTTCCTTGAGGGGCCGGTCGAAATAGGGCTCACAGACGGCACGGATCGCCGACTCAAGTTCGTCGATACGGGTGTCCTGCGGCACCCACCCCGACTCGACATGCAATTCGGCCACCCGCTTGTAGTCGCGCCGGAAAAAAGCCGTGAAGTTCTGCGCCAGGTACTCCTTGTCGAATTCGGTGAGCGTGCCGACGATGCCGAAGTCCAGCGAGATGTAGCGCCCGAAAGTGGCCGGGTCGACACTGACCTGGATGTTGCCCGGGTGCATGTCGGCGTGGAAGAAGCCGTCGCGAAACACCTGGGTAAAAAAGATGGTCACGCCGTCGCGGGCGAGACGGGGAATGTCCACGCCGAGCCGACGCAGCTCGTCCACCCGGTTGATGGGCACGCCGTGCATGCGCTCCATCACCATCACCTCGGTGTGGCAGTAGTCCCAGAGCATCTCCGGAATCAGCACCAGGTCCAGTCCGGCCATGTTGCGACGCAGCTGGGCGGCATTGGCCGCTTCGCGCAACAGGTCCAGCTCGTCATGCAGGTACTTGTCGAACTCGGCCACCACCTCGCGGGGCTTGAGGCGTTTGCCATCGGACGAGAGCTTCTCCACCCAGCCGGCCATCATGCGCATCAGGCTGAGGTCCTTCTCGATCACCGGCAGCATGTTGGGGCGCAGCACCTTGACCGCCACCTCCCGGCCACCGTGCCGGCCGTCCCTCAGCGTGGCGAAATGCACCTGGGCAATGGAGGCACTGGCCACCGGCACCTGCTCGAAATGGCTGAACACCGCATCCAGCGGCTTGCCGAAGGCGCGCTCGATGGTGCGCACCGCGACCGAACTGGGGAAGGGTGGCACCCGATCCTGCAGACGGGCCAGCTCGTCGGCGATGTCGGCAGGCAGCAGGTCACGCCGGGTCGAGAGCACCTGCCCGAACTTGACGAAGATGGGGCCGAGCCGCTCCAGAGCTTCGCGCAGTCGCTGGCCGCGCGGTGCATCCAGTCGACGCCCGAAGGAGACCATGCGCGCCAGCAGGCGAAACCAGGGATGCCGGAAGCTGGACAGCACCAGCTCATCCAGACCGTGCCTGAGCACGACCCAGACAATGAAAATACCGCGGAACGCGCGTTGCAGCATGCGGGGACCTCAGGCCTGAGGTCCGCGATCTGCTGTCGACTGGCCGGACGCGCCCAGAAAGGCCCGCAGCGCAGACGCCATGCCCCGACCCATGCGCGCCAGGCTGTGCGCCGGTCCGTCGCCCACCAGGCGTGACAGATCCTCCTCCACGTCCCAGCGCAGGTTGTCCACCAGCCAGGCCACTTCGGCGGCGAGCTGTACGTCGCCCCGAATGTCCACCGCAGGCTTGTCACCGGCCAACACGGTCTTGGCCAACACCAGCGGCGAAGTCTGGGACACCGTAACGACCAGATCCTGGGTACCGGCCGAATTCACCCGTTCCAGCAGGCCGGCCGCCGTCGGCGCCAGGCACAGGTGAAAGCCAGCCCATTGCATGCGCACGCTCTTGCCCTTCTGGCGACGCAAACGCTCCTGTGCCTGGGGCTCCTGACCCAGCACGTGGTTGAGAAACAGCACCACCCGATTCTGCAGGTCGTCGACCACCCAGGCCGGCGGCTGAATCCCCTGCAACAAACTTTGCAGCAAACCGGCAGGTCCGGCAGCGCGTGAGGGGGCATTGGATTCGGGGGCTGAGTTTTTCATGGCCCCCCGATTTTGACGGATAAAGTGACACGGCCAAGTGATGGCCTGACACCAACCTCAACCGAGTGCACCCCGCGGGCGCCCGGACTGTGGTCCGACACCAGGCACAGGTGCGGAGGTCGCCCGGATCAGACAGGCGTGCGCAACTTGTACAGGCGCTGCGGCCGACCAACTTCACCGTAGGCGGCGGCAACGCCCACCTGGCCAGTGCCCACGAGGTACTCAAGGTAGCGGCGAGCGGTTGACCGGCTGGTACCCGTTCGCTCCGCCATCTCGCTGGCCGACAGGGGCGTGGTCGCCAGGGACAGCGCCTGCAGAATGGTTTCCAGAGAAACCGCATCCACCCCCTTGGGCAAGGTTCGGGCACGGTCTTCCGGCACGCTGGCCGCCAGCGCTTCGTCGAGCTGCCTCTGGTCGATCTCCCGCTGCCGACCCATGGCCCGCCGCTGAAGGAAGCGCTCCAGCATGGCTTGCATGCGGGTGACCTGAACCGGCTTGATCAGAAAATCAAAGACACCGGCCCGAAGGGCCTCTTCCACCGTGTCGACCTCCTTGGCGGCCGTCACCATCACGATGTCCAGGTGACGGCAGATGCGGCGCACTTCCCAGAGCAGCGACAGACCCTCGACATCGGGCAGGTAGACATCCAGCAGGGCCAGGTCCACGTCATGACTCTGGGTCTCCAGCCAGGCCAGGGCCTCGGCGCCACTGCGGCAACTGCCCACCACCTGAAAGCGCGCATGCCGCTCGACCATCGCCGCATTGATCTGCGCGATCCGAAAATCGTCTTCCACGATCAGAACACGATAGATCCTGGATTCAGGTGCCATGGAGAACGCCCTCCGCTGCGACCACCCGCGCCTTGTCCACCACGGCAACAAAACAGGCTCCGCCCTGCTCTCCTGGCTCCAGCGTGACGTCACCGCCCAGGTCCCGGCACAGCTGCCGCACCAGGGTCAGTCCGATACCACGCCCCTCACCTTTGGTGGTGGCTCCCCGCGCGAACAGCAAGTCGGACTGATCAGTATCCACCCCACAACCGTTGTCATCCACTTCGATGACCACCGAGTCCCCCACGTCGGTGAAGGACAGCACCACCAATGGGGAGCGGCCGGCCGGCCGGGGAGCCTCGCAGGCGTTCTCCAGCAGGTTCCCGATGATGCTCAGCAGCGCCTCTCGACCGGCGACGGAGAGTTCGCTGTGCAGGCTGCTGCCTTCGTCAACGTCGATCTGAACCCCCTGCCCCGCTGCGCGCATGAGTTTGCCCGCCAGAAGGCCACAGAGCGCCGCATCATGCACCCGGCTCTGCAACAGGGTCAGGCGGGCCTGCTCCAGGCGGCTTTCCTCGCCGATCAGCGCAATGGCTTCCTGCACATTGCCCAGCTGGAGCAGCCCGGCCAGGGTGTGCAGCTTGTTGGAGAACTCGTGCGCCTGCTCACGCAGGCCATCGGCCAGTTGCCTGACTTCGGCCAGGCTGCGCGAGAGCTCCAGAATTTCCATGCGGCTGCGAAAGGTGGCCACCGCACCCTCGATCCGGCCATCAACCACGATGGGCACACGATTGACCACCACCAGTTGTTCACCCACCCAGGTTTCCTTGTCGTACTGGGCTTCGCCTGTCTGCAGGACTTCATGCAGACGCGAGCGTGGCAAGGCCTGCAGGAAGTCCTGGCCCGCCGGATCCTGGCGGTCATCGCCCAAGAGGAACCGACGCGCACCGGCATTGGCCAGCGTGATGTGTCCCTCTGCATTCACGGCCACCAGGCCTTCGTGCATGGATTGAAGAATGGCGTCCTTCTCCTGGAGGCGGCGCGCAATTTCGTGGGGCTCCAGGCCCAGGATGGCGCGCTTGAATCGGTTGGCGATCCAGATCGCGCCGAGCAGGCCCAGTCCGGCTGTTCCGGCCATCAGCAGCAGGTTCGAACGCATGTCGGAGGCGATGCGCTCGCCGATTTCACTGGCCAGGAAACCGACCGACACCACGCCGATGATCTCGCCATCGGCATCGCGAACCGGCACTTTGCCCCGGATCGACGGCCCCAACGACCCGGTGGCCCGCGAGACATATTCTGCCCCCTCCAGCAGCGCGGGGTCGTTGTCTTCGCCCACCATGCGAAGACCCAGGCGATCGGGCAGCGGGTGTGAATAGCGGATGCTGTCCCGGTTGCCGACCACGATGAAACTGGCCCCGACCTGCTGGCGCACCTGCTCTGCCAGCGGCTGGATCAGGCTCGAAGGATCGGGCTGACTGAAGGCGTCGACAAGATCGTCGTTGGCGGCCAGGGTACGCGCCACGCTCAAGGCACGCTGCCCGATCTGGTCTTCCATCAAGGCCGCGTAACGCTGGTTGAGGTACAGGCCCTGGATGCCCAGCATCAGCACCAGCAGCGAGCCAACCAGCAAGATCATCTGCGCCCGGAAGCCGAGGTTAATCCGGGTTCGTCCACCCACGGAACCGGGTCTGCTGGCAGGTTGGGACAAGGCGCTCATTGCACGGGCCATGAAAGCCTCGAGTGTGCACCAGCCGGGCTCTCCCCGCCAACGTCAGCAGCACCTACCTGGGCAGGTGTGCCGCGACGCACCCATTGCCCATCAATGCAGTGCTTGCACACCCGCTACCAGCCAGCGCCCCTCGCCACCTTTGGGCCGGGTGATATTCCACAGTTCGCGGAACGGGTTCGGCCCGGCGTCGAGGCTCTCGCGCATCAAACCCGAGAACTCCACGCTGGCCATATAGCCATTGTCCACTTCCTCGATACCCAGCAACTGGGCGTCGATCATGACCACCTCCGAGCGCATCTCGGCAGCGCCACCTGTGCGTTCCCGCTCGGCCAATTGCCACTGTATTTCTGCCAGCATGCCCTCGGTCATCATGGCTCGCAAAGCGGGGACATCACCTCGATCCCAGGCAGCCTGAAGGCCGATGAAGTGGGCCTTTGAGTCGCACAGAAAGGCCTCGACATCAAAGCCATCAGGAACCGCCGGGCCGCTGGGAGCCAGTCCGGCGCCAACCACCGGTTCGACCGCCGCCATGCTTTCCCACGGGCGTGCAGAGGCGTCGTTGCCTACGTTCTGTGGGCTGTACTGCCGCGGCAACACGGGGTCGAGCTGGGAGTGGCCACTGTGGTCTGCCGCGCCTGCGCCCAGGTGATGACCTCGGGTACGGCGCAACAGTTGCCGTCCGCCCAACAAAGCCACTGCCGCCAGCAGGGCCCCTGTGATCAGCCAGGGGGCCATGCCGGCGCCCGGATGCTCAGCACCCGCGTCCGACGCCAGCGCCACCACAGGTGTCGCCAGCACAAACCCCACAATTCCCTGAACCCGAATCATCGTGTCTCCCGTGACCGCCTGTTAAATCGGCGGTTTCTGTGTTCACTTGAATGCGCCAGCTCGCCTCACTGGCACTTGATACCCAGGTGCAGTGCCACCACACCCCCGGTCAGGTTGTGCACGTCCACATGCCCGAACCCGGCCTGCTTCATCATCTGACGCAGTTCTTCCTGCCCCGGATGCATGCGAATCGACTCGGCCAGGTAGCGGTAGCTCTCGGCATCACCTGCCACCCAGCGCCCCAGGCGCGGCAAGACACTGAAGGAATACCAGTCGTAGGCCTTCTCCAGCGGTTTGGCCACCTTGGAGAACTCCAGCACCAACAGTTTGCCTCCCGGGCGCAGCACCCGGTTCATCTCGGCCAGGGCCTGGTCCTTGTGGGTCATGTTGCGCAGACCGAAGGCCACCGAGACGATGTCGAATCTGCCGTCGGCAAACGGCAGCTTTTCCGCATCGCAGACCATCGACGGCAGGACCATGCCCTCATTGAGCAGGCGGTCGCGGCCTTCACGCAGCATGGCCTCATTGATGTCGGTGTGCACCACAAGCCCGGTGGGCCCGACCTGACGCGCGAACCCGAGTGACAGGTCTCCGGTACCCCCGGCGATGTCCAGCACCTGGTGGCCAGGTTGGGCCTGAGCCACCGTCAGGGTGTACCGCTTCCAGACCCTGTGCAGTCCCGCCGACATCAGGTCGTTCATCAGGTCGTACCTGGGCGCCACCGAGTCGAAGACACTGCGCACGCGCTGCGCCTTCTCGCGCTCGTCAACCGTTTTGAATCCGAAGTGTGTCTGGGCCATGACGCCATCCTACGCTGTCAATGGCTGCCGCAGGCGCTCCCGGCCTTCGACACCATGGGTGCGTCACGATCCACCCCTGCGGCCTGCAAGCGAGCGTTGTAATCGGCCCACAGTTCGTCCTGTCGAGCCCCCAGGAAGTAGAGGTAGTCCCAGGAGAATATGCCCGATTCGTGACCATCGCTGAAGGTGGGTTGCACCGCGTAGTTGCCCACGGCCTCCAATTCCAGGATGGTCACCTCGCGTTTGCCGGTCTGCAACACCTCCTGCCCGGGACCATGGCCCTGCACCTCGGCCGACGGCGAATACACGCGCATCAATTCAAATGGCAGACGGAAGGTCTGCCCATCCGAAAACGCGATCTCCAGCACGCGGGACGTGCTGTGCACCGTGATGTCCACCGGTGTCGGGGTGTCCTTGTCCAGTCCTGCCATCTTGCCGTCTCCTTGCTTCAAACCAGCACGCGCTCGATACCGCCCTGATTGGCCTTTGACACGTACTCGGGCAACCAGTTCTCGCCCAGAATCTGCCGCGCCATCTCGACCACGATGTAGTCGGCCTCCAGCAGGCCATTGCTCAGGTCGTCACCATAGCGGCTGAGGCCTTGCAGGCAGCTGGGGCAGGAAGTCAGGATCTTCACATTGCCCGTCGGCGCCACCGCGCCAGACGCACGCAGGGCCGCTTCGCCCTTGCGGATTTCCTCTTCCTTGCGAAAGCGTATCTGTGTCGAGATGTCGGGACGGGTGACACCCAGCGTTCCGGACTCGCCACAGCAGCGCTTGCTTTCCAGGACTCCGTCACCCACCAGAGCCTTGACGGTCTTCATTGGGTCCTGCAGCTTCATCGGGCTGTGGCAAGGGTCGTGGTACAGGAAGCCGCCCTGCCCTGCCGGCAGTGTGATGCCCCTTTCCAGAAGGTACTCGTGGATGTCGATGATGCGACAGCCCGGGAAGATCTTCTCGAACTCGTAACCCTGCAACTGGTCGTAGCAGGTGCCGCAGCTGACCACCACAGTCTTGATGTCCAGGTAGTTCAGAGTGTTGGCCACCCGGTGGAACAGCACGCGGTTGTCGGTGATGATCTTCTCGGCCTTGTCGAACTGGCCCGAGCCGCGCTGCGGGTAGCCACAGCACAGGTAGCCGGGCGGCAGCACGGTCTGAACACCGGCATGCCAGAGCATGGCCTGGGTGGCCAGACCGACCTGGCTGAACAGGCGCTCGGAACCGCAGCCCGGGAAATAGAACACCGCCTCGGTCTCGGTGGTCGTTCCCTGCGGGTTGCGAATGATCGGAACGTAGTCCTTGTCCTCGATGTCCAGCAGCGCGCGTGCGGTCTTCTTGGGCAGGCCTCCCGGCATCTTCTTGTTGATGAAGTGGATCACCTGCTCTTTGACCGGCGCCGGTCCCAGGGTGGCCGGCGGAGCCGAAGTCTGCTTGCGTGCCAGCCGCTGCAGCAATTCGTTGGCCAGGCGCTGGGCCTTGAAGCCGACATCCACCATGGCCGTGCGCATGAATTTGATGGTCTCGGGCCGCGTGGCATTCAGAAAGAACATGGCGGCCGCATTCCCCGGCCGGAAGCTCTTCTGGCCCATCTTGCGCAACAGGTTGCGCATGTTCATGGTCACATCGCCGAAGTCGATCTTCACGGGACACGGACTCAAGCACTTGTGGCAGACCGTGCAGTGGTCGGCCACGTCCTCGAACTCTTCCCAATGCTTGATGCTGATACCCCTGCGGGTTTGCTCTTCATAGAGGAAAGCTTCGATCAGCAGCGAGGTCGCCAGGATCTTGTTGCGCGGGCTGTAGAGCAAGTTGGCGCGCGGCACGTGGGTGGCACAGACCGGCTTGCATTTGCCGCAGCGCAGGCAGTCCTTGACCGAATCGGCAATGGCACCAATGTCGCTCTGCTGCATGATCAGCGACTCATGACCCATCAGCCCGAAGCTCGGCGTGTAGGCGTGCGACAGGTCTGCCCGACGCAGATTGGCGTCCTGCGCGAGGGCCGGCATGCCGTCCATGTCGCGCAGCAGCTTGCCCTTGTTGAAGCGCCCCTGCGGATCCACCTGCGCCTTATAGCGGGCAAAGGGTGCCAGTTCGTCGTCCGACAGGAACTCCAGCTTGGTGATGCCGATGCCGTGTTCACCCGAAATCACGCCATCGAGGCTGCGGGCCAGGGTCATGATGCGGGCCACCGCCTCGTGCGCGGTCTGCAGCATTTCGTAGTCGTCGCTGTTGACCGGGATGTTGGTGTGCACGTTCCCGTCTCCTGCGTGCATGTGCAGGGCCACCCACACACGCCCCTTGAGGACGCGCTTGTGGATGGCGCTGCATTCGGTCAGGATGGGGTCGAACGATCCGCCCGAGAAGATCTGCTGCAGAGGCGCACGCAGCTGGGTCTTCCAGCTGGCCCGCAGGGTGTGGTCCTGCAACTGAGGGAACAGCGTCTCCACATCGCGCAACCAGCCGCTCCACAGGCCACGCACTTCGCCGACCAGCGCCAGCGCCTGCTGAACCCGGTCTTCCAGCAACTCGGCGCTGGGAATGTCGTTGGCATCGTCGGTCTTGCCCAGGGGCAGTTGGCCCTTGAGAAAAAAGGACTGCAACTCGTCACACAGCCGGATTTTGTTGCGCAGCGAGAGCTCGATGTTGATACGCTCGATGCCCAGGGTGTACTCACCCATGCGTGGCAGCGGAATCACCACGTCCTCGTTGATCTTGAAGGCGTTGGTGTGCTTCGAGATGGCCGCGGTGCGTTTGCGGTCCAGCCAGAACTTCTTGCGCGCTTCGGGGCTGATGGCCACAAAACCCTCACCGCTGCGCGAATTGGCGATGCGGATGACCTCGCTGGTGGCCCGCGCCACCGCATCCGCGTCGTCACCCACGATGTCGCCGATCAGCACCATCTTGGGCAGGCCACCGTTGCCTTTCTTGCTCTTGGTCGCGTAACCAACCGCCTTCAGGTAGCGGTCGTCCAGGTGTTCCAGACCGGCCAGGAGCGTGCCCGAGCGTTTCTGCTCGGCGAACATGAAGTCCTTGATCTCGACGATGGAGGGCACACCCTCCCTGGGGTTGCCAAAGAACTCCAGGCAGACCGTGCGCACATGTTCGGGCATGCGGTGCACCAGCCAGCGGGCACTGGTGATCAGACCGTCGCAACCTTCCTTCTGGATACCCGGCAGGCCGCTGAGAAACTTGTCGGTCACATCCTTGCCCAAACCCTCCTTGCGGAAGGTGCGGCCCGGAATCTCCAGCCGCTCGGTGCGGATCAGGGTGCGACCATCGGCCTGGAAGTACTGCAGCTCGAAGGTGGCGACCTCGGCATCGTGGATCTTGCCCAGGTTGTGGTCCAGCCGCCGCACCTCCAGCCACTGGGCGTCTGGCGTGACCATGCGCCAGCTGATGAGGTTGTCCAGGGCCGTGCCCCAGAGCACGGCCTTCTTGCCACCCGCGTTCATGGCGATGTTGCCGCCGATGCAGGATGCTTCGGCACTGGTGGGGTCGACCGCGAACACAAAGCCGGCGCGTTCGGCCGCATCGGCCACCCGCTGGGTCACCACGCCCGCTTCGGTCCAGACCGTGGGCAGTGGCTCGTCGTGCCCGGGCACCATGACCCGCTCGACCTCGGTCATGGCTTCGAGCTTCTCGGTGTTGATGACCACACTCTTCCAGGTCAGCGGAATCGCGCCCCCGGTGTAACCGGTGCCGCCCCCGCGGGGAATGATGGTCAGGCCCAGCTCGATGCAGCCCTGCACCAGGCCCGCCATCTCGGCTTCGGTGTCGGGGGTGAGCACCAGAAAAGGGTATTCCACGCGCCAGTCGGTGGCGTCGGTGACGTGCGAGACACGGGACAGGCCGTCAAACTTGATGTTGTCGGCTGCGGTCAGGCGCTTGAGCACCCGCCGTGCGCGTTGGCGCAGTTCGCCCATTTCGTCAAACGAGCGGGCAAATCGGCTCACACAGACACCGGCAGCGTCCAGCAGTTCCCCCACCAGGGTGTCACGCTCCTGGTCATCCAGCGGGGTGCGGCGCTTCTGCACTTCGCCCAGGCGGTGCTGCAAGGCTTCGACAAGTTGCCGACGACGCTTGGGGGTTTCGAGCAGGTCGTCCTGCAGGTAGGGGTTGCGCTGGACCACCCAGATATCACCCAGGACCTCGTATAGCATGCGCGCCGATCTACCGGTGCGACGCTCGCTGCGCAAGCCATCCAGCAGCGACCAGGCGCGCTCGCCCAGCAGGCGAATCACGATCTCCCGGTCGGAGAACGAGGTGTAGTTGTAAGGAATTTCGCGCAGCCGCGGCGCCTCGCTGGCGGCGGCATCGATGAGCGGAAGCGGTGTGGGAGCGTTCATGTGGGGCAACGGCAGCCGGCGTGGGGCGCTGAGCCTTTGATGGTACCGCAGCGCAACATACACCCACCCACCCTATGGAAACCCCTGTTGTCATGCACGCGAAAGCTGTATGCAATCTTTCTGTCACATTACGGCGGTAGCCTGACGCTTTGTCCACATCCGTTTCCACAGGAGATTCCATGCGAACACGCCTTGCTTCCATCACAGCCGCACTGGCCCTTTCCGGGCTGGCTGCCGCTCCGGCACATGCCCAGATCGAAATTCAGTGGTGGCATTCGATGGGAGGCGCCTTGGGCGAGTGGGTCAATGACCACGCCAAAGACTTCAACGAATCGCAAAACCAGTACCGCGTCGTTCCCACCTTCAAGGGCAGCTACGACGAGTCCATGACGGCCGCCATTGCGGCCTTTCGCGCTGGCAATGCGCCGCACATCCTGCAGGTGTTCGAAGTCGGTACGGCCACCATGATGGCCAGCCGCAACGCGATCATCCCGGTCGGTGAAGTGATGAAAAAGGCCGGCGTGAGCTTCGATCCGAACGCGTATGTGCCCGCAGTGGCCGGCTACTACACCGCGCCCAACGGCCAGATGCTGAGCTTCCCGTTCAACAGCTCGACCACGGTCTTTCATTACAACAAGGACGCATTCAAGGCCGCCGGTCTGGACCCCAACAACCCGCCCAAGACCTAGCCCGAGGTGGCCCTCGCCGCTGGCAAGCTCAAGGCGTCCGGTCACCAGTGCCCCTTCACCACCAGCTGGGTGAGCTGGACCCAGCTTGAGAGCTTCTCGGCCTGGCACAACACCGAGTTCGCCAGCAAGGGCAACGGCATGCGTGGCATCGACGCCCGTCTGACCTTCAACAGCCCGCTGCATGTGCGCCACATCGAAAACCTGGCCAACATGGCCAAGACCGGACTTTTCGTCTACAAAGGCCGGGGCAATGCCGCCGACGCGACCTTCGTATCTGGCGAGTGTGCGATGACGACGGGCTCCTCGGCGCTGTACGCCAACATCAAGCGCAATGCCCGTTTCGAGAGCGGCATCTCCACCCTGCCCTACTATCCGGACGTGCCAGGCGCACCCCAAAACACCGTGATTGGCGGGGCCAGCCTGTGGGTCATGGCCGGCAAGAAGGATGAAGAATACAAGGGCGTGGCCCAGTTCTTCGCCCACCTGTCCAAGCCCGAGGTCGATGCCCGCAGCCACCAGCGCACCGGCTACCTGCCGCTGACGCCTGCAGCCTTCGAGCTGACGGAGAAAGCTGGCTTCTACCAGCAGAACCCGGGCACCGATGTGTCGGTCACCCAGATGATCCGCAAGACCACCGACAAGTCGCGCGGCATCCGCCTGGGCAACTTCGTCCAGATCCGCACCATCAACGACGAGGAGCTGGAGCAGGTCTGGGCCGGACGCAAGACCGCCAAGGAAGCCTTGGATGCAGCGGTCCGCCGTGGCAACGAGCAACTGGAACGGTTCCAGCGCGCCAACCAGGGCCGCATGTGACCGAACTCTGACAGGCTGACCGGCCATCCGGCCGTGAGCCTTTGACCCGCACCGCCCGCTGCTTCGCGCTGCGGGCGGTGTTTTTTGCTTTGAATGATCATGGAAAAACGCGTTCGTTTCCGATCGGGCTGGTTGCCCTGGCTGCTGGTGGCCCCACAGCTGGTGGTGGTGCTGGTCTTCTTTTTCTGGCCGGCCGCCCAGGCGCTGTACCAGAGTGTGCTGGAGCAGGATGCCTTTGGCATGGACACCCAGTTCGTTGGCCTGGAGAACTTCCAGCGGCTGTGGGATGACGAGACCTACGTCGACTCTTTCCGCATCACCGCCATCTTCTCGGTGCTGGTGGCCGTGGTTGGTCTGAGCGTCTCCCTGCTGCTGGCCGTGATGGCGGACAGGGTCATCAAAGGATCCGGCACCTACAAGACCCTGCTGATCTGGCCTTACGCCGTGGCTCCGGTGGTCGCGGGCGTTCTCTGGCTGTTCATGTTCGCCTCACCCTTCGGCACGGTCTCTTTCCTGCTGCGTCAGCTGGGCATGGACTGGAACCACCTGCTCAACCCCAACCACGCCATGGCCCTGATCGTGCTCGCGGCGGTCTGGAAGCAGATCTCCTACAACTTCCTGTTCTTCCTGGCCGGACTGCAATCCATACCGAAGTCCCTGATCGAAGCGGCCGCCATCGATGGTGCGAGCCCGTGGCGCCGTTTCTGGAGCATCGTGTTCCCCCTGCTCTCGCCCACCACCTTCTTCCTCCTGGTCATCAACGTTGTCTATGCGTTCTTCGACACCTTTGCCATCATCGATGCAGCGACACAGGGCGGCCCGGGCAAATCGACCTCCATCTTGGTGTACCGCGTCTACTACGACGGGTTCAAGGCCCTGGACATGGGCGGTTCGGCGGCCCAGTCGGTGGTGCTGATGGTCATCGTGATCGCACTGACCATCTTCCAGTTCAAGTTCATCGAAAAGAAGGTTCAGTACTGATGACACCCTGCTCCACATCTTCTGGCGCACTGGCCTCTGACCGAGGAGCTGGCCATGATTGAACGACGCCCGGGACTGACCTTTCTGTCCCATTTCATCCTCACGGTGGGCGTCGCGATTGTGGCGTTTCCGGTCTACCTCACGCTGATCGCGTCCACCCAGACCGCGCAGGACATCGCCACCACCATCCCGATGTCGCTGCTGCCGGGCAGCAACATGTGGGAGACCTACCGGGTGGCCTTGTTCGGCGGCGTCACCGAAGCCGGCAGCACGGTTCCGGCCGCGCTGCCCATGATGTGGGTCAGTCTCATCATGGCCCTGGTCATCGCTGTCGGCAAGATCGCGATCTCCCTGCTGTCCGCCTTCGCCATCGTCTACTTCCGCTTTCCCCTTCGCAACCTGGTGTTCTGGATGATTTTTGTCACCCTGATGCTGCCGGTCGAGGTGCGGATCGGCCCAACCTACGAGGTGGTCGCCAACCTGGGCATGCTCAACAGCTACGCCGGACTGACCATCCCGTTGATTGCTTCGGCCACCGCCACCTTCCTGTTCCGTCAGTTCTTCCTGACGGTGCCGGACGAACTGGTCGAGGCCGCCCGCGTGGACGGGGCAGGGCCCATGCGGTTCTTCAAGGATGTGCTGCTGCCAATGTCGCGCACCTCGATCGCGGCCCTGTTTGTCATCCAGTTCATCTATGGCTGGAACCAGTACCTGTGGCCGCTGCTGATCACCACCAACGAGGACATGTACCCCATCGTCCTGGGCATCAAACGGCTGGTGTCCGGCGAGGCCTACACCGAGTGGAACGTCCTGATGGCCACCGCCTTCCTGGCCATGCTGCCCCCGGCCCTGGTGGTGATCCTGATGCAAAAGTGGTTCGTCAAAGGCCTGGTCGACACCGAGAAGTGACCTGTCCGAACCCAACCACCCCCATCCCGTCTTACCCTTCGTAACTGCGACCGATTCATGGCCTCCATATCCCTGCGCAACGTCGTCAAACGCTACCGAACCGGCAAGTCCGAGTTGCAAGTCATCCACGGCGTCAATGCCGAAATCAGCGACCGCGAATTCATCGTCATCGTCGGTCCGTCCGGCTGTGGCAAGTCCACCCTGCTGCGCATGGTGGCTGGCCTCGAAGACATCAGCGGCGGCGAAATCGCCATTGGCTCCCGCGTCGTGAACCAGCTCGAACCCGCCGAGCGGGACATCGCCATGGTGTTCCAGAACTACGCGCTCTACCCCCACATGAGCGTGTTCGACAACATGGCCTACGGCCTGAAGATCAAGAAGGTGCCGGTCGATGAAATCCGCCAGCGCGTGGACAAGGCGGCGGCCATTCTCGAACTGGGGCACCTGCTGGCGCGAAAGCCGCGCGAACTCTCGGGTGGCCAGCGCCAGCGCGTGGCCATGGGGCGCGCCATCGTGCGCCAGCCGCAGGTCTTCCTGTTCGATGAACCGCTGTCCAACCTCGATGCCAAGCTGCGCGCCCAGACGCGGCTCGAAATCCAGAAGCTGCACCAGGAACTGGGCATCACGTCCCTGTTCGTGACCCACGACCAGGTGGAGGCGATGACCCTCGCCCAGCGCATGATTGTGATGAACGGCGGTCACATGGAGCAATTTGGCACCCCGGAAGAAGTCTATGCCCGGCCCGCCACCACCTTTGTCGCCAGCTTCATCGGATCCCCCCCGATGAACCTGTTGCGCCAGGCGCCGGGAGGCCAGGAAGGTCGCCTGCTGGGCATACGGCCAGAACACATCGACCTGGCCGACGACGGCTGGTCACTGCGTGTGGAAAACGTGGAGTTGCTGGGTGCCGAGCGGCTGGTTCACACCCGACTGGGCGATGAGGAGCTGATCCTGCGCCTGCACGAAGACCAGGGTGCACCTGTGATCGGCAGCACCATCCGCGCTCGGCCACGGGCAGATCGCCTGCACTGGTTCGACGCCGCCACCGGGCACCGTTGCTGAAGGCCAGCATGACCATAGCCACCAGTGCCCCTTGGCCCTACCCCGCCTGGATCGCCCACCGGGGTGCCGGCAAGCTGGCACCCGAAAACACCCTGGCCGCGTTCCGGCATGGCGCGGACCACGGCTACCGCATGTTCGAATGCGATGCCAAGCTCAGCGCCGACGGCGTGGTCTTCCTTCTGCACGACGACGACCTCGATCGCACCACCGACGGCCGGGGCTTGGCTGCGCGTCAGACCTGGTCGACCCTGTCCCGGCTGGACGCCGGCAGCTGGCACGGTCGACGGTGGGCCGGCGAGCCACCCTGCACCCTGGAAGCCCTGGCCCGCTGGTCCCTGTGCAATGGCCTGATGCTCAACATCGAGATCAAACCGACCCCGGGACAGGAGGAAATCACAGGCCGTGAAGTGGCCGTCCTGGCCCGTGCGCTGTGGAGTGCCCACCCTGAAGCGCCCCCGCCTCTGCTGAGCTCCTTCCGGCCCGAGTCGCTGCAGGGCGCCATGAGTTCGGCGCCCGAACTGCCTCGCGGCCTGCTGCTGCACTCGCTGTGGACGGGCTGGCAAGAAGTGGCACGTGCTCTGAATTGCGGGGCCATCATCTGCCACCACCCCTTGTGGGACGATGCCCTGGTGCGAGAGATCCGCCAGGGCGGCATGCGCTGCCTGGCCTACACCGTCAACGACGATGACGAGGTTCGGCGTCTGCAGGCCTTGGGCCTGGATGGCCTGATCACCGACCGGGTGGACCGGTACGCACCCACTGGTGTATTGGGTCCGGCCTGATCAGCGGCCGCGCCACCACCAGACCAGGCTGCCCTGAACCACCACCATCGCAGCATAGGTGGCCATGCGGCCGTCCCGCCCGAACCAGACAAGCCCGGCCAGCAGAACGAACACACCCGCCGCGCCCAACCAGGACAGTGACGCCCAGCGCCCGATGCCCTTGCGGCGAAACGCCACCGCTGGCCAGAGCAACAGCGACACCAGGAGCGCCGGGGCCACAAACCCGCCGAAGTGCCACAGCACGCCCAGAACCGTCATAACAACAGCCCCACCGTGCTTCCTTCGCTGCTGGTCGGCCTCAGTCGATCACACGTCGCATTCTGAAGACGGCTTGTGAGGGGCTTTCTGGACATAAGCGCTCAATTTTATAATCGGGGCATGTCTGTCTGGGCCTTGGGCATCAACCACCACACCGCACCGCTGGATCTGCGCGGTCGTTTCGCGTTTGCCCTGGATCAGATCCAGCCCACTCTGCACGGCTACCGTCAAAGTCTGGGCCGCCAACCCGAAGCCACGCTGCTGTCCACCTGCAATCGCACCGAACTCTACGGAGCTGGTGACCAGTCTGCCGTGGACCCCACCCTGGACTGGCTGGCCCGCACCGGGGGCGTGAGCACCCATGTGCTGCGCGACCACGCCTACATCCTGCGTGAAGACCAGGCTGCTCGCCATGCCTTTCGTGTCGCCAGTGGTCTGGACAGCATGGTGCTGGGCGAGCCGCAGATCCTGGGCCAGATGAAGGATGCGGTCCGCGCCGCCGAAGATGCTGGCGCCCTGGGAACCACCTTGCACCAGCTGTTCCAGCGCTCCTTCGCGGTGGCCAAGCAGGTCCGCACATCCACCGAAATCGGTGCCCATTCCATCAGCATGACCGCCGCCGCCGTGCGCCTGGCCGGACAACTGTTTGAAGACCTGCGCGACATACGGGTGCTGTTTGTGGGTGCCGGCGAAATGATCGAGCTGGCGGCCACCCACTTCGCCGCCAAGACACCCAGGTCCATGGCCATCGCCAACCGCACCCTGGAGCGCGGCGAAAAGCTCGCCCTGCGCTTTGGCGGCGAGGTCATGCGCCTGTCCGATGTGCCAGACCGCCTGCACGAATTCGACGCCGTCATCAGCTGCACGGCCAGCACCCTGCCCATCATCGGGCTGGGCGCCGTCGAGCGCGCCCTCAAGAAGCGGCGACACCGGCCGGTTTTCATGGTCGACCTGGCCGTCCCGCGCGACATCGAGATCGAAGTCAAAGCCCTCGACGATGTCTACCTCTACACCGTCGACGACCTGGCCCACGTGGTGCAGACCGGCAAAGACAACCGCCAGGCTGCGGTGGCCCAGGCCGAAGCCATCATCGACGCCGGTGTGCTCAGCTTCATGCACTGGATGGAGCAACGTGACCCCGACACCGGTGTCGTGCCCTTGATCCAGCGCATCAACGCACAAGCCGACGAATGGCGAGATCTTGAGCTGGCCCGTGCGCGCAAGCTGCTGGCCAGGGGCGAGCCCGTCGAAGCCGTGCTGGAAGCGCTGTCTCGCGGGCTGACGCAAAAAATGCTGCACGGCGCCCTGGCCGAATTGCGCTCGGGTGATCAGGACACACGTGCCGCCACCGCGCAGACGGTCTCGCGCCTGTTCCTGCGCGACAAGTCCTAGGTCCTCCCCTTGCCATGCCAGGCCGGATCGGCACTGGCCATCCTGCATGAAAACCTTTGTCCGCGACACCCTCCTGCGCCAGCGTGCCCGTCTGCACGAGCTGGATGCGAGGCTGTCCGCCTCCGACGTCACCGACGACATCGAACGGTTTCGCGACCTCAGCCGTGAACATGCCGATCTGTCGGTGGTGGTCGAACGCTTCGAGCGATTCCAGCAGCGCGAGGCCGACCTTCAGGCCGCGCTGGCCATGCGTGACGACCCAGAACTGGCCGAGCTGGTGAGCCTGGAAATCAAGGAAGCCGAAGCCGAACTCCTGCAGCTGGATGCGCAACTGCAACAGCTGCTGCTGCCCAAGGACCCCGATGACGACCGCCCGGCCTTTGTCGAAATCCGAGCCGGCACCGGCGGCGATGAATCTGCCCTGTTCGCGGGCGATCTGGCCCGCATGTACACACGCTACGCCGACAGCCAGGGCTGGACCACCGAGATCGTGAGCGAATCGGCCAGCGAACTGGGTGGCTACAAGGAATTGGTGCTTCGCATAGCCGGACACGGGCCGGAGGCCAGGGTCTATGGCCAGTTGCGCTTTGAATCCGGAGGACATCGGGTGCAACGTGTGCCGATGACCGAGACCCAGGGCCGCATCCACACCAGCGCGGCCACCGTGGCGGTGATGCCTGAACCTGATGAAACCGAAGCGGTCCGTCTCAACCCCGCCGAGCTGCGCATCGACACCTACCGCGCCAGCGGCGCCGGTGGTCAGCACATCCAGAAAACCGACTCGGCGGTGCGCATCACGCACCTGCCCACCGGTATCACCGCCGAATGCCAGGACGGAAGGTCCCAGCACAGCAACAAAGCCAAGGCCATGCAGGTCCTGGCGGCCCGCATCCAGGAGAAAGAGCGCCGCGAACGCATGGCGCGCGAAGCTGCCACCCGCAAGGGGCTGATCGGCAGCGGTGACCGCAGCGACCGCATCCGGACCTACAACTTTCCACAAGGTCGCCTGACCGACCACCGCATCAACCTCACGCTCTACAAGCTGGCTGCGGTCATGGAAGGTGATCTGGACGAAGTCATTCAGGCCCTGCAGGTGGCCCGTGGCGCTGAACTGTTGTCCGAAGTGGAACAGCGCCATGGTGGCGGAGGACTGGCTTGAACGTCGGACAAGCGCTGGTGCAAGTCCAGGCCCTTGGCCTGGACCGCCTGGACGCCCAGATGCTGGTCTTGAAGACCTTGACGCGCGACCCGCACGACCGGGCATGGCTCTGGAGGCACGACGACACCGAGCTGGACGATGACCAATGGGCACGACTCCTGGCCCTTGGACAACGCCGCCTGAATGGAGAACCCATGGCCTACCTCATCGGGTGGCAGGAGTTCCATGGTCTGCGGCTGAGGGTGGATACACGGGTTCTCGTCCCGCGCCCCGATACCGAAACCCTGGTCACCTGGGCACTGGAGTGTCTGGACCTTCTGGACCCCTTGCCTTCGGGACCCCGGGTACTGGACCTGGGCACCGGCAGCGGCGCCATCGCGCTGGCCTTGTCATCAGCCCATCCCCATGCCGAGATCCATGCAGTGGACGCCAGCGACGGTGCATTGGAAATCGCCCGGGACAATGCGCAGCGCCTTGCTCTGCCCGTGCGATTTCACCAAGGCAGCTGGTTCCAGCCGGTGCAAGGACAGCACTTCCACCTGATCGTGTCCAACCCGCCCTACATCGCCGAGGACGACCCCCACCTGCCTGCCTTGCAGCACGAGCCGCGCAGCGCCCTGACCGCCGGCCCCGACGGACTCAACGACCTGCGGCACATTGTGAGCAGAGCGTCGGCGCATCTCGCCCCTGGCGGCTGGCTTCTTCTCGAACATGGGCATGACCAGGCACAGGCGGTGCGCCAACTGCTGGCAAATGCAGGGTTCACCGGTATCGCCAGCCGCACAGACCTCGCGGGCATCGAGCGCTGCAGCGGTGGTCAACGTGCATTCGATGGATAATTGAGCGTTGCAGCGGGTCATTTCCCGTGCCCGAACTCCAAGGACTCCACCACCATGAGCGACACCCAGACCCAGATCGACCAGATCGTCAAGAACCACGACATCGTGCTCTTCATGAAGGGCAGCGCCAGTTTTCCCATGTGCGGGTTTTCGGGGCGCGCCATCCAGATCATCAAGGCCTGTGGTGTCGACCCCCGCAACGTCACGACGGTGAATGTGCTGGAAGACGACGGCATCCGCCAGGGCATCAAGGAGTACAGCAACTGGCCGACCATCCCGCAGCTTTACGTGCGCGGTGAGTTCATTGGTGGCTCCGACATCATGATGGAGATGTACGAATCCGGCGAACTCCAGCAGGTCATCAACGGCCAGGCCTGAACAGGCCGTTCCCGTACGCTGATCGGTGAACTAGCGCTGCAATGCGCATTTGTTCACACACCGGGCGAAAAGCCCGGACTGCCCCGGTTTCCTGCGGTTTTTCCTGCCTTGAGAGTGGGCATGAGATGTGCTTGAATGAAGGCGTGCCTGCTTTCGTCATGGAGGTCTCATGAGCTCTCGCAGTCTGGTGACAACACCTGCCCTGGGCCTGCCCATCGCCCAGATGCGCAGCGTCTACGATGCCGATGCGGTCGAACGCAAACTGGCCAAGTTGCAGGCCAGCGGCAACGAGCGCGAATACGAGAGCCTGCGCAACACCTGGCAACGCATGCTGGAGCGCGGTCCACAGCGCTTTGCGGTCAAACCATCCGGTGTGCCGGACATGGCGCCTCTGTATGAGCTTCTGCCCAACTTCACCGAGGTGCTCGATGACGTCAAGCGCCATGTGGCCCTGAGTCAGGACAGCCAGGACAGTCTGGAAGTCACCCCCATCCTGCTGCTGGGCCCCCCCGGTGTGGGCAAGACCCATTTCGCCCGACAGATGGCCGATCTCCTGGGGACAGGTATGAACCTCATCCCCATGAGTTCCATGACCGCCGGCTGGCTGCTGTCCGGCTCCTCATCCCAGTGGAAGGGCGCCAAGCCGGGCAAGGTGTTCGAAGCCCTGGTCGACGGCCAGTACGCCAACCCGGTCATCGTGGTCGACGAAATCGACAAGGCCAGCGGCGACGCCCAGTATGACCCACTCGGCGCGCTCTACAGCCTGCTCGAGCACGACACCGCCCAGAGCTTCGTCGACGAGTTCGCCGAGGTCCCGATCGACGCCAGCCAGGTCATCTGGGTCACCACCGCCAATGACGAGCGCGGCATTCCCGAACCCATTCTCAACCGCATGAACGTGTTCGAGATCGCGCCGCCCTCCCTGGATGCGGCGCGCAAGATCGCAGCCCACCTGTACCGGGGCATTCGAGGCGAGCACGACTGGGGTCAGCGCTTCGATCCCGACCCATCCGAAGACGTGCTGGACCAGTTGGCCGCCCTGGCCCCGCGTGAAATGCGGCGTGCCCTGATGACGGCCTTCGGCAACGCCCGTCTGGACAAGCGCTACACAATCGAAGTCGGCGATCTGCCCCGCCAGGGCGTCGGTAAAGGCCGGATCGGCTTCCTGCAATAGGACCGGAGTCAGGCGTCCGGGTGCACCCAGTTGCGGGCGGCTGCGTAGACGGCGTTGGGGTACTCGCTGCGACCACGGCTACCGTTGTAGCGCCCCAGCGCCATGAAGCTGTCCCCCCGTTCCCGGTCAAGGTAGTGCCTCAGGATGACACAACCGAAGCGCAGGTTGACCCGCAGGTCGAACAGCTTGCTCACGTCGCCATCGCCGATCAGGCGAGACCAGAAAGGCATGATCTGCATATAGCCTCTGGCACCCACCCGTGAAATGGCGAACTTTCGAAAGGCACTCTCGACCTGAATCAGGCCCATCACCAGGGTGGTGTCCAAGCCGGCACGGCGGGTCTCGTACCACACCGTCTGGAGGAACTCGATGCGGGTCTGGAAGTCCGGTTTCCGGCGGTGCAGGCGGTCACTGGTCGCGCCCAGCCAGCGCAGATAAGCCAGCCGCCGCTCGGTGTCGGCAAACACAGGCACCGGTGGCTCGCTGTGCGCGATGGCGGCGCTGAGGGCGCTACGCACCGAATCGGCCAGCGGCTCTTCCAGCTGGCCCTGTGCATGCACAAATCTGGGGCAAGCCAGTGCCCCCATGGCCAGCGTCGCCGCCCCACCGAGCCAGTCCCGGCGGCGCAAGCGATCAGAGCCCGGCCAGTGGCTCACACCGACACACGCCCCAGCACAAAGCCCAGAGCCTCGGCAACCGCCAGCTTGGTGGCGCCGGAGTCGCGTCGGTGCTGGTACTCCACCAGACCCTCCTTGAGACCGCGGTCGCCAATGGTCACCCGGTGTGGCACACCGATCAGTTCCCAATCGGCAAACATGGCCCCCGGGCGCTCACCCCGGTCATCAAGGATCACATCCACCCCGGCGGCCAGCAGTCCGGCGTACAGCTCGTCGGCGGCCGCCTTGACCGCCTCGCTGCGGTCGGCACCCACCGGGCACACCACCACGGTGAAGGGCGCAATGGCGTCCGGCCAGATGATGCCGCGCTCGTCATGGTTCTGTTCGATGGCCGCTGCCGGCAGACGCGTGATACCAATGCCATAACAGCCCATCTCGAAGTGCCTGGGCTTGCCGTCGGTGTCCAGGAACGTGGCGTTCATGGCCTTGCTGTACTTGGTGCCGAGGTAGAACACATGACCGACCTCGATGCCACGCTCGATGGCCAGCGCACCCTGGCCGTCCGGCGACGGATCGCCCTCGACCACGTTGCGCAGGTCGGCCACCAGATCGGGCTCGGGCAGATCACGACCCCAGTTGACCCCAGTGATGTGGTGGTCCAATTCGTTGGCACCACAGATCCAGTCGGCCATCACTGCCACCTCGCGGTCGGCCACGATCTTCAGCGGTTGTCGCAGACCGATCGGACCGAGGTAGCCCGGCTTGCAGCCAAAGTGGGCATCGATCTCGGGAATGGACGCAAAGCGAAAGCCCTTGTCCAGGCCAGGCACCTTGCTCACCTTGACCTCGTTCATGTCATGGTCGCCGCGCAACAGCAACAGCCAGACCTGGCTTCGGGCCACCTCGCCTGCCTCATCGAGTTCGTCGGTGGCCAACACCAATGACTTGACCGTGGTGGCCAGCGGCACGCCCAGCAGTTCGGCGACGTCTGCGCAGGTGGCCTTGCCCGGCGTGGGTGTGCGGGTCATCGGGTTGGCTGGCGCAGGGCGCGGTCCGGTCGGCGCAAGTGCTTCGGCCTTCTCCATGTTGGCCGCGTAGTCGCTGCCCGGACAGTAGACAATGGCATCTTCACCCGTGGCGGCGATGACCTGGAACTCCTCGCTCAGGTCTCCCCCGATGGCGCCACTGTCGGCGGCCACGGCGCGGTACTTCAGGCCAAACCGGTCAAAGATGCGGCGGTAGGCAGCCGCCATGCCCTGGTAACTCGCCTTGGCACCGACTTCATCCCGGTCGAAGGAATAAGCGTCCTTCATGATGAACTCGCGCCCGCGCATCAGGCCGAAACGCGGCCGACGCTCGTCGCGGAACTTGGTCTGGATCTGGTAGAGGTTCTTGGGCAGCTGCTTGTAGCTGCGGAATTCTTGGCGCGCCACATCGGTGACCACCTCTTCGCTGGTGGGCTGAACCACAAAGTCGCGGTCATGGCGGTCCTTGATGCGCAGCAACTCGGGCCCCATTTTTTCGAAGCGGCCGGTCTCCTGCCAGAGCTCCGCCGGCTGAACCACCGGCATGGTCATCTCGACCGCACCAGCACGTGTCATTTCCTCGCGCACGATGCGCTCGACTTTCTGGATCACGCGCAAGCCCATGGGCATATAGCTGTAGATGCCAGCACCCAGCTTCTTGATCATGCCCGCACGCGTCATGAGCTGGTGGCTGACCACCTCGGCATCGGCAGGAGCTTCCTTAAGGGTAGAAATCAGGAACTGGGAGGCTTTCATGAGAAAAAACGCGAACCGCGGGGGCGGCCATCAAAGTCGGAGGGGGATCGTCAGGATAGGGCGGTATGAACCATGTCACGCCCGTGACCGGGATGGCCCTGCTTCGCAATTTGCACACGGCGATGCATAATGGACACAGTTCAAAATTTGGGGTTGATTATGCTTGACAGAGAAGGCTTCAGGCCCAATGTCGGCATCATTCTGCTCAACCAGAAAAACCAGGTGTTCTGGGGCAAGCGCATCCGCTCGCACTCCTGGCAGTTTCCGCAAGGTGGTATCGATCGGGGGGAGACACCCGAGCAAGCGATGTACCGGGAGCTGCACGAAGAGGTCGGATTGCTCCCGGAGCATGTGGCCATCGTGGCACGCACACGCGACTGGTTGCGCTACGAGGTGCCGGACCGTTTCATTCGCCGCGACGCCCGCGGACACTACAAGGGCCAGAAGCAGATCTGGTACCTGCTTCGACTGGTCGCCCAGGACTGGCATCTGAACTTGCGGGCGACCAGCCATCCTGAATTCGACGCCTGGCGTTGGCACGACTACTGGGTGCCGCTGGACGTGGTGGTCGAATTCAAGCGCGGCGTCTATGAAATGGCGCTCACCGAACTGGCACGCTACCTGCCACGCAACGACAACCGCAACCGCTACCTTCGGGGAGGTGTTCGCCATCGCAATGCGGACGAGCAACTTCACGGCCAGACCGGTCAGGGCAACATGACGATCGAGCTGCCCCCCGGAGGCAGTTTTGATCCAGACCCTCAGCATACCTGAGACCCGCTTCAGCGGCTCAGGCGGGCATCAACACCAGATTGTCCCGGTGGATCATTTCGGGCTCACCGACGTAGCCCAGCAGGCGTTCGAAATCGGCGGAGGACCGTCGGCAAATCAGCCGGGCCTCCGAGCTGGCGTAGTTGGCCAGTCCGCGCGCAACCTCTTTGCCTTCCGGGTCACGAACCGCGATCACATCGCCGCGTGAGAACTCGCCCGATATGCTGACCATGCCGATCGGCAGCAGGCTCTTGCCTTCGCTCACGATCTTGCCGACCGCGCCCGCGTCCACCGAGACCGAACCACGCAACTGCAAGTGATCGGCCATCCAGCGCTTGCGGGCCTGGCTCTTGGGTGTCTGAGCGACCAGACATGTCCCGATCGGCTCGCCTTCGGCCAGGCGCAACAGTGCCTTAGGCTCCCGACCCCAGGCGATCACGGTGCTGGCGCCAGAACCTGCCGCGCGCCTGGCCGCCAGAATCTTGGTGATCATGCCGCCCTTGCCAATGCCGGTGCCCGCGCCACCGGCCATGGTCTCCAGACCTGGGTCACCCGCCCGGGCCACATGCACGAATGCCGCCGACGGGTCGCGACGCGGGTCGGCCGTGAACAGCCCCTTCTGATCGGTCAGGATGATCAGCAGATCGGCTTCGATCAGGTTGGCCACCAGGGCGCCCAGCGTGTCGTTGTCGCCGAACTTGATCTCGTCGTTGACAACCGTGTCGTTTTCGTTGATGACCGGCACCACCTTCAGGTCGAGCAAGGTCAGCAGGGTTGATCGGGCATTGAGGTAGCGTTCGCGGTCGGCCAGGTCGGCGTGCGTGAGCAGCACCTGCGCACTGCCCACACCGCAGGCGCGCAGCTTGGTCTCATACATCTGGACCAGGCCCATCTGACCCACCGCAGCGGCGGCCTGAAGCTCGTGGACTTCCTTGGGCCGGGTGACCCACCCCAGCCGCTTCATGCCTTCGGCCACAGCACCGCTGCTGACCATCACCATCTCGCGACCCTGCTGGACCAGAGCCGCGAGCTGCTCGCTCCACTGCCCAATGGCCTCTTCGTCCAGCCCCCTCCCCTCGTTGGTGACCAGGCTGGAGCCGACCTTGACAACAATACGGCGAGCAGACTTCAGCAACTCGGCTGGGGATTCATCTATCGAGGGGGTGTCAGCTGGCATGGTGCGAATCGACCTGGACAAATGGGGAATCGAAACCGGATTTTTCACATCTGGCCAGCCGTGCCATCGAAGCGAGGATCCACCTGCACCGGGCCTTGCTGTTCCTGGTGCACGCGGGCAATGTGCTCATAGATCTTCTGGACCAACAACTCGCAGCCTTCGCGGGTCAGCGCCGAGATCTGGAACACCGGTCCCTTGTAACGCAGCCGCCGCACGATGTCGTTGACGCGGCTTTCACGCTCCTCGGCGGGCACCATGTCCAGCTTGTTGAGCACCAGCCAGCGCGGTTTGGCATGCAGGCCCGGGTCATACTTCTTCAGTTCGGCAACGATGGCTTTGGCCTGCTGAACCGGATCCACCGCCTCATCAAATGGCGCCACATCGACCAGGTGCAACAGCAGGCGGGTGCGCTGCAGGTGCCGCAGAAACTGGTGTCCGAGACCCGCACCCTCCGAAGCGCCCTCGATCAGGCCAGGCACATCGGCCACGACAAAACTCTTCTCGGGACCGACGCGCACCACACCCAGGTTAGGATACAGCGTGGTGAAGGGGTAGTCGGCGATTTTCGGGCGGGCGTTGGAGATCGCGGCGATCAGCGTCGATTTGCCCGCGTTGGGCATACCCAGCAGACCGACATCGGCCAGCACCTTGAGTTCCAGCCTGAGGGTTCGCCGCTCACCCGGCCAGCCGGGCGTCTTCTGGCGCGGAGCGCGGTTGGTCGAGCTCTTGTAATGGAGGTTGCCAAACCCCCCGTCGCCCCCTTTGGCCAAAGTGACCTGCTCACCGGGCTGCAGCAGTTCGAACAGCACCTCACCCGTCTCGGCATCCGAAACGATGGTGCCTACCGGCATGCGCAGCACGATGTCCTCGCCCTTGACACCGAACATGTCGGAGCCTTTGCCGTGCTCGCCACGCTTCGCTTCGAATCGACGCGTGAAGCGAAAATCCACCAGGGTGTTGAGACTGCTGTCGGCCACGGCCATCACGTGGCCGCCACGGCCACCGTCTCCGCCGTCGGGCCCGCCGAACTCCTTGTACTTCTCGTGCCGGAACGAGGCGCAGCCATTGCCGCCATCGCCCGCGGCGACGTCGATCGTGGTTTCATCCACAAACTTCATGTTGCGCTCCTGCAGAAAAACACAAAAGGCCCGCATCGGCGGGCCTTCAGTTGACGTGCTGCCGTCCGCCCCGCTGGCGACGCCCGACGAGCGCCGAGCCCGCAGGGCCGTGCAGGCGTCAGACGGGGGTGATGCTCACCACCTGGCGGTTGAGCGCACCCTTGACCGCGAAGGTCACGTGGCCGTCCACCGTGGCAAACAGGGTGTGGTCCTTGCCCACGCCCACGTTGGTGCCGGGGTGGAACTTGGTGCCACGCTGGCGCACGATGATCGAGCCGGCGCTGACCAGTTCACCACCGAAAGCCTTCACACCGAGCATCTTGGGCTTGGAATCGCGCCCGTTTCGCGTAGAGCCGCCGCCTTTTTTCTGTGCCATTTCAATTCACTCCTCAGGCAGAGATCGCAGCGATCTGCAGTTCGGTGAAATTCTGACGGTGACCCTGGCGCTTCTGGTAGTGCTTGCGACGGCGCATCTTGAAGATGCGGACCTTCTCACCACGACCGTGTGCCACCACCGTGGCCTTGACTGTTGCGCCGGACACCAGGGGCGTACCGACCTTCAGTTCTGCGCCGTTGCCGACTGCCAGAACCTGGTCGATGACGATTTCCTGGCCCACATCCGCAGCAATCTGTTCTACTTTAATTTTTTCGCCAGCGGCAACGCGATACTGCTTGCCACCGGTTTTTATGACCGCGTACATATGAACCTCTCAGGTGGTTTTCCTGCCAGGACGGCAGAAGAACACATCGAAAACCTGGCAGACGAATTTCCACCAAGCCCAACAGTCTACCATGAGACCCTTGCCCAAGCAAGGCCGCTGACGCCCGCTGCACCACGGACGCGAGCATACGGCCATGGCCGAGAGCCTGTGGCGGGCGGATTCCTATAATTTACAGGCCAGCCATTCATGGCCTTATCGGCCCCACACCCGCCTTGACTTCCAACACCTCCACCTCCGCCGCCCTGGACCTCTTGCAGGACGACATGAAACGGGTCGATCAGGTCATCGCCGACCGACTGACCACAGATGTGCCGCTGGTGCGCGAAGTGGCCCAGTACATCATCTCGGCCGGCGGCAAGCGACTGCGGCCTGCCCTGCTGCTGCTGATCAGCGGCGCCTTGGGCAGCCAGCACCCGCAACGCCACACACTGGCCGCCGTCGTCGAGTTCATCCACACGGCCACCCTTTTGCACGACGATGTGGTCGACGAATCCACGCTGCGGCGCGGCCGCGAGACCGCCAACGAGCGATTCGGGAATGCCGCCAGTGTGCTGGTGGGCGACTTCCTGTACTCGAGGGCGTTCCAGATGATGGTCGAAGTCGACAATATGCGCGTCATGCAGGTGCTCTCGGAGGCCACCAATGTGATTGCCGAGGGCGAAGTCATGCAATTGATGAACATGCATGACGCGTCACTCGACGAAGCCGCCTACCTGCGGGTAATCCGCTCCAAGACGGCCAAGCTCTTCGAAGCCAGCGCCCGGCTGGGCGCAATTCTGTTTGGTGCAGACCAGCAGATCGAGTCAGCCTGCGCCACCTACGGGCAGGCACTGGGAACAGCCTTCCAGGTGATCGACGACGTGCTCGACTACGAAGGCCAGGCCGATGAGCTGGGCAAAAACCTGGGTGATGACCTGCGCGAAGGCAAGGTCACCCTGCCCATCATTTGTGCCCTGAAGATGGCCGACGCACCCCAGGCCACGCTGATTCGGCGGGCCATCGAAAGCGGAGACCTGACCCACCTGGACAAGATTCTGGACATCGTGACCCGATCCGGCGCTCTTGAGGCCGCACGAATGGGTGCCGTGGCCGAGGCCGAGCGCGCCGCCACCGCCATTCGTCAACTCCCCGCCAACGAGCACCGCGCGGCTTTGCTACAATTGACGGTTGGATTGTTGGACAGGCGCTCCTGAACGCCGGAGTTGCCTGTCTCGGCCCGGAAAGGGAGCAATTGCTCCGCAGATTCCGGACCAACTGACCCGTCACACGACACGGGCCACACGGGGTGTAGCTTAGCCTGGTAGAGCGCTACGTTCGGGACGTAGAGGCCGGAGGTTCGAATCCTCTCACCCCGACCAGTTTGATGAGTGGGATGCCTCCGCGGCAACCGCACAACCCGCCACACGCGCCGCCCGTCGCCCCTTGGCATCGTCTGCGCAACCTCAAAACCACAAGAAGCGGCAAATTCGGCACAAGTTGCGTCAAATGCGCTTCGCAAGTCGTTGATTTACGTTAGATTACGGGTTTATGGCGTCCATTGACACCCCGACCCAGGAAAGCTCGACCATGGCCTTGCCGGGCCTGGCTCGCGCGCTCGTGGCCGCGGGCAAGCTGGGACAGCGCGCGGCCGAGGATCTGTACAAGAAGGCCCAGAGCGGCCGATCGAGCTTTATTGCGGAGTTGACCAGCTCCGGAGCGGTTTCCCCTTCGGACATGGCACACACCATGTCCACAGCGTTTGCAGCCCCGTTGCTGGACCTCGATGCCATCGACGCCGAGCGCCTGCCCAAGGGTCTTCTAGACCCCAAGATCTGCGCCGACTACCGCATTGTTGTGCTGAGCAAGCGCAACAACCGCCTGATGGTCGCCACCGCCGACCCGGCCGACCTCGGCGCGGCCGAGAAGATCAAGTTCGCCACCCAGATGGGGGTCGACTGGGTCATTGCCGAATACGACAAGCTCAACAAGCTGGTCGATGCCCTGACGACCAGTGCAGGAGAGGCCATCGACAACATCGTCGGTGGCGAGTTCGAGTTTGATGAGACGGCGGCCGAAACAACCACCGTCGAGGCCAATGACAAGGCGTCCGAGGTCGAAGACGCACCTGTCGTCAAGTTCCTGCACAAGATGCTGATCGATGCGTTCAACATGCGCGCATCCGATCTGCATTTCGAACCCTACGAGCACAACTACCGCGTTCGCTTTCGCATTGATGGCGAGTTGCGCGAGATCGCGTCGCCGCCGATCGCCATCAAGGACAAGCTGGCCTCACGCATCAAGGTGATCTCCCGAATGGACATCTCCGAGAAGCGGGTGCCGCAGGACGGGCGCATGAAGCTCAAGATCGGGCCCGAGCGAGTGATCGATTTCCGCGTCAGCACGCTGCCCACCCTTTTCGGCGAGAAGATCGTGATCCGTATTCTCGATCCGAGCAGCGCAAAACTCGGCATCGAAGCGCTGGGCTACGAGCCGGAAGAGAAAGCGCGCCTGCTCAACGCCATCTCCAGGCCCTATGGCATGGTGCTGGTCACCGGCCCGACCGGATCGGGCAAAACGGTCTCTCTCTACACCTGCCTGAACCTGCTGAACAAGCCAGGGGTCAACATTTCAACGGCCGAGGATCCGTCAGAGATCAACCTGCCCGGCGTCAACCAGGTCAACGTCAATGAGAAGGCCGGCTTGACCTTCGCCGCCGCGCTCAAAGCCTTCCTGCGCCAGGATCCCGATGTGATCATGGTCGGTGAGATCCGCGACCTGGAAACGGCCGACATCTCCATCAAGGCCGCGCAGACCGGTCACATGGTGCTGTCCACCCTCCACACCAACGACGCACCCACCACACTGACCCGCATGATGAACATGGGAATTCCCACGTTCAACATCGCTTCCAGCGTGATCCTCATCACCGCCCAACGCCTGGCCCGACGCTTGTGCCCGACCTGCAAGGCACCGCTGGACGCGCCACGCAAGGCCTTGCTCGAGGCAGGCTTCAAGGCGGAGGAGCTGGACGGTACTTGGACGCCCTACAAGCCTGTGGGCTGCTCGGCCTGCAACAACGGATACAAGGGCCGGGTCGGCATCTACCAGGTGATGCCCATCTCGGAAGAGATCCAGCGCATCATTCTGCGCGGAGGAAGCGCCCTGGACATTGCCCAGCAGGCGAGCAAGGAAGGCGTGCGCACGCTGCGCGAGTCGGGTCTGCTCAAGGTCAGGCAGGGCATGACCTCACTCGAAGAAGTGCTCAGCGTCACCAACGAGTGACACAGGCCACCAACAGCTAGCCGAGGACCTCATGGCAACCGCAGCATCGAAAAGCATCAAGGACTTTGTTTTCGAATGGGAAGGCAAGGACCGCAACGGCAAGACGGTGCGCGGCGAAACGCGCGCTGGCGGCGAGAACCAGGTGCTGGCGGCGCTGCGGCGCCAGGGCATCGTGCCCAGCAAGGTCAAGAAGCGCCGCATGAGCTCGGGCAAGCGGATCAAGCCCAAGGACATCGCCATCTTCACCCGCCAGCTGGCCACCATGATGAAGGCCGGTGTACCGCTGCTCCAATCCTTCGACATCGTTGGTAGAGGCAATCCCAACCCCAGTGTCACCAAGCTGCTCAATGACATTCGGGCCGACGTCGAAACCGGGACTTCCCTTAGCGCCGCTTTCCGCAAGCACCCGCTGTACTTTGACAACCTGTACTGCAATCTGGTCGAAGCCGGTGAGGCCGCCGGTATCCTGGAGGAATTGCTTGACCGCCTGGCCGTCTACATGGAGAAGACCGAGGCGATCAAGTCCAAGATCAAGTCGGCCCTGATGTATCCGATTTCGGTGATCATCGTGGCCTTCGTGGTGGTGGCCATCATCATGATCTTCGTGATCCCCTCCTTCAAGGAGGTGTTCAGCTCATTCGGCGCCGATCTGCCGGGCCCCACCCTGTTCGTCATCGGCATGAGCGAGGTGTTTGTCGAATACTGGTGGCTGATTTTTGGTGGCCTGGGTGGCGGCATCTATTTCCTTCTGCAGGCCTGGAAACGCAGCGAGCGAGTGCAGGCGTTCATGGACCGCTTGTTGCTGCGCATGCCCATCTTCGGCGCGTTGGTGGAAAAGTCGGTGGTCGCGCGCTGGACGCGCACACTCTCGACCATGTTTGCCGCGGGCGTGCCTCTGGTGGAGGCTCTGGATTCCGTGGGTGGCGCCTCTGGCAACTCGCTGTATGCTAAGGCGACCGAGAAGATCCAGCAGGAGGTGTCCACAGGTACCAGCCTCACCAATGCCATGACCAACGCGAACCTGTTCCCCTCCATGGTGCTGCAGATGTGCGCCATCGGTGAGGAGTCCGGCTCGATCGACCACATGCTGGGCAAGGCCGCCGATTTTTACGAGGCCGAAGTCGACGACATGGTGGCCGGCCTGTCCAGTCTGATGGAGCCCATCATCATCGTGGTCCTGGGAACCGTCATCGGCGGTATTGTGGTGTCGATGTACCTGCCCATCTTCAAGCTCGGTCAGGTCGTCTGATACCCATGCCTTGGCTGGATGCCGCCCTGCTGGGCCTGCTGGGCCTGCTGGTCGGCAGTTTTCTCAATGTGGTGATTCACCGACTTCCACGCATGATGGAGATGCGCTGGGAGGCAGAGTGTGCCGAACTGCAGCGCGACAAGGCTCAACCCTCGCCAGAGGAAGGAGCGTCCGAATCTGAGGTTGCAGTCTTCAATCTCATGGTGCCGCGCTCGCGCTGTCCGCACTGCGGACACCAAATCCGCTGGTACGAGAATGTCCCGGTACTCAGCTACCTGGCGCTGCGGGGGCGCTGCTCCCAATGCGCCGCCCCCATCAGCCTGCGCTACCCACTGGTGGAACTGGTCTGTGCGGCGCTTTTCGCGTGGTGCGGGTGGCAGTGGGGTCTGGGCTGGGAGTCGCTGGCCTGGGCGGGTTTCTGCGCCGCGTTGCTGGCGCTGACCGGGATCGACTGGGACACCACGCTGCTGCCGGACGACATCACCCTGCCCTTGCTCTGGGCGGGTCTGTTGGTGGCTGCACTGGGCATTTCCCAGGTCTCGCTGGTCGATGCCTTCTGGGGCTCCGTGGGCGGGTACCTGTCCCTGTGGCTGGTCTACTGGGGTTTCAAGCTCCTGACCGGCAAGGAAGGCATGGGCTACGGCGATTTCAAGCTGTTCGCCGCCCTGGGTGCATGGCTAGGCTGGCAAGCCCTGATCCCGATCATCCTGCTCGCGTCTGTGATCGGTGCGGTGGTGGGCATCGTGATCAAGCTTCGTGGCCAGTTGCGCGAAGGCGGCTATGTGCCATTTGGCCCTTTCCTGGCACTGGGAGGGCTGAGCGCCATGCTTTTCGGGCCGCAATCCCTGCTGTCCATGGTCGGTCTTGGCTGAGAGGAAATCGGTCATGCCGATGCGACTGGGCCTCACGGGTGGTATCGGCAGCGGCAAGAGCACCGTGGCCAGCCTGCTGGCCGATCGTGGGGCTGCCGTGCTGGACGCCGATGCCATGTCGCGCGCCACCACCCAGTCGGGTGGCACCGCCATGCCCATCATCGCCCGCGCGTTTGGGGATGAGTTTGTGTCGTCCGATGGCGGTCTGGACCGCCAGCGCATGCGCGACCATGTGTTCACCCACCCTGAAGCCAGGGCAAAACTCGAACAGATCATTCATCCCTTGGTCGCGCAGGCGATGCTGAAAGCCACCGCAACGGCCATCGCCACGGGCGCGCACTGCCTGGTGTATGACGTGCCCCTGCTGGTGGAGTCCGGACGCTGGCGCCACCTTCTCGACCGCGTGCTCGTGATCGACTGCTCAGAAGACACCCAGCGGCGCCGTGTTCGACTGCGCAACCAGTGGGACGATACAACCATTGCCGCGGTCCTGCGAAATCAGAGCCCACGCATGGACAGACTGGCGGCTGCGGACGTGGTGCTGTTCAACGACGTCGATCGGCTGGACCTGCTGCAGAGGCAGGTCGACATGCTGGCAACGCGGTTCGGGCTATGATGCCGTCTCCAACGCACCTGCCATGGCCCACGTGATCCTGTACGAATACCCTTTCAACGAGCGCATTCGCACCTACCTGCGGCTTGAGCAACTGTTTCGCCGCATGGCTGAGCTGGCGTCCAGGCCGCACCCCCTGGATCACCATTTTGCGATCCAGACCATTTTCGAGATCATGGATGTGGCAGCCCGCGCCGACATGAAGTCCGACGTGTTGAAAGACCTGGATCGGCAAAAAGCCCAGCTCAATGGCTACAGGGGCAACCCCGCGATATCCGAGCAAGCGCTGGAGGCCGCGATCGACAAGATCGATCATTGCTTTGTGCAGTTGAACGAACTCAGCGGCAAGACGGGGCAGTCCCTGACAGAGAACGACTGGTTGATGGGCATCCGAAGCCGCATGGGTATTCCGGGTGGCACCTGCGAGTTTGATTTGCCTGCCTACTTTCACTGGCAACACCACAGCCCTGCCGAACGGCAGGCCGACCTGCAGCGCTGGATGATGCCCCTGCTGCCGCTGGCAGAAGCCATCGTGCTGCTGCTGAAGATGCTACGAGACTCTGGCTCAGCCCAAAAGGTGGTCGCACCAAGCGGCCAGTTTCAGCAGAACCTCCCCCAGGGGCGCACCTTCCAGTTGCTGCGACTTCGCATCGACCCCAAAGCCGGCATGATCCCGGAGATCAGTGGCAATCGGCTCATGCTGTCGGTTCGTCTGCTTCAGCTGGGAGACGACGAACGGCTGCACCCGGTCAACGAGGATGGAAGCTTTGAACTGACGCTTTGCGCATGAACCGAACCCGCCCGCCCGCCAATGGCGATGACGTTTCGACCACGCGCACCGCCCCCTGCCCGACTTGCGCTGGTCCCAGCCTGTTTTCGCCAGGCAACCGGTTTCGGCCATTCTGCAGCGAACGCTGCAAACAGGTGGATCTGGGCGCGTGGGCCAGCGAGTCGTTCCGGGTGCCCGACACCGATCCGGACCAGGGCACTGAGGGTCAAGTGCACTGAGAGGGTGAGGGGAAATCGGTCATGGACGCCTTGACACCCCATACCACCGCCTGCGGCGTTGCAAATGCGCGCCGTAGCCCGAGCTACGGCTGTTCTTTGCGCCTTACCGGCGGCGCATTAGGGCGCCCTTTCAGCCACGCCCGATTCCCTCTCACCCTCTGAGCCTAGATCCGGCTGGCTTCCTCGGCCAGCCAGGACAGAACCGGTACCGTGCCGGGCAACACCGGCTCACATGTGACCGGCAGGTGCTCCCAGCTGAAGGCCTGGCCTTCGTGCATGTGCATTTCACCGGTCCAGCTCCGCACCTTGCAAAAATGCAGGCGCACCATGGCATGAGGGTAATCGACCAGGCTGTCTCGCCAGACCTCGGTCGGGCCAATGGTCACCCCAATCTCCTCCTGCAGTTCGCGCCGAAGCGCTTGGTCGACGGTTTCGCCGGGCTCCAGCTTGCCACCCGGGAACTCCCAGTGGCCTGCGTACACCTTGCCTGCCGGGCGTGATGTCAGCAGGTAACGATCCTGGTTGTCGATCAGAATCCCCACCGCCACGTCCACCACCGAACGGTCCGTATCCGACACAGCCTGGCCGCCACCGTCAACCACGAGCACCGGCTGCTTCATCCCCTCAGCTCCGAGCCTGTTCGCCACGGCCGCCGGCAAAGTCGCGTGCGAACTGGTAGGCCACGCGGCCGCTGCGAGAGCCACGCTCCAGCGCCCAGACCAGCGCCTGGGGGCGAGCGGCCTCGATGGCAGCCTGTTCCACGCCGTAGGACGACAACCACTGGGCGACGATGCGCAGGAACTCGTCCTGGCTGAACGGGTAGAAGCTGACCCACAGACCAAACCGTTCGGAAAGGGAAATCTTTTCCTCCACCACCTCGCCCGGGTGCACCTCACCGTCGGCTGTGTGGGTGTAGGTCAGGTTCTCCTTCATGTACTCGGGCAGCAGATGACGGCGGTTGCTGGTGGCGTAGATAAGCACGTTCTGACCGGCCGCTGAAACAGAGCCATCGAGAATGGACTTCAGCGCCTTGTAGCCGGCCTCCCCCTCTTCAAAGCTCAGATCATCGCAGAAGACCACAAAGCGCTCCGGACGGTCGGCGACCACGTCGACAATGTCAGGCAGGTCGACCAGATCGGCCTTGTCGACCTCGATCAGGCGCAGGCCCTGACCGGCGTACTCATTCAAGCAGGCCTTGACGAGTGAGGACTTGCCCGTGCCCCTGGCACCGGTGAGCAACACGTTGTTGGCAGGCAAGCCTTGTACAAAATGCAAGGTGTTTCGCTGGATTTTTTCCTTCTGACCATCAATTTCCTGCAGGTCGGCCAGCCGCATCTGGGCAACCTGACGAACAGGTTCCAGCACACCGTGGCCGCTGCTGCGCTTGCGGTACCGGTAAGCGATCGACGCACTCCAGTCCGGTGCGCCCAGCGGCTGGGGCAGAACCGACTCAATGCGGCCGATCAACTGCTCGGCCCGCTCGATCAGGCGTTCAAACTTTTCATTCATTGCGAGGTTCTCGGCATGCGGTTGCCCTGCCCAGAGTCTGCACTGGAGCGGTCCCTCCGGACCACTGACGCAGCCAAGTTTTGAGACGCTGAGTTTTTCGGGGCGAACTGATCAGGAACGGTAGTCAGCGTTGATGGTGACGTAGTCGTGGCTGAAATCGCAAGTCCAGACGGTCTCTTGGCAGGCACCCCGTCCCAGACCAATCCGGACCAGAATCTCGTCCGCCTTCATCACGCGCTGCCCGTCGGCCTCCTGGTAGTCCGGGTTTCGTCCGCCAGACTTCACCACATGGACGTCGCCCAGGTGCAGTTCGATCAGGCTGGCATCCAGATCGTCGATTCCCGCATAACCCACGGCGGCGAGGATGCGGCCGAGGTTCGGGTCACTGGCAAAGAAAGCCGTCTTGACCAGCGGCGAGTGCGCCACGGCATAGGCCACCTTCAGGCATTCATCCCGCGTCTGGCCGCCTTCGACCCGCACGGTGATGAACTTGGTGGCACCCTCGCCATCGCGCACCAGGGCGTGCGCCAGGTGCTGGGCCACCTCGGTCAGTGCGGCCAGCAAGGCCTGCCCGTCGATGCTGTCCAGCGAGCGCACCGGTTCGTGTTTTGCCTGGCCGGTCGACATCAGCACGAAAGAATCGTTGGTCGAGGTGTCGCCGTCGACCGTGACGCGATTGAACGACCGATCGGCCAGCACCTGGGCCAGTGTGTTCATCAGTGCGCGATCGATCACCGCATCGGTGGCCACGTAACCCAGCATGGTGGCCATGTTGGGACGGATCATGCCGGCCCCTTTGGCGATGCCGCTGATGGACACCGTCACACCACCCAATTTGACCTGTCGGCTGATGGCCTTGGGCAGGGTGTCGGTGGTCATGATGCCCTCTGCCGCCTTCAGCCACTGGGCACCAGAGCTGCCTTCTGGCGATGCGGCATCGGCCAGGGCGGCGGGCAAGCCGGCCATCAGGCGGTCCATGGGCAAGGGCTCCATGATGACGCCCGTGGAAAAGGGCAACACCTGCTCGTGGCGGACGCCCAAGGCCAGCGCCAACGCACTGGCGGTCTGGCGGGCATGCTGCAGACCAGGCTCGCCGGTGCCGGCGTTGGCATTGCCCGTGTTGACCACCAAGGCCCTGATTTCTGCGCCCGCCGACAGGTGTTCCCGACACACCTGCACAGGCGCCGCAGCATAGCGGTTGCGGGTGAACACAGCGCCCACAACACTCCCCTCGTCGAGAAGAAACACCGTCAGGTCTTTGCGGTTCGCCTTGCGGATGCCCGCCTCGGCCACACCGACACGCACACCTGGCACTGGCAAAAGGTCTTGGGGATTCGGTGCATGGAAATTCACAGGCATTTCGGACAACTCCAGTCAATCGAACACAGGGGAGAACGCACCATCAATAGGCGACCACCCACACCACCGTGGCTGCAGCCTGCATCACCAGAACCTTACCGGCCGCGCCAGACGGTCAGTTCAGAGAGCCGTGGCAATGCTTGTACTTCTTGCCACTGCCGCAAGGGCATGGCTCATTGCGACCCACCCGCGGAACAGCCGCTGCCGCCGTGCCCGGATCGGTCGTCACCTGCGCCTCACCAGTTTCGTCCGGAGCGGAGTAGGTGACATTGGCCAGCTGCTCGGCACGCTGTTCGATTTGTTGGGCCGCATCGGTGGCCTGCTCAGGTGACTGGATCCGCACGTTCATGAGGATGCGGGTGACGTCGTTGCGAACCGTGTCGAGCAACTGGCCAAACAGCAGGAAAGCCTCGCGCTTGTACTCTTGCTTGGGCTGCTTCTGCGCATACCCACGCAGGTGGATGCCCTGACGCAGGTAGTCCAGTGCGGCCAGATGGTCGCGCCAGTGCTGGTCAATGGTCTGAAGCAGGACCATGCGCTCGAACTGGGTGAAGTTGTCTTCGCCGACCAGGGTTACCTTTTCATTGAAGACCTGGGTGGCGGCAGCCACGACACGTTCGACAATTTCTTCGACATCGATGGCTTCGGCGTCGGACACCCAACTGGTCACAGGCACGTCCACCGACCATTCCTCCCGCAGGGTGCGCTCCAGCGTCGGCAAGTCCCATTGTTCCTCGACACTGCCTTCCGGGACGTACTGGTGCACCACCTCGGTGATGCATCCCTCGCGCAGCGAGTCGATCTGGGCGCGCAGGCTTTGTGCATCAATGATGTCGTTGCGCTGCTGGTAGATCACCTTGCGCTGGTCGTTCGAGACATCGTCGTATTCCAGCAGTTGCTTGCGGATGTCGAAGTTGCGCGCCTCGACCTTGCGCTGGGCGCTCTCGATGCTGCGGGTGACGATACCGGCCTCGATGGCCTCGCCCTCCGGCATCTTGAGTCGGTCCATGATGGCTCGGACCCGGTCACCCGCGAAGATGCGCATCAGCGCATCGTCCAGGCTCAGGTAGAACCGGCTCGAACCGGGGTCGCCCTGGCGGCCGGCACGGCCTCGCAACTGGTTGTCGATACGGCGGCTTTCGTGCCGTTCCGTGGCGATGATGCGCAAGCCCCCGAGGGACTTGACCTTTTCATGGTCTGACTGCCATTGGGCCTTTGCCTGTTCGACCCGCTGTTGTCGGGCCGCCTCATCCAGCGACGCATCGGCCTCGATGGCGGCCACCATTTTCTCGAGGTTGCCGCCAAGCACGATGTCGGTGCCCCGACCGGCCATGTTGGTGGCGATGGTGATGGCGCCTGGGCGACCGGCCTGGACAATGATGTCCGCCTCGCGGGCGTGCTGTTTGGCGTTGAGGACCTCGTGCGGCAGCTTTTCGGCGGTCAGCAGCTGGGCAATGATCTCCGAGTTCTCGATTGAGGATGTGCCCACCAGCACCGGCTGGCCCCGGCCATGGCATTCACGGATGTCCTCGATGGCTGCACGGTACTTTTCCGGGGTGGTCTTGTAGACGCGGTCAAGTTCGTCCTTGCGCTGACTCGGTCGGTTGGGCGGAATCACCACGGTTTCCAGACCGTAGATTTCCTGGAACTCATAGGCTTCCGTGTCGGCCGTACCGGTCATGCCAGCCAGCTTCGTGTAGAGGCGGAAGTAGTTCTGAAACGTGATCGATGCCAGTGTCTGGTTCTCGGGCTGGATCTGCACGCCCTCCTTGGCTTCCACCGCCTGGTGCAGGCCGTCGCTCCAGCGGCGACCGGCCATCAGGCGCCCGGTGAACTCGTCAACGATGACGATTTCGCCACCCTGGTTCACATAGTGCTGGTCCCGGTGGTAGAGGTGGTGGGCCTTGAGCGAGGTCACCAGGTGGTGCAACAAGGCAATGTTGGACGGGTCGTACAGGGAAACACCCGCTGGCAGCAGGCCCGCTTCGGCCAGGAGACGCTCGGCCTTCTCGTGTCCCGACTCGGTCAGGTGCACGCTGCGCGCCTTCTCGTCCATGGTGAAGTCACCGGGCTTGATCACACCTTCCCCCGTGCGCGGATCGGCCTCACCTTCTTGCCGATCCAGCGCAGGAATGAGGCGGTTGATCGCCAGGTAAAGCGCCGTCTGGTCTTCGGCTTGCCCGCTGATGATGAGTGGCGTGCGTGCTTCGTCGATCAGGATGGAGTCGACCTCGTCCACGATGGCGTAGTTGAGCTTGCGCTGCACCCGGTCCCGCGCCTCGTAGACCATGTTGTCACGCAGGTAGTCGAAACCATATTCGTTGTTGGTGCCGTAGGTGATGTCGGCGGCGTAGGCAGCCTGCTTTTCGTCGCGAGGCGCCTGGGGCATGTTGACGCCCACGGTCAGGCCCAGGAAGTTGTACAGGCGCCCCATCCACTGGGCGTCGCGACTGGCCAGGTAGTCGTTGACCGTCACAACGTGGACGCCCTTGCCCGACAGGGCGTTGAGATAGACCGGCAGGGTGGCCGTGAGTGTCTTGCCTTCGCCCGTGCGCATCTCGGCCACCTTGCCGTGATGCAAGGCGATGCCACCGATGAGTTGCACATCGAAGTGGCGCATCTTCATGATCCGCTTGCTGCCTTCGCGCACAACGGCAAACGCTTCGGGAAGGATCGCATCCAGACTCTCGCCGTTGGCCACACGAAGCTTGAACGACTCGGTTTGCGCCCGCAATTCGTCGTCACTGAGCTTTTCGTATTGCGCCTCCATCCCGTTGATGCGCTCCACCGTCTTGCGGTAGGTCTTGAGCAACCGGTCATTGCGGCTACCGAAGAGTTTGGTCAGGAAGTTGGTGGCCATACGTGAGGGCCTGTGGCAGGTACCCGAGGGTCCGCACAGACGGTATAAAAGATGAGGAGGTGCCGTGAGCCTCGCGCAAAAGGCATCGGCGTTCATGAGGTGCCGGCACCCTGCGCGAATTCAAGAGCAAAGCGGGCATTTTAGCCCGCCCTCAAGGGCCGCTCAGCGCCCCGGGCGGGCATCGCTTGCCGGTGCGCGGGCCAGTTGCTCCCCGGCCTCGAGGAACCGCTTGGGATCCTGGGGTACGCCGGAAACCCAGACCTCGAAGTGCAGATGGGGGCCGGTGGAGCGCCCGGTGGAACCCACGTCGGCAATGTGCTGACCACGCCGCACGATGTCGCCCTTCTTCACGTGCACTTTGGAGGCGTGGGCGTAACGCGTGATCAGGTCATTGCCGTGGTCGATCTCAACCATGTTGCCGTAGGCCGCGTGGTACTCCTGCACCACGACCACACCGCCGGCCGCAGCCAGAATGGGTGTGCCCGGGTCGGCCGGAAAATCCAGGCCGGTGTGCATGGCCCTGCGACCGGTGATGGGGTCGATGCGGAACCCGAACGGCGAGCCGACCCGCCCGCCGTCGACCGGTTGTTCGGTGGGCACCAGGCTGCGCTGGATCTTCTGGTCAAACAGGCGCGATTCAATGACAGTGAGCCAGTCCACCTGCGAACCACTGAGACCATCGAGCCGGTCGAGGGACTGCATGAACTCATCCAGATCCAGAGAGCGGTCGGCCACCAGGGCCCCACCCGCACCTTCCGGCTTGATGTCAGCCGGGTTCAGTCCGGCCAGACCGGCGACCCGTTCACCCAGCGCATCGATCTGCATCATGCGAGCCTGCATTTCGCCGAGCTTTCGGGCCATGGCATCCAGATTGGCACGAAGGTAGGCATCCTTGGAGTCGAGTTCGTTCTGATGCACCAGGCGGGCAACCGACGCGAATCCGGGCCAGCCTTGGCGGACCCCTTCCAGGAAAACCCAGTGGTAGCTGGCAATGGCACCCAGCATGAGCGCAAAGGACAGGAGCACGCTGGCGAGCAGCAGCTTCCAGCCGTTGAGGTGCAAGGCTTGGCTGCGTGCCAGCCAGGCGTCCGTGATAATGATGTGCAACTTCAGTCCTTCAGCGCCTGCGGCGCACCTTGCCCACCCATGTCCTCCGGCCGACATCCTTCTCGCATCTTCAGCCTGGAGCAGGCGGCCGAGGAAGCCCCTGCGCTGTCAGCCCTGATGGAGCGTGCGCGACGATCGAAGTCCTTGCTGAATCAGGTGCTGCACCGCATTCCTGCCGGCTTGCGCACCCAGATCACGGCGGGACCTCTGGACGACACCCAGTGGTGCCTGCTGGTCAGCAACCCTGCGGCTGCCACCAAGATCAGGCACCTGACTCCCTTGTTGCTGCAGGACCTGGGCCAGCATGGCGCTCAGGTTACCTCCATTCGCGTCAAGATCCAATCCCGAGACCGCTGAACGTGGCGTTCAGGGCCCTGGACGGATCTGCACATGGTGCCGCTTGTCTGACTCGAACAGACGACCTATCGCTTACAAGGCGAGTGCTCTACCAACTGAGCTAAAGCGGCTAACCTTATATTTTACTTGACCCGTTTGAGGTGCGGGCGACCGTCCGGCCGGGTGGGGGCCGGGGGTGGTGACGGATCGTCTGGCCCGGGGGAGACTTCGGACTCGCTCGTGACAGCACGCAAAGCACCTCGAACGGACTCGCCCGCCTCGGCGTCGGACGACTTGGTATCGGCCGCCTCCCGATCTGGAGACGCAGGCAGCAGCGTCGCTGGCGGGGGGGCAGGAAAGGCCATGCCCTGCCCATTCTCCCGGGCATAGATGGCCACCACATGACCCACGGGCACCATGATGTCTCTGGCCACGCCACCAAACCGGGCCTTGAACTCGATGAATTCGTTGCCCATGCGCAGGCCGCTGGTGGCATCAAAGCTCACGTTCAGAACAATTTCACCGTTCTTGACGAACTCGGCCGGCACCTGCACCGATGCGTCCACCTGCACTGCCAGGTACGGTGAGTATCCGTTGTCGGTGCACCACTCGTGCAGGGCACGGATGAGGTAGGGTCGGGTGGAAGGAACGTCCTGCTGCATGTCCAGGATCATCGAAGGCTCAAGGTTTCAGTCCCACAAAACGCGCAGATCCGCCAAGGCTCACTTGCGCATCACCTTTTCAGATGGCGTGAGTGCCTCGATGTAAGCCGGCCGGGAGAAGATGCGTTCGGCGTACTTGAGCAATGGTGCGGCGTTCTTGCTCAGCTCGATGCCATAGAAGTCCAGGCGCCAGAGCAGCGGTGCGATCGCCACATCGAGCATCGAGAAGTTCTCGCCCAGCATGAACTTGTTTTTGAGAAACACCGGGGCCAGTTGCGTCAGCCGGTCACGGATGTGCGAGCGAGCCTTCTCCAGGGCCTTCTCGTTGCCTTTGGCGGCCCTGGACTCCAGCGTGGACACATGGGTGAACAGCTCCTTCTCGAAGTTGAGCAGGAACAGACGGACCCGCGCCCGATCGACCGGGTCACCCGGCATCAGCTGGGGGTGCGGGAAGCGCTCATCGATGTACTCGTTGATGATGTTCGATTCGTACAGGATCAGATCGCGCTCCACCAGGATCGGCACCTGACCGTACGGATTCATGACCGCAATGTCTTCCGGCTTGTTGTAGAGATCGACATCGCGGATTTCGAAGTCCATGCCCTTCTCGAACAGAACAAAACGGCAGCGATGCGAGTAGGGGCAGGTGGTGCCCGAATACAGAACCATCATGGGCAATGTCTCCTTGAAGCAAAAAAACAGTGGCATGCAAGCGCATCGGCCGATGCGGCAAGCCACTGTGGTCTGAACCGCGGCCCGGCAACACAAGACCGGGCGGCGTTTCTCGGGATGGGAATTACTTGATGTCTTTCCAGTAGGCGGCGTTCAGGCGCCACGCCACCAGTGTGAACACAGAGAGGAACAGCATAACCCAGACGCCGAGGCGGATGCGGGTGTTCTGCCCAGGTTCGGCCATCCACTGCAGAAAGGCCACCAGATCGCCGACGTTGCGATCGTACTCGGCCTGGCTCATGGTGCCTTGCTTGGCGGTTTCCCAGCCACGGAACACCTCGATTTCCTGGCCATGCGACACCACCTTGTCAAATACCGGCACACGCTCCCCCTGCAGCTCCCACAACGGGTTTGGCATGCCGATGTTCGGGTACACCAGGTTGTTCCAGCCGTTGGGCGTCGTGCTGTCGCGGTAATAGGTGCGCAGCAGGGTGAACAGGTAGTCAGGCCCCGAGCCGGCGCCGCTGGCACGGGAGCGGGCCACCAGCGTGAGGTCGGGCGGGTTCTTGCCGAACCAGTCTTTGGCCTGATTCGGGTTGATCGCGGCCACCATGGTGTCACCGATCCGGTCGGTGGTGAACACCAGGTTGTCCATGACCTGTTTGTCGGTCAGGCCGGTATCAAGCAGGCGGTTGAATCGCATGAACGAAGCCGAATGGCAGTTCAGGCAGTAGTTGACAAACAGCTTGGCACCGTTTTGCAGTGCTGCCATGTCGTTGGTTCGGTTGGGCGCCTTGTCGAGCGGGAATGCCACGCCAGCGGCATGGGCCATGCCCGACAGACCCAAGGCCAGCATGAAGCCCAGAAGGATTTTTTTCATTTGCTTGACTCCGGATTCGTTCGATGCGCTCAGTGGGGCGTGAAGGTCACACGGGTGGGCACAGGCTTGAAGTCGCCCAGGCGAGTCCACCAAGGCATCATCAGGAAGAAGCCGAAGTAGAACAGGGTGCCGACCTGGGACACGAATTCACCCACCGGGAACGGCGGCAGCACACCCAGGTAGCCCAGCACCAGGAAGTTGATGACAAACACCACGTACAGCCACAGGTTCCAGCGCGGGCGGTAGCGGATGGACTTGACCGGGCTCTGGTCGAGCCATGGCAGGAAGAACAGGATGATCACCGCACCACCCATGGCGACCACGCCCCAGAATTTGGCGTCAGAGCCGACCAGCAGCGGGTTGGTGATTTCCATGCCGAACCACGAGCCGACCACGGCAGGTACGCCGAACCAGAAGAACAGCACGGCCACCACACCCCAGTAACCCATCTTCACCAGGGCGGGCAACTGGCCCCGGTTCACGATCACCAGGCCCAACACCACCATGAACAGCCACAGGTAGGGCATGAAGGCCGAGGTGACGGCACGAAGGATGGAGTAGAAGGGTGTGAAGTACCAGACCGGGGCAATGTGCAGGGGGGTGGTCAGCGGATCGGCTGGAATGAAGTTGTTGAACTCCAGGAAGTAGCCGCCGAACTCGGGCGCGAAGAACACGATGGCCGAGAACACCAGCAGGAACAGCGAGACACCAAAAATGTCATGCACGCTGTAGTAGGGGTGGAACGGGATGCCGTCGACCGGGCGACCCTTGTCATCCTTGGTTGCCTTGATCTCGACGCCGTCCGGGTTGTTCGAACCGACCTCGTGCAGTGCGATGATGTGAGCAACCACCAGACCCAGCAGAACCAGCGGCACTGCGATGACATGGAAGCTGAAGAAGCGGTTGAGGGTCGCATCACCGACCACAAAGTCACCACGGATGAGCAGTGCCAGATCGGGACCGATGAACGGAATGGCCGAGAACAGGTTCACGATCACCTGGGCTCCCCAGTAGGACATCTGGCCCCAGGGCAAGAGGTAGCCCATGAACGCCTCGGCCATGAGCACCAGGAAGATGGCCACACCGAAGATCCAGACCAGCTCACGCGGCTTGCGGTACGAACCGTAGATCAGACCGCGGAACATGTGCAGGTAGACGACCACAAAGAAGGCGGAGGCACCGGTGGAGTGCATGTAGCGGATCAGCCAGCCCCATGGCACGTCGCGCATGATGTATTCAACCGACGCGAAAGCCACCGGCACGCCGGCGGCATTGAGGGTGGCATCGGGCTTGTAGTGCATCACCAGGAAGATGCCGGTGACGATCTGGATCACCAGCACCAGCAAGGCCAGCGAGCCGAAGATGTACCACCAGTTGAAGTTCTTTGGCGCGTAGTACTCGGCCATGTGCTCATTGAAGAGCTTGGACAGCGGGAACCGGTTATCAACCCAGTTCAGCAGCTTCTGGCCCGCGGGGGCGTCGGGAGAAATCTCTTTGTATTCAGCCATGGGGTGCCTCTGATGTCAGTTGTCTGCTGCCAGCCGGAACCGCTCAGGCCGACTGTTCCTCGCCCACAATCAGGACGGTCTCCGACGCGTAGTGGTGCGGAGGCACTTCCAGATTGTCGGGCGCGGGCTTGTTGCGGAACACGCGACCGGCCAGATCAAAGGTGGAACCGTGGCAGGCACAGAAGAAACCGCCTTGCCAGTCGTCGGGCAGCGAAGGCTGCGGGCCAGGCGTGAAACGGGCACCGGGAGAGCAACCCAGGTGTGTGCAGATACCCACCGCCACCAAAATTTCCGGTTTGATCGAGCGGTGACGATTCTGCGCGTAGGGTGGGGTCGGGTAGGCCGTGCGCCTGGACAATGGGTCGGCCAGCTGGCTTTCCACCTGCTCCAGTGCCGCCAGTTGCTCTTCCGTGCGTCGCATGATCCAGACCGGCTTGCCCCGCCACTCCACCGTCAGCATTTCACCAGGTGCAATACTCGACACATCCACTTCAACCGAGGCGCCGGCCGCCTTGGCCCGCTCGGAAGGCTGGAAACTGGCCACAAAAGGCACGGCCACGGCAGCAGCACCCACGCCGCCCATGGCGCAGGAGGTGATCAGCCAGGTACGGCGACTGTTGTCGACAGACGCATCGGTGGTTGCTTCACTCATGGGGATCTTTCGAACTGGATTGAAGTGGACATTAGGGACAACCCGGCATTGTACTGGACCACCATTGGGCATCTGTGGCTTGCCGGGGTATGCGAGTGGACTATTGTCACAACCGGGCTGTCAGCAGCCTTTGATTTCCATCAGACAGGCTGAGTACTTTTGTTGGGCATGTGAGAATGCCGACGGCCGGTTACAACGGCCTCAAATCTCAATCAACTGGTCACGGGTGAGCAACCCGATTGGAGGAGTCCCATGGGAATGATGAAGGAATTCAGGGAGTTTGCCGTCAAGGGCAATGTGATCGACCTCGCGGTCGGCGTGATCATCGGCGGGGCGTTCGGCAAGATCGTCGGCTCCATGGTCGACGACGTCATCATGCCGGTGGTCGGTTCGATCTTCGGCAATCTCGACTTCTCGAACCTGTACCTGGCCTTGGGTGCGGTTCCCGATGGAACAGCACCCACCCTGGCGGCGGTGAGGGAGGCGGGCGTCCCGGTGCTGGCCTACGGGAGCTTCATCAGCGTGGCCATCAATTTCGTGATCCTCGCCTTCATCATCTTTCTGATGATCAAGCAGATCAACCGCCTGAAGAAGGCCGAACCACCACCCGCACCCGCAGCCCCACCCGAGGACATCGCGCTGCTGCGCGAAATCCGCGACAGCTTGAAAAAGTGATTGCGAGAGGACCAGCTCCCTCTTAACCGGACGGGGTCGCAGCCATGGCCGCCTCGATGGCGGCCATCAGGCTGTCGGGGCTGGCCCGGCCGGTACCAGCCAGATCGAATGCCGTGCCGTGGTCCGGGCTGGTCCGAACAAAGGGCAGACCGAGTGTGGTGTTGACACCGTTCTCCAGTCCCAGCAGCTTCACCGCGATCAGCCCCTGATCGTGGTACATGGCAATCACCACGTCATAGGCTCCCTGGCGCGCCTGCATGAACACGGTATCGGGCGGAAAAGGACCCTGGGCGTCCATGCCAGCAGCCCTTGCCTGTGCGATGGCCGGGGCAATCTCGTCCACTTCCTCGCGGCCAAACAGTCCACCTTCACCGGCGTGCGGGTTCAGTCCGGCCACAGCGATACGGGGCCTTCGGCCGGCAAAGCGTCGGAAGTGCCGGTCGGTGATTTCCAGCGTCTGGAGCACACGCTCACGTGTCACTGCGGCGATGGCATCGCGCAACGCGACGTGGATGCTGACCAGCACGGTGCAAAGGCGCGGCTCGCTCAACATCATCCGCACCGGCACGGCATCGGGTTGGCAACCTTGGTGCTCGGCCGCCAGCGACTGCAGCATTTCGGTGTGCCCAGGCCACGGAACGCCGGCCAGGGCGAAAGCCTCCTTATTCACCGGCGCGGTCACCAGCGCCCGGCCCTGCCCACCCAGCACGGCCTGGGTGGCCTGGCGTATGCATTGAGCGGCCACCCGTCCCGCCACCGGGTCGATTCGGCCCCAGGCCACGGGATCGTGAGGTTCACAGGCCTGCCAGACTGCCATCCCCTGCCCTGTTGTCGTCTTGTCCGACGTCAGGCTGGCCATCGCGACCACCGGTGGAACCCCTGGGCAACCCGCGACCGACAAAGCTCTGGCCGCGCGCTCCATCGTCGCAACGTCGCCAGCGACCACCACCTGCGACAACCATTGCGGTCGCCTCGCAGCCGCTGCCAGCACGATTTCTGGCCCGATACCCGCAGGATCGCCCATGGTGACGATCAGCGGTCGCTCAATGCTCATGAATCACCCTCCGTGCTGCGCACTGCGGGGCTGAGCGCCTTGGGAACGGCCCGGCGGCGCTCATGCCGGATTGTCGATGTCGATGAATCGGTGCGCCACGCCGAGCAGGTCCGCCACGTGCGCCCCCACGGCGGCCACACCGTCGCGCTCGGTCGCATGGTGGCCACAAGCCATGTAGGCCACGCCGGTCTCGCGCGCGTAGTGGACCTGCGGCTCAGAAATCTCTCCGGTGATGAACACGTCAGCACCGGCTGCAATGGCGGCCTCGAAGTAACCCTGTGCTCCACCCGTGCACAAGGCCACCCGGCGGACCTCACGATCCGGATCGCCCACGACCGTGGGCGAGCGCCTCAGCGCCACCTGCGCCTCGTCGGCCAGGCGGGCCAGACTGACCGGTTCGCGTTCTCCGAGAAAACCCAGTGCTTGCTCGCCAAAACGACCTTGGGGCCCATCGGGTACGCGCACCGACAGTCGCCGCGCCAGCTGGGCGTTGTTGCCCAGACTGGCGTGGGCATCGAGCGGCAGGTGGTAAGCCAGCAGATTGATGTCATGCGCCAGGAGCCGGCCCAGCCGCTGGCGCATCCAGCCGGTCACACGCCCGTCCTGTCCACGCCAGAAGAGCCCGTGGTGAACGAGTATGGCGTCAGCCCCCGCTTCAATGGCCGCATCGATCAGGGCCAGGCTGGCCGTGACACCGGTGACCAGGGTGCCCACGTTCGGGCGCCCCTCCACCTGTAGCCCGTTCGGTCCGTAGTCCCTGAAAGCCTGTGGCTCAAGTAGCTCGTCGAGGGCGGCGACAAGCCGTGTTCGCTCAACGGATGGGGCAGGCGTTTGTTTCATGGGCAGCGGGCGACAGTCGAACATGCATGGGAAATGCATCCCGTGCACATTCTGACACCGCTGCGTTCGCGATCAGCTGCCGTTCTTTTCCGACTCGGCAATCTTGCGCATGAAAAAGCGGTAGAACCAGATACCCATGAACAGGGTGAACAGGATGACTCCGATGCTGAACAGCCCATAGTCGGTGGAAAACAGGTCCACAATCGCTTTCATTGCGCACTCCATTGACGTGGTTGTAAGTCCTCCGATTGCACCCGCTCAGCGGGTGCCTTGCCTTGATCTGTGTCAACGCCACGACCGGCTCTTGAGGCGTGGGCATCCGGCTCCCATATGCGCCACAATGCCATGAGCTGCATCGGTGGTGCGGCAGGCTAATGATTCTTGCTTCATGAAACGACTCTGGCTGCTGTTCGCCCAATCCGTCACGGTCCTGGTGGCGGTGTTTTTTGTCGTGGCCACGCTCAAGCCCGACTGGCTCGGTCGTCGCCCGGGCGTGACCTCGGTCGTGCCGGTGTTCGAGGCGATCACCAGTTCATCGGCACCGGCTGCCGAAGGTGTGACCAGTTTCCGCACAGCGGCTCAGGTGGCCTCGGCTGCGGTGGTCAGCATCAACACCAGCAAGGCACCGGTCAATTCACCGCCCAACATGGACCCCTGGTTCCGGTTCTTTTTTGGCGACCAGGGGCGGTCTCAACCCCAATCCGGCCTGGGATCAGGCGTGATCGTCAGCCCGGCGGGCTATATCCTGACCAACAACCATGTGATCGAAGAAGCCGACGAAATCGAAGTCATGCTCAACGACGGGCGCAGGTCGGTGGCCCAGGTCATCGGTACCGACCCCGAGACGGATCTGGCCATTCTCAAGATCGATCTGACCGGTCTTCCGGTGATCGCCCTGGGCAACTCCGACGAACTGGCCATCGGCGATCCGGTGCTGGCGATTGGCAACCCCTTTGGTGTGGGCCAGACCGTCACCAGCGGCATTGTCAGCGCCCTCGGGCGCACCCAACTGGGCATCAACACCTTCGAGAACTTCATCCAGACCGATGCCGCCATCAACCCCGGCAACTCCGGCGGCGCTCTGGTGGACGTGCACGGGCACCTGATGGGTATCAACACGGCCATTTACTCGCGATCGGGCGGCTCCATGGGCATCGGTTTTGCCATTCCCACATCCACCGCCCGCAGCGTGCTCGAGGCCATCGTGCGCGATGGCCAGGTGACGCGCGGATGGATCGGTGTCGAACCCCAGGACCTGACCACCGAGATGGCCGAGAGCTTCGGAATCGCGGGCATGCAGGGCGTGATCATCACCGGCGTGCTGCAGAACGGGCCGGCGGCCCAGGCAGGCATTCGTCCGGGCGATGTGATCAGCCGCGTGGGTGATCGCGACGTGGCCAGCGTCGCGGAGCTGCTTTCGGCTGTGGCGGCACTGACACCGGGTGTACCGGCTCAACTGCAGGTGATTCGCCGTGACGGCCGCACAGCCGTGGAAGTCACGCCAGGACGCCGCAACCTGCCCACCAGCAACGGGCAGCGCCGCTGATCGACGCACTGAATGCGGCATGCAGCCGCGCGCGATGCGGGGTCAGGAAGCCTCTTTTTCTGCGCTGTCGGTCTCGGGCCGGGTGGATTTGGCAAACCACCTGGAGCCCCAGATACCCAGTTCGTACAGCAGGCACATCGGAATCGCCAGCGCGAGCTGGGAGATCACGTCGGGTGGGGTGACGATGGCAGCGATGATGAAAGCCACCACGATGAAGTAACCCCTGAAATCCTTGAGTTTCTGGACAGAAACCATTTCCAGACGGACCAGCAGCACCACTACGATGGGCACCTGAAAAGCCAGTCCGAAGGCCAGGTAGAGGGACAGGATGGCCTCGACATAGGATGCGATGTCGGGGGTGGCGGCCACGCTGGAGGGTGTGAACCCCTGGATGAAGCCGAACATCTTGTCCAGCACAAAAAACTGCACGAAGGCAATGCCCAGGTAGGCCAGCAGGCTGCCCACCACAATCAGGGGAATCGCAAACCGCTTCTCGTGGCTGTAGAGTCCGGGAGCGACAAAGGCCCAGACCTGGTACATCCACCAGGGCAGCGACATCAGCAAGGCCCCCATGGCCAGCACTTTCAGCGGCACAAAGAAGGGCGTGAAGACCCCCACCGCGATCAGTTTGGCGTCTTCGGGCATGTGCGCCCGGATGGGCTGGGCGATGAAGTCGATCAAGCCGCTGGGGCCTGGCCAGATGGCCAAGGCGGCCATGCACACCACCAAGCCAGCAAGACCGTACAGGATACGGTCTCGCAGCTCCATGAGGTGCTGAACAAAAGGCTGCTCGGTACCGGCGAGTTCGTCGGTCTTCTTGTCGGGTTCAGACATCAGCGCGGGGCTTTGAAGGGACGGGGCCGAAAGCGCGCCACGCGAGCGGCGCCCGACTGGGTCTGGGTGCGGATGCCAGCGCGGGCCTTGAACCACTGGGGCATGGCCTTCTGCTTGATGCGCCAGTTCTTGCGGGGATGCTTGTAGACCGGATAGACCGGTGAGCCGATCGCCCCCAGCGCATCGGTGCGGGTGTTGTCGTCGTAGCCGCTGCTGCCGGAGGATTCCAGGCCTGCGGTCACTTCAGACCAGGATTTTTCAAAGTCGGCCGTGGTGGTGTTGACCGAGGACTCCACATCCCGGGCAGCGCTTTCCACCGACTCTTTCATCTTCTTGAGCTCTTCCAGCTCAATGGAGCGGCTGACCTCGGCCTTGACGTCGGCCACATACCGTTGCGCCTTCCCCAACAAGGCGCCCACCGTGCGGGCGACCTTCGGCAACTTCTCGGGGCCAATGACCACGAGCGCCACCACCCCGATGAGGGCGAGCTTGGATATGCCCAGATCAATCATGTTTCAGCGATGGTGCAGACAGATCCCGGGCCTGCGGGCGCAGGACCGGATCGGGTATCTGGCGGCCAGCGCTTGAGCCGGCGCCAAACCGGTCATCAGCTTTTCTGCTTGGCTTCGACGTCGATCGCGCCCTGGTCGGACTTTGTGTCCTGCGTGACCTTGGCCGCCGGGGCTTCGGGTGTGGCATCACCGGTCTGGGCGTCCTTCATGCCGTCCTTGAAACCCTTGACGGCACCGCCGAGGTCAGATCCCAGGTTTTTCAGCTTCTTGGTGCCGAACACCATGACCACGATCAGCAACACCACCAGCCAGTGCCAGATGGAAAACGTACCCATACGATATCTCCGAAAGGATGAGGGGCCGCAGGCGCTGTGCCCGGCCCTGTTGGTGTGATTCTACGCCGGGGCGGGAGTTCGAACAGACTTTCTGTGGATTCCCGCGCCAGGCAAGCTCACCCGCGCAGCCAGGGCCTGGGCCCGCCCATGACGTGGATGTGAAGGTGGTGCACCTCCTGCCCTCCCTCTGCCCCGGTGTTGCAGACGATGCGAAACCCGCCCTCAGGATACGGATTACAGCCCTGCTCCATGGCCAGGCGAGGGGCCAACAGCATCATTTTGCCCAGCAGCCGTTCGTGTTCCGGGCCGGCCTGGGCCATCGACGGCAGGTGCAGCTTGGGCACCAGCAGGAAATGAACAGGCGCCCAGGGGTTGATGTCGTGAAAGGCGAACACATCCTCGTCTTCATAGACTTTTCTTGACGGGATCTGGCCGGCAATGATCTTGCAGAAGATGCAGTTGGGGTCGTGCATGGTCATGGGCGGTGGGTCAGGAGGCCACGGGGCGGTTGTCGTTCATCCGCACCATGCCTTTGACGATGCGGTAGAGGAACCAGATGGAAATGACGAACCAGGCCAGCATGCCCGGCAGAATGAGGGCCAGCCAGAGCGGCCAGGTCACCAGGTACCAGAAGGCCGCCCAGATCACAGTGCGGATGCGCCAGCTGAAATGGCTGTCCTGCCAGGTGCCAGCGGCGTCACTGCGCTTGACCAGGTCGATGACGAGGGCCACCACCAGCAAAGCAATGCTGGGCTGCGCACCCGGCAGCACCGCGGCCACGGCCACGACCAGGTGCAGCACATAGCTGATCCAGCCGACGGTCTTGAGCGATTCGGCCCGGGCGTCATCCTTGGGTTGTACGTCGATGATGTCGTCGTTTCCGGGCATCTCGGCTCTTCCTCCTGGGGAATTCAGGCTCCCGCCTCACGGGCCAGCGCTTTGCGCAAGGCCTTTTCTTCCAGTCCGCTCAGCCCCTCACGCCGGACAAGCTCGGCCACCACGTCGGACGGGCTGCAACCCGCGTGGGCCAGGGCGATCATGCTGTGAAACCACAGGTCGGCCACTTCGTTGACCAGTTTCTGCACGTCGGCCCCCTGCTCGCAATCCTTGGCCGCCATCACCACCTCGGTGGCTTCCTCTCCGATCTTCTTGAGGAAGGCGTCCGGCCCCTTGTGCAGCAGACGGGCCACATAGCTCTTCTCGGGGTCACCGCCATTGGCCGGCTTGCGGCTCTCGATCACGGCGGCCAGGCGCGCCAGGGCGTCGGTGTCATTCATGCTGGGGCTCATCGGTAAATCGATTCGGGGTCCTTGAGCACCGGATCAACCGATGTCCACTGGCCGTCCTGAAAGCGCTGGAAGAAACAGCTGTGGCGACCCGTATGGCAGGCGATGCCAGGTTCATGCCCCAGCTGGGTGACCTTGAGCAGGACCACGTCGTTGTCGCAGTCCAGCCGGATTTCGTGCACGGTTTGCACGTGCCCTGATTCTTCGCCCTTGTACCAGAGCCGGCCCCGGGAACGGCTGAAGTAGACCGCGCGGCCCAGTTCGGCGGTCCGGGTCAGGGCCTCGCGGTTCATCCAGGCGAACATCAGCACGTCGCCGGTGGCCGCCTCTTGCGCGATCACGGGCACCAGGCCCTGATCGTCCCATTTCACTTGCTCAGTCCAGTCCATGCCACGAATCTATCATCGATCGCGCATAAGGCGTGTGTGAGCGCCAAAGAATGCGGTTACCATGCCCAGCCCGCTGTCAGGAGCCTTTTCATGAGCATTCGAGCCATTGTTCTCATTGTTGCCTTGCTGCTGGTAGCCGGGTTTGTGGCCCTGAATCTGGACGAGGTGTTCCGGCCCACCACATTGAACCTGGCATTCACCGAGGTGCAGGCGCCCGTGGGACTGGTGCTGCTGGGCATGCTGGGCCTTCTGCTGGTCTCGTTTCTGCTGTTGATGGTGTTCGGGCAGACCGCCCACCTGATCGAGGTGCGCCGCATCAGCCGCGAGGCGGCCGAGCAGAGGCAGCTGGCCGACAAGGCCGAAGCCTCCCGCTTCACCGAACTCAAGGACTACCTGCGGACCGAACTGGCCCGGATGGACGAGCGCCAGCAGGCCCATGCCGCGACATTGCAGCAGCAGATAGAACGCTCACAGGCCGAACTGGCCCGGGTGTTCGAGCAGACCGGCAACAGCCTCAGCGCCAGCCTGGGTGAAATGGAAGACCGACTGGAGCGCCAGGAGCGCTTGCCCCGCGACGCAGGCGGCTGAACGCCTCCCGATCCTCAGACCCTGACCGGAATACCCCGCTCGGCCATGCGCTGTTTGGCCTGGGCCACTGTGAACTCGCCGTAATGGAAGATGCTGGCGGCCAGCACCGCGTCTGCCCCGCCCTGCTGCACGCCGTCGGCCAGGTGGTCGAGGTTGCCCACACCGCCGGATGCGATGACCGGCACGCTGACGGCCTCGGCCACGGCGCGCGTGAGCGCCAGGTCAAAACCGCTCTTGGTGCCGTCGCGGTCCATGCTGGTCAGCAGGATCTCACCGGCGCCGTATTCGGCCATCTGGCGCGCCCAGGCCACGGCATCCAGGCCGGTGTTCTTGCGGCCGCCGTGGCTGTAAACGTCCCAGCCTTCTCCGCGCTCAGCCAGGTCATCGCCCAGGCGGCGTTTCGCATCGATGGCCACCACGATGCACTGGGCACCGTACTTGTCCGACGCATCCCGAATGACCTTCGGATTGGCGATGGCCGCCGAGTTGAAACTGGTCTTGTCGGCACCCGCGTTGAGCAGGCGTCGCACATCTTCCACGGTACGCACACCACCACCGACCGTGAGCGGAATGAAGACTTGCGAGGCCACGTCCTCAATGATGTGCAGGATCAGGTCGCGACCGTCGCTGGTGGCGGTGATGTCCAGAAAAGTCAGTTCGTCGGCGCCCTGCTCGTTGTAGCGGGCGGCGATTTCCACCGGATCACCCGCGTCGCGCAATTCGACGAAATTGACGCCCTTGACCACGCGACCACCGGTCACGTCAAGGCAGGGGATGATGCGCTTAGCGAGCATGGGTCAAGTAGATAGGTTTTGCCGCCGGGCCGCCCTAAGGCAAAACGCACCCCCTCGGGGGGCAGCGACCCGCGCAGCGATGGAGCGTGGGGGCTTTGAATTTGCCGCCGGGCCGCCCTAAGGCAAAACGCACCCCCTCGGGGGGCAGCGACCCGCGCAGCGATGGAGCGTGGGGGCTTTGAATTTGCCGCCGGGCCGCCCCAAGGCAAAACGCACCCCCTCGGGGGGCAGCGGCCCGCGCAGCGGTGGAGCGTGGGGGCCATGCTCATCCGTTCAGCTCATCAGCGAGCTGCTGCGCCGCTTCGAAATCGAGGTCGCCGCTGTAGATGGAGCGGCCGCAGATCACGCCTTCGACACCCTCTTCCTCCACCGCGCACAAGTTGCGGATGTCATCCATGTTCGACAGCCCCCCCGACGCAATGACGGGAATGGTCAGCGCCTGTGCCAGCTTGACGGTGGCTTCAATGTTGATGCCGCTGAGCATGCCGTCGCGCCCGATGTCGGTGTAAATGATGGATTCGACACCGTAGTCCTCGAACTTCTTGCCCAGGTCGACCACCTCGTGGCCTGTGAGCTTGCTCCAGCCATCGGTGGCCACCTTGCCGTCCTTGGCGTCCAGGCCGACGATGATGTGGCCGCCAAAGGCGGTGCAGGCATCCTGCAGAAAGCCGGGGTTCTTGACGGCCGCTGTGCCGATGATCACGTAGCGCAGCCCGGCGTCGAGGTAGCGCTCGATGGTGTCCAAGTCCCGAATGCCGCCACCGAGCTGCACGTCGATTTCGCTGCCCACCTCCCTGAGGATGGACTTGATGGCCACCTCGTTCTTGGGCTTGCCGGCAAACGCACCATTCAGGTCGACCAGGTGCAGGCGTCGGGCCCCCTTGTCCACCCAGTTGCGTGCCATGGCCGCCGGGTCTTCGCCGAACACGGTCGATTGGTCCATGTCGCCCTGCTTGAGGCGAACACACTGGCCGTCTTTGAGATCAATGGCGGGAATCAGCAGCATGGCGGTCGGGCGTTGGCGCCTTAGGGGTTCCAGGTGAGGAAGTTGCGGTAGAGCGCCAGACCCTGGTCGGCGCTCTTTTCGGGGTGAAACTGGGTCGCGAAAATGTTATCGCGTGCGATGGCCGCTGCAAAGCGCCCGCCGTAGTCGGTTTCGCCCACGCAGTGGGCCTGCTGGGCCGGGCGGGCGTAATAACTGTGAACAAAGTAGAACCAGGCACCATCGGGGATGCCGGCCCACAGGGCGTGCGATGGACCCCGGCCCAGTTCGTGGTGCACACGGTTCCAGCCCATCTGGGGCACCTTGTAGCGGCTGCCATCGGGCTGGGTGCGCCCTTCCAGACGGAAGCGGACGACGTCGCCCGGAATCAGGCCCAGACCATCGGTCGGCCCCTCCTCGCTGCGGTCCAGCTGCATCTGCATGCCCACACACACCCCGAACAAGGGCTTGCGCGCGGCGGCATCGAGGACGGCAGCCTGCAGCCCCGACTGGGCCAGCTCGCGCATGCAGTCGGCCATGTGGCCTTGCCCCGGCAGGACGACGCGCTCGGCATCGAACACGTCCTGGGCACGCGCTGTCACCACCACATCCAGACCGGATCCGGCCGCCACATGCATCACCGCCTGCGACACGGAGCGCAGGTTGCCGCTGCCGTAGTCGACCACGGCCACTGTCTTGCGTTTCATCGGGCAGTCCGAAGTCTCAGAGAGAACCCTTGGTCGAGGGAATCACGTCGCCCATGCGCTCGTCGCGCTCCAGGGCCATGCGCAGCGCTCGGGCAAAGGCCTTGAACACAGTCTCGGCCTGATGGTGGGCATTCTCGCCATGCAGGTTGTCGATATGCAGCGTCACGCCCGCATGGTTGACAAAGCCCTGGAAGAATTCGAAGGCCAGCTGGGTATCGAAGGCGCCGACCATGCCGGCCTTGAAAGGCACGCGCATGTGCAGGCCCGGACGGCCTGAGAAGTCGATCACCACGCGCGAGAGCGCTTCGTCCAGCGGCACGTAGGCGTGACCGTAGCGGCGGATCCCTTTTTTGTCGCCCACCGCCTTGGCAAAGGCCTGGCCCAGGGTGATGCCCACGTCTTCCACCGTGTGGTGACCGTCGATGTGCAGGTCACCCTTGGCCTCGATCTCCAGGTCGATCAGCCCATGGCGGGCGATCTGGTCGAGCATGTGGTCGAAAAAGCCGATGCCGGTGGACAAGGCGGCCTTTCCTGATCCGTCGAGGTTGACGTGCACGCGGATCTGCGTCTCGGACGTGTTGCGCTGGACGTCGGCCACGCGGGCCGGTGCGGAAGATGGGGTGATCATAGGCTGGACTGCAGGGCGGCGATCATCTGCGTGTTCTCGTCGGGGGTACCGACCGTCAGGCGCAGGCAATGGGCCAGCAGTGGGTGCATTTTAGAAACATTCTTGACCAGCACGCCACGCGCCTTCAGTCCGTCGAAGGCTTTCTGGGCGTCGGGCACGCGCACCAGCACCATGTTGGCCTGGCTGGGGAAGACCTGCACGCCCGGCATGGCCGCCAACGCAGCGCTCAGGCGTTCGCGTTCGGCACAAATGGCCTGGGCCTGTTGCGCAAACACGTCAGCGTGATCCAAGGCAAACAGCGCGCATTCGGCGTTGAGCACGCTCACGTTGTAGGGCGGCCGCAGCTTGTCCACCTCATGCACCAATGCCTGCGGACCCAGCATGTACCCCAGGCGCACACCGGCCAGGCCGAACTTGGACAGCGTCCGCATCAGCAACACGTTGGCGTTGGGCGCCGGGTCGGCGCGGATTTCGTCCAGCCAGCTGTGGCTGGAGAAGGGCTGGTAGGCCTCGTCCATCACCACCAGGCCACCGAAGCTGGCGGCCTCGGCGATCAGGCGGCGGATCACTGCCGCATCCCACAGATTGGCCGTGGGGTTGTTCGGGTAGGCGATGTAGGTGATGGTCGGCTTGTGGACGCGCATGGCGGCCAGCATCGCCGCTTCATCGAGCTCGAAGTCGGCCGTCAGATCCACGCCATGAAAGGCGAGCCCCTGCAGTTGGGCGCTCATGCTGTACATCACGAAGCCGGGCAGCGGCGCGAGGATGCTGGCACCGGGCACGTCGCAGCCCATGGCCAGCAGCGAAATCAGTTCGTCGGAACCGTTGCCCAGCATCAGTGCGCAGCCTTCGGGCAAGTCGACGTAGCGGGAAAGGGCCTGCTTGAGGTCTTCGACGCGGGCGCCGGGGTAGCGGTTGATGGCCACGGCCCCCAGCCGCTCGCCGAGGGCTTTCTGAAGCTCGGGTGGCAGAGAGAACGGGTTCTCCATGGCGTCCAGCTTGACCATGCCGGTCGAGTCCTGGATGGCGTAGGCGTGCATGGACTGGATGTCCTGCCGGATGTTCTGCAGCGGGTGCGGGGTGGTCATCGCGTTCATGTGGACTTTCTCATGGGCGGCACTTCGTTCAGGCGCAGTTCGGCGGCACGGGCATGGGCCTGCAGACCCTCGCCATAGGCCAGTTCGGCGGCGATGGTGCCCAGCGGCTGGGCGCCGGCCTGGCTGACCTCGATCAGGCTGCTGCGCTTCTGGAAGTCGTACACGCCCAACGGGGAGCTGAAGCGCGCGGTGCCGCTGGTGGGCAGCACGTGGTTCGGGCCGGCGCAGTAGTCGCCCAGGCTTTCGCTGGTGTAGGCGCCCAGGAAGATGGCACCGGCGTGCTTGAGCAGCGGCTCCCAGCGGTGCGGGTCGCTGCTGGACACCTCCAGGTGCTCGGGCGCGATGCGGTTGCTGATGGCGCAGGCCTCTTGCATGTCGCGCGTGAGGATGAGCGCACCCCGGTCGTTCAGGCTTTTGGCAATGATGGCCGCGCGCGGCATGGTCGGCAGCAGACGGTCGATCGCGGCCTGCACGGCGTCGATGTAGGCCGCGTCCGGGCACAGCAGGATGGACTGTGCCAGCTCGTCGTGCTCGGCCTGGCTGAACAGGTCCATCGCCACCCATTCGGCGGGCGTGCTGCCGTCGGCCAGCACCAGGATTTCGCTCGGACCGGCGATCATGTCGATGCCCACGGTGCCAAACACGCGCTTCTTGGCACTGGCCACGTAGGCATTGCCGGGGCCGGTGATCTTGTCGACCTTGGGCACGGTGGCGGTGCCGTAGGCCAGCGCGGCCACGGCCTGCGCGCCGCCCACAGTGAAGGCGCGCGTGACGCCGGCCACGTAGGCGGCGGCCAGCACCAGATCGTTTCGCTCTCCGCGTGTGGCGGTGGTGGCACCGCTACCGCCGGTCGCCACACTGCCGCGCACCGGGGTCGGCACCACCATGATGATTTCCTGCACGCCGGCCACGTGCGCCGGCACCGCATTCATGATCAGGCTCGACGGGTATGCAGCCTTGCCACCGGGCACGTAGATGCCCACGCGGTCCAGCGGCGTGACCTTCTGGCCCAGCAGGCTGCCGTCTTCGTCGCGGTAGGTCCAGCTTTCACCGGAGGCCTTTTTCTGCGCCTCGTGGTAACTGCGCACGCGGCGCGTCGCGCTCTGCAGCGCCTCGCGCTGCGCAGCGGGAAGGCCGTCAAAGGCAGCCTTGAAGTCGGCTTGCGTCAACTCCAGATCGGTCATCGATGCGACTTGCAGTCCATCGAAGCGCGCGGTGTACTCCAGCACCGCCGCATCGCCGCGCCGCCGCACGTCGGCCAGGATATCCGCCACGCGCTGCTCGATCGCATGGTCCGTCTCCGCCGACCAGTGCAGCCGACGGGCGAACTGCGCTTCAAAGTCGGCCGAGGCGGTGGACAGGCGAAGGGGCGTGGTGGTCAGGCTCATGATGGTGAGGGGGCTTTCTGGATCGCCTGGGTGAAGGCGTCGAGGATGGGGCGGATGGCGGCCTGCTTGAGCTTGAGCGCGGCCTGGTTGACCACCAGACGCGAACTGATGTCCATGATCTGCTCGACTTCGACCAATTTGTTGGCCTGGAGGGTCTTGCCGGTGGACACGAGATCGACGATGGCATCGGCCAGGCCGGTCAACGGCGCCAGCTCCATGCTGCCGTAGAGCTTGATCAGGTCCACATGCACGCCCTTGCCGGCGAAGAACTCGCGCGCAATGGTGGTGTACTTGGTCGCCACCCGCAGACGGGAACCCTGTCTGACCGCCGAAGCGTAGTCGAAATCGGCCGGCACCGCCACGCTCATGCGGCACTTGGCGATCTGCAGGTCCAGCGGCTGGTACAGGCCCTGACCACCGTGCTCGATGAGTGTGTCCTTGCCGGTCACACCGAGGTCGGCACCACCGTATTCCACGTAGGTGGGCACGTCGGTGGCCCTCACCAGCACGACCTTCACGTCGGGCCGGTTGGTCGGCAGGATCAGTTTGCGTGACTTCTCGGGGTCTTCCAGCACCTCGATTCCGGCCGCTGCCAGCAAGGGCAGGGTTTCGTCGAAGATGCGCCCCTTGGACAGGGCCAGGGTGATCATTTGATCCTTTCAATGGCCGCGCCGATGGCGCGCAGCTTGGCTTCCATCTGGTCGTAGCCCCGGTCGAGATGGTAGATGCGGTCGACAAGGGTTTCGCCGTCGGCCACCAGGCCGGCGATCACCAGGCTTGCCGAGGCGCGCAAATCGGTGGCCATAACGGTCGCACCCGACAGGCGTTCGACCCCCTCGACCACCGCCACCTTGCCGTCGATCTGGATGCGGGCGCCCAGGCGCATGAGTTCGCTCACGTGCATGAAGCGGTTCTCGAAAATCGTCTCGGTGACAGTGCTGGTGCCATGCGCGATGCAGTTGAGCGCCATGAACTGCGCCTGCATGTCGGTGGGAAACCCCGGGTATTCCGTGGTGCGAAACCCCTGAGCCTTCAGCCGCCCTTCGCTACGAATCCGGATGAAGCCATTACCAGCTTCGATGGTCGCACCCGCGTCGCGCAGCTTGTCGATCACCGCTTCCAGATGGTCTGCACGGCCATGGCGCAGCACAACGTCACCTCCAGTGGCGGCCACTGCGCACAGGAAGGTGCCCGCTTCGATGCGGTCGGCCACCACCTGGTGCTGGCAGCCGTGCAGACGCTCAACACCCTGGATGTGGATGCGGCTCGACCCGTGGCCCTCGATCTGCGCGCCCATGGCGATGAGCATCTCGGCCAGGTCGGGGATTTCGGGCTCCTGGGCCGCGTTTTCCAGCACCGTCTCGCCCTCGGCCAGGCAGGCCGCCATCAGGAAGTTCTCGGTACCGGTGACTGTCACCATATCGGTGGCAATGCGTGCACCCTTCAGGCGTGAACGCCCTTGCGGCAGACGGGCCACCATGTAGCCGTGCTCGACCACGATGTCGGCGCCCATGGCCTGCAGGCCCTTGATGTGCTGGTCCACGGGGCGGGCGCCGATGGCACAGCCCCCGGGCAAAGACACGCGCGCATGGCCGAACCGCGCCAGCAGCGGACCCAGCACCAGCACCGAAGCGCGCATGGTCTTGACCAGTTCATAAGGTGCCTCTGGTTTGATCGGGCCAGCCGCATGAAAGCCCATGCCGGCGCGCTCACCATGGGTCTCTGTCTTCACGCCCATGTGGTCTAGCAGGGAACGCATGGTGGCGATGTCCCGCAGACGCGGCACATTGGTCAGCGTGACCGGCTCATCGGTCAGCAGCGTCGCGCAGACCTCTGGCAGGGCCGCGTTCTTGGCGCCCGAGACCTGGATCTCGCCGTGCAGCGGTCGGCCGCCCGTGATGCGCAACTTGTCCATGCCTTCGCTCTCAGCTCTGCCGTGCCCACTCGGCCGGCGTGTAGGTTTTCATGGACAGCGCATGCACCTCGTCGGTGCGGATGCGTTCGCCCAACGTGGCATAGACACGCTGATGGCGGGCGATGGGTCGTTTCCCCTCGAATTCAGGCGAGACAATGACAGCGGCCCAGTGGCGGCCGTCACCGCTGACCTCGATGTGTTCGCAGGTCAGGCCGGCGGCGATGAGTTGTTGCAGTTGTTCAGCGGTCATGGGCTGGGTCCGTTGTTCAATGTCTGATCTTGTAGCCCGTCTCCAGCAGACGCAGGGCCAGCGCGCTCACACCGACCAGCGCGACACCCACAATGGCCAGGCTCAGCCAGGGCGAGGTATCGCTGACGCCGAAGAAGCCATAGCGAAAGCCGTCGATCATGTAGAAGAAAGGGTTGAGATGGCTCACCCGCTGCCAGAATTCGGGCAGGGAATGGATGGAGTAGAACACGCCCGAGAGAAAGGTCATGGGCATGATGATGAAATTCTGGAAGGCCGCCATCTGGTCGAACTTTTCGGCCCAGAGCCCGGCGATCAGCCCCAGTGCACCCAGCAAAGCCGCGCCCATCAGGGCAAAAACCAGAATCCAGAGCGGCGCTTCAATGGGCGGTCTTGCAAACCACCAGGTGGCGACGATGACGCCACCACCCACGGCCAGGCCCCGCACCACGGACGACCCGACATAGGCCACAAACCAGGCGCGATGGGACAAGGGCGTGAGCATCAGAAACACCAGGTTGCCCATCACCTTGCTCTGGATCAGCGAGGACGAACTGTTGGCAAAGGCATTCTGCAGCACGCTCATCATCACCAGCCCCGGCAACAGGAAGGCGGTGTAACTGACCGTCTCGTACACCCTGACATGGTCTTCCAGCACGTGGCCAAAGATCATCATGTAGAGGATGGCGGTGATCACCGGCGCGGCCACGGTCTGGAAGCCAACCTTCCAGAACCGCAACACCTCTTTGTAAAACAAGGCTTGCCAACCGTTCATGGTGATGGTGCCCCCACGCTCGGCACGGCGCTGTGTTCACGACCGGATGCGTCCATGAGATCGATAAACACGTCTTCCAGATCCGCCTTGCGGATCTCGATGTCGTGCGCGGCCACGCCCGACTCGCGAACGCGGGCCAGCAGGCGTTCGACCTCCAGTGCGTCGTGGGCCGGCAGTTGAACCACCCGGCCAGTGACCCTTGCCAAGGCTTGAAGGTCATCCGGCAAGGGATGATCGGTCTTGAAGCGAAGCACGTTCGACGAAGCCCGGCTCAGCAGATCGGACGTCCGCTCCAGGGCCACCACCCTACCCTGCTTGAGCATGGCGATGCGCCCGCAAAGGGCCTCGGCCTCCTCCAGATAGTGGGTGGTCAGCAAGACCGTGCAACCCAGGCGGCGGTTCAAGCCCGACACAAATTGCCACAGGGTCTGGCGCAACTCGACATCCACACCGGCGGTGGGCTCGTCAAGCACAATCACCTGGGGACGGTGCACCAGCGCCTGAGCGATCAGGACACGGCGCTTCATGCCACCCGACAGTTGCCGCATGTTGGCGGTGGCCTTGTCGGTAAGCCCCAGGCCTTCGAGCAGCTCGTCGATCCAGGCCGCGTTGTCGCGGATACCGAAGTACCCTGACTGGAACCTCAGCGCCTCGCGCACCGTGAAAAAGGGGTCGAACACCAACTCCTGAGGCACGATCCCGAGCAGGCGCCGCGCGGCCTGGTAGTCGGACTGCACATCGCGTCCGTGCACGCGGACACAGCCACTGCTGGCCCGGCTCAGACCGGCCAGGATGCTGATGAGGGTGGTCTTGCCCGCACCATTGGGGCCGAGCAGGCCAAAGAACTCACCCGGATCGATATCGAAACTGACATCCTGCAGCGCCTGGAGGGCACCACGGGCGGATGGGTAGGACTTGCAAACGTTCAGAAAAGAAACAGCAGGCATCGTGGCGGAAGCGCAAGAGCACCCGCCATGAGCAGGGTATCTGAGGCGGTGAGCGGCAACCCGCTATTTTAAGCGGGCAGCAATTCGGCCACGCCGTAGAGTGCCATCAGGTCGCGCAACCTGGGCGGCAGATTCTGCACCTGCAGCTGAACGTCCCGCCGCAACCCTTCTCGACGCAAGTCAAGCAGCACCGCAATCGCCGATGAATCGAAAACCGCCAGTGCCCCCCCATCGATCGACACCCGGTCGTCAGAAGCCTTGGACAGCTGCTCCCGCAGGCGGGACAGCTCGGCACTGGCCGAACCCATGGTCAAGCTGGACGGCAGGGATATGGTGCTGGACATGAACGTCTCCGAGAACTAGCTCGAACGGGCTGCGCCCGTCTTGTTACGTTGGGCCAGAGCCGCAATCAGGCCGTCAATGCCATTGGCATTGATCTCCTGGGCGAACTGGTTGCGGTAGGTATCGACAAGCCAAAGACCCAGCACGTTGATGTCGTATATCTTCCAGCCTTCCGGTGTTTTTTCCAGACGGTAGTCAAGCTGAATGGGTTCACCCCGCCCACGGACTTCGGTGCGCACCACCACCTCGGTGTCGTCTGGCCGTGCTCGCAGCGGCCTGAAGCTCAGCGTCTGGTCGCGTACCTCACCGAGTGCACCCGAATATGTGCGGATCAGCAGCGTCTTGAACTCGGCCTGCAGCTTTTCCTTCTGCTCGGGTGTGGCCTCTCGCCAGAAACGACCAACCGCCGAAGAGGTCATGCGGCCGAAGTTCACACTGGGCATGATCTTGCTGTCGACCAGGGCCATAATGCGGCCGACATCACCGGCCTGGATGGCCGGATCGGCCTTGACAGCGGCCAGGGCCTCGGTGGATATGCGCTTGACTAGCGCGTCCGGTGCCTCCATGTCTGCCATGGCGGGCGCAGCGATCCACAGCGCGGCGCCCATCAGCACGGTGTTCATCCAGATTCGTCTTTTGATCATCACGGACCTTTCCGGGCATGTGCCCTGGTTTGTGGGTACTCTGATACGCAGGTGCTGATCGGGTTCCCGGTCAATCTTTGCTGTTGGTGTCCCAACTGCGGTTGCCTATGCCAAATCCGCTGTCGATGATGTCATCGATCTGGTTCTGGCGTCTTTGCAGGTAGAAGTCCCGCGTGAAGCTGTACTTGTCCAGCGCGGCACCTTCCAGCATGGAGGTGGCTCTCAGCAGATTGGCCCGGGTGTCGATCAGCCGCAGTCCGTACAGACTGTTGCGGGTGGGGATGTGGTCGATACCCATGACCAGATCGCCCCGAGTCTCGATGCCCCGACCGGCTGCGTCCCGGACTGAGGACGGTCCCAGAAAGGGCAGCACCAGGTAGGGGCCCGACGGTACCCCCCAACGCCCCAGCGTCTGGCCAAAGTCGACCCGGGTGCGCTCGATCCCCATTTCGGAGGCGATGTCAAGCAAACCGCCCAGACCAAAAACCGTGTTGACGTTGAACCTCAGGATGTTCTCTGCCGCTTCTCTCGGCCTCAACTGCAGTGTGGCGTTGACAAAGGACCACAGGTCGCCGAGGTTGCCGAAAAAGTTGCTGACACCGGTGCGAACCGGATCGGGTGCCGTCTTCACATATAAGGTGGCGACCGGCTTGATCAGCGTCACGTCCAGCACCTCGTTGAACTCATGCACCCCACGATTGAAAGGCTCGAACGGGTCTTGGGGATTGGACTCTGGCCCGGTGGCGCAGGCGCCCAGCACGGGCAACACCACCACAGCAGCCAGCCTGCGCATGGACTGCTGAAGACGGAACGGCGCCGGGGGCTGCGAGGAACGGTCAGTTGTGCTCATGTCCAAAATCATGGAGGACCCGATACACCCCAGAACCGGGGCATCGGCGGCAGGCGGGTTGCGTATGCGTCGGATGCGTCGGATGCGTCGGATGCGTCGGATGCCATTGAAACCCGATGTTCATCCAAGCGTGTGAAGCTGCGTGTATTTTTTGTATCTGTATGCCCGACTTTCATCACCAGATGAAAGGATATCGGACGTCACGATTGACAGGGGGAAGCCGATCCGGCTCAGTTGCCGGGGCCATCCGCAGCACGGTTGAACAGGAACTGTCCGATCAGATTCTCCAGCACCACGGCCGACTGGGTGCGCGAAATGGTGTCGCCAGCGCCCAGGTCCTGTTCGTCCCCGCCGGGCTCGATACCTATGTACTGGTCTCCCAGAAGACCGGCGGTGAGGATCTTGGCGGTGGAGTCGCGGGGAAACTGGATGTTTCGACTGACTTCCATGGTCACCAGGCCCTGGTAGGTGATGGGGTCGAGGGTCACGCGGGTCACCCGCCCCACATGCACACCGGCCGAGCGCACCGGCGCCCGGGCCTTGAGCCCGCCGATGTTGTCGAAACGCGCCTGCAAGGTATAGGTGTCGCCACCGCTGCCGAAGCTGGTCAGGTTGGCCGCTTTCAGGGCCAGGAACAGCAAGGCGGCTGCACCGAGCAGGACAAACAGGCCAACGAGGATTTCAAGGGTTCTCTTGTTCATGGGGTCTCCCTGTCAGGGCGTCGAAAACATCAGGGCGGTCAGGATGAAGTCCATGGCCAGCACACCGAGGGATGCCGTGACCACCGTGCGGGTCGTGGCGTAGGCCACGCCCTCGGGGGTGGCCTCGGTTTCATAGCCCTGGTAGAGCGCCACCGCCGTGCAGATGACGCCAAATACCATGCTCTTGACGACACCGTTGCCCACATCCCGCCAGACGTCCACGCCACTTTGCTGGATGGACCAGAAATTGCCCGCATCGATGCCGATCAGACCGACCGCCACCACCCAGGCTCCCAGGATACCAATGGCCGAGAACAGCGCGGCCAGCAAGGGCATGGCAATGCACCCGGCCAGAAACCGGGGTGCCAGCACACGCTGACGGGGATCGATGGCCATGAGTTCCATGGCTGCGATCTGCTCACCCGCCTTCATCAGGCCGATCTCTGCCGTCAGGGATGTACCTGCACGACCGGCAAAGAGCAGCGCGGTGACCACCGGACCGAGCTCTCGCACCAGGGCCAGGTTCACAATCAGCCCCAGCGACTCGGCTGCCCCATAGGTGGAGAGCGCATAGTACATCTGCAGCGCCAGCACGAAACCAACCGCCAGGCCCGAGGCCAGAATGATCACCAACGACCGGTTGCCGATGGCGTGAATCTGCGCGACAACCAGGCCGAAACGCCTGATTGCCGCAGGTGAGGCCTTCAACAAGTCCAGGAAGAAGAGTGCGCCATGGCCCCAACGGTGCAGGACATCCAGGGCCCGAGCGCCCAACCACTGCAGCAGGCTCATGGGCGCCTCCCGGGACCGAAATCGTCAGCCACCTCCGGTGCCGGGTAATGGAACTTGACCGGTCCGTCGGGCTCTCCCCGCACGAACTGACGCACTTCCGGGTCCTGGCTGGACATGAGTTGGTCCGGCGTGCCCTGTGCCACCACGCGCCCACCGGTGGCCAGCAACACCACCCAGTCGCTGATGGCCATGCACTGGGGTACGTCATGAGAAATGAGCAAGGTGGTGGCGCCGGTCACGTCGGTGAGGGTTCGGATCAGCTTGGCCGTCACCCCCATGGAAACCAGGTCCAGGCCCGCAAACGGTTCGTCGTACATGATGAGCTCGGGGTCCAGGGCGATGGCCCGCGCCAGTGCTATTCGCCGCGCCATGCCACCGGAGACTTCGCTGATGCGCAGACCGGCCGCCCCCCTCAGGCCCACCGCATGCAGCTTCATCAGCACCACATCGCGGATCAGGTCTTCCGACAGATCGGTCATCTCCCGCAACGGGAACGCCACATTGTCAAAAACCGACAGGTCTGTGAACAGCGCCCCGAACTGGAACAGCATGCCCAGACGGCGACGCAGACGGAAAAGTTGCTGCTTGTTGCGTGTGTCGATGACCTCGCCGTCGAACACCACACGTCCGCTGTCGGCGGCATGAACACCCCCGATCAGGCGCAGCAAGGTGGTCTTGCCACAACCCGACCCGCCCAACACGGCCGTGACCTTGCCACGGGCAAACCTCAACGAGATATCGTTGAGGATGGTCCTTCGGCTGTCGTAGCCGAAGGTCACATGGTCAATTTCAATGAAAGGCTGGTCGCTCATAGGTCCGGGCGAGGCCGGACAGCGCCCGGCGCCCATTTCGCGGGCAAACCCGGATTGTCGCACGGTCGAGATAGCCCCCGGCTGCGTACGGCCCGCACATCCACGCCGGGTCGTATCCAAGCCTAGGCGGCGAAGAAATTACCGGCGGGTCACCGCGGAAGATCGCTGTACCCCATCAGGAACTCGTCTACCGCACGGGCCGCCTGGCGCCCTTCACGAATGGCCCAGACCACCAGCGACTGGCCACGCCGCATGTCACCCGCCGCGAAGACCTTGTCGACGTTGGTGGAGTAGCCACCTGTGAATTCGGTTGAGGCTTTGGCATTGCCGCGACCGTCCTTGTCGACGCCAAAGGCATCCAGCACGGTGGCCACAGGGTTGACGAAGCCCATGGCCAGCAGCACCAGATCCGCCTTGTACTCTTTCTCGGTGCCCGGCACTTCCACCAGCTTGCCGTCCTTGAACTCCACGTTCACGGTGGTCAGGCCGGTCACCTTGCCGTTCTTGCCGATGAAGGCTTTGGTGGAGATGGCGAATTCGCGCACGCAACCTTCTTCATGGCTGGAACTGGTTCGCAGTTTCAGCGGCCAATAGGGCCAGACGAGGGGTTTGTTCTCCTGCTCGGGTGGCTGTGGCATGACCTCGAACTGGGTCACGCTGGCGGCGCCGTGACGGTTGCTCGTGCCCACACAGTCGGAGCCGGTGTCGCCGCCACCAATGACGATCACGTGCTTGCCATCGGCCCGGATCTGACCCTTGAGCTTGTCACCGGCGTTGACCTTGTTCTGCATCGGCAGAAACTCCATGGCGAAATGGATGCCGTCCAGCTCACGGCCGGGCACAGGGAGGTCGCGACTCTGTTCAGAGCCCCCACACAGCAGCACGGCGTCAAAACTGGCCATGAGTTCCTCGGCACCGATGACGGTTTTGGCATCGTTCGTGACCTTGCATCCCTCGGGCATGGCACCGATCAAAGTGCTGGTCCTGAATACCACACCTTCGGCTTCCATCTGGGCGACGCGGCGGTCGATGTGCGACTTCTCCATCTTGAAGTCAGGGATACCGTAGCGCAGCAAGCCCCCGATGCGGCTGTTCTTCTCGAACACCGTCACGTCATGACCCACACGTGCCAGTTGCTGGGCTGCGGCCAGGCCAGCCGGACCCGAGCCAATCACCGCCACCTTTTTACCGGTCTTGTGGCGGGGCGGTTGCGCTTGCACCCAGCCTTCGGCCCAGGCCCGATCAATGATGGCGTGCTCGATGGACTTGATGCCCACCGGGTCGTCATTCACGTTGAGCGTGCACGCAGCCTCACAAGGCGCCGGGCAGATACGGCCGGTGAACTCCGGGAAATTGTTGGTGCTGTGCAGCAAGGTGATCGCATTCTTCCAGTCACCCTGGTAGACCAGGTCGTTGAAGTCCGGGATGATGTTGTTGACCGGACAGCCGTTGTTGCAGAAGGGCGTGCCGCAATCCATGCAGCGCGCGCCCTGGATCCTGGCCTGGCTGTCGTCCAGCCCAACCACGAACTCCTTGTAGTGCTTCAGGCGCTCGGCCACGGGCTTGTAGCCCTCTTCGATGCGCTCGTATTCCATGAAGCCGGTGACTTTTCCCATGATGAATTCCTGCGTGGGTCTGCGTTGTACTTACTTGGCGGGAGCTGCCTGCTTCTTGGCGCTGGCCTGCGCCTTACCGGTGACCTCGGTGGCTGCCTTTCGCGCATGGATCTCGGCCAGAGCCCGCTTGTATTCGTTGGGGAACACCTTCACGAACTTCGATCGCGCCTGCGCCCAGTTGTCCAGCAATTCACGCGCGCGTTTGCTGCCCGTCCAGCGGTTGTGGTCTTCCAGCAACTTTTTCAGCTGCGATTCGTCGGTCTGGCCGCGGTGCCAGATGGCCTTGTCTGTGGTTGCTTCCTGCTCGGCCGCCGGCAGCAAGGGAACGAGGCTGACCATGGCGGTGTTACAGCGCTTGGCGAACAGGCCGTCTTCGTCGTAAACGTAAGCCACACCACCGCTCATGCCGGCGGCGAAGTTGCGCCCGGTCTTGCCCAGCACAACCACGGTGCCACCGGTCATGTACTCGCAGCCATGATCGCCGGTGCCCTCCACCACCGCCGTGGCGCCTGACAGTCGCACGGCAAATCGCTCACCGGCCACGCCGCTGAAGAACGCCTCACCCGAGGTGGCGCCATACATCACGGTGTTGCCGACGATGATGTTGCGCGTGGCATCGCCACGGAACTCGATGCTGGGACGCACCACCACCCGGCCACCCGAAAGGCCTTTGCCGGTGTAGTCGTTGGCGTCACCGATCAGGTACAGGGTGATGCCTTTGCACAGGAAGGCCCCAAAAGACTGGCCGCCGGTTCCTTCCAGCTGGATGCGGATGGTCTCGTCGGGCAGCCCATCGGGGTGCACCTTGGTGACCGCACCGGAGAGCATGGCACCCACGGACCGGTTGACGTTGCGGGCCACCTCCATGAAGTGGACACGCTCGCCTTTCTCGATGGCCGCCCGCGACTTGGCAATAAGGATGTTGTCGAGTGATTTTTCGAGGCCGTGGTCCTGTTCCTGCACATGCAGTCGCGGCACCTCGGCCGGTACAGCGGGCATGGCCAACAGTCGGCTGAAGTCCAGCCCACGGGCTTTCCAGTGCTCGATGCCCTGGCGCATGTCCAGCAGGTCGGCGCGGCCCACGAGCTCGTCGAACGTGCGGATGCCCAACTGGGCCATGATCTGGCGCACTTCTTCAGCGATGAAGAAGAAGTAGTTGACCACGTGCTCCGGCTTGCCGGTGAATTTCTTGCGCAGTTCGGGGTCCTGCGTGGCCACCCCGACCGGGCAGGTGTTGAGGTGGCACTTGCGCATCATGATGCAACCCTCGACCACCAGTGGCGCGGTGGCAAAGCCAAACTCGTCGGCACCCAGCAGCGCGCCGACGACCACATCGCGACCGGTCTTCATCTGGCCGTCGGCCTGAACACGGATACGACCACGCAGGCGGTTGAGCACCAGGGTCTGCTGGGTTTCGGCCAGACCGATTTCCCAGGGCGAGCCGGCGTGCTTGATCGACGACCACGGCGAAGCACCGGTGCCGCCGTCGTGACCGGCGATCACCACGTGGTCGGCCTTGCACTTGGCCACGCCTGCGGCAATGGTGCCCACACCCACTTCGGACACCAGCTTGACCGAGATCGAGCTGTGCGGAGCCACGTTCTTGAGGTCGTGGATCAGCTGGGCCAGATCTTCAATGGAGTAGATGTCATGGTGCGGCGGCGGGCTGATCAGACCCACGCCCGGCACGCTGTGGCGCAGCTTGCCGATGTACTCGGACACCTTGCCACCGGGCAACTGGCCGCCTTCGCCTGGCTTGGCACCCTGCGCCATCTTGATCTGGATCTGGTCGGCGCTCGACAGGTACTCTGCGGTGACACCGAAACGGCCTGAAGCCACCTGCTTGATGCGCGAGCGCAGCGAGTCACCCTCTTGCAGCGGGTAGTCCACCTCAAATATGTTGCCGAGCAGGTCCGACATGGTCTGGCCCTGCTTGATCGGGATGCCTTTGAGTTCGTTGCGGTAGCGCAGCGCGTCTTCACCGCCCTCGCCGGTGTTGCTCTTGCCGCCGATGCGGTTCATGGCCACGGCCAGGGTGGCGTGCGCTTCGGTGGAGATGGAACCCAGCGACATGGCGCCGGTGGCGAAGCGCTTGACGATCTCCTTGGCCGGCTCCACTTCGTCAACCGGAATGGCCTTGGACGGATCGATCCTGAACTCGAACAGTCCGCGCAGCGTCATGTGCCTCCGGCTCTGGTCATTGATGAGCTGGGCGTATTCCTTGTAGGTGTTCCAGTTGTTTGAGCGCGTGCTGTGCTGCAGCTTGGCGATGGCGTCCGGTGTCCACATGTGCTCTTCACCACGGGCGCGCCAGGCGTATTCACCGCCGGTTTCCAGCATGTTGGCCAGCACCGGGTCGTCGCCGAAGGCGGCCTTGTGCATGCGGATGGCCTCCTCGGCAATCTCGAACACACCGATGCCCTCCACACGGCTGGCAGTGCCGGTGAAGTACTTGGCCACGGTCTCGCTGTTCAAGCCGATGGCTTCGAACAGCTGCGCGCCACAGTAGGACATGTACGTGCTCACGCCCATCTTGGACATGATCTTGGACAGGCCCTTGCCGATCGCCTTGGTGTAGTTGTAGATCGCCTTGTCCGCACTCAGGTCGCCCGGCAGGTCCTGGGCAATCGCCTGCAGGGTTTCCATCGCCAGGTAAGGATGCACGGCCTCGGCTCCATAACCGGCCAGCACGGCGAAGTGGTGCACCTCGCGCGCGGTGCCGGTTTCCACCACCAGGCCGGCGGTGGTGCGCAGACCCTCGCGCACCAGGTGCTGGTGCACGGCCGACAGCGCCAGCAGCGCCGGCACGGCCACCTGGGTGCGGCTGACGGCCCGATCGCTGATGATCAGGATGTTCTTGCCCCCCTTGATCGCATCCACCGCTTCGGCGCACAGCGAGGCCAACTTGGCCTCCACCCCCTCCTTGCCCCAGACGACCGGGTAGGTGATGTCCAGCGTGGCGCTCTTGAACTTGCCCTGCGTCACCGATTCGATGTTGCGCAGCTTGGCCATGTCATCGAAGCCGAGCACCGGCTGGCTGACCTCCAGGCGCATCGGCGGGTTGACCTGGTTGATGTCCAGCAGGTTGGGCTTGGGGCCGACGAAGGACACCAGCGACATCACGATCGCTTCGCGGATCGGGTCGATGGGCGGGTTGGTCACCTGGGCGAAAAGCTGCTTGAAGTAGTTGTACAGCGGCTTGTTCTTGCCCGAGAGCACAGCCAGCGGGCTGTCGTTGCCCATGGAACCGATGCCCTCTTCGCCATTGACGGCCATGGGGCTCATCAGGAACTTGATGTCTTCCTGGGTGAAGCCGAAAGCCTGTTGCAGGTCCAGCAGTTCGGGGGAAATGCGCTCGGCTCCGGTTGATTGTGGTTCGGTCTGGCTGACCGGGTGTTCGATGGCATCTTCTCCGGCCACCGGCTGGTCCACGTCGTCCAGCCGGATGCGCAGGTTCTCGATCCACTGCTTGTACGGCTTGCTGTTGGCCAGGTTGGCCTTGAGCTCCTCGTCGTCGATCATGCGACCCTGCTCCAGGTCGATCAGGAACATCTTGCCGGGCTGCAGGCGCCATTTGCGCACAATCTTGTTTTCCGGGATCGGCAACACGCCAGATTCGGATCCCATGATGACCAGGTCGTCGTCGGTGATGCAGTAGCGCGAGGGGCGCAGGCCGTTGCGGTCCAGCGTGGCGCCAATCTGGCGACCGTCGGTGAACACGATCGAGGCCGGGCCGTCCCAGGGCTCGAGCATGGCTGCGTGGTATTCGTAGAACGCGCGCCGGCGTTCATCCATCATCGTGTGCTGTTCCCAGGGCTCGGGAATCATCATCATCACGGCCTGGCTGATGGGGTAGCCGGCCATGGTCAGCAGTTCCAGGCAATTGTCGAAGGTGGCTGTGTCCGACTGGCTGGCGAAACTGATCGGGTAGAGTTTCTTGAGGTCTTCGCCAAGCACCGGCGAAGACATCACACCCTCACGAGCCTTCATCCAGTTGTAGTTGCCCTTGACGGTGTTGATTTCACCGTTGTGCGCTACATAGCGGTAGGGGTGGGACAGCGGCCACTCGGGGAAGGTGTTGGTCGAGAAGCGCTGATGCACCAGGCCCAGTGCCGAGACACAGCGTGGATCTTGAAGATCAAGGAAGTAGGTGCCCACTTGATCAGCCAGCAGCAGACCCTTGTAGACCACGGTGCGGCTGCTCATGCTGGGGACGTAGTATTCCTTGCTGTGCTTGAGCTTGAGAGCCTGGATGTGCGCACTTGCCGTCTTGCGGATCACGTAAAGCTTGCGCTCGAGTGCGTCCTGCACGATCACGTCGGCCCCACGACCAATGAACACCTGACGCATGACAGGCTCTTTTTCGCGCACCGTGGGCGACATGGGCATGTCCCGGTTGACGGGTACATCGCGCCAGCCCAGCAACACCTGGCCTTCGGCCTTGATGGCCCGCTCCATTTCCTGTTCGCAGGCCAGTCGGGAAGCGTGCTCCTTGGGTAGGAACACAAAGCCGACGCCGTACTCGCCGGCTGGTGGCAGCGTGACACCCTGCTTGGCCATTTCTTCGCGGTACAGCGCGTCGGGCAGCTGAATCAGGATGCCAGCGCCATCGCCCATCAGCGGATCGGCGCCCACGGCACCCCGGTGATCGATGTTCTCCAGGATCTTGAGCGCCTGGGTCACGATGTCGTGCCGCTTCTCCCCTTTGATGTGGGCCACGAAGCCCACGCCACAGGCATCGTGTTCATTGGCCGGGTCGTACAGGCCCTGTTGCTGGAGTTGGGTTTGCTCGGCAGCCGTGGTCATGGCGCGTCCTTCGTGGGTTGACTCTGAAAAAGAAAGGCGGATGGCGAGTCTAGTGCACTGCAACAACAATGCCAAGAAGAATAAAAGGGGTCTGTCCCCATTTTGATGTCTTCGTCAAGTTCATGACTTTAATTAGGGACAAAACAATTGGTGGGCTGTCTTTGCAAAGCCACACCAGGCCGTCAGGCTGGGCGCCTCTTCCGCAAGCCCTCAGCCAAGCCAGAGGTCGGCAAAGCGCCCTCAGGGCATTCTTTTGTCGGTGACGCGGCGAGGACGACCCCTGGGCCGCGGGCTCAACCGGCGCTCGGTCAGTGACTGAAGTTGATGGATGAAAGCTGCGCTCCCCAGGGCCCAGCCATGGTGAACGGCATGTTCCACAACCTTGAGTTGGCCATCCTCGAGCCCTCGATGCACCATTTCGGCGTATGCAGCCTCCCGGGCAAAAGGGGTGTTGCCCATACCCCAGACCGCAGCCGGCGCCATCAGCGATCTGTCGTGGTGCAGACCGATGTAATGGCAATGGCTCCCGTGGACATGCTCATGCGGCAACTGCACCAGGCCTGCCCGGATCGGCGCTGTATCCAGGTACGTCATACACGGGAGCGTCCATTCAGCGCCTTCGATCACCGTGGAACTGAAACGGGATGCCCAGAGCGAACCACACAGACCATGGCGCCTGTTCACATGCCTGACGTAGCGCCGCCCGACTCCTTGCATCAGCTTAGAGGCAGCCTGGGCATTGGCCGGTGTCACCAGGAGCATCCATCGGTCGGGCAGCAGCACGTAAGCATGCAGGTCAAGCGCGGTCTGCTTCGCCGTGTCGTGGAGCACTTGCTTGAGTTCCTCGACATCTTCTTCGTCCCGGTAGACCACAGCATCCGGGCGCGCACGCTGCATGAGCAGGTGCGGGTGTCCGGCGATCAGCAAACGTTGAAGACGGGCCATGTTCTTTGGTGTTTTTTTGGCGCAGGGCAGATTACACGAAGCCGATGGAATCTGGGTGGGCGCCAGCGTCAACCAGTTCAAGGAGGGCCTGACCCCGGCTTCAATTGGTTCATGGACGCCCGGCCATCGCGGGGGGACCCGGACGAAGCAGGCAGGGCTGACCACAACCGCGCAATCCAGAACGCCACCCCGCCGCCAGCCACACTGCAGGCCAGCGTGAACCACCAGCTGCCCGACCATCCACCCAGGTGCACGGCCAGGGCTGCCACCAATGGGGGACCAATGAACTGCCCCAAAGCCGACCATTGCTGCATCCAGCCCACCGTGGTGGAGACGGTGCTCTCGTCCGGAGCCAGCCGAACAGCGATGCCGAACAGTGTGCCTGGGACCAGCCCACCGAAAGCCGAGAACAGCAACACACCCACATACTGCCACCACATGGTGCTACCCGCAGCGAAAGCCAGCCACCCCCCCAACCCCATGGCCACAAAGCCGGCGAGCAGCAGCCGATGCGGTGGGGTTTGCCTGGCCAGCCCGCGACCGGCGCCGATATTGCCCGTCATGTTGACACCAGCAGCCAATGCGGTCAGCCCCCCCAGAACCCAGCCCGCATGCCCGGCCTGCTGGTAGATGGTCGGCAGGAAGCCGATGACAGCCATCCATTGACCGGAGTACAGAAAAAAGGCCAGGGCCACGGCCCACGGCCCGGGTGCACCCAGAGTCCGGACCAGCCTCGCCCGCAGACCGGTCGAATTTGGCCCTGATGCGGTCGGCATGCCCAACGCATCAGCGGGCAACGACACCTTCAGCCCCAACGCGGCCAGTAACGACAAACCGGCCAGAAGAAGCCAGAGCGCACGCCATCCGATGACATCGACAAGCGCACCGCCAACCAACAAAGCCAGCGCCGTTCCCATGGGCATGTAGGCACCCCACCAACCCAATGCCCGCGACTGCGTGGCCGGGTCACGAACGCGCTGGCGCAGCAAGGCCGGCGCCGGTAGCACCGCCCAGAGAAAACCCAGTCCCTCCATCACTCGGGAAAGCAGCAGAAGTGCAGCACTTTGCGCGAGCGCACCGCCCAGACTGCCCAGCGCCAACAGAACCAGACCGGCCAACATGACCCGCCTGGCTCCCAGGCGGTCGGCCACCGTGCCAACCAACAAGCCCAGCGCCAGGCCGGCCATCTGGACCACAGACAACAGAAACCCGGCCTCGACCAGGCTCAGCCCCATCGAGTCCTTGAGGACGGGGATGGCCACCGGCAGCTTGCCAATGTGCAGGGCGCAACTGACACCACTGAGCACCACGGCGGCAGCGACGCGACGGTCCCCCGCCACCGCCCTGCCCGACCGAACGCCCGCATCACGGCTCACGGCGGACCACTCCGTGCTGCGCTGGGCGGGGCCGTGCGGCGCTCATGGAAACAGCACCTGGCCGGTGATGCGCACATGGTCCTTGAGCGCAAAACGGTCGGTCATGCCCGCCACATAGTCGGCCACGCGCCGGGTGAGCGAGCGCTCTTGCCCGACGTCCGTCAGCTCCTGCGGATGCTGCTGGTAGTGATCAAACAGGTCCTTCACCACCTGCCTGGCGCGATCGGTGGTTTCCTGCACCTGCGGGTGGCGGTACAACTCCCGGCGCAAGAACTGTTTGAGCACCTGCGAGTTCCGGGTCATTTCGGCCGAAAAACCGACCACCGACCCCGTTGAACGCACCTCGTCCGGGTGCTGCAGATCGAGCTCATCCAGACAAGCGCGCGTGTGGTCGATCACGTCATAGACCTGGGCACTGAGCATCAACCGGATGGCCTCGAACAGGAGACGCCGTCCCGTGAGACGGGCATGGGCCACAAGCGCCTGCTCCTTGTGATACCGGAACAGGGGAACCTCATCCAGCTGATCCAGGGTGATCAAACCCGACCGCACCCCATCGTCAATGTCGTGTGCGTTGTAGGCAATCTCGTCGGCCAGGTTGCACAGCTGGGCCTCCAGAGAAGGCGATCCGCCCGCAAGAAAACGGTGGGCGACGCCACCGGGTTCGCGCGCTTCGAGCCGCCGTGCGTTGACAAGGGAGCAATGTTTGAGAATGCCTTCCCGGGTCTCGAAGCACAGGTTCAGCCCGTCGAATGCCGGGTAGCGCTCCTCCAGTGCATCCACCACCCGCAGGCTCTGCAGGTTGTGTTCGAAGCCCTGCACCTCTTCCATGTCCGGTTCGGTCCGCGATGCCGAGCGCACACACTCGTTCAGGGCATCCTGACCTGCATGGCCGAATGGCGTGTGACCGAGGTCATGGGCCAGTGCAATGGCCTCGACCAGGTCCTCATTCAGACGCAGGGTTCGGGCCATGCTGCGCGCCAGCTGTGCCACCTCCAGCGAATGGGTCAACCGGGTCCGAAACAAATCCCCTTCGTGGTTGAGAAAGACCTGGGTCTTGTAGACCAGCCGCCTGAAGGCCGTCGAATGAATGACCCGGTCCCGGTCGCGCTGAAAGGCCGTGCGTGTCGGCGCCTCGGGCTCGACAACACGCCGTCCGCGGCTTCTGGTGGGATCACAGGCGTACGTGGCCAGCGTCACTGCTTGGGTCTCAGACGCACTGGGTTTCGCCCGCGCAACTGATGCGTATGACTTCAGCGACCATGTCGTCAGGTGCACTTTGCATAGACGCGCGACCCGGACCCTCGATCACCACAAAGCGGATGGCCCCGGCCTCGGCTTTCTTGTCGACCCGCATGAGCTGCAGATAGCGGCCTACGTTGTCATGCCCGTCAAGCACGGGCGCCACGGTGGGCAGTCCAGCAGCACGCACCAGTTCGGTCAAGCGCTCCACAAAGCTCTGGTCCACGCCACCCAGCGCTCTGGAAAGCCTGGCGGCCATCACCATGCCACAACCCACCGCTTCGCCATGCAACCAGGCCCCATAACCCATGCCTGCTTCGATGGCATGGCCGAAGGTATGACCGAAGTTGAGGATGGCGCGCAAACCGGACTCCCGCTCGTCCTGCCCCACCACCGCAGCCTTGATTTCACAACTTCTGCGAATGGCGTGCGACAAGGCTTCGGGTGAGCGTGCACGCAGTGCTGCCATGTGGGCTTCGATCCAGTCAAAAAAGGCCATGTCGGCGATCGGCCCGTACTTGATGACTTCGGCCAGACCGGCGCTCAGTTCCCGGTCCGGCAGGCTGCCCAGGGTGTCGAGGTCACACAGCACCCGCAGGGGCTGGTAGAAGGCGCCGATCATGTTCTTGCCCAATGGGTGGTTGATGGCGGTCTTGCCGCCGACCGATGAGTCCACCTGGGCCAGGAGGGTCGTGGGTATCTGCACGAACGGAATCCCGCGCATGTAGCACGCAGCTGCAAAGCCGGCCATGTCACCCACGACACCGCCGCCCAGCGCAAACAGCACCGTCTTACGGTCGCAGGCCTTCTCCAGCAGGGCGTCGAAGATCAGATTCAGCGAACCCCAGTGCTTGTGGGCTTCGCCGTCGGGCAGTTCGACCAGATGCACCTGCCGGAATCTTGTCTGAAGCGCCGATATGAGCCGTGCAGCGTACAGGGGTGCCACGGTCACGTTGGACACGATCACCGCAGACGCGCCCGCAGGCAGGCCATCCAGTGAGGCCGGGTCGTCGATCAGCCGATGACCAATGAATATCTCGTAGCTTCGATCACCGAGATCGATCCTGACCGAATGCTTGTGGGGTCGCTCGTCCATGCACGCGAGTGTAGCGCGCAGCCGCCGATGCAGCGTCTGGCGAAACGTCAGCTCCGACTCGGTGCGGCCGGGTTCGTGGCAATCCCTGCCAGCTCCAACTGCATGCAGATCATGTTCACCAGAGTGGCCACAGAGGGCCGTCCCGTCTCGAGCACAAAGTGCGCTGTCTCCCGGTACAGCGGATCGCGCTCGGCAAACAACTCCTTGAGCTTTCGCAACGGATCTGCCACCTGCAGCAATGGTCGATTGCGGTCGTGTCGCAAGCGCCTGTAAAGCTCCTCGGGCGTCGACCTCAGATAAATCACCTGTGTTCTGTCGTGGAGCCGTTGGCGATTCTCGGGGCGCAACACCGCACCTCCGCCTGTGGACAACACCACCGCTTCGAGCTGGGTCAATTCATCGAGCGCTTCGACCTCGATGTCGCGAAACCGGACCTCACCCTCCCGATCGAAAAAGCCTCGAATGGAACAACCGATGCGTTGCTCGATCCGCGCATCGGCGTCTTCGAACGGGAGTTGCAGGCGCCTTGCCAATTGGCGACCCACCGTGCTCTTGCCGCTGCCCGGCATGCCGACAAGGGCCACCTTCATGCCAGGAAACGGGCGTCACACAGGCCCGCCATGGCCGAACTGTCGTGGCAGCCCAGCTGACAGGCGAATGAAATGCGGTCCCTCTGAATTTCAGTTCTCGTCTTCTTCAATGGACACATTGAAAACCGCAACCCGCGAGTGGTAGTCCAGCACGGTGATTGACAGGTTTTCACCACAGCCTCGAACGGTGGAGACACGAAACACTGGATCCTTGCCGGTGACCTGGGTCCTGTCAACCGTCACAAACTGAGGCGCAGAATTCACAATGCGGAACGGGGGTTGCCCGCCGATGATGGTGACCACTGTGTCGTTGCCGCCTGAGAAGGCACACGAACCTACCGTCCATTTGATTTCTTCCGGAGACACCGAGAAGCCCTCCGCATCACCCGCCACCGGGCCACCACCACCACAGGAGGCCAGCGCCAGCGCAGTCACCACAGTGGCACCGATCTTCAACATCTTCGTTTTCATTCCATTGCTCCAGAGCATTGTTGCATCAGCGGGTCACGCCCCGATCGGTGATGACCCTCGGGGTGAGGAACACCAGCAGTTCGGACTTGTTGGCTGTTCGCGCCCGGTTCTTGAAGAGGTTGCCCAGCACGGGAATGTCTCCCAGCAGCGGGACCTTGGTCACGTCGTCCACCTCAATCAGCTCGAAGATGCCCCCGATCACCACGGTACCGCCGTTTTCCACCAGTACCTGGGTCTGCACGGCCTTGGTGTTGATGGCAATACCGGCTGCGGTCGTCTCACCGCGGCTGTCCTTGTTGACAGCGACGTCCATGATGATGTTGCCCTCGGGCGTGATCTGCGGCGTGACCTCCAGTTTGAGGTTGGCCTTTCTGAAGGCAATGGCCGTCGCGCCACTGGACGTGGCAGTCTGGTAAGGGTATTCCGTCCCCTGCTCGATCAAGGCCTTGACCTGGTCTGCCGTGACGATACGGGGACTCGACACGATCTTGCCCCGCCCGTCGGCTTCCAGCGCCGAGATCTCCAGGTTCAGGAAGCGATTGGCCGCCGCGCTGAACAGCGAAACCGCAAACGCCGCCGGTGCAAACCCACCCGCACCCGCCGACGGCAGGTTGATGAACGATGTGTTGATGGTGTCCAGCACATTTTCGCTCTCGCGGGTGGTGCTGGAAATGGCGTTGTAGCTGCCGCCGATGGCAAAGCGATTGGTGCCGCCAGCTGGGTAGCCAGGCTCGCCGCCTCGTACGCCGCGCAGATCGCTACCGCCCAGACGCACACCAATGGAGCGACCGAAGCGGTCATCGGCCTCGACAATGCGTGCCTCGATCAGCACCTGCCTGATCGGGATGTCCAGACGGGCGATCAGTTGCTGCACCTGCTCAAGACGCGAAGGGATATCGGTCACAAAAAGCTGATTGGTTCGAGGCTCTGCAATCGCACTGCCACGCGGTGACAGAATGCGCGAGCTGGCAGTGCCCGCAGCGCCTCCCGAGGCTCCCGAGGCCATGATCTGGGACGCCACATCCACAGCCTTGGCGTAGTTCATCTGGAACGCCTGGGTCCGCAGAGTTTCCAGGCTCTCCACCGAGGCCTTGGCCTCAAGTTCCTGCTTCTCTCGCGCAGTGATCTCGTCATTGGGCGCGATCCAGAGGACGTTCCCACTTTTGCGCATGCCCAGTCCCTTGGCCTGCAGAATGATGTCAAGCGCCTGATCCCAAGGCACGTCACGCAGACGAAGGGTCACGGAACCCGACACCGAGTCGGACGTGACGACGTTGAAGTTGGTGAAATCAGCGATCACCTGCAGCAGCGCACGGACCTCGATATTCTGGAAGTTCAGAGAAAGCTTTTCACCCGTGTAGCCTGGGCCCTGGGTCAACTTCGAAGGATCCACCACTTGCTCACGTACTTCGAGCACAAACTGGTTGTCGCTCTGGTAGGCTGAATGCTCCCAATTGCCGGTGGGTGTCACCAGCATGCGAACCCGATCGCCGTTCTGTGTGGTTGTGATGGTCCGGACTGGTGTTCCGAAGTCGGTGACATCCAGGCGCCGACTCAAGCCCTCCGGCAGGGAGGTCTTGAGAAATTCAACCACCAGATTCTGGCCTTGTTGACGGATATCGACACCCACCTGGCTGCTGCCAAGTTCGACGACCACCCGCCCGGTGTTGGCGGCCCCGCGACGGAAGTCGATATCGCGCAGGGCCGTCATGTCGGAGCTGGCACGGCTTTCCGCAAAAACAGATGGCTGGGCGGGTGCTGTGCCCGTTGCCTCGGTACGGTCCAGCACCACGAGCAGCGTGCGACCGTCGGTGCTGGCTTGGTAAGACGCGGGCTGCTTGAGGTTGATCACAAGTCGGGTGCGATCACCCGCCTGCACCACATTGGCTGAACGCAGGTTACCCTGGTTGAGCTCGATGGCACTGCGACCCACTGCGTTGACCACACCTGGAAAGTCCAGTGCGATGCGCGCGGGCGACTGAATGGTGAAACCGTTGGGTACCGCGGTCAGAGGTTCCGCCATCTGGATGCGGACCACCTCGGTTCCTCCCTGAACAGCGCCCGTGATCGACTGGATCGCGTTCTGCGCATAGGCCCACGCCGTGCTCAGGCCCAAAGTGGCCACGACAGCCATCTTGAGCAGCGTGCGATTCACGGCACGGGCCCGAAGGGCCTCGCTTGGCTTTTTCATCTGATACCTTCCTCTTGTAACTGCAGCGCTGCTGGGCGCTCGATCCAGTCGCCCGCCCCGTCCTGCACGATTTCACGCAGCACGATCTCGGTTTCGGTGATGTCGTTGACACGGCCAAAATTCTGTCCAAGGTAGTTGCCACGCCGCACCTGGTACAGCAGGCTGTCCACCTTGATCAACGCCACCAGTTGGCCCTCGCGCATGAGGCTGCCCACCATCACCATGGTGTCAAGCGGGTAGGCCTCCAGTGGCTCCTTGCGCCTGTTGAGCTCGGCCTCGACGAGCGCCGAATTGGACAGCATCGGAGGCAAACTGCCGCGCAGCACACTGTTGAGCTTCTCGGGGTCAAACGGCGGCTGATCGCGCTCACCTGCGTAAGCCTGCGGGTCGAACCTGCCAGGAGGTTCGATGGGTGTCACGCTCGGGCGGATCGAATTGCGCTCATTGACCATCCATTGCTGCAACTCACCATCGGCAGAAGAGCCACAGGCGGCAAGCAGGGCGACCGGTATCATGAGCAGGGTAAGCTTGATTGTTGTGACGTTCACGGCCGCCTCCCCTGCGCCGCCGCGGTCTGCTGCTGGGTGATCTCTTCCTGATCCAGGTAGCGGAAGGTCTTGGCTGTGCATTCCATCGTCAGAACCCCATCCCGGTCTCTGACCGGTGTCAAGGTCATGTTGTTGAGCGTCACAATTCTCGACAAGTTGGCGATATCGGCCGCGAACAGCCCGATATCGTGGTAACGCCCCGTGACCCGTACGCTGATCGGCAGCTCGGCGTAGTATTCCTTGACCACCACATTGCCGGGACGAAACAGCTCGAACTGCAGACTGCGGCCCAGCCCCGCCTGGTTGATGTCGGACAACAGGGCATCCATTTCGGCCTTGCTGGGCAGTTGGCGCTCCAGCTGGTTCACATAGGTCTGCACCTGCTCGAGCTGTTTCTTCAAGGCATCGAGATTGACCGCCTGGACAAGCTTGCTGCGGTAGTCAGCGCGCAGCTGCACCTCGCGGTTCTGTTCAAACTCGAGCTCTTCCGCCGAATTGCTCAACCAGAAGTACCAGAGCACGCCAACCACCAGCAGGCAGACGGCAATGAACAGCAGATTGCGGGGCAGTGTGGGCCACTGCGAAGGGTCATTCGGATCCAGGCCGGTGAACTGGCGTTGAACCTGATCCTGCAGGTGTTTGAAATCCAAGTGGATGGCGGGTGATTTGGCCATGACTGTCTCGTGCCTCGATCAGACCCTGCCGGGCGGGTTGGCGGCGGGCTGTGTCGAAGGGTTCTCGCTGCCTCGCCGCAGCGCCACACGCACAGTGAAGTTGGACACCCGGCGCTGCTCCCGAGCGGTCAGAGAAACCGTGCCGGCCACGATCTCCACCAGTTCAGGGCGCGTCAGCCAGTCGCTTCGGTTGGCGAAATTCCGCAAGAGCTCGGATACCCGCTCCTGGGACTGGGCAACGCCGGTCAGCAGCACGCTCTGCCCTTCCTGTTTCACGCTGGATAGAAAGACGCCATCCGGCAACTGCGCCACCAGTTCGTTCAGCAAATGCACTGGAATGTTGCGGTCGCTTTGCAGGTCTTCCACTGCGGTTTGTCGCGCGCGCAAAGAGGCAATCTCGCGCTGGAGGTTCGCGATGTCCCGGATCTCCAGATCCAGCTTGGCGATCTCCCGCTGCAGGAATCCATTTCGATCCTGCTGTGCACTGATCTGACCTTGGTACCAGGTGAACACGGCGCCACAGATCAGACCACCCAGGAGAGCAGAGCCGGCCAACTGGGTAAAGAAGCGTTCCTTCTGCCGTTTGCGTGCCGCTTCACGGTGCGGCAACAGGTTGATCAGGATCATTGGTAGAACCTCCGCAGCGCCAAACCGGTCGACGTCAGGTAAGACGGCGCCTCACGGGCGATCTTGCGAGCCTGAACGGTTGACGCCATTTCCATGGCATCAAACGGATTGATCACCATGCAGGCAAATGAGGTCTGGTGGGTGACCGCCTCGGTCAGACCAGGCAAGGCCGCACTGCCACCGGCCAGAAGAATGTGGTCCACCTTGTTGAAGGGCGTGCTGGTGAAGAAGAACTGAAGGGCACGCCCGACCTCCTGGGCCATGCTCTCGATAAAGGGCTCGAGCACAGCGCTTCGGTAGTCGTCCGGCAGATCGCCCGATCGCTTCTTGGCTTCTGCTTCGTCGGTCGAAAAACCGTACTGCCGCACGATGAGCTGTGTCAACTGGGCACCACCAAACGCCTGGTCGCGCTCATACAGCACATCGTCGTTGCGAATCACCTGCATGCTGGTGGTCATCGCACCCACCTCGAACAGGGCCACCAGGGAATCCATACCCTGATTGGGCAGGGTTTCAATGATTCGTCCAGCTGCCATGCGAGATGCGTAGGACTCGACATCCATAACGACAGGCTTGAGGCCCGCTGCCTCGGCCAGACCTTGTCGGTCGGACACCTTTTCCTTGCGAGAGGCGGCGATCAGAACCTCAACGTCGCCCACGGAAGAGGCACTGGGTCCCATGACGCAGAAGTCCAGACTCACTTCATCCAGAGAGAAGGGGATGTACTGGTTCGCTTCTGACTCCACCTGGACCTCGAGTTCCTTCTCGGTGAGACCCCCCGGAAGAATGATTTTCTTGGTGATCACGGCCGATGCTGGCAGCGCCATGGCAACGTTCTTGGTCTTGCTGCCACTCTTGCGGACCACCCGTCGAATGGCCTCGGACACCTCATCGAACTTCTCGATGTTGCCGTCCGTGATCCACCCGCGCTCCAGGGGCTCGATAGCACAACGCTCGAGCACCAGATCGCCGGCGCGGTTGCGACCCAACTCGACCAGCTTGACACTGGAAGAACTGACGTCAATACCCAGCAAGGGCGCCGATTCGCGACTGAACAAAGATCCCATTGAGATCAAGACGACCTCCCAGAATGAGGGCACGCAGGCGCGCCAGACTTAAGAATTCACTTGAATGCTAGCAGTAAGCCCCTTGTGCAGCAAAGATTTTTTGTCTTTGACACACTTGGAAGCGTTGCCAAAAGCATACGAAGAAAGCGCTTGATCACACCCGACCATCTGCATCGCATTCGCCAGAAACACACAGGAACTCACAATTGACCTCGGGTCAATGGGGCTAACACAACACCCCATTTTTATAATCCGGGCTCATAGAAGCCCCTGGTATGCCCCAAGACGAACCCCCGAAGAATCCTCGCAAGTCCGCCGCAGTATCGCCTCGACCTGGCCTTGCGCGCCTTCTCGTGCGCCTTGTGGTGGGTCTGGCCGGACTGGCGGCAGCCGGTGTGGCGAGTTTGCTGATTCTTGTTGCCCTGGCACTGGCGGTGGCATACCCCAACCTGCCTGACGTCGGGCACCTTGCCGACTACCGCCCCAAACTTCCCCTGCAGGTCCTGACGGCCGACGGAAAGCCCATGGGCGAGTTTGGTGAAGAGCGTCGCAACCTGCTGCCGATTCGCGAGATTCCCCAGGTCATGATCGACGCGGTCCTGTCCATTGAAGACGCCCGCTTCTTCGAGCACAGCGGGGTCGATTACCGGGGCATGGTGCGCGCTGCGCTGGCCAACCTCGGACAGGCCAAAAGCCAGGGCGCTTCCACCATCACCATGCAGGTGGCCCGCAACGTCTACCTGTCGGCCGAGAAAAGCTACACCCGCAAGATCTATGAGGTCCTGCTCACATTCAAGCTGGAGCACTTGCTCACCAAGGAGCAGATCCTCGAAATCTACATGAACCAGATCTTTCTGGGGCAGCGTGCGTATGGCTTCTCGATGGCAGCGCAAACCTATTTTGGCAAGCCACTCAAGGACGTGTCCATCGCCGAGGCCGCGATGCTGGCAGGTCTGCCCAAGGCGCCGTCGGCATTCAATCCGATTTCCAATCCAAAGCGGGCCCGGGTCCGGCAACTCCACATCATCGATCGGATGCGTGAGAACGGCTTCATCACAGCCGCCGAGGCCGAGGCGGCGAAGGAGGAAAAGCTGCGACTGCGGAGGCAGGCGCCTGAGCGTACCCGGGCAGAATTTGCGGCCGAGATGGTGCGCCAGGCCATCGTCGCCCAGTATGGTGAAGAAGCCTACACGCGGGGCCTGGTGGTCACCACCACCATACGTTCGGATGACCAGCAAAGTGCCTACCGGGCGGTCCGCCAGGGCATCATGGACTTCGAGTCCCGGCAGGTCTACCGGGGCCCGGAACTGTTCATCGATCTGCCGTCCGACCCGGAGCGGCGGGATGACGCCATTGACCAGGCCTTGACCGAGCGTCCTGACAACGACGACCTGCTTTCGGCGGTGGTTCTGGAGGCAAGCCCGACCCGGGTGGTGGCCGTTCGACAGGACGGTGAGCCCTTCACCATCACGGGCGAGGGACTGAGACCGGTGCGATCCGGTCTGGCAGAACGGGCTGGTCCGAACGTGCGTATCCGCCCAGGTGCCGTGATCCGGGTGATGCGCACCGGCGAGAAGACCTGGCGAATCACGCAATTGCCCGAGGTCGAGGCCGCCTTCGTTGCGCTCGACCCCAAGACCGGAGACATCCGTGCATTGGTGGGCGGCTTTGACTTCCAGAAGAACAAGTTCAATCACGTGACCCAAGCCTGGCGTCAACCGGGCTCGAGCTTCAAGCCATTCATTTACTCGGCCGCCCTGGAAAAAGGCATCAGCCCGATGACGGTGGTCAATGATGCGCCACTCTTCTACAGCGCCCGGGAGACTGGCGGCAAACCCTGGGAACCCAAGAACTATGACGGCCAGTTCGAGGGACCGATGTCGGTGCGTCGGGCACTGGCGCGATCGAAAAACATGACCTCCATCCGGATCCTTCAGGTGGTCGGGACACAAAGCGCCCAGCAATGGGTGAGTCGATTCGGTTTTGACCCGCAGCGCCATCCGCCCTACCTGACCATGGCCCTCGGTGCAGGCTCTGTGACGCCGATGCAGATGGCCACCGGTTACGGCGTGTTTGCCAACGGGGGATACCTGGTTCAACCGCGGCTGGTATCCCGGGTGACCGATCACCAGGGCAAGGTGCTGTACGAGGCCCCGAAAACTGCGCTGGATGAGAGCATGCGTGTGATTGACGCGCGCAATGCCTTCGTCATGAACAGCCTGCTGCAGGAGATCACCCGCTCAGGAACGGCGGCCAGAGCCCAGTCCACGCTCAAGCGACCCGATTTGTACGGAAAGACCGGCACCACCAACGATGCGGTGGACGCCTGGTTCGTTGGCTTTCACCCCAGCGTGGTGGCCGCCACCTGGGTGGGCTACGACACCCCGCGCAATCTCGGCAGCCGCGAAACCGGAGGTGGCCTGAGCCTGCCCATCTGGATCTCCTACATGTCCCATGCGCTCAAGAGTCAGCCCACGCAGGAGTATCAGGCGCCAGCCGGCTTGGTTCGTTCAGGTGGCGAGTGGTTCTATGAGGAATTCGGACCCGGCATGGGGGTACAGGCTATCGGACTGGACGACCCCTGGCCAGGCATGGCTGCGCCCGAGCAAGCCACGGTGGGCGGCTACGGAGAATTTCCCCTGGAGCCCGCGCCACCGCCCGTGCGCAACGAAGACCGACGCAGCATTCTGGACCTGTTCAGGAACTGAAGAAGCTCAGCGTCTGACCGGCTTGGTCCGTCGCGAAACGCGAGAGATTGTCGAAAAACTCGCCCTGACCCTTGGTGTCCATCCAGAAGCGTCCATCGAACCGGTAGTGAAACCCGCCCGCACGGGCGGCCAGCCACACCTCCTGCAAGGGCTTTTGCAGATTGATGATGATCTGGCTGCGGTTCGCAAAGGTCAACGTGATCATGCCGCCCACGCGCTGATTGTCCAGGTCGGCGTCCGTTTCGTCGTTGATGCGGTCGCACGCCAGCTCCACCGCACGCAACAGTGCCTCGGCCTGGTCAAGGTATTCCTGATCGGTCATTACAATGCCACCATGAACATGATGCCTGTGATTCTAGGTCGCCCATGCACCCTGCGCCGACTCACGCTGAGCTTGACCCTGCTTCTGTCGGCAGGCGGGCTCGCTTCATGTGGGCAGAAAGGGCCACTGTACCTGCCGGATGGAAGAGCCGCTGCCCCGACAGTCGTAGTGCCGGCGGCGGATGAACTCACACCGGCCGACCCACCAAGCAACGCCCGTTGACAAGCAGCATGCTTCCGGCCGGGAGCATGCACCCCCTCAAAACGGGGTGCGACCCAGTTCAAAGCTCTCCGTAGCTGTGCAGACCTGACAGGAACATGTTGACACCGAGGAAGGCGAAGGTGGTGATGGCCAAGCCAACCAGGGCCCACCAGGCTGCCACCGTACCGCGCAAACCTTTCATCAGCCGCATGTGCAACCAGGCGGCGTAGTTAAGCCAGACGATGAGCGCCCAGGTTTCCTTCGGGTCCCAGCTCCAGTAGCCACCCCAGGCCTCGGCAGCCCAGAGCGCGCCAAGCACGGTCGCGATGGTAAAGAATGCAAAGCCAACAGCAATGGCTTTGTACATGACGTCGTCGAGCACTTCAAAACTGGGCAAGCGGTCGGCAATCCGCCGACGGGCCGCAAGAATGCCGCCGACGATCAGCGAAGACACACCAAAATAGATGAACCAGTAGCTGCCACCCTGCTCCAGTGCCGAACGGCGAAACACCAGAGGCTCCAGGCACAGCACCACACCCAGCAGGAAAAGCGGTGCCAGCTTGTACCATCGGGTTTCACCAGCGCTTTGCTTGATGAGGTAGGCGAACGCCAGCATGGCCGCAATCGCAAACGTGCCATAGCCCACGAAATTGGCAGGCACATGCACCTTCATCCACCAGCTTTGCAGGGCCGGCACCAGTGGTTGAATCTCATGCGCTTCGCGCACCACGGTGTACCAGAGCAGAAACCCGACGGCGGCACTGACCACCAGCATCGCAAAAGCACCCATGGATCGCGTGCGATACCGGTCTTCGTAGTACAGGTAGAAGGCGGTGGTCATCCAGCAGAACATGATGAACACCTCATAGAGGTTGCTCACCGGGATGTGACCGATGTCCGGACCAATTTGGTGGCTTTCGTACCAGCGGACCATGGTCCCGACCAGGGCCAGGGTCACAGCCACCCAGGCCAGCTTCGAACCCAGTGATTCGAAAGCCTCACCGGCCCGGGTCAGCAAACCGATCCAGTAAAAGGCTGTGCTCATGAAGAACAGCACACTCATCCAGAGGATGGCCGACTGGCTCGAAATGAAGTACTTGAGCAGGAAAGCCTGATCGGCTCGCGCCAGGTCGGCGCCCTCGGGCGTCTGGTACAGCCAGATGGCCGTCAGCGACAGCAGGGCCACCACGGCGCTGAGCATCCGCAAGGGCCGCCAGAACCAGCCCAGCCAGATCATGGACGGCACACATCCGACCAGGATGGCCTTCTCGTAGCCGTTCATGGCCTGGTCGTACTGCAGAAAGGCCCAGATCGCACCGGCCACCAGCAGCACGGCAAACAACCAATCCCAGGCATCGCGACGGGCAAAGTAACCGGGCTGCAGGCTGGCGCCATTGTCGCCCTTCTTGAGATCCACGGTTCGGGTGACGGTGGTCGTGTTCATGCATTCACCTTCAACAACTGACGCTTGAGCAAATCGAATTCCTGGTCCACTTCCATCGTCTTGCGGTTCGACGAAAGTGCCATGGTGGCACGCGTCTGGCCATCGCCTGCCGGACTGATCCAGACCCAGAGACGGCGATCACGGACATAGAGCATCGCAAAAATCCCGATGATCAGCAACAGGCAGCCCAGGTAGACGATGTTCTGGCCCGGTGCCCGGGCCACCTGGAAGACGCTGGCCTGCACATGGTCGAAGTCAACCAGCTGGAAAGTCATGGGAGCCGGGTAGAAAAAGCTGTCGCTCAGGCTCATGACCGACGTCGTCATGAACTGCTGGGTTGCCTCGTCGCGCGGCAGGGGTGGCAGGCCTTCGGCCTGGCGGCTGAGCTGGGCCAGTTCGAACAGGGTGCCGTTGAGAATGCGGACCAGCACATCGCTGGCCCGTTCGCGCTCTTGCGGGGGTACATTCGCCTCAAGAAATGCCGAGACCGCCTGCAGGCCACCCACCACCCTTGACTGCCCCATGCCATTGGTCACGCCCGGCGGCAGATCCACCGCTTCGGCACCGGCAAACAGGTCCAGCGCCCGACTCGCCGAGGCAGCCAAGGCTTCGGCCAGTTCAGGCCGCCCCCCCTCGACCGCTTCGATCGAGTAGCGGCGCACGGCCTCGGCACGCATATCGGGGTTGTCCAGTGCGGCACGCAGGCGAAGAAAGCCGTCCATGCTGTCGTTTTCGTCGGCAGGCAGCCGCAGATAACGGAAAGACTCGGCCGGCGTCTCCCTGAGGCCCAGCAGGAACATGCGCGAGCCATCGATGTCGATCGGCAGCATGTAGTTGTGGTACTCGATGGCCTGTCCTGCCGCATCGCGGAGTTTGTAGGTCACGCTCGGACCCACATTGCGAAGCACCCGCTCGGTCACGGTCTTGTTGCCGGCACCCAGGCGGCTTTCGATAGCCTGGCGCAGATCGACCCGCCGCACATCGGCCGTCTGCAGGCTGCTGTCGGAAGAAAAATTCTCCACGTTGATGACCCGCAAACCGGTGTATTCGAGGATCATCTGGTCCTCGCCATTGCTCAAGGGGGTCGAGCTGCCGATGGTGCCTTCCACTTCGAACGGGCGTGTGGGACGGGTCAGGGCCCGGGCCTGCAGCCTGACGCGCGATCCGCCATCGTCAAAACTGGACTGGTAGATGTTGATGCCGCGGTGCTGGGCCGGGTGATTGACTTCCACACGGGCGGGTTTCTGCTCGCCGGTGACGTGGTCATGGATCACGATGTCACTGGCAAACAGCTTGGGCATGCCGGTGTCGTAGTACTCAACAATGAACCGGGTCAGCTCTACAGAGAACGGCAAATCCTGAAGCAGCACACCGGTGGGTTGCGGCAGGATGGCGGTACCGGCCACCGTACCCTCGGTGACCAGCAGATTGCCCCGGAATGTCGGATTGGACGAGGGCAGACGGTGCTGCTGTGGCACGTCGGCAATCAGGCCGCCGCCGGTGAACGGCTCCTTGCCGTTGAACCACATCTGGGCACGAACCATCAGGTCGCCATCGAGCAGGCCACCTATGCAGACCAGCACAATGGCACTGTGCGCCGCGATATAGCCCAGCTTGTTGGCCGCACCGGCTTTGGCCGCCACCATCCAGCCTTCGCCAGCAGGGGTTTCGCGGGCCTGCAGGCGAACCTTCCAGCCCGAGCCCAGCAATTGCTGTCCTATTCGATGGGCTGCACCCTCGGGCTGCTCCTCCAGAGCGGCTTCCGCACGGTGCGGGAAAGCTTTGAGGCTTTGTTCGCGAATGCCTTCCTTGAAGACCTTGAAGTCTGCAAAGATCTTCGGCGTGGTCCGGGCTATGCAGAGGCTGGTGCTGACGACCAGAAAGGCCAGGATCAGCAGGAACCACCAAGCGCTGTACACAGAGTACAGGTTGGCACTGGCAAACACCTCGGCCCAGAAGGGACCAAACTGGTTGACATAGTTGTTGGCCGGTTCGTGCTGCTTGACCACCGTGCCGATGACCGAAGCGATACAGATGACGGTCAGCAGCGAGATGGCAAATCGCATGGACGACAGCAGCTCGACCCATTCGCCCAACCAGCGCGACCGTGTGCGCAGCTGAAGACCTTCGGTGGAAACACTCATGAAACGGAATGACGGTGGTTGGCGAAAAAAAGGGCGGCGCCGGCTTCCCGGCTTCCGCCCTCTTCAGATGCACTTGCGGCCCATCGGTTCAATGGCGGCGAACCGCCCCGATTGTGCCGGCAAATATCATTTTTAACTTATATACCCCTTCGACACGGGGGCTTGAAGCCGACGTTCAGCGAAGGCCGGCAATGAAGTCGGCCACCGCCTGGATTTCGCGTTCTGTCATGTGAGCCGCAATCTGGCTCATCTGCACGCTGTTCTTGCGAACACCGTCGCGGAACTGACGCATCTGGTCCACCGTGTATTCGGCGTGCTGACCGGCCAGACGGGGGTATTGGGCCGGAATTCCGGCGCCGTTGGGACTGTGGCAACCTGCGCAAGCCGCAATCTGACGGTCGGCGATGCCACCCCGGTAGATGCGCTCGCCCAGCCGCACCAGCTCGGCATCCTGGGCGAAGCCCGGGGTGCCCTTCTGGCTTGCCAGCCAGAAGGAGATGTCCCGCATGTCGTCGTCGGACAACGAGGCCGCGAAACCTGCCATGATCGGGTTCTGCCGCTTGCCGGACTTGTACTCCTGCAGCTGCTTGATCAGGTATTCGGGATGCTGCTGGGCCAGCTTGGGGTTGGCCGGTGTGGTGGAGTTCCCGTCGGCTGCGTGGCAGGCCACACACACCTGCCCGTACAGGGCGGCCCCCCTGGCCAGATCGGGCTTGGCCGGCTGCTGGGCGAAGGCGCTGAAAGACAGGGCTGCTGCAGCAGCACAAAGAAGCGAAACGGGCAATTTCATGACTGGGCAGGCGTCGACTGGCGACGAAATCGGTTGAAGAAGTGCACGCGAGGAAGATAAACCCAATGATTTTACAATGCCCCACAGGGAAAACCCCCAATGACCGACCGAGCCACTCCAGCCCCACCTTCAGCCCAACCGTCTGCGCCACTCGGCACCGAGTTGCGCGACATGCACAGCTGGCTCCATACGGCGCGCTTTCTGACGACAGCGCCACGCCTGGAGCACCTGCCCGACCTGAACGTGCCTGAGGTGGCGTTCGTGGGAAGATCCAATGCGGGGAAATCCACCTGCATCAACACGCTGACACAGCAGCGCCGACTCGCATTTGCATCCAAGACGCCCGGTCGCACTCAGGCCATCAACCTGTTTGCCCTCGGTCGGAAAGGGGAAACAGACGCTGTCCTGGCCGACTTGCCCGGGTATGGCTATGCCGCCGTGCCGCGTGAGGCGAAGTTGCGCTGGCAACGCGTGATGGGCAATTACCTTCTCACACGAGCCAATCTGGCGGGTGTCGTGATGCTGGTGGACCCTCGGCTGGGCCTGACAGAACTGGATGAGCTGCTGCTGGAGGTGATCCGCCCGCGGGTCGAGCAGGGCATGCCGTTTCTGGTCCTGCTCACCAAGTCCGACAAGCTCAACCACGCCGAGGCCCAGAAAGCGCTGTCCATCGCCCGGCTTCAATCGGGTGGCGGACAGGCCTTGCTGTTCTCGGCCTTGAAGCGCAAGGGGCTTGATCAGGTGGCTGGCCTGCTGTGGCAGTGGACTCGCCAGTGGACGCCCGTGGGCGAGCCGTCCGCCTCCTGAGCTTCTGAGAGCAAGTTGGTCATGCCCGCGTGACGCCCCAACTGCCCCTGCGCTTCAACCATAGACGCCCGGCGTGCCCGGCGGGCGGGTCTTGAAACGTTTGTGGACCCAGTAGTACTGCTCAGGAAATGCCCGAACAAACGTCTCCAGTTCGCTGTTCATCCGCGCTGTGTCGGCCTGCACATCGCGTGTGGGATACCCAGCCCAGGCAGGGTGTATGGTCACCTCGTAACCTTCGGTGGTCAGGCGGCTGACCACAGGCACCACCCGAGCATCGGCCAAACGTGCAAAACGCGTCAGGGACGTGAGCGTCGCCGCCTGAACACCAAAGAACGGCACAAAAACAGAGTCTCTCGGTCCATGGTCCATGTCGGGCAACAGGTACAGAGGCAAGCCGGCTCTCAGAGCGGCGACCAGCGGCTTGAGGCCCTGGCGCCTGGCCACGATGTGCGGATCCCCGAAGCGCCGACGTCCCTGTGCCATCCATCGATCCACTTCGGCATTGAGCTGGGCAGCGTAAATGCCGCAGCAACGGCGCTGCAAGTGGACCGTCAAGGCGGTCCAGCCGGCATCCATGCCGACAAAGTGAGGCGCAAACAGAACTGTGGGGGCCTGGCCATCCAGCTCCTGGATTGCACCCTTGAGCCGCAAGCGCCGTTTCACCACCTCCGGATTCCCCTGCCAAAGCCAGCTGCGATCGAGCCAGGCTTGCGCGAACAACACAAAGTGTTGTCGCACCGCTTGCCTGACCTGTGCCTCAGTCTGATCGGGAAAGCACAGCCGCCAGTTGGTGCGGGCGATACCTCTTCTTCGCAGCACCACCTGATGCAGCAATACCCCCAGCAACCAGCCCAGCGCGCGCACCCAGGCAAGGGGTAGGCGACTGAGCAGACGCATGAACAACAGCCCAGCGTGGTTGAGCCAGCCTCTCCATCCGGGCGTGGGTGGGCGTTCGGTGTCGTCAACAGGATTCACGGATCAACTCCTCTGCATGGGCTCACGATGCGCCTCGGCCCGAGGCGTCTTGTAGCGGTCGTATGCCCAGAGGTACTGACGAGGGCACTCGCGAATCAGCCCTTCCATGGCCTGGTTGATGGCCGATGCAGCCGCCACCGGATCACCCGGATCATCGAGCGCGTCCAGCCCGTGAAAGGGCCGGACATGCACGAGGAACCCACGCCCCCAGCTCAAACGCTCTCCCCAGGCCAGCACCACCAGCGCCCCGGCACTGCGGGCCAGCCGCGCCGAGAGGGTCATGGTGTATGCATCCCGACCCAGGAAGGGCGCCCAGACGCCCTGCCCCTGGGGTGGCACCTGGTCCGGCAGCAGCCCCACAGCCTGCCCGGTCTTCAACGCCTTGATGAGCTGTTTGACGCCAGCCAGCGTGGTGCTGGCCGTGTCCAGGCCAGGTCGCTGGCGCGCCTGGGTCAGCAAGGGGCGCAGCCACGCCTGCCGGGCGGGTCTGAACAGCACTGTCATCGGCTGACGCGCTCCAAAGCGCAATGCATAGGCTTGCGCGGTGATCTCGAAGCACCCCAGATGCGGCGTCAGGAAAAGCACGCCCTTGCCGTGCGCCTGCGCCGCCTCGATCACGGCGGCACCTTCCCAACCCACCGGGACCGCGCCGCCAAACCAGATTCGTGGCAACTCGGCGACCATCTTTCCGGCCTCCCCCACCGACGCCAGTGTGTCGCGCCACGCCAGGCCTGCCTGACGGGCATGCACCAGCAAGCGGCGCCTGTAACGGGGTGACACCAGAGCTGTGACCCAGCCCAGCATCCAGCCCAGCGCGTGCAGCACTGGCAGCGGCAACCAGGCCAGGGACCGGAAGACCGCCCGGATCAACACGTGCATGTCGGTAATTTCCCACGATTGTCCCGGAAGCCGACCGGCGGATCTGCCGAATGCGGATGGCTGCCGAGCCTTGTTCTAGAATGCATCCATCGCCGAGTTGATGAACTGATTGCGGGGCGATTCACAAATACCGCTAAAGCGTTCGCCGAACTCTGACAGAACGGCAACGCCGTTCAGACACACTGGAGTTTATATGGCGAGCGATTTTCTCTTTACATCCGAGTCGGTTTCGGAAGGGCACCCTGACAAAGTGGCCGACCAGATCTCCGACGCCATCCTTGACGCCATCTTCGAGCAGGATCCCCGCAGTCGGGTGGCGGCTGAAACCCTGACCAACACCGGTCTGGTGGTGCTGGCGGGCGAGATCACCACCAACGCCCACGTCGATTACATCCAGGTGGCGCGCGACACCATCAAGCGCATCGGATACGACAACACCGAATATGGCATCGACTACAAGGGCTGCGCGGTCATGGTCTGCTACGACAAGCAGTCCAACGACATCGCCCAGGGCGTCGACCACGCATCAGACGACCACCTGAACACCGGTGCCGGTGACCAGGGCCTGATGTTCGGCTACGCCTGTGACGAGACACCCGAGCTGATGCCGGCACCCATCCACTACGCACACCGCCTGGTCGAGCGCCAGGCCCAGTTGCGCAAGGACGGTCGCCTGCCCTTTCTGCGTCCGGATGCGAAGAGCCAGGTGACCATGCGCTACGTCGATGGCAAGCCACACAGCATCGACACCGTGGTGCTGTCCACCCAGCACAGCCCAGACCAGAGCGAGACCGCCACCAAGATGAAGGCCAGCTTCATCGAGGCGGTGATCGAGGAAATCATCAAGCCGGTGCTGCCCAAGGAATGGCTGCAGGACACCAAGTACCTGATCAACCCGACCGGCCGATTTGTCATCGGTGGTCCTCAGGGCGACTGCGGACTGACGGGACGCAAGATCATCGTGGACACCTACGGTGGTGCCTGCCCACACGGCGGCGGTGCGTTCTCGGGCAAGGACCCCTCCAAGGTGGATCGCTCGGCCGCCTACGCAGCCCGCTACGTGGCCAAGAACGTGGTCGCGGCCGGCCTGGCGCGTCAGTGCCAGGTGCAAGTGGCCTACGCCATTGGCGTGGCACGCCCCATGAACATCACGGTTTACACCGAAGGCACTGGCGTGATTCCCGACGAGCAGATCGCCAAGCTGGTCGAAACCCATTTTGACCTGCGCCCCAAGGGCATCATCCAGATGCTGGACCTGTTGCGCCCGATCTACAGCAAAACGGCCGCGTATGGGCATTTCGGACGCGAAGAACCCGAGTTTTCCTGGGAACGCACGGACAAGGCACAAGCGCTGCGCGCGGCAGCAGGCCTCGATTGACTAATCCAAAAAACCTCACCTGAAGCCCCGGCAGGCCCGCTCCCGGGGCTTTTTTGTGCTTTTGTCGCCGTGAAGCGACCACCGGGTGGGAGGGCTGAATTTTTCCAGTCGTCGGCCGATAAAGCTCTGCAAGCACCCATTCGGCCAGCCATGGCCCTCATTGCGGAGTCTTCATGGACATGACCCTACCTCTCGATGCGCCCATCAACTCCTCGCCCGACACGATGACCTCAGATGCCGGCCATGGATCCGATCCGGAGAAGCTGCTGCTGCGCGCCATCACCGACCGGATTCCGGCGCGACTGGCTTACTACGATAAGGACTTGGTCTGCCGGTACTCCAACGCGGCGCATGCCAGTCGCTATGGCAAAACCCCCGCCGAGATGATCGGTGCCAATCTCACCGAAATGGTGAAAACTGAACTGCTGCCGGAGATCCTTCCAAGAGTGGCGGCTGCGCTCAGCGGCGAGCCACAGACTTTCGAAGCGGAACGGACAGACGCCAACGGCCAGCGCCGCTATTACGAAATTCACTACATCCCCGACCAGCGGGACGGTGACATCCACGGCATCTTCATCGAGTTGCACGACATCACTGAGCGACGGCGCACCGAAGAAATCGTGCTGAACGCCAATCACGATCTGGAGGAAAGGGTTCGGGAACGCAGCGCTGAACTGTTCCAGAGCGAGCAACGCTTTCGCTTGATGATCGATGCCATTCAGGACTACTGCATCTATTTCGTCGATGAGAACGGGGTCATCACCGAATGGAGTGAAAGCGCACAACGCCTGCACGGCCACCGACGGGACCAGATCGTTGGCCACCCCTATACCGAGCTGCTGACCGCCGACAACGGAGGCGAAAACGAGGTTGATCCGGAACAGGTGCTGCGCCTGGCCAAGACCCACGGTCAGTGGGAAACTCGTGGGTGGCGCAGCCGGGAGGACGGGTCGCGTTTCTGGGCCCACACGGTGCTGACCGCTCTGCGCAATGAAGCCGGTGAACTGCAGGGTCTGTCCAGCATCACGCGCGACATGACCGCCGCCAAGAGCCTGGAGGACGTGATGAACGACCTCAACAAGGAGCTCGAGAAACGCGTGGCAGAGCGAACCCAGCAACTCGTGGCCGCCAACAAGGATCTCGACGTGTTCTCGCACATGGTGTCGCACGACCTGCGCGCGCCCCTGCGGCACATCTCGAGTTTCGTCAGCCTGTTGCAGGAGCAGATCGGCCAGTCCGGCGATGTGCTGACCCTGCAGTACCTGAACTCCATCGTCAAGTCATCCAAGCGCATGAGCCACATGATCGAGGGCTTGCTGGAGTACGCCCGGCTGGGGCGCGTGGCGGTCGAGATGCAACCCGTTCCACTGGCCCCCCTGCTGGAAGGAGTGGTGGCACACCTGCGGCAGGAAAATCCGGACCGCCATATCGAATGGGCGATTGACTCGGAACTGCCGGTCGTGAGGGGCGACGCCATGATGCTGGCCCAGGCCTTCGGCTATCTGTTGAACAACTCGGTCAAATACACCCGCCCGCGGGATCCTGCCACCATCGAGTTGGGATGGCAGGTCAATCCGGTGGGCGGCCGGACCTTCTTTGTCAGGGACAACGGCGTCGGCTTTGATCTCGAGAAGGCCCACAACCTCTTCGTCATGTTCCAGCGCCAGCACCACTCGATGGATTTCGAGGGCACCGGCACCGGACTCGCATTGTCCCAACGCATCATCGAGCGACACGGTGGGCGTATCTGGTGCGAATCGGCCCCTGGCCAGGGTTGCACCTTCTACTTCAACCTACCCTTCGATGGTGATCTGCCCGAGCTGACCTTTCCGGAATCGGCCATGGCCGACCTCGTGATCTGATTGCGCAGGCCGGGATCACGGTCCTGGCCAAGCGAGCTGCATCAGCGCGGCACCAGAAAGGTGGTCGTTTCATCCAGCCGGATCTTCGGATCGGTCTCGGACTGTACGCGCAGAACAATGCGGTGCGAGCCACTGTCGACGCCGGGCGGCACCTGGACGCGCGCAGCCACCGAACGCACCTCCGTTGGCAGCACGTCAACCACCGGTTCGGACGCGAGTGAGATGCCGTCGATTCCGCTCACAGACAGCCGCACGGTCTGCTGCTCTTCGGTCGCGTTCATGATCTGCAGGCGGTAGACGTTTTCGATGCGACCGTGATCGACCATGCGGGCCAGGGCGCCCCGGTCGCGGATGATGTCCACCTTCATGGGCACCCGCAGGTACAGGCTGACACCCAAGGCCACAGCGATGGCCAACAGAACCAGTCCATAGACCAGCACCCGCGGGCGCAGGGCTCGCCGAAGTATCTGCGCGCGACCCCAGCCCTGATCCACCGCGTTCTGGGTCGAGTACCGGACAAGGCCTCGGGCATAGCCGAACTTGTCCATCACCTCGTCGCAGACATCGGCACAGGCACCGCAGCCGATGCACTCATATTGCAGTCCCTTGCGGATGTCGATGCCGGTCGGGCACACCTGGACGCACAGTGTGCAGTCCACACAGGCACCCAGCCCCCTCTCTTTGTGGTCGACCTTCTTGCCACGTGAGCCGCGCGGCTCGCCCCGCCCCTGGTCGTAGGTCACGATCAGGGTGTCCTTGTCGAACATGGCACTCTGGAACCGCGCGTAAGGGCACATGTACTTGCAGACCTGCTCCCGCATGAAGCCGGCGTTGCCGTAGGTGGCGAAGCCGTAGAACAGGATCCAGAAGGTTTGCCAGGGACCCAGCGCACCGGCCAGGGTCAGACTGCCCAGTTCACGAATGGGTGTGAAGTAGCCCACAAAGGTGAAACCGGTCCAGAGTGCAAAACCGATCCACAGGCCATGTTTGCCTACCTTGCGGGCCAGCTTGGCCGCCGACCAGGGCGCGGCGTCGAGGCGCAAGCGGGCGGCCCGGTCGCCTTCGACACGTTTTTCCATCCAGAGGTAGATCTCGGTGTACACCGTCTGCGGGCAGGCATAACCACACCACAGGCGCCCGGCCACCGCCGTGAACAGGAACAGGCTCAGGGCGGCCATCACCAGCAAGCCGGTGAGGTAGATGAAGTCCTGCGGGTAGAGCACCAGCCCTCCCAGGTAGAAACGGCGCGAAAGAAGGTCGAACAGGATCGCTTGTCGATCGTTCCACTGGAACCAGGGCAGTCCGTAGAACAACAGCTGCGTGGCCCAGACCAGCCCCCATCGCCAGCGGCTGAAAAAGCCGCTGACCGATCGGGGGTGGATCTTTTCCCTGGATGCGTACAGGGAGACCACTTCTTCCTGTGGATCGACCAGGGCAGGCACGGTCGGGGTGGATGAAGAGGATGAAGACAACATGACATGAACTCCTGGGGTGGCCATGCTTGTCCAAGAACCGTGCCAGCCGTGTGCAGCCGAAACACCATTGAAGATCAAGGACTTGGCCCTCCACTTGATCGCCAGGCCCTGCAAATTACCGCCAATACTGACATCTTGGCAGTCACCGTGTCGGCCACACTTCCCCCGTCCACCAAAGAACAGCAGGCCTCTTGAAATGCACCCACACAGCCCTTATGATTAGCACTCGTTGGGATTGAGTGCTAACAGCCCGATTCCACGCGGATCTGCGTCAGGCCCCGTCCTGACGCCTCAGTCTGATGTCACCAACCATTCTCATTCAGGAGATGCAATGAAACTTCGTCCTCTCGCCGATCGCGTGATCGTCAAGCGCCTGGAAAACGAAACCAAGACCGCTTCGGGCATCGTGATCCCCGACAACGCCGCCGAAAAACCCGACCAGGGTGAGGTGCTGGCTGTCGGCCCGGGCAAGACCAACGACAAGGGCGAAACCAAGGCCCTGAGCGTCAAGGTGGGCGATCGCGTGCTGTTTGGCAAGTACAGCGGCCAGACCGTCAAGGTCGACGGCGACGAACTGCTGGTCATGAAAGAAGACGACCTGTTCGCAGTCGTTGAGAAGTGATCGCGCAGCGATCACTTTTATCGCAGGCCAACTTGGCGCAGCCAAGTTAAGGACCACCGGCCCGGCCGAAGACAAAAGTGTGTCGCGCACCCAATCCTTGAAACCGAATTTGGAGATTTGAAATGGCAGCAAAAGACGTAGTTTTCGGCGGCGAAGCCCGCGCACGCATGGTCGAGGGTGTGAACGTCCTGGCCAACGCGGTCAAGGTGACCCTGGGCCCCAAGGGACGCAACGTGGTGCTCGAGCGCTCCTTCGGCGCCCCCACCGTGACCAAGGACGGTGTGTCCGTGGCCAAGGAAATCGAGCTCAAGGACAAGCTCCAGAACATGGGCGCCCAAATGGTCAAGGAAGTCGCTTCCAAGACCAGCGACAACGCCGGTGACGGCACCACCACCGCCACCGTGCTGGCCCAGGCCATCGTGCGCGAAGGCATGAAGTACGTGGCCGCCGGCATGAACCCCATGGACCTCAAGCGCGGCATCGACCGTGCCGTCGAGTCCCTGATCGCCGAGCTGAAGAAAGCATCCAAGCCCACCACCACCAGCAAGGAAATCGCCCAGGTCGGCTCCATCTCCGCCAACAGCGATGCCTCCATCGGCGACATCATCGCCAACGCGATGGACAAGGTCGGCAAGGAAGGCGTGATCACTGTGGAAGACGGCAAGTCGCTGCAGAACGAACTCGACGTCGTCGAGGGCATGCAGTTCGACCGCGGCTACCTGAGCCCCTACTTCATCAACAACCCCGAGGAGCAGGCCGCCCTGCTGGAAAACCCCTTCGTCCTGCTGTTCGACAAGAAGATCAGCAACATCCGTGACCTGCTGCCCACGCTGGAGCACGTCGCCAAGGCCGGTCGTCCGCTGCTGATCATTGCCGAAGACGT
>JAUVWL010000045.1 GCA_030604135.1 Burkholderiales bacterium | reverse complement strand
GGGACGCGCGCGGGCTGATGCGGGCGATGAACAGATCGCTCATGCGCAGCAACTGCTGGGCCACGGTGAGGTCGGTCTTGTGGTGGGGGTAGCCGCTGCCGTCCGGGGCCTCGTGGTGGTCCTGCACGAGTTCCAGCCACAGCGGGTCGTCGATGCCCAGTGCGCGCAGGATGGCCGCGCCTTCGGTGGGGTGGTTCTCGATCTTTTCCCGCTGGTAGGGGGTGGCCTGCTGCGCCTGTAGTGCCAGCAGGTCCTGCATCTCGGTCATGGCGATGTTCATCGTCAGGGCCGCTCGCACCAGTGACGAAAGCTGCGGCTCAGCCATGTCGGCCAAGGGGGCCACCAGCAGGCAGGTCGTGGCCGCCATCAGGGCATGGGTGGCGCTGTAGCCGTACTGTCGGTCGGCCAGCATCTGCACCAGCACGAACAGCGTGTCGTCTTCCCGGGCACGCAGGGTGGTGCGCAGGCCGGTTTCCACGAAGGCCAGCCGGCGGCTGAACTCTTTGGCGTCCGCTTCCTCGCTCAGCAGTTGTGCCAGGCGCCGCCGCAGCGCCGGCATGCCTTCGGTCGGGTCCGGGTCGAGCTGGGCATGGACGTCCTTGAGCACCGCCTCCAGATCGGAAGGCAGGCCGGACGAAGGGGTGTCTGCAGGCTCGCTGGACATCGTTGAGCAGTGTAATGGGTTCGGGCGCTTGGGCGTGCTCGGTAAAATCATGCCCTTTTCAGATCCATCAAAGGCTTACATGAGTCTCAAGTGCGGCATCGTCGGCCTGCCCAACGTCGGCAAATCCACCCTGTTCAACGCCCTGACCAAGGCGGGGATTGCGGCGGAGAACTATCCCTTCTGCACCATCGAGCCCAATGTGGGTGTGGTGGAGGTGCCGGATGCACGTCTGCAGCAACTGGCCGAGATCGTCCAGCCGGAGCGCATCGTCCCCGCGATCGTGGAGTTTGTCGACATCGCCGGCCTGGTGGCAGGGGCCAGCAAGGGCGAGGGCCTGGGTAACCAGTTCCTGGCTCACATCCGCGAGACCGATGCCATCGTGAACGTGGTGCGCTGCTTCGAGGACCCGAACGTGATCCACGTGGCCAACAAGGTGGACCCGATTGCCGACATCGAGGTCATCCAGACCGAGCTGTGTCTGGCCGACCTGGGCACGGTGGAAAAAGCCCTGCAGCGCTACACCAAGGCGGCCAAGAGCGGCAACGACAAGGAAGCCACGGCCATGGTCGCCATGCTGGGCAAGGTGCAGGCCGTGCTCGACGAAGGCAAGCCGGTGCGCACGCTGGAACTCAACGCCCAGGAACGCGCGCTGCTCAAGCCGCTGTGCCTGATCACCGCCAAGCCGGCCATGTTCGTGGGCAACGTGGCCGAGGACGGTTTCGAGAACAACCCTTTCCTGGACCGCCTGCGTGAGTACGCCGCGGCGCAGAACGCGCCGGTGGTGGCCATCTGCGCCAAGATCGAGGCCGAGCTGGCCGAGATGGACGACGCCGACCGGCTCGAATTCCTGAAGGAGCTGGGCCAGGACGAGCCCGGCCTGAACCGCCTGATCCGCGCCGGCTTCAAGCTGCTGGGTCTGCAGACCTACTTCACCGCTGGCGTGAAGGAGGTGCGCGCCTGGACCATCCACATCGGCGACACCGCGCCACAGGCGGCCGGCGTGATCCATGGCGATTTCGAGCGTGGCTTCATCCGAGCGCAGACCATCGCGTTTGACGACTTCATCGCCCTCAAGGGCGAGCAGGGTGCCAAGGACGCCGGCAAGATGCGCGCCGAAGGCAAGGAGTACGTCGTCAAGGATGGAGACGTGATGAATTTCCTGTTCAACGTCTGAATGGGTCGGGATTGGGGGGCTATGCCAATCCTCAGTCAAACAAGCACCGCCAGTTCACGCTGCTGTGTCGCCCAATGGCTGGGCGGTGGGCATCCAGCCAGGCCAGGGCGCGTTCGCGGCCGAGCTGGTGGAGCAGCTCGAAGAAGCGGCGATGCACCGCGAGCCGGCTTTCGGCGGGCAGTTCTCCCAGGCATTCGCTGGCTTCGATGAGGTGAAAGCGCGTGCGCGCCAGCTGGCGCTCCAGTGGGCCGCGGCGCCACCAGGCTGTGGCCTCGATTCGCCGGTGCCACTGGGCATACATGCGCATTTCGCGCAGGAAGGTGGCGTTGAACGCCAGTTCCATGGCGCGATGCCGTATAGCCTGGGCGGTCTGCGGGGCTTCCGGGTGCTGCAAGGGTGCCAGCAGCACCAGCAGGATGTCGGCCGTGCTGCAGTCGTGCAGCAGCGGATAGACCGCCGGGTTGGCGGCGTAGCCACCGTCCCAGTAGGGATGGCCGTCGATCATCACGGTGCGGTGCACCATGGGCAGGCAGGCCGAAGCCAGCACCACCTCGGCGCTGAGTTCGGGCGTGCGGAACAGTCGCAGTTTGCCGGTGTTGACGTGGGTGGCGGCAATGAACAGCCGCACAGGGGCGCTGCGCCGCAGACGTGCGAAATCCACCTGGGTCTGCAGGATGTCTCGCAGTGGGTTGAGGTCCAAGGGGTTGATCTGCTCCGGGGTGAAGTGGTGACTCCATTGCAGCAGCAATCGCCAGGCCGGCACGAGCACGTAGCGGCGGCCGTCGGCGGTGGGCTGGGCCACTTCAAAGGGCAGGCTGCCGGCCACAGCCATCCAGAAGGCTCGCAGCGCTTCGCGGGCGGCTGACGGGCCACCCTGGGCGAGGCCGTGGGCCAGTACCACGGCGTTCATGGCACCGGCGCTGGTGCCGCTGATGCCATCGAACGTGCAGCCGCGCTCCAGCAGAGCGTCGAGCACACCCCAGGTGAACGCTCCATGAGCGCCACCCCCTTGCAGGGCCAAGCTCAGACGCGGCGGTCGAATGGGCCATGGCATGGCAAGACTCCCTGAACGGATACCGCTGCACCCCGGATTCGGCCTGGGTAGCGGGCGGCCGGTGACTCCATCGTAACCGCGTTGTCGCCGGGGTGTGAACTTTTGTCTGCATGTCCTGTCGGACAAACGAATCGTCGCTGCGGGCGTTGCATCCGACCGCCAATGGTGGGAACATGCGATGGAGCCCGTCAAGGAAAGGAAGGTGCGCCATGTCCATCTTCGCTCACTACCAGAGCCGTTTCGAGGCCACGCAGGAAGAGGAGATGTCCCTGCAGGACTACCTTGAACTGTGTCGGCGGGATCCTCGGGCCTATGCCAGCGTGGCCGAGCGCATGCTGCTGGCCATCGGCGAGCCGGAGCTGGTGGACACCCGGACCGATCCACGCCTGTCGCGCCTGTTCGCCAACAAGGTCATCAAAATCTACCCGGCCTTCCGCGAGTTCTACGGCATGGAGGAGACGATCGAGAACATCGTTTCCTACTTCCGCCATGCCGCGCAGGGGCTGGAGGAGAAGAAGCAGATCCTCTACCTTTTGGGGCCGGTGGGTGGCGGGAAGTCTTCGCTTGCCGAGAAGCTCAAGTACCTGCTGGAGAAGGTGCCGTTCTACGCGGTCAAGGGCTCGCCGGTGCACGAGTCGCCGCTGGGCCTGTTCAACCCCGACGAGGACGCCCGCTTGCTGGAGCAGGACTACGGCATTGCGCCGCGCTACTTGCAGGCGGTGATGAGCCCCTGGGCGGTCAAGCGCCTGCACGAATTCAACGGGGACATCACGCGGTTCCGCGTGGTGAAGCTCTACCCATCGGTGCTGCGGCAGATCGCGGTGTCCAAGACCGAGCCGGGTGACGAGAACAACCAGGACATCTCTTCCCTGGTGGGCAAGATCGACATCCGCAAGCTCGAAGCCTATTCGCAGAACGACCCCGACGCCTATAGCTATTCCGGCGGCCTGTGCCTGGCCAACCGGGGGCTGATGGAGTTCGTGGAGATGTTCAAGGCGCCGATCAAGGTGCTGCACCCGCTGCTGACCGCGACGCAGGAAGGCAACTACAAGGGCACCGAGGGGTTTGGCGCCATTCCCTTTGACGGCACCATCCTGGCCCACTCGAACGAGGCGGAGTGGCAGACCTTCAGGAACAACCGCAACAACGAGGCCTTCATCGACCGCATCTACATCGTCAAGGTGCCGTATTGCCTACGGGTGTCGGACGAGGTGCGCATCTACGACAAGCTGATCCGCAATTCGTCTTTGGCCAACGCGCCGTGCGCGCCCGACACGCTGCGCATGATGGCTGAGTTCGCGGTGCTGTCGCGCCTGAAGGAACCGGAGAACTCGTCGATCTACTCGAAGATGCGCGTGTACGACGGCGAGAACCTGAAGGACACCGACCCCAAGGCCAAGAGCTACCAGGAGTACCGCGACTTTGCCGGGGTGGACGAGGGTATGACCGGCCTGTCCACGCGCTTCGCGTTCAAGATTCTGTCGAAGGTGTTCAACTTCGACCACCGCGAGGTGGCGGCCAACCCCGTGCACCTGATGTACGTGCTGGAGCAGCAGATCGAACAGGCGCAGTTCCCGCCCGAGGTGGAGGAGAGTTACCGTCGTTTCCTCAAGGAGTTCCTGGCGCCGCGCTATGCCGAATTCATTGGCAAGGAGATCCAGACCGCTTACCTGGAGAGCTATTCCGAGTATGGACAGAACGTGTTCGACCGCTACGTCACCTACGCCGACTTCTGGATCCAGGACCAGGAATTCCGCGACCCCAATACCGGCGAGATGCTGGACCGCTCGGCCCTGAACGACGAACTGGAGAAGATCGAAAAGCCGGCCGGCATTTCCAACCCGAAGGACTTCCGCAACGAGGTGGTCAACTTCGTGTTGCGCGCCCGCGCCAAGCACGACGGCCGCAACCCCGCCTGGACCAGCTACGAGAAACTGCGCTCGGTCATCGAGAAGAAGATGTTCTCGACCACCGAGGACCTGCTGCCTGTCATTTCCTTCAACGCCAAGGCCAGTGCCGACGAGCAGAAGAAACACCAGGACTTCGTCAATCGCATGGTGGCCAAGGGCTACACCGAAAGCCAGGTACGCCTGCTGGCCGAATGGTATTTGCGGGTGCGCAAGTCGTCCTGAAGGCGTGCCGGGGCGCTGTGCCTCGGGGTGTCGCCGGGGCAGGGGAGCGAACAACCTTGGTGGGAGCAGGTTCATGAGCCAGATGGTGCACATCGTCGATCGGCGCAACGATGCTCGCAACAAGAGCACCGTGAACCGCCAGCGTTTTCTGCGCCGCTTCAAGGGGCAGATCCGTGATGCCGTGCGCCAGGCCATTGGGCGGCGCAAGGTGCGCGACATCGACGCGGGCGAGGAAGTTCGGATCACCGGCAAGGACATCTCGGAGCCGCAGTTCCGCCACGGACGTGCTGGGGTGTGGCGCCGTGTCAATGCCGGCAACGACCGCTTTGTCCCCGGCGACGAGCTGGAGCGGCCCAATGGTTCCTCGGGGGGGGGCAGCGGGCAGGCCAGCGGGGAAGGCGAGAGCCTGGACGACTTCGTGTTCACGCTCACCCGCGAAGAGTTTCTGGACATCTTCTTTGACGATCTGTCGCTGCCGAATCTGGTCAAGACCCAGTTGGCCCAGATCAAGGAATACCAGAGCCGGCGTGCCGGCTACACCCAAAGCGGGACCCCGGCCAACATCAGCATCCGCCGCAGCATGCGGGGAGCGGCAGGTCGGCGCATTGCTCACGGGGCTCCCTTGCGCGAGCGTCTGGATGCATTGCGGCAGGAATGGGAGCGGGTGGTGGCCGAGCGCGGAGAGGACGACCCTCGCGCGCACGAGTTGCAGGAGGAAATCACCCGCCTGCGTGCCCGGCTGGAGGCCATTCCCTTCATTGATGAATTCGACCTGCGCTACACCCACCGCGTTCGCGTGCCACTGCCATCGACCCAGGCGGTGATGTTCTGTCTGATGGACGTCTCGGGCTCGATGGACGAGGAGCGCAAGCAGATCGCCAAACGCTTCTTCATGTTGCTGTACCTGTTTCTGCGCCGGACCTACGAGCGTATCGAGGTGGTGTTCGTGCGCCACCATACCCAGGCCGCCGAGGTGGACGAAGAGGCATTTTTTCACTCCCGGGAGTCCGGTGGGACGGTGGTCTCCAGTGCGCTGGAGCTGACGCTGCGGATCGTGCGCGAGCGCTTCGACAGCCAGTTGTGGAACGTGTACGTGGCGCAGGCGTCTGACGGTGACAATTGGAACGACGATTCGCCGCTTTGCCGGGAGTTGTTGAGCGAGTCGTTGTTGCCGCTGTGCCAGTACTTTGCCTATGTCGAGATCGCCGATGAGCAGCCCCGCAACCTGTGGACGGAATACGCGCGGTTGCTGCCAGAACATCGGGACCGTTTCGCCATGCAGCGCATCACCGAGCCAGCGGATATCTTTCCCGTGTTCCGCCATCTGTTCAAGAAGCGTCTGGCCTGATCACGGAGTCCGACATGAGCCGTCGCAAAAGGTCCAACCCATTGCCCCAGGGCTCGGAGTGGACCTTCGACGCCTTGCGGGAGTACGACGCCGCGCTGGAGGGGCTCGCGTACCGCCACCGGCTCGACCTGTACCCCCACCAGATCGAGATCATCACCGCCGAGCAGATGCTCGACGCCTACGCTTCCATCGGCATGCCGGTGCTCTACCACCACTGGTCCTTCGGCAAGCACTACCTGGCGCAGGCCAAGCAGTACCAGCGCGGGCAGATGGGGCTGGCGTATGAGATCGTCATCAACTCCAACCCCTGCATCGCCTATCTGATGGAGGAGAACACGCTGACGATGCAGGCCCTCGTGATGGCGCATGCCGCCTACGGGCACAACGCCTTCTTCAAGGGCAATCACCTGTTTCGCACCTGGACGTCGGCCGACGCCATCATCGACTACCTGGTGTTCGCGCGCAGCTTCATTGCCGAATGCGAGGAGCGCCACGGCGTGGCGGCGGTGGAGTCGCTGCTGGATGCCTGTCATGCACTCATGAATGTGGGTGTGGACCGCTACCGCCATCCGGCCAAACTCTCGCTGGAGAAGGAGCGCCAGCGCCAACGCGAGCGCGAGGCGTATCTGCAGCAGCAGGTCAACGAGCTGTGGCGTACCCTGCCGCAGGCACCGGGAAGACAGGTGGCGTTACAGCCGGCGCGCTTTCCCGCGGAGCCCGAGGAAAACCTCCTCTACTTCATCGAAAAGCACGCCCCCTTGCTGGAGCCCTGGCAGCGTGAGGTGGTGCGCATCGTGCGCAAGGTGGCGCAGTATTTTTACCCGCAGCGCCAGACCCAGGTCATGAACGAAGGCTGGGCCACCTGGTGGCACCACCACCTGCTGCACGGGCTGTATGAAGAAGGTCTGGTGGGCGACGGTTTCATGCTGGAGGTGCTGCACATGCACACCAACGTGGTGTCGCAACGGCCCTATCACCATCCGCATTACGACGGGCTCAATCCGTACGCGCTGGGCTTTGCCATGTGGCGCGACATCCGGCGCATCTGCGAGCGGCCCACCGACGAGGACCGGGAATGGTTTCCCGACCTGGCTGGCAGCGATTGGCAGAACAGTTTTGACTTTGCGATGCGCAATTTCAAGGACGAGAGCTTCATCGCCCAGTACCTGTCGCCACGATTGATGCGCGAATTCCGACTGTTTGCGGCCGTGGATGACGACAGCCAACCCCGCGTGCGCATCGAGGCCATCCATAACGAGCAGGGGTATCGTCGGCTGCGTACCCTGCTGTCACAGCAGTACGACCTGGGCATGCGTGAGCCCGACATCCAGGTGTGGAACGTGGACACGCGCGGCAACCGAACGCTCACGCTGCGTCACCAGGAGCGAGACCGTCACCCACTGGCCGACAGCGCCGATGCGGTGCTGCGTCACGTGGTCGCCCTCTGGGGCTTTCCCGTCCGGCTGGAGACGGTGGATGCGTCAGGCAAGGTCCGCGGGATGCGGGAGTGCATGCCCGAGCGGGCCTAGGAACTGGGCAGGGGCGCCTTGCCCAGCCGGAACCACAGCGCATACAGCGCCGGAACGAACAGCAGCGTGATCACGGTGCCCACGGCCACGCCACCGATCAGCACATAGGCCAACGGGCCCCAGAACAGGTCGAAGGTCAGCGGTACGAAGGCCAGGGCCGCAGCCAGCGCGGTGAGGATCACCGGTCGGGCGCGCTGCACCGCCGCTTCCACCACGGCCGGCCAGGCTTCCATGCCTTCGTCGAAGTTGTCCTGCACCTGCTGGGTCAGGATCATGGTGTTGCGCATAAGGATGCCGGCCAGGCCGATCAGGCCCAGCAGCGCGACGAAGCCGAAGGGCTGGTCGAACAGCAGCAGCGCCAGCACCGCACCGATCAGCCCCAGCGGGGCGGTGGCCACCACCATGAAGGTGCCCGAGAACGAGCGCATCTGCAGCATCACAAAGATCAGCATGAGCGCGACCATCACCGGTTGCAGTTTCTGGATGGAGCTGTCGGCTTTGCCTGACGCCTCGACCGATCCCCCGATGTCGATGCGGTAGCCCTCCGGTAGCTGGGCGCGGATGTCGGCCATCTGGCGCCACAGGGCGTTGGACACATCGGGCGGTTGCGCGCCCGCCACGTCGGTGTGCACGGCCAGGAATCGCTCGCGGTTGTAGCGTTTGATCACCGGGTCCTCATAACGCACCTCGATCGGGCCCAGTTGGGACAGCGCGATCTGGCGTCCGTCGGGGGTGCGCAACTCGATCCGCTCGGGCAGCAGCACGCCCCCGGAGCGTTCGGCCCGGGCGCGGACCTGTACGGTGCGCACGTCTTGCCGCACTTCGGTGACCGGCACGCCGTCGAGCT
>JAUVWL010000033.1 GCA_030604135.1 Burkholderiales bacterium | reverse complement strand
GGTCGAGGTCGCGCGGGCTCTTGCGCAGGCCGCCGAGCGTGAGCACGCCGCAGGAGGCGTTGTCGGCCACGGTGTCCTGGATCTTGATCTTCCAGTCCTTGATGCGCGAGTCGACGATCTCGAAGCAGGGCATCACGCAGTCGGTGGCGCGCAGAACGTCGGCCGCGGTCACGCCGGGGCCTTCGAGGTCGCGCGCCAGGATGAAGGCGACCTCGGCCTCGGCCTTGGGCGCGATCATGGTGCTCACCGGGATCGGCTGGCCTTCGTTGTAGACCATGCCCGAGAGCAGGTGGCCAAAGTCGGGCTGGTTGACCTTGAGCATGTCCATCACGACCTTGCTGGTCACGCCGATCTTCTTGCCGACCACGTGTTCACCGGCGTCCAGCCGGCGCTGGATCATGCGCAACTGGATCTGGTAGGCGTCCTCGATGGTGATGTCGCTTTCGCGGTCGGTGAGGGGCAGCACCGGTTGGCGGCTGAGCAGCGACTGGTAGAGCTCGTCGCCGTACTGCTGGATCTTCTGTTTGTCCATGGTGTGTGTCGGAGGTTTGAAAAGGTCAGGCGACCGACCGGATGTCGGCTTCGGCGAGGAAGTTCGACACCAGCTGCGCGAAGCGCGCGGCGTGTTCGATCTGGGTCCAGTGGCCGCAGTGACCGAACACGTGCAGCTGGCTGTTGGGTATCCACTGGCTCAGCGTGAGCGAGTTCTGCAGCGGGATCACCTGGTCTTCGCGGCCGTGTACGATCAGGGTCTCGTGCGGCAGCGCGCGGATCGCCGCCTCGGGGCTGGCCATGGCGTCGACCCAGCGCTGGCGCGGGGCCGGGAACATGGCCGAGAACGACTCCTGGAAACCGGGGCGGATGCTGGCCTGGTAGCGCAGCTCGGCCAGCTCGTCGGTCACCAGCGCGCGGCTGTGCGCGAAGATGTCCAGCAGCTTTTTCATCGTGGCCAGCGAGGGCTCGTAACCCCACACCGCATCGAGACCGGGCGTGATGGGGAACGGGACGCCGACCGAACCCATGAGCACCAGGCGCCGCACGCGCTGCGGCGCGCGGATGGCCAGCGCCAGTGAGAGCGCGCCACCAAAGCTGTTGCCGACCACGTCGGCCTGCTCCACGCCCAGCGCGTCCATGAGGTCCAGCGCCTGCTGCACCCAGGTGTCCATGGAATAGGTGATGTTCGCCGGCCGGTCGGTGTAGCCGAAGCCCACCATGTCGGGCGCGATCACGCGGCGGTCCTGTGCGATGACGGGCATGGCCAGGCGCCAGTTGGCCCAGGCGCTCACGCCGGGGCCGGAGCCGTGAATGAACAGCACCGGCGGCTGACCCGGCTTCGAGCTGCCCAGGTCGTGCACGTTGGAGTTGAACGCGCCCGTGCGCACGCTGCGGGCGACTTCGGGGTTGTGCGGGGCGTTCACAGTTTCACCATGACATTTCTGAGTTCCGTATAGAACTCGAGCGAATGCACGCCGCCTTCGCGGCCGATGCCCGAGGCCTTGGCGCCGCCGAAGGCGGTGCGCAGGTCGCGCAGGAACCAGCTGTTGATCCAGCACAGGCCGACCTCGATGGCCGCGGCCATGCGGTGGGCCTTGCCCAGGTCCTGCGTCCAGACGGTGGTGGCCAGGCCGTAGTCGGTGGCGTTGGCCAGGGCGACGGCTTCTTCTTCGGTGTCGAAGGGTGCGATGTGGCAGCAGGGGCCGAAGATCTCTTCGCGGATCACGCTGGCGCTTTCGGGCAGGCCCGTCCAGATCGTGGGCTGCACGAAGTGCCCGTGGGCGTACTCGCCCTCCATGGTGGGCGTGCCGCCGCCGGTGACGACGGTCGCGCCCTCGGCCTTGGCCTTGGCGTAGTACGACAGCACTTTGGCCTTGTGCTCGGCCGAGATCAGCGGGCCCAGGCCCACGCCAGGGGTGTCGGGGCCGCCGATCTTCAGGCCCTCGGCCTTTTCCTTGAGCGCCGCGACGAACCTGTCGAAGATCGGGCGCTGCACGTAGACGCGTTCGGTGCCCAGGCAGACCTGGCCGCAATTCTCGAAGGCGCTGCGCGTGATGCCGGCCACCGCCTTGTCGAAGTCGGCGTCGGCGAAGACGATGCCGGCGTTCTTGCCGCCGAGCTCGAAGGACACCGGGCGCACACCCTTGGCGGCGGCGGCCATGATGGCCTCGCCGGTGCGCGTTTCGCCGGTGAAGGTGATGCCGTTGACGCCGGGGTGTTTGGTGATGAATTCGCCGGCCGAGCCGGGGCCGAAGCCGTGCAGCACCTGGTACACGCCCTTGGGCACGCCGACCGCGTTCATCACCTCGCCCAGCAGGGTCGCGGTGGCGGGCGTTTCTTCGGAGGGCTTGACGATGACGGTGTTGCCGCAGGCCAGTGCCGGGCCGACCTTCCAGGTCATCAGCAGCAGCGGCAGGTTCCAGGGGCAGATCACGCCGACCACGCCCAGGGGGGTGCGCACGCCGTAGCTGATGGCCGTGCCGCCGTCGGGCGTGGTCATCTGGAAGCTCTCGGTCGGCACGTTCTTGACGATGTCCGCGAAGATCTTGAAGTTGGCCGCGCCGCGCGGGATGTCGATGTGCGAGGCCAGCGAACGCGGCTTGCCGGTGTCGGCCAGTTCGGCGGCGAGGAAGTCGTCGAAGCGGCGGTTGATCTCGTCGGCCACCGCGTGCAGCAGCTCGGCGCGCCTGACCACGCTCATCCGGCCCCACTCGCCCTTGAGCGCGGCGCGGCCCGCGGCCACGGCGGCGTCGACCTCGCGCTGGCCCGCCTCGTGCACCAGGCCGACCACGGCGTTGGTGGCCGGGTTGCGGTTTTCGAATGTCTTGTCGGTGGCGACGAATTCGCCGTTGATGAAGTTGTGGAACTGTTTCATGGGAGCACAGGGCGGGAGTTGGAAATCAGGGGTGGGCCAGACCCAGGGCGGCCAGCCCGGCGGCGGCGCAGGCTTCGTCCTGCTCGGCCGAACCGCCGGAGACACCGATGCCGCCGATGCGCTGGCCCTCGGCCACGATGGGCAGGCCGCCGCCGAACAGCACCAGGCGCTGGCGCTGGTTCAGGCCGATGCGCAGCAGCTCGTCGTCGCCGATCACACCGCCCCACTTCGAAGTCGGGAAGCCGAAGCTGGCCGCGGTGTAGGCCTTGTCGATGGCGATGTCGATGGAATGCAGAAAGGCATTGGGCATGCGCAAGAAGGCGGCGAGCACGCCCGAGGCATCGGTGACGGCCACATTGATGCGTATGCCCAAGACCTCTGCGTGCGCCACCGCCGCCTGACACGCCAGCGAAGCGGCCGATGCGGTGATGACAGAAGAAGGGACAGAGAGAGCAGTTGTCATGAGAAAAGACCAGGCAGGAATGAAGTGACTTCAGGTCCAGGGGCATCGAGGGTCCGGCTTTGCCGGCCCAAGATGCCGTCCCCCCTCCCAGCGCCGAAGGCGCGCCAGAGAGGGGGGAAGCCGCGTCAGCGGCGCAGGGGGGTGATCACGTATACACATCGGTGAAGCTGGGAACCGCTTCACCGGTGTGATAGAAGATCCCGCTCCACAGTTGGTCCTCGGTCCAGGTCGTCACCGGCCTATCGCGCTGGGCCAGGTAGCCCAGGCCGGCGAAGGTCTCGTTGCGGTTGCCGCTGGGGTCGAAGAAGTAGATCGTCTCGCCGCGCGTGATGCCGTGGCGCGTCGGGGCGACGTCGATCTTGGTCTTGTTCTTGGCCATCACATCGGCCGACTTCAGCACGTCGTTCCAGCTGTCCAGGTAGAACGCGATGTGGTGCAGGCCGCTCTTGGCGCCGCCGACGAAGGCGATGTCGTGCGGCGTGGTGGTGCGGGCCATCCAGGTCGCGGCCTGGATGTTGCCCTCGGGTCCGACCATGACCTGCTCGGTCAGGAAGAAGTCCAGCGCCTCGGTCATGAAGCGGGTGTTGTCGGCCACGGTGTTGATGCCGGCTTCCGGGTTCATCTCGCACATCAGCAGCAGGTGGTCCAGCCAGTGCACGCCCGCGCCCTTGAGGCCGTCCGGCCACGGGTCGGGGTTGGTGGTGCCCACGTCCGTGCCCACGTACTCCTTGGTCGCGTACAGGCGCATCTCGTGGCCGCTGGGCAGGTTGAACTGCAGCATGCGGCCGGTCGAGGGCAGGGTGCCTTCATCGAGCATGACGGTCTTGATGCCCCAGGCTTCGATCTTCTTCTGCAGCTCGTCGAGGTGGTTTTCCTTCTCGACCTTGTAGGCCACGTGGTTCAGGCCGGCCTGGTCGGAAGGGGTCAGGATCAGCGAGTATTTGTCCCACTCGTCCCAGCACTTGAGGTAGACGTTGCCGGCCTTGTCCTTCATTGTGGTCTTCAAGCCGAGCACGTTCTCGTAGTGCCGGACGGCGGCGTCCATGTCCATCACTTTCAGGCTTGCGTGCCCGATGCGCATCACACCCATGTTGTGTCTCCTGGTGGTTGATTACTGCTGTTGAGAAACGGGGCTGGCAGTCGCAGACTCTGCGCGCCCTTTTGAAAACGGTTTGTGCAGCTTGCCGGCGACTTCCAGGTTGACCGCGGTCTGCGGCGCCACCCGGCAGGCCAGCGTGTAGCCCTGCTGTTCTTCGTCCACGGTCACGTGGGCCCGGCTGATCGGCCCCAGCGCCTTGATGTCGCCGGCCAGGATGCGGACCTTGCAGACGCCGCAGCCGCCGTTGACGCAGCCGACCGGGATGCCCTTGCGGCCCAGGCGCACCATGCCGGTGAGCAGGCTCTCGTTGGCGGCGCAGGGAAAGGTCTCGTCCGTTTGCGCCACGTGCACGGCGAACTTGGGGCGGGTGTCGAAGATCGTCATGTGTTTCGGCGCAGGGCCGCCCCAAGGCGAAACCGCCCCCCTGGGGGGCAATGACCCGCGAAGCGGTGGAATGTGGGGGTCATGTGATCACACCCGCTGGAACAGTGGGCTGCGCGTGGCCTGGGCGTCGGCCGCCGAGAGGAACTTCTCGGTGTAGATGTCGCGCTCGAACAACCGACCCTGCATCAGCGTGGTGATGCAGGCCTCGATCATGGGCGGCGGCCCGCAGAGGTAGGCCTTGTGGCCCGCGAAGCTGCCGTCGAAGTGCGCCTTGGCCGCGTCGTGCACGAAGCCGCGTGCGCCGCTCCAGTCCGATCCCTCGGTTTCATGCGACAGCGCCGGCACGTAGGTGAAGTTGGCGTGCTGCGCGGCGAGCGCGCGGAACTCGGCGTCGTAGTACAGCTCTTCACGCGAGCGTTGTCCGTAGACCAGTGTGATCGGCAGCGTGCAACTGCGCGAAAGCAGGTCCACGATCATCGAACGCGGGCTGGAGAGCCCCGAGCCACCGGCCATGAACAGCAGGGGCTGCTGCGCCGACTCGCGCACGAAGAAGCGGCCGTAGGGGCCGGACACGCGCAGGCGGTCACCGGCCTGGAGCCGCTCGTGCAGCCAGGTGGTGCCGGCGCCGCCGGGCAGCTTGCGCACGTTCAACTCGATGCGGCTGGTGGCGGCCACATCGGCTGGATCGTTGGCGATCGAGAAGGCGCGACTGCCCACGCCCGGGATCTCCAGCTGCACGTACTGGCCGGCCTGAAAGTCGATCAACTTGTCGAGTTGCAGGTGGATCGCCTTGATGGTGGGCGTGAGGTCTTCGATGCGGCTGACCGTGGCGGCAAAGTCGCGCACCGGGATCACGCGCGCATCCGGGTCCTCGTCGATGTCGGCCTCGATGGTGGTGTCGGCCTGCAGCGTGGCGCAACAGGCCAGGGTCTTGCCGTCGTCGCGCTCGAAGTCCATCAGCGCGAACGGGTTGGCCGCCCCATGGTCCACCTCGCCATCACAGACCTGCACCTTGCAGGTCCCGCACAGGCCATGACCACAGGCGTGCGGCAGGTAGATGCCCTGCCGCAGCGCTGCGTCCAGCACCGTCTGGCCTTCTTCGACGTCAATGGTGGCCCCCAAGGGCTCAATGGTCAGTTGGTACATGAAAGAAGAGGAAATGCGGGAGTGGATCGAGGCCGCCGCGGGACCGGCTTTGCCGGGCCACCAGCGGCGCCCCCTGGGGGGTGACGCCGTAGGCGGCGCGGGGGGGTCAGCTAAAACTTCCCTTGATGCCGGTGAGGCCAGGCGTGCTGAACCGGATCGCGTCCTTGTGCACCAGGCCGTTCTCGGCCAGCGACTTGGCCGGGTCGGGTGTCCAGGGCTGGCCGTTCTTCTTCCATTCCGCCTTGGTCCAGTCGATCTTGGCGAAGTCCGGGTGGTAGCCGTAGATGCCCGGCAGCACCGCGGCCGACAGCGCGCCGAACGGGGTGTCCGGCGGCAGCGGCAGGCAGAAGGGTGCACAGAACAACAGGTGGTCTTCCCAGCCGATGTAGAGCAGCGGCGCGGGGAAGTTCTCGCGCACATCCTTGGGCGTGAACTCGTAAGGGGAGATGGCGACGACGCTCATTTCTGCTCTCCTTTCCACATCGCAAAGTTCTTCTGGTCCTCCGACCCTTCGAAGTCGAAGTTGTCCCGGCCGACTTCCATCTCGTAGTACTTGAGCACGGCCAGCAGCGGATCGAAACCCTCGGCGGTCGGGTCGGTGCCTTCGGGGAAGCAGTGACCCTGGTAGATCTGGTGCACCGGCAGCCAGCTCTGCACGTACTTCTCGGGTTCGTGGTCGAAGATGCTCTTGCAGTGATCGCTGCAGAAGTGGTACTTGTAGGCCTTGTAGTCGCTGTCGCGGTAGCAGATCTTGCTGGGGTCGCCCTCTTCGGTGAACAGCATGGGGATCTGGCAGGTCGTGCACAGCATCGGCAGCGTCTTGTTGTAGAAGCGGTTGCCGGCCTGCTGCTGCTCGCGGAAGTACTCCAGACGCGGGCGGTAGTATTTGTCGAAGGTCTCGGGGTACTTCTCCGACAGCCAGTCCATCTCTTCGTCGCTGGGAATCCAGGTGTGAATGGGCGCCGCAGCGTTGTAGTTGTAGAAGGTGTTCCACGCCTGGTGGCTGATGTGGTCCTTGCCTTCGCAGGCCTGCTTCCAGCCGGCTGGCTCGCGGATGCCGTAGCGTGCCAGGTCGCGGAACAGGGCGCCGCCGTTCTCCTCGGCGTACATCTCCCAGGCTTCCTTCCAGCTCATCACGCGCTTGGGCAGCATGTAGTCCTGCATCATCGCGACGATGCTCAGCAGGCGGTAGCCGCGCCAGAACCACTTGTCGATCCAGTGCTGCACGATGGGCACGTTGTCCGGGTCCTGCTCCAGCATGAACTTGATGCACTCGATGCCCAGCGTCATGTGGCGGCTTTCGTCGGACTGGGCCGAGAAGCCGAAGGTGACCGTCGACATGTCGCCGTTGTGCGCCGCGCCGCTCATGAAAGGCACGAACAGCAGGTTGGTCAGCACGTACTCGAAGCTGAAGCTGACGGCGGTGAGAAACTCGAACGGGCCTCCGGTGCAGGCGTCTTCAAAGAAGGACTTCGGCACCGACAGGTACCACACGCGGTCGAACCAGTGGTTCGAGTGGTGCATGCCGTTGAAGTACTTGTTGTAGTGGCTGATCGCGTGCGTCTCGGTCTGGTAGTGACGCAGCTCGTCGATGGACTGCATCTGCGCCGCCACGCGGGCACCCTCACCGGTGAACTGGCGACCCACGTGGGCAAAGCCGCGGTGCGCGTAGTACTCCAGCGGCGTCACGCCCTGAATGAACAGCTTGAGCGCGTTGACGTAGCGCGCATCCGCCACGCCGAGCTGGCCGTTGTTCTGCGCGAAGGCCTCGATCACGGCGTAGAGCTTCTTCTCCTTCTCGCCCTGGTACTTCCAGTAGGCGTCCATGGTCAGGCGGAACGGGTCCTGCCACTTGTCCCAGTCGTGGATCTTGATGCCCTCGTACCTGTCGTACGGGAACACCTTGTCCATCGGCTGGTAGGTGGTCTCCCAGCCCAGGCCGCGCGTCATGGCGGCGTAACGTTCCTTCAGGCCGAGCTTCTTGCTCGCAACTCTCGTGTCCATCTTGTCTCCTTCTGCTCTTGATTCAGTGTTTCCAGCTCAGCGTGAGCTGGTCGTCGTCCTCGTCTATGTGGCCCGAGAGCGTGACGAGGTTGACGTGGATGGCCTGCAGGTCGTAGGGCCGGCCGGTCAGGCCTTCGATGGTTTCGCGGCGGATGGTCAGGCTGCCGGGCGCGTTGATCTTGACCAGGCCGGTGGGGTGGGTCAGCACCGCGTTCGGGTTGTCGGCCACGATGGCGTCGATCACCGGGCGCGACTCCTCGTTGTGCTGGAAAGCGATGAATACGTCGGACATGTTGTGGTCTCCTGTTCAGACGGCAACGCCGGTCTTGGCCAGTCGCGCCTGCAGTTGTTCGCGGGCGTCGCTGAGCACGGTTTCGCCGGTTTCGCCCAGAGCGAGACGCGCAATGGGGGAGAGGGCGGCCTGAGCCCGGTCCATCCAGTGGCCGGCCCAGTCACGCAACAGGGCCCGGTTGGCGTCGGATTCGGCCCCGGCGGTCTTGATCACGGCATCCACCCAGCGCGCGCTTTCGTCGTGCCACTCGGGCATGAAGCTGGTCAGCATGGCCACGGCCGTGCCTCCCTGCAGCGCCACGTGGTCGTCCACGAAGCCGCCATAGATCAAGGGGTACAGTAGGCCGTCGAGAGCGAAGTTCTGTGCCACGAAAAGCTCGAACGGGTCCTGCACCACGAAGCTGTCCTCCACCAGACGGCGCAGTGCCTGCCATTCGGGGGCATTGAGCCAGGCCTGCTTGCCTGCTTCGAGGCACTGGGGGTCGCCCAGCGCCAGACCCAGTCGGGTCAGGTACTGCGCCACCCCCAGGTTGTCCATGGCGTGGAACATGGCCGGCGCGGTGAAGGCGGTGCCATAGCCGTAGGCGCAGATGGAGGCGTTGTTCATGTTCCCGCCCCAGGCCGCATGGCGCAACGGCATCAGAACGCCCAGGGCCTTCTCGCGGATGGCGTCGGGCATCTTGCCGACCATGCCGCGCTGCTCGACGAACTGGAAGTTGGCCTCCACGGCGTCCTGCTGGCGCGCGCGGGTCATGGTCCAGGTCGCGTAATAGAACTGCCGCGGGTCCTTGAGCACGTACCAGTCGGCCAGCACGATCTTCGAACGGCTGGCGTCGAAGAGCTCATGCCCCGGGTCCCAGGTCGGCCGGTAGTGAAAGTTGACCATGGGCTGGGCGCCCAGGGTCGCCTCCTGATAGCGGCTGGCGGCCTTGTCGCCGCCGATGTACTTCGCCACGTGGGCGTAGGTCTGGCGCAGCGGCGTGATCTCCCGCGCCTGCAGATCGATGTTCATCGGTGCTTGTCTCCGTGGTGGGTTGTTCGAACAGCTCTCGGGAACTCAGGTGTCCAGACGCTGCACCCGGTTGTTGGCGCAGAAAGCCTCGAAGGCCGGACCGGGCAGCATCAGCTCCACCGCCAGCTCGGGCCAGCCGATGGAGAACTCGAAGCTGACCAGGCCGTCTGCCCGTCGCTCCAGCACCCGCACGTAACGCAAGGAGGTGTCGACGGCGGGGAGCTGGGAGTCGGAGGGCAGGTTCATGGCAGTCGGGGCTGGGTCGGACGCGAACCGCTTTGCAGACGGCGTGCCAGAATCGGGCGGCGTTGCCGAAAATCTCGATATTTCAGGGAAATCCCCTAGCAATTTGTCGGTGTGCAGCGCAGCATCCGGATCGAATGGCCGAGGTCGATAGCCGAAGACTGGCAGTTTTTCAACGACAAGCGGATCAATCTTGATGAAATGCGTACAGGTGACCGGCAGGCTTTCATCAAATCAGCAAATCCTTCGGGATGGCCGGTGCTGCCTTTTGCCTTGCCCTTGTCGGATCCATGGGTGAAAATATCGAGATTCCAGCGCCGAAGAGCGCCTACCCACCGGAGACACGTTTGGACCCCTCGCTGGCCTACCCTCCCGACGCCGACCTGCGCCGCCTGTTGCGCTTCGAGCCCGACAGCGGCGCCATCTGGCTCGGCGAGCGCCGAATGGTGCTGTTGCACACCGTGGCCCTGACCGAGTTGCGGCACGATCTCATCACCTCGGTGGGCAAGGAGCAGGCCCGGCGCCTGCTCACCCGCATGGGCTATGCCTGCGGCTTGCACGACGCCGGTTTTGCGGCCAAGACCAGGGGCAGCCAGACGCTGGAGGACATGTTCCTCGTCGGACCGCAGCTGCACATGCTCGAAGGGGCGGCCCGTGTGACCCCGGTGAGGCTGGAGATGGACGCCGCCACCGGGCACTTCGAGGGGCAGTTCCGCTGGGACGATTCCTGGGAGGCGCATGCCCACCGGCTCAAATACGGCCTGGTCGACGAACCGGCCTGCTGGACCTTGCTGGGTTATGCCAGTGGTTACACCAGCGCCTTCATGGGCCGGCTGATCCTGTTCAAGGAAATCCGCTGTTCGGCCTGCGGTGACGATCACTGCCTGATCGAAGGGCGACCGATCGACGACTGGCCCGATGGCGATGCCCACCGTCAGTACTTCGAGGATGACTCCCTGCTGGAGAAGATGGCGGCGCTGAGCCAGCAGGTCGAGGCACTCAAGAGCAGCCTGGAGCCAACCGAGTCCGGTGGCATGCTGGTGGGCAGTGCGCCAGCCTTCCAGCGAGCCCACGACCTCATGCTGAGGGCGGCCGGTACCCAGGTCACGGTGCTGCTGACCGGTGAGACCGGCGTCGGCAAGGAGCGTTTTGCGCGCGCCCTGCACGACCATTCCGACCGGGCCTCTGGCCCGTTCGTGGCGGTCAACTGCGCCGCGCTGCCAGCCGAGCTGATTGAGGCGGAGCTGTTCGGCGTCGAGAAGGGGGCCTTCACCGGCGCTCATGCTGCGCGCGCCGGCCGCTTCGAGCGGGCCGAGGGAGGCACGTTGTTTCTCGATGAGGTGGGCGACCTGCCACTGGCGGCGCAGGCCAAGCTGCTGCGTGTGCTGCAGGAAGGCGAAATCGAAAGACTGGGCAGCGAGAGCGCCCGCAAGGTTCATGTGCGGCTGGTGGCGGCGACCAACGTCAACCTGGAGGCTGCGGTCGAGCGCGGGCAGTTCCGGCGCGACCTGTTCTACCGCCTCAATGTCTACCCCATCTGCATCCCGCCGCTGCGTGAACGCGCAGCCGACATCGAGCCGCTGGCGCGGCACCTGCTCGCGCGCTTTATGGCGTTGCACCACAAACGGCTGGCCGGTTTCAGTGATCGTGCCCTGCAGGCCCTGGTGAGACATGGGTGGCCGGGCAACGTGCGTGAACTGGAAAACCTGGTCGAACGAGGTGTCATCCTGGCCGCCCAGGGCGGTGTCATCGAAGCCGAGCACCTGTTCCCCAACCAGCCCGATGTGGCCCATGATGGCCTTGATCCGCAAGGACGTCTGGCCCGCCGGGCACCCCAGGACGAGCAGCGGCTGTGCGAGCAGGTGCTCGACAGCGGCCTGCCGATCGAGACCCTGGAGGCGCGCGTGCTGGCGCTGGCGGTCGAGCGCAGCCGGGGCAACCTCTCCGGCGCCGCCCGATTGCTGGGTCTGTCGCGGGCCCAGCTGGCCTACCGCCTGCGGCGCGAAAACCCGAACGACTGAGAGGCTGAGAGGAACCGGTCATGGCCGCCTTGACACCCCAAGACACCACCTGCGGCGCTGCAAATGCGCGCCGTCGCCCGAGCCACGGCTGTACTTTGCACCTTGCCGGTGGCGCTTTGGGGTGCCCTTTCGGCCACGCCCAATTCCCTCTCACCCTCTGAGAAGACCATGCTGGACGATCTGCTGCACCCCGCGCGCCATGCCGGACCGGCACCGCGCGACGAAGACCCCGAACCGCGCACGCTCACCGAGCGTGCCTACCGTGCCCTGCGCCATGACATTGTCTGTGGCAAGCTGCAGCCGGGTCAGCGCCTGCGCGTGGAGCACCTCAAGGACGGTTACGACGTTGGCGCCGGCACGCTGCGAGAGGCCCTGGCCCTGCTGGTGTCCGATGCCCTGGTGACAGTTGAAAGCCAGCGCGGATACCGCGTCAGTGCCATTTCGCTGGACGACCTGCGTGACCTGACCGACACCCGCGTGCGGCTGGAGACCGAGGCGCTGCGGCAGTCCATCCGGCTGGGTGATGTGCGTTGGGAAGCTTCGGTGCGTGAGGCGTTTGCCCGGCTCAGCGAGGCAGAAGCGGCCGGCCTGGCGCGTGAGCCCGAGCGTTGGGAATGTGCCAACCGGCGTTTCCACGAAGCGCTGATTGCAGGATATGCCTCGCCCTGGACCCGACATCTGCTGGACATTCTGTACCGCCACGGCGAGCGCTACCGCCAGGTGGCCATCCGGATCGGCGCCACACCCGGCTTCGACCGCGACGTGCACGCCGAGCACGAAGGCATCTTCAATGCCGCGCTGGCCCGTCAGGAAGCCCGGGCGGCCTTGGCACTCGAAGCGCACATCCGCCTGACCTGCGACATGCTCACCCGCCACGCGAACGAAAGCCGGAGGCGCGAGCGGGCCACAGTCCTGGTTGCGACCGAGGGACAACCCGCAGTGCCCTGAAGGCCATCGCCCCCCAAAATGCTCCACCATGCCCCAGCTGTGGAACCTTGATCCCCCGGCGGCCCGGCTGCCGGTGCCGGCCGAGTCGGTTGCCGCGTTGCTGGAGGTCGCCAATGGCGCAGCCGGTGCCAACGGCCTGCTGCGCGCCATCCAGGCCGTGGTACCGGCCGAATACCTGTCGCTGGTGCAGATCCGGCGCGATCTGCCTGAACTGATCGAAGGCAGTGCGCGACGGCCCGGCGAGGAATCGGTTGTTTTGCAGTGTTTTGGTATTTACCGGCGTCACTACTATCGCCGTGATGCGTTGCTGCCCCTGGCCGCGCAGGTGTCACGGGCGCCCGGCGCCGGGCTGGCAGTGCTGCATTGCCGGGCTGCCGACTTCCCCGATGCCGGCTGGCGCTCGGACATCTACGAGCGTGAGCGGCTGACCGATCGCTTCACCCTGGTCCATGCCCCTGTGCCTGGCCAGGCTCACGCCATTCACCTGTACCGCGACGATCGGCTCGGACCCCTCCAAGCCGAAGAGATTGATCGCCTGCTCGGACTCGCCCCCCTGCTTTGCCAGGCCCTGGCCCTGGCCTGGCGGGCGCAGAGCCACTGTCAGGACCGCGACAGCGGTGTGGCCGTTCAGGTTCAACGCCTGGCCAGGCTGGCGCCAACGCTGTCGCCCCGTGAGCGCGACGTCTGCGCCCGCATCGCCCAGGGCATGACCGTCGACGGCATCGCCGCCGACCTCGACGTGGCGCCGTCGACCGTGGTCACCTTGCGCAAGCGGGCCTACCTCAAGCTGGCCGGTGCCGGCCTGCCGGCCGAACGCCTGGGTCTGGCGCGTCTCCTGCACTGATCCGGTTCCCCCTGTCTGTCCCCTCCGAGGGGGACGTGGCCGCTTGCGCGAACGCCTAGCATGGGTCTCCAACATCTGAAGGAGGCGCCCGATGTGGCTGCGCAATTGCTGGTATGTCATTGCCTGGGGTCACGAGATCCCGGCGGCCGACGACAGCCGACTGTTCACCCGCACCGTGCTGGGCGAGCCGGTGCTGGTCTACCGCACCGCCGCCGGTGATCTGGTCGCCCTCGAAGACCGGTGCTGCCACCGCCACGCACCCCTCTCGGTTGGACGGCGCGAAGGCGACTGTGTCCGGTGTGGCTACCACGGCATGAAGTTCGAGCCTTCGGGCCGCTGCATCGAAATTCCTGGTCTGGATACCGTGCCTCCCAAAGCACGGGTGCGCAGCTACCCGGTGGTGCAGAAGAACAACTGGGTGTTCGTCTGGATGGGCGATCCCGCCAGGTCCGACACAGCCCTGCTGCCCGACAACTTCTCCTGCGAAAGCCCCGACTGGAAGCACCGACCGGGTTACCTGCACTACGACACCCCCTACCTGCTCATCTGCGACAACCTGCTCGATTTCTCGCACCTGAGCTATGTGCACGAGAAATCCCTGGGTGGATCGACCCGTATCGCCCAGGCCCGCCCCGTGATCGAGCCGGTGCCGGGCGCCACCCACGACTGGCCGCAAATGGGCATCAGGGTCACCCGGCACATCGAGGACGTGCCGCCACCGCCCTTCTACCAGCGCTTCCGCCAGTTCGACACCCACCTGGACCGCTGGTTCATCTACGACTTCCTGCTGCCCGGCACGTTGCTGATGCATTCCGGCGGCCGTCCCACCGGTTCGGCCCCCGACGCGCCCGGGCCTTCGGTGCGCCTGCACAGCTGCCAGACCCTGACACCAGAGACCGAAACCACGACGCACTACTTCTTCCAGCAGTCGCACCCGGCGGGCGAGGGCGACGACACCGTCACCGAGAGCATCTACAACAGCCTGATCGGTGCCTTCAACGAAGACCGCGACATGATCACCGCCCAGCACCGCAACATCGCGCTTGACCCCCAGCGGGCCATGCTGCCGCTGGCCATGGACGCCGCGCTGCTGCAGTTCCGCCGCCTGCTGCAGTCCCGCTTCGAGGCCGAGCACCGCGCCCCGGTATTGGCCTGAGTCCATCCCGTTTGCCTTTCACCACCAACCCCAGGAGACCCCATGAACGCTCGCCAGCTCGCCATCGTCCCGTTGCTCGCCTCCGGTCTTCTGGCCGCTGCGGCCCAGGCCCAGACCGTGCTCCAGGTCTCCACCTGGCTACCGCCCGCGCACGGCGCCACCATGGCCCAGAACCAGTGGTGCGAAGCCGTCGAGAAAGGCACCAACGGCAGCGTCAAATGCAACCTGCTGGCCAAGCCCGTGTCGGCGCCGCCGGGCACCTTCGATGCCATCCGCGACGGCCTGGCCGATGTGTCCTACACCGTCGACGGTTACACGCCAGGGCGTTTCGTCTTCACCCAGGTGGCCGAGTTCCCGTTCCTGGGCGACTCATCCACCGCCACCTCGGTGGCCTACCAGCGCATCTATGACAAGTATTTCGCGCCGCTGGGCGAGCACCGGGGCGTCAAGGTGCTGGGCGTGTTCACCCATGGCCCGGGCATCATCTTCACCGTCAGGCAGCCGGTCACCAGCGCCGCCGACGCGGCCAAGCTCAAGTTCCGCATCGGCGGCGGCAACATCAACGAGCTGTCCAAGCTGATGGGCTGGAACACCACCCTCAAGCCCGCCACCGATTCGTTCGAGCTGCTGTCCACCGGTGTCATGGACGGCACCTTCTTCCCCGACGAATCGCTGCAGTCCATGCGCCTGTCCATGGTCAAGTACGCCACCACCTTCCCCGGGGGCCTCTACAACACCAGCTTCGTCTTCATGATGAATCCGGCCAGGTACAACAGCCTCAAGCCCGAAGAGCGCGCCGTGATCGACAAGGTCTCGGGCGAAGCGGCCGCCAGGATGTTCGCCGCCGGCTGGGACCGCACCGATGCCGCCTCGCGCGAGATCCAGAAACAGACCGGTGTGCAGCGCCAGATGGCCAGCGAGGCCTTCGTCAACGAAGTCAAGGCCAAACAGTCTGCGCTGGAAGACCGCTGGGTCGCGGCTGCCGAGGCACGGGGACTCAAGAACGCACGCGCTGTGCTGGCGGAGTTCCGCGAAGAGGCGCAGAAGCTGAAGTGACCGGCAGGAGGGCCAGGACGGGCGACCGGGTGCGGTCGCTCAACCCAGCGCCGGGAAAAGCTTGGTCAGCCCGGCGGCCATCACCTCCACCGCCAGCGCGGCCAGGATCAGGCCCATCAGCCGGGTCATCACGTTGATGCCGGTCTGGCCCAGGGCACGGGCAATCGGCTTGGCCAGCGTAAAACACACGGCGGTGGCCAGTCCGATCACCACGCCGTAGCCCACCAGCGCCGCGTGCTGCAGGAAGGTCTGCGCCTGGTCGGCGTAGATCACCACCGTGGACATCGTGGCCGGCCCGGTCAGCAGCGGAATCGTCAGCGGCACCACCGCGATCGAGGCCCGCGCCGACGCATCGTCCACCTCGCCCTGGGTGGTCTTGGCCTCGGCCGGCTGGGCGTTGAGCATGGCCAGCGCCGAGGTCAGCAGCAGCATGCCTCCACCGACCTGGAAGCTGGCCAGCGAAATGTTGAAGAACTCCAGCACCTGCAGGCCTACGATGGCGCAGGTGGCGATCACCGCAAACGCGGTGAACGCCGAAATCAGAATGGTGCGCTTGCGCTGCGCCGAACTGAAGCCCTGTGTGTAGTGGATAAAGAAGGGCACGATGGCCAGCGGGTTGACAATGGCCAGCAGCGTGACAAGGGGTTTGAAGTCCATGGGGCGAGATTGTCGCGCAGCCGGGATCGGTGGTGGCCCCTTGTTGGTCCGCGAGACACCGGCCAGCCCGTCGCTTCCGTGAAAGCCTTGTCTAGTGGCGCAGATCCCGGCAGGCTGCAAGCGATGGGTCTGGTTCCAATGGTGCGGTCGGGCTTCTACGGTGAAGGCAGCCTGCATGATTCTGGCCACACCTCTGCAGACCCGTCACTCCCGCGAACGCGAGAGTCCAAGACCGACGAAACGCAGCAGGTTCTCGTGGATGCCCGCGTCCGCGGGCATGACGGCCATGGCAGCGACCCGCGCAGCGGCGGAGCGTGGGGGTCACAGGAGCGCAGCGAAGGGCCGCCCCGAGCCAGGTCAGCCCCCTTGGGGGGCAGCGACCCGCGCAGCGGCGGAGCGTGGGGGCCAGACCCTCACCGCGGGGGTTCTTTCAGCCTGAACATGCCATACCCATCCATGTGCAGCACCTTCTCGTCATTCTGGTTGAACATTTCCCAGGTGGTGCGCACCAGACCCACATCTGGCCGTTTGCTCATCGCCCGCTTCTCGGTGATGGTGTGCTGCAGTCGCAGCACATCGCCCGGGTACACCGGCTTGGTCCACTTCAGGCTCTCCAGCCCGGGCGAACCCAGACTCGAGCTTTCGTGCAGGAAGTTCGTCACCATCAGGCGCATCGCCATGGCGCAGGTGTGCCAGCCGCTGGCGCTCAGCGCACCGAAAACCGATGCCTTGCCACCGTCGTCGCTCAGGTGAAAAGGCTGCGGGTCAAACTGGCTGGCGAAGGCAATGATCTCTTCCCGCGTCGGTGAAATCGACCCCAGGTCGCGCGTCTGGCCGACCTCCAGGTCTTCCCACCAGATCCTGATGTGCGGGCTTTGTTCGGGTGTGGTGGCGGTCATGGTTTCGTCCGTGTGTCCAAAGGCAATGTACGGAGCCAGACCGATTCATGGCCTTCGCCTGTCATTCCCGAGGACGCGGCAATCCAGGAGAGCAGAGGCCGCGAGGGTTGGCCGTTGTGGACTCCCGCGTTCGCGGGAGTGACGTGAGAAAAAATGCTTGGCCCGAAGGCCAATAACCTATCGGCCACCCGACACATCCAGCAGGCTCATGGTCGTGTAACTGGCGGCATCCGACAGCAGCCAGACGATAGCCTGGGCCACCTCGTCGGCCGTGCCGCCGCGCTGCATGGGCACCTGGCCCTTGAGGTCGTTGACGCGGTTGGGTAGGCCGCCACTGGCGTGGATTTCGGTCTCGATCAGGCCCGGTCGCACCGCATTCACCCGGATGCCTTCGTTGGCCACCTCCCTGGCCAGGCCGATGGTGAAGGCATCCACCGCGCCCTTGGCCGCCGAGTAGTCCACATACTGGCCGGGAGAACCCAGCCGCGAGGCCGCGCTGGACACATTGACGATGGCACCGCCAACGCCGCCATGCCGCGTGCTCATGCGTCGCACCGCCTCGCGCGCGCACAGAAAACTGCCGAGCACATTGATGTCGAACATGCGCCGGATGCGCGCCGCGCTCATCTCGTCCACCCGCGCGGTGACATCGACCACGCCGGCATTGTTCACCAGGCCGGTCAGCTGGCCCAGCTTGGCATCGACCTTCTCGAACATGCGCAGCACCTGCACCTCGTCCGACACGTCGGCCTGCACCGTGATGGCCTGGCCGCCGCCGGCGCGTATGTCCCGAACCACATCGTCGGCGGCCAGCGAGTTGCCAACGAAGTTCACCGCCACCGCCCAGCCCTGGCGGGCCGCCAGCCGCGCCGTGGCTGCGCCGATGCCCCGGCCACCTCCGGTCACCAGCAGAGCCCCCGTCTGTGACTTGTCCATGACCCGTCTCCTGCGAATAATCTGTCCAGCGGTTACAACCGCAGCTGTGCACCTTACACGAGCACCATGCCCGGTGGCGTCACCCACCGGACGGGGTCAAGACCCTGATTTCATTCACCCAAGAAACCAAGGAGCCAAGCATGGGACAGTTTGTTCAACTCACCGCCAGTGACGGGTTTTCTTTCCCCGCCTACGTGGCCCAGCCCACCGGCGCGCCCAAAGGCGGCTTGGTCGTCCTGCAGGAAATCTTCGGCGTCAACAGCCACATTCGTTCGGTGGCCGACGGCTACGCGGCCGAGGGCTACTTCGTGGTGGCGCCGTCCACCTTCCACCGCGTCCAGGCGGATGTTGAACTGGGCTACACCGAGGCCGACATGGGCACCGGCTTCGGCCTGAAGACCGCCGTCGAAGGCCTGCCGGCACCGGGTGTCATGGCCGACATCCAGGCCGCCATCGACCACGCCGCCCAGGCCGGCAAGGTCGGCATCCTGGGCTACTGCTGGGGTGGACTGCTGACCTGGCGCTCGGCCTGCCAGCTCAAGGGCCTGTCGGCCGCCGTGCCCTTCTATGGTGGCGGCATGACCGCCGGCGACGATGCCGGGCGCCAACCCCAGGTGCCGGTGCTGGCCCATTTCGGCGACCAGGACCACTGGATCCCGCTCGACACCGTCGAGGCCTTCCGTCAGGCCCAGTCGGGCGTCGAGGTGCAGGTCTATGCCGCCAACCACGGCTTCAACTGCGACCAGCGCGGTTCGTACGACGCTGCGGCGGCCCAGCTGGCGCGACAGCGCACCCTGGCCTTCCTGGCCCGTCACGTCGGCTGATCGCATGTCTGGGGCGCTGCACGCTCGGGGGATGTGGCTGTTGGCCGGACTGTGGCTCTGGTCGGCCGCCACCGGCGCCACCCAACCCTACACAGGCCCACTGTTTGACGCCCACTTGCACTACAACGACGAGGCGTGTGTGCACGATGCGCCGGCACCGGGTTGTCCGCACCCGCTGTCCGACGTGCTGGACCGCATGCAGCGCAACGGCGTGCGGGCCATCATCGCCAACTCCCGGCCCAACGACGGCACCAAGGCCCTGGCCCAGGCACGCCAGCAGACCCGCGCGGCCGGCGTTACCGTGGTGCCCTTCATCCGGCTCTACCGCGACCGGGCCGACTACAACAACTGGTTCCGAGACCCGTCCATTGCCGAACTGGTGCGCACCGAGCTGGCCCAGGGCACCCCGTCGGGCCCCTACCGCGGCCTGGGCGAGTTCCACCTCTACGACAGCGCCAATGCCCAGGGCGCCATCGCCCGCGATCTCATGGTCCTGGCCGACCGCCAGAACCTGGCCGTCCTGGCCCATGTGGACGACCTGGCGGTCGAGCAGCTGATGCAGCATGTGATGGATGCCCGGCAGCAGCAACATACCCCTGGCGGGGCATCGAACCGCGAAGTGGTGGAGCGTGGGGGTCCTGAATCCGGCGCCGGGCCGCCCCAAGGCAGATTCGCACCCCCTTGGGGGGCAGCGACCCGCGAAGCGGTGGAGCGTGGGGGTCCGGTCCTGATTTGGGCACACACGGGTATTGGCGGTACCCCGGTGGCGCGGGTCGACGAACTCATGGCCCGCTTCCCGCACCTCATGGGCGAGTTGTCCTACCGCCCCGGTCTGACCTGTGAGAACGGCCAGCTCTGCCCCGACTGGCGGACCCTCATCCTGAAGTACCCCGACCGCTTCCTGATCGGCTCCGATACCTGGATCAACCAGCGCTGGCTCTACTACGACGGCCTCATGCAGGGCTACCGAACCTGGCTCGGCGGCCTGCCGCCCGAGGTGGCGCGTGCTGTGGGGTGGGACAATGGTGCCCGGCTGTTCGGCCTGCCAGAACCCGGGAATCGACCTTGATCCAGCTGCACCACTACCCCAACACCGCCAGCATGGTGCCCCACATCCTGCTCGAAGAGCTGGCTGTGCCCTACGAGCGTGTGCTCGTCGACCGCACGCAGGACGTGCAGAAGACCACCGCCTACCTCAAGCTCAACCCGAATGGCCTGATACCGGTGCTGACCGACGGCGATCTGGTGCTCTATGAGACGGCAGCCATCTGTCTGCACCTGTGTGACACCCATCCCCAGGCCGGGCTGGCGCCGGCGGTGGGCAGCGCCGCGCGGGCGCACTTCTACAAGTGGCTCATGTGGCTGACCAACACCCTGCAGAGCACCCTGGTCATCTATTTCTACCCCGACCGCTGGGTCAAGGCCGGCAATGCCGACGGCGCGGCACAGGTCCGCCAGCAGGCCCAGTTGAAGGTACGCAACCTGCTGCGCCAGCTCGATACCGAACTGGCCCGCCATGGCGGGCCCTGGTTCATGCCCGAAGGCTACTCGGCGCTCGACCCTTACATCTTCACCCTGTGCCGTTGGACGCGCGGCTTCGACAGCGGCGCTGCGCGTGACAAGGCCCACCTGGGGCCGTTCCTGCAGCGCATGCTGCAGCGCCCGGCCGTACAGCGCGTGCTGGCCAACGAAGGCCTGTCGCCCCCGTTTGTCTGACCTGGCAGCCAGGGCCGCTCAGCGCCCCGACCGGGCCAGGTAGCGCTTGCGCCAGAAAAAGACGCTCAGCCCGACGGCGATCAGCGCCATCGCGCCCATGGCCCACCAGAAGCCGGCCTTCTCGTGCAGAAACGGGATGAACTCGAAGTTCATGCCGAAGATGCCCGCAATCAGGTTCAGTGGCAGGAAAATGGCCGTCAGGGCGGTGAGCGTGCGCATGATGTCGTTGGTGCGGTTGCTCTGGGCCGAGAAGTGCATCTGCACCGCGGTTTCCGCGTTCTGCTCCAGCCGCCGCACGTGGTGCACCACCCGCTCGATGTGTTCCAGCACGTCGCGGCTGCGCACCTTGAGCAGCTCCAGTCCGCGGTGGCCTCCAAAATGGTCTTCGTGGCCCTCGATCACCTCCCAGCCCGCCAGCGCCTCGATCCAGTCCTGGATCGCCGCACGTTGGTCCTCGCAGATCTCGTCGAGCTGGTGCAGCGCGATGCGCGCGTCCAGCAGCGAGTTCCAGTTGGAAAAGCGCGCGCGCGGGTTCAGCAGCTGCGTCTGCCAGTGGTCCAGCTGCCGGGTCAGCTCGCGGCGCAGGTCCAGATAGCCGTCCACCATGTGGTTGACGATGCGCAGCATCAGGTCGGCCGCACCCAGCGGCAGCTGCACGCCCGCCGCGCGCGAGGCGGCCGTGGCGCTGGTCAGCAGTCGGTTGGCGTATTGCTCCAGCACGGTGCAGCCGGCCGGGTGCACCGTGAGCAGCACCCGGTCGAACACCGCAAACCCCACCGGGCTTGTATCGATGCGCCTGAGCACCGGTGGGCCACCCCGCCGGTTCGGCTGGGGCTGCACAGCCCCCGACTGGGCCAGGTCGGTGTCGCTGTGGCCGGCCGCCAGGCGCCGGAACACCAGGATGTCGTACTGTGAGGTGTAGTCGAAGTGCGATGGCAGCTGGTTGTTCAGCAGGTCCGACAGGTGGAGGTCCACCAAGGTGACGCCGCACAGCGTCTGCAGCATCTGCTGGATGGCCGCCTGCTCGAGCTCGAACTCTTGGCGGGTGCAGGCCACCCACACATACCCGCTGTCCGGGCGGCGATCCGGGAGCTGGGCCGATTCGCCGACCGTGCCGGCCCGGAGGCTGAAGACCCGCATCGCCTGCCTGGGGCGGGGTCAGGCGCTGCGCAGGAGCCGGGCGGCGTCGCGCGCGAAATAGGTCAGCACACCGTCGGCGCCCGCACGCTTGAAGGCCAGCAGGCTCTCCATCATGACCGCGTCGTGGTCCAGCCAGCCGTTCTGCGCGGCCGCCTTGAGCATGGCGTACTCGCCGCTGACCTGGTAGGCAAAAGTCGGCACCTTGAACTCGTCCTTGACCCGCCGCACGATGTCCAGGTAGGGCATGCCGGGCTTGACCATGACCATGTCGGCGCCCTCGGCGATGTCCAGCGCCACCTCGCGCAGGGCCTCGTCGCTGTTGCCCGGGTCCATCTGGTACACCTTCTTGTCGGCCTTGCCCAGGTTGGCAGCCGAGCCCACCGCGTCGCGGAACGGACCGTAGAAGGCGCTGGCGTATTTGGCGCTGTAGGCCATGATGCGGGTGTGCACCCGGCCGGTGGTCTCCAGCGCACTGCGGATGGCGCCGATGCGGCCGTCCATCATGTCGCTGGGCGCAACGATGTCCACACCCGCTTCCGCCTGGGCCAGGGCCTGCTTGACCAGGATGTCGACGGTGGCGTCGTTGATGATGTAGTTGTGTTCGTCCAGCACCCCGTCCTGTCCGTGGCTGGTGTAGGGGTCCAGCGCCACATCGGTCATCACCCCCAGTTGCGGAAACTCGCGCTTGAGGGCGCGCACCACACGAGGTACCAGCCCCTCGGGGTTCAGAGCCTCCTTGCCATCGGGGGATTTGAGCGATCCGTCGATCACCGGAAACAGCGCCATCACCGGAATACCCAGCTTCACGCAATCCTCAGCCACCGGCAGCAACTGGTCCAGACTCAGGCGCTCAACGTCCGGCATCGAAGTCACCGCCTCACGGCGTCCCTGGCCGTCGAGCACAAACACCGGGTAGATCAAGTCGGCCGATGCCAGTCGGTGCTCGCGCACCAGCTCACGAGAAAAAGCGTCCCGGCGCAGGCGCCTGGGGCGTGACAGGGGATAGGGGGCGGGATTGAGCATGTCGTATTGTGGCAAATCGCGGGCAGTTGTCACACCTGCGTCGGCGAAGCATCGGCAGGCCACCAAATGTAGCTGACGGTAAGAAGTCCAGCCATAATGAAAAAACCGGGGTTCGTGTGCCCAAGTCCACGGTAAGAAGAAAATATTGCAAAGCTGCGCGGGCTGAATGCGATATTTTCAAGGGGCTTGTCCGTCCCGTCGCGGTGGGCCGCTTGTCAGGGACTGGTTTCGCCCAAGCACTTCTCAAGTCGATCTGTCACCCATGCAAAACATCAAAAAACCTGCCGTTTCGGTTCCCGTCACCACCCGGGGAGGACCGACCTCCGAAGGGGACAGCTGGTCGCTCGACGATCACTGGCCCGACCTGGTCGGCAACCTCGCCGGTCAGCTCACCGAAGGCATCAGCGCCTTGCACAACGTGGCCGATCAGTTGCTGGCCAAAGGGCGGATCAGCAAGATCGAGCACCGGGCCCTGAGCGTACCAGCCGACCGTGTCAAGCAGGCCGGCGTCACGGCGCAACAGATCCTGCGCTTCTACGGCGGGCGCATCCGTCAGTCGCACGAAAAGGTCAACATGGGTGGGCTTGTCGAGGGGGTCTTGCAGGAACGCAAGGCCGAACTGGGGATCCTGGGTATTGCCCTGCGGCGCAAGCTCAAACCCGTGGAGGTGCTGATCGATCCGACGGTGGCCTACACCTTCGTCAACGCGGTCCTTGACTGGGGCTTGCCGTTCGGCAACCGCATCGACCTGCGCATGGACCTGAACAACTGGCCCGAACACGCCCGCTTGCAGATGCGGGTGGCCAACGACGGGGTGCCCCCTTCCAGCAACGTGACGCCGGACAGCCTGAGCTGGATGCTGATACGGCAGATGGCTCTCGTGGGAGGCGGAATCGAAATCGAACGCACCCTGTCCGACGAGGGCGTTTCCTTCACCGCCTTGTTCACCCGCACCGTTCAGGCGGTCGACGGCATCACCGCCGTAGACCTGTCCGACGAGCATTCGTCCATGTTCAAGTCGCTGTCGGGTACCTATGTCCTGACCATCTCGCCGAGCCTGCAGATCCGCGCCGATGTACGAGATGCCTTGAGGGAAATTGGCATCGTCTCCGACAGCGTGGTCGACTTCGGCCAGGCCCGTGACGCCATCAAGGCCCGCATGCCCAACCTGATCGTGGTGGACTCGGAGATCAAAGACGAGGAGTTCGACGTGTTCCGTCGCGATCTCCTGCGTGAGGTGTTTGATTTCCCCTTTGTCGAAATCTCGCCCGATGACAGCTCTTTCGACATGTCGGGCTTTGGTGAGTTCTCCATGGCCAAGGTCGGGCGCGGGAACATCCGTGAAGCCCTGGGCACCGCAGTGATGTTCGAGCTGGCCAAGATGATGTGAACCAGGCAGGCGAAGGGCACTAGCATATAAATCCAAAGTTTTCTTGGGTGCACCTGTCAGAAATAACAGGTCCGGCGGCTTGGCAACACGTAAATTTCGTGTAACATTTGGCTTGGGTGACCCGAAAGGTGAGCCCCCCGCTTTTCCTCCCTGAGCGGGTGCCTTAGTGTGTGACAGCAAAAAGGCTTCCAACCCGACCCTGGTGGTCGGGTTTTTTTTGCCTGTGGCCGGCAGGGCGGTGGCTGACAGACGGCTAAACTGCGCCCATGCTCTGGGTCAAAGCCTTCCACATCGTCTTCATCGCCAGCTGGTTTGCCGGCTTGTTCTACCTGCCGCGCATCTTCGTCAACCTCGCCATGGTGCCCCCCGAGAGCGTTGCCGAGCGCGAACGCTTGTTGCTCATGGCTCGCAAGCTGATGCGCTTCACGCACCTGCTGGCGGTGCCGGCTCTGGCCCTGGGCCTGTGGCTCTGGCTGGGCTATGGCATCGGCCTGGGCAGCGGCAACGGATGGATGCACGCCAAGCTGCTGGTGGTGCTGCTGATCCTGGGGTATCACCATGCCTGCTCGCGCATGCTGCGCCGGTTCGAGCGTGGTGAAAACCGGCGCGGCCACGTCTGGTACCGGTGGTTCAACGAGGCGCCCGTGCTCATGATGGTGGTCGCCGTGCTGCTGGTGGTGCTCAAGCCCTTCTGATCGACGGACAAGAGCGTTTGTGCCCGCCCTGAATCCCTGCCAGTGCCGAGCCCCTGCGTCCGGGCAGATGACCCCGCTGTGGTATTGAGCTTGTTGCCATGAAGACCCGGTCCTCGGCCTGGACGTTGGCCCTCCTGTTCACGGTGCTTGTGTTGTACGCCAGCCTGTACCCCTTTGCGGGCTGGCGTGCGCAAGGCGGCCTGTCCTGGTCCTGGCTGACCGCCCCCCTGCCGCGGTACTGGACGGCGTTTGATGTCTGGGCCAATTTTCTGGGCTACGCTCCGCTGGGCTTTCTTCTGGCAACGGCCATGTTGCGCACCGGCTGGGGCGGCTGGTCCTGGCCGGTGGCGTCCCTGCTGCCGGCATTGCTGTCGCTGGGCATCGAAACCACACAAACCTTGCTGCCCATGCGGGTTCCATCCAACCTGGATCTGGCGCTCAACAGCGCAGGTGGGGTACTTGGAGCCAGCCTGGCCTGGTTGCTGAACCGATGGGGTCTGATGGCGCGCTGGAGCCAGTGGCGAGCCCAGTGGTTCGAAGCCGATGCCTATGGTGGCCTGGTGCTTCTGGCCTTGTGGTTCCCGGCCTTGCTTTACCCCGCACCCATTCCTTTCGGCTTGGGTCAGGTGTGGGAGCGGCTGGAATCGGCTTTGCGGGGCTGGTTGGCCGGTACCCCTTTCGCCGACTGGCTGCCCGCCGTGCCGTTGCCGGTCCAGCCCTTGAGTCCGACGGCCGAAATCCTGAGCGTGATGTTGTGCCTGCTGGCGCCCCTGCTGCTCGGGTTCACGCAGATGCGATCCTTCTTCCACCGCCTGCTTCTGGTGCCGGCCTTGTTGCTGGTGGCCTCCGGGGTGGAGGCCGTTTCCTATGCGCTGACCTACGGCCCCCAGCTGGCGTGGGCCTGGGTGAACCCACAGGTGATGCTGGGCTGCGGCCTGGCCGTGCTGGCCTCGGTGGGCCTGGCTGCCCTGCCGCGCCGCCTTTGCATCGTTCTGATGCTCTTGAGCCTGGCGGTCTCGCTGACCCTGCTCAACCGGGCACCCGAGGCTCCTTATTTCGCGCAGTCCGTCGAGGTCTGGGAGCAAGGGCGCTTCATCCGCTTTCATGGCCTGTCCCAGTGGCTGGGCTGGCTCTGGCCGTGGATGGCACTGGCCTTCGGGCTGGCGGTGGCATCGCGTCCGGCACGCTGATACCCTGACCTACGGCTCGCGCTCTAGAATCCCGGCATGTCCGAGCGTCCTTCCTATTACGAGCGTCACATCTTCTTCTGTCTGAACGAGCGCGCAGGTGGCGAGGCCTGTTGCGCCCGACTGCAGGCGCAGCAGGCCTTCGATCATTGCAAGTCCCAGGCCAAGGCGCTGGGCCTGCTGGGTCCCGGCAAGGTCCGGGTGAACAAGGCAGGCTGCCTGGACCGCTGCGCCGGAGGACCGATCGCTGTGGTGTACCCCGAGGCTGTCTGGTACAGCTACGTGGACCAGAGCGACATCGACGAGATCGTCCGGTCGCACCTGCGCGACGGTCAGATCGTCGAGCGCCTGCTCACCCCCCCCGATGTGGGTCGCTGAACCCGTCCGTTTCTGGTTTGTGTACGCCGCTGCCTGCTGCACCTCCTGCCATGAACGCCCAGACTGAGCACCTGATGCAGGCCGGACCGGCCGGTCAGATCGAGCTGGCCATCGACCGTCCTGCTGATTCGCCGCGTGGTCACATCGTGATCGCGCACCCGCATCCCCTCTTTGGGGGCACGTTGAGCAACAAGGTGGTGCAGACCCTGGCGCGAGCGGCTGTGCAGGCCGGTTGGTGCGCTGTTCGTTTCAACTTCAGGGGTGTGGGCCGCAGCGAAGGTCGGTATGACGAGGGCCGCGGGGAACTCGACGACCTGCTGGCGGTGGTGGTGGCCCAGGCGCCCGAGGGACCGCTCTCGCTGGCCGGGTTTTCGTTTGGTGCCTTCGTCACCAGCCATGCCGTGACGCGCCTGCACGCGCAGCGCGACATAGCACGCCTGCTGTTGGTGGGCACGGCGGCCAGCCGGTTTCAGGTCGACACCGTTCCGGCGGAACTCCATGCCCGTACCCTGGTCATTCACGGCGAGGCGGACGACACCGTTTCGCTGTCCTCCGTCATGGACTGGGCCCGGCCCCAGTCGTTGCCCGTCCTTGTCGTGCCGGGCGGAGGTCATTTTTTCCATGGCCAGTTGCCTTTGCTCAAGGACCTGGCGCTGCGGCACCTGGTGGCATGAGCCGGCCCTTGCTGTTCTCTTTGTTGCATTCCCGAGGATCTGTCTTGCTTCGTCGCGTCTTCTCTCTTCGCTTCATGGGCCTGGCCCTGTTCCTGATGGCCATGATCGGCGCGCCCGCGCAGGCGCAGATGGCCCAGCCGCCCGAGGTCGCTGCCCGGGCCTTTCTGCTCATGGACGTCACATCCGGGCAGGTACTGGCAGCCAAGGATGCCGATCAGCCGGTCGAACCGGCGTCGCTGACCAAGCTCATGACCGCCTATCTGGTGTTCGACGCCTTGCGCGCCAAGCGCATCACCCTGGAGCAGACGCTGCCTGTCAGCGAGCGGGCGTGGAAGATGCCTGGCTCGCGGATGTTCATCGATCCTCGCATGCAGGTGCCTGTGGAGGACCTCATCAAAGGCATGATCGTGCAGTCGGGCAACGACGCGACCGTGGCTTTGGCCGAAGGGGTCGGTGGCAGCGTCGAACGCTTTGTCGACATGATGAACAACCAGGCCAGGGCGCTGGGCATGACCGCCAGCCGGTTCCGCAACCCCGAGGGCCTGACCGAACCCGGGCACACCACCACAGCGCAGGACCTGGCCATTCTGGCGACCCGCCTGATGCAGGACTTCCCCGAGTACGTGCCGTACTACGCCATCCAGCGCTACCGTTACCCGGGCACCCCCGCAGCCAACGACAGCAACCGCAACCTGCTGCTTTTCCGGGACCCGACCGTGGATGGACTCAAGACCGGTTACACCAACGCCGCAGGCTATTGCATGGTGACCACGGCCAGGCGTGAAGTGCCTGGTGTCGGGCAGCGCAGGCTGCTCAGTGTGGTGCTGGGAGCCGCCAGTGAGAACGCGCGTGCGGCAGAGAGCCAGAAGCTGCTCAACTGGGGGTACACGGCGTTTGATGCGGTGCGTCTGGCTGACCCCGGGCAGGCCTTGGCCACGCCCAAGGTTTGGAAAGGCAAGGCATCCCAGGTGGGTCTGGGGCTTCCCCAGGGTGTGGTGGTGACCGTTCCGGCCGGCGAGGGGGGGCGGCTGCAGACCGAGGTGCTTCGCACAGAACCGCTGGTCGCGCCGCTGCAGCGTGGCCAGAGCGTTGGTACCTTGCGCGTGCGACTGGCCAACGGGACCCCGGTGGTCGAAATGCCCCTGACCGTGCTGGAGACGGTCGAGGAAAGCGGCATACTCGGCCGGGCCTGGGACGCCATCCGGCTCTGGATCCGGTGAGGGTGTAGCCCCCAAGCTCCGCCGCTTCGCGGGTCGCTGCCTCCCGGGGGGCTGACCTTGCTTGGGGCGGCCCTGCGTTGCGGTCTTGCGGCCGCCACGCTCAGCAGATACCCCGTCACTCCCGCGAACGCGGGAGTCCACGATCGCCAGCCCGCTGTGTTGGGTCGGGTGCCAGGTTGAGTGCCTCCACTTGGCATATTTCAGCCCCCGTGCTACAGTAGAGGGCTTTTCGGAACTCTCCGAAGGGTTTTCTTTTTCCGTTTCAAACGTTTAGGGACGTTTATCAATGCCAACCATCAACCAGCTCGTGCGCCACGGCCGGGAGGTCGAAAAGACCAAATCCAAGAGCCCGGCCATGGAAAACTGCCCGCAGCGTCGCGGTGTGTGCACCCGTGTGTACACCACGACCCCCAAGAAGCCCAACTCCGCTCTGCGCAAGGTCGCCAAAGTGCGCCTGACCAACGGTTTTGAGGTTATCTCCTACATCGGTGGTGAAGGCCACAATCTCCAGGAACACAGCGTTGTGCTGGTCCGTGGCGGTCGTGTCAAGGATCTGCCCGGTGTGCGTTACCACATCGTCCGCGGCTCGCTGGACCTGCAGGGCGTGAAAGATCGCAAGCAGGCGCGTTCCAAGTACGGTGCCAAGCGCCCCAAGAAGGCCTGATCGGCTTTTCTTTTTTTGGTGCCGCCCGGTTTTGACGAGCCGGACCGGCGTAGTGACCCTGGTCAGGGGTCGAGTAAGTGCAGGTTCCAGATGAATCTGCGGGGTGTCCGGAGAACAGGACGTTCCGGTCATCAACTGAAGCAAGAGGTGAAACATGCCACGTCGTCGCGAAGTCCCTAAACGTGAAATCCTGCCGGATCCCAAGTTCGGCAATGTCGAGCTTTCCAAGTTCATGAACGTGATCATGGAAGGCGGCAAGAAAGCCGTCGCCGAGCGCATCATCTATGGTGCCCTCGAGACCATGGAGAAGAAAACCGGGAAAGACCCCCTGGAGCTCTTCACCACCGCCATCAACAACGTCAAGCCCATGGTCGAGGTCAAGTCCCGTCGTGTGGGTGGCGCCAACTACCAGGTGCCGGTCGAGGTGCGTCCGGTCCGTCGTCTGGCGCTGTCCATGCGCTGGATCAAGGAAGCGGCCCGCAAGCGCAGCGAAAAGTCCATGGCCCTGCGCCTGGCCAACGAGCTGCTCGAAGCCAACGAAGGCCGTGGCGGCGCGATGAAGCGCCGTGACGAGGTGCACCGCATGGCCGAAGCCAACAAGGCCTTCAGCCACTTCCGCTTCTGATGTCTGCGGGGGCCCGGAGCACCCGCACACACACCTGAAGCCAGCCCGCCGGCCCCATGAGGGTAGCGGGCTTTGACGCATCAAAACCGGAGAATTTTCATGGCACGTACCACGCCACTTGAGCGCTACCGCAACATCGGTATCTCGGCCCACATCGACGCCGGCAAGACCACCACCACCGAACGCATCCTGTTCTACACAGGTGTGAATCACAAGATCGGTGAGGTGCACGACGGCGCCGCCACCATGGACTGGATGGAGCAAGAGCAGGAGCGCGGCATCACGATCACGTCCGCCGCCACCACCTGCTTCTGGAAGGGCATGGAGCTCAACTACCCAGAGCACCGCTTCAACATCATCGACACCCCCGGTCACGTCGACTTCACCATCGAGGTGGAGCGTTCCATGCGCGTGCTCGACGGCGCCTGCATGGTGTACTGCGCCGTGGGTGGCGTGCAGCCCCAGTCGGAAACCGTCTGGCGCCAGGCCAACAAGTACAAGGTGCCGCGTCTGGCCTTTGTCAACAAGATGGATCGCACTGGAGCCAACTTCTTCAAGGTCTACGACCAGATGAAGCTGCGCCTGAAGGCCAACCCGGTGGCCATCGTGATTCCGATCGGCTCCGAAGAGAATTTCAAGGGCGTGGTCGACCTGATCAAGATGAAGGCCATCATCTGGGACGAAGCCTCCCAGGGCATGAAGTTCGACTACCAGGACATCCCGGCCGAACTGGCCGAGTCTGCCAAGGAGTGGCGCGAGAAGATGGTCGAGGCCGCCGCAGAGGCGTCCGAAGAGCTCATGAACAAGTACCTTGAAGAAGGCGACCTCACCGAGGAAGAGATCAAGCAGGGCATTCGCACGCGCACCATCGCGACCGAGATCCAGCCCATGCTGTGCGGCACCGCCTTCAAGAACAAGGGTGTTCAGCGCATGCTCGACGCCGTCATCGACTTCCTGCCCTCCCCGGTGGATATCCCCCCGGTGGCCGGCACCAACGAAAAGGAAGAAGAAACCACCCGCAAGGCCGACGATGGCGAGAAGCTGTCGGCCCTGGCGTTCAAACTGATGACCGATCCCTATGTGGGTCAGCTGACCTTCGTGCGCGTTTACTCGGGCGTGCTCAAAAAGGGTGACAGTGTCTTCAACCCGGTCAAGGGCAAGAAAGAGCGCATCGGTCGTATTGTCCAGATGCACGCCAACAACCGCCAGGAAGTGGAAGAAATCCGCGCCGGTGACATCGCTGCCTGCGTGGGTCTCAAGGAAGTGACCACGGGTGAAACCCTGTGTGATCCGGATGCCATCATCACGCTCGAGCGGATGGTCTTCCCCGAGCCCGTGATCGCCCAGGCGGTTGAGCCCAAGACCAAAGCCGACCAGGAGAAGATGGGCATTGCCCTTCAGCGTCTGGCTTCCGAAGATCCGTCGTTCCGCGTCAAGACCGACGAGGAGTCGGGCCAGACCATCATCGCCGGCATGGGCGAGCTGCACCTGGAAATCCTGGTCGACCGCATGAAGCGCGAGTTCGGCGTCGAAGCCAACGTGGGCAAGCCGCAGGTGGCCTACCGCGAAACCATTCGCGGCACTGTCGAAGACTCCGAAGGCAAGTTCGTTCGCCAGTCCGGTGGTAAGGGTCAGTACGGCCACGTCGTGTTCAAGATTGAACCGCAGGAAGCCGGCAAGGGCTTCGAGTTCGTTGATGCCATCAAGGGTGGTGTGGTGCCTCGCGAATACATCCCGGCGGTGGAAAAGGGCGTGATCGAAGCCCTGAACACCGGCGTGCTGGCCGGCTACCCGGTGGTCGACGTCAAGGTGACGCTGCACTTCGGCTCGTACCACGATGTGGACTCGTCGGAACAGGCGTTCAAGATGGCCGCCATCTTCGGTTTCAAGGAAGGCTGCAAGAAAGCCCAGCCCGTCATCCTCGAGCCCATGATGGCCGTGGAAGTCGAGACGCCCGAAGACTACGCCGGCAACGTCATGGGCGACCTGTCCAGCCGTCGCGGCATGGTGCAGGGCATGGAAGATATGGTTGGAGGCGGAAAGGCCATCAAGGCCGAAGTGCCCCTGTCCGAAATGTTCGGCTACTCGACCACGCTGCGCTCCATGTCGCAGGGTCGTGCGACCTACACGATGGAATTCAAGCATTACGCGGAAGCCCCGCGCAACGTCCAGGAAGCCATCATTTCCGCTCGCGCGAAATAAGGTCCACCCCTGCGCGGCTGCGCCGCTTCCCCTCAAGGGGACGCCACCTGCGGCCTGGCAAAGCCAGTTCCGCGGTGGCCAGTGGCCAGGGTGGGGGCGTGCGAGAGTTGTCTTGTCTTCGGCGCCGCTTTGCGGTGAGCCAGCTGCCCGTGGCGGGCTCGGGCCGGAGACGTTAAACACTCACGGGTTTTGTTCTTTCATTTGAGGTATTTGTAATGGCAAAAGAGAAATTCGAGCGGACCAAGCCGCACGTGAACGTCGGCACCATCGGTCACGTGGACCACGGCAAGACGACGCTGACAGCTGCCATCACGACCGTGCTGGCTTCCAAGTTCGGCGGT
>JAUVWL010000036.1 GCA_030604135.1 Burkholderiales bacterium | reverse complement strand
TGGTGGCCTGGGGCGGAATCGAACCACCGACACGCGGATTTTCAATCCGCTGCTCTACCAACTGAGCTACCGGGCCAGAGAAAGAGATTATAGCAGGTTCGCAGGCCACCTCAGAGGCTGTGGCCGTTGCGTTTGCTGCGGGCCAGGTCAACACCCAGCTGTTTGAGTTTGCGGTAGAGGTGGGTGCGCTCCAGACCCGTTTTCTCGGCAACCCGTGTCATGGAGCCTGACTCCTTGGCCAGGTGGTATTCGAAGTAGGCCTTCTCGAACTCGTCGCGGGTTTCGCGCAGCGGGCCGTCCAGGTTGAAGCTCTGTTGAGACTGCGGCCCGATGTCCAGCACCAGCTCGGGCAGGCTGCCCCCGGTCATCGCCACCTCCACGGTCAGATCGGGTGAGGACAGCACACGGGCCGGCACCACGGCCGGCCCCGACTTGAGCACGGCCTTGTTGAGTCCGTGGTCCACCGCCTTGAGCAGCTTCTGCAGCGTGATCGGCTTTTCCAGGAAAGCCGTCGCGCCAATGCGGGTGGCCTCCACCGCCGTGTCGATGGTGGCATGTCCACTCATCATGATGACCGGCATGGTCAGCAGACCGGTTCCCGACCACTCCTTGAGCAGGGTGACCCCGTCGGTGTCGGGCATCCAGATGTCCAGCAGCACCAGGTCGGGACGGAACTGCGCTCGTGCGGCACGAGCCTGGGCCGCGTTCTCGGCCAGTTCCACCGTGTGCCCCTCGTCGTTGAGAATCTCCGAAAGCAGGTCACGTATGCCCAGTTCGTCGTCTACCACCAGAATGGTTGCCATGGTCTTGTCTGTTTCCCCTCGGGTCTCTGTTGTCAATTCGCAACTGCGAATGATAACGACACTTGCGCTCCAGCCACCTTGCCGTCGATCAAACGGTTGTTGATATCGACGCGCCCACCGTGTTCGTCCATGATCTTCTTGACCACAGCCAGTCCCAATCCGGTGCCTTTGGGCTTGCTGGTGACATAGGGCTCGAACGCCCGCTTGAGGATGGGCTCGGAGAAGCCCGGTCCCTGGTCGATCACGCTCAGGCGCACCCAGCGGCCACTGTCGCTCAGGCGCGTGCGCAGCACCACCTCGGCCCCGACCTGCCCGGCCATGGCATCCTGGGCGTTCTGGATCAGGTTGTGAAGAATCTGCCGCACCTGCTGGGGGTCGGCCATGACCGGCGGGCAGTCATCGGAAAGATCGCGGCGCACCGGAACATTCGCATTTTCGTAGAGACCCAGGATGTCCCGCAGCAGGACATTGAGGTCCATCGGCGCCAGCTGGGCGGCCGGCAGCCGAGCGTAGTCACGGAACTCGTTGACCAGGCGCTTCATGGCCTCGACCTGGTCGACGATGGTGCGCACGGACTTGTCCAGTACCGCCTTTTCTGGAGCGGCCACCTTGCCATCGAGCTTCATGGCCAGGCGTTCGGCCGACAGCTGGATGGGGGTCAACGGGTTCTTGATCTCATGCGCCAGGCGGCGCGCCACCTCGCCCCAGGCCTGCGCGCGCTGGGCAGAGACCATGTCGGACACGTCGTCGAACACCAGCAGGCGGGCCTGGTTGGGCAGCAGGGCGCCCCGCGCGATCAGGGTGATGCCCTGATCGAAAGGTCCGTTGCCAGCGCCGCCATCGAGCTCGAAGGACTGCTGCCAGTGCCCCCCGTCCTTCGGGCTCTGGTCTGCCAGAAAGCGTTCGAACTGCGCCTGCACGCCCTGAGAGAATGCCTCAAGCCCGGGCACAACGGTCAGCGGTTGCCCGAGGTGCTGGGCCATCGGGCGCCTGAGCACCCTTGTGGCGCCCGGATTCACACTGAGCATGTGTCCCTGCTGGTCCAGCACCACCACGCCGGCCGTCAGGTTGTCCAGTATGGTCTGCAGATTGTCGCGCGCTGCGTCGACATCGGCCATACTGCGTTGAACCGCCTGGCGCGCGTCGGCGAGATCCTGGGTCATGCGGGCAAAGGTGCGCGTCAGACCCGCCAGCTCGTCCCGGGAGGTCATCGCCGGCTTGGGGGAAAGGTTGCCCGAGGCCACCTCACGCATGCCTTCGGCCAGCACCAGCAAAGGACGGACCAGCTGGTTGCCCAGCACCACCGCCAGCAGCACAGCGCCGATCACCGCCAGGAACAGCGCCAGCGTGAGGGTACCGATGTACATGCGGCGCAACCCCTCACGAGCCAGCGCGCGTTCCTGGTATTCGCGGTTGGCCTCCTGAACCGCCAGAGCGTCGGCAACCAGCGCCGCCGGCAAGGGCACAGACACCTGCAGAAAGCGGGGTTCGGCGCCCAGACCAAAGCCCGGCGCACTCACCAGCGCCAGCACCGTGATGCGCGACTTCCCCGTGGCGATCATGGCCTCCACCTCGCCATCGCTGCCCTCTTCCAGCCCCTCCACCTGGGCAATGACGCGAGAAATGCGGACCTGACGCAACTGCGCCAGAGACGGCCTTTGCGGGTTGAGTTCGAAGCGGGACAGGCCCGAGCTGCCCAAGGCCTGCCCCGATGCACTCCACAGGACCAGATCGGACGCGCCGAGTTGCTCCCGGATGCGCTCCAGCGCCAGCACGGCCGAGGCATCTGATGCCCGCGCCAGGCCATCGGCGGCGACCCGGGTCTTGCCGGACAGGTCTGCGGTCAGCGTGTCGAGCGCGGTGCGCCCCAGGTTCAAGCCGGCGTTGAGGGCCGACTCGACCCGGACGTCAAACCAGGTTTCGATGGAGCGGGAAACAAACTGGTAGGAGACGGTGTAGATCAGCAGCCCCGGCAACACGCCCACCAGGCCGATGATGGCGGCCAGCTTGAGCAGCAGCCGGCTGCCGAACTTTCCCTTGCGAAAGCGCAGCAGCAGCTTGAACACCATCCAGAGCAGGCCCAGCGCCAGCAAGGTGGCAACGGTGACATTGACCGCCACCAGCCAGCCAAAGTTGTCCTCATACAGGGCCCGGTTGCCGGTGGCCACGGTGAGCAGAAACAACAGCACCATGGCGACACCGGCGGCAAAGACCAGTGAGGCCACCACCGCCCACCGGTTCGCCCGCGCACCGCGCCTAGGGGGCGTGAGCCGCCCGATGCCGGAGCCAGGACTACCAACCCCGGCTTCGCCAGGATCAGCGGGTGCACCGTCCTGCTCAGCCATGTTCACTCCCGCTGCGCCGATGACGCCGCACCGGATTCACCCTCGTCCGGTGGAATGAGGGTATCCGCCGGGTTGCGCTCCTTTGACGGCTGGCCCGACGGCAGGCCGATGTCGGCGGCGGCTGGGTCCTCCGCCTTGTCGGGCACACGCAGGCGACGTGCCAAGGCGATGTTCCAGGCGGGCTGGTTGGCCACACCGATCTGAAAAGGCCGGGGCAACAAAGACAGGTCCAGCTGCATGCGCCACTCCACCCTGTGACGCGCGTCTGGCTCCAGGTCGGCTTCGTCGGCCACACGCCAGCGCGTGACCCGCGCCACCACCGCCAGCGCATCGGCCAAGGTGTCAAAATTCTGATGCAGGGCGTACTGCAGACTGGCACCGCTGTTGCTGCCAGCCACACCGTTGGCCAGGCTCAGACGCCAGCGCCGCGTCAACGGCTGATAGGCCAGACGCAGGGTGCGCTGCACACCGGCGACGCGTTTGTCGGTCCAGTACCAGCGCTGACGGTAGACGTCGGCCTGCCAGACGAAGTACAGGGGCACCCCCCGCACCAGCACGTCTTCCACCGTGGCCGAGGGCGCCAGATCGAGCCGGACCGTCAGGTAAAGGCCATCGGCGCTGCGCTGGATCTGTTCACGCAAGATCTGGGGTTGCTCGGCCAGGGCCCAGGCGGGCAAGCCGGCCAGCATCCAGCACATGAGCAGGCGGATGACAGCCTGCGCCCATCCCCGCCAGCCACTTCCGGAAAAGCGACCACCGGCCGTGGGCTCAGGAGCAGGCCTTGTCGATGCGTGCGTAGAAAAATCCGTCGTGCCCACCCGACACATTGTCGTTGAACTGGTCGGCGGCGACGGTTGAACCCGGCAGCAAATGCCCCACAGAGGGGTGTTGAACCGCGTCGGTGTGGCGCGACAGAAACGCATCGACCTGTTGCGCCCCCTCCGCACGGAAAACCGAGCAGGTGGCATACACCAGTCGCCCGCCTGGCCGCAGCAACGGCCACAAGGCCTCCAGCAGCTGGCGCTGCACGCGCGCGAGTTGCTCGATGTCGGACGGCCTGCGCAACCAGCGCACATCCGGGTGGCGACGCACAATGCCCGATGCGGTGCAAGGGGCATCCAGCAATATGGCGTCGAACGGGCGGCCATCCCACCAGCTGGCAGACTGGCCGGCGTCGGCCGCGAGCACCAGTGCGCGCAGGTCCAGGCGGCGCAAGTTGTCGGTGATGCGCTCGCACCGCACCGCATCCACGTCCAGGGCCAACAGGTCCAGGTCGGCCAGCTCCAGCAGGTGGGCGGTCTTGCCGCCGGGCGCTGCACAGGCATCGAGCACGCGCAGACCACGAACTTCGGCCAGGCCCTGCAACAGGATGGGCGCGGCCAGTTGGGCCGCTGCGTCCTGAACCGAGCAATCGCCCTCGGCGAAGCCCGGCAGGCGGTCGACCGGGCAGGGGCGCTCCAGCACCAGGCCGCTGTCACCAAACACCGTGGCGGCCATTCCGACCTCCCTCAGGCGCACGGCATACGCGTTGCGGGAAAGCCGGCGACGGTTCACCCGCAAGGCCATCGGGCCGGGCCGGTTGTTGGCCCGCAAAATGTCTTGCCAGTGGTCGGGGTGATCGGCTTGCAGTCGCTCGACCCACCAGCGCGGGTGGTTCCAGCGGGCCTCCGGGTCTTGCTGCGCCCGCTCCAGCAGGGCAGTCGACTCCCTGAGGTAGCGGCGCAGGCAGGCATTGATGAAAGCCGCCTGCCGCTGGGTGCTGCGCTGGTTTTTGGCCGCTTCGACCGCCTGATCCACCAGGGTGTGCGGGTTGTAGCAGGGGCGCTCCGGGCCGGAGCCCGACGGCGGCGCGTCACCCGAGGTGTCGGTCTGCAACAGGGCCAGCGCCGTCTGCAGCAGCGCCCGCACCGGCGGGTCGGGCCGCCGCGGCGCCAGCGCCGCCAGCAGCGCACGGGCCAGTCCCAGTTGCCGCAGGACCTCGAAGCTCAAGGCCTGCACGCCTGGACGCCAGACCGGCTCCAGCGCCGCCAGGCTGTCGGTCAGGGAGCGTCCCTGCTCCACCGCCTGTACGCAGGCGGCCACGCGCAGCAACTGCGCATGCAAAGGCGGGCTGTGGTGGGTCTGACTTGGTGAGGCGGAGATGGGAGGCGAGGAAGTCGGCACGGGCAGGATCAGCTCAGGGTCCAGCCCGGGGCATCGGGCGGGCTGGCGCTATTGTCGCCGCCGCCGGCCACGCCGAGCGGCGCCGCTGCCACCGCCTCTTCCCGGCGTTCCAGCGAAAGTGGGCCGAGGGTCCGCCCGTAGATGCGTCGGACACGCTGCTCAAGGGTCGGGTGCGAATCCAGCCAGTGGGCCACGGCGCCAGGTTCGTTGCCCACCAGCAGCAGGTGTTGAAGGGTCGATCCGACCTGACGCGGCACCACACCCGCGCGCTGCTGGGCCATCACCTTGCGCAGCACACCGCCCAGCCCGTCGCGGCTGCGCGTCCATTGCACGGCACGCGCATCGGCCAGGTACTCGCGCTGACGCGACACCGCCGCCTGCAATGCATGCCCGGCCACCCAGCCCAGCCAGCCCGCCACCATGACAGCCAGGCCGATCAGCATCGCCAGGGTGCGCCGGCCCCGCGCATCGGGCTCGAACAGGTGCTGGCCCATGCGGTAGATCATTTCCAGACCGAACACCATGCCGGACAGGCGCATGTTCAGGCGGGTGTCGCCCTCGCCAATGTGGCTGAATTCGTGAGCGACCAGGCCTTGCAGTTCTTCCCGGGTCAGGTGATCCAGCGCGCCCTGGGTCACGGCCACCACCGCGTCGTCTTCGTTCCAGCCGGTGGCAAAGGCATTGATGCCGGCATCGCGCGCCACCACCATGGCCGTCGGACGCTTGAGTCCCGAGGCAATGGCCATTTCATGGACGATGTTGACAAAACGTTGTTCGTCCAGGCCGCCGGAAGGCTGAGCCGGGCGCGCACCCATCTGCTCGGCCAGCCGCACGCCACCCCCATCGGACAGGCGGGTGGTCTCCACCCACCAGCCGCCCAGCACAAAGAGCAGGGTGACACCGGTATTGACCGCGACGAAGTGCCGCGGAAGGCTGAAGCCACCGGGCATCCAGAAGCCCCAGGTCAGTCCCCAGGCCAAGGCCAGAGCCAGGTTGACTGCGAGCACCAGCGCAGCGACGGTGACCAGGAAAGCCAGCAGCAGACGCCGGGTGCGGCCCCGGGCATCACGCTGGAACTCGAAAAAGCGCACGGCTTGGCCTGTTCCGGACGACGGCCTCTCAGATCTGGATGCGCAGGGTTTCGCGCTGCTCTTCGCTGGTGGTCGAGGCCAGCATCGCCTGCGGCAGAAAGCCGAACAGGCGGGCCACGATGACCGCGGGAAACTGGGCCGCTGCGTCGTTGAATTCGAGCACGTGGTCGTTGTAGGCCTGGCGCGCAAAGCCCACCCGGTTCTCGGTGCTCGAAAGCTCTTCGCTGAGCTCCCGGATGGTCTGATCGGCCTTGAGGTCGGGATAGGCTTCGGCCACCGCGAACAGCCGGCCCAGGGCACCACCGAGCACCTGCTCGGCCCCCATCAGGGCACCCAGGGCACCGGCATTGAGCGGGCTGCCCGCCGCCGTCTGTTCGGCCGTGCGCGCCTGGTTGCGCGCGGCAATCACCGCCTCCAGCGTCTGCGACTCGTGGGCCAGGTATTTGCGCGCCGCCTCGACCAGGTTGGGAATCAGGTCGTAACGGCGCCTGAGCTGCACGTCAATCTGCCCGAACGCGTTGGCAATCGCGTTTTTCAGGCGCACCAGCCGGTTGTACACACCGACCGCCCAGAAGAACACCACCAGGGCCACACCCAACCAAACCCAAGTTGTCACGGACATCGTCTCTACTCCTTGCTGGCTCAGGCGCCGATCACAGGTTTCCAGCCCACCCGTGTGGGCGCTGGCAATATACCCCACCCCCCTCGTGAAGGTCCGTGACGCAGGGCGCACCCACCAAGAAAAACGCCCCCGGTCGGACGACCGGGGGCGTTCGGACACTGAACGGGTTCAGTGCTCAGGTGGCGGGATCTGGATCAATCCGCATTCGGCGCGTCGGCGGCCGCACTGTCGGCCTGATCGGCCGCCAGCGACAGGGCGTCGGCCTCGGCGATGGCACGGCGCTCTTCGTCGTCCATCTTTTCCTTGACCTTGCGTGCCTCGTGGTAGGCCATGCCAGTACCGGCCGGGATCAGGCGACCGACAATGACGTTCTCCTTGAGACCGCGCAGTTCGTCGCGCTTGCCCATGATGGCCGCCTCGGTCAGCACCCGGGTGGTTTCCTGGAAGGAAGCCGCCGAGATGAAGGAGTCGGTCGACAGCGAGGCCTTGGTGATACCCAACAGCACGTTGCTGTAGGTCGCCGGGATCTTGCCGTCGGCGCGCAGGGCGTCGTTGGTGTTGAGGATCTCCGAACGCTCCACCTGCTCGCCGGCGATGTAGGACGAATCGCCCGGGTTCTCGACCACGACACGGCGCAGCATCTGGCGAACGATCACTTCGATGTGCTTGTCGTTGATCTTCACACCCTGCAGTCGGTAGACGTCCTGCACCTCGTCGACGATGTAGCGGGACAGCTCTTCGATGCCCAGCAGGCGCAGGATGTCCTGCGGATCGGCCGGTCCGTCCACCACGCTCTCGCCCTTGTTGACCACCTGGCCTTCGTGCACCAGAACGTTCTTTTCCTTGGGCACGAGCTCGTCCCAGACCTTGCCTTCCGGATCGGTGATCTGCAGGCGCACCTTGCCTTTGGTCTCCTTGCCGAACGACACGGTACCGGTCATCTCGGCCAGCATGCCCTTGTCCTTGGGCGAGCGGGCTTCGAACAGCTCGGCCACACGCGGCAGACCGCCAGTGATGTCGCGGGTCTTCTGGCCTTCGACCGGAATGCGCGCCAGCACATGGCCGGGGCCCACTTCCTGACCGTCGCGCACTTCCAGCAGCGCGCCGACCTGGAAACCCACCGTCACCGAGTGGTCGGTGCCAGGGATCTTGACCTCGTTGCCCTGGGCATCCAGCAGCTTGACCACCGGACGCACCACCTTGGCGGAACCACGGTGCTTGGGGTCGATCACCACCAGCGAGGACAGACCGGTCACGTCGTTGACCTGCTTGGCCACCGTCAGACCCTCTTCCACGTTCTCGAACTTCACTGTACCGGCGTACTCGGTGATGATCGGGCGGGTCAGCGGATCCCAATTGGCCAGAATGGTGCCGGCCTTGATCTGCTGGTCGGGCTTGACCGCCAGGATGGCGCCGTATGGCACCTTGTGGCGCTCGCGCTCGCGGCCATGTTCGTCCTGGATGATGATCTCGCCGGAACGGGCGATCACCACCAGCTCACCCTTGGTGTTGGTGACGTAGCGCATGGTGGCGTTGAAGCCCACCGCGCCGGCCGACTTGGCTTCGACGCTGGAGGCCACCGCCGCACGCGATGCCGCACCACCGATGTGGAAGGTGCGCATGGTCAGCTGGGTACCGGGTTCACCAATGGACTGGGCAGCAATCACACCGACGGCTTCGCCGATGTTCACCAGGCCGCCACGGCCCAGGTCGCGGCCATAGCACTTGGCGCAGATGCCGAAGCGGGTTTCGCAGGTCAGTGCGGTGCGCACCTTGACCTCGTCAACGCCGGCGTTCTCGATCTCGTCAAGCAGGTCTTCGTCCAGCATCTCGCCCGCCGGCACGAGAACGGCACGCGTCTCGGGGTGGATGATCTCTTCGGCGGTGGTGCGGCCCAGGATACGGTCGCGCAGCGACTCGATGACCTCACCACCTTCGACGATGGCGCGCATCAGGGTGCCGTTGCTGGTGCCGCAATCCTGTTCGTTGACCACCAGGTCCTGGGTCACGTCGACCAGGCGACGCGTCAGGTAACCCGAGTTGGCGGTCTTCAGCGCCGTGTCGGCCAGACCCTTTCGGGCGCCGTGTGTGGAGATGAAGTACTGCAACACGTTCAGACCTTCACGGAAGTTGGCCGTGATGGGGGTCTCGATGATGGAGCCGTCCGGCTTGGCCATCAGGCCGCGCATGCCGGCCAGCTGGCGGATCTGGGCCGCAGAGCCGCGGGCACCGGAATCGGCCATCATGTAGATCGAGTTGAACGATTCCTGGTCGACTTCCTTGCCGGACGCATCGGTGGTCTTCTGCTTGGCCAGCTGGGCCATCATGACCTTGGAGATCTCGTCCCCGGCCTTGCCCCAGATGTCCACCACCTTGTTGTAGCGCTCGCCAGCGGTCACCAGACCGGAGGCGTACTGCTGGGCAATTTCCTTGACCTCCGCCTCGGCACGCTCGATCACCTGCTGCTTTTCCTTGGGCACCAGCATGTCATCGACCGCAATCGAGATACCGGCCCGGGTGGCCAGACGGAAACCGTTCTGCAGCAGCTTGTCGGCGAAGACCACTGTCTCCTTCAGACCGCACTTGCGGAACGAGGCGTTGATCAGCTTGGAGATTTCCTTCTTCTTCAGCGCCTTGTTGATGTTCTCGAAAGCCAGGCCCTTGGGCAGGATCTCCGACAGCAGGGCACGACCGACCGTGGTGTCCACCAGCCTGGTGGAAGGCACGAAGTCGCCCGAGGCCTTGTCCTTGGTCCATTCCGTCAGGCGCACGCTGACCTTGGCCGTGATTTCGACGGCGCCGTTGTCCAGCGCACGCTGCAGCTCGGCCAGGTCGGCGAAGACCATGCCTTCACCCTTGCCGTTGATGCGCTCGCGGGTGGCGTAGTACAGACCCAGCACCACGTCCTGCGAAGGCACGATGGAGGGTTCGCCGTTGGCGGGGAACAGCACGTTGTTGGAGGCCAGCATCAGGGTGCGGGCTTCCAGCTGGGCTTCCACCGACAGCGGCACGTGAACAGCCATCTGGTCGCCGTCGAAGTCGGCGTTGAAGGCCGCGCAGACCAGCGGGTGCAGCTGGATCGCCTTGCCTTCGATCAGGATGGGCTCGAAGGCCTGGATGCCCAGGCGGTGCAGCGTGGGCGCGCGGTTCAGCAGGACCGGGTGCTCCTTGATGACCTCTTCCAGGATGTCCCACACCACCGGCGTGCCGGCTTCGACTTCCTTCTTCGCCGCCTTGATGGTGGTGGCGATGCCCATGGCTTCCAGGCGCGAGAAGATGAAGGGCTTGAACAGCTCCAGGGCCATCAGCTTGGGCAAGCCGCACTGGTGCAGCTTGAGCGTCGGGCCCACCACGATGACCGAACGGCCCGAGTAGTCGACGCGCTTGCCCAGCAGGTTCTGGCGGAAGCGACCGCTCTTGCCCTTGATCATGTCGGCCAGCGACTTCAGGGCGCGCTTGTTGGCGCCCGTCATGGCCTTGCCACGGCGGCCGTTGTCCAGCAGCGAATCCACGGCTTCCTGCAGCATGCGCTTTTCGTTGCGCGCAATGATCTCAGGGGCCTTGAGTTCGAGCAGGCGACGCAGACGGCTGTTGCGGTTGATGACGCGGCGGTACAGGTCGTTCAGGTCGGAGGTCGCGAAGCGGCCGCCGTCCAGCGGCACCAGCGGACGCAGGTCCGGCGGCAGCACGGGCAGCACCTCCAGCACCATCCACTCGGGCTTGATGCCGGACTTCTTGAAGGCTTCCAGCACCTTCAGGCGCTTGGCGTTCTTCTTGATCTTCAGCTCGGAGCCGGTCAGGTCGTTGCGCAGCTTCTCGATCTCGATGTCGAGGTCAATGGCCTGCAGCAGCTCCTTGATGCCTTCGGCGCCCATCTTGGCGATGAACTCGTCGCCGTACTCCTTGCGCTTGGCGTCGTAGTCCTCCTCGGACATGATGCTGAATTTCTTCAGCGGGGTCATGCCGGGGTCGACCACCACATAGGCTTCAAAGTACAGCACGCGCTCGATGTCGCGCAGCGTCATATCCAGGATCAGGCCCAGACGCGAAGGCAGCGACTTGAGGAACCAGATGTGGGCGCAGGGCGCGGCCAGGTCGATGTGACCCATGCGCTCGCGGCGCACCTTGGTCTGCGTGACTTCAACGCCGCACTTCTCGCAGATCACGCCGCGGTGCTTGAGGCGCTTGTACTTGCCGCACAGGCACTCGTAGTCCTTGATGGGACCGAAGATCTTGGCGCAGAACAGGCCGTCGCGCTCGGGCTTGAACGTGCGGTAGTTGATGGTCTCGGGCTTCTTGACTTCACCGAAGGACCAGGAGCGGATTTTTTCCGGCGAGGCCAGACCGATGCGGATGGCATCGAAATGTTCGTCGGGCGTGAACTGCTTGAACAGGTCGAGCAAGGATTTCATGTTTCAGTTTCCTTTTCTTCAGTGAATCACGAGCGCTCGAGTTCGATATCGATACCGAGCGAACGGATTTCCTTGACCAGCACGTTGAAGGACTCGGGCATGCCGGCGTCGATCGCGTGTTCGCCCTTGACAATGCTCTCGTACACCTTGGTGCGGCCCTGCACGTCGTCGGACTTGACGGTAAGCATCTCCTGCAGGATGTAGGAGGCGCCATAGGCTTCCAGCGCCCAGACCTCCATCTCGCCGAAACGCTGGCCACCGAACTGCGCCTTGCCGCCCAGCGGCTGCTGGGTGACGAGCGAGTACGGGCCAGTCGAACGGGCGTGCATCTTGTCGTCGACCAGGTGGTGCAACTTCAGGAAGTGCATGTAGCCCACGGTGGTCTTGCGCTCGAACGGGTCGCCGGTGCGGCCGTCGTACAGCTGGGCCTGGGTGCGCGTGGCGGTCAGGCCCTTGGCTGCAGCGATGTCGTCCGGGTAGGCCAGCTTGAGCATGGCGCGGATCTCGTCTTCCGAGGCACCGTCGAACACCGGGGTGGCAAACGGCACACCCGTCTGCAGGTTGCGGGCCATCTCCAGCACCTGCTCGTCGGACAGCTTCGACAGCTCTTCCTTCTTGCCGGCGCCGTTGTAGACCGTCTCCAGGAACTGGCGCAGCTCAGTGGCACGGGCTTCGGCCTGCAGCATGTCACCGATGCGCTGGCCCAGGCCCTTGGCGGCCCAACCCAGGTGAACTTCCAGCACCTGCCCCACGTTCATGCGCGAGGGCACGCCCAGCGGGTTCAGCACGATGTCGGCAGGTGTACCGTCGGCCATGTAGGGCATGTCCTCGACCGGAACGATCTTGGACACCACACCCTTGTTGCCGTGGCGGCCGGCCATCTTGTCGCCAGGCTGCAGGCGGCGCTTGACGGCCAGGTAGACCTTGACCATCTTGAGCACGCCGGCCGGCAGCTCGTCACCCTGCGTGAGCTTCTTGCGCTTCTCTTCGAAGGCCAGGTCGAAGCTGTGGCGGGTCTGCTCCATGGAGTTCTTGATCGACTCCAGCTGGGCAGCCACATCATCGTCCGCCGGACGGATGTCGAACCAGTGGTACTTCTCGACCTCATCCAGGTAGGCCTTGTCGATCTTCGTGCCCTTGGCCAGCTTCTTCGGGCCGCCGTTGGCGGTCTTGCCGACCAGCAACTTCTCGATACGGTCGAAGGCGTCGGCCTCGACGATGCGCAGCTGGTCGTTCAGGTCCAGGCGGAAGCGCTTGAGTTCGTCGTCGATGATCTGCTGGGCGCGCTTGTCGCGCTGGATACCTTCGCGGGTGAAGACCTGCACATCGATCACCGTGCCCTGCGAGCCCTGGTCCACGCGCAGCGAAGTCTCCTTCACGTCGGACGCCTTCTCGCCGAAGATGGCGCGCAGCAGCTTTTCTTCCGGCGTCAGCGTGGTTTCTCCCTTGGGCGTCACCTTGCCGACCAGCACGTCACCGGGCAGCACTTCCGCGCCCACGTAGATGATGCCCGAATCGTCCAGGCGGTTGAGCTGCTGCTCGGCCAGGTTCGGGATGTCGCGGGTGATCTCTTCGGCGCCCAGCTTGGTGTCGCGCGCCATCACCACCAGTTCCTCGATGTGGATGCTGGTGTAGCGGTCGTCGGCCACCACCTTCTCGGAGATCAGGATCGAGTCCTCGAAGTTGTAGCCGTTCCAGGGCATGAAGGCGATCAGCATGTTCTGGCCGATCGAGATCTCGCCCAGGTCGGTGGAGGCGCCGTCGGCGATCACGTCACCCTTGGCCAGCACGTCGCCCTTCTTGACGATGGGACGCTGGTGGATGTTGGTGTTCTGGTTCGAACGCTGGTACTTGATCAGGTTGTAGATGTCCACACCCACTTCACCGGCAACCGCCTCGGCGTCGTTGACGCGGATCACGATGCGGGTCGCGTCGACATAGTCGACCACGCCGCCGCGCCGTGCCGTCACCACGGTACCGGAGTCGATGGCGGCCACGCGCTCGATGCCGGTGCCCACCAGGGGCTTCTCGGGACGCAGCACCGGCACCGCCTGGCGCGACATGTTGGCGCCCATCAGCGCGCGGTTGGCGTCATCGTGTTCGAGGAAGGGCACCAGCGAGGCCGCCACCGAGACGATCTGCGCCGGCGACACGTCCATGTACTGGATGGTCTCGGGCGCCGTCAGGATGGATTCACCCTTCTCGCGCGCCGACACCAGCTCACCGGTCAGGCGCCCTTCGGCATCCAGCGCGGCGTTGGCCTGGGCGATGATGTACTTGCCTTCCTCAATCGCCGACAGGTAGTCGATCTGGTTGGTCACCTTGCCATCCACCACACGGCGGTACGGGGTCTCGATGAAGCCGTACTCGTTCAGGCGGGCGTACAGGGCCAGCGAATTGATCAGCCCGATGTTCGGGCCTTCCGGTGTTTCGATCGGGCAGACGCGTCCGTAATGGGTCACGTGCACGTCGCGGACCTCGAAGCCGGCGCGTTCGCGGGTCAGACCGCCCGGGCCCAGGGCCGACACGCGGCGCTTGTGGGTGATCTCGGCCAGCGGGTTGGTCTGGTCCATGAACTGCGACAACTGGGACGCGCCGAAGAACTCCTGGAGGGCCGCAGAAATCGGCTTGGAGTTGATCAGGTCGTGCGGCATGAGCGGTTCCTGCTCGGCCTGGCCCAGGCGTTCCTTGACGGCCTTCTCGATACGCGCCAGACCGGTGCGGTACTGGTTCTCGGCCAGTTCACCGACGCAGCGCACGCGGCGGTTGCCCAGGTGGTCGATGTCGTCGACTTCGCCACGGCCGTTGCGCAGATCGACCAGGATCTTGACCACGGCCAGGATGTCGTCGTTGGACAGGACCATGGGGCCGGTGGCCTCGTCGCGGCCCACGCGGGCGTTGAACTTCATGCGGCCCACGCGCGACAGGTCGTAGGTGTCCGGGTTGTAGAACAGGCGGTGGAACAGGGCCTGGACCGCGTCCTCGGTCGGCGGCTCGCCAGGGCGCATCATGCGGTAGATCGCCACGCGGGCAGCGAACTCGTCGGCGGTCTCGTCGATGCGCAGCGTCTGGCTGATGTAGGCGCCCTGGTCGAGTTCGTTGGTGTAGATGCAGGGCAGGTCCTGGATGCCGGCCGAGCGCAGCTTCTTCAGCAGGGTTTCGGTCAGCTCGTCGTTGGCCTTGGCGATGATTTCACCGGTGTCCGGATCGACGATGTTCTTGGCCACCACGCGGCCGAGCAGGAAGTCTTCCGGCACGCTGATGTGGGTGGTGCCCGACTGCTCGAGCTCGCGTGTATGCCGCGCCGTGATGCGCTTGTCCTTGGCCACCACCACCTTGCCCGACTTGTCGGTGATGTCGAAACGGGCCACCTCGCCACGCAGGCGCTCGGGCACGAAAGCCATCTGCGCGCCGCTGTCCATCAGGCGCAGGTGGTCGTTGACGAAGAAGTTGGCCAGGATGGTTTCCGGTGTCAGGCCGATGGCCTTGAGCAGGATCGTGACCGGCATCTTGCGGCGGCGGTCGACGCGGAAGAACAGCACGTCCTTCGGATCGAATTCGAAGTCCAGCCAGGATCCGCGGTAGGGAATGATGCGGGCCGAGAACAGCAGCTTGCCCGAGCTGTGCGTCTTGCCCTTGTCGTGCTCGAAGAAGACACCGGGTGAGCGGTGCAGCTGCGACACGATGACACGCTCGGTGCCGTTGATGATGAAGGAGCCTTTCTCGGTCATCAGGGGCACTTCGCCCATGTAGACCTCTTGCTCCTTGACTTCCTTGACCACCTTGGACTGCGGCGTGGACGATTCGCGGTCATAGATGATCAGCTGCACGCGCGCGCGCACGGCCGAGGCGAAGGTCAGACCCCGGGTCTGGCACTCACGCACGTCGAAAGCCGGCTTGGCCAGGTTGTACTCGACGAACTTCATCTCGACGAAGCCGTTGTGCGAGACGATGGGGAATGCGGCGTTGAAGGCCGCCTGCAGGCCTTCGTCGGTGCGCTTCCTGGGGGCCAGGTCTGCCTGCAGGAAGGCGGTGTAAGCGTCCTTCTGCATCTGCAGCAGGTACGGAATCGTCAGCACGTTCTCGCGCGTGCCAAAGCTCTTGCGGATGCGCTTGCGTTCGGTGTAGGAATAATTGGATGCGGATGCCATGAGATCTCCGGGCTTGAGGTCTTCGGCGACTGTCGTGCCGCGCACGCGGCAGACTTGGCGGCAGGCCACTACCTGCCGATGGCGGACGGCCCATGCGTTGCACACAGGCCCGAACCAAGTGGTCTTCTGCAGTCGGGATCAGAAGACACTCGAAAGGCGGATGGAGCAGGTTTCCAGCCGGTTTTCGGGTGTGCTCTGAAAGCACCAAAGGCTGGAGGCCCTTTCGAGCGCTCCAGCCCTTGACCAGAACCGAATTACTTGAGCTCGGCCTTGGCGCCGGCTTCCACCAGCTTCTTGACGGCAGCTTCGGCGTCGGCCTTGGCAATGCCTTCCTTGACGTTCTTCGGCGCGCCGTCGACCAGGTCCTTGGCTTCCTTCAGACCCAGACCGGTGATTTCACGCACGGCCTTGATGACGGACACCTTGTTGGCGCCGGCTTCGGTCAGGACCACGTTGAACTCGGTCTTCTCTTCAGCAGCAGCAGCACCGGCGGCGGCACCACCAGCGGCCGGAGCGGCCATGGCGGCGGCGGACACGCCGAACTTCTCTTCGATGGCCTTGACCAGGTCGTTGAGTTCCATGACGGTCATGCTGTCCAGCGCCGTCAGAAATGCGTCTTTATCGAATGCCATTTTGATTTCCTAACAATTGGTTAAACGAACTCACCGCGCCGATCAGGCTGCGGCGGCCTCTGCTGCCGGTTCGGCAGCGCCTTCGCCTTTTTTGGCCGCCAGGGCACCCAGCACCACAGCGGTGCGGGAGATCGGCGACATGAGCAAGCCACACAACTGGGCCAGCAGCACTTCCTTGGAGGGAATGCTGGCCAGCTGCTTGACGCCGTCGACATCCAGGGCTTTGCCGCTGAAGACACCACCACGAATCACCAGCTTGTCGTTGGTTTTCGCGAAGTCGGCCACCACCTTGGCGGCGGCGACGGCGTCTTCAGAGAAGCCATAGATCAGCGGACCGGTCATCTGGTCGGCTGCCACTTCAAAGCTGCTGCCGGCGACCGCACGGCGGGCCAGGGTGTTCTTCAGAACACTCAGGCTCACACCGCTGTTGCGGGCGCTGACGCGCAGCTGGTCCATGGCAGCGACCGTGATGCCGCGGTATTCCGCCATCACGAGCGTCTGAGCTTTGGCGGCGAGGCTGGTCACTTCGGAAATGACCGCTTCTTTCTCACTGCGATTCAGACTCAAGGTCTACTCCTTAAAAAGTGCCTCGGGTCGGATGACCTTCGGCACACCTTCTTGCAGCGACCAACTGTTCAGGAATGGATTCCATCTGCAGCGGGATCGCCATCTGCGCTGGCTTTCTTCGATTAAGTCGTGAGCCCTTGCAGGCCCTTGACACCAGCGGTCTTGGATGGCCCCACCTGCCAGCCTGACGGCCAGCGGGCGGACCCACCACACCCGGACAGACCCGCGGGCCGGCCCGAATTTCTCTTGCGATTACGCCGAGATGGTCTGCATGTCCACGCGGACACCCACACCCATGGTCGACGACACAGCCACTTTGCGCAGGTAGACACCCTTGCTGGTGGCCGGCTTGGCCTTGTTCAGCGCATCGAGCAGGGCCACCAGGTTGCCCTGGAGCTTGTCGGCCTCGAAGGAACGGCGGCCGATCGTGCCGTGCACGATGCCGGCCTTGTCGACGCGGAACTGCACCTGACCGGCCTTGGCGTTCTTCACGGCGGTGGCCACATCCGGGGTCACGGTGCCCACCTTGGGGTTGGGCATCAGGCCGCGCGGGCCCAGGATCTGACCCAGGGTACCAACCACGCGCATGGCATCGGGCGAGGCGATCACCACGTCGAAGTCCATCTTGCCGGCCTTCACGTCAGCGGCCAGGTCGTCCATGCCGACCACGTCGGCGCCAGCGGCCTTGGCTTCTTCAGCCTTGGCGCCCTGGGCGAACACAGCCACGCGCTTGGTCTTGCCGGTGCCGTTGGGCATCACGACCGCGCCACGCACCACCTGGTCCGACTTGCGTGCGTCGATGCCGAGCTGGATGGCGACGTCGATGGATTCATCGAATTTGGCGTTGGCGCACTCCTTGACGATCGCCAGCGCGTCTGTCAGCGGGTACAGCTTGTTGCTGTCCACCTTGCCTTCGAAGGCTTTCTGTTTTTTGGTCAGTTTGGCCATGTCACACGCCCTCCACGATCACGCCCATCGAACGGGCAGAGCCGGCGATGGTCTTGACGGCTGCGTCAACATCGGCAGCGGTCATGTCTTTCATTTTGGTCTTGGCGATTTCTTCCAGCTGGGTGCGGGTGATCTTGCCGACCTTCTGCTTGTTGGGCACCGGAGAACCCTTGTCCAGCTTGATGGCCTTCTTGATGAGGGTCGTCGCCGGTGGGGTCTTGATGATGAAAGTGAAGCTCTTGTCCGCGAAAGCGGTGATCACCACCGGCAGCGGCAGACCGGGCTCGACGCCCTGGGTCTGGGCGTTGAACGCCTTGCAGAACTCCATGATGTTCAGACCGCGCTGACCCAGCGCCGGACCGATCGGGGGAGAGGGGTTGGCCTTACCAGCTGGCACCTGCAGCTTGATGAAGCCGACGATTTTCTTCGCCATGTTTTAGCTCCTGCGAGTACAGTCGGCCGCCACAGGGACGGCCTCCTCGCGCTTGAAACCCGGAGGAATGATGGTCACTGGCGCCGGGTTGAACCGCCTGTGACCCGATACATTCAGGTCGGCCGATGCGTCAGGTCTTCTCGACCTGGCTGAATTCCAGCTCGACCGGCGTGGCCCGACCAAAAATGGTCACCGACACGCGCAGTTTGTTCTTCTCGTAATTGACCTCTTCGACCGTGCCGTTGAAGTCGGTGAACGGACCTTCCTTGACCCGGACGTATTCACCTGTGATGAACTCCACCTTGTGCCGGGGCTTGTCGGTGCCTTCCTGCATCTGGTTGACGATCTTCTGAACGTCTTCCTCGGAGATCGGGGCCGGGCGGTTGCGTGCGCCGCCCACAAAGCCGGTCACCTTGTTGGTGTGCTTGACCAGGTGCCAGGTCTCGTCGTCCATGACCATCTCGACCAGCACATAACCCGGGAAGAACTTGCGCTCGGTGGTCCGCTTCTGGCCATTCTTGACCTCGACCACCTCTTCGGTGGGCACCAGGATGCGGCCGAACTTGTGCTGCATGCCGGCGCGATTGATGCGTTCGATGATGTTGCGCTCAGCCGCCTTTTCCATCCCGGAATAGGCGTGCACGACATACCAGCGCATGCCTTCGGTCGGCGTGCCGATGTCTTTGGCGTCGGTCGCGTTCTGCTCGGTCATCTTATCTCCACCCCAGAATCAGATCGAAGAACACCCACTCCAGGGTCTTGTCGGTGAGCCACAGAAACAGGCCCATCACAAACACGAAGGCGAACACGTAGGCGGTCATCTGGATGGCCTCCTTGCGGGCCGGCCAGACCACCTTCTTGACCTCGCGCCAGGAGTCGCGCCAGAACGCAAGCAATTGACGGCCGGGTTCAGACGTCAGAAAGACCACCGCACCCAGCCCCAGACAGACGAGCAGAGCACCCCACTGGGCCAGTGCGCCCTGGGGCGTCAGCAGGAAATAAGCGACGAAGCCGCCCAGCGCAAGAACGGCCGCCGCGGCCATTTTGGCCTTGTCGGCGCCCGACTGGACGGTTTCTACATCAGATGAGGCCATACGGTACTTTGCGAGAAAAACGCGCGTCTGACAGACCGAAGCTTGAGACACGCAAGCCCACCAGAGGTCCCGAGGACTTCGGTGGGCTTGTTGGCCACTTGAAACGGACCGGATCGAGCCGGCTTCGGGTCAGGTGGCAGGGGCAGAGGGAATCGAACCCCCAACCTTCGGTTTTGGAGACCGACGCTCTGCCAATTGAGCTATACCCCTACGGAACATTCACCCTGTTGCCAGGGATTACTCGATGATCTTGGCCACGACGCCGGCGCCGACGGTGCGGCCGCCTTCGCGGATGGCAAAACGCAGGCCTTCTTCCATGGCGATCGGGGCGATCAGCTTGACGGTGATCGACACGTTGTCACCCGGCATCACCATTTCCTTGCCTTCGGGCAGCTCGATCGAGCCGGTCACGTCGGTGGTACGGAAGTAGAACT
>JAUVWL010000017.1 GCA_030604135.1 Burkholderiales bacterium | reverse complement strand
GGGGCAGCGACCCGCGCAGCGGCGGAGCGTGGGGGCAGTCAGGACCACAGCGAAGGGCCGCCCCGAGCAAGGTCAGCCCCCTCGGGGGGCAGCGACCCGCGCAGCGGCGGAGCGTGGGGGCAGTCAGGACCACAGCGAAGGGCCGCCCCGAGCAAGGTCAGCCCCCTCGGGGGGCAGCGACCCGCGCAGCGGCGGAGCGTGGGGGCAGCCAGTTCACTGTGGCTGGAAACCGCTGTCCTTGATGATTCTGGACCAGACCTGGGCATAGGCCTTTTCGCGAGCGGCCAGTTGCTCGCCGCTCATGAACCCGACGGTCAGGCCCATGGCGGTGAGCTTGTCTTTCACCTCGGGCAGGGCAATGGCCTTCTGGATGGCGGCCGAGAGTTTGTCCAGGGTGGCCTTGGGCGTGCCGGCCGGCGCGAACACACCATAGTAGGGAATTTCTTCAAAGCCTGACAGGCCAAGCTCAGCAAAGGTCGGCACATCCGGCATGGCCGCCTGGCGCTGGGTGCCCATGACCGCCACGACGCGGATCTTGCCCGCCTTGTGGTTTTCAATGAAGTCGGGAACCGAGCCGACCCCGGCGGCGATCTGGTTGCCCAGCATGTCGGTCACCATGGGTGCGCTGCCGCGGTAGGGCGCGGCCACCAGGTCCAGCCCGTTCTTCTTGGCGATCTCCTGCACCAGAAACTGGGGCACCGATGCCGGCGCCGGGATGCCGACCGCACCTTTGCCCCCGCCCTGCTGACGCACCCAGTCCACATAGCCTTTGAAGCTGGTGGCCGGCGTGCCGCCGGACAGCGCGATGGCGTTGACGAAGGTAGCGAAGCCGGCGACCGGGACAAAATCCCTGGCCGGATCAAAGCCGGGGTTCTTCATGACCATGGGCAGGATGGTCACACTGTGATCGTGGCTGAGGAACAGCGTGTGGCCATCGGGCGCGGCCATCTTCAGGGCCTGCGCGGCGATCTGGCCCCCCGCTCCCGCCTTGTTCTCGACCACCACGGGGGTGCCCAGTTCGGCCTGCAGCGGCTCGGCCAGGATGCGGGCGATGGCGTCGGTGCCGCCGCCGGCCGGGAAGCCCACCATGAGTCGGGTGGTCGACTGCGCATGGGCCATGCCCTGCAGGCCGGCCAGCCCGAGGGCGACCGCCATCAGCAGTGTGCGGCGAAGAACTTGGGGTTGCTTGTTCATGTGAATGACTCCGGACAAGGTTGAAGGAATAGGTTCAGCCGGCAGGGGTTTCGACCACTTCGGCGGCGGTCCGGAAGGCCTCGACCGCAGTCGGCACGCCACAGTAGACGGCGGCATGCAGCAGCACTTCCTGGATTTCCTGCGCCGTGGCGCCGTTGTTCAGCGCGCCTCGCACATGCCCCTTGAGCTCGTGCTGCTTGCCAAGGGCGGTGAGCATGGCCACAGTGATCAGGCTGCGGGTCTTGCGATCCAGACCCTCGCGCTGCCAGACGTCGCCCCAGGCGGCGCGCGAGATGTGGTCCTGGATTGGCTGGGTGAACGGGGTGACGCTGCCCAGGGCGCGATCGACAAAGGCGTCGCCCATGACTTCGCGACGGGTGGCCAGACCCCGTTGGTATTGTTCGTCCTGCATGCTGTTCTCCATGTGTCAGGGATGGTTCCAGGCAAGAGGATAAGCTGTACAGCCCGACAGAACCTGATAGGAGACCAACACCATGAGCCAGAACCGCTATCCCCTGCCCGACCTGAACCAGCTGCCCGAGGACATCAAGGCCAAGGTGCTGGAGGTGCAGGAAAAGGCCGGCTTTGTGCCCAACGTGTTCTTGGCCCTGGCCCGCAGGCCGGCCGAATGGCGAGCCTTCTTCGCCTACCACGACGCCCTGATGACTCCCGAGACCGTCGGGCGCACTTCAGGTCTGAGCAAGGGTGACCGCGAAATGATCGTCACCACCACCAGCGCCGCCAACCACTGCCTGTACTGCGTGGTGGCCCATGGCGCCATCTTGCGCATCTACGAGAAGAAACCGCTGGTGGCCGACCAGGTGGCTGTCAACTACCGCAAGGCCGACATCACACCGCGCCAGCGGGCCATGCTGGACTTCGCCATGAAGGTCTGCCTGCGCTCGGATGAGATCGACGACGCCGACTTTGATGCCTTGCACGCACACGGCTTTTCTGATGAGGACGCCTGGGACATTGCTGCCATCACCGCCTTCTTCGGCCTGTCCAACCGCATGGCCAGCTTCAGCGGCATGACGCCCAATCCGGAGTTCTACCTGATGGGGCGGGTACCTAAGCAAAAGTAAGATGCAGCGCTGAATTCTGTCGATCAGCGCCCCAGCAACGGCGGGTGACCGGCACCTTCGATGAGGGCCCTGGCCCCTTCGGACATGGGCACCGATTTCTGCCTGGGGAAATCAACCCAGACCACGGTAGCGCCGCCGCTGGCGTAGACCGTGTCGGGGTCGTCGGTGCGCAGCATCTCGTGGTAGGTGTCGAAGGAGGTGCGGCCCATGGACCCGACATAGGTCTTCACCAGCACGTCGCCTGGAAACTCGAACTGCCGGATGAAGTTGCAGAAGGCATTGACGATGACCGGGCCTTCACCCTTCGGATCGGCCGGCAGGCCCAGGCCGAAGAACCAGTCCAGCCGGGCAATCTCCATGTAACGAAAGTACAGGGTGTTGTTGACGTGCCCCATGGCGTCCATGTCTCCCCAGCGGATGGGGACCACGATGGTGTGAACCAGCTTCTTGCTTTCAGGCAGATCGAGTTTCATGGCAGTTCAGAGGCCTTGGGTGGACTCCCGCATTCGCGGGGATGACGAAGCATGAATGCGGTGTGGCATGAGGCACCAGGCTTCATCGGTGGGCGCGGATGGAGGCCAGTATGCCTGCCACAAACAACAGACAGGCCATGAACTGCGCCGGTGCCGGCCAGGCGCCACTCCATGCAAAGGCGTAGAGCAGCGCGAAGACGGTCTCACTGACGACGAGCTGCCCTGCCAGGCTGGCGCTTAGGCGACGGCTTGCCACGTTCCACAGCACGGCGGCCACCCAGGCCGAACCGATGCCGGTGAAGGCACACACCAGCAGGAACAGGCCGAAGCCCGGCCGGGACACCAACTCGCCCATGGGCGTACCCCAGAGCAGCCAGAGGCCCAGACCTCCCAGCCCGGCCGCCAGACCGAGCCAATTGGCCCAGGCGGTCGATCGGACCTGGCCGTGCGCCTTGAGCCAGCGTGCATTCAGCAGGCCGAAAGCCAGCCAGCTGAGCATGGCCGCCGTGGCCAGCAGCACACCGCGCCAGAAGTGGCCGTGGCCGCCTGTCTGCACCTCATCGGCCGTGACCGCCAGCATCAAGGCCATGCCGCCGGCGGTCAGGACCAGGCCCGGGCCCAGAGCAGACCAGCGCATCTGCTCCGGCTTGCCCAGCAGCATCATCCAGAGAGGCAAGGTGCCGATGATCAGGGCGGGCACGGCGGCACCGGCATCGGAGATGCCGTAGACCAGCAACAGGTAGTAGCCGGTGTAGCCCAGCACGCTCAGGCCCACGGCCGCACGCGCCTGGCCCGCCGCGGGCCACAGATGCCGCCGCAATGCCGGTGAACTGCGCCAGGTCTGCCAGAGCAGCCAGGCCAGCGCAAACAGACCACAGGCCATGAACCGCCCGGCGGTGTAGTCCACCGATGTGAAGCCCGGCGCCACGAGCGGTGCGACGAAGGTGGTGCCCCAGAGCGCACCGGCCGCCAGACCGGCGGCCACACCCGCCCCCATTCCGGGGGGCAAAACCCGATCAGGCGCCGAAACCGTCGTCTGCTGCAATCACCGCTCCGTTGACAAAATGGCTCTCGTTGCTGGCCAGCATGAGCAACACGACATCCAGGTCGGCCGGGTGACCGACCCGCTTGCGCGGCAGCATCTGGATCAGCTTCTGGCCCTGCTCGGTCTGCCAGTGGTGGTGGTTGATCTCGGTGTCGATGTAGCCCGGGCAGATGGCGTTGACGTTGATGCCAAAACGCCCCCACTCGGTGGCCATGGCCTTGGTCATGTGCACCACGGCTGCCTTGCTCATGCAGTAGATGCCGATCTGGGGCAAGACCCGCAAGCCGGCCATCGAGGCGATGTTGATGATGCGGCCACCCACCCAGGTGCCGGGGGCCTGGCCCTTGGCCCGGGCCAGCATGCGCTTGGCCACCTCCTGCGCGGTGAAGAAGGCCCCCTTGGTGTTGGTGTCGAGCACGAAGTCGTAGTCCTCCTCGGTCACGTCCTGCAGACGCTGGGTGGTGCTGACGCCGGAGTTGTTGACCAGGATGTCGATCGGTCCCACCTCGGTCTCCGCGTGGGCAATGGCCGCCTTGATGGAGGCAATGTCGGTCACGTCGAGCGCCACCACGTGGGCGTCGCCGCCCTCGGCCTCGATGTGGGCCCGCAGGGCCATCAGGCGGTCGGTGCGACGGCTGGCCAGCACCACGGCGGCACCGGCCCTGGCCATCGTCTTGGCAAACTGTTCGCCCAGCCCACCCGAAGCACCGGTAATCAGGGCGACACGGCCCGAGAGGTCGATCTGGTATGACACGGGATAATCTCCTCAGGTCTTCAAATTAGCACGGTCGTTCGTTTTTTTGGACGGACCGCATACAATGCAGCCCGACCCTCCCGCCGGTGCACCTTGATCGGCACCGTCGCAGAAACCATTATCAGCGAGAGCCCCCATGACACAAGACGAAATCCTGGCCCAGTTCGGTCCCCGCGAAGCGATGGAGTACGACGTGATCGTGGTCGGTGGCGGCCCGGCCGGGCTGTCCACGGCCATCCGCCTGAAGCAGCTGGCCGCCGAGAAGGGCCAGGATGTCTCGGTGGTGGTGCTGGAAAAAGGCTCCGAACCGGGTGCGCACATCCTCTCGGGTGCCGTGATGGACCCCAGGGCCATCACCGAGCTGTTCCCGAACTGGAAGGAGCTGGGGGCCCCGCTGAACCAGCCCGTCACAGGCGATGACCTGCTGGTGCTGAGCGAAACCGGTGCACAACGCACCCCCGACTGGCTGATGCCGCGCAACTTCCACAACGATGGCTGCTATGTCATCAGCCTGGGCGCGGTAACCAAGTGGCTGGGCGAGCAGGCCGAAGCGCTGGGTGTGGAGATCTTCCCGGGCTTCACCGCCGCCGAGGTGCTCTACCACGACGACGGTTCGGTCAAGGGTGTGGCCACCGGCAACATGGGCGTCGGCAAGGACGGTGAGCCCTCCGATGCGTTCCAGATCGGCATGGAGCTGCACGGCAAGTACACCGTGTTTGCCGAGGGCGCCCGCGGTCACCTGGGCAAGCAGCTGATCGCCAGATTCAAGCTGGACGAAGGCAGGGACGCGCAGACCTTTGCCATCGGTATCAAGGAGCTGTGGGAGATCCCGGCCGAGAAGGCCAAGCCCGGTCTGGTGGTGCACACCGCCGGCTGGCCGCTGGGCGACGACACCTTCGGCGGCGGCTTCCTCTACCACCTGGAGGGCAACAAGGTCACACTGGGTTATGTCATCGGTCTGGATTACCAGAACCCCTGGCTGAGCCCGTTCGAGGAGATGCAACGCTGGAAGACGCACCCGAGCATCAAGGCCCACATCGAAGGCGGCAAGCGCCTGGGCTATGGCGCCCGTGCGCTGAACAACGGCACGCCTCAGGCCCTGCCGAAGACCGTGTTCCCCGGTGGCGCGCTGGTCGGCTGTGATGCCGGTTTCCTCAACGCTGCGCGCATCAAGGGCAGCCACGCGGCCATCAAGAGTGGCATGCTGTGCGCCGAAGCGGCCTACGAAGCTGTGACCGCTGGCCGCCAGGGCGACGAGCTGACGGGTTTTGTGCAGCGGTTCGAGAAAAGCTGGCTGCACGAAGAGCTCTGGACCTACCGCAACTTCAAGAACTGGTTCAAGAAGAGCCCCCTGATGGGCAAGCTCATGACCGGGGTGGAGCACTGGTTCCTGCCCAAGGTCGGCGTGAAATCGCCGCCGTGGACCATACACAACACGGTGAAGGACCACACCAAGCTGAAGCCCGCGGCCGAGTGCCCCAAGATCAGCTACCCGAAACCGGACGGCGTGATCACCTTCGACCGGCTCTCCAGCGTGTTTGTCTCCAACACCAACCACGAGGAGAACCAGCCGGCCCACCTGACGCTCAAGGATGCCGATGTGCCGGTCAAGGTGAATCTGGCCAGGTACGCTGGTCCCGAGAGCCGCTATTGCCCGGCTGGGGTGTACGAGTTCGTCAACAAGGACGGCGAGGACCAGCTGGTCATCAACGCGCAGAACTGCGTGCATTGCAAGACCTGCGACATCAAGGACCCGACGCAGAACATCGTCTGGGTCACCGCCGAGGGTGGCGGCGGACCGAACTACGCGGGCATGTGACCCGGCCAAACTGGCCAGCCGCCTTCGGGCGGCTTTTTTTTGTTCCTGGTCTGCTGACCGGTCGGAACAAGCGACGAAGGCGATGGGAAGCACATTGCAAAGGCTTACAAATCCCCTATGCTTGTAGCGCCTGTGACGGCCGACCATGACCTCCGCCTACCTCTACCGACAACGCTGGATGCTGATCCACCTGCCACTGGCCTTGCTGGCGGGCGCCATGGCCATGCTGCTCTGGTGGCGGCTGTACCCCATGCCACCGTCACAGTTGACCATCAGCACGGCTTTGGCCGATGGCGCCTACCATCGACACGCCTTGCGCTACAGGGATGCGTTCGCCCGGCACGGCGTGCAATTGGAGGTCCAGACATCGCCAGGATCGGCAGAAAACCTCAAGCGCCTGCAATCGACACCCCCGACCACCGATCTGGCGCTGGTGCAGGGCGGGTTTGGCTGGTCGTCGGCCACCGGAGAGCCGATCGGAATTCCGGTGGTGCAGACCTTGGCCAGCGTCGACACCGAGGTGTTGTGGCTGTTCAGCCTGGCGCCGCGTATTCGCTCGCTGGAGCATCTGGTCGGTCTGAGGGTGGCGGCGGGCCCTGAAGGCAGTGGGCACCGCGCCATGCTGCAGCGACTGCTGCGGCAACTGGGCGTGCCGCTCGATGCGTTGACCTGGGCGGAGCACAGCGGCGAGGCGGCCTGTGACGCCTTGCTGCGCGGAGACATCGATGCGGTGTTCATGGTGGCATCGCCGCTGGCCCCGGGTGTCAGCGCCTTGCTGGACCAACCGGCCATTCAACTGGCCCAGTTGCAACGCACCCTGGTTCTGTCTGAGCGCAACAACTTCCTGCAGAACCGATTGCTGGCGCAGGACAGCCTGGGGGACGGCAAGCCCCCCACTGACACCACGGTGCTGACCACACCGACCCACCTACTGGTGCGCCAGGATCTGGACCCCGCGCTCAAACGCTTGGCCACCGCGGTGGCCATGGAGGTCCACAGGGATGCAGGGCCTTTCCACGTGGCTGGTGAATTCCCGGCCTTGCGCCTGAGCGACTTTCCGACGGCGCCGCAGGCGCGCGAGGTGCTCAGTCAGGGTTTGAACGGCCTGGAGTCGGTGCTGCCCTTCTGGTGGGCGCAAATCGTCCAGCGGCTGCTGGTGATCGGCGTGCCCACCCTGCTGCTGCTGTTGCTCGCCTGGAGCCTGGTGCCCGCGCTGTTGCGCTGGCGGCTGGAGCGCCGCGTGACCCGTTGGTATGGTGAGCTCAAGTTCATCGAGAACGACCTGGCCAACAACAGTGTCAACGTGGGCGGTATGGATCTGAGCCGCATCCATGGCCGCCTCAACGCCATGGAAGAGGCCCTGGCAAAGGCACAGGTGCCCCCCGAGATCGTCGAGCGCTGGTACACGCTGCGCCAGCACATCGACTTCGTCCGCCAGCGCGTGGTGGAGTTTCGCGGACGATGAAGTTCCTGCCTCTGTACCGTCGCCGCTGGGCACTGGTCTACCTGCCCCTGCTGTTGCTGCTCGGCGGCTTGCTGGGCTTGGCGCTGTTCGTCTGGCAACCCTTGCCACCCCAGCGGGTGCAGATCGGCACGGGACCCGGCCAGAGCAGCTACCTGGCACTGGCCCGCGCCTATGCCATGCGGCTGGAGCGCATGGGCATTACCGTGGATATCGTGGCCCATGACCGGCCCCAGTCGCCGCTGGAGCGACTGGCCCGCGGTAGCGATGGCGTGGATGTGACCTTCGCCCAGGGTCTCTATGCCCCCGACTTTCCCCAGGCGCAGGCGTTGGCGGTCATTGGGCATGAAATTGTCTGGGTCTTCGCGCGTCAGGACATCGGTGGGCTGGCGCAGCTGAGGGGAAGGCGCATCGCCGCGTCGGTGCCCCGATCGTCCAACCGCCAGGCGGCCGAACTGCTGCTGCGGCATGTGGGCATCGAGCCCCACGAAGTCAGTTTCACCGAAGACGTCGGCGAGGCCGCGGTGGCGGCCCTGGACTCGGGTCAGGTCGATGCGGTGGTGCATGTGGCCGGCGGCGATTCCCAGACCGCCTCGGAATTGGCAAGGCTCGACCACGTTGGCCTGCTCGGTGTGGAGCGGGCCGGTCTGCTGGCCACGCGAGAACCGCGTCTGCGGTCCATCGTGATGCCACAGGGCGTGATCGAATTGCGCAGCAACCTGCCCCCCGCTGACCTGCCCACCATGGTCACATTGACGCACCTGCTGGTTCGACCGGACCTGCACCCGGCCCTCCAGCGTGCGCTGCTGGATGTTGCGGGCGAGCTGCACGTGATGTCGGGCTTCCTGGAGGACCGGGGGGCATACCCGACGCTGCTGGGCAGCAGCTTTCCTGTCTCGCCGATCGCAGAGAAGATGTTCCAGGGGCACCGCCCCTGGATGGAGCGGCTGTTGCCCTTTGGTGTGGCCCAGTGGGCCGAGCTGATGTGGTATGCGCTGCTGCCGATCTGCCTGCTGGGCGGACTCGTTCTGCGCCGTGCGCCGCGCTACCTGGACTGGCGTGCCGAGGCCCATCTGCAACACCACTATGGCGAACTCAAGTTTCTCGAAGATGAACTGGTCCGCGCCCAACCGCGCACACCCGCCCAGCTGCAGCGGCACGCCTTGCGTCTGAACCAGCTCGAACGGGAGGTCATGTCGATCGAGCTGCCCGACCGGTATGCCGACCGCTGGTACACACTGCGTGAGCACCTGCAGCAGGTGCGCCAGCGTCTGCACAGCCTGCAGCATGGCTGAGCCCTCGCGTCCGGGTGCGCCCACCTGTGGTGTTGCCTGAGGCAGCAGTGCCTGCTGGAGACGGTCTGCGCTACGGAGCTCCGGCGCCAGTTTGAAATACGGGTGGCGGGAGCCATCGCCCACCCGTTAGAATCTGCCTCGTCAGGAGAGCGCTGCCCACCGGGCAGCCGCCGAAGGCGCAGGCGGTCACCCAGTCGACCCTGAACGCTCAGGCAAAAGGACTGGCAAACACCTCCGCAAGGGGGTGTCCCCCACTGGAGAGAGGTTGCCTCCAAGGCAGCCCACCGAAGGAGCAAGTGCGGCATCGCCCGCGCGAATCTCTCAGGTAAAGCGGACAGGGGGGCAGCGCACGGATGCACCGTGTTGCCCCGCTGCGGCCATGGCATCGGCGGGCTCTGCCCTCATTCCTCTTTGCCATGTCCAGCCTGAACGACCTCCTCCAGACGCCACTGCACGCCCTGCACCTTGAACTTGGCGCGCGCCTGGTGCCCTTTGCCGGCTACGCCATGCCTGTGCAGTACCCCATGGGCGTGCTGCAGGAGCACCACCACACCCGCAGCAGCGCCGGCCTGTTCGACGTATCGCACATGGGCCAGCTGACCCTGTCCGGCCCCGAGGCTGCGGCCGCCTTCGAAAGCCTGATGCCGGTCGACGTCATTGGCCTGGGCGTGAACAAGCAGCGTTACGGCCTGCTGCTCAACGACCAGGGCGGCATCATCGACGACCTGATGTTCGTCAATCGCGATGTCGAAAACGGTGGGGACCTGTTCGTCATCGTCAACGGCGCCTGCAAGCACGGTGATCTGGCCCATATCGTCGAGCGCATCGGCAAGCGCTGCACCGTCACCCCGCAATTCGACCGCGCCCTGCTGGCCCTGCAAGGCCCGCTGGCCGTCAGTGCACTGCAGCGCCTGCTGCCCGGGGTCGAGCACCTGGTGTTCATGACGGGCATGCCCGCCACCTGGAACGGGGCCGATCTGTACGTCACGCGCAGTGGCTACACCGGTGAGGACGGCTTCGAGATTTCACTGCCGGCCGATAGCGCCAACGCGTTTGCCCGCGCCCTGCTGGCCCAGCCGGAAGTCAAGCCCATCGGCCTGGGTGCGCGCAATTCGCTGCGCCTGGAGGCGGGTCTGTGCCTGTATGGCAATGACATCGACACCACCACCACCCCGGTTGAAGCCGGCCTGAACTGGGCCATGCAGAAGGTGCGGCGGACTGGCGGCGAACGGGCTGGCGGTTTTCCCGGCGCCGACCGGGTGCTGGCCCAGCTGGACGGCTCCGAGGCGCAGACCCGCAAGCGTGTGGGTCTGGTTGCGCTGGAGCGCGTGCCGGTGCGCGAGCACACCGAGCTACAGAGCCTGGAGGGCGAGACCATTGGCGAAGTCACCAGCGGCCTGCTCGGCCCCAGCGCCGACAAGCCGGTGGCCATGGGTTATGTGAAACCCGAGTTCGCCGCCGTCGGCTCCCGCATCCAGGCGCTGGTGCGCGGCAAGGCCGTGCCGATGGAAGTTGCGCCCATGCCTTTCGTACCGAACCGCTATTACCGGGGATGAGCCCCTGCGCCGCCTGACGTTCTCACCTTCTTCCCATCCTTTTTCCGGAGCCCACCATGACCACCAAGTACACCGAAGACCACGAATGGATCACCGTTGACGGCGACGTTGCCACCGTCGGCATCACCCACCACGCGCAGGACGCCCTGGGCGACGTGGTGTTCGTGGACCTGCCCGAGGTGGGCAAGACTTTTGCCCAGAAGGATGTGGCCGGGGTGGTCGAGTCGGTCAAGGCCGCAGCCGATGTCTACATGCCGATCAGCGGTGAAATCACCGAGGTCAACGAGGCCTTGCGTGCCGACCCGTCGCTGGCCAACAGCGACCCGCTGGGTGCCGGCTGGTTCTTCAAGGTCAAACTCTCAGACGCGTCGCAACTGGACGCCCTGCTGGACGAGACCGCCTACACCGCCTTCTCCGCCAACGCCTGATCCTGCTGCCCGGAGCCTGCCGCCATGCTGATGCCTTCCGTCAAATCCCTGGGTGAACTCGAAAACGCCAGCGAGTTCATCGCCCGCCACATCGGCGTCAGCGAAGCCGATGAAGCCCACATGCTGTCGGTCATCGGCGAGGCCTCGCGCCGCGCGCTGATCGACTCCATCGTGCCGAGCAGCATCGCCCGCAGTGCCGGCATGGACCTGCCGCCCGCAACCACCGAAGCCGCAGCACTGGCCGAGCTCAAGGCCATCGCAGCCAAGAACAAAGTCTTCAAGAGCTTCATCGGCCAGGGCTACTACGGCACCCACACACCGGGTGTGATCCTGCGCAACGTCCTGGAGAACCCGGCCTGGTACACCGCCTACACGCCCTACCAGGCCGAGATCTCGCAGGGCCGCATGGAAGCCCTGGTCAACTTCCAGACCATGGTGACCGACCTCACCGGCATGGCCATTGCCAACGCATCCATGCTGGATGAGGCGACTGCCGCCGCCGAAGCCATGACGCTGGCCAAGCGCTCGGTCAAGGCCAAGGGCAACACCTTTGTGGTGGCCGGTGACTGCCATCCGCAGACCATCGAGGTGATCCAGACGCGTGCGAAGCCGCTGGGCCTGCGGGTGTTGCTGGCCAATTCGGCTGCCGAGTGGACTGAGGCACTCAAGGGCGACGACTACTTCGCCGTGCTGGTGCAGTACCCATCCACCAGTGGCCGCATCGACGACCTGCGCGCCGACGTGCAGGCGGTTCACGCCAAGCACGCCGCCTTCATCGTGGCGGCCGACCTGCTGGCCCTGACCCTGCTGGTGCCGCCGGGCGAGTTCGACGCCGACATCGTGGTCGGCACCACACAGCGCTTTGGCATGCCCATGGGTGCGGGTGGCCCGCACGCGGCCTACATGGCCTGCCGCGACGAGTACAAGCGTTCCCTGCCCGGTCGCCTGGTCGGCGTGAGCGTGGACACGCACGGCAACCCGGCCTACCGCCTGGCGCTGCAGACGCGCGAGCAGCACATCCGCCGCGAAAAGGCCACCTCCAACATCTGCACGGCGCAGGTGCTGCCGGCCGTGGTGGCCAGCATGTACGCGGTGTACCACGGCCCGCAAGGCCTCAAGCGCATCGCCCAGCGCGTGGCCAGCTACACCGCCGTGCTGGCGCGTGGCCTGCAGCAACTGGGTCACACGCTGACCAGCGATTCGGCCTTCGACACGCTGACCGTCAAGGCCACCGACGCTGCGCAGGCGAAGGCCATCGTGGCCAAGGCCCTGTCCAAGGGGGCCAACCTGCGCCTGTCCTGGGGTGAGTATGTGAGCATGTCGCTGGACGAGACCACCACGCGCGAGGACATCGCGCTGCTGTGGTCCGTGTTCGCCCAGGACGGCCAGGTCATGCCCACGCTCGACGCTTTTGAGAAGGGCGTGGAGCCGCTGATCCCGGCCGAACTGCGCCGCACCAGCGCCTACATGACGCACCCGGTGTTCGACAGCCACCACAGCGAGACCGGCATGCTGCGCTACATCCGCAGCCTCTCGGACAAAGACCTGGCGCTGGACCGCAGCATGATTCCGCTGGGTTCGTGCACCATGAAGCTCAACGCCACCAGCGAGATGATCCCCATCACCTGGCCGGAGTTTGCGGGCGTGCACCCCTTCGCCCCGGCCGAACAGCTGCAGGGCTACAAGGAGCTGGACGAACAGTTGCGGGCCTGGTTGTGCCAGGCCACGGGCTACGCCGGCATCAGCCTGCAGCCCAACGCCGGTTCGCAGGGCGAATACGCCGGCCTGCTGGCCATTCAGGGCTGGCACGCCTCGCGCGGCGAGAGCCACCGCAACATCTGCCTGATACCCTCCTCGGCCCACGGTACCAACCCCGCCAGCGCCCAGATGGTGGGCATGACCGTGGTGGTGACCAAGTGCGATGACAACGGCAACGTGGACATGGCCGACCTCAAGGCCAAGTGCGAACAGCACAGTGCCAACCTGGCCGCGGTGATGATCACCTACCCCAGCACGCACGGCGTGTTCGAGACCACGGTCAAGGAACTGTGCGCCATGGTGCACCAGCACGGCGGCCGCGTGTATGTGGACGGCGCCAACATGAACGCGCTGGTGGGTGTGGCCGCGCCGGGCGAGTTCGGCGGTGACGTGAGCCACCTGAACCTGCACAAGACCTTCTGCATCCCGCACGGCGGTGGTGGCCCGGGCGTCGGTCCGGTGTGCGTGGTGGACGACCTCGTACCCTTCCTGCCGGGCCACCAGACCGGCGGTATCGAAAGCGGCGTGGGTGCTGTCAGTGCAGCCCCACTCGGGAATGCTGCCGTGCTCCCCATCAGCTGGATGTACATCCGCATGATGGGTGCCGAAGGCCTCAAGCACGCGACCGAAGCGGCCATCCTCTCGGCCAACTACATCAGCAAGCGCCTGGCCGACCACTACCCCACGCTCTACGCCTCGGCCAACGGCCATGTGGCGCACGAGTGCATCCTGGACCTGCGCGGCTTCAAGGAGACCTGCGGCGTGATGGCCGAGGACGTGGCCAAGCGCCTGATGGACTACGGCTTCCACGCGCCCACCCTGTCCTTCCCGGTGGCCAACACGCTGATGGTCGAACCGACCGAGAGCGAGACGCGCGAGGAGCTGGACCGTTTCATCGACGCCATGATCGCCATCCGCGAGGAGATCCGCCGCATCGAAAAGGGCGAGTGGCCGCGGGACGACAACCCGCTGAAGAACGCCCCGCACACCGCGGCCAGCGTGCTCAAGAGCGACTGGACACACCCCTACCCGCGCGAAGTCGCCGCCGTGGCGTCCGGCCATGCGGTCAACACCAAGTACTGGCCGTCGGTGGGCCGCGTGGACAACGTCTACGGCGACCGCAACCTGTTTTGCAGTTGCGTGCCGGTGGGCGAGCCGGACTGAGCGCCTGAGCAGCCATAGACGCGAGCGGGTCGACCTGTTGTGACAACACCCGGCATCACCGACTGCTCGGTCTGTCAACCGCCGCTGCTGGAGGCGCTGATCCGCTCTGAGCCCGAACTGGCCATGCAGTGGCAGGCCCTGCCGCGCCGGGATTTCGCCGCAGGTAGCCTGCTGCAACGCGCTGGCGAGGCCAGCCGGCATTGCTGGCAACTGCGCAGTGGTGTGATCCGCTGCTTCTACCTCAATGAGCAGGGCACGGAACGCAACCGGTCGTTTCATGGGGCGGGACACTGGGTTGCCGGCAGCGTCCCGCCCCTGCCGCTGCCCAGCCCCTATGCCATGCAAGCGCTGGGGCCGGTCGTTGTGGTGGAGCTGTCCTACAGCACCCTTCAGGCGTGGCAGCGCCGCTTCGCGCACATCGGCCGCGTGCTGGAAGAAGCCTTGGGACATGTGTTCCAGCAGCAGGCCCAGCGCGAGGCCGAGCTGTTGAGCCTGCCACCCGAAGCGCGCTACCAGGTCTTTCTGGAAACGCACGGCGATCTGGTCAGACAGATTCCTCAACACCACGTGGCCAGCTACCTGGGCATATCGCCGGTGTCGCTCTCGCGCATCCGGGCACGGCTCGGTCTGGTCGAGGGGCGAAGCAGACGCTGAAGTCGATCAGCGGTCCGTCGGCCAAGCATTGAGCGTCCGAGCCAGCCCGGGCATCACCACCTGCGGCAAGGTCTCGCGGTTCATCACCGCGTCGGCCGGCACGAGCCGGTTCAGGTGCAACAGGTGCGCCGTGAGCGCGTAGACCTCGTCATCGCTGAGCGACTTGGGTGCGTGCATGGGCATGGCCCGGCGCACGTAGTCGAACAAGGTGGTCGCATGGGGCCACATCGCACCCACCGACAGCACCAGCAGCGGATGTCTTCGAACACGCAAGGGGCGCAGCGGGTCGCTCCAGGCGATGAACCCGTCCGTTCCGGCCAGCCGTGCAGCAGGTCCCTCCATGCCACGCACACCATGGCAGGCCACGCAGTGTTGTCCATACAGGCGTGCGCCCTGCTCCACGCTGCCCTGGCCGGGTGGCAGGTTGCGCCCATCAGGAAAGATGGTGATGGCATGGCGCTCGATGTCGGCGGCCTCCAGCGGCTGCCCCAGACCGATGAGGGGCAAAGGCGCCTGCGCCTCACTCACATCGGCAACGCCCAGCGCCAGCGCGCACATTCCTGCGGCCACACCGCGCCGCAGGCCAGCGACGGCCGCGGAGGTCGTCCTGCAGAATGGCACATCACGCATACACGTTCTCCACCCGGCCATCGGCCCTCACCCGCCAGGCCTGGACCGCGTTGTAGTGGTTGAAGGAATGCATGGCATAGCGGCGCTTCCACTCGCTGCGCAGCGGCTGTGTGTGACCGTGCTCGTCGGTGGCCCGGCTCATCAGGACGGCCTTGCGACCGGTCCAGTTCCAGGGCAGCGTGAAGTGGGTGAAGGCCCGATCCAGCACAGGCCCGTGCAGCCGCGCGGCCACCCAGCTTCTGCCTCCGTCCACCGATACATCGACGCGCGCGATACGCCCGCGGCCTGACCAGGCCAGCCCGGCAATCTCGTGCTGGCCGTGTGGCCCGGACAAGACCTGGCGCCCGGACGGATGGGTGATGACCGACTTCACCTCCATATGAAACGCGAACCGTTCGATGCGGCCATCGGCCAGCACCTGCGTGTACAGGCCCGATTCATCCTTGGTGTGGGCCGGGGAATCGGTCACCTCCAGGCGGTGCAACCACTTCACGTTGACGTTGCCCTCCCAGCCCGGCATGAACAGGCGCATGGGGTAGCCCTGCGAGGGCCGCAGTCGCTCGCCGTTCTGGAACAGGGCCACCATGCCATCCTGCAACAGGGCTTGCAGCGGCAGGCTGCGACTGTGTGACCCGGCGTCGGCACCTTCGGCCACCACCCACCGGGCACCGGGCTTCAGGCCCGTCTCGTGCAGCAGGTACTTCAGGGGTACGCCTGTCCACTCGGAACACGACACCTCGCCTGCGATCTCGCCCAGGGTTTCGTCCAGGGCGGTGGGCGACAGCGCATTCGCCGCTGAATTGCCCGCACATTCGAGGAAATGCACGCGGCTGACCATCGGGTAGCGCATCAGGTGCTCCAGATCAAATCGCAGCGGCCGCTCCACCAGGCCATGTAGCCGAAGCGTCACATCCTCCTGCGACAGGTCCGGAACACCGTTGTGATGCACCGCAAAGTGCAAACCACTGGCCGTGATGATGCCGCGCTGGTGTTGCAGCGGCGTGCGCCACACCGGAAACCCGGCCACCTCGGAGACCGTTCGCTGCACCGCCGCTTCGTGGGGCGAAGGTTGACCATAGGGCATGTCCGCGCCGCCTGACCGCGACCGGGCTGCGGGCAGGCGTTCAGCCAGTGGGGGTGCGGTCTGGGCCCATGCCCCGGCCCCACCCCATGCCAGTCCCCCCAAAAAGGTCCGTCGCCCCAGCCGACCCTTGTCCTTGCCCTCGTTGTTGCCCATTCAGCATGTCTCCAGAACACCCCGGCACCCATTGGCCGTGCCGGCAGTCTGGCGATATGCGTGCCGCCGCGCATTAACGCGCGTTAACGGCTGGCACGTTGGCGAGGGTCCAGTCCTGGAGCCACTGGCGCAGGATGCGCAGAGCCGGTGCCGGCTGGCGCTGCGCCAGGGTCACCAGACCGAAGCGTGCGGTGGCGGCCAGCGGCGGCGACATGGACAGCGGCACGAGCCCGGGCGCCGCGGCATCGACGGTCAGCACGATGGCATCGCTGCGCCGCGCCACCTCGACCAGGCTGAGCGTCTCGTCGCTGCGCAGGGTCACCATGTCGTCCGGGTTGGCCTTAGGCCCGAAGAGGCCGATCAGGATGCGCGCCACCTCGTCGCTAAGCGGGGTGGATGCGACCGGATAGGCCAGCGCGTCGTCGATGCGCACGGGCTGGCCCCGCTGCAGGAGGGGATGGTCAGGCCGCACCAGAAAGCCCGCGCCCAGTTCAAACACCTGGGCAATGTCCAGGTCGGCCGATGGCCGCACCGAGCGGACGTCCACCACCAGGGCGTCCAGGTGCTGCTCGCGCAACTCGTCGATCAGCACGCTGGTGTTGCCTCGTGATATCTGCAGGTGCAGCCGGGGATGGTGCTGCGCCATGTGCAGCATCAGCGGAGTGGACAGCAAGGCACCCGGCCCGGAACTCAGGCCGATGCGCAGGCCGCCGATCAGGCCGGCGTGCAGGCCTTTGCCGGTCTGCTTGAGCGCCTCGGCGTCGGCCACCAGGCGCCGTGCACGGGACAGGACTTCGTGGCCGAAGGGCGTGAGTCCGATGCGGCGCCCGATGCGGTCGAACAGCGGCCCGCCCAGCTCGTCCTCCAGCGCCTGGATGCTGCGCGTGAGCGCCGGCTGCGTGAGGAACAGCGCCGTGGCCGCCTGCACGTAAGACCCCCGTTCGGCCAGCACCACGAAGTGCTTCAACTGCACCAGCGTCATGGCAATCCTCCATTAAAACGCATAGATCAATGATCTTCAATGCATTGGACTTTAAACCAGTCGCTTCCTAACATGCAACAAAGTTCATGTCATGGTGATGACTGGAAATGAAATTCCAGTCGCTTCCCCACCCCAGGAGCGATTTCGTGGAACGACTCAGCGACCAGGCCCTGCAGACCTTCATCGATCTGCGCCGCGACATCCACCGCCACCCGGAACTGGCGTTTCAGGAGCGTCGCACCGCTGCCCTGGTGGCGGCGCAGCTGGGCGCCTGGGGTTATGAGGTCACCACCGGCCTGGGCGGCACCGGCGTCGTCGGGCAACTCAAGCGCGGCAGCTCGGCGCGTTCGATCGGCCTGCGCGCCGACATGGACGCCCTGCCGATCGCCGAGGCCACGGGCGCGGCCTGGGCCAGCTGCGAACACGGCGTGATGCACGCCTGCGGCCACGACGGCCACACCGCCATGCTGCTGGCCGCCGCCCACCACCTGGCGCAGCACGGCCGCTTCGACGGCACGCTGAACCTGATCTTCCAGCCGGCCGAAGAAGGCGGCGGCGGCGCGCTGAAGATGATGGAAGACGGCCTGTTCGAGCGCTTTCCCTGCGACGCCATCTTCGCCATGCACAACATGCCGGGCTTCCCGCAGGGGCAGTTGCTGTTCCGCAGCGGGCCGACCATGGCCTCCTCGGACTACGCCACCGTCACCCTGCACGGCGTGGGGGGCCATGGCGCCATGCCGCACAAGGCCACCGACCCGCTGGTGGCCGCCGCTTCCGTCGTCATGGCGCTGCAGACCATCGTCTCGCGCAATGTCGACCCGATGCAGCCGGCGGTCGTCACGGTGGGCGCCCTCCATTCGGGTGAGGCCAACAACGTGATCCCGGCCAGCGCCCGGCTGGAGATCAGCCTGCGTGCGCTGGACCCGCAGGCACGCCGCGACATGGAGCGGCGCATCAAGGCCCTGGTCGATCTGCAGGCGCAGAGCTACGATGTGCGCGCCGAGATCGCCTGGCGCCCGGGTTATGCGGTGCTGGTCAACGACGCCGAGCAGACCGCCCGCGCACTGGCGGTGGCGCAGCAGCACTTCCCGGCCGACCAGATCGCCCAGGCGCCGATGCTGACCGGCAGCGAAGACTTCGCCTTCATGCTCGAGCGCGTGCCCGGCTGCTACCTGTTCATCGGCAACGGCGCCGACGGCGAGCCTGGCGCCTGCATGGTGCACAACCCGGCCTACGACTTCAACGACCAGAACATCGCCCCCGGCGCCGCCTACTGGATCGCGCTGGTCAACGAACTGCTTTCCCCCGCCCGCCCCTGAACCCACCCCCGAGGAGACAACCCCATGAACGCACGCATCCGCATCCAGGCGCTCGTCGCCGCAGCCACCTTCGCCGCCACCGGAGGCATGACCACCGCGCTGGCCCAGGCCTTCCCCACCAAACCGCTGAACATGGTCGTTCCCTACCCGGCAGGTGGACCGTCTGACCATATCGCCCGACAAGTGCAACCCCTGGCCAGCCAGTCCCTGGGCCAGAACATCATCGTGGAGAACATCGGCGGCGCCAGCGGCACGATCGGTGTGACCCGGGCCCTGTCGGCCGCTGCCGACGGTCACAGCCTCATTCTCGGCTCGCCCATGGAGCTGATGCTGTCCCCGCTGGCGCTTCAGGGTGTGCGCTACAAGACCGAGGACATGAAGCTGGTCGCCCACCTCGTGTCGACCAGCACCATCCTGGCGGTGCGCAGCAACCTGGGTGTCAACAGCGTGAGCGAGCTGATTGCCCTGGCCAAGAAGTCGACCGAGCGCCCCCTCTCCTACGGCAGCGTGGGCACCGGATCGCTCTACCACTTGATCGGAGAGAAGTTCTCGCAAGACGCCCGCGTGCCGCTCACCCATGTGCCCTACCGTGGCATCGCGCCCGTCATGACCGACCTGATGGGAGGGCAAATCGACATGGCCTTTCTGCCCATGGCAGGCACCATCATGCAGGCGGTCAATGAAGGCAAGATCCGCGGCCTGGGTGTGACCGCCAAGCAGCCGCATCCGCTGTTCAGCCAGTACCCGGCCCTGGCCACCCTGCCCGGCCTGGAATCCATGGAGTTCGAGGTGTGGGCCGGTGTCCAGGTGCACAGGAACACCCCGGATGCCGTGGTAGAGCGCCTGAACCATGCGTTCTACACCGCCTTGCAGAACCCGGATGTCCGCAAGTCGCTGGAAGCCACCGGCAACAACGTGATGAACCCGCGCAGCCCGGCCGAACTGGCCGCTCTGTTCAAGCAGGAAACCGAGCGCTACCGCGCCATTGCCAAGAGCATCAACCTCCAAGCCCAGGCTGCCCAATGACCACGCGTCACGCCCAGGCAGACTTGATGCACTGAAGCAAAGCCCCTACACTCCACACCATCGATCGGGAGAGACCGGCCTGCGCGCGCAGGTCGGCGCCGAAGGAGCAACCGCCCCGGAAACTCTCAGGCAAAAGGACCGGTCGATGGTTTCATCTCTGAAGAGCGTCCGGGTTTCGTCACCCGGTCCACCGCAGGAGCAAGTGGCGGCCCCAGGCCCGCCATGAATCTCTCAGGTTCCAAACAGAGGGGGCGCACGCCACACGCATGGTGCGAGCAGCGCGCTTTTCCTTCCCGACGTTCTGGAGCCTGTCTCATGCAATCGATCGCCGTCATCGGCGGTGGCATCACCGGTGTCACCACGGCCTACGCGCTGGCCAAGCGCGGTTTTTCCGTCACCCTGTTCGAGCGGCACCGCTATGCCGCCATGGACACCTCGTTCGCCAACGGTGGTCAGCTGTCGGCCTCCAACGCCGAGGTGTGGACCCACTGGTCCACCATCCTCAAGGGCATCAAATGGATGCTCAAGAGCGACGCTCCCCTGCTGGTCAACCCGAAGCCTAGCTGGCACAAAGTCAGCTGGTTCGCGGAGTTCATCGCCAGCATTCCCCACTACCGGCAGAACACCATTGACACAGCCCGCCTGGCGGTGGCCGCGCGTGAGCACCTGTTTGCGTGGGCCGACGCCGAGGGCGTGGACTTCGACCTGAAGAAGCAGGGCATCCTGCACATCTACCGAGACAAGAAGGGCTTCGACCACGCCGCCCAGGTGAGCGAACTGCTGGCGGCCGGCGGCCTGCCGCGCCAGGCCGTGACACCCGACGAGATGCGCGCCATCGAGCCCACGCTGGCAGGTCAGTACTACGGCGGCTTCTACACCGAGAGCGACTCCACCGGCGACATCCACAAGTTCACCAACGGACTGTCTGCGGCCATTGAACGCCTGGGCGTGCGCTGCCTGTGGGGCAGCGAGGTGGCCCGCGTGGCCAGCGACGGCCGCCGCGCCACCGTGACGCTGCGCACCGAAGCCGGCGAAGAGCCCCACCACTTCGACGCCATGGTGGTCTGCGCGGGGGTGGGCAGCCGCGCGCTGGCCGCCCAGCTGGGCGATCGGGTCAACATCTATCCGGTCAAGGGCTACTCGATCACGGTCAACCTGCTGGACGAACAGAGCCAGCTGTCGGCTCCCACGGTGAGCCTGCTCGACGACGAAACCAAGCTCGTGACCAGCCGCCTCGGCGTCGACCGCTTCCGCGTCGCCGGCACCGCCGAGTTCAACGGGTACAACCGGGACATCCGGGCCGACCGCATCAAGCCCCTGGTGGACGGGGTGAACGAGTGCTTCCCGGGTGTGAACACCCGCCAGGTGGTCCCCTGGGCGGGCCTGCGCCCCATGATGCCCAGCATGATGCCCCGCGTCGGCCACGGCCGGCAGGCCAATGTGTTCTACAACACCGGCCATGGCCACCTCGGCTGGACGCTGTCGGCCGTCACCGCCGACATGATCGGCAGCCAGATCAGCGAGTGGGCCCGCGTGCAGGCACCGTCCGGCATCCTGGTGCCTGCCACTGCCTGAACCCGCCACGAAAGGTTTGCCCCATGGCCGTCTCCGCTTTCGACCTGTTCAAGATCGGCATCGGCCCCAGCAGCTCGCACACGGTGGGGCCCATGCGGGCGGCCCGGCTGTTCGTGGCCAGCCTGCAATCCGGCGGCCTGCTGGTCCGCGTGGCCCGCGTGCACTGCGGGCTGCATGGCTCGCTGGGGGCCACTGGCAAAGGCCACGGCAGCGACAAGGCGGTGCTGCTGGGTCTGTGCGGGCTGGAGCCCGAGTCGGTGCCCATCGAGTCGGTGGAACCGACCATCGCCGCGATCCGGCAACAGGGGCAGATCGCGCTGATGGGCCAGCACCCCATCGCATGGAACGAGCGCGAGGACCTGTCCTTTTACCGCCAGCCCCTGCCCTTCCATGCCAATGGCATGCGGCTGGCGGCCTGGTCCAAGGATGGCACGCTGCTGGCCGAGCGCACCTACTACTCGGTGGGCGGCGGTTTTGTGGTCAGCGAGGAAGTGGCTGCCGACGGCGAGCGCCAGAAGGTGATCGCGCCCGATGCCACGCAGTTGCCCATCCCCTTCCGCACCGGTGACGAGCTGCTGCAGCGCTGCCGCGAGCATGGTCTGAGCGTAGCGGGCGTCATGCGAGCCAACGAGCGGCACTGGCGCAGCGATGAAGAGGTGCACACCGGCCTGCTGCGCCTATGGGAAGTGATGCAGGCCTGCGTGCAGCGCGGTTGTGCCACCGACGGCGTGCTGCCTGGCGGTTTCAAGGTGCGGCGGCGCGCCCCTGGCCTGTACCGCGACCTGACGGGCCACCCGGAGAAAGCCCTGACCGATCCCCTGGCCGTGCTGGACTGGGTCAACCTGTATGCGCTGGCGGTCAACGAAGAGAACGCCGCCGGTGGCCGCGTGGTGACGGCGCCCACCAACGGGGCTGCCGGCATCATCCCGGCGGTGCTGCACTACTACCGCCGTTTTGTGCCAGGTTCCAGCGACAATGGCGTGGTCGACTTCCTGCTCACCGCTGCCGCCATCGGCATCCTGTACAAGGAGAACGCCAGCATCAGCGGCGCCGAGGTGGGATGCCAGGGTGAGGTCGGTGTGGCCTGCTCCATGGCCGCGGGCGCTCTGTGCGCAGTATTGGGCGGCACGCCCGAACAGGTCGAGAACGCGGCCGAGATCGGCATGGAACACCACCTGGGCCTGACCTGCGACCCGGTGGGTGGGCTGGTGCAGATTCCCTGTATCGAACGCAACGCGATTGCCTCGGTCAAGGCCATCAACGCGGCGCGCATGGCGCTGCGGGGCGACGGCACGCACCACGTCAGCCTGGACAAGGTCATCAAGACCATGCGCGAGACCGGGGCCGACATGAAGACCAAGTACAAGGAAACCTCGCGCGGCGGGCTGGCAGTGAACATCGTTGAATGTTGACCCCCCCGCGCCGCCTGCGGCGTCAACCCCTAGGGGGCGATGCCTGTGGCCCGGCAGAGCCGGTTCCACGGCATCCTTGACGAAGACACCCCTGGCCAGCGGCACTGCGTGTGGCATTCTGGGCTAAGCTTCGATGCCCGCATGAACCTGCCTCACGCATGAATTCCGCATACCGCGTGCTGAGCCTCATCCCGCCGATGACGCAGCTCAACACGCCTTACCCGTCCACCGCCTATCTGACCGGTTTTCTGCGCTCGCGCGGCATCGACGCCGCCCAGGCCGATATCGCGCTGGCGCTGGTGCTGCGGCTGTTCACCACCGAAGGGCTGGATGCCATCCGGGCACGGGCCGAGGCCCTGCCCGAAGACGCACGCACGGCGAGCGTGAACGCCTTCCTCGACCAGTTTGAGACCTACCGCAGCAGCATCGGCCCGTCCATCCGCTTTCTGCAGGGGGGTGACTCGACCCTGGCTTACCGCATCGCGGCGCGCGGCCTGCTGCCCGAGGGGCCACGCTTTTCGGCGCTCGACAATTACGTCGACGACGGCAGCGGCGACCCGCTGGGCTGGGCCTTCGGTGCCCTGGGCGTGCAGGACAAGGCCCGCCATCTGGCCACGCTCTACCTGAACGACCTGGCCGACGTGATCCGCGACGCGGTGGACGAACGCTTCGAGTTCGTGCGCTACGCCGAGTCGCTGGCCAGCAGCCAGCCGACGTTTGAACCGCTGGCCCAAGCCCTCGCCGCGCCGCCCACCCTGATTGACGACTGGCTGTGTGAGCTGACTCTTCAGGCGGTGGCCGAACACCGGCCGCAACTGGTGCTGCTGTCGGTGCCCTTCCCCGGCTCGGTCTATGCCGCGCTGCGCATGGGCCAGGCGATCAAGGCGGTGCATCCGGAGGTGAGGATTGCCTTGGGTGGCGGTTACGTGAACACCGAGCTGCGCGACCTGAAAGAGCCTCGGGTGTTCGACTTCGTGGACTACGTGACACTGGACGCAGGCGAGCGCCCGGTGCTGTCCCTCATCGAACACCTGCGCGGCCAGCGCGGACCGCAACGCCTGCAGCGCTGCTATCTTCGCGAGGACGGCGCGGTGAAGTACGTCAACCTGACCGAGCCCGACATCCCCTTCGAAGACGTGGGCACACCCACCTGGGACGGCCTGCCGATTCACCGCTACCTGAGCCTGCTGGACATGCTCAACCCCATGCACCGGCTCTGGAGCGACGGGCGCTGGAACAAACTGACGGTGGCGCACGGCTGTTACTGGAAGAAGTGCAGCTTCTGCGACGTGAGCCTGGACTACATCGGCCGCTACGAGACTGCCACGGCGGCCACGCTGGCCGACCGCATCGAGAAGATCGTGCAGGAAACCGGCCAGACCGGCTTCCACTTCGTCGACGAAGCGGCGCCGCCCAAGGCACTGAAAGCGCTGGCCGAGGAGCTGATCCGCCGGGACCTGCCCATCAGCTGGTGGGGCAACATCCGCTTTGAAAAAACCTTCACGCCCGAGCTGAGCGAGTTGCTGGCGCAAAGCGGCTGCATCGCCATGAGCGGCGGGCTGGAAGTGGCCAGCGACCGGCTGCTCAACCTGATGAAAAAGGGGGTCAGCGTCGAGCAGGTGGCTCGTGTCACCAAGGGCTTCAGCGACGCCGGCATCCTGGTGCACGCCTACCTGATGTACGGCTTTCCAACGCAAACCCTGCAGGACACGGTGGACGCGCTGGAATACGTGCGCCAGCTGTTCGAGAACGGCTGCATCCAGAGCGGATTCTTCCACCGCTTTTCCTGCACGGTGCATTCACCGGTGGGGCTGAGCCCGGCCGAATACGGCATCGAGCTGATTCCGCTGCCCGAAGTCACATTCGCCAGGAACGACATCGGCTTCATCGACCCCACGCCCATGCCACCCGGCGTGGACCACGATGTGCTCGGCCAGGGTCTGCGCAAGGCCATCTACAACTACATGCACGGCCTGTGTGTGGACGACGACGTGCGCCGCTGGTTCGAGCACCTGCCCTGCCCGGTGCCGCGGCCCACGGTCAAGCGGGGCAGGATCGCCAGGGCGCTGGGCTGAAACCCACACGAAGGAGCTCCATGACCCGCTGGCACCGGTGGTCGCTGACACTCCTGCTCTGGTGCTTGCTGAGCAGCTCGGTCCTGGCCGATGGCCGCGCGGCTCCCCTGGTCGACGCCCACTCACACTACACCGCGTCAGACGCGCGAGAGATGGCTGCATCTGACATCATCGCGCGGCTGGACGCGGCGGGTGTGTCGCGGGTCGTGATCACCGGAGCGCCCTGGCAGCTCGCGCGGGACCTGCACGCCCATGCGCCCGATCGCGTCATTCCCCTGCTGGGCGCCTATGCATCGGACGCCGACAAGGCCACCTGGATGCACGACCGCGAGCTGCCCGCGCGCATGGCTACGCTGGCGGCCGAAGGCCGCTGGGCCGGCATCGGCGAACTGCATCTTTTTGCGCGCGACGCTGGCAACGAGGTGTATGCCGAACTGGTTCGGCTGGCCCACCGCCACGGCCTGATGCTGCTGATCCACGGCGATGAGGCCGTGGTGGACAAGGCCTTCGAGATCGCCCCCGGCCTGCGCGTGCTCTGGGCGCACCTGGGCACCGAACCCAAACCCGAGACCGTGGCCCGTGTGCTGCAGCGCCATGCCGGGCGTGCCCTGTGGATCGACACCTCGGTGCGCGACGACCGCATCGCACCCCGGGGCCAGCTGCTGCCCGAGTGGCGACAACTGTTCGAGGCCCACCCGGACCGCTTTGTGGTGGCGGTCGACGCCTTCAGCACCCGGCGCTGGGAGCGCTACGCCGAGGTGACCCGCCAGATCAGGCAGTGGGTGAGCGGACTGCCACCCGACCTGCAGGAGCGCCTGCTGTGGCGCAATGCCGAGGACCTGTTCGAGCCGTGGTTCAAGGGCAGACCTTGATGCCCGCGCGCATCGCCTTCCTCAGACCTCCTGCCCCGCCACCTGCCGCAGCGCCTGCTCGAAGCTCTCGGACGGATGCCCGCCCGAGATCAGGTGGCGTTCGTTGATGATGACCGCCGGCACCGAACGGATGCCGTGGGCCGTGTAGAACTGCTCGCGCTCGCGCACCTCGTCGGCGAACGCGTCGCTGGCCAGGATGGCCTGGGCGCGGGCTTCGTCCAGCCCCACCTCGCGCACGCAGGCCAGCAGCACCTTCGCATCGGACGGGTTCTCGGCGCGGCCGTGGTAGGCCACCAGCAGGGCCTTTTTCAATGCGTGCTGCTGGCCCGGCGCGCCTTCTTCACCCGCCCAGTGCAGCAGGCGGTGGGCATCGAAGGTGTTCCAGATTCGGCCGCGGCCTTCCGCCCTGAAGCTGAATCCTTCCTGTGCGCCACGCTGGCGGATCGTCTCGCGGATCTGCGCCTGTTGCTCGGCCGTGCTGCCGTACTTCTTCGTCAGGTGTTCGGTCACGTCTTCACCCTCAGGCCCCATGTGCGGATTCAGCTCGAAAGGCTGGAAACGCAGCTCGGCAGTCACCGTGCCATCCAGTCGCTGCAGCGCCCGCTCCAGGGCCGACAGGCCGACGGCGCACCAAGGGCAGGCAATATCCGAAACAAAGTCGATGCGAACGGGGACGGGTGTGTTCATGGCGCCATCGTAGTCCCGCCGCGTCCACCCTGCCGGTCCCAAGGCCATCGCCCGGCTTGAGGGACAATGGCGGATTGCCCGGAACCGCACCATGACCGACCGCTACGCCGTCATCGGCAACCCCATTGCCCACAGCAAGTCGCCCCTGATCCACAGCCTGTTCGCCCAGGCCACCGGGCAGGACATCGAATACACCGCCATCGAAGGTCCACTGGACGGTTTTGCCGGCGCGGTGCGGGGGTTCATCGCCACTGGCGGCCGGGGCATGAACGTCACCCTGCCGTTCAAGCTGCAGGCCTTCGACATCGCCACCGACCCGATGGAATCCGCGCGGCTGGCGGGCGCGGTCAACGCGCTCAAGTTCGACGGCAACCGCATCTGGGCGCAGAACTTCGACGGCCTGGGCCTGGTGAATGACATCCAGCGCAACCTGGGGGTGTCGCTTGCCGGCAAGCGGGTGCTCCTCTGCGGTGCCGGTGGCGCGACGCGCGGCGCCATCCTGCCCATTGCGCAGCAGCGGCCCGCCTGGCTGGCCGTGGCCAACCGCAGCGCCGACAAGGCACACGAACTCAAGGCCGACTTTGCCGCCCACGCCTCGCTGCAGACCGGTGGCTATGCCGACCTGGCGGGCGAGCGCTTTGACGTGGTGCTCAACGCCACCTCCACCGGCCTGTCCCAGGCCGAGCTGCCCTTGCCCGCCGGCGTGTTCGCCCCCGGGGCGCTGGCCTATGAGCTGGTCTACGGCAAGGGCCTGACACCCTTCCTGAAGCAGGCGCGCGCCGCTGGCGTGACACAGCTGGTGGACGGCGTGGGCATGCTGGTGGAGCAGGCGGCCGAGGCGTTCGAATGGTGGCGGGGCGTGCGCCCGGACACCAAGCCGGTCATCGAGCGCCTCTCGGTTCCTTTGGTCTGAACAGCCCATGACGCATTCCCGTTGGGCGCAGGCGTTGCCCCTGCTGGCCGTGCTCGGCTCGGTCACGGCCCTGGGCCTGGGCACCTCGCTGGCCAAGCAGCTGTTTCCGCAGGTCGGCGCGCTGGGCACCACCGCGCTGCGGGTCGGCTTCTCGGCCCTGTTGCTGCTGCTCATCTGGCGCCCCTGGCGCTGGTCGTTGCGGCCCGGCGACGGCGGGGCGGTGCTGCGCTACGGCGTGGCGCTGGGCTTCATGAACCTGTTGTTCTACCAGTCGCTGCAGACCATCCCGTTCGGGATTGCCGTGGCCATCGAGTTCTCCGGGCCGCTGGCGGTGGCCATGTTCGGCTCCCGGCGCTGGCTGGACCTGCTGTGGCTGGCGCTGGCCATCGGCGGACTGGCGCTGCTGCTGCCCTGGGGCCACGACGTGTCCACATTGGACCCGGTGGGCGTGGCCTATGCCCTGGCCGCTGCCGCCTGCTGGGCCTCGTACATCGTGTTCGGCAAACGCCTGTCGCACCTGCACGCCGGCCATTCAGTGGCGCTGGGCCTGGGCGTGGCCGCCCTCAGTGTGCTGCCCTTCGGCATCGCGCATGCCGGCATCGCCCTGCTGGATCCGGACGTTCTGCTCTGGGGCCTGATGATTGCCGCCATCTCCAGCGCCATCCCGATCTCGCTGGAAATGGTCGCCCTCAAGCGCCTGCCCGCGGGCGCCTTTGGCATCATGACCAGCCTGGAGCCCGCCGTAGCGGCTTTTCTGGGCTGGATCGTGCTGCACGAACACCTGACGGCGGCCCAGTGGCTGGCCATTGTCTGCGTGATGTCGGCCGCCATCGGCAGCTCGCTGTTCTCCCGTCCGCCCCGGCGTGACAGCGACGCGTCGCACGTGGTGACCTGAGAGGTCGGCAAAAGACCGCTCATGCCCGCTTGGACACCCACACGACAGCGGCCTTGACCAACCAGCCCCACAATCACGCAGTGAAAAACCGACATTTCGCCCAGCTCATCGGCCTGTCCGCACTTTGGGGCGCATCCTTCATGTTTCTGCGCATCGCCAGCCCGGTGCTGGGGCCCTGGGTGCTCGCCGGTGGCCGCGTGGCGCTGGCGGCGCTGACCCTGGCCCTGCTCATGCGCGTGCTGCGCCACCGGTGGCCATGGTCGCACTGGAAGGAGCTGCTGCTGCTCGCCGCCCTGTCGGTGAGCCTGCCCTTCCTGCTCTACGCCTGGGCCGCGCTGCGCCTGCCGGCCGGCTACAGCGCCCTGCTCAACACCACCGTGGTCCTGTTCGGCACCCTGTCGGCGGCCTGGTTCGGGCAGGATACCCTCACCTGGCGCAAGCTGGCAGGCTGTGTGGCCGGTGCCATGGGCGTGGCCCTGATCGTTCGCCTGGGTCCGGTCCAACTGGACTGGCCCACCCTGATGGCGGCCCTGGCCTGCATCGGCGCAGCCTTTTGCTACGGCATCAGCACGCCCCTGATGAAGCGGGCCACCCAGCGCATCCAGCCGCTGGCCATCTCGGCCACCATCCATGTGCTGGCGCTGTTGCTGGTGCTGCCTGGCGCGCTCTGGGCCCTGCCGGAAGCCCGTTTCAGCACCACCGCCCTGTCTGCCATGCTGGTGCTGGGTGTCGTGACGTCGGGCCTGGCCTACTGGGCCCACTTGCGCATCATCCGGCACGTCTCGCCGGTGGCGGCCACCAGCCCGGCCTTCCTGATTCCGGTCTTCGGTGTGGCCTGGGGCCACATCTTCCTGGGCGAGGCGCTCTCGCCGGGCATTTTTGCGGGCGGTGCCCTGGTGCTGCTGGCCACGGCGCTGGTGACCGGCTTCAACCCCTTGCGGCGCAGTGTGACACCGGTCGAGCCGGCTCCCTGAGCGCGGCGATCAGGATCGAACGCGCAATCGTGGCACCATAGCGGCATCGAACGACGCCACCCGGAAGCCACCATGCCCCGCCAGATCCTCGTGCTCAACGGTCCCAACCTCAACCTGCTCGGCACCCGCGAGCCGGCCCAGTACGGCCACACCACGCTGGCCGACATCGAGGCCATGTGCAAGGCCCGTGGCCGGGCGCTGGGCTACGACGTCGAATGCTTCCAGAGCAACTGGGAAGGTGCCCTGATCGACAAGATCCACGAGTGCGGACGTCTGTTCCGCGAAGGCCAGCTGCTGGGGGTGGTCTTCAACCCGGGCGCACTGACCCACACCTCGATTGCCCTGCACGACGCCATCAAGGGCGTGGAACCGCTGCCCGTGGTGGAGTGCCACATCTCCAATGTGCACGCGCGCGAGGCCTTCCGGCACCGGTCATGGGTGTCCCCCGTGGCCGCCGGCATCGTGGTCGGCTTCGGTGTCGACGGCTACCTGATTGCCATCGACGCGCTGGTGCGCAAGTTCGCACCTGCTACCTGAGCCTCGAGCTCAGCCCAGCACCGCTGCCTGCTGCAGCACGCGCTGCAGCATGTCGATGAAGGCGCGTGTCTTGGCCGGCAGCAACTTGCGCCCCGGCGTGACGGCCCAGGCCACGCTTTGCGGCAGCTGCCAGTCGGGCAGGACTCTGCGCAGGCGCCCGGCCTGGACGTCGGCGCAGGCAAACAGGTCGGGCACCCCGGCCATGCCCATACCGCAGCAGGCCAGCCGCACCGCCAGTTCAGGGGAATTCATCACCGCCCGCGACGGAGGCCGCCCCTGCCATTGCTGTTGCCCGTTGCTCAACACCCAGGTCTGCTGTGCGCTGCGCCCGCTTCCCAGGCTGATGGCGGTGTGACGCAGCAGGTCTTCAGGTGTCACCGGCTCACCGTGGTTGGCCAGGTAGTCGGGCGAGGCGTACAGACCGTGCGAGAACACCGCCAGACGGGTGGCCACCAGCAAGCCATCGTCGGGCAGGTCCCCCATGCGCACCGCCAGGTCAAAGCCCTCGCCGAGCAGATCGACCCGCCGGGGCGACAGATCCAGTTCCACCGTGACGGCCGGGTGCAGGGCAGCAAACGCCGCCAGGCTGTGTGTCAACAGCAGATTCGCAATGTCGCTGGGCAATGACACACGCAGTCGCCCGCTGGGAATCGCCTGACGCTGTTCCCTCAGCGCATGCACGGCCTCCAGGTCAGCGGCCAGCTCGCGGGCCAGGTCCAGCACCTGCTGACCCAGCTCGGTCAGGCGCTGGCGACGGGTGGTGCGCAGCAGCAGCGGCTCGCCCATCTGCTGCTCGAGCTGGGCAATGCGACGCGACAGGGTCGACTTGGGCAGGCACAGCTGCTCGGCCGCCCGGCTGAAGCTGCCCGCTTCAGCCACACGGACGAACATCAGCAAGTCATTGGGATCCGGAGATGGGATGGGCGCATTTTGTTCCATTTTTGGAACAATGTTATCCGATTTACCCCATTTATCCACTCACTGTTGCGCAATAGACTCTCTGCATTGCCATCTCCCACCGCACTCAGGAACCGACCATGAACATCCTCCAGATCAATGCCAGCCCCCGTCGCGGCGACGCCAACTCCACCAAACTGGCCAAGCAGGTCAGCGAGCGCCTGCAGGCCAGCCACGCAGGTGCCCGCCTGACCGTGCGCGATCTCGGCGAGCGGCCCGTCACCGTGCTCGACGAAACCGCCCTGGGCGCCCTGTTCACCCCGGCAGACCAGCGCAGCCCCGAGCAGGCCACCGTGGTGGCCGAGTACGACGCCCTGATTGCCGAAGTGCAGTCCCACGATGCCATCGTGCTGGGTGTGCCGATGTACAACTTCGGCGTACCGGTGCAGCTCAAGGCCTGGATCGACGCCATCGCCCGCGCCGGTGTGACCTTCCGCTACACCGAGAACGGTCCGGAAGGCCTGCTCAAGGGCAAGACCGTGTACGTGGCGCTGGCGCGTGGCGGTCTGTACCGCGACACGCCCAACGACAGCCAGGTGCCCTACCTGAAGACCGTGCTGGGCTTCCTGGGCCTGACCGACGTGCGTTTCATCTATGCTGAAGGCCTGAACATGGGCCCCGAGGCCGCCGCCAAGGGCTTCGCCCAGGCCGAGGCCGACCTGGCCGCCGCCATCGGCTGACCCCCACACGTTCCACCCATTGCAGGAGACCCGCATGAGCACAACAACCACCACCCCGCTGCAGCAACCGCGCCGCGTGGAGCGGCTCATTGCGGGCATGCCGACCTCGGACGGCGCCGGCGTCAAGCTGACCCGCGTGCTGACCCAGGACCTGCAGCGCCGGCTCGACCCGTTCCTGATGCTCGATGCGTTTGGCAGTGACCAGCCGGACGACTACATCGCCGGCTTTCCCGACCACCCGCACCGGGGTTTCGAGACAGTGACCTACATGATCGCCGGGCGCATGCTGCACCGCGACAGCGCCGGCAACGAAGGTCTGCTGGAAAATGGCGGCGTGCAGTGGATGACTGCCGGCCGCGGCGTGATCCACTCCGAGATCCCGCAGCAGGAGCACGGTGTGATGGAAGGCTTTCAGCTCTGGCTGAACCTGCCTGGCCGCGACAAGATGAACCCGCCCTGGTACCGTGACTTCAAGAACGCCGACCTGCCACAGTTCACCACGCCCGAAGGCGTGGCCGTGACCGTGATCGCTGGCGTCAGCCACGGCGTGGTGGGAGCCGTCACCCGTGATGGCACCCAGGCGCTCTACCTGGACCTGCACTTCAAGGCCGGCTCCAGCTTCACACAGCCTTTGCCGGCGGGCCACAACGCCTTCGTCTATGTGTACCGTGGCGAGGTGACGGTGGGAGGGCAGCGCGTGCCGGTGCAGCGCATGGCCCTGCTGGCCAACGACCAGGACAGTGACGGCGTGTTCATCGAGGCGGGCCAGGAGGCCAAGGTCCTGCTGATCGCCGGCCAGCCCCTGAATGAGCCCATCGCCCAGTACGGCCCCTTCGTCATGAACACCAAGGAAGAGATCTACCAGGCGCTGGCGGACTTCCGGGATGGCAAGCTGGGCGAGGAAGCGCAGGTCTGACCGCGTCAGGCGGGCGGAGCCCGCCTTCGCTCGTGCGACATCAGTCGCCACGCACACCCCACCGCCACAAGTGAGCACGCGGCCGACACCCAGAACACGGTGTACAAGCCATAGGCCTGCGAGACCAACCCGCCTCCCAGGCCACCCATGACACCCGGAAGCCCGTAGCCCAGCACGCTGTAGAGCGCCTGCCCGCGTCCGCGCAGCCGACCGGGGAAGTGGTGCGACAGCAGCGCGATGCAGGCCGTGTGGTGGGAGGCAAAGGTCAGTGCGTGCAGGCACTGCGCCACCAGCAGCACCCACAGCCAATGCGCGGCACCTGCGGTCATGAGCATGCGCAAGACCATGGCGACCGAGACCAGCACCAGCCAGCCGGTCAGTGGCAGGCGAGGCAACCAGCGCGCCTGGGTGAAGAACCAGCCAATCTCGATGACCACCGACACCGCCCACAGCAAGCCGATGACCGCTTTGCTGTAGCCCAGGCTGTCGAGATAGAGCGAGAAAAAGATGTAGATGAAGATGTGCGAGAGCACATGGAAGAACACCGCCACAAAAAACCAGCGCACCGCGGGCTGGCGCAGCACCGGCCAGACGCTGGGACCCTGCTTGTCCGTATGCGGTGCCTCGCGCAGGTCGGGCATCCACCACACGCTCAACGCGACGGCCAGCAGCGACAGCGAGGTCCAGGCCGGAAAGCTGCCGATGCCATGGCGCTCGAACCAGACCCCGGCCGCCAACACCGTCACCAGAAAGCCGACTGAGCCCCACAGGCGAACCCGTCCGTAGCGACGTGCATCGAAGGCCCCGCCCTGGCTGACCAGGTGGGCCATGGCGGCCTCGCTCATGGGCATCATGGCGCTGGTGTGGCTGAACATCAGCAACAGCACCAGAAACAGACCCAGCCCACCCAGCGGCCACCACAGGGCCACCGACAGCGCCAGCGCTGCCGTCGCGCCATACCGCAACAGCCGCACGCGCTCGCCGGTGTGGTCGCTGACCCAGCCCCAGGCATAGGGGGCAAACAGGCGTGTGGCCGACTGCACCGAGGTCAGGACGCTGATGGCCAGAAGCCCAAACCCCAGCTCCTTGAGCCAGAGCGGCAGGTAAGGGTTGAAAAAGCCGATGTGCGCAAAATAGCTCGCCGACAGGGCGGCAAATGGCAGGAGTTGTTTTCTCCCGGGACTGGCCTGCACTTCGATCACCCAACGAGCGCGGCGCAACGCTTGCTTCCAGCACGCGCCGCCGAACCGGCTTTGCCGGGCGGCTGGAACGGTCCCCCTTCAGGGGGAAGCCGCGTAGCGGCGCAGGGGGTGATCACCGGCCTGCGGCCGTGATGTCTGGAGTCGCCACCTGAACATCCCCACACTGCGCGCGGTGGCGCAGTGCATGGTCCATCACCACAAGGGCCAGCAGCGCCTCCATGATCGGTGCCGCGCGAATGCCCACGCATGGGTCGTGACGGCCCTTGGTGATGACCTCGGTGGGCTGGCCTTCCACGTCGATGGAATCGCGCGGAATCAGGATGGAGCTGGTGGGCTTGATGGCCACCGACACGTCCAGGTCCTGCCCGGTGCTGATGCCGCCGAGCACACCGCCGGCCTTGTTGCCGACGAAGCCAGCCGGCGTCAGCGAGTCACCGTGGGTAGACCCCTTGTCGGCCACCGACGCAAAACCGGCGCCGATCTCCACGCCCTTGACCGCGTTCAGGCCCATCATCGCGTAAGCAATGTCAGCGTCCAGCTTGTCGTACAGCGGCTGTCCCAGGCCAACCGGGATGTTCCTGGCCACCACGCGCAGCCGCGCGCCACACGAATCGCCGCTCTTGCGCAGTGCGTTCATGTAGTCCTCCAGTGCCGACACATCGGCCACCGGGGCAAAGAACGGGTTGTTGGGCACATGGTCCCAGCTCTCGAAACCAATCGGCAATTCACCGATCTGCGTCATGCAGGCCTGAAAGCTGGTGCCGAATTTCTCCTTGAGCCACTTCCTGGCCACCGCACCGGCCGCCACGGTGGGCGCCGTCAGACGCGCCGAGCTGCGCCCGCCGCCTCGCGGGTCGCGTATGCCGTACTTCTGCCAGTAGGTGTAATCGGCATGTCCCGGCCTAAAGCTTTGCAAAATACTGCCGTAATCTTTGCTGCGCTGGTCCGTGTTTCGAATCAGCAGCGCAATGGGCGTGCCCGTGGTCTTGCCTTCGTAGACGCCGGAGAGGATTTCCACCGCGTCGGGTTCATTGCGCTGGGTGACAAACTTGCTGGTGCCAGGGCGGCGACGGTCCAGGTCGTGCTGGATGTCTGCCTCCGCTAGCGACAAGCCCGGGGGACAGCCGTCGATCACACAACCGATGGCCGGACCATGGGATTCACCGAAGTTTGTGACACAGAAAAGTGTGCCGAAAGTATTGCCGCTCATGAGCCAATTATCCCTCGCCGGCACGGAAGGTCTCGCACACGTGCGGTGCGGTTCATACCCAACCGATGACCAGCGGTGCTGGGCAAGCGGACCCGGCCAAGCCACCTGAACATGGAAGTGACCACACAGCCTCAGGCATGGCGAGACAACAAGCGCCTCTGGTGGTTGTTCTCCCCCGCCCTGCCAGCGCTGACCTTGCTCAGCCTGCTGAGCTTTGCCTTCACCGGCCTGTCGGGCTGGCTGTGGGTGACTCTGGTCCTGTTCTATGGAGTCGTTCCCGTCCTGGATCTGAGTCTGGGGGAGGACCGATCCAACCCGCCACCCGAGCGCGTCGGCGATCTGCAAGCCGATCGCTGGTATCGGTGGGTGGTCGCGTCCTGTGTGCCCTTGCAGTACGGCGTCACCCTGGCGGGCGCCTGGATAGCCGCCACGCAGTCCTTGCAACCGATGGACTGGCTTGGCCTGACGATCTCGGTCGGCAGCATTAACGGACTGGGTATCAACACCGCCCATGAACTGGGGCACAAGTCACCTCGTTGTGAACGCGTACTGGCGCGGGTGGCACTCGCGCCGGTGGCCTACGGTCATTTTTTTGTCGAACACAACCGCGGCCACCACCTCAGGGTCGCCACGCCAGAAGACCCTGCGAGCGCCCGCATGGGCGAGAGCTTCTGGCATTTCCTGCCGCGCTCCATTGTGGGAGGTGTGCGCTCGGCCTGGGCACTGGAGGCCTCCCGGTTGAACCGAAAGGGGCTGCCCGCGCTTCACATTGGAAACCAGAACCTGCAGTCCTGGTCCCTGTCCCTGGTGCTGTTCGCGGTCCTGACCGCGGTGTTCGGCTGGCCAGTGCTGCTGTTTCTGCTGGCGCAGGCCCTCTATGGCGTATCGCTGCTGGAGGTGGTCAACTACATCGAACACTATGGCTTGCTGCGTCAGCGCGATGAGCAAGGCCGGCTCGAAGCCTGCGGTCCCCGCCACTCCTGGAACGCCAATCACGTGGCGTCCAACGTGTTTCTGCTGCACCTGCAGAGGCACAGTGACCACCATGCCAACCCGGCTCGCCGGTACCAGGCCCTCAGGCACTTCGACGAAGCTCCGCAAATGCCCACCGGCTATGCGGGCATGATCCTCCTAGCCTATGTTCCGCCCTTGTGGTTCAGGGTGATGAACCCCCGGGTCGTGCAGCATTGCCAGGGACGACTGGGACAGGCCAATCTCGACCCCCGCCAGCGCAACCAGCTCCTGGCCCGATGGCCAGAAGCCTGATCGGTTGCCCGGGTGGTCTCAAGGCCACATGGAACGCTTCATGCATGACGCCCGACGCAGCCATCTTGCTGCCCAGGAAACGGAAGGAGCGCACCATGCTGGACAAAACAGGCACCCTTTTCTCCCATGTGAAGCCCGGCGAAACCGAGTTTGTGCGTGGGGGACTGCGCGACTTCTTCCTCTACCGCGATCTGGGCATCGCAGCCGCCACCCACGGCAAGGTGGTGGCGCACCTGGTCAAGGCCAACCTGCCTCCTGACGGCGGCACCGGCTGGCACATCCACGTGGCCGATTTCCAGATCGTGATCATGACCAAGGGCTGGGCCAAGTTCATGTACGAAGACCAGGTGACCCTGGTGGAAGCCGGCGATGTGGTGCACCAGCGGCCGGGCATCCGCCACTACCTGTTCGACTACTCCCCCGACATGGAATACCTGGAAATCGTCAGCCCAGCCGACTTCAAGTCGCTGCCGGTGGACCCGGTCTGCGACATCCCGCCGCCCACGCCGTGGAGCGAACCTTGAGTGTGAATCGCGAAGCGTATTGAGCCAGGTTGCCACGGATCCGGGTTTCCCGGTCCGCAGGCAACGCCCCCTTGAGGGGGTGACGCGCCCTTGGGCGCGGCGCGGGGGTGGGTCAACCCTGCGGCTAGAACTCCGCGTCGAGTTCGTCGATCTCGTCGGGTTCCTCTTCGGCGGCGGCCACCCACTCCTTCATAGCCGGCAGACCCATGATGGTGTCGCAGTAGGCCACACACGCCATGTCCAGTGGCACATCGTAGGTGATGAAGCGGGTCACCACCGGCGCAAACATCGCATCGGCGATGCAGGGTTTGTCGCCGAACAGATAAGGGCCGCCATAGGTCTCCAGGCATTCGTTCCAGATGGCCTCGATGCGGTCGATGTCGGTCTGCGCTCGCGACCAGACCTTGAAGCCTGGGAAATGGGCCTTGATGTTCATGGGCAGCGAGCTGCGCAGAGCCGAAAAACCCGAGTGCATCTCGCCACAGATGGCCCGGCAATGGGCACGCGCCTTGCGGTCCGCCGGCAGCAGCCCGGCCTTGGGTTTGATCTCGTTGAGGTACTCACCGATGGCCAGCGTGTCCCAGACGTGGATGCCATCGTGGTCCAGGGAGGGCACACGCATCGACGCGGAGAGCAGCAGCATCTCGGCCTTCATGGCCGGGTCATCGGGCGGGATCACATGCTCGGTGAAGTCCAGCCTGGCCATCTTGCACATCAGCCAGCCGCGCAATGCCCAGGCGCCGTAGTTCTTGCTGCTGATGGTGAGTACCGCTTTGGCCATGTGATGCTCCTCTGTGCTTCCTGAATCAGCAAGCCCTGTGCCATGCAAAGCGTGACCAGTTGCACCCGCATGGTGCATGCCCCTGGCCCAGGAATTGCCTGTGGCCCTCATCCCACAAGGAGCACAAGGACAAACATGCTGTACCAGGCCTACCAGCTCCAGACCGATATGGCATCGCCACTGCGCCTGATGGCGCAGCACCTGAGCGCCACGCTGTGGTTCGAACGCACCGAACGCAGCTTGCTGCGTCAGGTTTCTGCTGCCTGCGACGTTTTCTCACGCCTGCGCCTGACGCACTCGCGGCCCGCCTATGGCATCGATTCGGCGCAAACTGGCGACGACACCGTGCCCGTGGTGGAAGACTCGGTGTTGAAACTGCCCTTCGGCACCTTGCTGCGCTTTCGCAAGCTCGGGAACAACTTGCCCGAACAGCCCAAGGTGCTGCTGGCGGCCCCTTTGTCAGGCCACTTCGCCACGCTGCTGCGCGAAACCGTTCGCACCCTGCTGCAGGACCACGAGGTCTACATCACCGATTGGCACAATGCGCGTGACGTTTCCCTGCGCCATGGTGCGTTCGGGCTGGACGACTACATCGACTACATGATCCGCTTCACCGAGGCTGTGGGCGAAGGCGCCCACATGGTCTCGGTGTGCCAGCCCTGTGTGGCGGCCCTGGCCGCCACCGCCGTGATGGCCGAGGACGACAACCCGGCCACACCCCGCAGCCTGACGCTGATGGCCGGGCCGGTGGACTGCCGGGTCAACCCGACCGAAGTCAACCGGCTGGCCACCAGCAAACCGATCGAATGGTTCGAGAAGAACCTGATCAGCCACGTCCCCCTGCCGCACCGCGGCCACATGCGGCGCGTCTACCCCGGCTTCGTACAGCTCTCGGCCTTCATGAGCATGAACCTGGAGCGCCACCAGCAGTCCTTCAGGCACCTGTATGAGCACCTGGTCGAGGGCCGCACCGAAGAGGCCCGCACCATCCAGACCTTTTACGACGAGTACCTGGCCGTCAACGACCTGCCGGCCGAGTTCTACCTGGAGACGGTAGAGAAGGTCTTCCAGACATACGACCTGGCCATCGGCAAGCTGCAGCACCGTGGCCGCCTGGTGAACCCGGCGGCCATCCGCCGCACTGCGCTCATGACGGTCGAAGGTGAGCGGGACGACATTTGCTCGGTGGGGCAGACCGTGGCCGCGCAGGACCTGTGCACCAGCGTGCGCCCCTACCTGAAGACCCACCACATCCAGACCGGGGTGGGCCACTACGGCGTGTTCAGCGGACGCAAGTGGAACCTGCAGATCTACCCACGGGTACGCGAGCACATCCACGGCGCCATGTGACGGCGGGGCACGGCGGCCCAGGCCGGCGAATCAGGACTGCTTCTGCTCGCTGCTGTCGGGCTGCGGCTCTTCTTCCTCGGGCCAGTCGCGGATATAGGCCTTGAGCATCTTGTTCTCGAAGTTCTGTGCGTCGACCACGGCCTTGGCCACGTCGTAGAAGCTGACCACCCCCATCAGCATGCGGTTGTCGATCACGGGCATGTACCGCGCATGCCTGTCCAGCATCATGCGCCGCACTTCGTCCATGTCGGTGGCCATGGTGCAGGTGAGAGGCCCCGGGTCCATGGCGCGGTAGACGGTCGTCGTGCCAAAAGAGCCACCGTTCTTGACCAGGGTGTGGATCACCTCGCGAAAGGTCAGCATACCCACCACAAGGCCGTTGGACATCACCACCAGCGAACCGATGTCCTTGTCGGCCATGAGCTGGGCCGCATCGGCCAGGCTGTCCTCGGGGGTGATCGTGTACAGGGCATTGCCCTTGACGCGCAGGATGTCGCTGACCTTCATGGCTCTACTCCTTGGGATTCGTGCTGTCGCCAGCTTCGCCGACGTGAGACCAAATATAGCCCACAATCGGCGCGATCGACCACGTATGCGGGCGAACTCGGGGAAAGCCCGGACCCGCACCGGCCCCGACCGCCCAGAGGAGACCTTTTCATGCCCGGCTATTCCGATCCCGGCTTCGACACGCTGGCGCTGCACGCCGGCGCCGCGCCGGACCCCAGCACCGGCGCCCGTGCGGTGCCCATCCACCTGACGACCTCGTTCGTCTTCGAGTCCAGCGACCACGCTGCCGCCCTGTTCAATCTGGAGCGGGCCGGCCACGTCTACAGCCGCATCAGCAACCCGACCAACGCGGTGTTCGAGCAGCGCATGGCGGCACTCGAAGGCGGCATTGGCGCCATCGCGGTCGCCAGCGGCCAGGCCGCGCTGCACCTGAGCATTTCCACGCTCATGGGTGCGGGTTCGCACATCGTGGCGTCCACCGCGCTCTACGGCGGCAGCCAGAACCTGCTGCACTACACGCTGCGCCGTTTCGGCATCGAAACCACCTTCGTCAAACCTGGCGACATCGACGGCTGGAAGGCCGCCGTGCAGCCCAACACCCGACTGTTCTTCGGCGAGACCGTGGGCAACCCCGGCCTGGACGTGCTGGACATGCCCACGGTGGCGCAGATCGCCCACGAGGCCGGGGTGCCATTGCTGGTCGACAGCACCCTGACCACGCCCTACCTCATCAAGCCCTTCGAGCACGGCGCCGATCTGGTCTACCACTCGGCCACCAAGTTCCTCAGCGGCCACGGCACCGTCATCGGCGGTGTGGTGGTCGACGCCGGCAGCTTTGACTGGGACGCCTCGGGCAAGTACCCCGAACTGACCGAGCCCTACGACGGTTTTCACGGCATGACCTTCAGCGAAGAAAGCACGGTCGGCGCCTTCCTGCTGCGCGCGCGCCGCGAGGGCCTGCGCGACTTCGGCGCGTGTCTCAGCCCGCACAGCGCCTGGCTGATCCTGCAGGGGCTGGAGACGCTGTCGCTGCGCATGGAACGCCACATGTCCAACACCGAAAAGGTGGTGCAGTTCCTGGCCAGCCATCCGCTGGTGGGCCGCGTCGGTCACCCGCTGCTCGAATCGCACCCCAGCCACGCGCTGGCGAACAGGCTGCTCAAGCACGGCGCCAAGGGCGCGGGCTCGGTGTTCAGTTTCGACATCAAGGGCTCGCGCGAACAGGGCAAGGCTTTCATCGAAGCGCTCAAGATCTTCAGCCACCTGGCCAACGTGGGCGACTGCCGTTCGCTGGTGATCCACCCGGCCAGCACCACGCACTTCCGCATGAGCGACGAGGCGCTGGCGGGTGCCGGCATCGGCCCCGGCACGATCCGCCTGTCCATCGGCCTGGAAGACCCCGATGACCTGATCGACGACCTCAAGCGCGCGCTCAAGGCCGCAGAAAAGGCAGGTGCGTGATGGAACTGACTGTCAACGGCGCCAAGACCTACTGCTACACCGGCGGCAAGCCCTTCGACCCCGCCAAGCCCACCGTCGTGTTCATCCATGGCGTGCTCAACGACCACAGCGTCTGGATCCTGCAGAGCCGGTATCTCGCCCACCATGGCTTCAACGTCCTGGCGGTGGACCTGCCTGGCCACTGCCGCAGTGAGGGCGAAGCGCCTGCCACGGTGGAAGGGGCGGCCGACTTCATCGGCGCCCTGCTGGACGCCGCCGGCGTGCAGATAGCCGCGCTGGTCGGCCACAGCTGGGGTTCGCTGATCGCCATGGAAGCGGCGGCGCGGCTGAAGGACCGCGTCACGCACACGGTGCTGGTCGGCACCGCCTTCCCGATGAAAGTCTCCCCGGCGTTGATCGAAGCCTCACTGAACGAGCCGGAAAAGGCACTGGCCATGGTCAATGTGTTCTCGCGCTCCACCCTCTGCGCCCCGCCCTCGGCACTGGGACCGGGCACCTGGGTCTATGGTGCTGGCATGGCGCTGGGCCGGCGCGTGCTGCGCAGCAACCCCAGGGTCAACGTGTTCCACCGCGGTTTCGTGGCCTGCGACAGCTACCAGGGAGGCGAGGCCGCCATGGAAGCCCTCACCTGTCCGGTGCTGTTCCTGCTGGGCGGCCAGGACCAGATGACCCACCCCAAGGCGGCACAAGGCCTGATCAAGGCCGCGCAGGCGGCGGGGCAGAAGATCAAGGTTGTGAGCCTGCCCGTCGGGCACCACCAGATGACGGAGACGCCGGATGAGACCCTGTTCGCCATCCGCGACTTCCTGAAGGCCTGACCCATGGTCAGCCCGGCGCAGATCACGCCTCCCATGACCGCCGAACGGGCGCGGGAGATCGCGGCAGGCTTCGACCTGCGCGCCCTGCCCGCCGACTTCCTGGCCAACCCCTACCCGGTCTATGCCGCCCTGCGCGAGGCCGAGCCGGTGCGCCGCATGCCCGACGGCAGCCTCTTCCTGACGCGGCATGCCGACCTGATGGCGGTGTACCGCGACGCGGTGGTGTTCAGCTCGGACAAGCACGTCGAGTTTGCGCCCAAGTATGGGGTCGATTCACCCCTGTACGAGCACCACACCACCAGCCTGGTGTTCAACGACCCGCCGCTGCACACACGGGTACGCAAGCTCATCATGGGCGCGCTCACACGCCGCGCCATCGCCGACATGGAGCCGGGCCTCATCGCGCTGGTCGACAGCCTGCTCGATCGCATCGAGGCACAGGGTGGAGGCGACCTGATCGAGGACTTCGCGGCCGCGATCCCGGTCGAGATCATCGGCAACCTGCTGGGTGTGCCACACCAGGACCGTGGCCCGCTGCGCGACTGGTCGCTGGCCATACTGGGTGCGCTCGAACCCGTGCCCACAGCCGGGCAGCAGGCGCTGGGCAACCGCAGCGTGACCGAGATGCTGCACTACCTCAGGGGCCTGGTGGCCGAACGCCGCCATTCGCCAGGAGACCCGGAGCGCGATGTGCTGACACGCCTGATCCAGGGAGAAACCGGCGGCGAGAGACTCAGCGAGGTCGAACTCCTGCAGAACTGCATCTTCCTGCTCAACGCCGGTCACGAAACCACCACCAACCTGATCGGCAACGGCCTGATCCTGCTGCAGGAGTTTCCGCAGGCGCGAGAGCAGTTGCTGGCCGACCTTCGCGCTGCGGGCAGCGACGCAATCCGGGAGCAGGTGCTGACCCTGGCCGTCGACGAATGCCTGCGCTTCGAATCGTCCAACCAGCTGGGCAACCGCCGGGCCCTGCGTGCCACCACCGTCGGCGGTGTCGACCTGCCCGAAGGCGCCCTGGTCACCCTTTGCATCGGGGCAGCCAACCGCGACCCGGCCGCCTTTGACCAGCCCGAGGTGCTCAAGCTGCGGCGCGAGTCCAACAAGCACCTCGCCTTTGGTTTCGGCATCCACCAGTGTGCAGGCCTGAGCCTGGCCCGGCTGGAGGGGCGCATCGCCATCGGACGCTTTCTGCAGCGCTTTCCGCAGTTCGAACTCACCGCTGCACCTGTACGCGGTGGCCGGGCACGTTTTCGGGGGTTCCTGAGCGCACCGTTCTCGATCACCGTGGGTAGCGGCTGAACCGCATGGTCCCGTCGCCGGGTATCAGGGATCGTCGCTGATGCGCCACTCCTGTCCACACTTTCGGCAGCGCACGTCCAGTTCGTCGCCGTTGACGTCGGTACGCAGCAGATCCAGGCGCCCGTGGGTGCGGCATTGCGGGCATTCTGCTTGGTTGGCGACGGTCTCGGCGTGACCCAGAAGGTACAGGTAGCGGCGCATCGCCCAGTAACCCATGCCGGCGCAGGCCACAATGGAGAGCAGGTTCATCAGCTGATCACCCACCGGGTGGCTGCGGGCGCTGCCCTCGATGGCCGCAACCAGACCGATCAGGCAGAGGAACCAGAGCACCATGTGCGCATGGCCCTGCAGCAGCTCACGCTCGTACCACTTGCGAAAGCCCAGTTTTCGGATGCCCTCGGCCAGCTTCATAGGCGGCGCCTCCAGTGACAAGACCCGCAACCATGCTACATCCGTTCAGCGCCTTTGGGCAGAGGGTCTGAAGCCTGGTTCAGCGCCTGCGCGAGTGTCAAGCCCTCCCACCCTGTGGCCAGCCAGAACGCCAGGGTACTGGACTTGCGGGCAAGCAACAGGCGCTCGGCCAGCGGTGCCACCAGCGTTGTATCGGCGCTGACCAGCATCACGTAGCGACCGTCGAGCTCGTCCAGGCGACCTACCCAGTCCATGGCCAGGAGGTGGCCGGTGGCCTCTTCCAGCTGCAGAGGGTCGACCCGCAGCCGCTGGGCCAGCTCGATCAGGCTCAGGCCGCGCTGATCGCTGCCCGCCGAACGATTCAGTTCCTCCAGTACCTCCAGCGCGAGCTGGAAGTTCCAGCCCGGGGTGTCGCCGCGGCGCGCAATGCCCGATAGCAGGCTGGGCAGGTAGGCCGCCACCACCGCACCCAGCAGCACGATCACCCAGGCCAGGTACATCCACACCAGCAGGATCGGCAAGGTGGCGAATGTACCGTACACCACCGAGTAGGTGGGCACCTCGGCCAGGTACCAGGCCAGCAGCTTCTTGCCAACCTCGAAACCGGTGGCCACGAAAACGCCCCCAAGCAGGGCATGCGACCAGCGCACATGGGTGTTGGGCACATAGCGGTACAGCGCCGCGATGCCGCCAGTGACGACGCCGAACTGCAGCACCTGGAGCAGGAACTGGGCACCGCCGCGCATGTCGCCGACCACCCCGCGTGAGGCGCCCAGCAGGTAGGTTGAAAAGGTCAGGCTCAGGGCCAGAGCCAGTGGACCCAGGGTCAGCACCGCCCAGTACACCAGCACACGCTGGGTCAGTCCCCGGGCTCGGCGCACGCGCCAGATGTCGTTGAGCTTGCGGTCAATGGTGAGAATCAGCGCCAGGGCCGTGACCAGAAACACCAGGGCACCGGTCCAGCCCATCTGCCCTGCCTTGGAAGCGAACTGGGTCAGATACTCCAGCACCGGCCGCGCAATGTTCTCGGGCACCATGCTGCCCACCAGCCAGTTCTGCAGCGTGTCCTGTAGCCGGTCGAACATGGGAAAAGCGCTGAACACCGCCAGCGCCACGGTGAACAGCGGCACCAGCGAGATCAGGGTGGTGAAAGTCAGGCTGCTGGCGGTCACCCCCAGCCGGTCTTCACGGAATCGCTCGCGCAGGGTCAGGGCGGTGTTGCGCCAGGGAAAACGCAGCAGATCGCGCCAAAAAATGCGCAGCAGGGTTTCCGCCTTGCGTCGAAGTCGGTCCAGGCTCATGCCGGTATCATCCCACGATCTTTGCCGCTGTCGCCCCTGGTGCGCCGCTGGCCCATCCTGCTGTCTTGCCCCTCGCCCGATGTCCCCTCCCGTCTCTCCTGCCTCTGCCGTGCAGTTCACCCGCGCCCTGGCGGTCGGCAGCCTGTTGGGCCTCATCGTTCTGGGGCTGGCCTGGGAGCTGTGGCTGGCGCCCTTGCGTCCGGGCGGCTCCTGGCTGGTGCTCAAGGTGCTGCCACTGACCCTGCCCCTGCCCGGCCTGCTCAAGCACCGCATGTACACCTACCGCTGGCTCAGCCTGCTGATCTGGCTGTATTTCACCGAGGGTGTGGTGCGTGCCACCAGCGACGTCGGCCTGTCGGCCGTGCTGGCCGGCATTCAGGTGCTGCTGTGTGTGCTGCTGTTCGTGGCCTGCGCCCTGCACGTGCGGGTTCGGCTCAAGGCTGCAGGCAAGGAAGCAGTGGCGGCCGACGCCGCCCGCCATGCACTGGAGACCGGTGCACCGGCCGACCCGGCACCGACACCGAAGCCATGAGCGCGGACTTGCCTGAAGCACTGCCTGCGAGCACCCTCGTCGGCCACCTTCGCCGCGTCGTCGGTTCAACCCACGTGCTGACACAGGACGGGGGCACAGACCTGTCTGCCTGGGAGCAGGACTGGCGCAAGCGCGCGCACGGCCGAGCCCTGGCCGTCGTGCGCCCCGGCAACACCGACGAGGTGGCTGCCGTGGTGCAGGCCTGTGCCGCCGCCGGCCACAGCATCGTCCCCCAGGGCGGCAACACCGGCCTGGTGGTGGGGTCGGTCCCCGACGACAGTGGCTCACAGGTGCTGCTCAGCCTCACGCGCCTGAACCGCGTACGTGCCATCGACCCGGCCAACCTGACCATGACGGTGGAGGCTGGTTGCGTGCTGCAGGCGGTGCAGGATGCCGCCGACCAGGCGGGATTGCTGTTTCCCCTCTCGCTGGCGGCCGAAGGCAGTTGCACCATCGGTGGCAATCTGGCCACCAACGCCGGCGGCACCCAGGTGCTGCGCTACGGCAACGCGCGCGAGCTCTGCCTGGGGCTGGAGGTCGTGACCGCCCAGGGCGAGGTCTGGCACGGACTCTCGGGGCTGCGCAAGGACAACACCGGTTACGACCTGCGCGACCTGTTGGTCGGCAGCGAAGGCACGCTGGGCATCATCACCGCCGCCACCCTCAAGCTCCACCCTCGCCCGGCCTGCCGGCTCACCGCCTGGGCCGCCGTGCCCTCGCTGGACGCGGCCGTGTCCCTGCTGGGACTGGCGCAAAGCCGGCTTGGTGCGGGACTCACCGGTTTTGAGGTCATGGGCCAGTTCGCCCTGAGCCTGGTCGACCGGCACATGCCACAACTGCGGGTTCCACTCTGGCAACAAACGCCCTTTTGTGTTTTGCTGGAAAACAGCGACAGCGAGTCCGAAACCCATGCGCGCAGCCAGTTCGAGCAGCTGCTGGAGTCGGCCTTCGAAGACGGCCTGGTCACGGATGCCGTGGTGGCCGAGAGCCTGCAGCAGGCCCATGGGCTGTGGCACATCCGCGAAAGCATTCCGTTGGCGCAGGCCGAAGAAGGCCTGAACATCAAGCACGACATCAGCATTCCGGTCTCTCGCATTCCGGCCTTCTGCGCCGAAACCGACGCTCTGCTGCAGCGCGAGATTCCAGGCGTGCGCCTGGTCAACTTCGGCCACCTGGGCGACGGCAATCTGCACTACAACGTGCAGGCTCCTGCTGGCGATGACCCGGGAGCCTTCCTGCGAACGCACGAGGAGCGGGTCAACACCCTGGTGTTCGACCAGGTGGCACAACACCAGGGTTCGATCAGCGCCGAGCACGGCGTCGGCAGCCTCAAGGCGGCCAAGCTGCCACACTACAAGGACCCGGTCGCCCTGACCTTGATGCGCCAGATCAAACAGGCACTGGATCCGCAGGGCATCCTGAATCCGGGCCGGGTGCTGTCCCCCTGAGACTGCGAACACGCCGGCCTCGCAGCCGGTGCAGGCACAATCGCCATCCAGACCTGTTTCCGTCACAGACCATGACCACCCGCCCCATCCGCTCCCAGTACGAAGACTTCATGCGCCACGTGTTCGAACACGGCGTGCGCAAGGGCGACCGCACCGGCACCGGCACACGCAGCGTGTTCGGCCACCAGATGCGCTTCGACCTGAACGAGGGTTTTCCGCTGGTGACCACCAAAAAGGTGTTCCTCAAGGCCATCATCGTGGAACTGCTGTGGTTCCTGCGTGGCGACAGCAACGTGAAATGGCTGCAGGAACGCGGCTGCACCATCTGGGACGAATGGGCCCGGGACGACGGTGACCTGGGCCCGGTCTATGGCGTGCAGTGGCGCAACTGGCCCAAGCCGGATGGCGGGCACATCGACCAGATCAGCGAGGTGGTCAAACAGCTCAAGACCAATCCGGACAGCCGCCGCATCATCGTCAGCGCGTGGAACGTGGCCGACCTCGACCAGATGGCGCTCATGCCCTGCCACGCCTTCTTCCAGTTCTACGTGGCGCCGGCCACCGAGCCCGGTGGCAAAGGCAAGCTGTCCTGCCAGCTCTACCAGCGCAGCGCCGACATCTTCCTGGGCGTGCCCTTCAACATCGCCAGCTACGCGCTGCTGACCCACATGCTGGCCCAGCAGTGCGACCTGGACGTGGGCGACTTCATCTGGACCGGCGGTGACTGCCACATCTACGACAACCACGTCGAGCAGGTGCAGACCCAGCTCGCGCGCCAGCCCTACACCTACCCGACGCTGAACATCAAACGCAAACCGGCATCGATCTTCGACTACGAGTACGAGGACTTCGAGGTGCTGGACTACCAGCATCACCCGGTCATCAAGGCCCCCGTTGCGGTTTGATGGCTTGGTGCAAGGCACCCACCCGCAACGCATGCCGCTTCGCGAGTCCGGGGCACAGCCGGGCTGGCTTTGCCAGACGGCCAGTGCCGCCCCCTGGGGGGCTGAGGGCTGCGGCTCCAAGCCTGCCTGCGCAGGCATGGACAGACCGAAGTGGCTTCGGCTCTGGCGAAGCCGCGGCCTGCAAGGCACGCGTAGCGGCGCGGGGGGAACTCGTCCGTGATTTCGCGCCGCCAGCTCTGGGCGCTGCTGGCCCTCACGCTCATGTGGGGGGTCAACTGGCCCATGATGAAGCTCTCGCTGCAGGAGCTGTCGCCCCTGTATTTCCGCGCCAGCACCATGTTGCTCGGCGGTTTGTGGCTGTTTGCCTTTGTGTCAGCCAAGGGCGAGCGCATGCGTCCGCAAGGGCGCGAGTGGTGGGCCATCGTCTGGCTGGGCCTGCCCAACATCCTGGGCTGGCACACCATGTCCATTTTCGGTGTGCAGGAGCTGGCCTCGGGCCGGGCCGCCATCCTGGGCTTCACCATGCCCATCTTCACCGTGCTGCTGGGCGCCGCCTTTTTCGGCGAGCGCATGACACCAAGGGTGCGGCTGGCCGTGGTCTGCGCCCTGGTGGCGGTGGCGCTGCTGTTGTGGCACGAACTGCAGCGCCTGTCGGGCCGGCCGGCGGGCGTTGTGTGGATGCTGGGCGCCGCCGTGTGCTGGGCGCTGGGCACGCTGATGTTCCGCCGCGCCCACCTGACCCTTTCGCCGCTGGTGGTCACCGTCTGGATGCTGCTGCTGGGCAGCATTGCCGTCTGGGTGCTGGCCATCGGTATCGAGCCTCTGCCGCAGCCGGGCCATTTCAGCCTGCCCATGTGGCTGAGCCTGGCCTATGGCGTGTTCATCAACTACGGCATTGCCCAGCTGATCTGGTTCGGCATGGCGCGCGACCTGCCGCCGGCCACCAGCGCCATGAGCGTCATGGCCATTCCGCTGGTGGGCACACTCAGCGCCACCGTCATCGTCGGCGAGGTGCCGCACTGGCAGGACTGGCTGGCCATGGTGTTCGTCATGGTCGCCATTGCCAGCGTGCTGCTGCCGTCGCGCGGCACAATGCGGGCATGACCGACACGACCCCTGCCCGTCTCAACCTCATCTACGCCCGCGCCCGCAACGGCGTCATCGGCAAAGACAACCAGTTGCCCTGGCACCTGCCGGAAGACCTGGCCCATTTCAAGCGCACCACCCTGGGCTGCCCGGTCATCATGGGCCGCAAGACCTGGGACTCGCTGCCACCGAAATTCCGCCCCCTGCCCGGCCGCCTGAACATCGTGGTCTCCCGCGACCCGACCTTCGTCGCCGAAGGTGCCCGTGTGGCCCATTCGCTCGAAGCTGCGCGCAATCTGTGTCCGCCCGGTGCCGATGCCTGGGTGATCGGGGGGGCCCAGATCTATGCCCAGGCCCTGACCCTGGCCGATCGCGTGGTCGTCACAGAGATCGATCAGGACTTCGATGGCGACGCCTTTGCTCCCGTGCTGGGCACCGAGTGGCAGGAAGCGGCTCGGGAACCCCACACCAGCGCCAGCAGCCTGCCCTTTGCCTTTGTCACCTACACCCGAACGCCATGAAGCTCGCGACCTGGAACATCAACTCCCTCAATGTGCGCCTGCCACAGGTGCTGGACTGGCTGGCGACCAACCCGGTCGATGTGCTGGCGCTTCAGGAGCTCAAGCTCACCGACGACAAGTTCCCGGCCCAGGCCTTCACCGAGGCCGGCTACCAGGCCCAGTGGTTCGGACAGAAGACCTACAACGGCGTGGCCCTGCTGAGCAAGGCACCGGCTGCCGACGTCATCCGCAACATCCCGGGTTTCGAGGACGAGCAGTCGCGCGTGCTGTGCGCCACCATCGACGGTATCCGGGTCATCGGCGCCTACTTCCCCAACGGGCAGGAACCGGGCAGCGACAAGTTCGCCTACAAGATGCGCTGGCTCGATGCGCTGCGCGAATGGGTGCGGGCTGAAATGGCCGCCCACCCGCAACTGGTGCTCATGGGCGACTACAACATCACCTTCGACGACGCCGATGTCTGGGACCCGGACGGCCTGCGTGAGAGCATCCACTGCACGACCGAAGAACGGACCCAGCTGCAGGCCCTGATCGGCCTGGGCCTGCACGACGCCCACCGCCTGTTCGAACAGCCGCCCAAGACCTTCAGCTGGTGGGATTACCGCATGCTGGGTTTCCAGAAGAACCGCGGTCTGCGCATCGACCACATCCTCATCAGCGACGCACTCAAAGCCCGCGCCAGCGCCTGCACCATCGACCGGGTTCCGCGCAAGAACAAGCAACCCAGTGACCACGCCCCGGTGGTGTTGACGCTGGACTGATAGGTCCTGCCTCTGGGTGCCGGCGCCGCTGGGCATCACTCCAGGTTCAGTTCCTGGATCTTGCGGGTGATGGTGTTGCGGCCGATGCCCAGCTTCTGCGCCGCCTCGATGCGTCGCCCCCGGGTGTAGGCCAGCGCGGTCTGGATCAGGGTGGTCTCGAAACGCTGGGTGAGCGTGTCCCAGACGTCGGTGCGGCCCGATTCCAGCAGGCTGCGCGCCTCGGCCTGCAGGCCAGCGTCCCAAGCCGACAATGAAGCAGTCGACACGGCCGACGCCGAAGCCTCGCCGACCGCTGCCTGCGGCTCGGACGGCGCCCACGCCATGACGGCTTCTGGGGGCGACGAGACGGCGGACTCAAGCGGAGGCTGTGATTCGGGTGAAGCTGCGGACACGGGCAAGACCACAGCCTGCAACGGTGCCGCTGGCGAGGAGGCCATCGGCGCGGCCACCCCTGCACCGGACAAGACTTCGGGCGGCAGATCCTTCACGTCGATCACCTGGGCTGGCGCCATCACGGTGAGCCAGTGGCAGACATTCTCCAGCTGCCGCACGTTGCCGGGAAAGTCGAAGCCACACAGCAACTGAAGGGCACCGTCAGCGATGCGCTTGGGTTCCACGCCCAACTGCTTGGCGCTTTGCTGCAGGAAATAGCGCGTGAGCATGGGCACGTCTTCGCGGCGCTCACGCAGGGCCGGCAGGCGCAGCCGGATGACGTTGAGCCGGTGGAACAGGTCTTCACGGAACCCGCCCTCCTTGACCCGCTGCTCCAGGTTCTGGTGCGTGGCTGCGATCACCCGCACATTGGCCTTGACGGCACTGTGACCGCCCACCCGATAGAAATGCCCGTCGGACAGCACACGCAAGAGGCGTGTCTGCAGGTCGAAGGGCATGTCGCCGATCTCGTCCAGAAACAAGGTGCCGCCCTCGGCCTGCTCGAAGCGCCCGCGCCGCATGGTCTGGGCGCCGGTGAACGCGCCACGCTCGTGCCCGAACAGCTCGGATTCGAGCAAGTCCTTCGGAATGGCTGCGGTGTTGATCGCCACGAAGGGTCCACCCGACCGGGGTGAATGCTTGTGCAGCGCCCGCGCGACCAGCTCCTTGCCGGAGCCGGATTCACCGGTGATCAGCACCGTGACATTGCTTTGGCTCAGGCGGCCGATGGCGCGGAACACGTCCTGCATGGCCGGGGCCTGCCCCAGCATCTCCGGAGCGGCGGTCAGCGACTCCTGAGCCACCTCTTCACGCTGACTCTCCTCGACGGCACGGTGGATCAGCTCGACCGCCTTGGTCAGGTCGAAAGGTTTGGGCAGGTATTCGAAGGCACCGCCCTGAAAGGCCGAGACCGCGCTGTCCAGGTCGGAGAACGCGGTCATGATGATCACCGGCAAGCCCGGCAAGCGCTGCTTGACCTTTTCCAGCAGTTCCAGACCCGAGCCACCCGGCATGCGGATGTCGCTGACCAGGATCTGAGGCCCCTCGCCGTCGGGCCCCTCGTTAAGGGCACTGAGTACCTCCTGGGGATTGGTGAAACTGCGTGTGGGCAGGTTCTCACGCAACAGGGCTTTTTCGAGCACAAAGCGTATCGATTGGTCGTCATCCACTATCCAGATCGGCTTCATGTGCTGGTCGTCCCTTCTTGAGGCAAGGCGTGTGTGTTTGTAGTCAGGGCAACGGAATCAGAATCTTGAAATCCGTGCGACCCGGCACGCTGTCACACTCGATCAGGCCATGGTGCTGCTGCACGAAGGTCTGCGCCAACGTCAACCCCAGGCCGGACCCACCCTCGCGCCCCGACACCAGCGGAAAGAAGATGCGATCCTTGATCGAGTCTGGCACGCCAGGCCCGTTGTCGATCACATGCAATTCCAGTGCCAGCCTGTAGCGCTGCTTGCCAAAGGTCACCTGCCGGTTGACCCGGGTGCGAAAGACGATCTCTCCATCACCCGCGGTGATGCGCTCGGACAGTGCCTGCGCCGCGTTGTGGGTGATGTTGAGCACAGCCTGGATGAGCTGCTCGCGGTCACCCCGGAACTCCGGGATGGAGGTGTCGTAGTCGCGCACGACCCTCAGCCCGCGCGGAAACTCGGCCAGGATGAGCGAGCGCACCCGTTCGCATACCTCATGGATATTGACGTCGCCCACCACGTGGGGACGGCGGTGCGGTGCCAGCAAACGGTCCACCAGGGACTGCAGGCGATCGGCCTCGTGGATGATCACCTGCGTGTATTCAACCAGCTCCTTGCTGTCCAGCTCCATCTGCAACAGCTGGGCTGCGCCTCGTATCCCGCCCAGAGGGTTCTTGATCTCATGGGCCAGGTTGCGAATGAGTTCCTTGTTGGCCTGTGCCTGGTCCAGCAGCCGCTCCTCACGCTCCTGACGGGTCTGCTGCTCCAGCGGCAGCAACTCGACGATCACCTCGCCCGCGGTTTCGGTCTGGGCCACCACCACATGCACCGGCAGGGGTTCGTGCACACTGCGGCGCAGCCAGGCGTCGTAGCGCAAGGCCGCAAACTCGTTGCTGCGGGCACCCTGCAAGGCCGTGTCCAGCAGCGACTGCTCGGTGAAACACTCCTGCAGCGGTGTGCCATTGATGCTGCGACGTGACATCCCCAACGCATCTTCCAGCGCCGCATTGGCAAACAGCACGCGCCCTTGTCCATCCACCACAGCCACCAAGGTGGCCAGCATGTCCAGTGCTTGAAAGCGCTGCGCCAGCGCCGCGGGGCGCGTCACACGCTTGCCCGCCTTCTTGAGAGCGGAAACGGCCGAGGCGGTGATGGAGCGGGATACGGACGGGGTCGGCTCCCCGCTCATTGGGCGCTGCTTCCGGCGGGAGCTGGGGAAGCAGGTCCCAGCCGCTCAAGCTCACGCTGAATGCCGGTCACGTCAGCTTCGGCCCGGTTCACAGCTGCCCGCAACTCCGCCACCCGGTCCAGATAACGCTGGTGGTTTCGGCCCTCGATCCCCTGCTTCTCCGGCTCACCGCCCGCATAGTCCTTTCGGGCCTGATTCAGTCGATCTTGCGCCTGCCTCAGTTCGTTTTCCAGAATGGCCCGCGCATCGCTGTCTCTGGCGCGCTGGGCCGCTGTATCCACACCAGGCCGAGGGCTCGCGGCCGGACGCGCCGCCGCAGCGGGTGGCGACGCAGCAGCCCTGGGCGTTGTGCCCTGGATGATGGTGATGTTGCCGCCTTCCATCGGCTTGCAGCCTCGCGCACGGGCTTGCTGGGCGTTGTTGATGTACTCGACCGGCGTACCCGGACAACGGAAGATCTGCTCCTGAGCCTGGGCCAGGGGTGTGCCAGCTCCCCACAACAGGAAGGAACACGGCAGGATCAGCGTGAGGGTTCGGAACTTGGACATGAACGCAGGCGAAAGGTCGTGTTACAGAGCCACGGGCCCCCCATGATGGCAAGCCCATACCGTCTTGGGAATACCCAGACGGACAAAAGTGCCCGCTGACAGGCAGAGCGGCTTCAAGTATGCCGCATGCGTCAATGAAAAAAGGGGCAGCTCTCGCTGCCCCTTCCTGCACCTGATGGTCCTGCCAGATCAATCAGAGGCTGTAGTACATGTCGAACTCGGTCGGGGTCACTTCGACACGTGAACGATTGACCTCGGTCATTTTCAGCTCGATGTAGGCGTCGAGCATGGAGTCGGTGAACACACCGCCCTTGGTCAGGAAGGCGCGATCCTTGTCCAGGTAGTCCAGCGCCATGTCCAGGCTGTGGCAGACGGTCGGGACCAGCTTGTCCTCTTCCGGCGGCAGGTGGTAGAGGTCCTTGGTGGCGGCTTCGCCCGGGTGGATCTTGTTCTCCACGCCGTCCAGGCCGGCCATCAGCAGGGCCGAGAAGCACAGGTAGGGGTTGGCCATGGGGTCCGGGAAGCGGGCTTCCACACGGCGGCCCTTGGGGTTGGCCACGTAGGGGATGCGAATCGAGGCCGAGCGGTTCTTGGCCGAGTAGGCCAGCTTCACCGGAGCTTCGAAGTGCGGCACCAGGCGCTTGTAGCTGTTGGTCGACGGGTTGGTGATGGCGTTCAGGGCACGGGCGTGCTTGATGATGCCGCCGATGTAATACAGGGCGAAATCGCTCAGGCCGGCGTAACCGTCACCGGCGAACAGGTTCTTGCCGTCTTTCCAGACCGACTGGTGCACGTGCATGCCGGAGCCGTTGTCGCCGTGGTAGGGCTTGGGCATGAAGGTCGCCGTCTTGCCATAGGCGTTGGCCACGTTCCAGACCACGTACTTGAGCACCTGGGTCCAGTCGGCACGCTCGACCAGGGTCGAGAACTTGGTGCCGATCTCGCACTGGCCAGCGCCAGCCACTTCGTGGTGGAACACCTCGACCGGAATGCCCAGGGATTCCAGGATCAGGGACATCTCGGCACGCAGGTCGTGCGTGCTGTCCACCGGTGGCACCGGGAAATAACCGCCCTTGACGCGCGGACGGTGACCACGGTTGCCACCTTCGAGCTTGGCGCCGCTGTTCCAGGGCGCTTCGTATTCCTCGATTTCGTAGAAGCCGCGGCCGGGCTCGCAGCTCCAGCGCACGCCGTCAAAGATGAAAAACTCGGGTTCCGGACCGAAGTAGGCGGTGTCACCCAGACCGGACGCCTTCAGATAGGCCTCCGCACGGCGGGCCACCGAACGCGGATCACGGTCATAGGCCTTGCCGTCGCTGGGCTCGATCACATCACACTGCATGAACAGCGTGGTTTCCTCGAAGAAAGGATCGATGTTGGCCGTGGCGGGGTCGGGCATGAGCTGCATGTCCGACGCTTCGATGCCTTTCCAGCCGGCGACGGAAGAGCCGTCGAACGCGTGACCATCGCTGAACTTGTCTTCGCTGAAAGCGGACACAGGCACGGTCACGTGCTGCTCTTTGCCTCGGGTATCGGTGAAACGGAAGTCCACGAACTTGACGTCGTTGTCCTTCACCATTTGCATCACGTCTGCGACGGTCTTGGCCATCAAATGCTCCTGTAGCTGGATGAGTGGAAGAAAAAAGTGGTCGCCATCAGGCTAGCAGTATCCGTGCCATCCGATGCCCATTCCTTGTGCGCCGCACACATTCGGTGAAACCGACGGCTGCGCGACCATTATCCCCGAGGACCCATGCACCGGCTCGGCGCAACCTACGGGTGGTATCGGGTCAGAAAGTGGCTGTGGCGCACATGCTCCGCCACAACCCAACCAGCAGCGCCATTCTGGTGCATTCAGACGCCCTATTTTGGTGCTTACTGGTTTCGCACCATTTCGGGGCCAAGTCGGGCACCATGACGTTCCAGGCCAGCCAGCAGGTCACTGAAGGCAGCATTGACAGCGCCCGGATCTCCCTTGACACCCAGCTCGATGTGGCGCCCATGCACCGGGTGGTCAACGCTGGGCAGACTGAACACCTTGACCGGGTGGTCCCGCTCGACCTGGAGCATCAGTGGCGTCAGCGTGGCTTCCAGCCCACCAAAGACCACCACTGATCTTTCCTGCCGCTGCTGAGCCCCATGCCAACACCGGTACGGGCCATCCAGCAGGCTTTCAATCATGGGCCAGGCCATCACCGGAAAGCCCGGCACAAAATGGATCTTCGCCCCCCCTGGCCCCTCGCAACTGAAGCCAGGGATCTTGTTGTAGGGGTTGGCAATGATGTCAGCGCCCACCGGAAACACCCCCATATTGAGCCGGTGCACATTGTCCGGTCGGTCTGGATCGTAGGCCTGCCCCTGCTCCATGGCGACATCCCGCATGCGCTCCTCGATCAGGACCTTGGCCTGCGGGTGCAGGACCAGGTCGACCCCCAGGGCGGCCGCCGCGCACTGCCGGGTGTGGTCGTCGGGCGTGGCACCAATACCACCGCAGCAGAACACCACATCGGTCCCGGCAAAGGTCTGGCGCAGCACCTCGGTGATGCGCCTGGGGTCGTCCCCCATGAACTGCGACCAGGCCAGCGCCAGCCCCCGCTGGCCCAGCATCTCGATCACCTTGGGCAGGTGTTTGTCGGCGCGACGGCCCGACAGAATTTCGTCACCGATGATGAGCAGCCCGATGTCGGGCACAGGGCCGGCGGGTACCGCCGAGGAGGAGTCGTTCATGTCAGTTGGGATTTTTGGGGGGCTCGGGCGGCCCGATCGGCCTTGCTTCACCGCCGCTCGAAGCCGGCAGCACATCCGTCACATCGTCACTTGAAGCTGCGGGCTCGCGCCACACGGCATCCAGCACCTCGATGCCACTGTCAGCCCGCATCTTATGCAGCACCGCCAAGGCGTAGTGGGCAAACCACAGTGAAGCGAATGCAAACACCAGGGTGTAAATCCAGATCGCCACCGGCACCAGCAGAGGTGCCATGGCAATGAACAGTGCCCCCGACGCCCACAACAGGCTCGGTGCAGCGCCAATGTAGCCGCTGACAATGCCCATGGCCAGCAAAGTGCCACGGTGTTCCTTGAGGATGTGGCGGCGCTCGTCGGCGCTGGCGTGCTCCGCCAGCGCATCGAAGGCGAACACACGGTAGGTCAGCCAACCCCAGATCAGGGGCGGCAGGATCAGCACCAGTGGCGGAATCAGCCACAGGGGCATGGAAAGAACCAGCACGACCAGGGCCACCAAGGTGGAACCCAGCGACCAGAGGATGCTCACCAGCAGCGATCCGCCCTGCTTCTTTTCCATCTCGGGGAAGCGCCGCCGGCCCACCAGCGTCACCATGGCCGGGGTCATGAACACCGCCACCAGCAACAGGCAGCACATCACGATCACCGGGGTCGCCACAATCAGCACCACCAGAGGGGCCAGCACGGTGCGCAACCCCTCCATGCCGATGCGCTCGAGCCAGCCAAAGAAAGCCTGAACCAGCGACAGGCTCTGCAACGAGTCCATCACATAGGCAACCGCCGAATCCCAGAAAAAATAGCCCAGGGCAAACGACAGCACCACCATCAGCACCAGCGGCAACAGGGAAAACACAATCACGCGCGGGTGAAGGCAGTAGGCCACGGCGCGCCAGAAGGCATCAAGCAAGAGCGACATGCCTGAAGAATACCGCGCGCCAGCCCGCCTTGCCGGCGTGACAGGTGCGCCGGCCACAACGGGATACGATGACGACATGGATCGCATCGACATCGACGGCGTGGGCCTGGAGGTGGCCCACATTCCGGGTCCCGCCGACAAGGCACCCCTGTTGTTCCTGCATGAAGGCCTGGGCAGTGTGGCCATGTGGCGCCAACGCGGGGGCCTTTGGCCACAGGCCTTGTGCGAAGCCAGCGGCCGTGCTGGCTGGATGTACTCCAGACGGGGCTATGGCCGCTCCGACCCGATACCGGACGTCCGGGGTCCCTGGTCGGACGGTTCGGTGTGGACCCGTGGCCGCCACCAGCCCGATTACATGCAGCGCGAGGCCGAACGGGTGCTGCCCCAGCTCATCCAGGCACTGGGCATACCGGCACCGGTGCTGGTCGGCCATTCTGACGGCGCCACCATCGCCCTGCTCCATGCCGCCACCCACCCGGTGGCCGGCTGCGTGGTCATGGCGCCGCATGTGACCGTGGAGGCAGTGGCCCTGGAGGCCATCCGCCAGGCCAGGCGGGCATATGAGGCTGGCGACCTGCGCGAGCGCCTGCTGCGCTACCACGCGGACGTGGACAACGCCTTCTGGCAATGGAACGACGTCTGGCTCAGCGAGGCATTCCGTTCCTTCGACATCCGCGACGCCTGTCGCCGCATCCGCGATCCACTGCTGGTGATACAGGGTGACGCCGACGAATACGGCACCCTCGCGCAGGTCGAGGAAACAGCGCGGGCTGTGCCCCATGCCCAGACCTGCGTGCTGCCGGCCTGTGGGCACAGCCCGCACCGCGACCAACCCGACGCGTTGACGGCCCGGGTACTGCCTTTTCTCGCCGGGTTGGCCTGTAGCGCCGGCGCGACAGAAGTCCACCGCCGGTAGTTCCAGGGGCGCCAGACAGGCCCTGTCCCCTGTTCGTGGGATCCGGCCGTCAACGGGCCATGAAGAAAATGGTTCGAACTTTTGCTGCCCCCAAGCGCCCAAGTCCCATACCGGACCAACCAGCACTGCGATATGAACGACAAAGAGTGTTCCCAGGAAGCCTTGGCTCACGGCATCCGCATGCGCGTTCTGAGCCGCCGACAGGCCCTGTGGCTGTTGGGTGCCAGCTCTGGCGCTGCGGCCCTGTCCGCCATGCAGGGCTGTGCCCAGTCGCCGGTCACCGGTCAGACCATTGTGGTCGGCATGAGCGAAGCACAGGAGCGCAGCATCGACGCGCAGGTCGCGCCGCACCAGTTTTCCCAGGATTTGGGTGCCATCCAGGACACAGCGATCAACCTCTACGTGTCCGACGTGGGCCAGAAACTGCACGGGCTAAGCCACCGGCCCGACATGCCCTACTCATACCGCGTGCTCAACGCCAACTATGTCAACGCCTACACCTTCCCGGGCGGCGCCATGGGTGTCACTCGGGGCATCATGAGCGAGATGCAGGACGAGTCGGAGCTGGCGGCCCTGCTGGGTCATGAACTGGGGCATGTCAATGCACGCCATGCCGCACAGCGCCAGGGACAGGCCATGATTGCCCAGGCGGCGGTGGTGGGGGTGAACCTGGCAGCCCAGAACTCCCGCTGGGGGGCCCTGGCGGGTCTGGGCAGCCAGATCGGCGCCAGTGCCTTGTTGGCCAGCTACTCCCGCGACAACGAGCGCGAGGCCGACGCCCTGGGCCAAGAGTATCTGGTGCGCGCCGGCTACCCCGCACAAGCCATGACACGCCTGCACCAGTTGCTGGTCGATCAGGAGAAGTCGGCACCCAGCCTGCTGGCGACCATGTTCTCGTCACACCCAATGTCCGATGAGCGCCGAGATACGGCTGCACGCCTGGCGGCCACCCGGTACGCAACCTCGACACAGGCCTCGCCACAGCGAGAGCGTTTCATGGACCAGACGGCCAGTCTGCGCCGCATCCGCCCCACCATCAACGCCTGCAAGAACGGCGAGGTGGCCATGGCCGCCAAGGCTTTTGACAAGGCGCAGCCCGAGTTCCAGGCCGCCCTGCGGCACACACCGGAAGACTACGCGGCCCACGTCCGTATGGCCCAGTGTCTGCAGGCCCAGGGCAAATCCCAGGAGGCCCGCGTCCATGCCCGGCAGGCCCAGGCGATCTACCCGCAGGAAGCCCAAGCCCACAAGCTGTCCGGTGTGCTGTCCCTGAGCCTGCGGGATCCGGCACGCGCCTTCGAGGACCTGGACCGCTACGACCGCCAGTTGCCGGGAGACCCCGGGGTGGTTTTTCTCAAAGGTGTCTCGCTCGAAGGCATGGGGCGACGCACCGATGCGGCGCGCCAGTACCAGCAATTCCTGCAGGTCACACAGCAAGGTCAGGCTGCCGAGTACGCGATTGGCCGCCTTCGCGCCTGGGGGATGTTGCGTTGAGCATCGTGCTGAATTCGGTGAAATCGCGCTTGATCGCGCGAAAAACCCGCCTTGAACCCCAATAAATGCACAACATCAGGCATTGCGAATGTTCGCAAAAGACCCACACCCGGCGACAATTTCATACACTTTGATACAAGTAACTCCACCTAGCGCGACATGAATCCCTGGACCAACCCCTGGCTGCTCGCCGTCCTGGTGCCTGCTCTGCTGGCCCTGGGTGCGCTGCTGCATGCCGGCTGGGCTTCGCGCCAGGCCAGGCAGCAGCGGCGCATTCCCAAGCACTGGCCGCTGAGCACACGCAGCCTGACCAACAGCGAGGAGGCCCGGGTATGGCACTGGCTGGCACGCGCCTTCTACGACCACCACATCATGATCAAATTGCCGGTGACGCGCTTTACCCTGCCGCGCAACCGGGAACAAGGTATGCACTGGTACCGCCTGCTGGGTGGTGTCTATTGCACGTTCACCATCTGCAAGGCCGACGGACGGGTGGTTGGGTGCCTGGATGTGCCGGGCACCAGCGGGATTCCCCGGGCCACCCGCTTGCTCAAACACTCGCTACTGACCCAGATCGGACTGCCTTACTGGGTCATCAAATCAGGCAACCTCCCTTCGGTGGCCGAGATCCGAGCGGAATTCCTTGGCGAGTCGATCACCGCGCAGGGGATGCGAGAGCGCGAAATGGAGGAGCGGGCCATCATCGCGGCCCAGAACAACCTGCGCACCGCCATCAGCAGGCAGCGCAACAACCGGCAGAGCGATTTCAGCCCCCTGTCCAATTGGTCCAACAGCACCAGCGGTCTGCGCAGCGACTTCCCTTCTCAATGGCAGGAGGACAACTCCTTCCTCGTCCCCCTGGACAGCCGCAAGGGCGATCTGCTCTGAGAGGGTGAGAGGAAACCGGTCAGGGCCGCCTTGACACCCCAAAACACCACCTGCGGTGTTGCAAATGCGCGCCGTAGCCCGGGCTACGGCTGTGCTTTGCGCCTTGCCGGCGGCGCTTTGGGGTGCCCTTTCGGCCTCGCCCAATTCCCTCCCACCCTCTGAGCCGAAGCCCAACACAGACAGACCATTGACACCGGGCTTGGCTCAGGACAGCGCTCCGCCGGCCAGCGCTTGCACTTCATCGCGGGTCAGCCAGCGCCAATGACCCGGTGCGAGGTCCGATGGCAGCGTCACCGTACCCATGGCAGAGCGATGCAAGCCTTCCACGCGATTGCCTGCGGCGGCCACCATGCGCTTGACCTGATGGTACTTGCCCTCCGTGAGGGTCAGCCTGAGCCCACGTTCCCCCGTTCGCTCGCAGGCAGCCGCCCGCACGGGCCTGGGGTCATCGTCGAGAACCACGCCTTCGAGCAGTCGCTGCAGCTGCCCATCGTCAACCGGGTGGCGAACCTCCACCTCATAAACTTTGGGCACATGGTGACGCGGGGACGTCAGGCGGTGGATGAACTTGCCGTCGTCGGACAAGAGCAACAGACCCGTGGTGTCCTGGTCCAGCCGCCCCACGGCCTGCACGCCCGCCGCGGCCGTACCAGCCCTTTGTCGAAGCGGAGCCGGTAGCAGGGTATACACGCTCGGGTGGGCTCCCGGTTTGTGCGAGCACTCAAAGCCCGCCGGTTTGTGCAGCATCAGGTAGGCACGACGCTGAAACTGCCAGGTCTGACCTTGCACAGAGAAAACCAGGCCCTCCGTGTCCCAGACAGCTGCCGGATCGACACAAACAGCGCCGTCGACGCCGACCGTCACGTGCCCCTGCTGGATCAGGCCGGAACATATCCGGCGGGTTCCGAATCCTTGTGAGAACAACACATCCTGTAGCGACATCTTCATCCGCGCATTCTCGCCCGAATCTTCATGTATGCATGTGTATCAGCGAGAATGTCGGTTTGCCCCAATCAACGAGACCGACAGAAACCTGAACATGCTCAAGCGCCTCAAGGCCATGCTGCCCTCGCCCGAGAGCATCCGCGCCAACCGCTGGCTGCGCTGGCTCGGTCCGCTGATGCACCACCCCAAGCTCTGGCACTTCAGTCGGCGTGGCATCGCCTTCGGTGTTGCCATCGGCGTGTTCTTCGGGTTGTTGATCCCGGTGGCCCAGATCCCCTTCTCCGCTGCGGTCGCGGTGGCCATGAGAGCCAATGTGCCGGTGGCGGTGGGCAGTACCCTGATCTCCAACCCGGTGACCTACGGCCCCCTCTGGTATGGCTCCTATCGCCTGGGAAAGTTCGTGCTGGGTCGGGAATCGCTCCCCGAGACCGAAGCGATGCAACTGCTAAGCCGGGCACAGCAGGAAGCCGGCAAGGCCGAAGACTCACCCGGTACCATCAAACGCTGGTTTCGCCAACTTCGCTCAGTGGGAAAACCTCTGATTCTTGGCATGGCGCTGATGGCCACGGTCAGCGGCGTGCTCGCCTATTTCCTGGTCAGCGGCATCTGGGTGTTGCGGGTGAGGTGGGTGAGAAGTCGCCGGCTCAAGGAACGTGGTCCGCAGCGCGTGATGGAAAGCAAGGGCCCCTGATCACTCCATCCCTGGTACAGCCAACCATTGCCTCAACATTGGCACCACATACGGAACATGCCATGAGCTATGTCTTTCATCCTCCCGCTCCGGTCTCGGTACCGGTTCTTGGCCGAACCGAGCGATTCCCCGTTCATCGCATCTACTGTGTCGGACGCAACTACGAGGCCCACGCGCGGGAGATGGGGTTCACCGGACGTGAACCCCCATTCTTCTTTCTCAAGCCCGCCGATGCCCTGGTGGTGGTCGACGGACGCATGCCCACCCTGGTTCCCTATCCCAGCCTCACAGACGACCTTCACCACGAAATCGAGTGTGTGGTCGCCATCGGGCGGGGTGGGCGCGACATAGCGGCCACAGAGGCAGCGCAGCACATCTTTGGCTACGCCGTCGGTATCGACCTGACACGTCGCGACCTGCAAGCCAGCATGAAGCAGCAAGGACGCCCCTGGTGCATTGGCAAGGCGTTTGATCACTCGGCACCCATCGGTCCGATCACGGAGCTGTCACAGGCGGGCGACCTGAGCCAAGCGGGCATCTGGCTGAAAGTGAACGGCAGTGATCGCCAGCGCAGCGATCTGGGCCAACTGATCTGGAGCGTGGGAGAGGTCATCGAACACCTCTCGCGTGCATGGGAGCTGCAGCCGGGCGACCTCATCTACACCGGCACCCCGGAAGGCGTAGGAAGCCTGGTTCGCGGTGACCTGGTCACCGGGGGCGTTCAGGGCCTGGTGGACATATCGCTCAAGATCGGCTGACGCCGTCATCCGCAGGCGATTGAGCCAACAAAAAGGGGCCCGAGGGCCCCTTTTTGAATGTCAATCGACGTCTGCAAGCCACTCAGGCGGCGGTCGGCGCCGGGTCGGTACCCACCGCTGGCGTTCCACCGGCGCCGCCGTCGCCACCGCTCACAGGATTGCGCGGCGTCCAGTCCTTCGGCGGGCGGGGCGGCTTGCCAGCCATGATGTCGTCGATCTGCTCGGCGTCAATGGTTTCCCACTCCAGCAAGGCCTTGGCCATGGCGTGCATCTTGTCGCTGTGTTCCTCGATCAGACCGCGTGCCAGCTTGTACTGCTCGTCGATGATGCGACGCACCTCGGCATCGACCTTCTGCATGGTCTGCTCGCTCATGTGCGTGGTCTTGGTGACCGAGCGGCCCAGAAACACCTCGCCTTCGTTCTCGGCGTAGACCATGGGACCCAGGGCGTCGGTCATGCCGTAGCGCATCACCATGTCGCGGGCAATCTGGGTCGCGCGCTCGAAATCGTTGCTCGCACCGGTGGTCATCTGGTTCATGAACACCTCTTCCGCAATGCGCCCGCCAAACAGCATGCTGATCTGATTCAGCATGAATTCCTTGTCGTAGCTGTAGCGGTCTTTCTCGGGCAGGCTCATGGTCACACCCAGGGCACGGCCGCGCGGAATGATGGTCACCTTGTGAACCGGATCGCACTTGGGCAACAGCTTGCCGATAAGGGCGTGTCCTGCCTCGTGATAGGCGGTGTTGCGGCGCTCATCTTCGGGCATGACCATGCTCTTGCGCTCTGGCCCCATCAGGATCTTGTCCTTGGCCTTCTCGAAGTCCTGCATCTCGACCAGGCGGGCATTGCGGCGCGCAGCCATCAGGGCCGCTTCGTTGCAGAGGTTGGCCAGATCGGCGCCGCTCATGCCAGGGGTGCCCCGGGCGATCACGGCCGCGTTGACATCGGTCCCCAGCGGGATCTTGCGCATGTGCACGTTGAGGATCTGCTCCCGGCCGCGGATGTCGGGCAAGGTCACGTAGACCTGGCGGTCGAAGCGACCCGGGCGCAGCAAGGCCGCGTCCAGGATGTCCGGCCGGTTGGTCGCGGCGATGACGATCACGCCCAGGTTGGTCTCGAAGCCGTCCATCTCGACCAGCATCTGGTTGAGGGTCTGCTCACGCTCGTCGTTCCCGCCGCCCAGGCCGGCCCCACGCTGGCGCCCCACCGCGTCGATTTCGTCGATGAAGATGATGCAGGGCGCGTTCTTCTTGGCGTTCTCGAACATGTCACGCACCCGGGCCGCACCGACACCCACAAACATTTCCACGAAATCGGAACCGGAAATGCTGAAGAACGGCACCTTGGCTTCACCGGCAATCGACTTGGCCAGCAAGGTCTTGCCGGTGCCCGGCGGGCCGACCAGCAGCAGACCACGCGGAATGCGTCCACCCAGTTTCTGGAACTTGGACGGATCTTTCAGGAAGTCGACAACCTCCTTGACCTCTTCCTTGGCTTCATCGCAACCTGCCACGTCGGCAAAGGTGACGGTGTTGTTGTTCTCGTCCAGCATGCGCGCCTTGCTCTTGCCGAAGCTGAAGGCACCACCTTTGCCACCACCCTGCATCTGGCGCATGAAGTATATCCAGACCCCGATCAGCAACAGCATCGGCCCCCAGCTGACCAGCAAGGTCATCAAGAGCGAGCTTTCCTCACGGGGACGCACATCGAACTTCACGTTGTAGTGAATCAGGTCGCCCACCAGGCCTCGGTCAAGCTGCGTGGCTGTGGTCCGCACACGACGGTCGTCCTGCGTCATGGCGACGATTTCCGTCACGCTATTGCCTTCCTGAATGGTCGCTGTGCGGATGTTGCCGGACCTGACCATGCTCAAAAACTCGGAATAGCTCACGGTGCCGGCGTTGGCCACGGCACGCCCATCGAACTGCTTGAAGACGGTGAAAAGCACCATGGCGATGACCATCCACACGGCGATTTTCGAGAACCACTGGTTGTTCAACTGCAGCTCCTGGCTAGAACAAGGGTGAAAACTGGCATATCAGACCCATTTTAGGACTTTCAAGAGCCCTGATGCCGCGATATGGCAAGACGATGTCAATGATTGCGATAGCCGGCACTGTGGCATGAGCATGATGGACCTTATTTCAGACCCAGCCCCACCAGAAAGGTTTCCGATGATTTGTCACGAGATGACTTGGGCTTGAAGGTTTTGACGCTGCGAAAGGTCTTTCTGAAGCGTGCCACCATGGGGTCGTAGGCGCCGCCGTGAAAAAGCTTAACCACCAGGGCGCCGTCCGCCTTCAGGTACCGAACGGCGAAATCCACCGCCAGTTCGACCAGGTCGGTGATCCGGGCCGCATCGGCGCTGGCAATGCCCGACAAGTTGGGCGCCATGTCAGAGACGACCAGGTCCAACTGGGTCATGCCTCGGTTGGCCAAAGCCGCTTCAAGCGCCTGCAGTACCTCAGCCTCCCGAAAATCCCCCTGAATGAACTGAACACCTTCCACCGGGTCCATGGGCAACAAATCCAGGGCAATCACCCGCCCTTGCAGCTGCCCCGTGGCCGGGTCACAGCCGAGTCGGCGGCGCAGGTACTGGCTCCAGGCACCCGGTGTGCTGCCCAGATCGACGATGGCCTGGCCGGGACGCACCAGCCCGAGGGACTCATCGATCTCCTTGAGCTTGTAAGCCGCCCGCGCCCGGAAACCCTCCTTCTGCGCCAGACGCACATAGGGGTCGTTCACGTGCTGGTTGAGCCAGGCCTTGTCGACCTTTTTTGACTGAGTCCTGACTTTGATGCCCATGTATGCGAAAGCTGCTGCCGCCGGGCACGGATGCGCCCGGTCAACGATAATTGTCCCATGCCCCAGATCACACTCACACCTGCCCAGCGCAAGATCCATCGCGCCGAGGCCCACCACCTCGACCCCGTCGTCATGATCGGCGCCGACGGTCTGACGCCTGCCGTTCGCAAGGAAATCGATGCCGCCCTGAAGGCCCATGGACTGATCAAGGTCCGCGTATTCAGCGACGACCGCCAGACCCGCGAAGCCATGTTGCAGGCGCTGTCCGAAGAGCTGGACGCCGCGCCCATCCAGCACATCGGCAAACTGCTGGTGCTGTGGCGCCCCGTTCCAGAAAAGGCCCGAACCCTCGATGAAGACCGAAAACCCGGCCCACGCGATGTCAAGGTGCTCAAGTTCAGCAAGCGGGGCGGGCAGCGACCAGAGGTCAAGGTGGTGCGCGTGCTGGGCAACCAGCGGCTGACCCCCGGTGGGCAGGTCAAGCGCGCCAAAGTCCTCAAGAAGAGCATCAAGAAGTCCGTGTGAAGCAACCCTTGCAGTCCGGGATAGCTGCCTTGAACTTGCCCCGTCTTGACCCATCTGAGCATCTATGAATCCTCTTGCGCAGTCTCCCCTGGACAACCCTTTGCTGGACCTGAGCGATCTGCCCAGGTTTGATGCCATCACCCCGGAGTCCGTCGGACCCGCGATGGAGCTGCTGCTGACAGAGGCAAGCCAGGCGCTTGAAGCGGTTTGCGCAGACAGCTTTCCGGCCGAGTGGAACGCCATGGCCAGCCGACTGGATGTGGCCACCGAACGTCTTGGTCGAGCCTGGGGGGCGATCAGCCACCTCAACAGTGTGGCCGACACGCCCGAGTTGCGGGCAGCCTACAACGCCGCCCTGCCCAAGGTCACCGAGTTCTGGACCCGATTGGGGGCCGACGAACGGCTCTACGCGAAATACAAGGCCATGGACATCACCGTGCTGACGCCCGAGCAGCAACAGGCCCACCGCAACGCCATGCGAGGGTTTGTACTGGGTGGTGCCGAGCTCCAGGGTCAGGCCAAGGAGCGCTTCGCCGCCATTCAGGAGCGCCAGGCCGAGCTCGGTCAGAAGTTCAGTGAAAACGCCCTCGACGCCACCGACGCCTTCGTCATGTACGTGCCTCGCAGCGAACTGGAGGGTGTCCCCGAGGATGTGCTGCAGGCCACCGCCGCTGCCGCCAGGGCCGACGGCCGGGACGGTCACAAGCTCACGCTGAAGATGCCCTGCTACCTGCCGGTCATGCAGTTTGCCCACGACGCAGGCGTGCGCCAGCGCATGTACAGGGCCTACGTCACCCGGGCGAGCAACCAGGCCGAAGGCGATGCGACCCAGTTTGACAACGCCGCCACCATGACGGAGTTGCTTTCGCTCAAGCACGAAGAGGCCTTGCTGCTTGGCTATCGCCACTTTGCCGACGTATCACTGGTGCCCAAGATGGCGGACTCTCCAGAGCAGGTGGTCAGCTTTCTGCGCGATCTGGCGGCCAAAGCCCGCCCTTATGCCGAAAAAGACCTGGCCGACATGCGGGCGTATGCCGCCAGCGAACTTGGCCTGACGGACCCCCAGCCCTGGGACTGGGCCTACATTGGCGAAAAGCTGAAAGAGGCCCGGTATGCCTTCAGTGAACAGGAGGTCAAGCCCTACTTCACCGCGCCCAAGGTCCTGAGCGGTCTGTTCCAGATCATCGAGACCTTGTTTGAGGTGGCGATACGCCCCGATCAGGCGCCTGTCTGGCACCCGGGTGTCGAGTTCTACCGCATCGAACGCAGCACGGCCCAAGGTCCTCAGCTGGTGGGTCAGTTCTACCTTGATCCTGGCGCGCGCAAGGGCAAGCGCGGCGGGGCCTGGATGGACGACGTGCGAGGCCGTTGGCTCAGGCCCGACGACGGGCGCCTGCAGACCCCGGTGGCCCATCTGGTGTGCAATTTTTCCGAAGGTGTCGAGCTCGACGGCGTGCGCAAGCCCCCCCTGCTGACCCACGACGACGTGATCACGCTGTTTCACGAATTCGGGCACGGGTTGCACCACATGCTCACCCAGGTCAACGAGCGGGACGTGGCCGGCATCAGCGGTGTCGAATGGGATGCGGTGGAACTGCCGAGCCAGTTCATGGAGAACTTCTGCTGGGAATGGGATGTGCTCAGGCACATGACGGCCCATGTCGATACGGGTGAACCCCTGCCGCGCGCCCTGTATGACAAGATGCTGGCCGCGCGCAATTTCCAGAGTGGCCTTCAGACCCTGAGGCAGGTCGAGTTCGCCCTGTTCGACATGCTGCTGCACAGTCAGACCGAGGCGGTGGTCAGCGAGGAAGCCCTGCTGGCATTGCAAGCTCGGGTTCGCGAAGAGGTGGCGGTCATCCTGCCGCCAGCTTACAGCCGCACATCCCACACGTTCAGCCACATATTTGCCGGCGGGTATTCTGCAGGGTATTACAGCTACAAATGGGCAGAAGTGCTGTCGGCAGACGCCTATGCCGCCTTTGAGGAAGCCGGTCAGCACACTGGTCGGGGGCCACTGGATGTGGAGACCGGTCGGCGTTATCGTCATGCGATTCTGGAGGCTGGTGGCAGTCGCCCGGCGATGGAATCCTTCAAGGCCTTTCGCGGGCGTGAGCCGTCGATCGACGCCCTGTTGCGCCATCAAGGCATGGCCTGACACCACCAGCCCACATTCTTGCCAGGAGTTGCTTCATGTCCGACACGCTCAACCACTTGCGCCGCCTTGCCCCCCATCTGCTGGTCACGGCCGGACTGCTTGTCTTGCCGGCCATGGCCCAGGGTGTCTACCGAATCGTGGGTCCCGATGGCCGCGTCACCTATTCGGATCAGCCGCCTCCGGCGAACACGCCCGCACGCCCGGTGACAGGCACTGCGGCACCGGCCGCTGGCAGCCCATCGGGCACGCTGCCGTTCGAACTGCGCCAGGCGGTGAGCCGCTTTCCCGTCACGCTCTACACCAGCCCAGAATGCAACCCCTGTCGTTCAGGCATTGCCTACCTCGAGCGACGGGGGATTCCATTCACCGAGAAGACGGTACAAAGCAATGCAGACATCCAGGCCCTTCAAAGGCTGAGTGGCGAAACCTCTCTGCCCCTGCTCACGGTGGGCAACCAACAACTGCGCGGATTTGCCGAGTCCGACTGGAAGCAGTACCTTGATGCTGCGGGTTACCCTGCACACACCGTTCTCCCGTCCAGCTACCGACGCCCGTCCGCCACGCCGCTGGTCGCAGCGACCGAAGTGGCACCCCCCCCACCACCCTCCGCGCAGGAGCGTCAGACTACCCGCCAGGCTGCGCCCACCGGTAGCCAGGAAGCCGGTGACGCGCCGGTCACGCCGCCCCCCGGCATCCGGTTCTGATTCAGTCAGAGGCCGAGAGACAAATGAGAGTGCCCGAAAGGGCACCCACCATTCCCACTCAGCCCATCAAAAAGTGAGGGTCTGTACACCGCTGGCAGACCCCAGGAGGCAGACCTGTGCCTTCTGGTGAGCAAACACCCCCACCGTCACCACACCTGGCCACTGGTTGACCTCGGACTCGAAAGCCAGTGGGTCATGTATCTGGATTCCCGTGACATCCAGAATGTGCTGGCCGTTGTCGGTCACCAGCGGCACGCCGTCCTTCAGGCGAACCCTGGCCTGACCGCCCATTCGGGCAAACTGGCGTTGCAGACGTGCGACGGCCATGGGGATGACCTCGACCGGCAGAGGAAAACCGCCCAGCGTCCGCACCAGCTTGGACTCGTCGGCAATGCAAATGAACCGTCGCGACTGGGCCGCCACGATCTTCTCTCTGGTGAGCGCAGCCCCACCACCTTTGATCATGTAGCCCTTGGCATCGATTTCGTCGGCGCCGTCGATGTAGACCGCCAGCTCCTCCACCTCGGACGCCTGAAGAACCGGTATGCCCAAGGCCCGAAGTCGCGATGTGGAGGCCTCAGAACTGGACACGGTGCCGGCCACCTGCGCCCTCATGGTCGCCAGTGCGTCGATGAACTTGTTGACGGTGGAGCCGGTGCCCACCCCCACGATGTCGCCTGGCTTGACATACTGAAGGGCGGCCTGGCCGACCAGGGCTTTGAGCTCGTCTTGGGTCATTTGAGACAATCAGGGTTTACTCGAACCCACCCATTATCCCGTCAATGTCACTGTTGCCTTATGCCCTCGCTCGCCCGTTCCTGTTTGGCATGGACCCGGAGGTCGCCCACGAGCGAACGCTCCAGACCTTGGCCAGGGTGCAGAACACCCCCCTGACCTGCCTGTATGCCCAGGCCCGCGTGCATGATCCGGTGACCGTGGCGGGCCTGCAGTTCCCCAATCGAGTGGGGCTGGCCGCTGGGCTGGACAAGAACGCGCACTGCATCGACGGCTTGGCAGCCATGGGTTTTGGATTCATCGAAGTGGGCACGGTGACCCCCAAGGCCCAGCCTGGCAACCCCCGGCCGCGCATGTTCAGACTGCCCCAGGCCAACGCACTGATCAACCGGCTGGGATTCAACAACGACGGCCTTGAGGCGTTTGTGACGAACGTGCAACGCGCGCGGTGTCGTCAGCCCGACGCCGATGGGGGTCTGCGACTGGGTTTGAACATCGGAAAAAATGCAGCCACTCCGATTGAGCGTGCGACCGAAGACTACCTGACCTGTCTGGACGGTGTGTACCCGCACGCAGACTACGTCACGGTTAACATTTCGAGCCCCAACACACAAAACCTGCGCAGCCTGCAGTCAGATCAGGCCCTGGACGCCTTGTTGGGCGCCGTGGCCGAGAGGCGGGAGCAGCTGGCCCAACGCCACAGCCGTCGCATTCCCGTCTTCCTGAAGATTGCACCCGATCTGGACGAGACCCAGATCGGCGTCATTGCGGCTACCCTGATGCGATACGGCTCGGACAGCGAGGGCCGTCCCGACCACAGCATGGGGGTGATCGCCACCAACACCACGCTGTCCCGCGAGGCCGTGAATGGCTTGCGACATGCGCAGGAGGCCGGGGGGCTGTCGGGCTCGCCAGTCCTGGAGGCCAGCAACCGGGTGATCCGCAAACTCAGAGCCAGCCTCGGAGCAGGCTTTCCCATCATCGGCGTCGGGGGCGTGCTCAGTGGCGACGATGCGGTCAGCAAAATCGCGGCCGGCGCCGACCTGATCCAGATTTACACGGGATTGATCTACCGCGGACCCACCCTCGTCAAGGAAGCCGCCGAAGCCATTCGCACCGCGGTCAAGCCTTGACCAGGAAATGGGCCTCAGATTCGAACCGAGGTTCCCGTGTAGGTGATGCGGCAACCGTTCAGATAGAACTCTGTCTGCTCGACTGTGTAGAGACCCGGATTCGCCGTATTCCGGTAGAACAGGCGGCCCTCGGGGTCTGGGCGACCTTCGGCCAGCGAGTAGGCCACGAACCCCCTGTTATCGGTTTCAACATTCCCCTGAAAACCGATGTTGTCACGCAGGACGAGGATGTTTCGGTCGACTTGAGAAATGACGTGAATCTGGGACAGTGCGCCAGCTGGGGCTCCCCCACAGTTGTTGAACGTGAGGTTGAGCGTTACGCGGTAATCTCCCGCGTAGGAAGGCGTGATGGGATCGTCTTCCTTGTGACCACCGCAAGCGCTGACGGCCAGAGCTGCAGCCGTAGCCGTAGCCACCAGAGAACCGGAAACCGAACGGCGACGCTGATTGCCTCCCATCATCCTCACTCCTGTGCAATTGGAAGTCATAGACATAGTGCGCCACATTCTAGGTTGAATCGGGTTTCAGGCAAGCAAATGACTTACCTCGTCGGCAATTGAGAGACAACTGGTCAATCCAGGCGACTCGATGGCAAAGAGGTTAATCAAACCTGGCACACCATGGTCATTCGGGCCCTGCAGGCAGAAATCGGCAGTCGGTTCGCCAGGCCCTGTGATCTTGGGCCGGATCCCGGCGTACCCTGGCTGCAGCGAGCCCTCGGGCAAGTCCGGCCAGTACAGCCGCACCGCGTCCTCAAACTGCCCAGACCGCGCAGGATCGACCGAATAGTCATCCACCCGGTCCACCCATTGCACATCTGGACCGAAACGCGCCTGCCCGCCGAGGTCCAGCGTCAAATGGATTCCAAGGCCGGCCAGTGACACCAGCGGGTCGGGTGCCGGGTAGATGAGTCGCGAGAACGGTACACGCCCATTAAGGATGAAATAGTTGCCCTTGGCGTACCTTGGATTGGGTACGTACCTGGCAGGCAAACCGGCTGTGGCGGCTGCGAGCGCACAGGCATGCAGGCCAGCTGCATTGACCAGGCCTCGGGCGCGCAGCACCAGGCCGTCAGCCATGACGATATCCAGCCCCTGGTGGTGGGCACTGACCCGTCTGACCTCGCTGTGGCAGGCCACGGTGCCACCCGCGTGCTCGAGATCGCCCTGCAGGGCAAGCATCAGTCCGTGGCTGTCCAGGATGCCGGTCGAGGGTGAAAGTACCGCGCCCAGGCATTCCAGGGCCGGTTCCAGGTTCCTGGCCTCGTCCCTACCGATCAGTGTCAGGTCGTGCACCCCGTTCGCCTGGGCTCGGCGCACGATATCGGGCAGGCCGGCCAGCTGCTGGGGCGTGTTGGCCACGATCAGCTTGCCAATCTGGCGGTGCGCAATGCCTCGGTCCTTCAGGTACTGGTACAGCCACTGCCGTCCGCGCACGCAGTGACGGGCTTTGAGAGACCCCGCCGGGTAATAGATGCCGGCGTGGATCACCTCGCTGTTGCGCGCACTCGTTCCACTGCCGATCTGCGCCTCGCGCTCGAGAACCAGCACCTCGCGTCCGGCCAGGGCCAGGGCACGGGCCACGGCCAGACCAACAACACCCGCTCCCACCACCACCACGTCCACCTGCTCCAATTTCAAAACTTCCTTTCGGGTCAGTGCCTTGCAAAGCCCGAGATTGTCGCGCCCATCGGGCGGTCGTGGCCTAAAATGGTGCGTTTGTCCAACCCGTTCCCACCTCCATCATGTCCCTCTTTTCCGCCGTTGAAATGGCCCCCCGCGACCCGATTCTGGGTCTGAATGAGCAGTTTGCCGCCGACACCAACCCCAGCAAGGTGAACCTGGGCGTGGGCGTGTATTTCGATGACAACGGCAAGCTGCCCCTGCTCCAGTGCGTGCAAGCCGCCGAAAAGGCCATGATGGACAAACCGACGGCGCGCGGCTACCTGCCCATCGACGGTATTGCAGCCTACGACAACGCGGTCAAAGGCCTGGTTTTTGGTGCCGACAGTGAACCGGTGCAAAGCGGTCGTGTGGCCACGGTCCAGGCCATCGGCGGTACTGGCGGGCTGAAGATCGGTGCCGACTTCCTCAAGCGTGTCAGCCCCGATGCCAAGGTGCTGATTTCGGACCCCAGCTGGGAAAACCACCGTGCCCTGTTCCAGAACGCCGGCTTTCAGGTTGACACCTATGCCTACTACGACGCCGCAGCACGTGGTGTGAACTTTGACGGCATGCTGGCCAGCCTGAATGCGGCCGATCCGGGCACCATCGTCGTTCTGCACGCCTGCTGCCACAACCCCACCGGCTACGACATCACCTCCGAGCAGTGGGACCAGGTTGTGTCCGTGGTCAAGGCCAAGGGCCTGACGGCGTTCCTTGACATGGCCTACCAGGGCTTCGGACACGGGATTGCCGAAGACGGTGCCGTGATCCAGAAGTTCGTGGCCGCCGGCCTGAGCTTTTTTGTGTCCACCAGCTTCTCCAAGAGCTTCAGCCTCTATGGCGAGCGCGTGGGTGCGCTGTCGGTGCTGTGCGAAAACAAGGAAGAAGCGGCACGCGTGCTGTCCCAACTGAAAATCGTCATCCGCACCAACTACTCCAACCCACCCACCCATGGCGGTGCGGTGGTGGCGGCGGTGCTGAACAACCCTGAATTGCGTGCCCTGTGGGAGAAGGAACTGGGCGAGATGCGTGTGCGCATCAAGGCCATGCGCCAGAAACTGGTCGATGGCCTGAAGGCCGCCGGTGTGCAGCAGGACATGGGGTTCATCACCCAGCAGATCGGCATGTTCAGCTACTCTGGCCTGACCAAGGACCAGATGGTGCGACTGCGCACCGAGTTCGGGGTGTATGGCACCGACACGGGCCGGATGTGCGTGGCTGCCCTGAACAGCAAGAACATCGACCATGTCTGCCAGTCCATCGCCAAGGTGGTCTGATCGCACGCCGGAGTCCTTCTGCTCTTCCGGACGGGCGCCCCATCGCGCGGTTCAGCGCCAGACGACCGATCGCATGGCGATGGAAGCCCCCTGGAAGGCTTCGTTGAAAAAACTGGCGTAGGCAGACTCACCTGCCGCCCCGGCCGCATAGAGCAAGGGCACATAGTGTTCCCAACTGGGGTGCGCCCAATGGCCATAGGTGGATGTGAGGGGCAGCCTGGAAAGGCCCTCCAGGTCGTGACGGACGATCAGGTCGGCCACCTCCGCATCGAAAGCCGCAGCCCAGTCATAGGCCTGGTCATGGGTCGCATCCCCGTGCATAGCACGCAGGTTGTGGACCGTGTTGCCACTGCCCACGATCAGAATTCCCTTTGAGCGCAGACCGGCCAGCTGGCGGCCCAGCGCCATGTGTTCGGACATGGGACGGGCCATGTCAATGCTCATCTGGATAACGGGGACATCTGCCTGAGGAAACATGGGCAGCAGGACCGACCAGGTGCCGTGATCCAGGCCCCATTGGCCCCGATCCAGCCCCAATGGCTTGCCGTCCGTGGGCTGGCTCACGGCCGTCGCGATCTCCCGGGCCAGATCCGGGTCGCCCGGTGCCGGGTAATGGACATCAAAAAGCGCCTGGGGAAAGCCACCAAAGTCGTGAATGGTGCGAGGCCACGCCATCGCCGTCAGCCACCAGCCTCGGGTCAACCAGTGCGCGGAAATGCAAAGAATAGCTCTCGGGCGTGCGCCATGCGCGACCAGCAGGTCTTCTCCCAGGGCAGACCAGGCACGCCTGAATACGTTGTCCTCGATGGCATTCATGGGACTGCCGTGACCGACAAACAACACGGGCTGGCGCTCGATGGACAGGTTCTGTTGGCTCACGGATGCATGCCGGTGGCGGTCAGTGTTCAGAGAATGCCCCTTGGCGAGGCGGCAACATGTGCGCGCAATCTTTCACCAAGGTGACAACTGCCCCGGAATATTAGGTGTTTTCACCGGAGCATTCGGACGCGCTTCCTGATACCATTATGCTGCACTGCAACATAACGAGTTGGTTCATCATGCTTTATCAGATTTACGAAACCCAGCGCTCGATCATGGAGCCCTTTGCCGACTTGGCCGAGGTGGCTGCCAAGCTGTATGCCAACACAGCTCTGCCTTTCGGACAATCGCCACTGGCACAACGCATTTCTGCCGCATATGACCTGATCCACCGTCTGGGCAAGGACTATGAGAAGCCCGAGTTCGGTATCCGGACAGTGGATGTCGACGGGGTTGACGTCGCGATTTTCGAACGCGTCGAGATCGACAAGCCCTTCTGTGAACTGCGCCGGTTCAAGCGGTTCACCGACGACGGTGCCACCCTGTCCAAACTCAAGGGACAACCGGTGGTGTTGATCGTGGCACCGCTGTCCGGCCACTATGCCACCCTGCTGCGCGACACAGTGCGAACCATGCTCAGCGATCACAAGGTGTACATCACCGACTGGAAGAATGCGCGCCTGGTGCCACTGTCCGAGGGTGAGTTCCACCTCGATGACTACGTGAACTATGTACAGGATTTCATTCGCTACCTGCAGCAGACCTACGGCAACTGCCATGTCATGAGCGTCTGCCAGCCCACCGTGCCCGTGCTGGCCGCCGTTTCCCTGATGGCCTCACGCGGGGAAACCACGCCGATGTCCATGACCATGATGGGTGGACCGATCGATGCCCGGCGTTCACCCACGGCAGTCAACAACCTGGCCGTGCAGCGCAGCCACAGCTGGTTCGAGAACAACGTGATTTACCGGGTGCCACACAGCTTTCCAGGGGCCGGCCGACGCGTGTACCCGGGTTTCCTGCAACACGCCGGATTCATTGCGATGAACCCGGATCGACATGCCACCAGCCATTACGACTATTTCCAGGATCTGATCAAAGGTGACATGTCGAGCGCGGAAAGCCACCGCAAGTTCTACGACGAATACAACGCCGTGCTCGATATGGACGCCGACTACTATCTGGAAACGATAGAGACCGTGTTCCAGGAGTTCAAGCTGGTCCACGGCACCTGGGATGTCCGCAACCCCAAAGGCAAACTCGAACGCGTCCGTCCTCAGGACATCACCAACACCGCATTGCTGACCATCGAGGGTGAACTGGACGACATTTCGGGCAGCGGGCAGACGGCGGCGGCCCATAACCTGTGTACCGGCATTCCCCAGAAGCACCAGATGCACTACGAGGCCAAGGGGGCTGGCCACTATGGCATCTTCAGTGGCCGCCGCTGGCGCGAAATGGTGTACCCGGTGGTCAAGAGCTTCATCCTGGCCCACCAGGGGGGTGTCGCTGCAGCCAACCCGCCAGCCCAGCCCGTCACGCCAGCCAAGCCTGTCCGCACCATCAAGCGCAGCAAGCCAGTTGCCCAGGCGCAGGTCAAATCGACGACCAAGCCCGCCCGCAATCGCACCAACGGCTCTGCGGCCTGACTTTTCAGCGCAAGCCCGGGTGGCGGCTATAGTCCCGCCATGAAAGAACTTGTGCTCAGCATCGACGCTGCCCTGCCCCAGACGCAGTGCACGCGATGCGGCTATCCGGACTGCGCTGCCTACGCCGAGGCAGTTGCCTCATCCGATGCCGCGATCAACCGCTGCCCGCCAGGGGGCAATGAAGGCGTGGTTCGATTGGCGGCCATCACCGGCCGCCCGGTGCAGGCGCTGGATCCCGGATGCGGCGTCGAGGGTCCGCTGACGGTCGCAGCCATCGACGAGAACTGGTGCATAGGCTGCACGCTTTGCATCAAGGCCTGTCCGACCGATGCGATCGTCGGCACGAACAAGCGCATGCACACGGTGATCGAGCCCTATTGCACGGGTTGCGAGTTGTGTATTCCGGTGTGCCCGGTCGACTGCATCTCGCTGGAGGTGGTCAGTGAGCAGCGGACCGGATGGGACGCATGGAGCCCTGAGCAGGCTGAGCTGGCTCGCAGCCGGTACGAAGCCCGCAAGCAACGGCTGGTGCGCGAAAACCATGAGCACGAGGAGAGACTGGAGAAAAAAGCCCGCATGAAGCTGGCAGACCTGGCCTCACACTCCATGCACACAGATCCGGCCACGCTGGACCGCAAGCGTGCCGTGATAGAAGCCGCCCTGGCACGCGCCCGGGCCCGCAAGGTGGCGGACAAAGGCGACTGAACGCACCCGAATCAGGTTCGCTGGCTCAGGCCGTGGCCAGCACGGCTGACTTGTAGACGCCACAACCTACATACCAATCGTCAACCTGGGTCACATAGGACATCTTTGTCTGAACCTTGCCTGTCAGCGGATTGACGATGTCGTATTCGACCCAGCCAGGCTGGTCCTCGGCCTGGGCAACAATGGACTGCAGCAAGGCCTCGCCGTTGACACCCGGGATGTCCTGCACACGCGACCCCACCTTCTCGGGCTTGCCGCCAAATGCCCGGTATACACCGCTTCGATCGAGCGCAAAGATATACATGTCCCGATCGTGAAAACCATTGGCCGGATCGGTCAGGGCCTGCGCAAAGCCGTCCTTGCCAGTGGCCGAACGCCTGTCCACAGCCTTTTGCACCAGCAGCATCGCCTCTTCTGCCGTGCCCTGTTGCAATTGAAAGCTGGAGACGGCCTGAGCCAGGTGGGCCGCCCGATTCTCCAACTGGTCGGCTTGCTCCACAGCCCGCTCGACCATCTGCGCATTGCGTTGTGTGATTTCGTCGAGTTGGCGCACGGCCGATGAGATCTCGCTGAGCGCGCTGCTCTGCTCGGCACTGGCGGACGATATGAGTGACATGTTGCCGGCAACGGTGCGCACCCCTCCGACGATTTGTTCGATGCTGCCGCCAACGGCCCGAATCTGCCTGGCGCTGGTCTCGACCTGATGGGTGGAGGTCTCGATCAGCTGGCGGATCTCCTTGGCCGAGGCGGCCGAACGCTGGGCAAGCGACCGAACTTCAGCGGCCACCACGGCAAACCCCCTGCCCTGCTCACCTGCGCGGGCCGCCTCAACGGCTGCGTTGAGGGCCAGGATGTTGGTCTGGAATGCCAGGCTGTCGATCACCCCGATGATGTCCGACATTTGCTGCGCGCTCTTCTGGATCTGCTCCACCGAAGCCACAGCATCGTTCATCGACCTGGCCCCCGCGTCGGCGACATCGCGAACATGGGATGCCTGCCTGTCGGAGTCGCTGGCGGTCGTGGCATTCTGTTGCACCGTACCAGAGAGTTCCTGCACGCTGGCGGCAGTCTGTTCGAGGTTGGCCGCCTGCTGCTCGGTCCGGTCAGCAAGGTCCCGGTTGCCGGTCGCGAGGTTCTTGCCAGCAAATGCCACCAGCGCCGAATTGCTTCTGACTTCAGCCACCATGCCCGACAAGTTATTGTTCATGCTCTGCAACAAATGGGTCAACTCAGCCAGTTCGTCACGGCCTCGCACCGTCGCCTGTGCACGAAGGTTGCCTGACGCTGTCTGGCGCATGATGTCGATGGCATGGCGAAAATCAATCACAAAGCTGAAATAGAACGACGCCATGAAGTAGGCCAGCAAAGAAATGCCGAACAATGCCGAAGCAAAGGTGGTCATCAGCAGTTGGCGATCCTTCTGCAACCTGGCGCTCAACAATGCTTCCAGCCTCAGGCGAACGGCCTGCTCAAAGTGGAGAATCTCATCAATGGCACGGGTTCCCGCGTCGAAGTAGGCCTGGGGTGACATGGAGCCCGGGTCCCGCAAGGCCTGGGTAGCCCCGTCCAGGTAGCTCTGCACTGCGCGCGCGGCCGCTTCACCTCCAAGGTCACCTTGTCCGGAGCGCGCGGCAAATCCCATCTGGTGCAAGACGTCACTGGTGCGGCTGCTGGCCTCGCCCACCAGGAGCTGTATGCGGGCCAGTGCTTGCGGGTCGGGCTCAGCTCGTGCCAGTTCGCCTGCTCCAGCGCCGCGGATCTGAGCCACCAGTTCGGCCCAGTTCAGCGAGTGGCTGACCACCATGTCCATAAGGAAATAAGTCGCTGGCTCAGGATCAAAGAGCAGGTAGGAGCGCTCACCAACGATGTACACCAAGCGTCGCAAATCGGTGATCAACTCCGAGTGCCGTGCAAACGACTCACTTGCAGAGGTTCGCTCCAGAGCGGCCAGTCCTTGAATGCGGCTCTGGAAACCGGCCCAGTCGCCGTCGAGTCCGAAGTCCGCGCGGCGCGCCAGCGAGCGGGCCACGGTTTGCGAAGCAGCCTCCAGCTCGGCGCGGGTACGTTCCAGCATCGGACGGGCGGCCGAGTCCCCAGCAAGCAGCATATGGGTCTGGCCACGATGCCGCTGCACAATGCGGATCGTGTCGCCCAGATCTCCGATGAGTCTCGAACCGGCGAGCTCAGCTTCTGTGATGTCGATGCTCGTGTTGAGGCGCTGCACCAATACGATGGAGATCAGGGTCAGCGGCAACAGCAGCACCAAAGCGAGCACGCCCAGCTTGACGGGTAGGCGCAACGAGCGCATCAGATGCACACCTGGTCTGAGTGGCTTGAAGATGAACATGGGCTCTTGTCTCGAATCGGTTGGAAGCAGAACAGGCTGACTTCACTGTTATCGGCTTGTTCACATACAGCTGAAGGTCAGGCCATCACGCCTGCCCGTGATCAATGCACGGAAGCGATGCCCGATTGCTGGGACTCAAAGTGCCGGAACAGCTGCACAGCCATCGCCCGCAGGCTGTCATCGTCCATGTTGTGTGCGTCAGCTAGCTGCTGAAGGGCATATCTTCTGTCACAGGTCATGAGCGCGCGACTGACACACATGCCATTTGAGGCCATTCTCAATGTGAAGGCCTCCAGCAGTGCCGGAGGCCATGCCAGGGCCGGCTGGCGTTCGCGCCATGCCTTCGGGCGGCTGGCCCATCGGGTGTCCCCTGTGACCATCAGACCATCGGCCTGCTGACCCGGCCCTTCCGAGGCGACAGAGGTGGTTCTTTGGACGGCCATGGCAAACTCCTGTCGGTAAGAGGATGTGGTGCTCAGAGCTTACGCACCTACCAAAGGATTCAGTACATCGAAAAGCGTCAGATTCACCGCCCAAGTGCTGGCTTGCCCAAAGAACATCGGCACAATGGCGGCATGAAACCGACCTCCCGTCTGACCAAACTGACCGCCCAGCCCGAAGTCCCACCGAGCATCGATCGCCCGAAGCCGGAGCGCCTGATCGCAGGGAATCCAACGCGGGAAACCTGGAACCTTGTTGACGAGAGCCTGCCCGCCGGCCGGATGTATTGCGGTGTATGGCGGTGCGAGCCAGGCCACTGGCGGATCGCCATGGGACTGACCGAGCGCGAACTCTTCACCGTGCTCGAAGGTCGATGTCGCGTGCACGATGCCCTTGGCGGTCACGAGGAAGCCGGACCGGGTGAAGGCATCTACATTCCGGCAGGCTTCGAGGGGTCCTTCGAAGTGCTGGAGCCGCTGACCAAGTCATACATGATCTGCGAGTGATCCGGGCCCTGATAAAAAAGCCCCGCTCGGGCGCTGGCCCGGCGGGGTCTGTCTCCTCGGTCTTTTGAATGTCAGCCAGGCTGCGCTGACAACGCGGCAAAAGCGCTGACCACCTCGGGCGGAGCCTGAACCAGTTCGATCAGTACGCCCTCGCCGGCAATCGGGAATTCCTCGTTTGCTTTGGGGTGCAGAAATGTGATGTCGAAGCCAGCCGCGCCTTTTCGGATGCCACCAGGGGCAAAGCGCACGCCATTGGCCGTGAGCCATTCGACCGCCTTGGGCAGGTCGTCGATCCACAGGCCAATATGGTTAAGCGGCGTGGCATGGACGGCCGGCTTCTTTTCCGGGTCCATGGGTTGCATCAGATCCACCTCGACCTTGAACGGGCCGCTTCCGATAGCGCAGATGTCTTCGTCCACGTTCTCGCGCTCGCTCTGGAAGGTGCCAGTAATCTCCAGACCCAGCATGTCCACCCACAGCCTCTGCAAACGCAGCTTGTCCGGCCCTCCGATGGCGATCTGCTGGACGCCGAGCACCCTGAAGGGACGGGGAGTGCCGCGGCGATCCGGCGCCGGACCGCCCCAAGCCGGATCAGCCCCCTCGGGGGGCAGCGACCCGCGCAGCGGTGGAGCGTGGGGGCCCGAACGATCCGGCGCCGGACCGCCCCAAGCCGGATCAGCCCCCTCGGGGGGCAGCGACCCGCGCAGCGGTGGAGCGTGGGGGCCCGAACGATCCGGCGCCGGACCGCCCCAAGCCGGAACAGCCCCCTCGGGGGGCAGCGACCCGCGCAGCGGTGGAGCGTGGGGGCCACTCATTTCTCGAACTCCACGATGGGCTGGTCCACCACCAGCGATTCGCCTTTGGACGCCAGCACCTTGGCCACCACGCCATCGGCCGCAGCGAACAGAACGTTCTCCATCTTCATGGCTTCGATCACCGCCACCCGTTCACCGGCCTGCACCTTCTGACCGGGCTGCACCGCCACGTCGACCAGCAGACCCGGCATTGGGGACAGCACATACTGGCTCAAGTCGGGCGGGGCCTTGAATGGCATGAGCCTGTGCAACTCGGCCATGCGGGGCGAAACCACCATGGTCTCCAGCCTGGTGCCGTTGTGCTGTACCACCAGGGCCAACGGATTCTTGGCCGATCCTCGCTCCATTTGTGCTGTGAACGGCAGTCCGTTGACCTCGCCGGTGATGACAATATCGTTCAGACGAGAGGGTGAACTGATCTTGTAGCGCTTCTCACCAACCTGAACCGAGGCATAGCCGGTTTCGCCAACAAACTCGTCCACATGCACTTCGGTATAGCGATGCTCTCCGTTGGCAGCCAGTGAGACGACGATGTAGTCGCTGCCCACCTTCACCCCATAACCAGGCAGCTGACCGGAAATACCGGTGGCCCGCTCGCGGCTTTTGCGGCGCACGAAGGCGGCCAGGGCAACCAGAAAGTCCGGGTCATCGTGGGGCACATCCTCGGCGCGAAAGCCGTCGGCATAGTGCTGGGCAATGAAGCCTGTGTTGAAGTTGCCCGAGACAAAGTCCGGGTGCGCCAGCAGCGCGGCCTGGAACGGGATGTTGCTGCTGATACCCCGGATGACAAAGCCATTCAGGGCTTCGCGCATCTTGGCAATGGCCTCGTTCCGGTCTTTGCCATGCACGATGAGCTTGGCGATCATCGAGTCGTAGAACATCGGAATCTCGCCGCCCTCAAAGACACCGGTGTCGACGCGCACGCCGTACTTGTGGCCAATGTCGGCCTGCCACATGGTCTCCTGGGGCGTCGTGAAACGCACCAGGCGCCCGGTGGACGGCAAGAAGTTGCGGAACGGATCCTCGGCGTTGATGCGGCACTCGATGGCCCAGCCGTCGCGCCTGACGTCAGCCTGGGTGATGGTCAGCTTCTCGCCGGCGGCCACGCGGATCATCTGCTCGACCAGGTCCAGGCCGGTGATGCACTCGGTGACCGGGTGCTCCACCTGCAGGCGGGTGTTCATTTCCAGGAAGTAGAAGTCCTGGTCCTTGCCGACCACGAACTCCACCGTACCGGCGCTCTGGTACTTCACCGCCTTGGCCAGGGCCACAGCCTGCTCGCCCATGGCCTTTCGGGTGGCATCGCTGATGAAGGGCGACGGTGCTTCTTCGATCACCTTCTGGTGGCGGCGCTGGATGGAACACTCACGCTCGTTGAGGTAGACCACGTTGCCGTGGCTGTCGCCCAGAATCTGGATTTCGATGTGGCGCGGCTGCTCGACGAACTTCTCGATGAAGATTCGGTCGTCACCGAAGCTGTTGCGGGCCTCGTTCTGGCAGGCGGTGAAGCCTTCGAGCGCCTCCTTGTCGTTGAAGGCCACGCGCAGGCCCTTGCCGCCCCCACCGGCCGAGGCCTTGATCATCACCGGATAGCCAATACCCTTGGCGATCTCCACGGCCGCCTCGGCATGGGCGATCGGGTCGTTGTAACCAGGGATGGTGTTGACCTTGGCCTCGTTGGCCAGCTTCTTGGACGCGATCTTGTCGCCCATGGCCGCGATCGAATGGGCCTTGGGGCCGATGAAAGCGATGCCCTCGTCTTGGCAACGTTGGGCAAAAGCTTCGTTTTCACTCAGGAAGCCGTAGCCGGGATGGATGGCCTCGGCACCGGTCTTCTTCGCCGCCTCAATGATCTTGTCGGCCACCAGGTAGGACTCGCGCGAAGGCGCTGGCCCGAGCAGCACGGCTTCGTCGGCCAGGCGCACGTGGCGCGCTTCCTTGTCGGCCTCGGAGTAGACGGCCACCGTGGCGATGCCCATCTTGCGGGCGGTGGCGATGACGCGGCAGGCGATTTCGCCTCGGTTCGCGATCAGGATTTTCTTGAACATATGAGCTCCTACTTTCCTTCACCCCCGAGCACGCGGGGATCCAGGGGTGCAACCGGTCAGACCTGTGTTCGTCATTGATGCCCGCCTTCGCGGGCATGACGGCAACAGGACCGATGAAACAGGCAACGGGTCAAAGGGGAATGTTCCCGTGCTTGCGCCACGGGTTCTCGACCTTCTTGTCCTTGAGCATCACCAGCGAGCGGCAGATGCGCTTGCGGGTCTCGTGGGGCAGGATCACGTCGTCGATGAAGCCGCGCGCGCCGGCCACAAACGGGTTGGCGAAACGCGCCTTGTACTCGGCCTCGCGCTCGGCCAGCTTGGCCGGGTCCTTCTTCTCTTCGCGGAAGATGATCTCCACCGCACCCTTGGCGCCCATCACGGCGATTTCGGCATTGGGCCAGGCGAAGTTGACGTCGCCGCGCAGGTGTTTGGAGGCCATCACGTCGTAGGCACCACCGTAGGCCTTGCGCGTGATCACGGTGATCTTGGGCACGGTGCACTCGGCGTAGGCGTAGAGCAGCTTGGCGCCATGCTTGATGATGCCGCCGAATTCTTGCGACGTGCCAGGCATGAAGCCGGGCACGTCGACAAAGGTGACAACCGGGATGTTGAAGGCGTCGCAGAAGCGCACAAAGCGGGCCGCCTTGATGGAGCTCTTGATGTCCAGGCAGCCGGCCAGCACCAGCGGCTGGTTGGCCACGATGCCCACGGTTTGCCCGTCCATTCGTGCGAAGCCAACGATGATGTTCTTGGCGTAGTCGGGCTGGATCTCGAAGAAGTCGCCGTCGTCAACCGTCTTCAAGATCAGCTCCTTCATGTCGTAGGGCTTGTTCGGGTTGTCCGGCACCAGGGTGTCCAGGCTGGTGTCCATCCGGTCGATCGGGTCGCCGCTGGGGCGCACGGGTGCTTTTTCGCGGTTGTTCAGCGGCAGGTAGTTGTAAAGGCGGCGCAGCATCAGCAACGCTTCCACATCGTTCTCGAACGCGCCATCAGCCACGCCGCTCTTGGTGTTGTGCGTCACGGCGCCGCCCAGTTCCTCGGCGGTCACTTCCTCATGCGTCACGGTCTTGACCACCTCGGGTCCGGTCACGAACATGTAGGAGCTGTCCTTGACCATGAAGATGAAGTCGGTCATGGCTGGCGAATACACCGCACCACCGG
>JAUVWL010000004.1 GCA_030604135.1 Burkholderiales bacterium | reverse complement strand
GCCGATGGCGGGCTGAAGATGGCCACACCGCTACCCCCTTTCACAGCGATTGCACAAACAGAACAGGAAGTGAGCTGCCAGTGAACAGACACCGTACGAACTGACCATTCCGCGACCAACTCGCGATCAATACCTGAACACCTGCAGAACAGCCACTGAACAGAAACCGCACGATGAAGCTGATTCCGACCGATCCACCCGGCAGAAGCTCACGCAAGGCGAGGCGCTTCGCGCAAGACATGCGGGAGCTTCGCGCCCAGGGCTACACCTTCGAGGCGATCCGCATGGCTTTGGCCGCGGTGGGCGTGCATGTGAGCAACGCCACGGTCCAGCGCGAAGTGGCCAGAGCTGCCACGAGCCGGGGTGTTGTGCCTGCGGTGGACTCAGGTGTGCGGTCTGGGAATGAACTCACGGCTCCTTCACCCATGCCGTCTACCGCAGCGCCTGAATCGACCACCCTGTCATTGCCGGCACTTGAAGACGCCATCGAGACCGATCCGCGCAGCGGAAAAGAGATCGCCGAGGCGTTCGCCAGCAGCCGGATCACCAACCCCCTGGCCCGTGCCAGGCTCAACGCGAAGGACCCACCATGAAGATCGCCGTCATCAATTTCTCTGGCAACGTGGGCAAGACCACCGTCGCTCGCCACCTGTTGCTGCCCCGTATCGAGGGTGCTGAACTGATTTCAGTCGAGAGCCTTAATGCTGGCGAGGGTGAAGGTCAGGCCATGCGCGGCCGGCAGTTCGGGGCGCTTCAGGAATACATGCAGACCATCGACAACGCGGTGGTGGACATCGGGGCCAGCAACGTGGAGGAGTTGCTCGACCTGATGCAGAAGTACCGGGGCAGCCAGGAAGATTTCGATGTCTTTGTGGTTCCGAGCGTGCCGGCCCTCAAACAGCAGCAGGACACCATCGCCACACTGGTCGAGCTGGCGCGGCTGGGGGTGCCACCGTCCAAGGTGCGGCTGGTGTTCAACATGGTGAACAGCGCAGCTGATGTCCCTGCGCACTTTGACCTGGTGCGGGCCTTCCTCAAGGCGAAACCCATCGCCACAGAGAACGTCGCCTGTCACCTGAGCGCCAACGAGGTCTATGGACGGATCCGGGGCAGTGGCGCCGACCTCACCGCCTTGGCCCGAGACGAGACCGACTACAAGGCCTTGATCGTCAAGGCCAGCGACACCGCAGAAAAGCTCACCCTGGCCCAGAAACTGGCCACCCGTCGGCTGGCCCTCGGCGTGGTGCCCGAGCTGGATGCCTGCTTTGCGGCGCTCGGACTGGGAGAGAGCACCGCCAACAACGTGGTGCCGCTGGCACGGCAGGCGCAGTGAGCGGCCTGGTCACCGCCCGCGAAGAGCTAATGGCGGTGGCCATCGGCGACCTGGGCACTTTGCTGGATCGGGTCGAGACCCTGGCACCCCAACTGGACGCGAGTCGCATGGAGTTGCTGCGAACCAGCGCCGAATTGTGTGAGCAGGTCGCGGCGTATTCAAAACGCATGGATGAAATCACCGAGAACGCAAAGGTGCAGGCGGTCAAGCACATCGCCCGCCGCGCCGACGAAGTGGCCCGGGGGACTGTGGACACACAGACCCGGGCCATGGAGGAAGCGGCGCGGGTGGTCTTCCGCAATGAAATCGGCCCGACTCTGCAGCGGGTGACGCTGCCGCTGCAGGAGGTGGCGGCCATGGCCCGCAAAGGTGCACGCCCCTGGGAGCGGTGGCTGTTGCACACTGCGACGGCAGTGCTCTCTTCGGCCATAAGCTGGGCGATGGCCGCCTGGCTGTGGCTTCGTTGAGAAGCTGCGGCCTGGCTCGCGCGAGCCGGCGACAACCGGCGAGCGTTTCGGAATTCCTGGTGAACCACACCGCCCAGCGTCGGGCGGTGTGGTTCGAGTCCTGATCAGGCCTTGAGCTTGCGCATCTCTTCGGCCAGAACCCAGAGCGCCCGGTTCAGGCTCACGCTGCGGTCGATGCTGGCCACCGGGCGGGTGTGCAGTCGCCGGCCCTTGGCTCCTCTTCCAGGCTGGCCGCCCTTCATGGCGTTCTCCTGCACCCGCTGGAACGTGGTCCAGAGGCTGGCACCGAAGTCTTCGGGCCGGCGGGCTTCGATCAGCTGGTCGGCGGTGACCGGTGCCGGTGGTTCGCCCTCCCCTCGTTCACCGTAGCGCAGCGCCAGGGCGGCGGTGGCAAACGCCCGCTGTTCCTCGGGCTGCAAGCTCAGTGCCTTCATGCCATCGGTGGACGCGTCCACGGTCTCGAAGTCTTCCAGCACCCGGAAGGCGCCTTCGATCACCTCGTCGCGGATGTTGCCCTTGTGCGGGATGCGGATGTCGTTGGACACGTCGCCCACCACCAGGCCGTTGCAACAGACGAAGCGGAACTATGTCCCGTGCCGAACTATGTCCACCCACTGATGGTGATTGAGGTCCGTTGCGGCTGTACACCCTGCCGCGCTGGACATAGCGTTGCTCCTTCCAAGGTAACTGTCCGGAAGGAGTTCTCATGTCCCGTACCCTTGATCGCGCATTGGCGCTCGTTCGCTCGGCGCAAGGACCGATCGCCCCGTACCTCGAAGCGTTCACCGCCTCGCTCATCGAGCAGCAGTACTCGGCGTTCTGCGTGCACCACAAGATTTATCGTGCTGTGCAACTCAGCTCTTGGCTGGCGCGTCGAAGTTGCGCCGTCGCTGCACTGACTGTCGATGAGACTCTTGTCGAGACCTACCTGCGTGCGACTCTGAACGACCGTACCCGCAGTCGAGGCATCGCGCGCTTTGAACTGCACCAGTTGCTGCGCTTCCTGCGGGCGCACGGCGTGATACCCGAACATGCATTGAAGCCGACAGACCCTGTGGATGAGGCGATTCAACGCTTCTCAGCGTATTTGCGCGAGGTTCGCGGCCTGGCTGATCGGACGATCGAGCTGTACTGCGAACTCGCCGTGCAGTTCCTGAGGTCACGTTTCGGCCGAGATCCCGTGGACTTGCGTGCGTTACAGCCCACCGATGTGATCGAGCATGTGCAACAGCAGTCCAAGCGCATGCCGGCGCGCCGGCTCAAGCTGGTGATCACGGCGCTTCGTTCGCTGCTCAACCACGGCCAGATGTGCGGAGAGGTCTCCTCGCACATCTTCGCCGCTGTGCCTTCGGTGTCAAGCTGGACAACAACACCGGCGCTGCCACGCGCGATCTCGCCCGAACACGCGAGGTTGGCAATCGAAAGTTGCAAACGGCACACCGCCGTCGGCCGGCGTGATCGCGCTGTGCTTCTGTTGTTGGCACGTCTGGGGCTGCGCTCCAGCGAAGTCGCAGCGCTTCTGTTGGACGATGTGGATTGGGCCGCCGGCTGCTTGCGTGTGCGCGGCAAGGGTGGACGTGACGACGTGCTTCCGCTGCCGCCCGATGTCGGCGAGGCCATCGCTGCATACCTGCAAGATGGCCGGCCCGCCAGCGGGGACCGGCACGTGTTCCTGCGCTCGCGTGCGCCAATCCGCGCGTTCAAGAACAGTGCGGTGGCCGTTGCCTCGATCGTCATGCATGCGTTGATGCGTGCCGGCGTCGAAGCACCACATCAGGGGGCGCACCAGTTCCGCCATGCGCTGGCGGTCGGTCTGCTCAAGAAGGGCGCTTCACTACCCGAGATAGGCGAATTACTGCGCCACCGAAGTCCGCAGGTCACGTCAATCTATGCCCGCGTGGACCTCGACACCTTGCGTGCTCTGGCGCCAGCCTGGCCGGGAGTTGCACCATGAACACCCTGAGAGAGGCCTTGAACGACTACCTTGAATTGCGGCGCAGCCTGGGATTCAAGTTGCACGACGCAGGGTTGCAACTGCCAAGGTTTGTGAGTTTCCTGGAGCAGCGCGGCGAGCGGCGCATCACCAGCGCGCTGGCGTTGCAATGGGCGCAGCAGTCGGCTGGTGTGCAACCCGCCGAATGGGCGCGGCGCCTTGGCTTTGTGCGTGGGTTCGCGCGCTACCGCAGCGCCACCGATGCAACCACCGAGGTGCCGGCCGTCGGTCTGCTGCCGCATCACTCGACGCGGGCGCGTCCGTACCTGTACACCGATCAGGAGATTGATTGCCTGCTGTCAGCAGCGTTGACGCTGCCGACAGCCTGGCCATCGACAACGCTTCGACCAGTGCAATTCCACTGCCTGCTGGGATTGCTCAGCGTGACTGGGCTGCGCATCGCGGAAGCCTTGCATTTGGAACTGCGCGATGTCGATCTCGAACAGGGCGTTCTCACAATCCGCGCGGCCAAACATGGCAGATCACGGCTGGTGCCGATCCACCCGTCCACGATCGCCGTACTCACCAAGTACCTGCGCTGTCGCGAGCAGACGCTCGGGGCGAAGTGTTCGCGCTTTGTCTTCATCTCCAATACCGGTGGCCGGCTCGATGGCGGCACTGTGCACCGCATCTTCTATGCGCTGTCGCGTCAGGTCGGTCTGCGAGCTCCAGGCGCAAATCATGGTCCGCGCCTGCACGACCTGCGGCATCGATTCGCGGTGCAAACACTGCTGCATTGGTATTCCTCAGGCCAAGACGTGGCGCGCCAGCTGCCGGTGCTGTCGACCTTCCTGGGACACGTGCATGTGGCCGATACCTACTGGTACTTGAGCGCGTGGCCGGAGCTGATGGCGCAGGCCATGGAGCGCCTGGAGCGACGATGGGACGCGTCATGAACGCGGTTCCAACACTTGCGACGCTGCTTGAGGGCTTCTTCACACGACGCCTGATGATGCAGCGCAAGGCCAGTCCGCACACGATCGCGTCCTACCGCGACACCTTCCGGCTGTTGCTGCGCTTTGCGCAGCAGCACCTGGGCAAAGCGCCATCAGACTTGGCCCTGAGCGATGTGGACGTGCCATTGGTGCTCGCATTCTTAGACGACCTGGAACAGGGTCGAGGTGCATCGGAGCGAACGCGCAATCTGCGCCTGACGGCGATCCATTCGTTCTTCCGATACGTGGCGTTCGAATCGCCCGCGCACGCGGCACTGGTACAGCGGGTGCTGGCGATCCCGTCCAAGCGTTTCACGCGTACGCTGGTTAACTACCTGTCACGCGCCGAGGTCGATGCATTGTTGGCTGCACCAGATCGAAGCACATGGTCTGGACGGCGCGACCATGCGTTGATATTGCTCGCGGTGCAGACGGGACTGCGGCTGTCGGAGTTGACAGGATTACAGCGAGACGATTTGAGCATGGGCACGGGGTCACATGTGCGTGTGATCGGCAAGGGTCGCAAAGAGCGATGCACCCCGCTGAGCAAGGTCACCAGAACCATCCTTGCTGCCTGGATGCGCGAGCCACTCAAAGCGCCAGGGCAGCCGTTGTTCCCGAATGCGCAAGGGGGCCACCTGAGCTCGCACGGTGTGCATTACCTTCTGGCCAAGCATGTGACCGCAGCGCGCGACAACTGCCCATCGCTGGCGAGCAAACGGGTGACACCACACGTTCTGCGGCACACAACAGCAATGGACTTACTGCAGGCCGGTGTGGAGCAGGCACTCATTGCGCTTTGGCTCGGGCACGAGTCGATCGAGACGACGCAGAAGTACCTGGACGCGGACCTCGCCTTGAAGGAGCAGGTACTGGCCAAGACGACACCCCCCGGAACCAAGGCCGGGCGATATCGACCAGGCGACAAGTTGCTTGCATTCCTGACGAGCCTGTGACTATGTGCTGTTGGGGGCTGGGCCCACGCATGGGCGCAGCATTGGCGACAGGACATAGTTCTGTGCGGGACATAGTTCCGCCTATGTAGAGCTGGCCATAGGCGGCACACACCCGCGAGCATCTGGTAGCTGCTGGCGCCGTCGTGGCTGTTGATCAGGATGATTTCGTTGGCCTCGGGCCGGGTGTTCACCTGCCCGGCGTGGCGCATGCGGATCATGTGCTTGGTGAACTCGGTCTTGCCTTCGATGCGGCTCTTGCTCTGGGCCACCATGAAGGGTTCGAAGCCCTCATGGCGCAAACCGCGCAGCACGTCGATGGTGGGAATGTAGGTGTAGCGCTCGGAACGGCTGCCGTGCTTGCCTTCGGCAAAGATGGATGGCGCAGCCCGGCGCATCTGCTCTTCGGCCAGCGGGGTCTCGCTGCGGATGACGAAGGTGTTCTGGCCAAAGCGGGCGGCCAGGCGGGGGGAATGGGCAGTGGAGATCATGGTGGGCTCCTGGTTCGGAATGAATGAATGGGATGGAGACCGGGCGGCTGGCGCCCGGTGGTGTGCTTCAGGCGGCTACCGGCTGTGGGCTCTGCGGTTCCTGCGCGCCGCGGCTGCGGCGGGCTTCGCTCTCGGCCTTGCTGTCGAGGTAGTCGATGTCCTCGACGGTGAACGCCATGCCGTAGACCTCGCGGCCATCTCCGTCCTGGTACTGGGTGTTGTGCAGGCGGCCCACCACGTTGACGTGGGATCCCTTGCCCAGGTACTCGGCCGCGTGCTCGGCCTGCTTGCCCCAGAGGGTCCACTGGATGGCGACCGCGCGTTCCTCGCGGTCTTCTCCGCTGCCCCGGTACTGGTTGCTGATGGCGGTCAGCGTCGCCTTGGCGAGCCGGCCTTCGCGCCCGTTGACGAATTCGAGCTTGACGGCACCGGCCAGGTGCGCGTGGCGCTGGATGACTTGAACGTTGGCCATGATGAAACTCCTTGCAAGAGCGACCAGCCGGACCCCGATCCGGGTTCCTCAAAACCGATCCTCTCGCTCGGACTCCCTCGCTCCCGCCCACGGGCGGGCGGGGGGTGGGCAAGGCCCCTTCCCTCGGGAAGGGGTGGGGGATGGGCATTCCCCTTGCAGCACGAAACAGTGAGCCAGTCACCTGGCCCACCGCTGAAAGATCCCCCCACAAGTCCCCCTCACCTGTGGATGGGGGCGCCGTGGGGGGAGTGCGGTGGGCTGTCTGGCGCACGCGCTGCCCCAGCCTCTTCGGGAGACCAGCGCAGCGCAGGCGCCCGGGTGAACAGAGCAGCGGCGGCTCTGCGAACGCCGTGACACCAAGCGCAGCGACTGGCGCGGCGTTCGAGCCGATGCGATCACCTCAGGGGCTTGCTGTCTCCGGTATTCCCAGCGGCCCGGCTCCGGGCATGGCGGGTGACCGGGGTGACGATCTGGCGGGTGGGACGGGACCACAGCGCAGCGGCGGGAGTGGACCGCGCGTCAGTTCGTCCAGCGGGCTTCGTTGCCGCGCAGCGGGAAGGAAACAAAGCCTGCGATCCCTGGGCACGGGAAAGGGCCGCTGCCCCCGTGCTGCCGGTGAAAACCGGCCATGCTCCGCCCTCCCCTCCGCTCGCGCACAGCGCGCTGATCACCGAAAAGAAAAAAAGGGGCCAAAGGCCCCGGGGTTCAAACGAGGCCACATTCGGCCATCGAACTGACCGAATCGCCCGTCACGATGAAGTGGTCCAGCACCCGCACATCGACCAAGGCCGCTGCGGCCTTGATCGTCTGCGTCAGGACCTCGTCGGCCCTCGATGGACGGGCAGCACCGCTGGGATGGTTGTGCACCAGAACCAGTGCGCAGCTGTTGCGCATCAGGGCATCGCGCACCACCTCTCGCGGGTACACCGAAGTCTGGCTCACCGTACCCCGGAACATCTCGACGTAATCCAGCACGCGGTTCTGCGAGTCCAGATGCACCACGGCAAACACCTCGTGCGGCAGATGGCCCAGGCGAGAGCGCAGGAATTCCTTCACCACGGCAGGCGAGTCCATCAGGTCGCTGCCGCGAACCTGGGCGGCCAGCAAGCGCTGAGCGGCCAGCAGAACCTCGTCGGCCTCGGCCGGACGGTACTGCCCGGTCACATCGCGGATGAGCAAACCGCCCGAACCAGCGGGCACCGACATGAAGGAATCGAGGGAAGAAAACAGATCGTGCTGCATGACCAACTCCAGTGATCGGGCGGGATTGCCCGAGACCGGAACCGGCACGCCGCAGCGCAGCGGTCACAGGTTCGAAGACGGCCGAACGGCCGCCAGCGCCCACAGGGCGCGCAGACCTTGACGGCGAGAACGGTGTGCAAGGATGAAGGGATCAGCAAGCCAGCCCCACCACACATGCACGCGAGGAAGGCAAGCGCAGCGCGCAGACCGGGGGCGTGCCCTCGGCCGGAGTGCGTCAGGGATCGGAGCCGAATGGCCGCGACCCGGAACGGGACGCGGGGCGCAGCCCGCAGAGCCCGACGGCGGTACGCCGGGACGCTCGGTCCCTCACAGGAATCCCGGCTCGCCAATCGGGCTCGCATGACATGAAGTCGTCAACGACACATTGCAAAAACATGTCGCCAAAACGTCATTTTGAGAACACGTTCTTTTTTGGGCTTCTGCGGAATCAAAGTCAGCAGGCGTTGCATGACCACAACGTCCGAGGACCCGCGAAACCCCGTGAGGGCCAAAAACCTTTTGCGACGTTATGGGCTCTTCGCGAAGCCGTCGTCACAACACCCTGCGCAACGGCGGTTTACCCCCCGGTTTACCCCCGGAGCGACACAAAGAAAAACGGGTTAGCTCATTTCTGAGCTAACCCGTTGATTTTATTGGTCGGCGTGGCGGGATTCGAACTCGCGACCCCTTGCACCCCATGCAAGTGCGCTACCAGGCTGCGCTACACGCCGACAAGCCTTGCATTATAGCGCGCAAACCCGGTGATTCAGAAGGTCGTGTCCAGGAGTTCTCGGATTTCCTGCAACTCCCTGCGCATGTCCAGCAACAGGCCTGCTCGCTGACCATCATGGGTGGGTGACACACGGCCATTGAGAGCACCGGCATGCACAGCCGCGCCCCCATCGGGCAGACGAATGATCTCGGCTTCCATCGGTTCGCCCTGAGGCAGTTCCTGACGGCGTCGCTCGCGCTCGCCCTGGGCCAGCTCCTGCAGCTTGTTGCGTGCGCCGCTGATGGTAAAACCCTGATCATACAAAAGTTCGCGAATACGACGAATCATCAGCACCTCGTGGTGCTGGTAATAACGTCGGTTGCCCCGGCGCTTCATGGGGCGTAACTGGGTGAACTCCTGCTCCCAATAGCGAAGCACATGGGGCTTGACCCCGCACAGATCCCCCACCTCACCAATGGTGAAATAACGTTTGGCAGGGATCGAGGGGAGCGATTTTTCCATGAAAATCAAGGTGGTATACACCAAACCTTGAATTTACTCTAAGCCGACCTCTCTGTGGTGCGCAGGTGCCGGAAAAACCTGGGTAATTGTTGCAAAAGTCCGAACGACCGACAGGAGGCGGCAAACAGCCGTTCGCTGGTGTTGTAGGCCTTCGGCCTCATACCCCTGAACACAGCCGGGCGCTCAGTCGGAGCCGATGGCCGCCTGAACCTGCTCCTTGAGTTTGGGGCTGGCATGAAAGGTCACCACCCGACGTGCCTCGATGGCCACAGGCTCGCCGGTGCGCGGGTTGCGTCCTGGCCGGGCGGCCTTGGTGCGGATCTGGAAATTGCCGAAACCCGAGATCTTGACGTCCTTGCCTTCCACCAGTTGATCGGTGATCAGGTCAAAGAAGGCGTCGATCATGTCCTTGGACTCGCGCTTGTTCAGCCCGATCTGGTCAAACAGCAATTCGGCGAGCTGTGCCTTCGTCAGGGCCGGTGTTTCGAGACTTTCGACGGCGAGTTCCATCGTGCGCTTCTCCATGCTGATTCAGGTGCGCAGGCGGGCTGCCACGCGCGCTTCCAGAGCCTTGACCGAGCCTTGTACACAGGCCTCGATTTCCTCATCGGTCAGTGTAGCGTCGTCTCGGCAGAGCGTCAGTCGCACGGCGAGACTCTTTTCGTCGGCGGCCAGGGCGCCGCTGACGCTGCCATCAGGCCCCTTTTTGGGGCGGTACACGTCGAACAACACCACCTCCCGCAACAAGGCATTGCCCGTGCTGCGGATGGCGTCCACCACAGCAGAATGCGTCACCCCCTCCTTGACCACGACAGCGATGTCGCGCTCCACCGGCTGGTGGCGGCTGACGGGCTGGAACACCGGAACCTCGCGCCGCAGCACGGCGTCCAGCTCCAGCTCGAACATCACCGGAGCCTGGGCCAGTTCGTAGCCCTGGCGCCATTTCGGATGCAATTCGCCCACATGGCCGATGCAGCGGTCATCCAGCCAGACACCGGCGCAACGGCCCGGGTGCATGGCCGGGTGTTCTGCGGGCTGGAAGCCGGGCTGAAGCGGTGCCAACAAGGCCTGAACATCGCCCTTGAGATCGAAGAAATCCACGTTGCGATCGGCACTGCCCCATTGCAAGCTGTTCACCCCGCCGTAGGCCAGACCGGCCACCCGCATCGGCTGGTCGAAACCAGCCACGCTGGTGTCGCTGTCCGGCACCGACGCGTCCTTGCGGAACACGCGACCCAGCTCGAACAGGCGCACGCGCTGGGCCTTGCGGTCCAGGTTGAACTTGAGCACCGCGATCAGGCTGCCCAGCAGCGACGAGCGCATCACGCTCATCTGGCTGGCGATCGGGTTCAGCAGCTTGATCGGGTCGGCGTTGCCGGCCAGTTCACGCTCCCAGCGCTCTTCGACAAAGCTGAAGTTGATGGTTTCCTGGTAGCCCAGCTGGGCCAGCTGGCGGCGCACGGCGAATGGCCCACGCTTGGATTCCGCACGCAGCTTGGCGGTGATGGGTGCCAGCGGCGGGTTCGTCGGCAGCTGTTCGTAGCCGATCACGCGCGCCACTTCCTCGATCAGGTCTTCCTCGATCTGCAGATCGAAGCGGAAAGCCGGCGGCGCCACGGTCACCGTGCCCTCACCTTCGGTCACCTCCAGGCCCAGGCGGCGCAGCGCGCCCGCACACTGGTCTTGCGTGACCGGCATGCCGATCACCTTGGCCGCACGGGCGACACGCAGTTTGACCGGCTTGCCCTCCGGCAGCGCCAGGGTCTGGTCATCCAGCGGGCCGGCCTGGCCGCCGCAGATGTCCAGCACCAGCTGCGTGATGCGCTCGACGTGCTCGACCGTGGTGGACGGGTCCACGCCGCGCTCGAAGCGGTGACCGGCGTCAGTGCTGAAGCTGTAGCGGCGCGAGCGGCCGGCGATGGCCTTGGGCCACCAGAACGCCGCCTCGATGAAGATGTTCTGCGTGTCGTCGGACACGGCGGTGGCGTCGCCGCCCATGATGCCGGCCAGCGATTCGACCTGCTGATCGTCGGCGATCACGCCGACCTCGGCGTCGACCGTGATGGTGTTGCCGTTGAGCAGCTTGAGCTGTTCGCCCTCGCGGCCCCAGCGCACCTGCAGGCCCCCATGGATCTTGTCGAGATCGAAGATGTGCGAGGGGCGGCCCAGCTCGAACATCACATAGTTGGAGATGTCCACCAGCGGCGAGATGCTGCGCTGACCGCAGCGCGCCAGGCGCTCGACCATCCAGGCCGGTGTCTGCGCTTTGGTGTTGACGCCACGCACCACCCGGCCGCTGAAGCGACCACACAGGTCACTGGCCTGCACGCTCACGGGCAGACGGTCGGGCACCTGCACGGCGATCTTCGGGAATTCGGGCTGCACCAGAGGCGTGTCGGTCAGAGCCGACACCTCGCGTGCGATGCCATACACGCTAAGGCAGTGCGCCAGGTTGGGCGTGAGCTTGAGCGTGAACAGCATGTCGTCCAGCTCCAGCTGCTCGCGGATGTCGCGCCCGACCACGGCATCATCGGCCAGTTCCAGAAGGCCGCTGCCCTCATCGGAGATCTGCAGTTCCTTGGCCGAGCACAGCATGCCCTGGCTCTCGACACCACGCAGCTTGCCCAGCTTGATGGCGAACGGCTTACCGTCTTCGCCCGGCGGCAGCAACGCCCCCACGGTGGCGCAAGGCACCTTGATGCCAGCGCGCGCATTGGGAGCGCCGCAGACAATGTTCAGCGGAGTGCCTTGCCCCACGTCCACCTGGCACACCCGCAGGCGGTCGGCATTGGGATGTTGTTCGGCGCTCAGGATCTGGCCCACCACCACGCCGGTGAACGCAGGCGCGAACGAACGCAGCTCTTCCACCTCCAGACCGGCCATGGTCAGGGTATCGGCCAGCTGCTGGCTGGTCAGGGGTGGATTGCAGAAGGCACGCAGCCAGGACTCGGGGAATTGCATGAAATCGCTCAGTACGTGTGCACAGTTAGGACTTCGATCAAGAACACCGTGGAACTGGCTTGGCCAGGCCACAGGTGTTGCCCCCTGGGGGGTGACGCGAAGCGGCGCGGGGGGTCATCTGAATTGCGAGAGGAAGCGGATATCGCCGTCAAAGAACAGGCGCAGATCATTCACGCCATAACGCAGCATGGTCAGACGGTCCGGCCCCATTCCAAAGGCAAAACCGATGTAGCGCTCGGGATCCAGGCCCATGTTGCGCACCACGTTCGGGTGTACCTGACCGGATCCGGCCACCTCCAGCCAGCGGCCGGCCAGCGGGCCGCTCTGGAACTGGATGTCGATCTCGGCGCTGGGCTCGGTGAACGGGAAGAAGCTGGGGCGAAAACGCAGCACCAGATCGTCGCTCTCAAAGAAAGTACGGCAGAAGTCGGTGAACACGACCTTGAGGTCCTTGAAGCTCACGTTCTCGCCAATCCACAGGCCCTCGCACTGGTGGAACATGGGTGAGTGGGTGGCGTCGCTGTCCACCCGGTAGGTGCGGCCCGGTGCGATGACACGGATTTCCGGCATTCCGGCTCCTTTGTCGATCCCGGCACGGTGGCGCTTGACATGCTGCACCGCGTGTCGGATCTGCATCGGGCTGGTGTGGGTACGCAGGAGATTGGGCGCCTTTGCGCTGCCCCCTTCCACGTAGAAGGTGTCATGCATGGAGCGCGCCGGGTGGTCTTCGGGCGTGTTCAGCGCGGTGAAATTGAACCAGTCTGACTCGATCTCGGGGCCTTCGGCGACTTCGAATCCCATCGAACCGAAGATGGCTTCAATACGCTCCAGCGTCAGGCTGACGGGATGCAAGCCGCCCTGCCCGCGCTGGCGCCCTGGCAGCGTGACGTCCAGGGCTTCGGCCCTGAGCTGCACCTGAAGCTCGGCATCGGCCAGTGCCTGGCGTCGCCCTGCGAGCGCGGCCTCAATGGCCTGCTTGGCCACGTTGATCGCAGCACCGCGTGTCTTCTTCTCGTCCACCGACAAGGCAACCATGCCCTTCATCAGCTCGGTGATGCGACCCGACTTGCCGATGTACTGTGCCTTGGCATTTTCCAGATCGGCCGGTGTGGTGGCCTGCGCGAAAGCGGCGCGTGCGCCGTCGACCAGTGCGTCCAACTCGTTCATGTGTGCTCGTGTGCTGGGAAACAAAAAAGGGGTTGAGAGCAGCGAGGGAATCCCTCAAGCCTCAACCCCTTTGAGCGACGTTGTCACCCGGGACAGCGCCCCGGATGCCGGTCGTGAATCAAGCGGCCAGCTTGGCTTTGACCTGCTCCACGATGCTGTTGAATGCAGCAACGTCGTTGACGGCCAGATCGGCCAGGACCTTGCGGTCAATCTCGATCTCGGCCTTCTTCAGGCCGTTGGCAAACTGGCTATACGTCAGGCCGCAAGCGCGTGCACCGGCGTTGATACGCGCGATCCACAGCTGGCGGAACACACGTTTCTTGGTGCGGCGGTCGCGGTAGGCGTACTGACCGGCCTTCATCACCGCCTGTTTGGCGACGCGGAAGACATTGCCGCGGCGGCCGCGGAAACCTTTGGCCAGGGCCAGGACTTTCTTGTGACGGGCGCGAGCCGTGACACCACGTTTGACGCGAGGCATATGTGTTCTCCTTGTTCGTCAGTGATTACAGGCCAGCCATGGGCAACATCTGTGCCATGTGACCCATGTTGGTCTCATGCACATTGGTTGCACCGCGCAGGTGGCGCTTGTTCTTGGTGGTCTTCTTGGTCAGGATGTGACGTTTGAAGGCTTGACCGCGCTTGACGGTACCACCCGGACGAACGCGAAAACGCTTCTTCGCGCTGCTCTTGGTCTTCATCTTGGGCATTCTCATGCTCCTTTTTCATTTGTGCTCGTGAGGCGCTGCGGTCACCTTGCCGCAGACTTGTTGGCCCCGAGCCACTTTTGGTCGGTGCTCCATTCGGTGCACCGAATTCGGCCCGCACACGGGGTGCGGGCCTCGAAACGGCAGGAAGACTGGGCCTGCCGTTTCAATCCTGGCCTGTGCCAGCCCTCAGGGGGCCGGCTGGGCAGCGGCTTCCGCTGCCTTGGGTGCGCCACCACCCGCCTTCTTGCGTCCGGGCGCGATCATCATGATCATCTGGCGCCCTTCCAGCTTGGGAAACTGCTCCACCACGATGCTGTCGCCCAGCTCGTCCCGGATGCGGTTGAGCAGGGCCAGACCCAGCTCCTGGTGCGTGATCTCACGGCCGCGGAACCGCAGCGTGATCTTGCACTTGTCACCGTCATCGAGAAAGCGCCGGATGTTGCGCATCTTGATGTTGTAGTCACCATCGTCGGTACCGGGCCGGAACTTGATTTCCTTGACCTCGATGACCTTTTGTTTGGACTTGGCTTCCGCCGCCTTCTTCTGCTCCTGGTACTTGAACTTGCCGTAGTCCATCAGGCGACACACCGGAGGGATGGCCGTGGCCGCGATTTCGACCAGGTCAACGTCCAGCTCCCCAGCCATGCGCAGCGCTTCTTGCAGACTGACGATGCCCAATGGCTCGTTTTCCGGACCGTTGAGGCGAACCTCGGGGGCCATGATTTCACGGTTCAGTCGGTGTGCACGCTCTTCACGCTGGCGGCGGTCGCGAAAGTTGGTAGCTATGGTGTGTCCTTTGCGTGGGCAGATTCAAGGGAGCCCGCGTGCAACGGACGCCGATGCCTGCGCGGGCTTCACCTTTGCGTTTGAACTCAAACCCGGGATGAAACGTCTGCCGCAACGAGTTCGGAGAACTGTTCCAGCGGCATGACACCGAGGTCTTTGTTGCCTCGGGCCCGCACGGCGACAGCGCCAGAAGCCTTCTCCTTGTCGCCCACGACCAGGATGTAAGGCAGCTTTTGCAACGCGTGCTCCCGTATTTTATACGTAATTTTCTCGTTGCGCAGGTCTGTTGCCACCCTAAGCCCTTGTTTTTGCAGCGTTTTCGCCACTTCCTGGACGTAATCTGCCTGTGCATCGGTGATTCCGGCCACCACCACCTGCACCGGCGCCAGCCAGACCGGCAGCGCGCCAGCGTGTTGCTCAATCAGAATACCGATGAAACGCTCCAGGCTCCCGACAATGGCCCGGTGCAGGATCACCGGACGCTGACGACTGCCGTCTTCGGCCACGTACTCGGCATCCAGACGCTCCGACAGGTTGAAATCCACCTGGATGGTGCCGCACTGCCACTCTCTGCCCAGCGCGTCCTTGAGGGTGTACTCCACCTTCGGGCCATAGAAGGCTCCGTCACCTTCTGAAATGACGAACTCACAGCCGGAATGGCGCAGGCTGTCCATGAGCGCCCTTTCCGCCTTGTCCCACAACTCGTCTGAGCCAATGCGGGCCGCCGGCCGTGTTGACACCTTGAAGAGGATGTCGGTGAAACCGAAGTCCGCATAGACCCGCCTGAGCACCTGGGTGAAGGTGTCGCACTCGGCCAGGATCTGATCCTCGGTGCAGAAGATGTGACCATCATCCTGCGTGAAGCCACGCACCCGCATGATGCCGTGCAGGCCACCCGAAGGCTCGTTGCGGTGGCACTGTCCGAACTCACCATAGCGCAGCGGCAGGTCGCGGTAGCTCTTGATGCCCTGTTTGAAGATCAGGATGTGACCCGGGCAGTTCATCGGCTTGAGCGCGTAATCGCGCTTTTCCGATTCGGTCACGAACATGTTGTCGCGGTACTTGTCCCAGTGACCGGTCTTTTCCCACAGCGTCTGGTCCAGAATCTGTGGCCCCTTGACCTCCTGGTAGCCGTTGTCCCGGTAGACCTGGCGCATGTACTGCTCGACCTGCTGCCAGACCGTCCAGCCTTTGGGGTGCCAGAACACCAGGCCTGGTGCATGGTCGTCGATATGGAACAGGTCCAGCTCCCTGCCCAGCTTGCGATGGTCTCGCTTCTCGGCCTCTTCCAGCATGGTCAGGTATTGCTGCAGGTCTTCCTTGCTGGCCCAGGCGGTGCCGTATACCCGCTGCAGCATCTCGTTGCGGTGATCGCCACGCCAGTAGGCGCCGGCCACCTTCATGAGCTTGAAGTGCCTGAGCTTGCCGGTGCTGGGCACGTGCGGCCCCCGGCACAGGTCTTCGAAGGCACCCTCTCGGTAGAGTGAGACATCCTCGTTGCTCGGGATGCTGGCGATGATTTCGGCCTTGTAGTGTTCGCCAAGACCCTTGAAGTACGACACCGCCTCATCGCGTGGCAGCACGCGACGCACCACCGGCTCGTCCTTGGCCGCCAACTCGGCCATCTTCTTCTCGATGGCGGCCAGGTCTTCTGGCGTGAAGGGCCGTTTGTACGAGAAGTCGTAGTAAAAGCCGTTGTCGATCACCGGCCCGATGGTCACCTGCGCCTCGGGAAACAGCTCTTTGACGGCGTAGGCCAGCAAGTGGGCGGTGGAGTGGCGGATCATCTCCAGGCCATCAGCGTCCTTGGCAGTCACGATGGCCACCGGCGCGTCCTCGGTGATCTGAAAACTGGTGTCCACCAGCCTGCCATTGACCTTGCCACCGAGCGCGGCCTTGGCCAGGCCGGCACCGATGGAGGCGGCGACTTCAGCCACGGTGACCGGGCCGGGGAACTGGCGTTGTGATCCGTCGGGGAGCGTGATGTTGAGCATGGTGTCGGGTCCGGAAAACAAAAAGCGCGGTCGATGCCGCGCTTGTGGGGAGAGGTGAAGAACAGGCAGGCGCGAACTGCAGGCCTCAAAGGGCCATGAGGGTCTCCAAAGGAGTTCGCGGTGTCATAACCAGGATGCCTTTCTCGCTCTTGTCGATCGCTAAACCCTGATTTTCCCACAAAAAAGCCCGGGCTGGCCCGGGCTTCGTGTCTCCTCAGCCTCTGCGGACTGCAGATTCGGGGCAGATCAGTGGAACTGCTCTTCTTCGGTCGAGCCGGTCAGGGCCTTCACGCTGGAAGAACCACCCTGGATGACGGTGGTCACGTCATCGAAGTAGCCAGCGCCGACTTCCTGCTGGTGCGACACAAAGGTGTAGCCCTTCTCGCGCGCCTTGAATTCGGGCTCTTGCACCATCTCGGTGTAGTGCTTCATGCCTTCGCCGCGGGCGTAGGCATGGGCAAACTGGAAGGTGTTGAACCAGTTGATGTGGATACCGGCCAGCGTGATGAACTGGTACTTGTAGCCCAGGGCCGACAGCTCTTCCTGGAAGGATGCGATCTGGCTGTCGTTGAGGTTCTTCTTCCAGTTGAACGAAGGCGAGCAGTTGTAGGACAGCAGCTTGCCGGGGCAGGCAGCGTGCACAGCCTGGGCGAACTCACGGGCAAAGCCGATGTCGGGCACGCCGGTCTCGCACCACACCAGGTCGGCGTAGGGCGCGTAGGCCACGCCGCGGCTGATGGCCTGCTCCAGGCCGTTCTTGACGCGGTAGAAGCCTTCTTGCGTGCGCTCGCCGGTCAGGAAGGGCTTGTCGTTGGCGTCGTGGTCGCTGGTGATCAGGTTGGCGGCTTCGGCGTCGGTGCGGGCCAGCACGATGGTGGGCACGCCCATCACGTCGGCGGCGAAGCGGGCCGCGATCAGCTTCTCGATGGCTTCCTGCGTGGGCACCAGCACCTTGCCACCCATGTGGCCGCACTTCTTCACGGCCGCCAGCTGGTCTTCAAAGTGCACGCCAGCAGCACCGGCGGCGATCATGTTCTTCATCAGTTCGAAGGCGTTGAGCACGCCACCGAAACCGGCTTCCGCGTCGGCCACGATGGGCAGGAAGTAGTCGATGAACTCCGGCGAGCCCGGCTCGATGCCACGGCTCCACTGGATCTCGTCGGCACGCTTGAAGGTGTTGTTGATGCGACGGACCATGGTGGGCACCGAGTCGTAGGCGTACAGCGACTGGTCGGGGTACATGGTTTCGCTGGTATTGCCGTCAGCCGCAACCTGCCAGCCCGACAGGTACACGGCTTCCAGGCCGGCCTTGGCCTGTTGCATGGCCTGGCCGGCGGTGATGGCACCGAAGGCATTCACATAGCCCTTCTTGGCGCCACCGTTGACCTTCTCCCACAGCTTCTCGGCACCGCGCTGGGCGAGCGTGTACTCGGGCTGCATGGAGCCGCGCAGACGCACCACGTCGGCCGCAGAGTAGCCCCGCTTGACCAGCTTCCAGCGGGGGTTGGTGGCCCAGTCTTTCTCCAGGGCTTCGATCTGTTGCTGGCGGCTCAGCTGCTCTTTGAGGGATTGGGGCATGACACACTCCTGAGGGTTGATAAAGTGGATTCCGGTCATCACACATGCAAGTGCGATGCCGACACCAGCAGTTTAAGTCTTATAGAAGACTTGGTCCACATCTTATGTCTTATATAAGACACATATTTTTCTGTTAGAAATCAACGTCCTATGAGCGTTTTTCTCCATACAAAATTAATTTTCTTGTATTGAGAAAATTTGCGGCAGCGCAGCACTCGTCTATTTCACAATATGAATTGATATTTCTGCGCAGAGAATCGCGGTACGGCACGCACCTGGCTTGCTGGCCTTGACGCGCACCCCGGAGGTGGGCGACTCATTTCGACGGTGCACCACAGCACGGAGCCTTGCGCCATTCAGATCCCCAACCGCATTCATGACAGCCACACCTCCCATTCCATGGCTCGCCTACGGCGCACTCGCGCTGAGCATGTCGCTGGTCGGCAGCTACGTCGCCCTGTCAAAGCCCCTGGTACTGATCTTTCCCGTCTTTCTGCTGGCCTGGCTGCGCTTCGGGATCGGCGCCATGGCCATGGCCTCATGGCTGCGAAAACCCGCAGACGAACCCCCCATCGGTCGACGCACCCGCGCTCTGCTGTTCCTCGAGTCCTTCTTGGGCAACTTTCTGTTCTCGATCTGCATGCTCTTCGGCGTCAGCATGACCACTGCCGTGGCTGCGGGGGTGGTCATGTCGTCGATTCCAGCTGTGGTCGCCATCCTGAGCTGGCTGTTTCTGCGCGAGCGTATCGGCCGCCGCATTCAGGCGGCCATTGCCTGTGCGGCGCTGGGTATCGGGCTCTTCTCCCTTGAAAAGACATCGTCCAACGCTCCGGCCGACGCCACCCGCATGCTGATGGGCAACCTGCTGGTGTTCGCAGCCGTGGTCTGTGAAGCAGCCTATGTCGTGATCGGCAAGCGCCTGACCGAAGGCCTGAGCCCCAAACGGATCTCGGCCATCATCAACCTGTGGGGCCTGGCCCTGGTGACGCCCATGGGCCTGTGGTGGGCCATGCGTTTTGACTTTGGGTCGGTCCCGGCGGGCAGCTGGGTGCTGCTGCTTTTTTACGGCCTGGCGGCAAGTGTCTGGACGGTGTGGCTGTGGATGACTGGACTGCGGCGGGTTCCTGCGTCCAGGGCCGGCGTGTTCACCGTGATGCTGCCCATCAGTGCCGCGCTGGTGGGTGTGGTGTTCCTGGGCGAGCGGCTGTCGTCCGTTCAGTTGTTGGCGTTCGGGATCGCGCTGCTGGGGCTGGTGCTGGCCACCCTGCCCTCCCGCCCGGCCGTCAGACCCTGATCAGGCGCACCAGAGCCCTGTCGGGTTGGTGATCCCCATCCACAGCGCCCAGCCCGAGGTCGCCGCCAGAGCCAGACCACCCAGGCGGATACCCCATCCTCCGGAGCGCGCCTGATTCAGGCGCAGCAACATCCAGGGCCCCAGCGTCAACGAAACAGAGGTACCCAGCGAGAACAGGGCCATGATGAGGGCACCATCGACCGCATTGGCCGAGAGTGACGCAACCAGCAAGGCCGAATACAGCAGGCCGCAGGGCATCAGGGCCCAGGACACACCGAGGAAAACGGGGGCACGGCTGCCCATGCGGGAGAGCATGGGTCTGGCCTTGCGCCAGATACCCTGCCCCAGCGTCTCGATCCAGGCAGGCTGCCTGGCTTGCCAGATCAAAGTCAGACCGACCAGGAGCGCCGCCACGTGCACCATGGTCCACAGTGGGCGAATCACGGTGGTATTGGTGCCCAGCCAGGCCAGGCCTTGCACCGATCCGGCAGCGAAAGCGCCAAACAGCGCGTAGCCCAGCATGCGGCTGACCTGAAAGCTCAGCAAGGCCCAGCTGCTGCGCTCTCCGGCGGCGCGGCTGATGCCGGCACACGCCGCACCGCACATGGCCACGCAGTGGGGTCCACCCACCAGCCCCATGATGAGGGCAGAAACGGCCATCGAGGTCTGCATGAACACACTCTAACAACAATGACCTGAAGTCAGAACAGGCAGCTCCAGGCCCCAGCTTGCCGGCCCGTGATGGTCAGATGATCTTCGAGAACCGTGCCCGGTCCATGTCCACCTGCAGGTTCTTGTCGAACACCATGGCAATCGCTCTCACCAGGTACCAACCAGTCGGTGTGACATCGATACCCGAATCGGTGATGCGAACGAGCCCCTGCTCGGCCATGCCCGCCAACAAATCCAGTTCGCGCGCGAAGTACGACCTGAAATCAATCAGGTGCCCCAGTTCGATGGACTCGTACTGCAGCTGACCCTGGCACATGATGGCCATGATCACCGAGCGGCGAAGCAGGTCATCCCGGGTCAGTGCCAACCCACGCACAATGGGCAGTCGCCCCTGGTCAAGTGCGTCGTAGTACTCCTCCAGGGTCTTGGCGTTCTGGCTGTACGTGGCGCCAATGCGACCGATCGCCGAGACGCCCAGCGCAATCAGATCGCAGTCGGGCTGTGTGCTGTAGCCCTGGAAGTTGCGGTGCAGGCGCCCCTGGCGCTTGGCGATTGCCAGCGCGTCGTCGGGCAGAGCGAAATGGTCCATGCCGACGTAGACATAGCCAGCGTCCTGCATCGCATCGAGTGAGGCCGACAGCATGGCCAGCTTGTCACCGCCGCTGGGCAACTCGGCCGCCACGATGCGCCGCTGGGGTTTGAACCGCGCAGGCAGGTGGGCATACGCATACAGCGCAATGCGATCGGGACGCAACTCGTTGACTTGTGCCAGCGTGCGGGCAAAGGACTCGGGTGTCTGCAATGGCAAGCCGTAGATGAGATCGACGTTGACCGATTCAAAGCCGATCTTGCGGGCGGTCTCGACGAGGGAAAACACCTGCTCGGCCGGTTGAACGCGGTGTACGGCTTTCTGCACGGCCGGATCGAAGTCCTGGACGCCAAAACTCAGGCGGTTGAACCCCAGACGGGCCAGGGTCTGAAGGCGCTGGTCGGTCACGGTACGCGGGTCGACCTCGATGGAATACTCACCGCCCGGCACCAGCGTGAAGTGCCGACGGATCATGCTCATCAGGTCTTCGAGCTCGGCGTCCGACAGGAAAGTGGGGGTACCGCCGCCCAGGTGCAGCTGGGAGACGTTGTGGCCCTGGCCAAAGTGCTGCACCTGCAGCTCGACTTCACGCGAGAGGTAACGAAGGTACTCGGCCGCCCGCTCGTGGTGCTTGGTGATGACCTTGTTGCAGGCGCAGTAGTAACAGACCGACTCACAAAAGGGAATGTGCACGTAAAGCGACAGCGGCAAAGCCATGGAGCCGGCACGTCGCTGCTCCAGCGCCTGCACATAGTCCTGATCGGTGAAGGCCTCGACAAAGCGGTCGGCTGTGGGGTACGAGGTGTAGCGCGGCCCGGGAATGTCGTAGCGCTTGAGCAACTCGCTCGGAATGACGTGACTCACTGAATGTTCTCCATTGCAATGGGCCACTGTGCACCATGTGCGGCGCCTGTCCCTTGATCTTTGTCAAGAGCCCGGTCCGGGCTACGGGGAAGCACCGAGTCCCAGACCGCGCTTTCTCGACAGACCTGCGCCCGATCGGTTAAGCTTGTAACCAAAATCCTGTTGAGTTATGGACGTTCACAGCATCAAAGTCGCCTGTTCGAGCTGCAACCTGCGTGAGCTCTGTCTTCCCATGGGCCTGAACCCGGAGGAAATGGACAAGCTCGACAGCGTGATTTCCTCTCGTCGACGTGTCAAGCGGGGAACGGCCCTGTTCAACACGGGTGACAAGTTCACGTCGCTGTACGCGGTGAGGTCAGGGTTTTTCAAGACCTGCGTCACCACGGCCGACGGACGGGACCAGGTCACCGGCTTCCAGATGACGGGAGAGATCATCGGGCTGGATGGCATCGTCAGTGATCACCATTCGTGCGACGCCATTGCCCTGGAAGACGCTGAAGTCTGCGTCATGCCCTTTGACGAGGTGGAGGAGCTGTCCCGCGAGTTCACCACCTTGCAGCACCATGTGCACAAGATCATGAGCCGCGAAATCGTACGCGATCACTCGGTCATGCTGCTGCTGGGGTCCATGCGCGCAGAAGAGCGTCTGGCGGCTTTTCTGCTGAATCTGGTGCAGCGTCTGCACGCCCGGGGTTTCTCCCAGTCCGAGCTGATTCTTCGAATGACGCGGGAAGAGATCGGAAGCTACCTGGGCATGAAGCTGGAGACGGTCAGCCGCACTTTCTCCAAGTTTGTCGATGAAGGCATCATCGACGTCAAGCAGCGCTACGTGCACATCAAGAACACCGACGGTCTCAAGCAGATCGTCAACTCGCAAACCTGCCGCTGAGGCGGCAGGTCAGCGGCAGTCGCCTTCCCGTGCACAAGCTGCAGGCCGTTCGTCAGGCGATACCGGGCAGCGATTCACTTCGAACGGCGACATCGACAACAGCGTGGTGAGAGCGCTGGACGCCATCGTCAGGAACCAGAACACAAAGAACGCCAGAGTGTAGACGGCCTGTCTCGACCACTCCAACGGTGCACCGGCCCAATGCAGATCCGCTGGATCAACGAGGGCGAACACCAGCATTTCCAGCACGGCCGCGACCAGAAAGGCTGGCCATGCGATCCACATCAGGCGCTGGGTCCACATGACAAGTCTCCAGACGGTTATGGGTGTCAATCGACCTTGAGGATCACCGGCGCCGCAGCGTTGTTGCGTGCCTGCCGGGCCGGCTGCAGCTTGATGAGGGCCTCCATGCGCGCCTCCCCCTCCAGGTGATCAGGAATGCTCTTCAAGTCGCGCTCGTAAGCCACTTTGTCGAGGACAGGATCATTGCCCATGACCTTGACTGCGATCACCGCTGCCGTGCTGCTGCCGATGATGGCCGACAGGAGAAGACCCAGTACCAGCCACATGTGGGGCACGCGCCACCAAGGCACGGGCAGCTGGGGCGAAGAATTCTGAAGTGCGGTGTTGTTCATGGATGCTCCTTGCAAGGAATGGAAGCCGAAGCCCGTCGACTACCGGGGAATGAGGAAGACCGCTTTCTCTGACACCCGATGACCCTGATCACCGACAGAACGGATGTCGAACACGATCGGGTGCGAGCCGGACGGGGCGGTATCGGGCGGCACCTGCACACGAACAGCCACCGCACGGACCTCCGTCGGAAGGACTTCGACTTCATTGTCCGATGCCAGGGTGATGCCTGGCAAGCCCGAGACGGCAATGGCATAGCGCTGCACGTCTTCGGTGGCGTTCATGATCTGCAAGCGGTACACGTTTTCGATTCGGCCCTGATCCACCATGCGTGCCAGTGCACCTCGATCCCGGATCACGTCCACCTTCAGGGGCACACGCAGGAACAGGCTGGTGAACACGGCCACGGTGATGAGCAGCAGGATGCCGGTATAGACCAGCACACGGGGGCGCAGCGCCCTGCGGATCATCTGCGCCTTGCTCCACCCCTGGTTCATTCCATTCTGGGTCGAATACTTGACCAGGCCTCGCGGATAGCCGACCTTGTCCATGACCTCATCGCACACATCGGCACACGCACCGCAACCGATGCACTCGTACTGCAGGCCTTTGCGAATGTCGATACCCGTGGGGCAGACCTGCACACAAAGGGAACAGTCGACACAGTGTCCCAGCTGAAGTGTGGCGAGATCGGCCTTCTTCGAGCGTGCCCCCCGGGGCTCACCCCGTTGCTCGTCATAGGTGACGATCATGGTGTCCTTGTCGAACATGGCGCTCTGGAAGCGCGCATAGGGACACATGTACTTGCACACCTGCTCGCGCATGAACCCGGCATTGCCATAGGTCGCGAAGCCGTAGAACAGGATCCAGAACGTCTGCCAGGGACCCAGGGCTCCCGCCAGGGTCAAAGCGCCGAGTTCACGGATCGGGGTGAAATAACCCACAAACGTGAACCCCGTCCAGAGTGCAAACAACACCCAGAGCGCATGCTTCAGCCACTTCTTGCCGAACTTGCCAGCCGAGAGAGCCGACTTGTCCAGACGCATGCGGGCCGAGCGATCGCCCTCGACTTTTTTCTCGATCCACAGAAAGATTTCCGTGTAGACCGTCTGCGGGCAGGCGTAGCCACACCACAAACGCCCGGCGACGGCGGTGAAAAGGAACAAGGCCAGGGCAGAGATGACCAGCAGCCCTGTCAGGTAGATGAAGTCCTGCGGATACAGGACCAGCCCGAAGATGTAGAAGCGGCGCGCTTCCAGGTCGAACAACACCGCCTGCCGTGCATTCCACTCCAACCAGGGCAGACCATAGAAGACCAGTTGGGTGATCCACACCGTGATCCAGCGCCATCTGGAAAACAGACCAGAGACCGATCGCGGGTAGATCTTCTGCCGCGACGCATAAAGAGACACCAGCACCTCGTCATCACCCTGCGCCGCAGGCGGAACGCCAGGTGCAGAGGCTGCGGTGGAAGAGGTCGCAGTGGCGGTGTTGGCTTCTGTAGGCTTCACGGACATGCTTCGTGGGGTGGCAGAAAAAGACGGTGGCTGCCGAATCGGGCAGCCACGTTCTTCAAAAGCTGACCCGCAGGCTTCAGTTACCCGCCCGGTTCGACAAACCCCAGACGTAACCGGTCAGGACGTGAATCTGAGACTCGTTGAGCAGGGTGGACTGGGCGGGCATCTGGTTGGTGATGCCGTTGTTGATGGCTCGCACAATGGCCTCTTCACCCCAGCCGTGCAACCAGACGTTGTTGGTGAGGTTGGGGGCACCGAGCGCGGTGTTGCCGGTGCCGTCCATACCGTGGCAGGCCGCACAAGCACCCCATTTGTCGCGACCGAGGGTGGCGCGCACGCTGTCGTGCGGGCTGCCCGACATGCTGAGAACAAAGTGGGCCAGGTTGCGCACATCTTCCGCCGAGCCAACCGCTGCCGCCATCGGAGGCATCACGCCCATGCGGCCCTCGGTGATGGTGGTCTTGATGGATTCGGGTTCGCGACCCCAGGCAAAATCGCCCTCCACCAGATTGGGGAAACCCTTGGCACCCCGCGCATCGGAGCCGTGGCACTGGGCGCAGTAGTTCATGAACAGGCGCTCACCGATGGCCATGGCCGGTGCATCGCCAGCCAGCTGTTCGGGGGTCATGTCGTTGAACCGGGCAAAGATCGGGGCAATCGCTTCCTCCATTTTTTGCACCTCGGCAGCATGCTGACCGTGCGACGACCAGCCCAAAGCGCCCTGGTACTTGCCGAACATGGGGTACAGCGCACCGTAGACGAGGCCGAAGACCACGGTGATGATGAACAGATAGACCCACCACTTGGGCAAGGGGTTGTTCATTTCCTTGAGGTCTTCGTCCCAGACGTGACCCGTGGTGTTGTCGGCGTGTGTGTTCGCCTTGGTCGTGCCGCTGATCCACAGCAACACCGCACAGGCGATGATGCTGATCAGGGTGACACCTGCCACGAACAGGTGCCAGAAGTCGCTGGTGAAATCGCTCATGATGATTCTCTTTGTTCGTGCCGCGGGTTAGTCGTCCTTGAAGGGCAGCTGGGCTGCCTCGTCAAAGTCGGCCTGGTTCTTCTTGGACCAGGCCCAGACCACGATACCGACGAAGACCAGCAGACTGACCGTCGTCACGATGGCGCGCAGATCGTTGATGTCCATATCGCCTCCTGTGGTTCACCGGCGAGCGGTACCAAGCACCTGAAGATAGGCGATGAGGGCGTCCATTTCGGACTTGCCCCTGACCTCGTCGACCGAAGCGGCAATTTCCTCGTCCGTGTACGGTGCACCCAGGGTGCGCAGCACTTCCATGCGCTTGGGAATGCCTTCGGCATTCACCTGCTTGCGCTCCAGCCAGGGATAGGCCGGCATGTTGGACTCGGGCACCAGATCGCGCGGGTTGATCAGGTGAATGCGGTGCCACTCGTCGCTGTAGCGTCCGCCGACACGGTGCAGGTCCGGACCGGTGCGCTTGGAACCCCACTGGAAGGGTCGGTCATAGACGAACTCGCCGGCCACCGAGTAGGGACCGTAGCGCAGGGTTTCCGCATGAAATGGGCGAATCATCTGGGAGTGGCAGTTGTAGCAGCCCTCCTTGACGTAGACGTCCCGGCCAGCGAGTTGCAAGGCGCTGTAGGGCTTGAGCCCCTCGATGGGCTGGGTCGTCGACTTCTGGAAGAACAGCGGCACGATTTCCACCAGACCGCCCACCGCCACCACGAGGGTGATCAGGACGATCATCAGGAAGTTGCTGGTCTCGATCCGGGCATGCCCGGTCAGTTTTTCATTGCTGGCCATGTTGTTCTTCTCCTCAGGCATGAGCCGGATTGACTGCCACCACCGGCGCATTGACGGCACGGCCTTGCATGGCGGTCATGATGACGTTCCAGAGCATGACGATCATGCCGGCCAGGTACAACACGCCACCAAGCAGGCGGATGACATAGAAGGGGAACGTAGCCTTGACCGACTCGACAAAGGTATAGGTCAGGCTGCCGTCGGGGTTGACCGAGCGCCACATCAGGCCCTGCATCACACCGGCGATCCACATCGCGGCGATGTACAGCACGATACCGATGGTCGCAATCCAGAAGTGCAGTTCGATGGCCGGCACCGAGTACATCTTCTTCTGGCCGAACAGGCGCGGGATCAGGTAGTAGAGCGAACCCATGGACACCAGACCCACCCAGCCCAGGGCACCGGAGTGCACGTGACCCACGGTCCAGTCGGTGTAGTGGCTCAGGGCGTTGACGGTCTTGATGGACATCATCGGGCCTTCGAAGGTGGACATGCCGTAGAACGACAGGGACACGATCAGGAAGCGCAGGATGGGATCGTCACGCAGCTTGTGCCAGGCACCCGAGAGCGTCATGATGCCGTTGATCATGCCGCCCCAGCTGGGGGCCAGCAGGATCAGCGAGAACACCATGCCGATCGACTGGGCCCAGTCGGGCAGCGCGGTGTAGTGCAGGTGGTGGGGGCCTGCCCACATGTAGGTGAAGATCAGGGCCCAGAAGTGCACGATCGACAGGCGATACGAGTACACCGGACGCTCGGCCTGCTTGGGAATGAAGTAGTACATCATGCCCAGGAAGGCGGCCGTCAGGAAGAAGCCCACGGCGTTGTGGCCATACCACCACTGGATCATGGCGTCCTGAACACCCGCATAAGCTGAGTAAGACTTCCAGAAGCTCACTGGCAGGGCCGCGCTGTTGACAATGTGCAACAGGGCCACGGCGATGATGAAGGCGCCGAAGAACCAGTTGGCCACGTAGATGTGCTTGACCTTGCGGATACCCACGGTGCCGAAGAACACGACAGCGTAAGCCACCCAGGTCACGGCAATCAGTATGTCGATTGGCCATTCGAGCTCGGCGTACTCCTTGCCGCTGGTGATGCCCAGCGGCAGGGTGATGACCGCCAGCACGATGACGATGTTCCACCCGATGAAGGTGAACCACGCCAGCGCGTTCGAGAACAGGGGCGTGTGACAGGTCCGTTGAACAATGTAGTAGCTGGTCGCAAAGAGCACGCAGCCGCCAAACGCAAAAATCACCGCGTTGGTGTGCAGGGGTCGCAGTCGGCCATAGGTGATCCACTCGATCCCCATGTTGAGCTCGGGCCAGGTCAACTGGGCCGCGATGATGACGCCCACCAGCATGCCGACCACACCGTAGATGACGGCCGCGATGGCAAACCAGCGGACAACGCTGTCGTTGTAGACCGCCGGTTGGCCGGTCTTTGTTGTTACGGACATAAAGAACTCCTCATGAATGTCACTGGGCGAGTGTCTGTGCGGCCGACTGCGACCGCCTTGACTTAAGTCAATCGCCCTTGAGAATGCGTTCGCCCTCGCGCTCGATGTTGTCGAACTGCCCCGCCTGCAGTGCCCACCAGAACACGCCGATGATCGCGAACACCAGCACCACGGACAGGGGAATGAGGAGGTAGACGATTTCCATGGAGCAGCTCCGGTGAAAGACCGCGCGGGGCGGTCAGGTTGCAGGCTGGGGCATATCGCCACCAGGCGCGATGGTGTGTTCTTTGGTCGACAGACGCAATGCGTTGCCGATCACCAGGAAGGAACTCAATGCCATGCCCAGGCCCGCCGCCCAGGGCGGCATCCAGCCCACCAGTGCCATGGGCACGCTGACGGCGTTGTAGCTGGCCGCCCAGATCAGGTTCTGCCGAACGATGCGCATGGTCTGGCGGGCCTGGCGCAAGGTGCTCACGACATCCATCAGGCGCCCGCCCTGGATGACGTAGTCGGACTGGGCCTGCGCCAGCGCCGCCGCGTGCCCGAGCGCGAAAGAGGTGTCGGCCCGCGCCAGAACCGGTCCGTCGTTGAGGCCGTCGCCGACCATGGCAATGCGCCGGCCCTGTCCCTGCAGGCGCATGACCTCGGCCAGCTTGTGTTCGGGACTGGCGCCGCCTATGACGGCGTCCATGCCCAATTGCTGCCCGACGGTCTGGGCCGCTGCTTCCCGGTCACCGGAAAGCAACCAGGTCTGCAAGCCCATGGCTTGCAAGGCCTGCACGGCCTCACGGGCATCTTCGCGAAGCCCTTCCTGCAACTCGAAGGTGGCGATCCAGCCGCTGTCGTCGGCCAGCCAGACGCGGGGCGCGCCGACCCTGGCATCCTCGTCCGGTACAGGAAGACCACAGAACGCGGCCGATCCGAGCTTGAGCAGGCGACCGTCCTGCAACCGTGCCTGCATGCCCTGCCCGGGCAGCTCGCGCAAGCTGTCGGCCACCAGACCGGACAGGACCGGCCCCTGCGAAGCCTCACCGGCCTGCACCAGGGCCCGGGAGACGGGGTGCAGAGACCCCTCGGCCAGGGCCCGGGCCATGGCCAGGGCTTCAGAGCGCCCACAGCCCTCGCGGGTTTGCACGCTGCGCAACGCCAGCCGGTCGTGGGTCAGTGTGCCGGTCTTGTCGAAGATGACGGCCTGTACCCCGGCCAGGGTTTCGAAGGCCTGCAGGCGCCTGACCAGGATGCCACGGCGCGCCAACGAACCGGCCGACGCGAGCATGCCTGCGGGTGTGGCCAGCGCCAGTGCACACGGGCAGGTCACGATGAGCACGGCCACCGCCACGGCAAAGGCCTTGGTGTGGTCGATCTGCCACCAGTACCAGAAGGCAAACGCGGCCGAGAGCATCACGAGCACCAGAAAGGGCGACGCGATGCGATCGGCCAGAATGGCCAGACGCGGCTTTTCGGTCGATGCCTGCTCCATGAGCGAGACGATCTGGGCAAAACGGGTGTCCTTGCCCAGGCGCTGCAGCTTCACCTGCACCGGACCGGCCAGGTTGTAGCTGCCCGCCACCACCGTCTGGCCGCGCTCGCGCAGCACCGGATGGGACTCGCCGGTCAGCAAGGCTTCATCGACCGTTGCGGATTCGCTGAGCACCTCGCCGTCGCCGGGAAAGGCCTGTCCCGCCTGCAGCCGAACGGTATCACCCACCACCAGGCGTCGCACCGACACCGCCTCGAAGCTGCCATCGTCCTTGCGGCGATCGCAGACCTCGGGCAGGCGGTTCATGAGGCTGTCCAGGGCTCCGGCGGTGCGGTCACGCGCCTTGAACTCCAGATAGCGGCCCCCCAGCAGGAAGAACACAAACATGGTCAGCGAGTCGAACCAGACCTCCTGCCCCCAGGGGCCGGACGGGTCGAAGGTGGCGGCCGAGCTGACCAGAAAGGTCACCAGAATGCCCACTGAAACCGGCGTATCCATGCCGATTCGACCGAGCTTGAGGTCGCGCCAAGCGTTGCTGAAGAAAGGACCACTGGCAAAGAAGACCACCGGCAGACTGATCACCCAGCTGGCCCAGCGCAGCAACTGCAGGATGTCCGCCGGAATGTCGCCTGGCTCGGTGACGTACTCGGGCCACGCGTACATCATGACCTGCATCATGCAGAAACCGGCCACAAACAGGCGCCACAGGGCTTGCCGCGTTTCGGCCAGGCGCTGACTGATGGAAAGGGCCTCCTGCATGGGCAGCAGGCGGTAGCCCGTGCGACCGACCCGCTGGGCCAGTTCCGACATGCGTGCCACGGCCGGGTCCCACTGCAGCGTCAGGCGCCGGGTGGCCGCATGCACCTGTGCCGACAGGACCCCCGGCACATGCTCCAGCACCGACTCGACGGTGTCCGCACAGGCGGCGCAATACATGCCCTGCACCATCAGGACCGAGCGGGCACACGCTTGCCCGTCCTGGTCTTCAAACTCGGTGAACTGGCGCTGCTCGACCGGGTCGTCAAGGACCGCAAAGCTGTCGGTGACCGTCAAGGGCCCCCGGTGTCCACCCGGCCCCGGTGACCACGGTGCGTCGTCGGTGAACGGGTCGACAGACGGGTTGTTCGATGGGGATGCCCCCACCAGGGGCGCGGTGGCGACCTCACTCATGCGTGGAGGGTAATCGAGCTTGGACTTCATGCGCTTGACATATGTCAACCTGTCCCCTTCCGGCTGCAGCTAGGCTTCCAAGATCAGGCGGGCGGTATTCGCGATATGCTGGTGCCATTGTCCGCAATATCCACCTCGAACAAGGAGAAACCATGTACAAGCGCATCCTGGTGGCCACCGACGGCTCCAAACTGTCGAAAATGGCCGTCGATCACGCCATCAACCTGGCCGATCTGACCGGTGCCGAGGTCGTCGCACTGAAGGTGGTGCCCCGCTACCCGCAAACCTACTTCGAGGGCGGCGTCGCTCTGGCCGCGGCCGAAGTGGCCCGGATCGAGAAGCAGTGGCAGGAAGAGGCGATGGAGGCGGTCAACGCGGTCAAGTCGGCCGGGCAGGCGCGCGAAGTCAAGGTCAAGCCGGTGACGGTGAAGTCCGACCTGATCGCCGAGGCCATCATTGCGGCGGCCAAGCGCAACAAGTGCGACCTGATCGTGATGGCCTCACACGGCCGCAAGGGCCTCAAGCGGCTGCTGCTGGGCAGCGAAACCCAGCAGGTGCTCACCCACTCCCACACGCCCGTGCTGGTGCTGCGCTGATTCAGGCAAACAGACCCTTGTGCTGCTCACGCAGCAGGTTCTTCTGAACCTTGCCCATGGTGTTGCGGGGCAGCTCGCTCACCACGAAGCAGCGCTTGGGAATCTTGAAGTTGGCCAGCCGGGCCTTGAGTTCGCCAATGATCCGGTCGGGGTCAAGGCGGGCACCCGCACGCGCGATCACCACGGCCACCCCGACCTCGCCGAAGTCCGGGTGCGGCACGCCCACCACGGCGCTCTCGGCGACGCCGGGCAGGTCGTTGATGAATCCCTCGATCTCGGCCGGGTAGACGTTGTAACCGCCGCTGATGATCAGGTCCTTGCTGCGGCCGACAATCGTCACATAGCCCTGCGTGTCGATGCGGCCGACATCTCCGGTGCGGAAGAACCGGTCGGCGGTGAATTCCTCGGCGGTCTTCTCGGGCATGCGCCAGTAGCCCTGGAACACGTTCGGCCCCCGCACCTGAATGCCTCCGATCTCTCCGGTCGGCACCGGTTTCCCTTGGTCATCGACCACCCGCAGCTCGACCCCCGGCAGGGGAAAACCCACGGTGCCGCCGCGTCGCTCGGCAGCACCGCCATGGCGTGCGTCGGGCAAACAGGGGTTGGAGGTGAGCATCACCGTTTCGCTCATGCCGTAGCGCTCCAGAATGGTGTGGCCGGTGCGTTGCTGCCAGTCGCGGAAGGTCTCGATCAGCAGCGGCGCTGAACCGGAAATGAACAGGCGCATCCGGGCCGCCTGTTCGCGCGTCAGGCGCGGGTCTTCCAGCATGCGAACGTACAGCGTGGGCACCCCCATGAACACGCTGGCGCGAGGCAACAGCGACACCACCGTGGCCGGGTCGAAACGGTTCAGCCAGAGCATGGGGCTGCCGTTGATGAGCGCCCCGTGAATGGCCACGAACAGGCCGTGCACATGAAAAATGGGCAAGGCGTGGATGAGCACGTCGTCCGGCCGCCAGTCCCAGTAGGACCGCAGCACCCGGGCGTTGCTCAGCATGTTGCCGTGGCTGAGCATGGCGCCCTTGCTGCGCCCGGTGGTGCCGCTGGTGTAGATGATCACCGCCAGGTCATCGGCCTGGCAGACCGCGGGGTCGTGCCGGTCGCTGTGATGGGCGGCGCGCTCCAGCAGACTGCCGCTGCGGTCGTCACCCAGGGTGAACACATGGCGGGCCCCGCCAGAAAAGGCGATCTTGGACACCCAGCCATGGTTCTTCGGGCTGCAAACCACCACAGCCGGCTCGGCGTTCTCGATGAAATAGCCGATCTCGGCGCTCTGGTAGGCGGTGTTCAGTGGCAGGTAGACGTGCCCGGCGCGCAAGGTGGCCAGATAGAGGATCAGCGATTCGACCGACTTCTCCACCTGCACCGCGATCCGGGAACGGGGTGGCAGTTCCAGCGAATCCAGCAGGTTGGCCATCATGGCGCTGGCCCGGTCCAGGTCGCGCCAGGTGTAGCGCAGGCCACCGCCCTCGCCCCCCACGGTTTCGACAGCGGTGTCATCGAGCGTGCTCGGGAAGGCCTGGCGCAGGGCGACGAACAGGTTGTGGTTGCTCATGGTCGGAAAACAGGAAAGGACGTGGGTGGGTGCTCAGGTGCCGCCGAAGCGCGGCTGGCGTTTGTCGAGAAAAGCCGTGATGCCTTCCCGGTGCTCGGCCGACGTCGCGTAGGCGTAGGCCTGGTCCACCAGGCGTTCGGTCGGAACCGGTGGGTCGGCGGAGAAGGCACGCAAGGTCTGCTTGTTCAGGCGGGCCGCTTGCGGCGCAAGCGCCACGACGCGTTGTACCAGCGACTCGATATGGACCTGCAACTGGCTCGCCGGGCAGACACGGCTGAGGAAACCCCGGGCTTTCATCTCGGTGGCGTCGAACACGGTGGCGCCCAGTAGCATGTCCCGGGCGGTGAGCTCTCCCACGGCCCGCGCCACCAGTTGCGCCTCTCGCGGCGCCATCGGAAATCCCAGGCGAGCAATGGGCGCCCCGAAACGGGCGTCCCCGGCGGCCAGGCGGATGTCACAGCAACTGGCGATCTCCACGCCGGCCCCCATGCAGTTGCCTTCGATGCAGGCGATGACAGGCAGGTCGCAATCGAGCATGGCGGACAGACCACCCCAGACATCGTTCTCGTGAAAGTCCCGCAGGGTGGCTTCATCGAAACGAAAGGCAGGGTATTCGGCGATGTCACCGCCAGCACAGAATTGGCCGTCCGCGCCGCGGACCACCACACAGCGCAGCGCAGGGTCGGACTGCAGATCGAGGAACACCTCCCTGAGCTGACGCCACATGGCGCGCGACATGGCATTGAGGCGCCCCGGGTGCGACAGCCGCACGTGCGCCACCGCCCCCAGGCGCACACACTGAATACTGCCCTGGCTCACCATCAGTCCAGCTTGGCGCCCGAGGCCTTGACCACTTCGCTCCACTGGCGGATTTCGCCGCGGATGAAGGCACCGAACTGATCACCCGTCAGGTCCGGAAAGGACGCACCCTGGCGCATCCAGACGGCCCGCGCCTCGTCGGCCCGGACCGATTGGCGGATGGCTTCGATGGCGGCTGCCTGGGCCTCGGCCGGCGTGCCGCGCGGAGCCCAGATGCCATACCAGGTGGTCACGTTGTAGTCCGGCAGCCCGAGTTCACCCGCCGACGGCACATCGGGCAACGCCGGGTTGCGCTCCTTGCCAGCAACCATCAGGGCCCGGATCCGTCCGCCCTGGATGTGGCCCGCCGACGAACCCAGCCCATCGAACATCATGTCCACGTCGCCCGCGATCAGGCCTTGCAGGGCCGGACCCGCGCCGCGGTAGGGAATGTGGGTGATGAAGGTCCGCGTCTGCTGTTTGAACAGTTCACCGGCCAGGTGGTGAGAAGTACCGCTACCGGCCGACCCGTAGTTGAACTTGCCCGGTCGGGCACGCAGCTCGGCCAGGAATTCCTGGAAGCGGGTGGCTGCGATTTTGCGCGGATTGACCACCACCACCTGGGGCACGCTGGCGACCAGGATCAACGGAACCAGGTCGCGCTCGATATCGTAGTCCAGCCTGGGGTACATGCTCGGCGCGATGGTGTGGTGCACCGCGCCCATGAAGAAGTTGTAGCCATCCGGCGGCGCCTTGGCTGCCAGCCCGGCCCCCAGGGTGCCACCGGCGCCCCCCTTGTTGTCGATCACCAGGGTGCGCCCGGTCACACGCTGGAACTGGGCCGCTATGGGGCGGGCAAATGCGTCGGTACCTCCTCCGGCGGGAAATGGCACCACCAGGTTGACCGGGCGGGTCGGCCAGGCCGTCTGGGCCCATGAAGGCAGCGCAAGGGCGGCGGCACCGGACAGGGTGGCGCCCAGTATCTGTCGACGCGAAAAGTGGGGGGTCATGTCTTGTCTCCTTTGGTTTTCGTGGTGGGGGAAAGCTTGGGCTCAGACGGTGCGGCCTTGATGAGGCCGGCCATCGCTGGCGAGACCGGCACATGGCCCCTGGCCAGCTCGGCCCGGTGCCGGTCCAGACGGCGCAGGTCGTACAGGTAGTTGACCATGATGCCGTAAGACTGCCTGAAACCCTTGGGCGACGGATCGCCTGCCCAGTTCAGACGCTCCACCCGGGCACCATTGCCCAGGTGAAACCGGGCCACCGGGTCCAGCGGTTGACCGGCATCCGACAATCCGCCCAGGTAGCGCGCCGTCCAGCCCAACAGCGCACGGGCCCGGGCGGCGGTGGCGGGCAGGCTGCCCACCGACTCCCACTCCTGCAGCGCCTGCGGCGGTGCGTGCCGGGACAACCAGTGGCGCAAACCGGGGATGGGCGAGAGCGTGGCAAAGGTCTTCAGCCGGGGGAAGTCCTGCCTGAGTGACTCGACCACGCGCTTGATCAGCGAGTCGCCGAAACTGACACCGCGCAGCCCCACCTGGGTGTTGCTGATGGAATAGAAGATGGCATGGCTGGCTCGGGACACATCCAGCTCCTCGGCCAGCTCGTCCAGCAAAGGCGTGATGCTATCGGACAGGCTGTTGACCAGCGCCACCTCGACAAAAATCAGGGGCTCTTGCGGCAGTCGGGGGTGAAAGAAGCCGTAGCAGCGCCGGTCCGGTGCGAGGCGGTTCTTCATGTCCTCCCAGCTGCGCACGTCGTGCACCGCCTCGTAGCGGATCAGCTTCTCGATCAGTGAAGCCGGCGAGTCCCAGCTGATGCGACGCAACTCCAGAAAACCGATGTCGAACCAGGTCGAGAACATGTACTCCATCTCGACATCCAGCGCGAGCAGGCGCTTGTCGCGCTTGAGCTGCGCCTGCATCTGGGCCCGCAGGTCAACCAGGAAACGGATGCCTTCAGGATGGGCGCTGAAGCGCTGCAAGATGCGACGCCGTGGCGATACCGTGGATCGACGAAAAATCACCTCGGCAGCCGCCTGTTCCGGTGTGCCAACCGCAGCAGCGAACCGATCCTGCGCCTGCCGCACCTTGCCAGGGTCGGCCACGAACTGCTCACTCATCAACAGCCAGAAATCGAGCCGCGCGCCCTCGTCTGCCGATCGGTACCACTGCATCAGGCGCCCGGCGCGGCGTCCGCCTTCAACCTCACTCACGCGCGCATCGATGACACCTTGCAAGTCGTTCAGCAACTGGCGCAGTTCGCGCGGCGACAGCGCCTCGCCGGCACGACGCAAACCGGCCTGGAGCCGGTCATCGGTGGATCGCCCGGAGGGCTCAGGGACCTCGGGCAGAAGCGGCGCCACGGGAGCTTCAGGCGCGTCGGCCCTGGCCCGGAACAGGGCCACGCTCCGCTGAAGCCATTCGGATGTCTTCATCCCAACCTCGACCGTCCGGTGCGCGCCCACTCCCGCCAAGCCAGCTGCTGGCGCGTCAGGTGGGTGCGCATGGCCGCCTCGGCGCCCTCGGCATCGCGCGCCTTGAGCGCGGCAAACACCGCCAGGTGCTCGCTCAGGCTTTGTTCGAGACGCCCGGGGGTGTGCAGTTGCTGCAGGCGGGCCAGCTTGAGAATGCGCCGCAGATCGGTGATGGTCTGGGCCAGCCAGCGGTTGGCGGCCAGCGTGATGATGGCTTCGTGGATGGCAAAGTTGACCTGGTAGTAGTCGTTGATGCGGCGCGCGTCCGCATGGCGCTGCAGCCGGTCATGCAGAGCCTGCAAAGCCTGCAGATCCGCATCGGTGGCGCGAAGGGCCGCCTCATGGGCACAGCGCCCCTCCAGCAAGGCGATGACCGGAAAGATCTCCTCGATGTCCTGCTCGGTCAGCTCACTGACAAAGCAGCCGCGACGCGGCTCGTAGCGCACCAGGCCTTCAGCAGCCAGCACCTTGAGCGCTTCGCGCAGTGGGGTTCGGGAGATGTGCAACTCTTGGCACAGGGCCGGCTCATCGAGAAAGGCCCCAGGCGACAACGCGCCGGCAAAAATGCGCTCGCGCAGCATGGTGGCCACCTCGTCGTGCAGTGAATTGTGGACCAGTCTCACCAGAAGCCTCGCGGTTGGACAGTTGACAGACGATGTTTCTAGACTAGCCGTCTATTCATAATTTCGTGAAATTTCACATAATTACGATGAGCCGTAAAGCTGTTGTGGCGGCTGTTCGCTAGGGGTTAACGCGAGGCCCGGCCCCATGGGCATGGGGCATGAGCGCCCCAGGGACTCACTTGCGCTGACCGAACCACCACCAGAGCACGGCACCGCCCAGCACCATGGGCACACATAACCACTGCCCCATGCTCAGACCCAGACCGAGAAGCCCCAGGTGGGCATCGGGTTCCCGGTAGAACTCGGCGATGAAGCGCAGCACGCCGTAGCCGACAAGAAAGGCGGCACTGACCTGACCGGTCGCGCGCGGCCGTCTCGCATACAGCCAGAGCAGCACGAACAGCAACAGGCCCTCGAGCAGGAACTGGTAGATCTGGGACGGGTGGCGTGGCTGGTCGCCCGCCCCCCGAAACACCATGCCCCAGGGCAGCGATGGGTCGGCCACACGGCCCCAGAGTTCGCCGTTGATGAAATTGCCGATGCGCCCGGCAGCCAGGCCGGTCGGCACACAGGGCGCGATCAGGTCCATGACCTGCAGCCAGGGGCGCCGGCGCGAGCGTGCAAACCACAGCATGGCCAGCAAGACCCCGATCAAGCCGCCATGAAAACTCATGCCGCCTTCCCAGACGGCAAAAATCTCCAGCGGGTTGGCCAGGTAATAGGCCGGCTTGTAAAACAGGCAGTAGCCGATGCGACCACCCGCAACCACACCCAGCACGCCCAGAAACAGGATGTCCTCGACGTCCCGGCGGGTCCACGGTGACGGCGTGGCAATCGAAGCGAAGGGCTCGTGCCGCAGGCGCAGGGTGCCCAGCCAGAAGAACAGGCCGAAGGCGACCAGGTAGGTAAGGCCGTACCAGTGGATGGCCAGGGGACCCAGTTGCAGGGCCACCGGGTCGATTTGCGGGTGCTGCAGCATGGACGGACGTTCAGTCGTCCAGCAGCGACAGGTCGCGCACGGCTCCCTTGTCCGCACTCATGGCCAGCTTGGCATAGGCCTTGAGCGCACCGGACACCTTGCGCACACGCGGCTGCGCCGGTCGCCAGCCCTTGGCGTCCTGTTCGATACGCCGGCGCTGCAGCTCCTGCGCGTCGACCACGAGTTCGATGGACCGCTGGGTCACATCGATGCGGATGCGGTCCCCCTCGTGCACCAGTCCGATGGTGCCACCGGCCGCGGCCTCCGGAGAAACGTGACCGATGGACAGGCCGGAGGTGCCGCCCGAGAAGCGGCCATCGGTCAGCAGAGCACAGTGCTTGCCCAGGCCCTTGGACTTGAGGTAGGAGGTCGGGTAGAGCATCTCCTGCATGCCCGGGCCGCCGCGCGGACCCTCGTAGCGGATCACCACCACGTCACCGGCCTGGATGCGGTCGGCCAGGATGGCTTCCACCGCGGCGTCCTGGCTCTCGAACACCCGGGCCGGACCTTCGAACACACGCAAGGTGGAGGTGGGCACACTGGTGGTGTAACGCAACTCCTCGACCGCGAACATGCTCTCGTCGATCCCCGCCGTCTTGACGATGCAACCGTCAACCGCCAGGTTGCCGTACAGCACCGCCAGACCGCCGTCGCGGGAGTACGCATGCTCGACGCTGCGGATGCAGCCGCTCTCGCGATCCAGGTCGAGTGAAGGCCAACGTGTGTTCTGGCTGAACGCCACCTGGGTCGGGATACCGGCCGGACCGGCCTGGTAGAAGATCTTCACCGCTTCGGCGGGCTGTCGGGCCACGTCCCACTGGTCCAGCGCGTCCTTCAGGGTCGGGCTGTGCACCGTGGGCACATGGGTATGCAGCAATCCCCCGCGGTCCAGCTCGCCCAGAATGGCCATCACACCACCGGCACGGTGCACATCCTCGATGTGGTACTTGTTGGTGTTGGGCGCCACCTTGCACAGCGTGGGCACCCGGCGCGAGAGGCGGTCGATGTCGGCCATGGTGAAGTTCACCTCGGCCTCGCGTGCGGTTGCCAGCAGGTGCAGCACCGTGTTGGTGGACCCACCCATGGCGATGTCCAGCGACACCACGTTCTCGAAGGCCTCGAAGGTGGCGATGGAACGGGGCAGCACGGACGCGTCGTCCTGCTCGTAGTAGCGCCGGCAAAGCTCCACCGCCAGACGCCCTGCCCGCTTGAACAGTTGCTCCCGGTCGGCGTGGGTCGCCACCACCGTCCCGTTGCCTGGCAAGGCCAGACCGAGCGCTTCGGCCAGGCAGTTCATGGAGTTGGCGGTGAACATGCCCGAGCAGGACCCGCAGGTAGGGCAGGCCGAACGCTCGACCTCGGCCACTTCGGCGTCGCTCACCTTGTCGTCGGCAGCCATGACCATGGCGTCCACCAGGTCGAGCTTCTTGATCTGGATGGTCTGGGTACCCGGCACCGCCAGCTTGACCTTGCCGGCTTCCATGGGGCCACCAGAGACAAACACCACCGGGATGTTCAGCCGCATGGCGGCCATCAGCATGCCGGGGGTGATCTTGTCGCAGTTGGAAATGCACACCAGGGCGTCGGCGCAGTGGGCGTTCACCATGTACTCGACCGAGTCGGCGATGAGTTCGCGGCTGGGCAGCGAATACAGCATGCCGTCATGGCCCATGGCGATACCGTCGTCGACCGCGATGGTGTTGAACTCCTTGGCGACGCCACCGGCGGCTTCGATCTCGCGCGCCACCAGCTGCCCCAGGTCTTTCAGGTGCACATGACCCGGTACGAACTGGGTGAAGGAGTTGGCAATGGCGATGATGGGTTTGCTGAAGTCATCGTCCTTCATGCCCGTGGCACGCCAGAGCGCGCGGGCACCCGCCATGTTTCGGCCGGCGGTGGAGGTCTTGGAGCGGTAGGCTGGCATGGTCGGTAAGAAGCTGGCAGTGCAAGGGACGGAAAACCAGCGACGATTATCACCCAGGGGTGGCATGAACCAGCGTCGCAGAGGTCACTACGCCCTGTCACCGCCAGGGGATCGTTCCAGGAAGCCCAGCCGCATCGGGCGCCGAATCGGGTTCAGCGGCGTCGGTGGTTCTTGCGCATACCCAGCGACTCACGCTGCCGGTCGATGCGCTCCTGCTTTTTTCTTTCCATCGCCTCCATCGCCTTGCGCTTGGTGTAGCCCGTGGTGTCGGCCCAGGACCACCAGGCCACAGCCAGGGCAAAGGGCGTGAGCACCCACCACCACGACCAGGACGCGACGAACCCGATTTCGAAGTACTTCAGCAGCAACAGGCCGATGCCCAGCATCAGTAAATACATCACAGGCTCCGGTAAAGGGCAGATGAACGCGGCAATAGACTGTAACAAAGCGTACCAGGCATTTCTGCTTGGCTAGAATCGCACCGTCGACTTTCCATTTTCACCCACGAGGCTCAGACGATGAAACGCACCCTGTTGATTATGGCCGCTCTGGCCACCCTCTCCGCCCCCGCGCTGGCCGACGAGGCCCTGGCCAGGAGCAAGAACTGCATGGCCTGCCATGCCGTGGACAAGAAGCTGGTGGGCCCTTCGTACAAGGACATCGCCGCCAAGTACGCAGGCAATGCCCAGGCAGTGGAGATGCTGGCTGGCAAGATCCAGAAAGGTGGTTCGGGCGTCTGGGGTGCGATCCCCATGCCGGCCAACCCACAGGTGAACGACGCCGACGCCAAGAAGCTGGCCGCCTGGGTCATGGGCATCAAGTAACCGGCACCCTCCCATACGCGAAAAACCCGCTGGACTCCAGCGGGTTTTTTTTATTGCTTGCGCGGGGGATGGATCAATTGTTTTCTGACAGTTGATCCAGGATGGCTGGGTTCTGGTGAGCACGTCACATCGCTGCGCGATATGAGTGCTCCCCGGTTCCCAACCCTGCGGCGCTGCACGCCGCCCCCCCTCCGCTATCGCGGGGATGGATCAATTGTTTTCTGACAATTGATCCAGGATGGCTGGGTTCTCCAGGGTGGAGGTGTCCTGGGTGATGGCTTCGCCCTTGGCGATCGAGCGCAGCAGGCGGCGCATGATCTTGCCCGAGCGGGTCTTCGGCAGGTTGTCACCAAACCGGATGTCTTTGGGCTTGGCGATCGGGCCGATCTCCTTGCCCACCCAGTCACGCAACTCCTTGGCGATGGCTTTGGCCTCGTCGCCGGTCGGGCGCGAGCGCTTGAGCACCACAAAGGCCACAATGGCTTCGCCGGTCAGATCGTCAGGGCGCCCCACCACAGCGGCTTCGGCCACCAGGTCGGTCTTGCCGACCAGCGCCGACTCGATCTCCATGGTGCCCATGCGGTGGCCGGACACGTTCAGCACGTCGTCGATGCGGCCGGTGATGCGGAAGTACCCGCGATCGGCACTGCGAACGGCACCGTCTCCGGCCAGGTAGTAGCCCTTGAGCTCTTCGGGGAAGTAGCTCTTCTTGAAGCGCTCCGGGTCGCCCCAGATGGTGCGGATCATGGACGGCCAGGGCTTCTTGACCACCAGAATGCCGCCCGAACCATTGGGCACATCGTTGCCGGTTTCGTCCACGATGGCGGTGGTGATGCCAGGCAGCGGCAGCGTGCACGAGCCCGGCACCAGGGGCGTCGCGCCTGGCAGCGGGGTGATCATGTGGCCGCCGGTTTCGGTCTGCCAGAAGGTGTCGACAATGGGGCAGCGCTCGCCGCCCACGTTTCGGTAGTACCACATCCAGGCTTCGGGGTTGATCGGCTCGCCGACCGAGCCCAGAATGCGAAGACTGCTCAAGTCAGAGCGAGCCGGATGCACCTTCTCGTCGGCTTCGGCGGCCTTGATCAACGATCGGATGGCCGTGGGCGCGGTGTAGAAGATCGTGCACTTGTGCTTCTCGATCATCTGCCAGAAGCGGCCGGCATTCGGGTAGGTGGGCACGCCCTCGAACACGATCTGGGTCGCACCGGCGGCCAGTGGGCCGTAGGCCACGTAGCTGTGACCGGTGATCCAGCCGATATCGGCCGTGCACCAGAAGATATCGTTGTCCTTCAGGTCAAAGGTCCACTGCATGGTCAGGTTGGCCCACAGCAGGTAGCCACCGGTGCTGTGCTGGACCCCTTTGGGTTTGCCGGTGGAGCCTGAGGTGTACAACACGAACAGCGGGTGCTCCGCGCCGACCATTTCAGCCGGGCAGTCGGTGGACTGGCCCGCCATGGCTTCCGTCATGGTGATGTCGCGACCGGCCACCATGTTCACCGGTGTGGCGGTGCGCTGGAAGACGATCACGGACTGGATGGTTTCGCACCCCCCCATGCCCAGGGCCTCGTCGACAATGGACTTGAGTGGCAGTTCCTTGCCACCGCGCATCTGGAAGTTGGCGGTGATCACAGCCACAGCGCCAGCGTCCTGAATGCGCTCCTGCAGGGCCTTGGACGAGAAGCCGCCGAACACCACGCTGTGCGTGGCACCGATGCGGGCACAGGCCTGCATGGCCACCACACCTTCGATGGTCATGGGCATGTAGATGACGACACGGTCACCCTTCTTGACGCCACGGGCCTTGAGGGCATTCGCAAACTGCGACACCTTGTTCAGCAGTTCACGGTAGGTGACCTTGGTCACTTCGCCACCGTCGGCCTCAAAAATGATGGCGGTCTTGTTTTCGACCGGCGTGCCCATGTGCCGGTCCAGGCAGTTGAACGAAGCGTTGAGCTCGCCATCGTCGAACCACTTGAAGAAAGGCGCGTTGGAAGTGTCTAGTGTTCGCGTGAACGGCTTGTGCCAGGTCAGCGTCTCCCTGGCCCGCTTGGCCCAGAAGCCCTCGAAGTCACTTTCGGCCTCAGCGCACAGGGCGTTGTAGGCGTCCATGCCGGAAATGCGGGCCGCCTGCCGGGTGGCATCGGAGGGCTCGAAAACGCGGTTCTCGACAAGGGTCGACTGGATGGCGTTCGACGTTGCGGTCATGGAAAAGTCTCCTCTGGGGATGGGTGGAAATCAACCACCGGAATGTGCGCAAAGGCTCTTACGAGCTACTTACATGGTAGCGCGCAAAGACCGGCGCAAGCTCCCTAAAATACACGGTTTTGCGTCACCAGCCACCCCCGACCACCATGCCCGAAGCCCCACCCGAAACGCGATCCGCACAGCAGCGGATCGGCCAGTTTGTGGCCGACACCCGGGTCCAGTACCTGATCCTCGCGCTGATCATCGTCAACGCGGTGCTGCTGGGGCTGGAAACCTCGCCCGGCGTGATGGCACAGGCGGGCGATGTCCTGCGCGCGATCGACCGGGTGCTGTTGTCGGTCTTCGTGGTGGAGCTGTTGTTGCGACTGTATGCGCACCGACTGACCTTCTTCAAGGACCCCTGGAGCGTGTTTGACTTTGTGGTGGTCGCGATCGCCCTGATTCCAGCCAGCGGGCCGTTTGCGGTTCTGCGCGCACTGCGGGTGTTGCGTGTGCTGCGGGTCTTGACCATTGTTCCGTCCATGCGCCGGGTGGTCGGCGCCCTGCTCTCGGCCATCCCGGGCCTGTCGTCGATTGCGCTGGTCCTGCTGCTCGTGTTCTATGTGTTCGCCGTCATCGCCACCCACCTGTTCGGCCCCGCCTTTCCCGAGTGGTTCGGCCACCTGGGCCGCTCGCTCTACACACTGTTCCAGGTCATGACGCTGGAGAGCTGGTCCATGGGCATCTCGCGACCAGTCATGGAACAGGTGCCCTACGCCTGGGCCTTCTTCATTGTCTTCATCCTGTTCGCCACCTTCACCATGCTCAACCTGTTCATCGCGATCATCGTCAACGCGATGCAGACCTTCAGCGAGGGTGAACACCAGTCCACGGTGGAAGCCGTCGAGCAGGTGGGCCAGTCCATCGAGCACGAAATCCATGCCGAGGTGCAGTCGCTGCGCCAGGAACTCGGCGAACTCAAGGCAATGCTGCGCGAAGCCGGACTGGCGGCGCCCCGTGCCTCCCTATCCACCCCCCACGAAAGCCAGACATGAGCACCATCCGCCAGGACGACCTGATCGAATCGATCGCCGCCGCGCTGCAATACATCAGCTACTACCACCCGGCCGACTACATCCAGCACCTGGCACGCGCCTATGAACTCGAACAGAGTGCCGCCGCCAAGGACGCGATCGCCCAGATCCTGACCAACTCCAAGATGAGCGCCTTCGGTCACCGGCCGATCTGCCAGGACACCGGTATCGTCAACGTGTTCCTCAAGGTGGGCATGGACGTGCGCTGGGAAGGCTTCACTGGCAGCCTCGAAGACGCCGTCAATGAGGGCGTGCGCCGCGGCTACAAGCACCCGGACAACCAGCTGCGCGCCAGCGTGGTGGCCGATCCGCACTTCGCGCGCAAGAACACGAAGGACAACACGCCAGCGGTGATCTTCACTGAAATCGTTCCCGGCGACACGGTGGACGTGACCGTGGCGGCCAAGGGTGGCGGCTCGGAGAACAAGTCCAAGATGATCATGATGAACCCCAGCGACTCGCTGGTGGACTGGGTGCTCAAGACCGTGCCAACCATGGGCGCTGGCTGGTGCCCTCCGGGCATGCTGGGCATCGGCATCGGCGGTACCGCCGAGAAGGCGGTGCTGCTGGCCAAGGAGAGCCTGATGGACGACCTGAACATGTACGAGCTGCAGGCCAAGGCCGCCAAGGGTGAGAAGCTCGACCAGGTCGAGGAGTTGCGCCTGGAGCTGTACGAGAAGGTCAACGCGCTGGGCATCGGCGCGCAGGGCCTGGGCGGCCTGACCACGGTGCTGGACGTCAAGATCAAGATGTACCCGACGCACGCGGCGTCCAAGCCGGTGGCCATGATCCCCAACTGCGCCGCCACCCGCCACGCCCACTTCGTCATGGACGGCTCCGGCCCGGTCTACCTGGAAGCCCCCAGCCTGGACCTGTGGCCCAACGTCAACTGGACGCCCGACACCGAAAAAAGCCAGCGCGTGGACCTGAACACGCTGACCAAGGAACAGGTCGCCAGCTGGAAACCGGGCCAGACCCTGCTGCTCAACGGCAAGATGCTGACCGGCCGCGATGCCGCCCACAAGCGCATCCAGGACATGCTGGCCAAGGGCGAGAAGCTGCCGGTGGACTTCACCAACCGGGTCATCTACTACGTCGGCCCGGTCGACCCGGTGCGTGACGAGGTGGTCGGCCCCGCTGGCCCGACCACGGCCACCCGCATGGACAAGTTCACCGACATGATGCTGGAGAAAACCGGCCTGATCGCCATGATCGGCAAGGCCGAGCGAGGGCCGGTGGCCATCGAATCCATCAAGAACCACAAGTCGGCCTATCTCATGGCCGTCGGCGGTGCGGCCTACCTGGTGTCCAAGGCCATCAAGGGGGCCAAGGTGGTGGGCTTCGAAGACCTCGGCATGGAAGCCATCTACGAATTCGACGTGGTCGACATGCCCGTGACCGTGGCCGTTGACTCGGGCGGCACCAGCGCGCACATCACCGGCCCGGCCGAGTGGGAAAAGCGCATCGCCAGCGGCGAGTTCAAGGGCATCGCCGTCGCCAGCGCTTGAAGACCGTCGGTGTCTGGGACAGCGGCGTCGGCGGCCTGAGCGTACTGCGCGCCTTGCTGGCCGAGCTGCCCGAGGTCCGTTTCATCTATGTCGCCGACAGTGCCTGTGCGCCCTACGGGGGGCACAGCGCAGAGCTGGTCACCGAGCGGGCCCTGCGTATATCCGCGGCCTTGCTGGCCAGGACGCCCCTGGATGCGATGGTGGTGGCCTGCAACACGGCCACGGCGGGCGCCATTGATGCCCTTCGCGCTCGCTACGCCACACTGCCGGTGGTGGGTGTGGAGCCGGCGCTCAAACCTGCAGCACAAGCAAGCCGAACCGGCCATGTGGGCGTGCTCGCCACCCGCGGCACCCTGACCAGCCGGCGCTATGCCGACCTGGTGTCACGCACCGAGGCGGCCTACCCCCATGTGCGGTTCAGCAGCCAGGCATGTGAAGGCCTGGCCGACGCCATCGAGCTGGCCGACCTGCCTGCGGTGGCTCGCCTGTGCCATAAGGCATGGACCTCACTGCACCAGCAGTCGCCTGAGCGTCCCCCGATCGATCAGCTGGTGCTGGGCTGCACACACTACCCGTTTGCCCGAGCCGAGCTTGAACGGCTTTGTGGGCCACAGGTCCAATTGGTCGATCCGGCAGTCGCCGTGGCCCGCCAGGCACGCAGGGTCTTGCTGTTGCCAGCACGTACACCCATGGCCTTGGACGTGCATCTTGCGGTCGAGTGGCTGGACACGGGCAATTCCCTCGCCCTCGAGAGTGCCGCTCGCCAGTGGATCCATCGCGAGGCCAAGGTGGAAACGCTGCCTGTCTGAGCAAGTCACGCGCCATCTGGTCGATTTGGCGTCTGCACAGTGACGCGTCCAGCAGACAAACTGTCAAGCCGCCGTGACGGGATCCACAAACGTGTGACCATCTGTGTTCAAAACAATTCCTTTTCAGTACATTGACGGTGACAGCACTTCGGCATTTGCCATCACCCAGGAAAGGAAATCCGCATGGCCAACAAGAAGATCGAAGACGTGGAGGGCATCGGTCCCGCCATCGGTGAGAAGCTGCGCACGGCAGGTGTCAAGGACACGGATGGACTCCTGGCGCGCAGCAAGACCCCTGCACAACGCAAGGCCCTGGCCAAGGACAGCGGCCTGACCTACAAGCAGGTGCTCAAGTTCGCGAACATGGTCGATCTGTACCGCATCAATGGCGTCGGCTCGGAATATGCCGAGCTGCTGGAAGCGGCCGGTGTCGACACCGTTCCCGAGCTGGCACGCCGGCGCGCCGACAACCTGGCGCGCACGATGATCGAGATCAACACCACGCGCAAGCTGGTTCGGCGCACGCCCACCGAGGCCGAGGTGGTGCGGTGGGTCGCGGAAGCCAAGGGCCTGCCACGGGTCCTCAGCTACTGATCGGCAAATACAGGCTCACTGCGGCGGGCGATCAGCCCCGCAGGAAGTCCTGATCAGTGCAAATGACGGGGCTTGCGAGGTCCCCCGTGACCAGAAGATCCGCCGTGCCCCCGAGGGGGCTTGCCCAGCTGCATGGAACTGACGAGGGCGTCGAAGCGCTGGCCGAACAGCTTGTCGATGGCACCCACAACCTCGCCAAGCTCGGAGCCGTCGAAATGGCGCTCCATGACGTGCACGACGTCCTGCACCAGCAAGTCCCGCTGGACCTGCATGATGGCGGCCGGCGTAGGACCGACGAAACACATCATGAAATCGTCCCGGGCTTCGCCTTCGGCCGACTCGTCTTCCTCATCGAACTCGGTGTCGTAAAAGGACACCTCCAGGGGCGCACCGGCCGCAGCGATGTCGTTGAGTGCCATGCAGGCCTCTTCGATCACCTGACGGAACTCGTCGCCACCTGGCACCGTCCAGCAGATCTGCAACTGACGGGCAGCCGCATCGAAACGGATGCCGGGCTCGTCCTCGTAAGCACTTTCGGCAGCAGCGGCCAGCGAACGCGCACCCGCGTACTGCCACAGTGGGCGAAGCGCCTCCTGAATCTGTTCATAGCCGACATCTTCGCGCAGCGGCACATCGCCGTGCACGTGGATCTCGAAGGGGGCGTTGTATCGTGTCATGGCAACTCACTGTACCGGTGAAAAGGGAAAATTTCCAGCGGCCTGGTGCCTCGAACCGGGGTCGAACCGGTACGCCCGGTGAGGGGCGGCGGATTTTAAGTCCGCTGTGTCTACCAATTTCACCATCGAGGCAAGGGCGTCGATTGTCGCAGTTCGAACCGGCCTTTGCGGCCGGCACTCAGGAAAAGAAAAACCCCGCCTGCGACTGGCGCAGGCGGGGTGCACAGGCTGGAGGCGCGACCCGGAGTCGAACCGGGCTAGACGGATTTGCAATCCGTTGCATAACCGCTTTGCTATCGCGCCATGTAACCGCTGCCTGAGCGGTCACCGACAAAAAAGGGAAGCTGAGCTTCCCTTTTTGAATCTGGAGCGGGAAACGAGGTTCGAACTCGCGACCTCAACCTTGGCAAGGTTGCGCTCTACCAACTGAGCTATTCCCGCATTTTCTTCAGAACTTGTTGTGCTCTTCAGAAGCTGAAATTATAGCGTGTTTTTCCTTGGTCTTTCAAGAGCCGCTCAACTTTTTTGAACGGATCCAACCACCGGCAACAAGTCTGCACGGAGAGTCTTGTTGCTGCCTGGCAATCTATTCTTTCAGTGCTTGACCGCGCCACTCGCTGGTGCCGGCGCTGCCACAGGAGCCGCCACCTGGGCCGCGATCTCTTCGTCGGTCAAGGGCACCGGTTTGCGCTCCAAAGCAATCTCAAGCACCTTGTCGATCCACTTGACGGGTTTGATCTCGAGTCCCTGCTTGACGTTGTCGGGGATCTCGGCCAGGTCCTTGACGTTCTCCTCGGGGATGATGACGGTCTTGATGCCGCCGCGCAGCGCCGCCAACAGCTTCTCCTTAAGACCGCCGATGGCCGTCACCTCGCCCCGCAGGGTGATCTCACCGGTCATGGCCACATCGGCCCGCACCGGAATGCCCGTCAGCGAGGACACCAGTGCCGTGGTCATGGCGATCCCCGCACTCGGACCGTCCTTGGGCGTGGCGCCATCGGGCACGTGGATGTGGATGTCGCGCTTGTCGAACATCTCGTCCTTGATGCCCAGCACACGGGCGCGGCTGCGCACCACCGTGCGGGCGGCCTCCACCGATTCCTTCATCACATCGCCAAGCGAACCGGTGCGGGTGATGTTGCCCTTGCCGGGCATGATGGCCACTTCGATGGTCAGCAGATCGCCGCCCACTTCGGTCCAGGCCAGCCCCACCACCTGACCAACCTGGTTCTGGGCTTCGGCGCGCCCGTAGGTGTACTTGCGCACCCCCAGGAAGTCCGGCAGGTTGTCCGCCGTGACCACCACGGTCGGTTCGTACTTCTTGAGCAGCAGGCCCTTGACCACCTTGCGGCAGATCTTGGAGAGTTCGCGCTCGAGCGAGCGCACACCCGCCTCGCGGGTGTAGTAGCGCACGATGTCGCGCACCGCCGCTTCGGTCACGTCCAGCTCGCCGTCCTTGATGCCATTGTTCTTGAGCTGCTTGGGCAGCAGGTAACGCACGGCGATGTTGGTCTTCTCGTCTTCGGTGTAACCCGACAGACGGATGACCTCCATCCGGTCCAGAAGGGCCGGCGGGATGTTCATCGAGTTGGACGTGGCCACGAACATCACGTCCGACAGGTCGAAGTCGACTTCGACATAGTGGTCGGCAAAGGTGTGGTTCTGCTCGGGGTCCAGCACCTCCAGCAAGGCCGACGAGGGATCGCCCCGGAAATCGGTGCCCAATTTGTCGATTTCGTCGAGCAGGAACAGGGGGTTTCGGGTGCCGACCTTGTTCAGGCTTTGCAACACCTTGCCCGGCATGGCACCGATGTAGGTACGCCGATGCCCGCGGATCTCGGCTTCGTCGCGCATGCCGCCCAGGGCCATGCGCACGTACTTGCGTCCGGTGGCCTTGGCAATCGACTGGCCGAGCGAGGTCTTGCCGACACCCGGTGGGCCCACCAGGCACAGGATGGGCGCCTTGACCTTGTCGACGCGCTGCTGGACCGCGAGGTATTCGAGGATCCGGTCCTTGACCTTTTCCAGACCGTAGTGGTCTTCGTTGAGCACATCCTCGGCATGGGCCAGGTCGTGCTTGATCTTGGTCTTCTTGCTCCAGGGCAGGCCCACCAAGGCATCGATGTAGTTGCGCACCACGGTGGCTTCCGCCGACATGGGTGACATGAGCTTGAGCTTCTTGAACTCGGCCTCGGCCTTCTTGCGGGCCTCCGCAGGCATCTTGGCGGCCTTGATCTTCTTCTCGATCTCTTCGATGTCGGCGCCCTCTTCGCCTTCACCGAGCTCCTTCTGAATGGCCTTGACCTGTTCGTTGAGGTAGAAGTCGCGCTGGTTCTTCTCCATCTGGCGCTTGACGCGGCCACGGATGCGCTTGTCCACGTTGAGGATGTCGACCTCGCGCTCGAGCTGCTCGAACAGGTTCTCCAGCCGCTTGTTGACCGGATCCAGGTCGAGCACGACCTGTTTGGATTCGAGCTTGAGCGGCAGGTGGGCAGCAATGGTGTCGGCCAGTCGCCCGGCGTCGTCGATGCTGGTGATCGAGGTCAGGATCTCGGCCGGGATCTTCTTGTTCAGTTTGACGTACTGGTCGAACTGCTGCATGACAGCACGCCGCAGCGCCTCCAGTTCGTTGGCCTGGGTCTGTGCCCGTTCCGCGGCTGGGTCGGATGGCGTGACGCTGGCCACGAAATGGGTTTCGGTTTCCAGGATGTCGAGCACCTTGGCCCGTTGCAGACCTTCCACCAGCACTTTGACGGTGCCATCGGGTAACTTGAGCATTTGCAAAATGGTCGCAACACAACCCATCTCGAACATGTCCTTGGTCGAGGGTTCGTCTTTGGCTGCGGCCTTTTGCGCCACCAGCATGATGCGACGCTCGGCCTCCATGGCCGCTTCCAGCGCCTTGATGCTCTTGGGACGCCCGACGAAGAGCGGAATGACCATGTGGGGGAAAACCACCACATCGCGCAGCGGCAACAGGGGCAGGTCCACCAGGGTACTGGGCAGGGGGGGGTGACCGGACATGGTTCAACCTCGACTAAATGGGGCAATGGGGTGCGGTGAGCAGGCGTTCAACCGGTCACACCGTCACTCGGTCTCTCTACAGCACAAGGGCCAGGAGCAGCAGCCATCAGGCCTGTCTGGCCGCCTCACGGTACACCAGCAGGGGTGGCTTGTTTTCCTCGATGGTGGACTCGTCGACAACCACCTTCTCCACGTTGCTCATGCCGGGCAGATCGAACATGGTGTCGATCAGGGCGTTTTCCAGGATCGACCGCAGTCCACGCGCACCGGTCTTGCGTGCCAGCGCCTTGCGGGAGATCGCCTTGAGCGCCGCAGGCCGGACTTCCAGCTCGACACCTTCCATGGACAACAGTTTGGCGTATTGCTTGACGACCGCGTTCTTGGGCGCGGTGAGGATTTCCACCAGGGCTTCTTCGCTGAGTTCCGCCAGGCTGGCGATCACTGGCAGGCGGCCCACCAGCTCGGGGATAAGACCAAACTTGATCAGGTCTTCAGGCTCGATGTCCTGAAACGACTCGCTCAGGCTGCGGTGCTGCTTGCTGCGCACCACCGCGCCGAAGCCCATGCCGGAATCTTCGGTCCGGTTTTCGATGATCTTTTCAAGCCCGGCAAAAGCACCACCACAGATGAACAGGATATTGGTGGTATCGACCTGCAGGAAGTCCTGGTTGGGGTGCTTGCGGCCACCCTGTGGCGGCACACTGGCCATAGTGCCTTCAACCAGTTTGAGCAAGGCTTGCTGCACACCCTCACCCGAGACGTCGCGGGTGATGGAGGGGTTGTCGGACTTGCGCGTGATCTTGTCGATCTCGTCGATGTAGACGATGCCCTGCTGGGCCCGCTCGACATCGTAGTTGCAGCTTTGCAACAGCTTGGCGACGATGTTCTCGACGTCTTCGCCCACGTAGCCGGCCTCGGTCAGCGTGGTCGCATCGGCCATGACGAAGGGCACGTTGAGCATGCGGGCCATGGTCTGGGCCAGCAAGGTCTTGCCCGACCCGGTCGGGCCGATGAGCAGGATGTTGCTCTTGGTCAGCTCGACATCGTCCTTGCGCGCAGCCAGTTTGTGGCGCAGGCGCTTGTAGTGGTTGTACACGGCCACGGCCAGGGCGCGCTTGGCGGCCTCCTGACCAATGACGTAGTTGTCGAGGTTGGACTTGAGTTCGGCCGGTGTGGGCAGCTCGTCACCCTGGGGCTTGACCGACTCGAGACCGGGCAGCTCGTCACGGATGATGTCGTTGCACAGGTCGATGCACTCGTCACAGATGAACACCGAGGGGCCGGCGATCAGCTTCTTGACCTCGTGCTGGCTCTTGCCGCAGAAGGAGCAGTAAAGAGCCTTTTCACTGGAGGTGGCTTTCTTGTCGGCCATGGGTTTGCAGTCTGCCGGGCAGGATGGGGTTCAGATGAGTCAATGATAGATCAAGCAGGCACAGGTCCAAACGCCGGAAAAGAACCCGGACCGGGTTCCGACTGACTCGGAAACGAGCACTTATTCATGCAGTTGAGTGTGACAACGCTGGATCAGCTGGCGGTGGGACGCCGCTCGATGACCTTGTCGATCAGGCCGTACTCCAGGGATTCGGCAGCGCTGAGGTAGTAGTCACGCTCGGTGTCGCGCTCGATTTTCTCCAGCGGCTGTCCGGTGCGCTCGGAGAGGATGCGGTTGAGCTGTTCCCGGGTCTTGAGGATTTCGCGGGCGTGGATCTCGATTTCGGTGGCCTGGCCCTGGGTGCCGCCCAGCGGCTGGTGGATCATGACCTTGGAGTTGGGCAGGGCAAAGCGCTTGCCCTTGGCGCCAGCAGCCAGCAGAAAGGCGCCCATGCTGGCGGCCATGCCGATGCACAGGGTGGACACATCCGGCTTGATGAAATTCATGGTATCGAAGATCGCCATGCCGGCGCTCACCGACCCACCGGGTGAGTTGATGTAGAAGGAGATGTCCTTGTCGGGGTTCTCGCTTTCGAGGAACAACAGCTGGGCCACCACCAGATTGGCCGACTGGTCATTGACCGGGCCGACCAGGAAGATCACGCGCTCCTTGAGCAGGCGAGAGTAAATGTCGTAGGCACGCTCACCGCGGCCCGACTGTTCGATCACCATGGGCACCATGCCCAGTCCCTGGATATCCATTGCGCTCATGCGTTTCTCCATGTGTTGTGCGATTGCCATGCCGCTACTGTAACCAACCTCGGGGAATGACGCGGCCGGCCGCCCAATTCCAGCCGGTCACAGGTGGCGGCGAAATCCAGCGACGCAAGTGCTTTCGAAAAAAAAGAGGGCGGGATGCCCCGCCCTCAGCCGTTTCCGAACGGTCGACGGAAGATCAGGCCTGGCCCATCAGCTCATCAAAACCGATGTCCTTTTCGGTCACCTTGACCTGCGACAGGACATAGTCGGTGACGTTGTTCTCGATCACCACGGCCTCGATCTCGGCCATGCGGCGGTTGTCGCTCTGGTACCAGCGCACCACATCGGCCGGCTGCTCGTAGGACGAGGCCAGTTCCTGGATGTGGGCCTGGATCTGCTCGGGCTTGGCCTGCAGGTCCTGGGTGCGCACCAGCTCGGCCACCACGAGGCCAAGACGCACGCGGCGCTCAGCCTGGGGGCGGAACAGGTCTTCGGGAATGGGCGCCTTCTCAGCGTCTTTCACGCCACGCTGCTTGAGGTCTGCGCGCGCGCCTTCGATCAGGCGATCGAGTTCGGCCTGGACCACCGACTTGGGCAGGTCCAGCTCGGCCTTGGCCGACAGGGCGTCCATGGCGGCCTGCTTGTTGCGCGCCTGCAGTCGGAACTTGACCTCGCGCTCAAGGTTTTTCTTGATGTCGGCGCGCAGGGCCTCGACGGTGCCCTCGGCGATGCCGAGCGACTTGGCCAGCTCTTCGTTGACCTCGGGCAGGTGGGCGGCTTCGACCTTGTGCAGGGTCACCAGGAAGTCGGCGGTCTTGCCGGCCACGTCCTTGCCGTGGTAGTCCTCAGGGAAGGCCAGCGGGAAAGTCTTGGACTCGCCGGTCTTCATGCCACGCACGGCGTCTTCAAATTCCTTGAGCATCTGGCCGTCGCCGACGATGAACTGAAAGCCTTCGGCCTTGCCGCCTTCGAAGGCCTCGCCGTCAATTTTGCCGGCGAAGTCGATGGTGACGCGGTCGCCGTCCTGGGCAGCCTCTTCCTTGGCACGCTGGCCAAAGGTGCGGCGCTGCTTGCGCAGGATGTCGAGCGTGCGGTCGATGGCGGCCTCGCTGACCGTGGCGGTGGCGCGCTCGACCTCGGCCGTGGTCAAATCGCCGATCTTGACCTCGGGGTAGACCTCGAAGACCGCATCAAAGGCCAGCTGACCCTCAGGGGCGCCGTCCTTCTCGGTGATCTGAGGCTGGCCGGCCACGCGCAGCTTGGCTTCGTTGGCAGCCTGGGCAAAGGCTTCGCCCACTTTGTCGTTCATGACTTCGTAGTGCACCGAATAGCCATAGCGCTGGGCCACGACGTTCATCGGCACCTTGCCGGGACGGAAGCCGTCCATCTTGACCTGGCGGGCCAGGCGCTTGAGGCGGTTTTCGACCTCGTTCTTGATCACGTCGGCGGGCAGCGTCAGCGTGATCTTGCGCTCGAGCTTTTCCAGGGTTTCAACGGTGACGGTCATGTCAATCTCCAAAAGGAAGGCGGCCTGCCAGGGACTCTGGCCGACCGGTGAGGATCTGTTCCACGGTACCGTGGTGCGCGGGGGGGGACTCGAACCCCCACACCATTGCTGGCGTCAGGACCTAAACCTGGTGCGTCTACCAATTTCGCCACCCGCGCGCCGGTTGCCCGGACCGCTCGTGCTGGCTGGGTTCGGCTCGAACCCCCGCATCCGGGGCACCGTTAGACGGCAACCTTCTATTGTATCCGGTGAAGCCGGGCCTTCAGCCCCCCAGTTCCCGGCGCAGACGTTCAACCGCGCTGCCGGGGGTGGTGAACACCGGCAGGCCGGTGGCCTTGGCCACCGCGGCCGCCGCGCGTGCCATGCTGAACTGGGCCAATGCAATGGCCCGGCAGCCAGCTGAAGCCAGGTCGCGCGCGGCTTCGACCACCAGGTCATCGTGGAGCTCGGCCTCGCCCCGGTTGAGCGCCTGCATGGCGCCCTCGACCAGAGCGGTGCGCAAGGCAACCGAAGCGGGAAACTCGGGCGGCATCGAGACCAGCGTCGGGCCAAAGGAGGCGATCAGACCGACCGGCCCCTGGACCTTGGCAACGTCGGCCACCATTGCCTCATTGGGTTTGAGCACCGGCATGTGCGGCCGGCGTGCGGCCACCGCCTCGATGCAGGGCCCGAAAGCCGAGCATGTGAACAGGATGGCCCGGGCGCCGGTGGATTCGGCATATGCGGCCAACGCCTCGAAGCGGTGGTGCATGGCCTCGTCCAGCCCCCTGCCCTCACACGCCAGATCGGCAGAGAGGCTGTCATCGAGCAGGTTCATGCGAATGGCCTCGGGCCAGGCCCGGGCCATCTCGGCATTGATGGGCTCGACCGAGTGGGCCAGCGCGTGGATCAGGGCGATGCGAGGGTGGCTCATTGAACGGCCCTCCATGCTGCGCACTGCGGGGCTGAGCGTCTTTGGAGCGGCCGTGCGACGCTCATGCCGCCGCACCTGCCACGGGCTGTTCGCGACGCAGGCGACGACGCTGCAGCGCAATGATCAGCGCCAGCAGGGCCAGCGCCGGGATGAAGAACCACTCCTTGGCGGGACGTTCGGCCGGCACCTCCAGCGCGGTGATCCGGAAACTCTGCTCGATACCGAGTTTTTCGGCCGTGCTGCCGAACCGGGTGGCCACCACCATGAAGGCGTCCCCGTCGTTCATGACGGTGAGACCGGAATGCCCGAGCCGGGTTCTTGCATCCCCCTCGGGCCCCAGGGGCAGCAGCACACCTTTGCGGATATCGCGACCTTCCAGGTTCATGCCTTCCACCCACAGCCGTTTGCTGCTGTTGGCAGGGGCTTGTTCGATGGCCTGCGTCATCGCATCACCCTTGATTTCGTCGAAGGGCGGATGGATCATGTCCATCCAGAACCCGGGACGGAACAGGGTGAAGCAGATCAGCAGCATGGCCAGGGTTTCGTACCACCGGGTGCGTGCGATGAAGTAGCCCTGGGTTGCTGCGGCGAACACCAGCATCGCAATCAAGGCCGACCCTGCCGTCATGATGAGGTGCAACGGGCCGGTCAGGCCGATCAGCAGCAACTGCGTGTTGAAGATGAACAGGAACGGCAGGATGGCCGTGCGCATGCTGTAGTAGAACGCGGTCAGCCCGGTCTTGATCGGATCGTGCTTGGCGATGGCGGCGGCCGCGAACGAGGCCAGGCCCACCGGTGGCGTCACGTCGGCCATGAGACCGAAATAGAACACAAACAGGTGAACCGCGATCAGCGGCACGATCAGGCCGCTCTGGGCCCCGAGCTCGACGACCACCGGTGCCATCAGGGTGGAGACCACAATGTAGTTGGCGGTGGTGGGCAGCCCCATGCCCAGGATCAGGCTGATCAGGGCCACCAGCACCAGCATCAGCATGAGGTTGCCGCCCGAGAGGATCTCCACCAGTTCGGTCATCACCAGCCCGACACCGGTCAGCGACACCGTGCCGACAATGATGCCGGCGGCCGCCGTGGCCACACCGATGCCGATCATGTTGCGCGCTCCGGTGGCCAGGCCGTCGATCAGGTCGGCAACGCCGGCCCGGAAATGCGACAGGAAACGGTGATCACCCCGCATCAGACCCAGCAGGGGCTTCTGGGTGACCATGACGAACATCATGAAGACGGTGGCCCAGAATGCCGAGAGCGCCGGCGAGAGTTGCTCGACCATCAGACACCAGACCAGCACCACGACCGCCAGCAGGTAGTGCATGCCGGACTTGACGGTGGGGCCGGTCTCCGGCAGTTCGAACACGGGCGAATTGGGGTCGTCGATGGGCAGGTCGGGCTGGCGGGATCCGACCCACAGCAGGCCCACATAGGCGGCCAGCAGACCCAGACCGATCACCGGAACGGCGGCATCGCCGAGCACCGACTTGAGGAAGCCGATGACGTAGTAGGTGATGCCGGCGAGCACGATGAAGCCGCTGACCGTCAGCAGAAAGGACAACAGCCTTTGGGTGCCAGTGGACGGGTTGCGCCGCGGCAGGCCCTGCATGCCCGCCTTGAGGGCTTCCAGGTGCACGATGTAGAACAGCGCGATGTAGGAAATGAGGGCGGGCAACAAGGCGTGCTTCATCACCTCCACATAGGTGATGCCCACGTACTCCACCATCAGGAAGGCGGCCGCCCCCATGACCGGCGGCATGATCTGGCCGTTCACCGAGGACGACACTTCGACCGCCCCGGCCTGGTTGCCCTTGTAGCCGACGCGTTTCATAAGCGGGATGGTGAAGGTGCCAGTGGTGACCACGTTGGCGATGGACGAGCCCGAGATGATGCCGGTGGCGGCCGACGAGACCACGGCAGCCTTTGCCGGGCCTCCGCGCATGTGGCCCAGAAGCGCAAAGGCGCTCTTGATAAAGTAATTGCCGGCGCCCGCCTTGTCCAGCAGCGAGCCAAAGAGCACGAACAGGAAGATGAAGCCGCTGGAAACGCCCAGTGCCACCCCGAAAACCCCTTCGGTGGTGAGCCAGAAGTGCGACGCCGCCCGGTCCATGGACGCTCCGCGGTGGGCCAGCATGTCGGGCATGTAGGGGCCTGCGAAGGTGTAGACGAGGAACACGGCCGCCACGATCACCATGGGCAGCCCCAGCACGCGGCGCGTGGCCTCCAGCAGCAGGACCACGCCGAGCGCGGCCGACCAGACATCCAGCGTGTTGGGCATGCCGGGACGCGTCGCCAGATCGCGGTAGAAGAGAAAAAGGTAGCCAGCGCAGAATGCACCCAGAAGCGCCAGCACCCAGTCTTGTATCGGGATGTGGCTGCGCGGTGAGCGCCGGGTGGCCGGATAGGCGAGGAATGCCAGGAAGACCGCAAAGGCCAGGTGTATGGCCCGGGTTTCGGTGTTGTTCATCACCAGCACACCCAGGGAAAACGGCAGGGGCGAGGCAATCCAGAGCTGGAACAGGGACCAGCTGACAGCGACCACCAGCAGAAACCTGGCCACCAGTGGGCCTGGCTTGCGCCCACCGGTGTCGTTGTCTTCAACGAGTTTGCTGACGTCGACGTCCTGTTGAGGCTTGGGGTTTTGGGGAGAGGTCATGTGCACACTCCGTCTCGTGAGGGGGCTCTGTTGCCCGACAAGGTAACGAAACGCCCCATGCCGAACCAGCCGGCATGGGGCGCAAAGCGATGAGGGATGAAATCGCTCAGAGTGCGTTTACTTGAGCCAGCCCTTTTCGCGGTAGTACTTGGCGGCACCCGGGTGCAAAGGCGCAGACAGCCCGTCCTTGACCATGTTCTCGGGGTTGAGGTTGGCCAGCGCAGGGTGCAGGCGCTTGAACTCGTCGAAGTTCTCGAACACGGCCTTGACCAGGGTGTAAACCTGATCTTCCGGTGCCTTGGCGGAGGTCACAAAGGTGGCCAGAACGCCGTAGGTCTGGGTCGGCTGGTCATTGCCACGGTACATGCCGGCCGGAATGGTGGCCTTGGCGTAGAAGGGGTTGTCTGCCACCAGTTTGTCAACCGCCGGTCCCGTGATGTTGACCAGCTTGGCACCACAGGTGGTCACCGGATCCTGGATGTTGGCGCTGGGGTGACCCACGCCATAGAAGAAGGCATCGATGCGGTTGTCGCACAGGGCCGCGCCGTGCTCGTCGGCACGCAACTCGGATGCGAGGCGGAAATCGCCCGGGGTCCAACCCATGGCGCCGAGCAGCATGTCCATGGACGCACGGGTGCCTGAACCAGGGTTGCCCACGTTCACACGCTTGCCCTTGAGGTCCGCGAAGTCCTTGACATTGGCGTCGGCTCGGGCGAGCACCGTGAAGGGCTCGGGGTGCAGCGAGAACACCGAACGCAGGTCGGTGAAGGCGCCGGCCTGCTGGAAGCTGCTGCTGCCCTTGTAGCCATGGTAATTCCAGTCGGACTGGGCCACACCGAAGTCCAGGTCACCGGCACGGATGGTATTGATGTTGGCGACCGAACCTCCCGTGGATTCGACCGTGCAGCGGTACCCGTGTTGCGCGCGGTCCTTGTTGACCAGACGGCAAATGGCGCCACCGGCCGCGTAGTACACGCCGGTCACGCCGCCGGTGCCGATGGTCATGAACTTCTGCTGGGCCAGCGCGGGCGCGGCGGGCGCCATCAGGGCAACGGCGGCGCCGATGGCGCTCAGGCAAGCGGTGATCTTCTTCATGGGGGGAGGTCTCCTGCAGGGGTCTGCGTGGTTGATGATGATCGTGCCACCCTTGTGGGGCCATGGCACGGGACGAGGGAATCGTAATGCAAGGTTCACGTCAGCGAAGCCCGGCACCCCCCGGATTTTCCCTGTGAACTCATGCAAATTTCTTATTACGTCAGGTTGATGTCAGCCAACACCTTGTCCAGGGCCTTGCCCAGGCGCTCTGCAACGGTTTCCAGTTCAGCATCCGTGGCAATGAACGGCGGAGCCAGAAGCACATGGTCACCACAACGGCCGTCGACCGTGCCGCCCATGGGGTAGACCATGAGACCTTCCGCCATCGCGGCCGCCTTGAGCCGGGCATGCAATCGGACGGACGGGTCGAACCAGGACTTGCTGTTGCGATCCTGGACGAACTCCAATCCCCAGAACAGGCCTCGGCCGCGGATGTCGCCAACATGGGGATGATCCCCGAAACGCCGCTCCAGTTCCCCCTGTAAAACCCGGCCTGCGGCCTGCACCCTGTCAAGCAGCCCATCGCGACGGATCACCTGCTGCACCGCGAGCGCTGCAGCGCAGGCGATGGCGTGCCCCAGGTAGGTGTGTCCGTGCTGGAACAGACCACTGCCCTGGCGCATGGCCTCCACCAGCCGGCCCTGGGCCAGCACGGCCCCAATGGGCTGGTAGCCACCGCCCAGCCCCTTGGCGATGGTGAGCAGATCGGGCACCACACCGTCCTGCTCGCAGGCATGCAGGGTACCGGTTCGTCCCATGCCACACATGACCTCGTCCAGGATGAGCAGGATCCCGTGGCGGTCACACAGCTCGCGGATGCCGCGGAAGTAGCCGGGCACCGGCGTCAGCACACCCGCCGTGGCCCCGCCCACGGTTTCGGCCACAAAAGCCATGACGTTTTCCGGCCCAAGGCGCTCGATGGTTTCGGACAGCTCGACCACCAACCGTTGACCATACTGCTCGGGCGTCTCGCCATCGTTCCGGTCGCGGTATTCGTAACACGGCGAGACGTGGGTGACGTCGATCAGCAGCGGCCGGAACTGCTCACGCCGCCATTCATTGCCCCCGACAGCCAGTGCGCCCAGGGTGTTGCCGTGGTAGCTCTGGCGCCGGGCGATGAAATGGCGCCGCTGGGGCTGCCCGATCTCGACAAAGTACTGGCGCGCCATCTTGAGCGCGGCCTCGACCGCCTCCGAGCCGCCGCTGACGAAGTAGACATGGCTCATGCCGGCCGGAGCCGTGGTCACCAGCAGGTCGGCCAGTTGCTCGGCCACCTCGGTGGTGAAGAAGCTGGTGTGGGCGTAGGACAGCTGGTCGATCTGGCGGTGCATGGCGGCCTTCACGTCAGGATGGCCGTGCCCGAGGCAGGACACGGCAGCGCCCCCGGAAGCATCGATGTAACGATGCCCTTCGGCATCCGTGATGTACACGCCCTGCCCGCCAACGGCCATGGGTGGGCGTTTCTGGAGCTGTCGGTGAAAGACGCGGCTGTCGTACATGGTCGTCGGATGCGTTGAAAAAAGAGCAGTCTAGGCCGTTGATCACCTGCAAGGAAATGCCAATTCAGGCGCAATCCATGAGTTTTGGTTATGCCCATGCAGCCGATCAGCATGGTGGATTGCGGTCCTTTCGTCCTACAGTGAGGTCCATGACACAAACACGCTCTTCCCCTGGCCACGTGGTGGTGGTCGGCGCTGGCATCGTGGGCCTGGCCACAGCCCGGTCGCTGGCGCGCGATGGCTGGCAGGTGACGGTCATCGACGCAGGTCAGCCAGGCGATGGTGCCAGCGGCGGCAACGGTGCACAGCTGAGCTACTCCTACGTTCAACCACTGGCCGATCCGGGTGTATGGGGCCAGCTACCGAAGTTGCTGGTCTCGCGTGACTCACCCTTGCGTCTGCGGCCGCAGGCCGACCCGGCTCAGTGGTCGTGGCTGCTGTCGTTCATGATGGCCTGTCGGACCCGTGTGTCACGAGACACCACACAGCGTCTGCTCGCGTTGGCCGCCCGCAGTCGGCAGCTGTTCGAAAGCCTGAGGCAGGAAGAAGGACTGGACTGCGATTTCGCGGCCAGTGGCAAGCTGGTGCTGTATCCGGACAAGGCGGGGCTGGCATCGGCAAGGCGACAGGTGGATTTGCAGGCCGCGCTGGGGGGCGCCGAGCAGCGCCTGCTTTCAGCGAACGAATGTGCCGACATTGAGCCTGCCCTGGCCCACTACGCGGGCCGCATCGCGGGTGGCGTCTTCACCCCCAGCGAGTGTGCGGTCGACGGCGGACAGCTGTGTGTGGCGCTGCACCAGCGTCTGCGTGACCAGGGCGTGGCCTTTCTTCTGGGTCAGCGGGTACGCGGCTGGCGCCAGGCCCAGGGCCAGGTGCACGCGGTGCAACTGGATTCGGGAGAGGTGCAGGCCGATGCGTTTGTGCTGGCTGCGGGCACCGGTTCGGTGGCCCTGGCGCGCGATCTCGGTCTGAAACTGCCCGTCTATCCGCTCAAAGGCTACAGCATCACGGTGCCGGTGCAGGCAGCGACTGCCTCGGCAACGCCCCGCGTGAGCATCACCGACCTGGCCCGCAAAGTGGTGTTCGCGCGCCTGGGCGATCGGCTGCGGGTTGCCGGCATGGCCGAACTGGTCGGCCATGACCGCTCGGTGGATCCGGCCAGAATCGCGTCTCTGACAGCCACTACACGGGACGTTTTTCCGCAATTGAATCTGTCGGGCGATCTGCGGGCGTGGGCCGGGTTGCGGCCCGCCACACCACGTGGCCTGCCACTGATCGGCCGCGTGGACAAGGCACCGGCCAACCTGTGGCTGAACACGGGCCACGGCGCTCTGGGCCTGACCCTGGCCATGGGCAGTGCCGACCGGCTCAGAGAACTGCTCAGGTCGGGGGCTTCAGACCCAGCATCCCGACATCGTCCAGCGCCTGCTGCATGCAGCGCGTGAACGCCCGCACCGTCTGAGACCCGGGTCGCTGGGCCGGACGCAGCACCTGCACCGGCACCTCGATCGAAGGCACCAGACGCAAGACGTCGACGCGACGCCGGTCGGCCGACGCGGCGGTGCAGGACTCGACCATGGCCACGCCGACGCCGTGCTGGGCCAGAGCCAAAGCCACATGGTAGGTCTGCACGGTGACCACCACGTCGAGGTCGGCGCCGCTGTCGCGCAAGGTGTGCGAGAGCAACACCCCCAGCGGGTCCTGAGGGTCGAGTGCCACGATGGGCAGGCCGGCCAGGTCGGTCAGGCCGACCTCTCCCGAACGGACCACCCGGGCCGGCAGCAGGCCACGCGGCGCCACACAGACCACCGAGCGGCTGCCCAGCGACTCCAGGGTGAGCGACGGATGGGGCGGCACACTGAAGACATAGCCGATGTCGGCTTCCTGCAATGCCAGCGCCGAGACAATTTGCGGTGAATGCAGGGCCTGGTGGTGCACCAGCACCGACGGGTGTTTCTGACGGAACAGGCGCATCGCCCGTGGCATGACTTCGTAGCTCAGGGCCAGCACGGTCAGCACCTGCAGCTCGTGCTGGCTGCGCCCGGCACGCAGGTTGGCCGACAGGCGCTGCACCTCGTCAAGCTGCTGGAACAGGCGCTCGACATGGGGGTACAGGGTCTGCGCTTCCAGGGTGGGACGCAGGCGCCCCCCCACCCGCTGGAACAGCGCAAAGCCCAGCTGCAACTCGGCATGCTGCAAGGTGCGGCTGACCGCCGGCTGGGTGACGTTGATCATGCGTGCGGCAGCGCTGACGCTGCCGGTGAGCATGACGGCGTTGAAGACCTCGATGTGACGCAGGCGCATGAGGGATCATCTCCTGACGCGGAACCAGGCGGCGTACATGGCGGGCAGGGCCAGCAGGGTGAGCACCGTGGCCACAATCAGCCCCCCCATGATGGCCACCGCCATCGGCCCCCAGAACACACTTCGCGAGAGCGGGATCATGGCCAGCACCGCAGCGGCAGCCGTGAGCACGATGGGGCGCATGCGGCGCACGGTGGAGTCGACGATGGCATCCCAGGTCGGCACGCCCCGTGCCCGGTCCTGCTCGATCTGGTCGATCAGGATCACCGAGTTGCGCTGCACCATGCCCATGAGCGCGATCACACCCAGCAAGGCCACAAAGCCGAACGGACGATCGAGCAGCAAGAGCGCGGCCGCCACGCCGGCCATGCCCAGCGGACCGGTGATGAAGACCAGCAGGGAACGGCTGAAGCTCTGCAATTGAAGCATGAGCAGGGTGAAGACCAGAAACAGCATCACGGGCATGCCGGCAGCGATCGATGACGAACCTTTGCTGCTTTCCTCAACCGCACCGGCCACCTCGATCCGATAGGCGGACAGGCCACGCTGGCGCCACCCGGCCTCGAGCGGGCGCAAGGCGGGCAGCAGCTGCGCCGTCAGGGTGGCCCCTTGCATGCCCTCAACCGCGTCACTCTGGACCGTGATGGCATAACTGCGGTTCTCGCGCCACATCACGCCGGGCTCCCAGTCGAACACGGGTGTGGCCACCTGCAACAAGGGCACGCTCTGCCCGGACGCGGTCGGCAGATAGGCCAGAGCCAGATCGGTGATGGTGTCGCGCTCGTCCAGCGGCTGGCGCAGCACGATGTCGATCAGCCGGTCGCCATCACGGTACTGGCCTACAGTACTGCCGGACAACAAGGTGTGCGAGGCGCGGGCGATCGACTGGCTGGACACGCCCAGGGCCCGCGCCTTGGCCTGATCGACCTCCAGGCGCATGACCTTGACCGATTCGTTCCAGTTGTCATTGACACCACGCACGTTGGGGTTCTGCCGCATGGCCTCTTTGACCTCGTCGGCCAGGCCACGCAGCACGGCCGGGTCCGGCCCCACAACGCGAAACTGCACCGGGTAGGGCACGGGCGGACCGTTGGGCAACAGCTTCACCCGTCCACGAACCTCGGGGAACTCGGTCGCCAGCACGGTCGGCAGAGCCTTGCGTAGACGCTCGCGCTCGCGCAGATCCCTGGGCAGGACGATCAGCTGCGCCACATTGCTCTGAGGAAAGATCTGGTCCAGCGGCAGGTAGAAGCGCGGCACACCGGAGCCGACCCAGGTGCTGACCGAACGCACACCCTCCTCGGCCGCCAGGCGCGATTCGATTCGGCGTGTGACCGCGTCGGTGGCAGCGATGCTGCTGCCCTCGGGCAGCCAGACGTCGACCAGAATCTCGGGACGGCTGGAGTCGGGGAAGAACTGCTGTTGCACCTGCGTCATGCCAACCAGACCCAGCACAAAGGTCAGCACGGTGGCGCCGATGGTGATCCAGCGGTGTTCGACGCACCAGTCGACCGTCGCGCGGAAGCGGTCGTAGAAGGGGCCGTCGAACACCTCCTGGATCTGGCCGACGTGTGGCTTGACCTTCAACAGTTTGACGCCCAGGTAGGGCACAAAAATCACCGCCACGACCCAGGAGATCACAAGAGCAGCGGCGGTCACACCAAAGATGGCAAAGGTGTACTCGCCGACCGCCGACTGGGCCAGTCCGATGGGCAGAAAGCCGGCCGCGGTGATAAGTGTCCCGGTCAGCATGGGCATGGCCGTGACCTCCCAGGTGAAGGTGGCCGCCCGCATCATGGAATGGCCCTCCTCCAGCTTGCGAACCATCATCTCGACCGCGATGATGGCATCGTCGACCAGCAGACCCAGCGCAATGATGAGCGACCCCAGCGAGATCTTGTGAAGGCCGATGCCCCAGTAGTGCATGACCAGGAATGTCACCGACAGCACCAGAGGAATGGTGATGAACACCACCAGTCCCGGTCGCATGTCCAGCGTGTAGCGGCGCAGCCCGCGACCTCCCTCGCGCCTGTGCAGACCCAGCGCCAGGAAACTCACCGCGAGCACGATCACCACCGCCTCGATCAGCACCTTGATGAATTCGTTGACCGAGGTGGTCACGGCCCTGGGCTGGTCCTGGACCTGGACCAGGCGCATGCCGGCCGGCAACTCGGCCTCGATATCGGCCACGGCCAGCTTGAGGGCCTTGCCCAGGGCAATGATGTCACCGCCACTGGCCATGGAAATGCCCAGCGCGATGCTGTCCTGTCCGTCGTGCCGCACCAGCACCTGGGGTGGATCAACATAGCCCAGCCGCACCTCGGCAATGTCCCCGAGCCGGATCTGCGTGCCATTGGGCGCGCGGATGGGCATGGCGCGCAGTTCTTCCACCGAGTTGAACGCGCCGCCCACCCTAACCCTCAGCACATCCTGCGGCGTCTGCAGGGCGCCCGCTGACTCGACCGCGTTCTGCTGTCCGAGGCTGGCCAGCACCTGGTTCATATCCAGACCGAGCACGGCCAGACGCCGCTGAGACACTTCGATGTAGAGCTTCTCGGCCTGAACGCCGAACAGCTCGACCTTGCTGACGTCCCTGACCCGCAACAGGCGCTGTCGCACGTCGTCGGCCACCTTCTTCTTTTCGGCCTGGTTGAAGCCCTCGCCCTGCAAGGCGTAGATCACACCGAAGACGTCGCCGAATTCGTCGTTGAAAAACGGTCCGACCACCCCCTGGGGCAGGCTGCCGCGCATGTCGCCGATCTTCTTGCGCACCGTGTACCAGATCTGGGGCACCTCGCCTGGCGGGGAGCTGTCGCGCAGCTGGAAGATGATCAGCGCTTCACCGGGTTTCGCATAGCTGCGGATGATGTCGGCATGGGGCACCTCCTGCAGGGTCCGCTCGATCCGGTCGGACACCTGCTCGGCCACCTGCTGGGCCGTGGCGCCGGGCCAGAAGGCCTGCACCACCATGGCCCTGAAGGTGAAGGGAGGGTCTTCGTCCTGACCGAGCTGGAAGTAGGCGCTGACGCCCAGCAGCATCAGCACGATCATGAGGTAGCGTGTGAGGGCCTGGTGTTCCAGCGCCCAGCGCGACAGGTTCCAGCGCGCAATCCAGGAGTCGGCTTCTGCGGCCGTCGGTTGGGTCTGCATGGGTGGCCTCACTGCGTGGCCGGACCGGCAAAACGGGTGACCGTCTGCCCTGGCGAAAGCACATGCACCCCTGCGGCCACCACTTCCTGGCCCGCTTGAAGACCCATCACCACCAGCTCGTTGCCATCGGCTGTGAGCACCTGGACCGGTTGCAGCTGCACCGTCTGCCCCTGCGGATCGAAGACCCAGACTGCGGTGGCATCACCGCTGCGCAGCAGGGCGCTGCTGGGCAGGCGCACGCCTGCCCCGGGGCGCAGGCCATCGGCAACCGACGCATCGAGTCGAACGAAGGCCGTGGCGCCCAGGGAGACCTCGGCATCGGCGGCCAGAGCCACCCTGACGCCGAAGGTGCGGGTGACCGGGTCGGCGCTGCCACCGACCTCGCGCACCTGGGCACGCCATGCGGCATCGCGTTCCGGGGACAGCCCGGCCCACAGCCGCACAGTGGCCGGCATGCCTGGCTGGACAGATCGAACCCGGTCCTCCGGCACAGCAATCAGCACTTCGCGAGGTCCGTCGTGGGCCAGCCGAAGCACCGGGACTCCGGCCCCCAGAACCTGTCCCACCTCGGCCATGACCGCCGTCACCAGGCCGTCGGCGTCGGCCAACAGGCGCGTGTAGGTGGCCTGGTTGCCCTGCACCGTCTGGTTCGCCTGGGCTTGTTTGAGAGCCGCCTCGGCCGCATCGAGGGCCGCCTGGCGCCGCTCGATCTCGGCGTCGCTGACAAAACCCTGCCGGCGCAAATCGCTGAAACGGCGCAGCTCGGCCGCTGCCAGATCACGCTGGGTGCTCGCCGCCAGAACCTGGGCCTGCACCGCCTGCGAGGCCAGTGCAAAGTCCTGGGGATCAAGCCGGGCCAGCAACTGCCCCTTGCGAACCCGTTGACCCGGCTCAACCAGTCGCTCCACCAGCTTGCCCCCGACCCTGAAGCCCGGCTGGGACTCGACCCGGGCCCGCACTTCGCCCGCGTACTCGCTGGTGTCAGCCAGGGTCATGGGCGCGACGGTCAGTAATTTGACAGCGCGTACCGGCTCCGGAGCGGGTTCGCGCTGGCCGCAAGCAGCCAGCAGGCCAACCCATGTCATGACAAGGACAAAATGTGAGGCTTTCATGCTGGAGACTTTAGATAGAGAAAGTCCGACAAGACCCAAGGAATTGCGCAGGAACGCAACACCCAGGAGACAGGCGCAGATAATTAATGACTGACCGGTTAGTAAATTGTACGGGACCCCACCAATACCCCATGACATCGACGCCCATTCGCACGCTTGAGAACAGGAGCCAGGGCCTGGCGGGCGGCGTGTCGCACTACGAGAACTTCCCGGTCGCTTCGTGGCTCTGCCCGGCCGCTTTGCGCGCGCCCGTGGCGGCGATCTACCATTTCGCGCGCACCGCCGACGACCTGGCCGATGAAGGTGACGCCAGCACCGCAGAGCGGCTGTCGTCGCTGGCGCGCTACCGCTCGGCCCTGGAACGGGCAGCCGACGATGCGGAGCCGGACAGTGCCGCCTGGCCCCAGGTCTTTGTTCCCCTGCAACTCGCCCTGCGCGAGCACCACCTGCCGGTCGATCTGCTGCACGACTTGCTCAGCGCTTTCGAACAGGACGTGCGCCACACCGGCAACGCCCACCGTTACGCCCACCGCGACGAATTGCTCGCCTACTGCCGGCTGTCGGCCAACCCGGTGGGCCGATTGCTTTTGCACCTGTATGGTGTGGATGACAGCGAGTCGCTGCAGCGAAGCGACCTGATCTGTTCGTCCCTGCAACTGATCAATTTCTGGCAGGACCTCAGTGTCGATCTGCCACGGCAGCGGCACTACCTGCCCAGCGACCTGCTTGCAGCGCACGGGCTTGAGCATGCCGACTTCGACACCGACGCCAGCCGCCAGGACAGCGCCAGCGAACAGGCCCGACAGGACGTGGTGGCCGAACTGTGCCGGCATGCTCGTGGCCTGATGCTGCAGGGCGCGCCGCTGGTGCATCGACTGCCCGGTCGCGCCGGCTGGGAATTGCGACTGGTGGTACAAGGCGGTCTGCGCATCCTCGACCGGATCGCGCAGCTTGAGCACCGCAGCTGGCGACACCGCCCCACCGTCGGTCGCGCTGATGTTCCGCTCCTGCTCTGGCGCAGCCTGCGAATGTGAATCCCGCCCTGTGCCCTCGTGATCTGAACTGACTGGATACCCATGACCGCCACCTCGATGTCTGCCCGGACAAACCGGGCCCCGCGTCGCACCCTGTGCCTGCTGCTGCTGACGAGCGCCCTGTCTTCAGCGATGGCGCTCGCCCAGACCGGCTCGGCCGCGGCCACGGCGGTCGAAACCGTCCGACTGGAGGCGGGCCAGGTGTTCCCGGTGCGCGAGGCGCCAGCGCGTGTGCGCGCGCGCAACGTCTCGCGTCTGTCGGCCGAGGTGGCCGGCACACTACAGCAATGGACCGCCGACGTCGGCGCCAGCGTGCAACGCGGTCAGGTGCTGGCCCGCGTGGATCCCAGAGATGCCGAACTGGGCGTGCAACGCGCACGCGCCGCACTCGAGGCCAGCCAGGCCCGCCTGGGACTGGCGCAAGCCCAGCTGCAGAGGGCCAGGGAGCTCACGGCGCAGGGGTTCTTCTCGTCCGAGGCGCTGGCGCAGCGCGAGACCGAAGTGGCACTGATCCGCTCCGAAACCGACGCCAACCGGGCCCAGCTGGCCACCGCGCAGCGACAACTGGACAAGACGGTGCTGCGGGCACCATTCGACGCCGAGGTGGTCGAACGGCTGGCGCAGACCGGTGAAGCCGTGGCGCCGGGCAGCCTGCTCTATGTGCTGGTCGAACAGGGAGCGGTCGAACTGGACGCCACGCTGGACCCGCTGGACGCCAGCAGCCTGCCCCAGGCGCGCAGCCTGCGCTTCGAGGCCGAAGGACAAAGCCACCCGGTGCGCCTGTTGAGGGTGGGCGGCACGGTGGCGGAACCAACACGCACGCGCACAGCCCGGCTGGCCTTCGGGGCCGCGGCCGGGGCCCCTGCCGCAGGCACGGCGGGCCAGTTGCGCTGGGAGGATGGCCGCCCCCACCTGCCACCCCACTGGCTGGTTCGCCGCCATGGCAGCCTCGGCGTGTTCGAGGTGGTCGGCAGCGCTTCGGAGGCCACCGTCCGGTTTCGCGGCCTGCCCGGGGCCCAGGAAGGGCGTGTGACGCCTGTGCCGACGGACTGGCCAGGCAGCCTGCAACTGGTGGTCCGTGGCCAGGCGGCCCTGCAGGACGGTCAGGCGGTGCGCCTGTCGGCCGGCGGCAACTGAACCGGGGTCCGCGTCATGGCCTTTCTGCGCTCGCTGCTGACGAACCACCCGCTGGCCAACATCGCTTTTGTGGTGATTCTCCTGCTGGGTCTGCTGAGTTACGCCACCATGCCGCGTGAGCAGGATCCGGAAATCAATTTCAACTGGGTCAGCATCACCGTGACTCTGCCGGGTGCCAGCGCCGAAGAGATCGAGCGCCTGGTGACCAACCCGCTGGAGGACGGCATCCGGGGCGTGGCCGATGTGCGCTTCGTGATTTCCAACTCGCGGGAGAACGCCGCCACGCTGCTGGTGCGTTTTCGCGACATCAATGAGCGCACCTTCGACAAGCGCATGGCGGACCTGCGCCGCGAAATCCAGAACCGGGCCTCGGGCGAACTGCCGCGCGAGGCCAGCGATCCGCTGATTCTGGAGATCACCACCAGCAACGGCTTTCCCACCGCCTCCATGGTGCTGATGGGTCAGGCCGACGACGAGACCTTGCGCCGCCAGGCGCGCCGGATCAAAAGCGCCCTGGAAGGCATCGCAGGTGTCGATCAGGTGTCGGCAGCGGGTCTGCGCAACCCCGAGATCCTGGTCAGCCCGGACCCGCAGGCCCTGGCCGCGCGCGGCCTGCTGTCCTCCGATGTGGCGGACACCTTATCAGGCTGGTGGCGCGACACGACCGGGGGCACGCTGCGAACCCAGAGTGGCGCCTGGTCGGTCAGCGTGCAGGGGGTGCAGACGGACCCCCAGGCCTTGATCGATCTGCCCGTGCGCTCCATGGCCCGGCCCGATGTGGTGACACGCCTGGGCGAGGTGGCCCGCATCGAGCGCGCGCGCGCACCCGCGTCGCAACTGGCGGCCATGGACGGCCGACCGACCATCGGCCTGACGCTGAGCAAGAAGTCCGGCACCAACACCATCGAACTCGTGGACCGGCTCAAGGCCTTCATCGAGCGTGAAAACGCGGTGCTGGCCGAAGACGGCCTGCAACTGGTGCTCACCGACGACCAGACCGTGCCCACCCAGGAAGCCATTGGTGTCATGCAGACCAACGCGCTGTACGGCGTGCTGCTGGTGCTGGCGGTGTGCTGGCTGTTCCTGGGCTGGCGCATCGGCCTGCTGGTGGCGTTTGGCATTCCGTTTTCGCTCATGGGCACGTTTGCGGTGCTCAACACCATGGACTACACGGTGAACGTGTCGGTGCTGCTGGGGGTGGTGATCGCCCTGGGCATGCTGGTGGACCAGGCGGTGGTGGTGGTCGAGGCGATCTACTACCGCATGCAGCGCGGCCAGCAGGTGTTGCAGGCCAGCCTGGACGGCATCCTGGAGGTCTGGAAGCCGGTGCTGGCGTCGGTGGCCACGACGCTGGCGGCCTTCCTGCCGCTGATGCTGTTGCCGGGCATCGTGGGCAAGTTCATGTTCGTGATCCCATTTGTGGTCACGCTGGCCCTGATGATCTCGCTGCTCGAGGCCTTCTGGATGTTGCCCGTCCATGTCTCGGTGGTCGGTGTTCGCTTTGACCAGCCCTCGCGCTCGCAGCGGCGTCGCGAGCAGCTGACACGAAAGCTGCGCTTGCGCTACGGACAGGCCCTGGCCTACGTGCTGCGCCGGCCCAAGCGCTTTGCCCTGGTCGGCGTGGCCTCGGTGGCGGCGGCGGTGGGCCTGCTGGTGACCGAGGTGGTGCGGGTGCAGTTCTTTGCCTTCGACCCGATCCGCGCCTTCTACGTCAACGTCGACATGCCCGCCAGCGCCGCGCTGGAAGAAACGCTCGAAGAGACCCAGCGGGTCGAACGGGTGGTGCGGGAGCAATTGCGCGGTATCGGGCTGGAAGGCGAGGCCCGCTCGGTCACTTCGACGGCCGGCATCAAATTCACCGACACCGACATCGTCTATGGCGACCTGTACGGACAGGTGTTCGTATCACTGAATCCGCGGACCCCGGACGCCAGGGAAGTTGCCGAGGTGGTGGACGACATGCGCGCCATCATCGAAGGCATGGATGGGCCCGGGAGCAAGAGTTTCACCGTGCTCTCGGGCGGACCGCCTTCGGGCCGGCCGATCAGCGTCAAGGTGCGTGGCGACACCTTCGAGGAAATCGCGGCCGCCAGCGAGGCGCTCAAATCCATCGTGGCGCGCATCCCCGGCACCACCGACGTGCAGGACGACCAGTTGCCCGGACGCCCCCAGCTGCGGCTGCAGATGGACCCACACGCGCTGCGGGAGGCTGGCCTGAGCGCCGCCCAGGTCTCGCGCCTGGTGCGGCTGGCGATCGACGGCGAGGTGGTGGCCTTCACCCGCGACGAGGGCGACAAGATCGAGCTGCGGGTGCGCTCGGACCGGGCCCTGCGCAAGGGCGAACACCTGCCGCTGGACCCCGCCAGCGTGCTGGATGAACCGGTGGTGCTGCCTTCGGGTCAGGTCACCCGCCTGGGTGCCCTCGTGCAGGCCCAGGTGGAGCCGGGCCGGGGTGTCATCCGCCACTACAACCTGCGCCGGACCACCACCGTGGAGGCCAACCTGGACAAGGACGTCACCGACACGGTGGCCGCCAACAACTTCATCAAGGCCGAGTGGGAGAAGGTCCGCACCCAGCACCCCGGTGTTGATCTGGACTTTTCAGGGGAGCTGGAAGAAATTCAGGAGAGCCTTCAAGCCATGGCTTTCATGTTGCTGTTCGGCCTCTTTTTCATCTACCTGATACTGGCCGCCCAGTTCCGCAGCTACTGGCAACCTTTCATGGTCATGTGTGCCGTGATTTTTGCTTTCTCTGGAGTGGCCTACGGTCTGGCCATTTCGCGAAATCCACTTTCGATCTACACGCTCTACGGTGTGATCGCCCTGGGCGGAATCGCGGTGAATTCGGCCATCGTGCTGATCGATGCAGCCAACCGCCGCCTGGCCGGCGGCATGAGCACGGTTCACGCGATCGTGCAGGCCGGCCGGCGCCGGGTGGTGCCCATCCTGATCACCACCACCACCACCGTGGGTGGCCTGTTTGCCCTGGCCTTCGGCATTGGCGGCAAGAGCCTGCTGTGGGGCCCGGTGGCGGCCAGCATCGTCTGGGGTCTGGTGTTCTCCACCATGCTGACCCTGTTCATCGTGCCCCTGCTCTACCAGGGCTTCATGCGACGCAAGCGCCCACACCACCTGCCGGCCGATATGTCCATATGAGTTGACAATTTAGTCTGTACAACTTCTCGACATCAGCCCGCTTGTGCCATACTGGGCTCTCCATGGCACAACACTTCCCCTTCTCGGCCATCGTTGGCCAGGACGAGATGAAAACCGCGATCCTGATCGCGGTCATCGACCCCAGCATCGGCGGTGTGCTCGTGCTGGGCGACCGCGGCACCGGCAAGTCCACAGCGGTGCGGGCACTGGCCGGCCTGCTGCCGCCCATGAAGGTGGTGCACGGTTGTCGCTACCGCTGCGACCCCGCAGGCTCGGCCACGGCTTGCGAGGACTGCGCGCGCCTGCGACCGGCCGACGGCCGGGCGACCCGGACCGCCACGGCACCGGTACCGGTGGTGGACCTGCCACTGGGGGCCACCGAAGACCGTGTGGTGGGTGCACTCGATCTGGAGAAGGCCTTGTCACAAGGCGTCAAGGCCTTCGAGCCAGGTCTGCTGGCCCAGGCCCACCGGGGCTTTCTCTACATCGACGAGGTCAACCTGCTCGAAGACCATCTGGTCGACCTGCTCATTGACGTGGCGGCTTCGGGCGAAAACGTGGTCGAGCGCGAGGGCCTGAGCGTGCGGCACCCGGCCCGCTTTGTGCTCGTGGGCAGCGGCAACCCGGAAGAAGGCGAGCTGCGACCGCAGTTGCTGGACCGGTTTGGCCTGGCGGTGGAGGTCCGCACGCCAGCCTCGCTGGCCGAACGCGTCGAGGTGGTCAAGCGCCGCGAGGCCTTCGAGCAGGACCGGGCCGCCTTTGTCGCCCAGTGGCAAGCCCGCGACACAGCCGTGCGACGACGGCTGGTGGCCGCGCGCAAGCGCCTGCCCGAGATCCAGGTGCCCGACACGACACGCGAACGGGCCGCCGCCCTGTGCATGCACCTGGGCACCGACGGGCTGCGGGGCGACCTGACCCTGATTCGCGCGGCGCGCGCGCAGGCGGCGCTGGATGGCCACGCCAAGGTCGATCTCGGGCATCTGCGGCAGGTGGCCGCCCCGGCGCTGCGACACCGGCTGCGCCGCAACCCGCTGGACAACGCCGACGCCGGTACGCGGGTTCAGCGCGCGGTGGCCGAGTTGCTGGGCGATTGACCATGCCGGGGGCCGCGCCATCGCTGGCACCCGGGTCCTCTGCCGGCACACCAGACCTGTCGTCTCCGGCATGGGGCCTGGGGCCGGGCCTGCCCGCGTCCGCGCAGTGGGTGCTGGCCCTGCTGGCCGTGGACCCCGTGGGGCTGGGGGGAGTGGTGCTGTGTGGCGGCCCCGGCCCCCGACGCGACGCCTGGCTGAGCGGTTTGCGCGCCCTGCTGCGCCCTGACGCACCCTGGTTGAAACTGCCACACCACGCCAACGAATCGGCCCTGCTGGGTGGCCTGGACCTGCCCGCCACGCTGCAGCAGGGCCGCCCGGTGGTGTTCACCGGCCTGCTGGCGCGCGCCGACGGCGGTGTGTTGCTGCTCTCCATGGCCGAACGCACCGCCGCGCTGAATGCCGCCCTGTTGTGTGCCGCCATGGACCGTCGCCAGATCGATGTGCAGCGCGACGGACAACAACAGGTCTGGCCTTGCCGCTGGACCCTGGTCGCACTCGACGAAGGTCAGGAAGACGGCGAGTGCCTCCCCGAAGCGCTGCGCGACCGCCTGGCCTTCCGCCTGGACACCGACGCCTTCAGCACAGACCAGGACGGGCCCATGCCCGCACCGGATCCAAACTGGCGCCGGTCTCTGGCGCAGGCGCAAACACGCTGCGGCGGCGTGGTCGTGCCGGACGGGCTGCTGCAAGCACTGGCCGCGACGGCATCGGCCTGGGGCGTGGCGTCCATGCGGGCTTTGCTGCTGGCGGTGAGGGCCGCACGGGCTGCGGCCGCGCTGGAAGGCTGCGAGGACGTGCAGGCACGGCATGCGGAGCTGGCAGCCGCGCTGGTGCTGGCGCCGCGGGCCACCCGGATGCCGGACGGCCCGCCGGCACAGCCCACGGACGAGGACGGCACAGACCCGTCACCGGCAGTGCAGGCCCCACCCGCCGAGCTGCCGCCTGACGGAGCGCAACAGGAGGCCGATACACAGCAGCAGGGCCGCCCGGATGAACCCGACAAAGAGGCACCGACACAGGCACTGGAGGACCGCCTGGCCGATGCCGTGCGCGTGGGCCTGCCGGCCGATCTGCTGGCGCAACTGCAGGCCGGGACACTCTCAACCAGGCGCGCCCGGGGCAACGGCCGTTTCGGTGCCAGCCAGGACAACGGAGCACGGGGTCGGGTGATCGGCTCGCGTCCGGGGCGCGGTGGCACAGGCGCACGCCTGCACCTGATCGATACCTTGCGGGCAGCCGCCCCCTGGCAGCGCATGCGCCGCACCGCCTCAGCGGCTGACGGCGCATGGGGCGCGCAGGACCGATGGCCTGCCAACCTCTCGACCGATACCCAGGGCCACCGCCTGCGTGAACGCCCGGTGCTGGTGCGCACGGAAGACCTGCGCATGACCCGGCGCCGGCAGCACCGGCCCGGCACCACCGTGTTCCTGGTCGACGCCTCGGGCTCCTCGGCCCTGCACCGCATGGCCGAAGCCAAAGGTGCGGTCGAGTTGCTGCTGGCCGAGTGCTATGTGCGGCGCGACCAGGTGGCCGTGCTGGCCTTTCGCGGCACGGGCGCCCAGGTGTTGTTGCCGCCCACACGTTCGCTGGTGCGCGCCAAACGGCAACTGGCCGCCCTGCCCGGTGGTGGTGGCACGCCGCTGGCCTGCGGCATCGAGGCGGCGCGCGCGTTGTGCCAGCAGATCGGACGACGTGGCGAGGCGCCCACGCTGGTGCTGCTGACCGATGGACGGGCCAACATCGCGGCCGATGGTGGCCCTGGCCGAGAGCGCGCCACCGCCGACGCCCATGCCGCTGCGGCACGCCTGCAAGAACAGGGGCTCAGCACCCTGCTCATCGACACCTCACCACAGCCGGGGGAAGCCGCCCGTGAACTGGCACGCCGCATGGGGGCCCGCTACCTGGCCCTGCCGCACGCGGGCGCCAGCGGGCTGTGCCAGGCGGTGCAGCAGGCCCTGCCGAAGCGGACGGCATGAGATGGCGATGGCCGACGACCTGATCTGGGAACGCGACGGCGCCCAATGGCCGAACAGCCGATGCAGCCGCTTCGTTGCCAGCGATGGTCTGCGCTGGCACCTGCAGCACTTCGAAGCGCCCGCATCCGGCGCGCCATGCGCCTTGCTGCTGCACGGCACCGGCGCGTCCACCCATTCGTGGCGCGACCTGGGCCCGCTGCTGGCCCGACGCTTCGAGGTGCTGGCACCCGATCTGCCCGGCCATGCCTTCACCGCCTTGCCGCCAGCCGGCGTACAGGCTCCCGAAATGGGCCTGACCGGCATGGCACGGGCGGTCCATGCTCTGCTGCAGGCCCTGGGTCGGTGGCCAGACCTGGTGGTCGGTCATTCCGCTGGTGCAGCACTGGCCTTGCGCATGTGCCTGGATGGCCTGATCACGCCACGCCGCGTGATTGGCCTGAACCCTGCCTTGCTGCCGCTGGACGGAACGGCCGGGCGCCTGTTCACGCCCGCAGCGCGGCTGTTGGCAGGACAGACTTGGGTGCCACGTGTGTTCGCCTGGCATGCGCGAGCCCCTGCCGTGCTCAACCGCCTGCTGGAAAGCACGGGTTCGCGCCTGGATGACCAGGGCGCGGCGCTCTACCACCGGCTGGTTCGCAGTCCGGCGCACGTCCGCGGGGCACTGGCCATGATGGCCAGCTGGGACCTGCCGGGGCTGGCGCGTGACCTGGGGCGCCTGGCCGTTCCGCTGGACCTTCTGGTCGGCGCCAGCGACCGGACCGTTCCGCCCGCGCAGTCCAGGCGTGTCATGGCCGCCCTGCCGGCGTCGGCCCGGGGCCGCAGCGTCTGGCTGCAGGGTCTGGGTCACCTTGCGCACGAAGAAGCACCGGACCTGGTGGGCAGGCATATGCTGGCCTGCTGGGACGGACGGCCACCACCCGACAGCGAGGTCATGGCATGACGCAGGCACCAGAGACCGAGGCGAGCCTGCCTTTGCGCAAGCTGTGCACCGACTGCGGCCTTTCGCGCACCGCTGAGCCGCAGCGGTGTGGCCAGGCCTGCCAGTTCATCCGACCGGACTACCCGCGCATGGAGCGGCAGGTGCACGGGCGGGCGCGGTTCCTGCCATCCGCTCAGACGCCGACGGACGAACTGCATTTCGGCCCCCTGCAGGCCATGTGGCAAGCCCGGCTCCGGGCGCCTCTGCCTGGCGCGCAATGGACGGGCATCACCACCCGCATCGCCGAACGGCTGCTGGACAGTGGCAGCGTGGACGCGGTGATCTGCATGCGCCCCCACCCAGACGACCGCTGGCGCCCACAAGCGGTCGTGGTCACCCGGGCGCAGGACATGGCGGCCTGCCGGGGCATGCGCATGGGCTACGCCCCGCTGCTGTCCCAGATCGAACCCGCCTTGCAAAGGGGTTTGCGTCGTCTGGCGGTGATCGGCATTCCATGTCAGGTGTACCCGCTTCGCGCCATCGAGGACCAGCTGCGCCGCGAGCACGGCCTGCAAAGTCTGTACGTGATCGGCCTGCCCTGTTCGGACAACACCCACACCGAACGTTTCCACGAGTTCCTGGCCCTGCTGTCGCCCGAACCGCAGCGCATCGCCTACCTGGAGTTTCGCGCCGACTACCGGGTCGAGATCCGTACCGACGATGGGCGGCAGCGCCTGATTCCGTTTCTGCAGTTGCCGCTGTCGGACCTGCCCGCGGATTTCTTTCCGACCACCTGCCGCACCTGCGTCGACTACACCAACGCGCTCGCAGACGTCACCGTGGGCTACATGGGCGGGCGGGGCGAACAATGGGTGCTGGTGCGCAACGCCAGAGGCCAGCACATGCTGGACCTGCTGGGCGATGAGCTGCTGCTGACCCCACCGTCCAGTGCGGGACGGCGCACTGGGGCGGTGCGCGGCTTCCTGGCCAACCTGCAACGGGCGGCGGGCGGGCTGCCCATCCGGCGCATGCCCGCATGGGCTCGCCCGCTGGTGGGCTGGCTCATGCCCCGCATCGGGCCGCGCGGGCTGGAATTCGCGCGGGCCCGGGTCGAGATGAAAGCGCTGGAAACCCTGGTCCACCTCAGGCGAGACATGCCGGCGCGGGTGCGGTCCATGGTTCCCGAGCATGTGTTCCGACTGGCCCGCGCCTATGGCCTCGTGCAGGCACCCCACGAGCGCCCGGCAAAGGCCCCACCCCCTCCCGGCTGACCCCTGAACTCCCCGACCGCCTGGCTCAACGGGCGGCTCGGGTGCGCGCGTCGGCACAGGCACCAGGCGTCTGAGCCACAGAAGCCAGGCTGGGCGCAGCTGGCGGCCGAACCCTCACCTCTGCCACGCAGGTTCTCAGGTTGTACCCCTGTGCGTGCAAAGAAAGGTTGACATCCATTTGTGTAATGTTACATTGACACTCACAGCTGTCATCACCCGATGACAGTCAGACGGTCGAGGCAAACATGCAACTGATCTCGCGAATCCAGCAAGCGCTGGAGCACCAGATGGCTTTGACCGATCGTCCGGACGCCCCCCCTCGCTTGATGCGCGCACTGCGCCACGCCGTGTTCCCGGGCGGAGCCCGTATCCGGCCCCAGCTGTGCCTGGCCGTGGCCGCTGCCTGTGGCGAGGACGCACCGGAGCTGTCGGATGCCGTTGCTGTGGCGATCGAGTTGCTGCATTGCGCCTCGCTGGTGCACGACGACATGCCCTGCTTCGACGATGCAGATGCCCGCCGCGGCCTGCCGTCGGTTCACCGCCAGTACGGTGAGCCGCTGGCCTTGCTGGCCGGTGACGCCCTGATTGTGATGGCCTACCAGAGTCTGGCCAGGGTGGGGGCGCGGCATCCGACACGCCTGGCCGGCCTGTTGCAGACGCTGTGTGATGGCGTGGGTGCACCGAGCGGCATCGTCGCCGGTCAGGCCTGGGAATGCGAGTCACACGTGACCCTGGGCCAGTACCAGCGTGCCAAGACCGGCGCCCTGTTCGTGGCATCCACCCGCGCAGGCGCTCTGGCGGCCGGAGCCGACCCGACACCGTGGCAGGCCCTGGGGGAACACCTGGGCGAGGCCTACCAGGTGGCCGACGACATCCGCGATGTGATGCTCAGCGCGGACGTGCTGGGCAAACCGGCCGGGCAGGATCTTCAGCACGGACGACCCAGCGCCGCCGCCAGCATGGGCATCGACGGGGCGGTGGCCCATTTCCGCGCCCTGATGGATGCGGCCGTGATCTCGATTCCCGACTGCCCCTCACGCACGGGCTTGCAACACATCGTGCGCCTCGAATCCGAGCGGCTGATCCCGAGCGACACCAGCGACAAGCGGCTGGCGATCGGGGCCGACACCGCGGTGCGTGTCATGCCACTGGTCGCCTGACAGCGTCCGACCCGCCATGCAGACCTTGAACGAACCCGTTTCGCTGGCAGCCCAGCCCACCCCGCGTCACTGGCGTGCGCGGCTGGAACAGCAACTCGATCACTGGATGACCACCCCGACCTTGCAGCGCTGGGCCACCGCGTCGTGGATGACCCGCTGGCTGGTGCGCCGGCGTGCCGAGCGCCTCTTCGGGCTGATGGCGGGTTTTGTGCATTCCCAGGTGCTGCTGGCCTGCGTGCGGCTGCAGTTGCTGCAAACCGTGCGCAGCACACCCCGAACAGCCAAGGACCTGGCCCAGCAGTTGGGACTGCCCGAGTCCGGCCTGCAAAGCCTGCTGGACTCCGCGGTCTCGATCGGTCTGCTGGAACGTCGACATGGCGATCGGTTTGGCCTGGGCCCACTGGGCGCTCCGGTCGTCGCCCATCGGGGTATTCGGGACATGGTGGAACACAACGCCACCCTGTACGAGGACTTGCGCGATCCGCTGGCCCTGTTGCGTCAACCCGGTCAGGCGCACATGAACCGCCTGTGGCCCTATGCCCAGACCACGCAGGGCGCGCCCGGGGTGTCGACACCCGAGGCCGACCCTGCGCGGGTCGACGGCGACGCCTTTGCCCACTACTCGGACCTGATGAGCCATTCACAGCCCTTTGTCATCGACGAGCTGCTGGCCAGCTACCCGTTTGCCGATCACCGTCATGTGCTGGATGTGGGTGGCGGCCTGGGCGGCTGGGTCACCGCACTGGCCCGGGCGCACCCGCACCTGAAGGTCTCGCTGTTCGACCTGCCCGAGGTGGCCCGGCTGGCGGCCAAGGCCAGCGCCGATCAAGGGCTGCAGGATCGCCTGTCGGTGCACGGGGGCAGCTTCACCGAGGACCGGCTGCCCACCGGGGCCGACCTGGTGACCTTGCTGCGGGTGGCCCATGACCACGACGACGACACGGTGCGCCAACTGCTGCACGCCATTCACCTCTGCCTGCCCCTGGGCGGCAGCCTGTTGCTGGCAGAGCCGATGGCCGGGCCCCAAGGTGAACCCAGTGCCACGGCCCCCTACTACCACTTCTACCTGATGGCCATGGGACCTGGTCGGCTGCGCACCCCTGAGGAATTGACGGCCCTGATGCAGGAGGCCGGCTTCACCCACATCGAACCGGTGCCCAACCCCATGCCGCTGCATGCCCGCCTGCTGGTGGGTCGCAAGACGCGACCGACTAGCGCAGCGCCCTTAACACGCGAAAGTGTCCATCTACATTGACATTTTGCAATGTCAGCCCTTTAATACACTCATGAAAGCCGCTGCCATCGTTTTTGATCGCCCCCGTGCGCTTTCGGTGCGGCAGCTCGACCTGCGCCCCGCGCAAGCGGGCGACATCGAGGTGGCGGTGGATTTCAGCGGCATCAGCACCGGCACGGAACGCATGTTGTGGGACGGCAGCATGCCCCCCTTCCCGGGTCTGGGCTACCCGCTGGTTCCCGGCTACGAGACCGTCGGCACGGTGCTGCGCACGCACGGTGCCTGCGGCCAAGGGTCCGGCGCCATTCACGCGGGTGACCGGGTCTTCGTGCCGGGCTCCTACAGCTTCGAGGCGGTGCACAACCTGTTCGGCGGCGCGGGCGAGCGCCTGCTGGTTCCCCATGACCGTGTGGTCCGTCTCAGCGGCGATGGCGGGGCCGAGTCGATCCTGCTGGCCCTGGCAGCCACGGCCTACCACACCGTCTCGCAAGGCGGCACGACCGACCCGGACATGCCGCCGGACCTGATCATCGGCCACGGCGTCATGGGCCGTCTGCTGGCCCGCCTGACGGTGGCGGCCGGTGCCCCGGCCCCGGTGGTCTGGGAAACGCAGCCGCAGCGCCAGTCGGGCGCACGCGACTACCAGGTGATGCACCCCGACGAGGACGAGCGCAAGGACTACCGCGCGGTGTACGACGTGAGTGGTGATGCCGACATCCTGCACCGGGTCATTCCGCGCCTGGCGCGCGGCGGCGAGGTGGTGCTGGCCGGTTTTTACAGCCGGAATCTGTCGTTCGCCTATGCACCCGCCTTCATGCGGGAAGCCCGGATCCGCGTGGCGGCCGAATGGCGGCGCGCCGACCTGCTGGCGGTCAACGAGCTGCTGAACACCGGACGTCTCGAACTGGACGGACTGGTCACACACACCGACCGGCCCGGCCGTGCGGAAGAAGCCTATGAGACGGCGTTCGGCGATGCCGCTTGCCTGAAGATGGTCATGGACTGGAGACACTGATGAATGCACCCGACACCAAGGTCCACCCGGTCCATTTCCAGGCGCAGCTGCGCCAGGAAGCCGCCATCGAACCCGATCCGGTGCACACCGGCGAGGTGAAGAAGGAAACGCAGGTCATTGCCATCTACGGCAAGGGCGGCATCGGCAAGAGCTTCACCCTGGCCAACCTCAGCTACATGATGGCCCAGCAGGGCAAAAAGGTGCTGCTGATCGGTTGCGACCCCAAGAGCGACACCACCAGCCTGCTGTTTGGCGGCCGGGCCTGTCCGACCATCATCGAGACCAGCGCGAAGAAGAAGCTGGCAGGAGAGCCGGTGAAGATCGGTGACGTCTGCTTCAAGCGCGACGGCGTCTATGCCATGGAGCTCGGCGGGCCGGAAGTGGGTCGGGGCTGCGGCGGACGGGGCATCATCCACGGCTTCGAGCTGCTGGAGAAGCTGGGCTTCCACGAGTGGGGCTTCGACTACGTGCTGCTCGACTTCCTGGGTGACGTGGTCTGCGGCGGCTTCGGCCTGCCGATCGCGCGCGACATGTGCCAGAAGGTCATCGTCGTCGCCAGCAATGACCTGCAGTCGCTCTATGTGGCCAACAACGTCTGCAGCGCCGTCGAGTACTTCCGCAAGCTCGGCGGCAACGTCGGTGTGGCCGGCATGGTGATCAACCGCGACGACGGCACCGGCGAAGCGGCTGCGTTCGCGCAGCAAGTCGGCATTCCGGTGCTCTCGGTCATTCCGGCCGACGACGACATCCGGCGCAAGAGCGCCAGCTACGAAATCATTGGCCACCCGGACTCCGTCTGGGGCCCGCTTTTCGCCCAGCTTGCCCTGAACGTGGACTCCTCATCCCCCATGCGTCCGTCACCGCTGACGCAGGACGGCCTGCTGGGCCTTTTCTCTGCCTCTTCTGTCGGTCGCGATGTGGTGCTGGAGCCGGCCACCGAATTCGACATGTGCGGCCGCACCGAGACCCTCAAGCCCTCGCTCGAAGTGGTCTACGACGAGGTCTGAGCCACGAACGCCATGAACACCGTCATCCCGATCATCCCCGCACCCACTGGCGCCCCCGCCATCGAAGGCGATGGCATGGGATGCCATGCGGGCGGAGAGACCCTGCTGGCGGCCGCGAAGGCGGCCGGCAAGAGCGAGGTGCTGGCGCAGTACGCGCAGGACTATCCCCAGGGCGAACATGTCGGACCGCATGACCAGCCACAAAGCATGTGCCCGGCGTTCGGCTCGCTGCGTGTGGGCCTGCGCATGCGCCGCACCGCCACCATCCTGTCCGGCTCGGCCTGCTGCGTCTACGGACTGACCTTCACCAGCCACTTCTACGGCGCCCGCCGCAGTGTGGGCTACGTGCCCTTCAACAGCGAGACGCTGGTCACCGGAAAGCTGTTCGAGGACATCCGCGAAGCGGTGCATGCCCAGGCCGACCCGTCGCAGCTCGATGCGATTGTCATCATCAACCTGTGCGTGCCCACGGCCAGCGGCGTCCCGCTGCAGCTGCTGCCGCCCTCGATCAATGGCGTGCGCATCATCGGCATCGACGTGCCCGGCTTCGGGGTGCCAACCCACGCCGAGGCCAAGGACGTGCTGACTGGCGCGATGCTGAAGTACGCGCGCCAGGAAGTCATGGCCGGGCCGGTGCCAGCGCCGCGCCAGGCCCGCAGCGACCAGCCCACCATCACCCTGCTGGGCGAAATGTTCCCGGCCGACCCGATGCTGATCGCGCAGATGATCGCGCCCATGGGTCTGGCCGTCGGCACCACGGCGCCGACCCGCGAGTGGCGCGAGCTGTACGCCGCGCTCGACGGCGCTGCGGTCGCGGCCATCCACCCCTTCTACACCGCCAGCATCCGCGAGTTCGAGGCCGCGGGCCGGCCCGTTGTGGGCTCGGCCCCGGTCGGCGTGGACGGCACCCACGACTGGCTGGGCGCCATCGGCCAGGCCACCGGCGTCTCGCAGGCGCTGGTCGACGCCGCGCGCAACCAGACACTGGGCGCGATCCGCGGTGTGCTGTCGCAGCAAAAGATCAGCGGCCGCATCACGCTCAGCGGCTACGAAGGTTCCGAGCTGCTGGTGGGCCGCCTGCTGGTCGAATGCGGCGCCGACCTGCGCTATGTCGGCTCGGCCTGCCCGGCCACACCGTGGAACGCCCACGACGCCGAATGGCTGCGCGCCAAAGGGGTTCAGGTGCAGATGCGCGCCTCGCTGGAGAACGACCTCGACGCCTTGCACGAATACCAGCCGCAACTGGCCATCGGCACCACACCGGTGGTGCAGGCCGCCAAGGAAGCCTGCGTGCCGGCACTGTATTTCACCAATCTGATTTCCGCACGTCCGCTGATGGGCGTGGCCGGTGCCGGCTCGCTGATCCAGGTGGTCAATGCCGCCATCGGCAACCGACAGCGCTTCGACGCCATGAAGGACTTCTTCGGCGGTGTGGGCCAGGGCGACGAGGCGGGTGTGTGGGAAGACGTGCCCAGGCCGTTCCCGAACTTCCGCAAGGAAATGCGGCGCCTGAACGAGAAGGCGGCGAAGAAGCGGGAGGCACAAGATGTTGGTGCTTGACCACGACCGCGCCGGCGGCTACTGGGGTGCGGTGTATGTGTTCACCGCCATCAAGGGCCTGCAGGTGGTGATCGACGGCCCGGTCGGCTGCGAGAACCTGCCGGTCACCTCGGTGCTGCACTACACCGATGCGCTGCCGCCGCACGAGCTGCCCATCGTCGTCACCGGCCTGGCCGAAGAGCAACTCGGCCGAGAAGGCACCGAGGGTTCGATGAAGCGGGCCCATGCCGTGCTGGACCCCGAACTGCCCGCGGTGGTGGTGACCGGTTCGATCGCCGAGATGATCGGTGGCGGCGTGACGCCCGAGGGCACGAACCTGATGCGTTTCCTGCCACGCACCATCGACGAGGACCAGTGGCAGTGCGCCGACCGCGCGATGTTCTGGCTCTGGAGCGAGTACGGCATGAAGCAGGTGCCTGCGCGCAAGCCCTTCGCGGACAGGCCGGCTGGCGAGAAGCCGCGCGTGAACATCATCGGCCCGAGCTACGGCGTGTTCAACAGCGCCAGCGACCTGGCCGAGATCCGCCGCCTGGTGCAGGGCATCGGTGCCGAGATCAACCTGGTGTTCCCGCTGGGCAGCCACCTCTCGGAGGTCTCGCGCCTGGTCGAGGCCGACGTGAATATCTGCATGTACCGCGAGTTCGGCCGCATGCTGTGCGAGGCACTCGACCGCCCTTACCTGCAGGCGCCCATCGGCCTGCACAGCACCACCCGGTTCCTGCGCAAGCTCGGCGAGCTGCTGGGCCTGGACCCGGAGCCTTTCATCGAGCGCGAGAAACACACCACCATCAAGCCGGTGTGGGACCTGTGGCGCTCGGTGACACAGGACTTCTTTGCCACCGCCAGCTTTGCGGTGGTGGCCAACGGCACCTATGCGCGCGGTATGCAGCACTTCCTGGGCGACGAAATGGGTCTGCCGTGCCGCTTCGCAGTCTCGCGCAAGGCCGGCGAGAAGACCGACAACGCCGCGGTGCGCGAGCTGGTGAAGACCCAGACCCCGCTGATCCTGTTCGGCAGTTACAACGAGCGCATGTACCTGGCCGAGGCCGGAAGCATGGGACCCATGCGTGCGGCCTTCATTCCGGCCTCGTTCCCGGGCGCCATCATCCGGCGCCACACCGGCACACCGTTCATGGGCTACAGCGGCGCCACCTACCTGATACAGGAAGTGTGCAACGCACTGTTCGATGCGCTGTTCCACATCCTGCCCCTGGGCACCGAGATGGACAAGGTCGATCCGACATTGGCGCGCGGCGCCGCCGCCGGCCTGGCCACCCCCTGGGAAGACAGCGCACAGACCCGACTGCACGCCCTGATCGCGAACCAGCCGGTGCTGGTGCAGATTACGGTGGCCAAACGCCTGCGCGACGCGGCCGAGCAGCGCGCGCGTGACAGCGGCGAAGCGGCGGTGAGCGAAGCCCACGTGCATACCGCGGGCCTGGCACTCGGGTTGGGAGAACCGGCATGACCGGTAGCCAGGCCCGTCAACCCATTCGGATTCCGGCCAGGGGGCCGGGTCAACCCCATGTCGTGGCATTCGGTCACGGCTGCCCAGGCTGCGCGGGTCGGGCGCAGCGATGGCTTCACGGCCTCAGTGAGAAGGAGCATTCGTATGGCTAATCGGACCTCGATATCCGGCCTGACCGACGAGGAAGCTCAGGAGTTCCATCAGTACTACATGCAGGGCTTCATCGGCTTCACGGCAATCGCCGTGGTGGCCCACCTGCTGGTGTGGTTCTGGCGGCCCTGGCTTTAAGTCCAGACCGGTCCCAACCTGTTGAATGGAGAAACCGCCATGAGCGCAACGCCTTGTGAAACCCATAAGTCGCCCCATCGGGAAGACAGGATTTCGGTCCTGCTGATCGTGGCGCCCTGCTTTCTGCTGCTGCTGTCGATTGCCTTGCTCGGCCAACTGGTCGGCCTGCATTGGCAGACCTGGCTGCCAGGGGCGGAGCACAAGACCAGCATCTTCTCGGGCGTGCATGCCGCGGTCTACACATTCATGTCCCAACTGATCTAAGGAGTACGCATCATGTGGAGAATCTGGCGTCTTTTCGACCCCCTCCGGACCATGGTGGCGCAAGGTGTTTTCTTGTTTGCCCTTGCCGTCATGATCCACCTCATCCTGTTGAGCACCAACAAGTTCAACTGGCTCGACGGCCCCAGAGCCGCACCGGCCGGCTCGGCGCAAATCTCGCCGATGCCCCCGGCCACGCCTTCGGCCACGTCCTGAACGACGGCCAGGCTTGCCGCTGCCGTGACCGCTTCGGGCGGCGCTGCAGCGGCTGAGACCGGCAGACGGCATCCATCAGCAAGCACAACAGCAACCGAGTCAGGAGGGCCGCACCATGGCCATGCTCAACTTCGAGAAGAAATACCGCGTGCGAGGTGGCACGCTGGTCGGCGGAGATCTGTTCGACTTCTGGGTAGGTCCGTTCTACGTCGGATTCTTCGGGGTCACCACCCTGTTTTTCTCCATCCTCGGAACCGCCATGATTCTCTGGGGTGCGGCCATGGGCCCGACCTGGAACGTCTGGCAGATCAGCATCGCCCCGCCCGACCTCTCGTACGGCCTGCGCTTCGCGCCGCTGCTCGAAGGTGGCCTGTGGCAGTTGATCACCGTCTGTGCCATCGGCGCTTTCGTCTCCTGGGCGCTGCGCGAAGTCGAGATCTGCCGAAAACTGGGCATGGGCTACCACGTGCCCGCCGCCTTCAGCGTCGCCATCCTGGCCTATGTCACGCTGGTGGTCATCCGCCCGGTGCTCATGGGCGCCTGGGGACACGGTTTTCCCTACGGCATCTTCAGCCACCTGGACTGGGTGTCCAACGTGGGTTACCAGTACCTGCACTTCCACTACAACCCGGCGCACATGCTGGCGGTGAGCTTCTTCTTTGCCACCACCTTCGCCCTGTCGCTGCACGGCTCGCTGATCCTCTCGGCCACCAATCCCAAGAAGGGCGAGACGGTCAAGACGCCCGAGCACGAAGACACGTTCTTCCGCGACACCATCGGCTACTCGATCGGCACGCTGGGCATCCACCGCCTGGGGCTGTTCCTGGCGCTGGCCGCCGTGCTGTTCAGCGCCCTGTGCATCGTGATCAGCGGCCCGTTCTGGAGCCGCGGCTGGCCCGAATGGTGGGGCTGGTGGCTGAACATGCCGATCTGGGCCCAGTGGCCACTGCAATAACCGGGGGAACACACCATGGCCCAATACCAGAACCTCTTCACCACGGTGCAGGCCGTCGGCCCCTTGCACCACGGCGTGCCGCTGCCCGAGGGCGACAGCCCGCGCACCGGCGACGAACCGGCCGCTTTCTACTGGCTCGGGAAGCTGGGCAATGCCCAGATCGGACCCATCTACCTGGGTGCGCTGGGCATCGCCTCGCTGATCTTCGGCATCGCCGCGATCAACATCATGGGCTTCAACATGCTGGCCTCGGTCAACTGGGACCCGATCCAGTTTGTGCGCCAGCTGTTCTGGCTGTCGCTGGAGCCGCCACCGCCCGAATACGGGCTGTCGTTGCCACCGCTGAACCAGGGCGGCTGGTGGCTGATGGCCGGTGGCTTTCTGACCGTATCGATGCTGCTGTGGTGGGCCCGGACCTACCGGCGGGCACGCCAGCTGGGCATGGGCACCCACGTGCCCTGGGCATTTGCCGCCGCCATCTGGCTGTTCCTGGTGCTGGGCTTCTTCCGCCCACTGCTCATGGGCAGCTGGAGCGAGGCCGTGCCCTTCGGCATCTTCCCCCACCTGGACTGGACCGCCGCCTTCTCGCTGCGCTACGGCAACCTGTTCTACAACCCGTTCCACGCCCTGTCCATCGTGTTCCTCTACGGATCGGTGCTGCTGTTTGCGATGCACGGCGCCACCATTCTGGCGGTCAGCCGCTTCGGCGGTGAGCGCGAGATCGAGCAGATTGTCGACCGCGGCACGGCCAGCGAGCGTGCCGCCCTGTTCTGGCGCTGGACCATGGGCTTCAACGCCACCATGGAGTCCATCCACCGCTGGGCCTGGTGGTTCGCCGTGCTGTGCCCGCTGGTGGGTGGCATCGGCATCCTGCTGACCGGCACCATGGTCGACAACTGGTACCTGTGGGCGGTCAAGCACGGCTTCGCTCCGCCCTACCCCGATGTGTTCCCGGCCGTCACCGATCCGGCCCTCACCCCAGGAGGCCAGTGATGATTCGCCAACTCATGACCCAGTCCTTGCGCTGGTCGCTGCTGCCGCTGCTCGGGCTGTCGCTGGCCGCCTGCGAACGGCCACCCATGGAGTCGGTGCAACACGGCTACCGTGGCACCGGCATGGTTCAGGTCTACAACCCGCGCGTGCTGGACGACGTGGTCGAGGCCAACCGGGTGCCCGAACCCCAGCCGCCGGCCTCCAGCGAAGGCCCCAAGGCCAAGGACATCTACCAGAATGTGCAGGTGCTGGGTGATCTGAGCATCGGCGAGTTCACCCGCCTGATGGTCTCCATGACCGCCTGGGTGTCGCCCGAGCAGGGCTGCAACTACTGTCACAACCCGGCCAACTTCGCCGACGACAGCCTCTACACCAAGATCGTCTCGCGCAAGATGGTCGAGATGACGCAGACCATCAACAGCCAGTGGCAGAACCACGTCTCGACCACCGGAGTGACCTGCTTCACCTGCCACCGCGGCCAGCCGGTTCCCGAGCACATCTGGTTCACACCGGCCCAGCAGGCCATGGGCTCCAACTTCATCGGCGACAAGGCAGGGCAGAACACGCCGGCCCAGAGCGTGAAGCTGGCTTCCCTGCCCTACGACCCCTTCACGCCCTACCTGCTCGGTGATGAGCCGATCCGGGTGAATTCGACCAAGGCCTTGCCGACCGACCATGTGGCCAGCATCTCGGCCACCGAGAAGACCTACTCGCTGATGACGCACATGTCGTCCTCGCTGGGCGTCAACTGCACCTTCTGTCACAACACGCAGTCCTTCTCGAAGTGGGAGGGTGGACCGCCCCAACGCGTCACCGCCTACCACGGCATCCGCATGTCACGTGAGCTGAACAACGCCTACATGGAGCCGCTGACCGATGTGTTCCCACCCGAGCGCAAGGGTGAACTCGGTGACGTGCCCAAGCTCAACTGTGCCACCTGCCACCAGGGCGCCTACAAGCCGCTGCTGGGACAATCCATGCTGCAGGACTACCCGGAGCTGGCGGTCTTGCGCGACGCCTTTGCACGGGCTCCGGCGCCCGGGGCGGCAGTCATGGCAGACAACCCCGCGGCCCTGCCGGCGCGCGTGCTGTTCGAGCTGGGACAGGATGGGCTGACGGCCGAGGCGCGAGTCATCATCGAACAGGCGGCCGGGCTGCTGAAGACCCAGGATGGCCTGCGCGTTAGCATCTCGGGTTACACAGACCGCAGCGGCGACCCGGACAGAAACCTCGAACTGGCCCGCCAGCGCGCCTTCTCGGTGCGGGATGCACTCCTGGCCAGCGGTGTCGCCGAAGACCGGTTGGTGCTGCAGAAACCCGAGTTTTCGGCCGACGGCGACACGGCCGATGCCCGTCGCGTCGAAATCGGTGAGCTGCGTCCCTGACGCGGTCCCGGCGGTGACCCGCCATGGGCACTGATGCACCCGCGCTGTCGGGCGTGTTGGTGGTCATGCTGGTGAACCTGCGAGCCGGCCACCGCGGCTGGGGCTGGCACCGGTTGATGAGGGGCCCCCGTTCGCTGGGACCCCAGCCCGGGATGCTGTTCTGCAAGCTCATGGGCAGCGGCGCAGAGGGGGGCTTCGGCCTGAAGCCCAGCGTGTCCCATCAGGGCCTGCTGGCCCTGTTCGGCAACGACGGGCAGGCCCAGGCGTTCAGCGCCAGTCCGGTGTTGCAAGACTACCAGGCGCGAAGTGAACACACCTGGGTGGGTCGACTGAGCATCACCAGCGCTCGCGGTGCCTGGGATGGCCATGCCTGGCGGCCGACCTCTGGGGAGTCGCTTGGCCACGCAAGCGACCCACCGGCAGCTACCCCCCCACCAGCGGCCACCGGGCCGGTGGCGGCGCTCACGCGGGCCAGTATTCGTCCGTCACGGGCTCTGCCATTCTGGCGCCAGGCCCCGGCGACGCAGGCCCAGATGGCCGGCGTTGATGGTTGCCTGCTGGCCGTCGGGCTGGGCGAAGCGCCCTTGCTGCGACAGTGCACCTTCAGCCTGTGGTCGGACCTGGAGGCCATGCGCGCCTACGCCGGGCAGGGCGCCCACCGGCAGGCGGTGGAACAGGTCCATGCGCACGATCTGTTCAGCGAATCGCTGTTTCTGCGCATGCACTTGCTGGCGCAAAGCGGTCACTGGCCATCGGCGGCATGGGCGCCTTCCGTGAACCGGACCACGCCGGCACGGCCGGGTCCGCAGGGTGCGGCAAGGAGAGCAGATCCGTGACATCACAGCAGGTGGTGATTGTGGGTGCCGGCATGGGCGGACTGGTCGCAGCCCTGGAACTGGCCCGGCACGGCCAGGCGGTCACTGTCGTCGACGCCGGTACCCGCCCCGGCGGCAAACTGCGCCAGCTGCGTGTGAACGGACAGGACATCGACAGCGGCCCCACCGTGTTCACCATGCGCTGGGTGTTCGACGAGCTGTTCGACACCCTCGGGCTGGATCTGGATAGCGAACTGGCCCTGCAGCCGCTGAACGTGCTGGCCCGCCACTGGTGGGACGACGGCAGTGCCATGGACCTGTATGCCGACCCGGGACAGTCCTTCGATGCCGTGGGCAACCTGGCGGGACTGGAGGAGGCCAGGCGCTTCAGGGAATTCTGCCTGCAGGCCCGTGCCGTCTACCAGACACTGGAGCGGCCCTACATCCGCCGTGCCAACCCCACGCCCTGGGGCCTGACGCGCGAAGTCGGGTGGCGTGGTCTGGGGGTTCTGACGGGCCTGGGCCCCTTGCGCAGCCTGTGGGGCCACCTGTCTCGCCGGTTCACCGACGACCGCCTGCGCCAGCTGTTTGCGCGCTACGCCACCTACACCGGCTCTTCGCCCTGGCAGGCGCCGGCCACACTGATGCTGATTGCCCAGGTCGAAATGGAAGGGGTGTGGACGGTCAAAGGCGGCATGCAGGCGCTGGCGGGCTGCCTGCACCGGCTGGCGGTCGAACGCGGCGTGCAGTTCCGTTTCGAGACCCACTGCGAACGCATCGAGCTGCGAGGCCGCCGGGTCAGCGGGGTCAAGCTGCTCTCGGGCGAGCAGCTGGAGGCCAGCGCCGTGGTGTTCGCCGGCGACAGCGCGGCGCTGCGCCAGGGTTTGCTGGGCGAGAGTGCGCGGCGGGCCGTGACCTCGCGTGCGGCACCACGCTCGCTATCGGCGCTGACCTGGACCCTGCACACACCCACATCAGGGCTTCAACTGGACCGCCACAACGTGTTCTTCCAGCGGCGCTACGCCGACGAATTTGACGACATCTTCCGCCGCCGGCAACTGCCACGCACCCCCACGGTGTACCTGTGTGCCCAGGACCGCGGTGTGCCCGGGTTCATGCCCGATGAAGGCCAAGCCGAACGCCTGCTGTGCCTGGTCAATGCGCCGGCCGTGGGTGACCAACCACCCTTGACCGCCGAGGCCCTCGAACGATGCGAGTACAACAGCTTTCAACTGATGCGCCGCTGTGGCCTGGCCATGAAGCCGGCGGGCCCGGAGGTGCTGCGCACCAGTCCCCATCTGTTCCACCAGCGCTTCCCGGCCACGGGCGGAGCGCTGTACGGACAAGCCAGCCACGGCTGGATGTCGGCCTTCGCCCGGCCGAGGGCGACCACTCCGGTGGAAGGCCTGTTTCTGGCGGGGGGCAGCGTGCATCCGGGACCGGGGGTACCCATGGCCGCGCTATCGGGCCGTCTGGCGGCCGCGGCCCTGATGGACAGCCTCGCTTCGACCAGTTCGTAACCGACGGTGGCTACCTCTGGTGGTACATCGACGCGCTCAGCGAAGACGGCCGGCACGGCCTGAGCCTGATTGCCTTTGTCGGCAGCGTGTTCTCGCCCTACTACGCCTGGGCCCGACGCAGGCAGGGTGGTGTGGCCGACCCGGAGAACCACTGCGCCCTCAATGTGGCGCTGTACGGGCCCCGGAACACGTGCTGGAGCATGACCGAGAGGGGTTCGCGCCTGAACCACCGAGAGCGCGAGTGGCTGACCATCGGTCCCAGCCAGTTGCACTGGACCGGCGAATCACTCGACATCCACATCGACGAAGTGACAGTGCCTCTGCCGCGCCGCATCCGGGGCCGCGTGCGGCTGCACCCGCAGCAGCTGTTCGGCTTCAGCACGGCCCTCGACGCGTCGGGGCGTCACCGATGGGGGCCGCTGGCGCCCCAGGCGCGCATCGAGGTGGATCTGCAGTCCCCCGCACAACGCTGGAGCGGTCATGCCTACCTGGACAGCAACGAAGGCGACGAGCCGATCGACCGCGCCTTCACCGAATGGGACTGGTCACGCAGCCGCCTGCGGGATGGCAGCACGGCCGTGCTCTACGACCTGGAGCCCGGACAGGAGGGCGCCCGGCTGCTCGCCCTGCACTTCGGCCTGGATGGCGCGGTGCGGCCCTTCGACGCGCCACCACCGCAGGCCCTGCCTCGCACCGCCTGGCGCCTGCCGCGCCGCATGCGCAGCGAAACGGATGTGCGCCTGGTGCGACAGCTCGAAGACACCCCGTTCTACCAGCGCTGCATGCTGCAAAACCGACTGATGGGCGAGAACGTCATCAGCTTCCACGAGACCCTGAACGTACCCCGCCTGGTCTCGCCGGTGGTTCAGGCCATGCTGCCCTGGCGCATGCCGCGGCGCCGCTGACCGGCCCCTCACCCGCCACCGGGCCTCTGCGGTCGGTTCTGGTCTGATCCAGGTCAAGCGGCGCTTCAATTCATGGTCTGAGCGGTTTTTCGGGCACTTTGTTGGCTTAGGCTTGTCCATGAAGGATCCAAACCCTTGCGACACCTTCGCTTCCCGACCCGGACCACCGGGTCCCACGCCATTCTGAGGAGCCTCATGCAAGTTCAAGTGAACACCGACGACCACATCCACGGCGGCGAATCGCTCGCCCAATGGGTGACCGACGAAACCCGCACCCGCCTGGGCCGCTTCGCGGACCACATCACCCGGGTGGAAGTGTTCCTGACCGATCTGGACGGCAGCAAATCCGGCGTCAATGACAAGCGTTGCCGCCTGGAAGCGCGCATCGCCAACCGGCAACCGGTGATGGTCACGGCCGACGCCGACAAGATGGCCAAGGCCTTCACCGATGCGGTCGACAAACTGACACGGGCCATCGAAACGGACCTCGGTCGCGTCCGTGATCGCAACGGCCGTGACACGATTCGCTCGGCTCAGGCGCCCGAAACCTGAACGGGCCAGTTCCAACGGAGGTCAGAGGCTGAGACAGGAGTGATCCACTCAGCCCCTCAGTGGGCCACCCGGCCACGCGAACGCTGCTCGACCTTCTGCCGTTCCAGGCGCTCGAACAGTTCCAGCATCCACTCCACGCGCTGGCCCACACTGCGCTCGGACGACGCGGTGTGGGCGGGCTTGAGCAAGCTGCCGCCACACTGCTCCACCAGGTAGACAATGGCCCGCAGTGGGGGCACCGGACGCTTGGACGGTACCACCCAGGCCGACTGCAGACCGGCACGGGCCAGCAGGGCCAGCTTGCGCGCCCTGGGCACCACGGCCCGGCGTTCCATCGGGTCCAGCCCGTTGCGCCGCAGCTGATGGCCGATGTCGGCATAGATGAGCCGTGCCGCCAGGATGGCGGTGCGGCAGTCGCGCGGGAGCATGGCCACACCGACGGTGGCTTGCGCGTAGAGCCGGTCGGCTTCCAGCAGCAGACGCTCAACCACCGACTGCAGGGCCGGACTGCAGCGCGGCTGCTGCAACCAGACCTCGGGGTCGATGCCAGCCTCCCGCAGCCACTGACGGGGCAGGTACAGGCGACCGTTGCGCGCGTCCTCGCCGACATCGCGCGCGATGTTGGTCAGCTGCATGGCCACACCGAGCTCACAGGCCCTGGCCAGGGTCTGGGGGTGTCGAGCCCCCATGATCCAGGACATCATGGCGCCCACGCTGCCGGCCACACGGGCCCCGTAGTCGTGCACCTGCTCCAGGGTGTCGTAGCGGCGGCCTTGTGCGTCCCAGGCAAAACCGTCCAGCAAAGCGTCCAGCAGTGCCCGCGGCAGCCCGTGCTGCTGCACCACCACCGCCAGCGCCCGGTCTTCCACATGGCCCTCGGGCTGCCCCCGGTAGATGGCATCGAGCCGTCCGGACAGGCGCTGTGTGGCCTCGTCCAGGCTGCAGGTGCCGGCGTCCACCAGATCGTCGGCCACACGGCAGAAGGCATACAGAGCAATCGACGAGGGCCGCACCCGCTCGGGCAGCCATCGACTGGCCGCAAAAAAGGTGCGCGAACCGGTGCGCATGAGGGCCACACAGGCCTGCAGGTCGGCCTCGCTCACCTGGCGAGTGCGACCACCTGCCGGCGCAGGTGTCCGGGCGACCTCAGGCCAGCGCTCGCCCATGGCGTACTCCAGCAAGAAAGGCCGCGGCATCGGGCACGACCGAGGCCAGCGCCTTGGCCGACATCAGCACACCGGGCACACCGGCGCCGGGGTGGGTGCTGGCACCGACCATGTACAGGCCATCCACGTCTTCACTGCGGTTGTGGGGGCGGAACCAGGCGCTCTGGGTCAGCAAGGGCTCCAGCCCGAAAGCCGCGCCCTTGAAGCTGAGCAGGCGGTCGTGGAAGTCCTGTGGGGTGGTGACGAAACTGGTGCTCAGCGTGGACTCGAAGCCGGGCAACACGGTTCGGTCCAGCGCCGCAGCCACCGCGCGGCGCATCGGTTCGGCCTGCTGGCCCCAGTCGGTGCCACTGTCCAGGTGGGACACCGGCACCAGGGCATAAAAGGTGTCGTGTCCGGGCGGCGCCATGCCGGCGTCGGTGGCGGTGGGCCGGTGCAGGTAGAGGCTGAAGTCTTCGGGCAACCGGTGGCGCCGGAAGATATCCTGCAGCAGCTCCCGGTAGCGAGGACCCAGCAGCATCAGGTGGTGCGGCACCTGCGGGTACTGGCGGCGCGTGCCGAAGTACCAGACGAACAGGCTCATGGAGTAGCGCCCGCGCTCCACGCGCCGGTCGGTCCAGTGGCGACGGTGGCGCGCCTCGATCAGGTGCCGGTAGGTCCAGGCCGTGTCGGCGTTGGACACCACGATGTCGGCGGCGACCCGCTCGCCACCGGCCAGGGTGACACCGGTGGTCCGGCCCTGGTCGATTTCGATGCGGTCGACCGGCGCGTTGCAGCGGATCCGACCGCCCATGCCCTCGATCAGGCCCGCCAGGCCTTGCACCAGTTTGCCGGTGCCCCCCTCGGCCCAGTGCACACCCCACTGGCGCTCCAGCGCATTGATCAGGCTGTAGATGCAGGTCACCGAAAACGGGTTGCCCCCGATGAGCAGGCTTTGCAGGCTCATGGCCATGCGCAGCTTCGGGTGCTTGAGGTGACTGGCCACCATGCCGTGCAGGCTGCGCCAGCCGCGCATGCGCAGAATGGCCGGGCTGGCCTGGACCAGGTCGCCCACGGTGTCGAAGGCCTTTGCACCCAGGGCCTCGAAACCCAGGCGGTAGCAGTGGTCGGCCTCGGCCATGAAGCGTTCGTAGCCAGCCGCGTCACCCGGACTGATGCGCCGCACCTCGGCCCGCATGCGGTCGGGGTTGCCGCTGTAATTGAACACGTCACCGTCGGCAAAGCGGATCTGGTAGAACGGGTCGAGCGATCGCAGGCGCACCTCGTCGCTGAAGCGCCGCCCCGCCAGAGTCCACAGTTCTTCAAACAGAAATGGCACGGTGATGATGGTCGGCCCGGCATCGAACACATGGCCTTCGCGCTCATGCACATAGGCGCGGCCCCCGGGGCGGTCCAGCTTTTCCAGCACCGTGACCCGCCAGCCCTTGGCCAGCAGCCGCACCGCCGCGGCCAACCCGCCGAAACCACTGCCAATAACGACGGCGTGGGGCGACGCAGCCGTTGCCCGCCAGGGGCGTGGACTCTGGGGAAGCGAAGGCGGATCAAAGTCCGGCGAAGTGCGAAAGGCGTTCAAGCGCGTTCCTGTTTCTCAAAGAGGCGGCAACTTGCCCGGCTTGACCCCGGCGACCGCGGGCGAGACGGCTGTCAGCTCGTCCAGCGAGCCCTGTCTGTCCTGGGGAACACTGCGTGCCATGGCCCACGACCAGAGCTTCTGTATCGGAGCAGGAAAGGCCATCAGGATGTGTTCCAGAATGGCAAGTCCGAGCAGGCTGGCCAGCAGCACCCAGCCGGCGGTGACCGCCTGACCACCCGCCAGGCCTTCGCGCAGAATCCAGACCCAAACCAGCAGCGACAGGCCCACGCTCAGGTAGAAAAATGCGCTGAGCGAACGCTGGCGGAAATGGCTGGCCAGGTAGGCCAGGTGTGGCGGCAGAAACTGCTCGCCCACCTGCGGCACACCAAAAAACAGGTTGAGCTTGGCCGACAGGCGCATGAACCAGAGAATGGCGAAGGTGCACAGGGCCACATGGCTGGGTTGGCCCTGCTGCAACAGCAGCAGCAGCACCAGGTTCAGCAGCAAGGCCAGTTCGTGCCAGATCACCACCTGCGTGGATGCGCTGAAGCGGCGCCAGCCACGCACGCCCGCCGGCAGCGGTGCGCGGCTGGGGCCGGTGATCCAGCCGGTCAGAAACGCCATCTCGTGCCAGGCCCACATCAGGATGACGCTGGCAAAACCCAGGTAGGCGTGGCCAGCGTCCTGCACCGCCATGCTGCGGTGCGCCGCCAGCAGGCTCAGCAACAGCACCAGCGTGCCCAGCAGGCGAATCAGCCCCAGATAGGCTTTGGGCCGGCGCACCAGCCACAGCACCGCCCCGGTGCCGAACCACCAGCACAGCAACGCAAAAGCGACAGGGGCCAGCCAGTCGGCCATCACCAGACCGGGTCGAGCCGCACGTTCTCGGGCAGGGTGTGCCGCTTGACCGGCACCAGGTAGAGCCGGCCAAAGGTCAGCACCGCCTGGGCCATGCACACACCGCGCTGCAGACGACCGAGGATGCCGCCACGGGCCACGGCACGGTCGTTGGCCTGCGAGATGGCCAGCAGACGGTCCATGCAGCGGCGGAACACCGGGTGGTCGATATCGACCTCGACCGGAAACACCTGGCGGCAGATATCGCTGGTGATGCGAAACACACGGTAGTCGTAGTCGGTGGACTCCAGCCCCATGGCCTCGTGCAGCAGCGGTCGGGCATGGTCACGCACGTACATGGTGGCGTAGACCGCCAGAATGAAGAAGCGGATCCACAACGTGTTCAGCCCGCGCAGCAGGTGCGGCTGGGCCCGCATCATCAGGGCGAACGATTCGCCGTGCCGGAATTCGTCGTTGCACCAGCGCTCGAACCAGCGGAAGATGGGGTGGAAGCGTTTGTCCGGGTGGCGCTCCAGGTGCCGGAAAATGGTGATGTAGCGGGCGTAGCCGATCTTCTCGCTCAGGTAGGTGGCGTAGAAGATGTACTTGGGCTTGAAGAAGGTGTAGGCCTTGACCTTGCGCAGGTTGCCCAGATCGATGCCGAGCCCGAAGTCCTTGAGCGACTGGTTGATGAACCCGGCGTGGCGTGACTCGTCGCGGGCCATGTAGGCCATCAGCTGCTTGATGTCGGGGTTGTCGATGTGTTTGCGGATCTCGTTGTACAGGATGCAGCCGGAAAACTCCGATGTGCAGGAGCTGATGAGAAAGTCGATGAACTCCTGGCGCAGTTCGGGCGAGAGCTGGGGCATCAGCTGCTTGAGCTCCTCGCCGAAGGCCTCGTCGCGCTTGAAGTGGTCCTGGTTGTTGTCGCCCGCGTATTCGTCCATCATGCGGTCCCACTCGGCGCGCACCGGCGACACGTCCAACGCGTCCATGGCCTTGAAGTCGGTGGTGTAGAAGCGCGGTGTCAGCACCGTGCTGCGGGCGGCGCGGGCGGTCGCGTCGGCGGTGTCCCGCACCTCGTCCATCAGCATCGCCACATGGTCGGTGTGCACATCGGTGGGGCCTGCATCAAAGGCCAGGGGCTGGTTCGGGGTCATGGGGTCTCTCCTTTCGAGATGAGGACGGCGTCCGCACGGGCGGTGCGCAGCTGGCTGTACACAGCCAGGTTGGTCGGACCAAAGGATTCGAGCGCGATGCGTTCACCGGTGGCCGGGTCGGCCAGTGTCAGGCGACCGTCGGCATGGCCTTGCAGCTGGAACGGCACTTGCGGTCCCAGCCCGCGCCGGTAGCGCTCACGGGCCAGCGCGCGCAAGGTGCCACGCACAAAACCCTGCTCCCCGGCAAACACCGCCACCAGCTGCTGCTGGCTGGCATCGATCACCCCGATGTCACCGTTGGGCAGGTCCTCGAACACCAGGCTGCGCTCCCAGACCAGAGGGGCTGTCTGGGGCGTGGCATCGGCCTGCCGCCCCAGCTGGTGCCAGGCCACCATCAACAAGGAGCCGAGCACCAGCGCAGCCAGCGGCCAGACGGGCCAGGGCACGGCTGGTGGCGGTGGCGTGTGAACGGAGTCGGGTGAATGGCTCATATCAGGATCCTTCAAACCGCATGGCCGCTCAGGAGCCCATGGCGGCGCCGACGGCATCGCGCGCAGGGGCCCGCTCACGGGTCGGTGTTGCCGCGGGGGGCAGACCCACGGCACGCAAGGGTTCCTCTGGGTTGGCCTGTTGCCAGGTGCGGGTGACCAGGGCAGCCACGCGGGTGGCATCGGGCAGGCAGCGCAGGCTGGGTTCAGGTTTGCGCAACTGCCAGAAACGCACATGGGGCCACAGGTGAAAGGAGGCGATGCGGTCCGTGCCCTTGAGACTCAGGGCGAGATCGCCCCGCCCATGGGGCAGGCTCCGCAGCGACGCACCACCGATCTGGCGCAGCGGCAGGTTGAAGGTCAGGGTCAGCACCATGCCCACCCGCATCAGCACGCGCCGGTCGGTCAGGGTGTAGAGCGTGGTGCGCGCCGCGTACCAGGCGGTGCACGCCAGCACGGCCAGCGCCAGCACGGCCAGCAGACCGCTGATCAGCAGGGGCCGAAGCAGGCTGGCGCCCGGCTCACCCAGCAGGTACACCGCCTGCACCACCAGCATCAACGCGAAGTAGATCGCGAGCTTGCGCACGTGAAACACCTCGATGGCCAGGGCCACCCAGTCGGGCCGGCCCTGCCAGAGCATCTGTTCGCCCTTGGGCAGGGGCTCGGGCAGACCCGGCGCCGCCTCGAACTCGTGCTCGTGGTGGGCGCTTACCACAACGGCTCCTGGCGCTCGGGTGTGGCGTACAGCAGGCCAGCGCCATAGCAGGCCATGATCTTTTCTTCTTCCAGCAAAGTGACCTGCTCGGGTGATGCGGTGCGCGGCACACGGACAAACTGCTCAGCCAGCAGCGCATGCACGTGAACCCCCTCCTTGCGGATGCGGCTGAAGTTGACCGGCAGCAGCACGCTGCTGCCGTCCTTGAGATCGACCTCGATGTAGCGGAACATCATCTCCGAGCGGTCCACCCACATGTCCTTGACCGAGCCTGCCACCTCGCCGTCGGCGCCATACACCGGCAGGCCGCGCGGGTCGGTGTCCTGGCGGGCCACGCCGTGGTCCGAGGCCACGCGCAAGGGAACGAGCTTGACCTCGCCCTCGAAGGTCATGTCGGGGTGATCGGCGCGCTGAGCCCAGGCACCCGGACCCACGCCGGCCAGCAGCGGATCGCCCTTGGGCTCCAGTGGCGAGCCGATCCAGCCGTGCATGTTTTCGGCCTCATAGGCGCCGTCCGGACGCGCCAGATCGGGACTGAGCAGTTCGCGACCGTCGGTCAGCCGGTAGGTCTTGGGACCCGGGACATTCGGCCAGCCCGAGGTTTTGGGCCCGTTCTCGCGCCCCGGATCCATGGGGTAGCCCTCGCGGTGGTTTTCGCGCACGAGGTAGTAGATCAGTCCGGCAAAGAAGGCCCAGAAGGCATACAGCACAAGCTGGGCTACGTCGACGTACTGGGTGATGGCGCCTGTTTCCATGGTGGTGCTCCTTAGGTGAGGCGGTTCGGCAGGTCGGTGGTGTGACAGAAAAGCTCGTGATGCGGATCAGCCCGGCATTTCGGCCAGGCCCATGACACGCGGCTGCGCTGGGGTGTCGCGTCGCCTGCGGACCAGAGGACCGAGGGCTATCAGGACCACAAACAGCAGGTAGATTTCGAGGTGGAAGACAAAGCTGTAGCCGGTGACCGGTGAGTTGAGTGCCGAGCCGAGCCAGCCGGCACTGGCCAGCGCCGACACACCGTCGCGCAGCACGCCCCCCACGGCCATGGCGACCCCGGCGGCCGTGGCCTGCACGGCACCCCAGGCACCGAGGACGAGCCCCGTGTGTTCGCGCTCGGGCAGGTCCATGGCGGTCAGCAGCATGCCGACGGCGAACAGGCCGCCACCAAAACCGATCAGGGCGGCGCCCAGCTGGAACATCCATTCCGACGCCAGCGGCGCCGAGAAGATCACCAAAGCAAAGGCCGGCAGGCCCAGCAGCGCGCCGTGGGCCGCCAGACGCACCGGGTCCATGCCCCGGCCCAGAAAGCGCGCCGACAGGCCAAAGGCCAGCAGAGCCCCGCCGGCGCTCATGGCGGTCAGCAGGCTGGTCATGCTCACGTCCATGCCGAGCACCTGCCCGCCATAGGGTTCGAGCACGATGTCCTGCATGCTGAAGGCAGCGGTGCCCAGGCCCACGGTCCAGAGGAAGCGCCGCATGCGCGGAATGGCCATCAGCCGCGCCCAGCTGCGCGAGAAGCCGTTGGCCTCGCGCCCACCCCGGCGCGCCTGCCTCGGTTCCTGCTTCCACAGGGAGGCCAGGTTCAGCAAGGCGACCAGCACCGCGCAGCCCTGCACCACCTGCACCAGCCGTGTCGCGCTGAAGTCGGTCAGCAACCAGCCCAGACCGATGCTGCCCGCAATCAGGCCCAGCAGCAGCATGGTGTACAGCAGGGCCACGACACGCGGCCTGCGGTCCACCGGCGCCAGGTCGCTGGCCAGGGCCATGCCGGCCGTCTGCGTCACCTGGATGCCCGCCCCCACCAGCAGAAAGGACAGCGCCGCCCCAATGCGGCCGGCCCACACCGGCACGCCCTGCTCGGGCGGCAAGGTCAGCAGCAACAGGGCAAAGGGCATGATGGCCAGGCCGCCAAACATCAGCAGCGTGCCCAGCCCCATGTAAGGCATGCGCCGCAGGCCCAGCGCCGACGGGTGGGTGTCGCTGCGGTAGCCGATCAGGGCCCGCGCCGGCGCGAACACCAGAGGCAGCGCCACCGACAAGGCCACCCACCAGGCCGGCACGGCCAGCTCGACGATCATCACGCGGTTCAAGGTGCCGACCAGCAACGCCAGCGTGATGCCGATGGACAGCTGGAACAGAGACAGACGCAGCAGGCGCCCCAGGGGCAGCTCGGCTGACGCCGCGTCGGCAAAGGGCACCCAGCGCCGGGTGATCCCGATCGCCCAGGCCGGTGAGAGCAGCCGCATCAGGCTCACCGGTGCCACTCCCAGGCCTGCGAGGTGTAGAAACCGCTGGCCACCCGCTGTGACCGTCCCTCGCGCCAGCCGCCTTGAGCGATGCGTGCCTGCAATCCAATGCGCAGATGCTCCTGCGACACCGGCGTCAGGGCCGGGGAACGCTCGCTGCGGGGAAACAGCCGGCCCATGCGATGCATCGCGGCCAGCAGCGGCGTGCGCGGAGCAAAGGTGAACAGCAGGCTGCCGCGGGTGCGGCGGGACAGTCGGTCCAGCGCCGCCACGATGTCGGCGGTGTCGTAGTGGATCAGCGAGTCCATGGCCACCACATGGTCGAAATGCCCGAGGCCTTCGTCCAGCATGTCGCCCGAGGTGAAGTGGATGCCACCCCCCTGCCCGCCCACCGGCGCCTGGCCATGGCGCTCCCGCGCCAGCTGCACCAGCGTGGGCGACAGGTCGATGGCCACCACCTCGGCCCCGCGCTGCGCCGCCTCGACCGCCAGCGCGCCGGTTCCGCAGCCGGCATCCAGCAGGCGCAGGCCGCGCATGTCCGCCGGCAGCCAAGCCAGCAGGGTGTTGCGCATCTGGTCTCGCCCGGCCCGCACGGTGGCACGGATGCGACCGACCGGTGCGTTCGAGGTCAGCCGCTCCCAGGCCTGCGCGGCGGTCCGGTCGAAGTAGTGCTCGATCTCGGACCGGCGTTCGATGTAATTGGCGTTGGAGGTCTTCATGGTGAGGCCTTGCTTCAGTCAAATCCGAGCAAATCGAAGATGTCGCGGTCCTTCATCGGCACCGCCGCCAGTGGCTCCACACCCAGCCACAGCGATGCCGCCAGCCGCATGTACTCCTGCTTCACCGCTTCCAGCTCGGGCGAGCTTTCCATCTCGAACAAGGTGCTCTTCTTGAGCCGGCTGCGGCGGATCACGTCCAGGTCGGGAAAATGCGCAGCCAGCTTCAGGCCGATCTGGTCGTTGTACTTGTCGATCTGGTCGGTGGCCGCGCTGCGGTTGGCAATCACCCCGCCCAGGCGCACGTTGTAGTTCTTCGCCTTGGCACCAATCGCCTGCACGATGCGGTTCATCGCGAAGATGGAATCGAAGTCGTTGGCGGTGACAATCAGCGCCCGGTCGGCGTGCTGCAGCGGCGCGGCAAAACCGCCACACACCACGTCCCCCAGCACGTCGAAGATCACCACGTCGGTGTCTTCGAGCAGGTGGTGCTCCTTGAGCAGCTTGACCGTCTGCCCGACCACGTAACCACCACAACCGGTGCCGGCCGGCGGCCCCCCCGCCTCGACGCACATCACGCCGTTGTAGCCGGGAAACACAAAGTCGTCGGGCCGCAGCTCCTCCGGGTGGAAGTCCACCGTCTCCAGCACGTCGATCACCGTGGGCAGCATCTTCTTGGTCAGGGTGAAGGTGCTGTCGTGCTTGGGGTCGCAGCCGATCTGCAGCACCCGCTTGCCCAGGTGCGAGAAGGCCGCAGACAGGTTGGAGCTGGTGGTGCTCTTGCCGATGCCGCCCTTGCCGTAGATGGCAAACACCTTGGCATTGCCGATCTTGACCGACGCATCGAGCTGCACCTGCACGCTGCCCTCTCCGTCGGTGCGCGCAGGGGGCCGGCCCGCCGCCCGCCTCAGGTCGGTCAGGGGAACGCTGGTCTCGGTGATCATGCAGGGGCTCCTTCGAACACGCCTTCGAGCCGGTCTTCCAGCTCTTCGCTGGCTTCGCGCAGCGCCTTCAGGACCGAAGGATCGGGTTGCCAGAACTGGCGGTCGGACGCTTCCAGCAGACGGCTGGCCAGCCGCGCTGAAGCGGTGGGATTGAGCTCGGCCAGCCGCTTGCGCATGTCGGGGTCGAGCATGAAGGCCTGGGTCAGCTGCTCGTACACCCAGGGCTGGACCTGGCCGGTGGTGGCCGACCAGCCCATGGTGTTGGTCAGGTGGACCTCGATCTGGCGCACGCCCTCGAATCCGTGCTTGAGCATGCCTTCGGTCCACTTGGGATTGAGCATGCGGGTGCGGGTCTCGATGGCCACCTGTTCGTTCAGGGTGCGCACCGTGCCGCCCCCATGGCTGTCACGGGTCTGGTCACCGATGTAGACCGGGGCCACCGCCGCGCCTGCGCCGTCACGCTGCACCTTGGCGCGTTGAATGGCGCGACTGACGCCACCCAGGGTGTCGAAGTAGGTGTCCACCGTGGTCACCCCCAGCTCGACCGAATCGAGGTTCTGGTAGGCCAGCTGCACGTCGGCCAGCACGCTCTTGAGCAGCTGGGCCTGTTGCACCGGCTGTCCGGCCCGGCCATAGGCGAAGCCCTTGCGGCGGCTGTAGGTCTCGGCGAGTTCGTCCGGGTCTTCCCAGCGGCTGTTGTCGATCAGGCTGTTCACGTTCGCCCCGTAGGCGCCCTCGGCGTTGCCGAACACGCGCAGCGAGGCGGTTTCCAGATCGCCGCCGTGGCGGGCCTGGTAGTCCAGCGCATGGCGGCGGATCGCGTTGAGCTCCAGGGGCTCGTCGGCGCTGGCGGCCAGGAACGCGGCCTCGGCCAGCAGACGGATCTGCAGCGGCAACAGGTCCCGAAAGATGCCCGAGAGCGAGATCACCACGTCGATGCGCGGACGGCCCAGCTCGGTCAGCGGGATCAGCTCGGCACCGGCGAGGCGCCCGTAGCTGTCGAAACGGGGACGTGCCCCCATCAGCGCCAGCGCCTGACCAATGGGCCCCCCCTCACTCTTGAGGTTGTCTGTGCCCCAGAGCACCATGGCGATGCTGTCCGGAAACGCGTTGCCATCGGCCATGTGGCGCGCGATCAGTCGCTCGGCCTGGCGTGCGCCATCCTTGACCGCGTAGGCGCTCGGGATGCGGAACGGGTCAAAGCCGTGCACGTTGCGTCCGGTCGGCAGGATGGCCGGCGTGCGCAGCAGGTCACCGCCAGGGGCCGGACGCAGGAAGCGGCCATCGAGCGCGCGCAGGATGCCGTCCATTTCATGGTCCTCGCACAGCAGTGCATCGGTCCGTGCCAGTTCGCGCAGCGTGGCCAGGGCATGTGCCTGCGCCTGGTCCGTCGACAGCGCCGGATGGGCTGGCAGCGTGGCCAGCGCGGCCTCGGGTGTGGCACCCCGAACCATCGCCTCGACGGCCGGGCGCAGCGGCTGGTCGCCACCCGCTTCTCCATGGGTGGCTTCGGCACAGGCCAGCAGCAGCTCGACCCGCTCGCATTCGCTGGGCGCCTGCCCCACCACATGCAGCCCGCAGGGAATCAGCGTGTACTCCAGCTCCAGCACGGCCTCGGTCAGGCGCGCGACCTTTGCCTCGGCGTCGGCGCCCCAGGCCTCATTCGCACCACACAGGTCCAGCTCGACCGCCAGGGCCTGGATCATGGGCATCAGCTCGTCGCGCTCGGCCTGCGCTTCAGGCTCCAGGCTGCGCACGCGCTCCAGCAGGTCCTTGAGCTCCATCAGTCCCTTGTACAGGCCGGCCTGCGCCACCGGTGGCGTGAGGTAGCTGATCAGGGTGGCCGCTGCCCGGCGCTTGGCAATGGTGCCTTCGGACGGGTTGTTCGACGCATACAGGTACATGTTCGGCATGTCACCGATCAGGCGGTCCGGCCAGCAACTGGCGGTCAGTCCGTTCTGTTTGCCGGGCATGAACTCCAGCGCGCCGTGCGTGCCGAAGTGCAGCGCCGCATGCGCACCGAAGTCCTCTCGGATCCAGCGGTAGAAAGCCGAGAACGCGTGGGTGGGCGCAAAGCCCTGCTCGAACAGCAGGCGCATCGGGTCGCCCTCGTAGCCCATGCCGGGCTGGATGCCGACGAACACGTTGCCGAATCGCTCACCCATGATGAAAATGCGCTGCCCGTCGGACAGCAGCTGCCCGGGCGCCGGTCCCCACTGGGCCTCGATCTGGCGCAGGTGCCGCTCGCGCCGCACGTGGTCGTCCACCGTCACCAGTGCATGCACGTTGGCCGGGGCACCGTACTGGGCTGCATTGCCGTTGATGATGCGCTCGCGCAGCGCGTCCACACTGACCGGCAGGTCCACGGTGTAGCCCTGGCGCTGCAATGCGGCCAGGGTGTTGTGCAGCGACTCGAACACCGCCAGGTGGGCCGCGGTGCCGGTGTTGCCAGCGTTCGGCGGAAAGTTGAAGATGACCGCCGCCACCTTGCGCTCGGCGCGCTCGGAGCGGCGCAGCGCGATCAGCTTGCCCACGCGGGCGGCCAGTGCATCAGCCCGCTCGCTGCAGGTTTGCATGTCGTGCGCCTGCTCCGGGCGGTCGAAGGTGCAGGCCTTGGCGCAGCCGCTGCAGCTGACGCTCTGAGAGCTGCCACGGCCGCCGTAGACCATGGAGCCGGTGGCGCCGTCCAGTTCAGGAATCGCCACCATCATGGTGGACTCGACCGGCAACAGGCCGCGCGGCGACGCGCCCCAGTGGTCCAGCGTCTGGAACTCCACCGGCGTCACCGCCAGGTAGGGCACATCCAGCCTGGCCAGGATGTCTTCGGCCGCGTGCGCATCGTTGTAGGCCGGCCCCCCGATCAGCGAGAAGCCGGTGAGCGAGACCATGGCATCGATGGCAGGCTGACCGTTGCGGAAGAAGTAGCCCTCGATGGCCGGCCGGTTGTCCAGCCCGGTCGCGAACGCAGGGATCACCCTCATGCCACGCGCCTCGAGTGCAGTGACCACGCCGTCATAGTGGCCGGTGTTGCCCGCCAGCAGGTACGAGCGCATGACCAGCAGACCCACGGTGCCGTTCTTGCCGCTGGTGGCCACCCTAGGCAGGTCGGCCAGTTCGGATGACATGCGCTGCGCCATGCGCGGGTGGTAGACACCCACTTCAGGGTACTCCAGCGGTGCGCCCGGCTTGAGCGTTCCGCGCAGTACGCGGCGCGGGCCGTCGGCGTAGCGGTCGACCAGGAACTGCACCAGGTTGAACATGTTCTGTTCGGACCCGGCCAGCCAGTACTGCATGGTCAGGAAATAGGCCCGCACGTCCTGCGCGGTGCCAGGTATGAACCGCAGGATCTTGGGCAGGCGCCGCAACATGCGCATCTGGCGCGCACCGGCGGTGGTCTTGTCTTCGGCCGAGGTGTTCACGTCGGCGCTGCTCTTGCCGCGCAGCTTTTTCAGAAAGGCCATCGGCCCGGTGCTCGGTGCGGCCATGTCGAATTTGCCCATGCGGGTGAGCCGGGTCACCTCGGCCGCCGACATCAGGCAGACCATGGCATCGCACTGCATGCGCCGGGCCTGCAGCGCCGGCAGCACCGGCAGGAAGTGGTCCTCCATGAACAGCATGCTGACCAGCACGATGTCGCCACGGGCGATGTCGTCGGTGCAGCGCTGCAGCGCGGCCGCGTCATCGCGCCATTCGGAAGCCGCGTGCACCACCAGCGACAGGCCGGGCACTGCCTTGGCCAGGCTGCGGTGGGCACGCTCGGCCGCACTGGCCAGGTGGCTGTCCATCGTCACCAGGACGATGCGCATGCCGGGCCACAGCGGCCTGGCTTCAGCGGCTGAAGTGGGCTTTGGCATCGTAGAGCGTCTCCAGGGTGATGACGGGCAGGCCTTTGTCCCTGGCAAAGGTCTCCGTGTTGCGACGGGCCTTGCCGCGAACGAAGAACGGAATCTTGCGCAGTTCTCTCTCGGCCTCGGCGGCCCAGGTGGCCACCACCTGCGCCGAACTGCCGGCGGCGGCGGCAATCACGGCATCGGCCTGTTCGCTGACCGCTTCGGGCACCGCGCCCTCGCTTGCATCCACAACCGCCGGCGATCCGACCGGGCGCGACACACTGCCCCCCAGATGCGACGGCGCAGCGTCCTCATGGAACTCGGCGTCACCACGGAACATGCCGATCAGGTGTTCTTCCAGACCCATCATCAGCGGGTGCACCCAGGTGTCGAACAGCACATTGGCCCCCTCGAAACCCATCTGGGGCGAGTAGCGCGCCGGAAAGTCCTGCACATGCACCGGCGCCGAGATCACCGCACAGGGAATGCCCAGCCGCTTGGCGATGTGCCGCTCCATCTGCGTGCCCAGCACCAGCTCGGGCTGCAGTTCGGCAATGCGCGCCTCCACGTCCAGGTAGTCGTCGCTGATCAGCGCCTCCACACCGTGCTGCGCGGCCGCCTCGCGCACCTCGCGGGCAAACTCCCGGCTGTAGGTGCCCAGGCCCACGACGGTGAAGCCCATCTCGTCGCGCGCCACGCGGGCGGCCGCCACGACGTGGGTGGCGTCGCCAAAAACGAACACGCGCTTGGAGGTCAGGTAGGTCGAATCGACCGAGCGCGCATACCAGGGCGCGCGGGCACTGGCGTTGTCCAGCACGGCGGACGGGTTGACACCGGCCAGCGCGGACACCTCCAGAATGAAATCGCGCGTGGCACCGCTGCCAATCGGCACCACCTGGGTCGATGGCTGTCCGAACGTGCGCTTGAGCCAGCCCGCGGCGACCGAGGCGATCTCCGGGTACAGCACCACATTGAAGTCGGCATCGCCGATGCGTGCCAGATCGGCCGGGCTGGCACCCAGTGGGGCGGTGAGGTTGATCTCGATGCCCAGATCGGTCAGCAAGCCCGTGATCTCGCGCAGGTCGTCCCGGTGCCGAAAGCCGAGGGCAGCGGGCCCGAGGATGTTGCAGCGCGCGGGCTGGCCGGCCGCGCGGGGTGGGCGGCGCAGCGAGGTGTCGGCCAGCTGGCGCACCATCTGGTAGAAGGTCTCCGCGGCACCCCAGTTTTCCTTGCGCTGGTACGAAGGCAGCTCCAGCGCCACCACCGGCACCGGCAGGTCCAGCGCCTTGCACAGGCCGCCCGGGTCGTCCTGGATCAGCTCGGCGGTACACGATGACCCCACCATCATGGCCTGCGGCGCAAATCTCTCAAAGGCCTCGCGCGCCGCGTTCTTGAACAGTTCGGCGGTGTCCCCACCGAGGTCGCGCGCCTGGAAGGTGGTGTAGGTCACCGGCGGGCGCTTCGCGTCGCGCTCGATCATGGTGAACAACAGGTCGGCGTAGGTGTCACCCTGCGGCGCATGCAGCACATAGTGGACGCCCCGCATGGCGGTGGCAATGCGCATGGCGCCCACATGCGGCGGGCCTTCGTAGGTCCAGAGCGTCAGCTGCATGCCAGCACCTCCGGCCGTGAAGCACCCGGCGACAGGCGCGCCCTGCGCACCAGCGGGCGGGCGAACAGTTCGGCCAGGTCGGCCGCCTGCTCATACCCCTGGATGGGTGTGAACACCAGTTCGATCGCCCATTTGGTGGTCAGGCCTTCGGCTTCGAGCGGGTTGGCCAGACCCAGACCACAGATCACAATGTCGGGCTCGGCTGCGCGGCAGCGGTCGAGCTGGCGTTCGACATCCTGGCCCTCGCTGAGGAAGGTGCCCGAGGGCAGCAGCGCCAGCTCGGCGGCCATGTGGCTGCGGTGCAGGTAGGGCGTGCCGACTTCGGCCAGCGACATGCCCACCTCGCGCGAGAGAAAGCGGGCCAGCGGTATCTCGAGCTGCGAATCCGGAAAGAAAAAGACCGTCTTGCCGCTCAGCTGCTCACGCTGGCGCGCCAGCGCCGCCTGGGCGCGCTCGCGGGCGGGTGCGGTCACCTCAGCCAGGGTCCGGGCGCTGACACCGAAAGCACTGGCCGCCGCCTGCAACCAGGCGGTGGTGCCCTCCACGCCCAGCGGAAAGGGGGCGGCCAGCCGCCGGGCGCCGCGCGCCTCCAGTGCCAGCGCCGTGTCGGCCAGAAAGGGCTGGGCCAGCAGAAAGCGGGTGTTCGGTCCCACCGGCGGCAGGTCGGTGGCCCGGCGCGGTGGAAAGAAGCGCACCGGACCGATGCCCAGTTGACCGAACAGGCGTGCGAACTGGTCTTCCACCACATCGGCCAGCGCCCCGACCACCATCAGTTCAGGCGGTGCGGTGGCGGCGGATGGCGGCAGGCTGGGCACCAGCGAGGCCAGGCAGGCATCCTCGCCCTGCGTGAAAGTGGTCTCGATGCCGCTGCCTGAGTAGTTGAGCACCCGCACACCGGGGTTGAACCGGGCCGACAGGCGCTGCGCCGCACGCGAGAGGTCCAGCTTGATGACCTCGGACGGACACGAGCCCACGAGAAACAGCAGGCGGATGTCCGGGCGCCGCTGCAGCAGGCGGGTCACGACCCGGTCCAGCTCGTCGTTGCAGTCGGCCAGACCGGCCAGGTCGCGCTCGTCGATGATGGCGGTCGCAAAACGCGGCTCGGCAAAAATCATCACGCCGGCGGCGCTCTGGATCAGGTGCGCGCAGGTGCGCGAGCCCACCACCAGAAAGAACGCGTCCTGTATCTTGCGGTGCAGCCAGATGATGCCGGTCAGGCCACAGAACACCTCGCGTTGGCCGCGCTCGCGCAGCACCGGCGCATCGCCGCAGCCGGTGTCCAGCGCATGGATGGGCACCACTGCGTTCATGCCGTCACCTCGGCGGTGGTGCGGGTGGCCGGGGGATCGGACTGCAGCCGCGCCAGGCGCAGTTTGTAAAGAAACTGGGCCGCGTTGACCACATAGGCCGCATAGGCCGCCAGCGCCAGCCACATCAGCGCGACCGCATCCAGCCATCCGCCGGCCAGCGCCAGCAGGTACGCGGTGTGCAGGGCCAGCACCGCCATGCTGAACAGGTCTTCCCAGAAGAAGGCCGGCGCGAACAGGTAGCGGCCGAACACCACCTTCTCCCAGATGCAGCCGGTGACCATGATCAGGTACAGAAAGCCGGTCTTGACCACCACAGACACCGTGGCGGTCAACTGGCCCTCGCCCGTGACCAGAAAACGCAGCACCAGCACCAGGCTGACCAGAAACACCAGAAACTGCACTGGCGCCAGCACGCCTTGCACCAGGGTCCACGCCGAGCGATCCCGGCGTTCACGCTGCGCTGCGGTGTACAAGAGGCGACCCCGTGGGGTCGACTGGGCTTGGGCTGGCATGCCTGGGTTCTCCGTTTTGTCGCCTGTGCCCCAATTTAGGACTTCCCCTGGAAAGTGTCAACTTATTTGGACGTTTATTTTTATTGACATATGCATGCAAAGGCGTACAGTTTCCCCCATGGCCGGTCGGACATCTTTTGACGAAAGAGATGGACAACGGTAAAAAGGTGGTCACGGGATGACCTGAACCGGCACAGAGACAGCGGTCAGGTCCCCGGCGCGATGGCTCGGTGCCCCTAACACGGGTGCCCCACCGCACCGGCACAGGTCGTGGCCCAGGCGTAGCATGCACTCGGCGCACAGGCGCGAGGAGACAGGAACGATGGGCTCATATTCGAGGTACCCCGCTCCACCGGAGAGCGAATCCATGGCTCCGCCGCCGAAGAACTGGGACAACAAGACCACCGACCCGACCCGGCCGCCCATTCTGGAGAACCTGCTTCGCACCGACCTGGTACTTCAGGTCGACCAGGACGTCAGTGCGTTGTTGCTGGCCAAGGCCGTCGAATACGAGATCATTCCACGCCTGATGCTGGCGCACCGGGTGCCGCAAGAGTGCGCCTCGCACCCAGTTACCAGCCGCAGTCTGGTGACTGCCGAAGACGTGGCCGTTTTCGCCGAGATCGTGCTGCACGAGGCAGACGATGTGGTGCGGAATTGCGTGATCACGCTGCGCGACCGCGGCGTGCCCGTCGAGAGCATCTTCCTGGACCTGCTGGCGCCGGTGGCCCGGCACCTGGGAGAAATGTGGGAACGGGACCTGTGCACCTTCTCCGAGGTCACCTTGGGCCTGGGTCGACTGCAAAAGGTGTTGCGCGAGAACAGCGCGGCCTTCGAACAGTTCGATTCGTCGAACCGACGGGAAGGCGCCCGGCGCATCCTGCTGATGCCTTGCCCCGGTGAGCAGCATACCTTCGGCCTGTCGCTGGTGGCCGAGTTCTTTCACCGCGCCGGCTGGGACGTGATCACCAGCTTCCTGGCCACCGAAGCCGCCACCACCATGGTGACCCGCGACTGGTACGACGTCGTCGGCTTTTCGCTGGGCCGTGCCGACGGCGTTCCCCTGCTCTCCGAGACCATGGCCAAGGTGCGCTCGCTCAGCCGCAACCCGGCCATCTCTATAATTGCTGGCGGACCACTGTTTCTCCTGCAACCCGAATTGTCCGAATCGGTGCCCGCAGATGCCATTCTGACGGACGGCCCCTCGGCCCCCGCGGTCGCCGAAAGGCTGGTCGCAGGTCGATCGGCCCCGGCCTAGTGGCGCCATCCTGCTGCGCCAGTCCAACCACAACACCAGACCGTCATGACGCAGGGAACATTCGACCATGCACCGAGGCAGTTCGGCCAGGCAGACGCATTTTTTGCGAACCTGGATGCCGACGCCGCGGCCGAGCTGATCACCGCATCGGCCGATGTGGTCATGGTGCTCGATGGTGAGGGTGTGATCTGCGACCTGGCCTTCGGAAACGACGAACTCATCGGTGAAGGCTGCCACGAATGGCTCGGCAAAACCTGGGGTGACACCGTCACGGTGGAAAGCCAGGGCAAGATCCGGGACCTGCTCCGTTCGCAGGGTGCCCCCAGTGCCGAGGGTGTCCGTTGGCGGCATGTCAATCACCAACTGCGCGACGGCGCCGAACTGCCGCTTTCCTACTCGGTGGTTCCCCTGCGCAAGGCGGGTGGCGAGCCCAACGGGCACTGCGTGGCCTTTGGTCGCGACCTGCGGCCCCAGGTGACCCTGCAGCAACGACTGGTCAATGCCCAGCTGTCCATGGAGCGCGACTACTGGCGCCTGCGCCAGGTGGAAACGCGCTACCGGCTGCTGTTCCAGATGGCCACCGAACCGGTGCTCATTCTCGAGAATGCGCTGGACCGGCTGGAAGAAGCCAACCCGGCGGCCCGCGCCCTCTTCGGCGATCGCATGCAGGCCCCCGGCTGGACCTTGACCGACCACCTGGACAAGTCCAGTCAGGCGGCCGTGCGGCAGATGATCGAGCGACTCAGGGGCACCGGGCGCAGCGACCCGATCCGCATCCGCCTGGCGGACGACGGCCAGGACATGCTCCTGGTCGGCACACAGTTTCGCCAGGAGAACACACAGCACTTTTTGCTGCGCATCACCCGCCCTGAAGACACAGCAGCCTCGGTCATTGACTCGGGTCGCCAGCAGTTGATGCAGGTGATGGAGAGTGCTCCGGACGCCTTGGTCGTGACCGACCTGGAGGGCCGCATCCTCAGCGCCAACCGCGCCTTCCTCGACCTTGGTCAGCTGGCCACCGAAGAGCAGGCTCGTGGACAGACGCTGGACCACTGGTTGGGCCGTACGGGCGTGGACTTCCGTGTGCTGCTGAGCAACCTCAAGCAGCACGGATCTGTCCGCCTGTTTGCCACCCAGATGCGGGGCGAGTACGGCGCCAACGCCGAGGTGGAGGTCTCTGCCGTAGCGGCCAATGCAGGGCAACAGCGCTGCCTGGGTTTCACCATCCGCGACATGGGCCGCCGCCTGGTCAGCGAAACGCGCAGCCCCAAGGAGTTGCCACGTTCGGCCAGCCAGATGACCGAACTGGTGGGGCGTCTGCCGCTCAAGGACATCGTTCGCGAAACGACCGACCTGATCGAGCAGCTGTGCATCGAGGCCGCGCTACAGCTCACCGGCGACAACCGTGCCTCGGCAGCAGAAATGCTGGGCCTGTCGCGCCAGAGCCTGTACATCAAGCTGCGGCGCTTCGGCCTGCTCGACAGCGGCCCCGGCGACAGCGACGGCGTGCACTGAGCCTAGGAGTTTGCGCGGCCCCCTGCGGCCCGTACAGGGCCTGCTTCGCCCTCCATGAACCACCTGCGGCACGCCATGGTGTCAGGCCCGCACACCACCCACGCCACGATTGTTGACGGTTTATAGTGTCCATTTTTATTGACACTTGGACGGTCGAGGTGTACAACCTGATGCACCATGGCACGCCCTGCACTGTCCGCCGTCACGGAGCTGTTCAAGCCCATCACCTGGTTTCCGCCCATGTGGGCATTCGCCTGCGGCGTGGTGGCTTCGGGGGTAGCGATGGACGGCCGGTGGTGGCTGGCCCTGGTGGGTATTGGGCTGGCGGGTCCGCTGGTGTGCGCCACCAGCCAGGCGGTCAACGACTGGTTCGATCGCCATGTCGACGCCATCAACGAGCCGCAGCGCCCCATTCCTTCGGGCCGCATGCCCGGACGCTGGGGTCTGTACCTTGCGGTGCTCTGGACCGTGCTGTCGCTGCTGGTCGCCACGCTGCTGGGGCCCTGGGGCTTCGGCGCTGCCGCACTCGGTCTGGTGCTGGCCTGGGCCTACAGCGCCCCACCGGTTCGGCTGAAGGAGAACGGCTGGTGGGGCAATGCGGCCTGTGGCATCAGCTATGAGGGCATCGCCTGGGTGACCGGTGCGGCGGTCATGGCCGGTGGTGCCATGCCCGGGGGCGAATCGCTGGCGCTGGCGGCGCTCTACTCGGCCGGCACCCACGGCATCATGACACTCAACGACTTCAAGTCGGTCGTCGGGGACCGCCAGATGGGGGTGCGCTCGCTGCCGGTGCAGCTGGGCGTGCAGAAGGCGGCCCGTGTGGCCTGCCTGTTCATGGCCGTGCCGCAGCTGGTGGTCATTGCCCTGCTGCTGGCCTGGGGCCAGGCCTGGCACGCTTTGTCGGTCGCCTTGCTGCTGCTGGCACAAGCCGTGCTGATGCGCCGCTTCCTGGCCTCGCCCACCGAGCGGGCGCTGTGGTACAGCGGCTTCGGGGTGCCCCTGTTTGTCGCCGGCATGATGGTCAGCGCGTGGGCCCTGCGGGGTCTGGGGGCGACATGAGACCGTTCGGCTGGTTCGATGTGTTCCGCGTCGGCCTGCTTCAGGCCTGCCTGGGCGCGGTGGTCGTGCTCACCACATCCACCCTCAACCGCGTCATGGTGGTCGAGCTGGCCTTGCCCGCCCTGCTGCCGGGCGTGCTGGTGGCGCTGCACTACGCGGTCCAGATGGCCCGGCCCCGCATGGGTTACGGCTCCGACGTGGGCGGCCGCCGGACACCCTGGATCGTGGGCGGCATGGCGGTGCTCGGGCTTGGTGGGATCGTGGCGGCCCTGGCCACCACCTGGATGGACACCCACCCGCTGAGCGGCATGCTGCTGGCCGGCGCAGGTTACGCCCTGGTCGGCCTGGGCGTGAGCGCCAGCGGCACTTCGCTGCTGGTCATGCTGGCCAAACGGGTTCCCGAGGGTCGGCGCGCGGGCGCGGCCACCCTGGTCTGGATGATGATGATCGCCGGCTTTGCCCTCACCGCCGGCCTGGCCGGCCACTGGCTGGAGCCTTACTCGCCCGCCCGGCTGCTGGCCGTGTCCTCCAGCGTTTCGGTGCTGGCACTGCTGGTCACCCTGGTCGTTGTGCACGGTCTTGAAGGCCCCCGCGACCACGCCACGGCCCAGGCGCCGGCATCCGACGGTGCCGACGCCCCGGCGCTGCGCTTTCGGCAGGCGCTGGCCGAGGTGTGGGACGAGCCGGTGGCCCGCCGATTCACCATCTTTGTCTTCGTCTCGATGCTGGCCTACAGCGCCCAGGACCTGATTCTGGAACCCTTTGCCGGTTCGGTGTTCGGCTTCAGCCCTGGCGCCTCCACCCAGCTCTCGGGGGTACAACACGGGGGGGTGCTCGCCGGCATGATCCTGGTCGCACTGGCCGGCGCGCTGGGCGCGCGCTGGCAGGCGCGGCCCTGGTTGCGGCACGTGGGCTCGCTGCGCGCCTGGACGGTGGGCGGCTGCATCGCCTCGGCGCTGGCCCTCTACGGCCTGACCCTGGCCGGCCTGGAAGCGGATGCCTGGCCCCTGAGCACCAACGTGTTCCTGCTGGGGGTGGCCAACGGGGCTTTCTCCATCGGGGCCATCGGCTCCATGATGCGACTGGCCAACGAGGGGCGTGCCTCCCGTGAGGGCACCCGGATGGGTCTCTGGGGCGCCTCCCAGGCCATCGCCTTCGGCCTTGGCGGCCTGATCGGCACCGCAGCCAGCGACATCGCCCGCGCCTGGATTGCCGAGCTGGGCACCGCCTACGCCCTCGTGTTCGGCCTGGAGGGCAGCCTGTTCGTCCTGGCGGCCATCCTCGCCTGGCGCCTCGGCGCCCCGGCCCGCCGACCGCGACCGGCCAGCGCCGAAGGCGCCCGCCTGGACCTCTCCACCTCCCGACACATGCAAGGGCACACACCATGAACACAATGACGGCGTTTGATGTCGTGGTGGTGGGGGGCGGCCCGGCCGGCTCCACCGCCGCCCACCAGCTGGCCCTGCAGGGGCATTCGGTGCTGCTGCTCGACCGGGCGGGTCGCACCAAGCCATGTGGCGGTGCCATTCCGCCCCGCCTGATCCGCGACTTCGGCATCCCCGACGAGTTGCTGGTGGCCCGGGCCCGCTGCGCCCGCATGGTGGCCCCCTCGGGCCGACAGGTCGACATCCCCATCGACAACGGCTTCGTCGGCATGGTCGACCGCGACAGCTTCGACGAATGGCTGCGCGAGCGGGCCGCCAAGGCCGGTGCCCAGCGCCGCCTGGGTGTGTTCGAGTCCATCAGGCGCGAGGCCGACGGCAGCACCGTGCTGCGCTACCGGCCGACCCGGCAGAAGGCCTCAGCGGGCGCCAGCGACGCCCCGGTGGAGGTCCGGGCACGCTGCATTGTGGGTGCCGACGGGGCCCGCTCGGAGGTGGCCCGGCAAGGCCAGGTCCCGGGCGCGGAGCGCACACGCTATGTGTTCGCCTACCATGAGATCCTGCAGGTGCCCCAGGTGACACAAGAGCGCCCCGCGGGCTACGACGAGGCCCGCTGTGACGTGTATTACCAGGGACGGTTTTCGCCCGACTTCTACGGCTGGGTGTTTCCCCATGGCCAGACCCTGAGCGTCGGCACCGGCAGCGCCGACAAGGGCTTTTCCCTGCGTGGCTCGGTGCAGCGCATGCGCGTCGCCTGCGGCCTGGCCGACATGCCCACGCTGCGCCGCGAAGGCGCCCCGATCCCGATGAAGCCCCTGCCCCGCTGGGACAATGGCCGTGACGTGATCCTGGCCGGCGATGCCGCCGGCGTCGTCGCTCCCGCCTCGGGCGAAGGCATCTACTACGCCATGGTGGGCGGCCAGCTGGCGGCCGAGGCGGCCCACGCCCTGCTGCAAACAGGCGACGTCCAATCGCTGCGCCTGGCGCGCAAGCGATTCATGAAGCTGCACGGTCGGGTGTTCCGCGTGCTCGGCGTCATGCAGTGGTTCTGGTACGGCAGCGAGAAGCGGCGCGAACGCTTCGTGGCCATCTGCGAAGACAAAGATGTCCAGCAGCTGACTTTCGAGGCCTACATGAACAAGCAACTGGTGCGCCGCAAGCCCATGGCGCACGTACGCATCTTCTTCAAGGACCTGGGCCACCTGCTCGGCCTCGTGCGGGTCTGAGACCGGACACGCTGTGTCCGACGCCCTGGAAGCCCTCTGGCGCAGCGGCCATTGGCTGGATCTGGCCATCGCCATCACCGTGCTGGAGTTGCTGGTTCTGGCGGTATGCAGCCAAAGCACGACCCACCGGCTGCGATGGTCGGCCCACGCCTGGAATCTGCTCGCCGGGCTGTGGCTGATGGTCGCACTGCGTCTGGTGCTGAGCGACGCACACTGGATGCTCGCCGCCGCCTGCCTGGCGGCCGCAGGGGTGACTCACGCGGTGGATCTGCGAAACCGCCTGCGTGTCAGATAAAGCCTGGCACGAGCCAGCCCCGCCCGCACGGAGTCCGTCAGCCCTTTTTCACCCAGCTGTTGCACCAGCCGTCGGCCGCCACCAGCTTGCCCGGGAACAGACCGCAAGGGCCGCTGGCCTCGCCGGGTTTGCCCGAATACAGCGCGCAATTCGAGCACTTCTGATCGGCTTTGTGCTTGGGAAATTTACCGGCATCGACCTTGGTGGTGTCCTTGACATAGCCCAGCGCGACCGCCACCGGGTCTTTCTCGTCCACCATGGGTGCGGTCTGCGCCAGCAAAGCGCCCGCGTACAGGGCCGACGAACCGGCCACCATGTTCAACACAAAAACCCGTCGACTCAGACCGTTCATGGAACACCTCGTCAAGGCTGTTGCAATATTGCCGTTTCATCCTATGGGAACCACAATACCCTTTGGCCAAGGACGGACAAGCAACCCTCCACACCAGTCGACATTCCCCTGGGTCATCCAGCCGCTGACCGCAGGCTGCGGCGGCCGATCGACATCGGCAGTCCAGCTGCATCAGGCAAACGCTGCAATGGCCGCTCGAAGGCGCTGGGCTTCATGGCGCAGGTGCGCAGCTTCCCGGGCCACACCTTCGACCATTTGAGCGTTCCGCTGCGTTGTCTGATCGAGGTTGGCCACCGCGTCGCTGACCTCGCGCACACCGGCCGCCTGCTCGTGACTGACCTGTCCGATCTGCTCGATCAATCGCGCGGTGTCCATCACCTGAGCCAGGCTGTCCTGGAGCAACACACCGGCGGCATCCACCTGCTTGACACCGCCCGAGACACCAAGCAGGCCCTCCTCGATCAGCCCACGAATCTCCCGCGAAGCCGTGGCGCAACGCTGGGCCAGCCCCCTGACTTCCGAAGCCACCACGGCAAAGCCCCGTCCATGTTCACCGGCTCTAGCAGCCTCGACCGCTGCATTGAGTGCCAGGATGTTGGTTTGGAAGGCGATGCCATCAATCACGGTGATGATGTCCGTCATGCGATGACTGGAACGGGATATCTTGTCCATGGTGTCCACCACACCCCGCACAGCGTCCGATCCGCGCCCTGCCATTTCGCTGGCCTGGACGGCCTGACCTGCAGCAGCGCGCGAGACCTCGGCGTTGCGGCGCACACTGTCGCCGAACCGCTGCATCGCCAAAGACGTCAGCTCCAGGTCTCCCGCCGCCTGCTCTGTGCGGTTCTGCAGCTCCTGGTTGCCATGGGCAATGGCGGTGCTGACGGCTTCGACCCGCACGGCGCGCTCCTGAGCGTCGTCGATCAAGGCCTTGAGGTTGTGTCCTGACTGATGGACTGCCCTTTGCAGACGTCCAATCTCGTCAACTCGGGCCATGAGTGCCGAGGACAGGACCTGACCACTGGACACCTGTTCGGCTTCCTGCACCAGTTGCCGCACGGGAAGCACCAGCGTGGACTGCAGGTACAGCATGGCCAGGCCCGTTGCCGCCCCCACCGCCGCCACACCCCATCCATCGCCCTGCAACAAACTGGGAACAAGGCCTGCACAAGCTAGCATCAGCAATGGCATGTGCACACGAACAGCCAACGGCCAGCGTTTCGGCCAGGACAGTGCCGCCAGCCAGCCGGCCCTGAGCAGCAGGCCGCGGTGAAACTGCCACCCGGCCATTCCGCCCTCGCGAAAACGGTTGTAGGCCTGTTCGGCCTGCTGCACCTCATCGGTCGAGGGCCGCGTCCTCACAGACATGTACCCCACCACCTCACCGTTGCGCCGCAGCGGTGTGGCATTGGCCCGAACCCAGTAATGGTCACCATCCTTGCGACGGTTTTTCACCAGGGCCGACCATGATCGACCCTGTTTGAGGGTGTCCCACATGTCGGAGAATGCCTCTCTGGGCATATCTGGGTGTCTGACCATGTTGTGGGGCTGCCCCAGGAGCTCCTCCCGATCGAAGCCGCTGGCCTGAACAAACGCTTCGTTGACGTAGGTGATGCGGCTCGCCAGATCGGTGGTGGACATGAGCGTGACCCCGTCAGCCAGTGCATATTCTTTCTGGGAGACGGGTTGGTTGATGCGCATGAAAGCTCCTGATTGAGTCTGCCCGGGGTGCGTCGATCAGGTTGTATTGCGGACTGACCTGCCCCCACCTGATTGACACATCGGCTTGCGGCCACCTCAGTACAGGCATCTCTCAGGAAACACGACACAAATGTGATGAGCCACGCAATCCAGCGACAATCGGTCAGAGCCCGCGCAAGACTGCCGGCACAATCCGAAAGTTTGCCAACATGGGCCTGCCTCGGTACGCTGGTTCGGGGTTCAGACGCAATCTCGACCATGGAATCTTCCTTGCCCCCCCATACCGGGTCTGTCCACCGGGCTGTGTCCCGTTGCCTGGTGTGCGCCGCACGCCCACATTGCCTCGTGGGTCGGCTGCCTGCCGCCCAGCTGCAGCGCGTGGCGCCGATGCTGACGGAGCGCAGCTTTGCCAAGGGCGAAACACTGCAGGTCGAGGGCCAGCTGGCGCACAGCCTGGGCATGGTGAAACTGGGAACCTTGATGGGCAATCGCCATGGTCCGGACGGAGAGCCGCGTCCGGTGGCCATGCTGGGGCGCGGCAATGTGCTGGGCAAGTACGGACTCTATGGGCAGACCAATCCACTGACCATCACCAGCCTGTCCAGCGGTCGGCTTTGTGTCTTGCGCATGTCCGACCTGAAGCAGGGTGGCGGCTTGTCGGACGAGTTGCTTCGCGGGGTGCTGGAGATCATGACCCGAACTTTCGGGCGCCTGGCCGACTGGTCACAGGTGATGCGCATGCGGGGTCTGTCGCGGCAGGTGCTGGCGGCCCTGATGGTCCTGGGCCAGGAGCAGGGCTCCCGCTCCGTCTACCTGCCCGGGCAGGCCGCCCTGGCGCAGCTTCTGTCCACCACGCGCGAATCGGTCGCCAGAACGCTCGCACAGCTTGCCCAGTCCGGGCGGATCAAACGCATCGACGCACGGCATGTCCAGCTGGTCGACCCTGTCATGCCAGGACCAGGCGCGGACCCGAACGGCGGCTGATTACACTCAGGGCACTTTCACGTGCCATGAGCCCACAAGACTACGTCCAGCAGAAAGCAGCCGCTTCAGGCAGCAGCTTCTACTACGCCTTCCTGTTCCTGCCACCCGAGCGGCGGGCAGCCATCACCGCTTTCTATGCCTTCTGCCGCGAAGTAGACGACGTCGTCGACGAAGTGGGTGATCCGGGCGTGGCGCAGACCAAGCTGCACTGGTGGCGGCAGGAAGTCGCACAGACCTTCGGCGGCCAGCCAGGTCACCCTGTGACACAGGCGCTGTGGCCCCACGTGCCGGCGTTCGGTATCGAAGCGCAGCACCTCCTGGCCGTGATCGACGGCTGCCAGATGGACCTGGACCAGAGCCGCTACCTCGACTTTGCCGATCTGCAACGCTACTGCCACCAGGTCGCGGGCATCGTGGGCGAAGTGGCTGCACGCATCTTCGGGCAGTCCGATCCGGCCACCACCCACTACGCCCACCGCCTGGGACTGGCCTTCCAGCTGACCAACATCGTGCGCGACGTGGGTGAGGACGCGGTGCGTGGCCGCATCTACCTGCCGGTCAACGAGTTGCAGCGCTTCGACATCAAGGCCCACGAACTGATCAAGCGCGGCAGTTCGCCCGGCACCGACGCGGCCGACTTCCAGCGCCGTTTCACCGCCCTGATGCAGTTCCAGTGCCAGCGCGCGCTGGACACCTACGACCAAGCCCTGGCCCTGCTGCCTCCGGCAGACCGGCGTGCCCAGAAGCCCGGCCTCATGATGGCCAGTATCTACCGGACCCTGCTGCGCGAGATCGCCGCAGAGCCCCTGCTGGTGCTGACCAAGCGCGTGAGCCTGACCCCGCTGCGCAAGTTCTGGCTGGCCTGGAAGGTGCAGGCACTGGGGCGCTTGTGACGCTGAGACTGGCCGTGGTGGGTGGCGGCTGGGCTGGCATGGCAGCGGCCCAGAGCGCAGCCGGCCCCGGCGTTGACGTCACCGTCTTCGAAGCCGCGCGGGAACTCGGCGGCCGCGCACGCGCACTGCTACTCCTCAGGCCCGACGGCGTACCGGTGCACCTGGACAACGGGCAGCACATCCTGATCGGGGCCTATGTTCAGACGCTGGCCTGCATGGAGCAAGCGGGTGTACCGCTCTCCGAATCGCTGCTGGAGCTGCCACTGGGCTTGCCGTTTCCAGATGGCAGCGGCCTGCAGACGCCAGTCTGGGCCATCCGCTGGCCTGCATCGCTGGCGCTGCTGGCGACCATGCTCACTGCCCGTGGCTGGTCATGGGCCGACCGCCTGGGCCTGATGCGTGTCGCCTGGCGCTGGCAGCTCCAAGGTTTTGTCTGCGCACCCTCCGACACCGTGGCCACGCTCTGCCAAGGCCTGAGCGTGCGGGTCATGGCCGATCTGATCGAGCCGCTGTGTGTCTCGGCCCTGAACCTGCCGACCCGCCGCGCCGGTGGACAGGTGTTCCTGCGGGTCATGCGCGATGCGCTGCTGGGCCAAGGTTTCGCCAACTGGCGTGCCTCCAGCTTGCTGTTGCCGCGCACAAACCTTGGCATCCTGTTTCCCGAGGCCGCATCGCGGTGGCTGACCGCCACGCTGGACCACCGGTTTCGGCTACGCATGGGCGAACGTGTCACGGGTCTCAGGCCAGAGCCTTCGGGCTGGCGCCTGATGGGTGATGGCTTTGATGACCCCTTCGATCAGGTGATCTGGGCCACTTCGGCCGGCCCGGCCAGTCAGGTCATGCACCAGCTTGCCCAGACGACGGCAGACAGCGGCGAACACCCGTGGTCCTCGAGCCTGGGCGCATGGGCCGAAGCATGCGGCAGCCTGGGCTTCACCGCGATCACCACCGTCTACGCCTGGTCACCTGGCTTGCGCCTGAGCCAACCCATGCTCGCCCTGCGCGATTCACCCGCAGCACCGGCTCAGTTCGTGTTCGACCGCGGACAGCTCCACCCGAACGACGCGTCCATGCAAGGCGTGCTGGCCTTTGTGGTCAGTGCCAGCGCAGGTGAGCGCAGCGCACTGGAGCGCGCGGTGTTGCAGCAGGCTCGGGAACAGCTGGAGCTCCATGACCTGCAGCCGATCCGCACCATCGTGGAAAAACGCGCCACCTTTGCCTGCACGCCCGACCTCAGGCGCCCTGGTCCCCACCTGGCTCCCGGCCTGCAGGCTGCGGGAGACTACCTCGACGGACCGTATCCTGCGACACTGGAGGCTGCGGTCCGGTCGGGCGTGGCGGCGGGAACACAGGTGCGTGTGCAGGCTGGCCGCAACAGTCCGGATGATGGCATCACATCCGGGCGTGTGTGATGATGCTGTGGCGGCACTGGCAAAGCGATGCCGTCAACCCACCACAAGCCCCAACAACGCATGCCCTGCCAAGCCCTTGAGCCTCACCAGCTTCGCCTGCAGATCGACCCGACGACCCTGGCGTTTGCCGACACCAGTGAGTTGCTGAGCCAGCCTGTCCCCTGGATCGGCCAGGCACGGGCCGAACAGGCCGCCCGTTTCGGCCTGGCCATGGACCAGCCCGACTACCATCTTTTCGTGCTGGGCGAGGTGGGCAGCGGACGCTCGTCGCTGCTGGCCCAACTGGCACGCGAAGTGGCGACCGATCGTCCGGTGCCACCCGACCTCTGCTACCTGCACAACTTCGATGCGCCCGAACGCCCCCGGGCCTTGCGCATGCCGCCCGGCCAGGGAAGGGAGCTGCGACAACTGATGCAGCGCCTGTGCCGAACACTGGAGCAGGAGATCCCCCAGCGCCTGGACGCGGACGACTTCAAATCGGAAAGCGATCGCATTGAAGCCACCTTCAAGAGCGAGGAGTCGCGTGCCTTCTCGGAACTGGAGGCCTTTGCCGAGCAACGGCGCTTTCGCCTCTACCGGGAGAGCGGACATCTGGTGTTCACCCTTGTCGATGCCGATGGCAAGGCCATGACCGCCGACGAAGCCCGGACCCTGTCCAGAGAGCGGCGCACAGAAATGGACCTGGCCGAGCAGGAGCTGCGCAACGAAATCACCGGGTTTCTTGAAAAAACCCGTCCAATGGCCCGGGTGATGCAGGAAGCCCTGAATGCCCTGCGCCGACAGGTCGTCAAGCCGCTGCTTGACCATGAAATGCAGGAAATCCGTAGCAAGCTGCGCAAGCAGATCAAGGACACAGTCAAGCTCAACCAGCACCTCGACCAGGTGCAACACGACGTGCTCGACCACCTGGAACTGTTCTTGCCGCAGGAGGGCAGCGAGCCAGACCGGCAGCTGGCACTGAGCGAGCTCCTGTCACGCTACCAGGTCAATGTGGCGGTGGACAACGCCGCACGTGAAGGTGCACCAGTGCTCGTCGAAGACAACCCGGTGGTGCACGCCCTGTTTGGCAGCGTTGACTACCGGGCCGAAGAAGACGTGCTGATGACCGACTTCTCTCGCGTGCGGGCCGGCAGCCTGCTGCGTGCCCACGGGGGAATTCTGCTGCTTCATTTGCGCGACCTGCTGGCCGACCCCCTGGCCTGGGAAAAACTGCGGCGTTTTCTGCGCCATGGTCGGGTCGAGATCGAGGAACCCGCAGCGGCCCAGTTGCCCATGCCGGCCGTGACCCTACGTCCTCAGCCGGTTGACGTTGACGTCAAGCTCATCCTCATCGGCACGCCCGAGTTGTACTACGCCCTGCAGGAGGAGGATCCCGAGTTCGCGCGGCACTTCAGGGCCAAGGTCGATTTTGCCGACAGCTTTGCAGCCGATGCCGAATCCAGGCAGGCCGCCGCCATTTTTGTGGCGCACACCTGCCGCAAGTTCGGCATACCGCACTTTTCTGCCTCGGCCATGGCCGCACTGCTGGAGGACGCCCACCGCGAGGTTGACGACCAGACCCGCCAGAGCGCGCGGTTTGCCCGCACCGAGGCACTGGTGGTGGAAAGTGCCGCGGCCTGCCGCGGCCGTGGCGGCAAACGGGTGGAACCGATCGACGTGGATGCAGCCCTGGAGGGGCGGCGCCTGCGCCACGACCATCCGGCGCAACGGCTGCGCGAAGGCATCCGGCTGGGAGACCGCCTCATCAGCCTGCAAGGTGCGGGCGTGGGGCAGGTCAACGGCCTGACCCAGATCGACCTGGGCGACTGGCGCTTCGGCCTGCCGGTGCGTGTGAGCGCGCGCACCCACGCCGGGCACGACGGCGTGGTGGCCATCGAACGCGAAGTGGCCATGTCGGGCCCGATCCACGACAAGGGTGTCCTGATCCTGCAGGGCCTGCTGGGCGCGCTGTTTTCCCATGTGGCGCCGCTGGCCCTGACCGCCTCAATCGTCTTCGAACAGGAGTACCAGGGCATCGAAGGCGACTCGGCCTCGTGTGCCGAGTTGCTGGCTCTGCTGTCCTCGTTGGCCGGCACCCCCCTGGTGCAAGGCATCGCGGTCACCGGGGCCATCAACCAGCACGGCGAGATCATGCCGGTGGGTGGCATCAACGAGAAGATTGAGGGCTGGTTCGAGGTCTGCCATGCGGCCGGGCTCGATGGTTCACACGGCGTGCTGATCCCTTCGCGCAACCTGCGCCACCTCATGCTCAACCGCAGGTTGGTCCAGGCCGTCGAGCAGGGCTTGTTTCAGGTGCACGCAGCCCACGACCTGGGCGACGCCCTGTCCCTGCTCAGTGGTCAGGCTGCCGGCTGGACGCACACCCAGCCACCGGGAGTGCCCTTCCCCACCGACTCGGTGCTTGGACGGGCCGAGCAAACCCTCAAGGCTTACCGGCGCGCCTGTCGCAAAGCCTGGCGCCGCTGAACACCTGCAGGCGCAGAGGAAGCCGCCTGGGTACCGATATTGAGGAACTTTTTCACCACCGGCTTTTCCCAAAGGTGGATTTGTGCAAACCAAGAGGAAAGGAACCCCGAAGGATGAACCGAACATCCCCCATTCGCCGCTCTGTGCTGATGCTGGCATTGGGCGGCGCACTGCTCGCCACCACCAGCCTGCCCGCATGGGCACAGAACATGGTCAGCGTCAGTGGCAACACGGTCAACATGCGCTCGGGGCCCAGCACCCAGAACCCGATTCTCTGGGAGCTCAAGCGTGGCTACCCGCTGAGGGTCATCCGGCGTCAGGGCAACTGGCTGGAGGTGTCCGATTTCGAGAATGACCGCGGCTGGGTGGCTCGGTCGCTGGTGGGCAACGCACCGCACCATGTGGTGAAGTCGAGAACGGCCAACATCCGGCGCGGCCCCGGCACCAACCACGCCATCGTGGGCAAGGCCGACTACGGCGACGTGCTTCGCACCAGAGAGAAGCGCGCGGGCTGGGTCCGGGTGGAGCACACCGCATCCGGCACCACCGGCTGGGTCTCAGGCGGTCTTCTGTGGGGTTGGTGACCCCATAGGGTCAACGGACTCAATGGGCCCAGGCCACTTTGCCCTGGGACCCATCGGAAACCGATGAATCTGCAGCATCGGCCGACGCCAGCGGAGGCACCATGGCTCCGATGATGTCGTCCATGCCCAGCACCCCCAGGTGCTTGCCTTTGGCATTGACGACATTGGCCTGCTTGATGCCCTCGGCGTTGAGGATCCTCGCGGCCTCCTCGATCACCAGTCCGCCATCAATCGACGGCCCCGGCACCGGGTCACCCGGGTTCGCCAGCGTGCGGCAACGGATGACACGACCACGGTTCACATCCCGCACGAAACTGGCGATGTAGTCGTCGGCCGGTCTGAGCACGATCTGCTGGCCAGTGCCCTGCTGCACCACCTCGCCATCACGCAGGATGGCGATGCGGTCACCCAGACGAAGCGCCTCGTCCAGGTCGTGGGTGATGAAGACGATGGTCTTGCCGATTTCCTGCTGCAGGTCCAGCAGCACCGACTGCATGTCGCTGCGAATCAGCGGATCGAGGGCTGAAAAGGCTTCGTCCATCAGCAGGATGGGCGCGTCATTGGTCAGCGCCCGGGCCAGGCCGACCCGTTGCTGCATGCCCCCGGACAGCTGGTTCGGGTAGTGGTCTTCGTACCCCTTCAGCCCCACGCGTTCGATCCAGCGCGCTGCCTGCTCCCGTCGCTGACGTGCCGGCACCGCTTGCACCTGCAGGCCGTACTGCACGTTCTCCAACACGGTGAAGTGCGGGAACAGCGCAAACTTCTGGAACACCATCGCCGTCTGCTCGCGCCGAAACTGGAGCAACTGGCGATGCCCCATCTTCACCACATCCACGTCCTGGCCATTCACAGGCACCAGCACCTCGCCGGCGGTCGGGTCGATCAGGCGGTTGATGTGCCGGATCAGCGTGCTCTTGCCCGAGCCCGACAGCCCCATCACCACCTGGATACCACCGGCTGGCATGTCGATGCTGATGTCCTTGAGACCCAGCACATGGCCATGCTGGTCGCGCAGCACCTGCTTGCTCACACCCTGGCGCACCAGCTCCAGCATGGCTTCGGCACGGGGGCCGAAGACCTTGTACAGGTGCCGGATGCGGATGCCCGCTGGCACATCGTCAGCCATGGGTCACCTCCAGGTGCCGTTGCAGGCGCTTGCCATAGGCCTGTGAGACCCGGTCGAAGATGATGGCGATGCCGACAATGGCCAGACCGTTGAGCAGACCCATGGTGAAGTACTGGTTGGTGATGGCCCGCAGCACCGGCTGACCCAGACCCTGCACACCGATCATGGATGCGATCACCACCATCGACAACGACAGCATGATGGTCTGGTTGATGCCCCCCATGATGGTCGGCAAAGCCAGCGGAATCTGCACCCGTCGCAGCTTCTGCCAGGCCGACGAACCGAAGGCATCGGCGGCCTCCAGCAGGTCCTTGTCGACCAGCCGTATACCCAGGTTGGTGAAACGGATCACCGGCGGTATGGCATAGATCACCACCGCGATCAGCCCTGGCACCCGCCCGATGCCCAGCAGCATGACCACCGGAATCAGGTAAACGAAGCTGGGCATGGTCTGCATCACATCCAGCACAGGGCTGACGATGCGCTGCATGCGGTCGGAACGGCTCATGCCGATGCCGATCGGCAGACCGACAGCGATCGCCACCAGCGTGCAGACGAAAATCATCGCAATGGTCTTCATCGTGTCGTCCCACATGCCGAACCAGCCAATCAGCATCAGGGTCAGCACCGAGCCCACCACGATCTTCCACGAGCGCGACGCCCACCAGGCGACCAGGGCCACCCCCGCCAGCACCAGCGGCCAGGGGGACTGCGTCAGCAGCCGCTCCGAGAAGATCAGGAAATCACGCAGCGGCTCGAACACCCTCTCGAGTGTCTCCCCATGGCTGCGCGTGAACTGCCTGAAAGCGCCGTCCACACTGCGACGCAAGGCACTGAGCTGGTCGGCTCCCAGCGCCGGGAACTCATTCAGCCAGGACATGCCGGCCCCGCGTCAGAGCGAGGCCTGGACCTTTTCCGCCACCTCAGCCGGAACCCAGGCACGCCAGACCTCAGGTTGGGTGCGCAGGAAATGCACCGCACCGGCCTCACCGTCGGCCTGGTTCTCGCTCATCCAGGCCAGCAGGGCGTTGACCGTCTCGTTGCCCCAGCCCCGGCTCTGCAGGTAACCCACTGCGGGGCCACCGGCTTTCTGGAATCGGTCGGTGATGACGGTGAACACCTCGGCGCGTGCCCAGTCGCTCTTGCCCGGATTGGCACAATCGCTGCGCGAATTGCAACTCTCCCAGGCCTGCGGGTCGTGCTCCACACCGGCATCAAGCTTGACCATCTCGTACCGACCGAGGATGGACGTCGGGGCCCAGTAGTAGCCCAGCCACCCTTCCTGGCGCTCGTAGGCGCGGGCAATTGAACCATCCAGACCGGCCGCCGATCCGGTGTCCAGCAGCACAAAGCCCTTGGCGGCCGCCTCCCAGGCCTTGAAGGCATTTCCGGTGGTGATCTGGCAGTTCCAGCCCGATGGGCAGTTGTGCACCGCCCCCTTCGACCGGTCCTCGGCAGACGGGAACAGGTCGGGTCGGCCCAGCGCGTCGTCGATGGTCTTGATATCGGGATTGGCCTCGGCCACGTACTTCGGAATCCACCAGCCTTCAACCCCGCCATCCTGCAATGAGCGGGCTGCGTAATGCAAGCGTCCCTCGTTGACTGCAGCATCCAGCGGCTGGCGCACCGCATTGATCCAGGCCTCAGGCGCCACGTCCGGCTGGCCACGCTCCATCATGGATGTCAGTGTGGGCATGGTGTCACCCGGGACGATCTCGACCTCGCAGCCAAATCCCCGGCTGAGAATGATTCGATCGATCTGCGCCAGCACCTCGGCCGACTGCCAGTTCATGCTGGCCACCGACACCTGACCGCAGGCCTGTGGCGTCGCCTCCTGTGTCAATGCCACAGGCGCGACCGCCTCCTGCTTGCCACAGGCTGCCAGCAGGCCAGCAACGGCCACAACGGACAAAAGGTTCAGGGGGGTACGGGACATGGGCGCTTCCTCCGGTTGGGCGGGCGATTCGGGCACTGCCGACCACCGCGCGGTGTCATGCAAACACCCCAAGGCCTGGAGGGAAACGAACGCTGCTGCAAGTTGGGGAGGCGCGTGCCCCGCTGCTCTGGGCAGCCACCCCGGTCGGTCCAGCCGCTCAACCAACAGACGTTGGGTTGAACTTAGCCTTTTAATATATAACTTTGTCTAATCCGCACGCAAACGCTGCGACTTTTCATATAACAACATACCGAATCAGGGTGCGGCCCGATCCAGCACCGCCACCAGGGCGCGCAAGTCGCTCAAGGTCACATGGGGGCGCCAACGCCCGTGTGGCCACTCGCGCGCGTCGCGGTTGACCCAGGCTGCCTGCATGCCGGCCTGCAGCGCACCCACCGCATCGAGGTGGACGTCATCGCCGATGTGCAGCACGGCGTGGGCCGGCACGCCGGCCGCATCGGCAGCGGCGTGGAAGATGCGCGGGTCCGGCTTGCCGACCCCGAACTCCCTGGCGCCAATGGCCGCGTGGAAATGCTCGGCAATGCCCACTCGCTGCAGGTCGGCGTTTCCGTTGGACAGGGCCACCACCGGAAAACGCGCACTCAGCCAGGCCAGGACCGGCAGCGCGTCTTCAAACAGCTCCACGCGTTGCCGCTCGGCAAAAAACACCTCGAAGGCCGGTTCGGCCAGCACAGGATCGTCCCCGGCCTGCAGCAACAGGGCACGCACCGTTTCGCGGCGCAGGGCACTGAGATCGTGCGCCAGATCGGGGCGCTCCCTGCCCATGCGTTCGCGGGTGGCCCGCAGCGTACCGGGCTGCTGGCAAAGCGTCGCCGTGGCGGGCGCGTGTTCCGCCAGCCAGGCCTGCATCACCGCCTCGGCACGCGCAATGGTCGGCCAGATCGGCCACAGCGTGTCGTCCAGGTCGAGCGTGATGGCCCGCACGCGCCGGGGGTCCAGTGGTGGGGCTGGCCAGGCACCGGCCAGGGCCTGTTCAGATGGGGACTTCATGTGTGCGGGAGAATAGCGCATGCCATTCCAACCCGAACCACCTTATTCCCATGGCCAGGCTGCCCGCACGGCTGTTGTGCTGTGCAACCTGGGCACGCCCGATGAAGCCACCGCACCGGCCCTGCGCCGATACCTGGCCGAATTCCTGGCCGACGGCCGCGTGGTCGAAATTCCCAAAGCCATCTGGGCTTTGATCCTGCACGGCATCATCCTGCGCGTGCGGCCGGCCAAGTCGGCCGCCAAGTACGCCAGCATCTGGACGCCCGAAGGCTCGCCACTGAAGGTCTGGACCGAGAAACAGGCCACCCTGCTGCGCGGCTACCTGGGCGAACGGGGTCACCAGGTCACCGTGCACTACGCCATGCGCTACGGGAACCCGTCCATACCGGCGGTGCTCGACGAACTCAAGGCGCAGGGCGTCACCCGCATCCTCATCCTGCCGGCCTACCCGCAGTACAGCGGCACCACCACCGCCAGCGTGTTTGACGCCGTGGCCCTGTGGGGCCTGAAGGCCCGCCATCTGCCGGAACTGCGCTTCATCAACCGCTACCACGACGACCCGGGCTACATCGAGGCGCTGGCCAAACGCATACAGCACCACTGGATGCACCACGGCCAGGGCGACCACCTGGTGATGAGCTTCCATGGCGTGCCCGAACGCACGCTGATGCTGGGCGACCCCTACCACTGCGAATGTCACAAGACCGCTCGCCTGGTGGCCGAGCGCCTGGGCCTGGCCAAGGACCGCTACACCGTGACCTTCCAGTCGCGCTTCGGCAAGGCCAAGTGGCTCGAACCCTACACCGAGCCCACCCTGGTGGCCAAGGCGCAGGCCGGCCTCAAGAGCGTCGATGTGGTCTGCCCCGGCTTCACGAGCGACTGCCTGGAAACCCTGGAAGAAATCCGCATGGAGGCGCAGGAGGCCTTCAGGCACGCGGGCGGCGAGGCGTTCCAGTACATCGACTGCCTCAACGACAGCCCGGACTGGATCCGTGCCATGGCCGACCTGGCCGAGCGCCACCTGCAAGGCTGGCCCACGCGGCAGGCGGACAACCCCATGGAGCTGCAGGACAGCCGCACGCGGGCGCTGGCCATGGGCGCCAAGGACTGACCCCCCGGTCGCGCAGCGCTTACCCCGCAAGAAAGCGCTGCACCAGCGCCAGCTGATCCGGCACGTTCAGCGCCGGCGCATGACCACACCCGTCGATCGTCACGACCTCGGCCCGTGGTCCGCGCCCGCGCATGGCCTCGGCCGTCTCGGGCAGCAACAGGTCCGAGTCCACACCCCGCAGACACAAGACCGGAATGTCGATGCGGTCGTACACCGGCCACAGGTCGTAGTCCTGCGGATGCACCGAGAACTGCTGCACCATGGCCGGGTCGTAGTGCGGCGTCACACGGCCGTCGGGCAGACGGCGTGTGGAGGTCTCGGTCAGTTGCCGCCACTGCACATCGCTCAGGTAGCCATAGGGCCGGTACACCGTGCGAAAGTAGGTCTCGAGCTCACCCACGGTGTCAAAAGCGGGCGGATTGCCGGCATAGGTTCTGATGCGCTCCACGGCTGGCGTGGCCAACTCCGGGCCGATGTCGTTGAGCAACAGCCGCGTGATGCGGCCCTTGAGCCGGCCGGCGGCACACACCATGCCAATGGCTCCCCCCATGGAGGTCCCCACCCAGGCAAAGCGCTGCAGCCCCAGCTGGTCTGCCAGTGCCCTGGCGATGCGTGAATAGAAATCCAGGCAGTACTCCAGCTCGGGCTGCGGGCTCCACTGGCTCAGGCCACGGCCAATGGTGTCCGGACAGATCACCCGGTAGCGGCTGCTCAGGTGGGCTGCGAGTTCGTCCATGTCGCGCCCGGTTCGTGCCAGACCGTGCCAGGCCACCACGGTCTCGGCGTGCCCGGCGCCCCATTCCATGTAGTGGATCTCGCGGCCCTCACAGCACAGGTAGCGGGATGCGGCGGCGCTCATTTCACCTCCCTGGTGCGGCGAAGAACGGCGCGCTCGCGCAGCTTGCCCACAATGCCCGTGGGGAAGTGATAGACCGAGAGCACGAACAACAGGCCCAGCCACAACATCCAGCGATCCGGTGTGAACAGCGCGGGCACCAGGGGCATGCCATCGGCCACCTGAGCGATCCAGCGCAGCAGGTCCTGCAGGTAGCTTTGAGCCAACAGGAACAGCACGCTGCCCACGATGGCACCGTACAAGGTGCCCATGCCACCGATGACCACAATCAGCAGGATGTCCAGCATGATCTCGAAGGACAGCGAGGTGTCCGGTCCGTTGTAGCGCAACCAGAGCGCCAGCAGGCAGCCGGCCAGCGTGGCGAAGGCGGCGGCAATCACGTTGGACAGCGTGCGGTAGACCACGGTGCGGTAGCCCAGCGCCTCGGCGCGGAAGTCGTTCTCGCGGATGGCCTGCAGCACACGGCCGAACGGCGAATTGACGATGCGCAGCATCACCAGGAACATGGCCACCACCACGGCAAAGATCAGGTAGTAGGTGATCAGCCGGCCGTTGAGCCGCACCGCGCCAAACGGCCCTTCCCAGTCGTCCTCGCGCAGCGAGAAGCCGGGCGACAGCAGCTCGGGCAGCCGAAAGGTCAGACCGTCCTCACCGCCTGTGATGTGCGAGAGCTGCGAGGCCAGGGTGAGAAAAGCCGATGCCACCGCCAGCGTGATCATGGCAAAGAAAATGGCCTTGACCCGCAGCGAAAACAGCCCGATCACCAGCGACAACAACAGCGAAATCGCCAGTGCACACACAACCCCCACACCGATGGCTGCCCAGGTAGGCCCAAGGTGGGTGATGCTGATCGCAATGCCATAGGCGCCGATGCCGAAGAACATGGTGTGCGCAAAACTCACGATGCCGGTGTAGCCCAGCAGCAGGTCGAAGCTGACCACCAGCGCAATGAAGATCAGGATCTTGGCGGCCACGTTGAGCGACTTGACCCCAGGAAACAGGAAGGGCGCAAAGGCCAGGCCCAGCACCAGCACGATCAGCATGAGGGTCAGGATGCGGCTGCGCGGCAGGTCGTTGGAGAGCATTCTTGAAAACATGGTCAATGGACTCCCACCGGGCCGCCCCAAGGGAGGCCAGCCCCCTCGGGGGGCAGTGAATACACGAAGTGATGAACGTGGGGGCTCATGGTCACTTCAACGGTTCGCCACCGGGTACACGCCCTGCGGTCGCCAGAGCAGGATCGCCACCATCAGCGCAATGTTCGAGAACAGCGCCACCTTGGGGGCCAGAAAGCCGGTGTAGTTGGCCATCAGGCCCACCAGCAAAGCGCCGATCAGCGCACCCAGGGTGGAACCCAGTCCCCCGATGATGATGACGATGAAGATCAGGATGTTGACCTGCGCGCCCATCTGCGGCACCACCGTCTGCTGGTACAGGCCCCACATCACCCCGCCCAGACCCGCCAGCGCACTGCCGGCCACGAACACACCGATGAACAGGCGCTTGATCCGGTAGCCGAGAGACTCGACCATCTCCCGGTCCTGCACACCTGCCCGGATCAGCAGACCGACCTTGGTGCGGTTCAGTGTCCAGGCCATGGCCGCAAACACGGCCAGGCCCACCACCACACAGACCACACGGTACTTCTCGACCGCCGCGTCGCCCCAGATGAAGGCGCCTCGAAAGGCTTCGGGCAGTGGCAGCGGCACCTGCTCGGGCCCCCACACCACCTTGATCAGCTCCTCGCCAATGATCATGCCGCCCATGGTGATCAGGATCTGCTTGAGGTGCATGCCATACACCGGCGCCACGATCAGCCGCTCGAACACATAGCCGATGGCGCCCGCCACCAGCATGGCCACCACCATGGCCGGCACCAGGGCCATGAGGTTGAGCCACAGGCTGTCGGCCGCCACGTAGCTGCCCATGCTGCCCATCACCGTGACGGCCACAAAGGCACCCAGCGCGATGAACACGCCGTGGCCGAAGTTGAGCACATCCATGAGGCCGAACACCAGCGTCAGGCCCGAGGCGATGATGAAGATGATCAGGCCCATGGCAAGCCCGGCCATGGTGAGCGTGACCCAGGTGGACGGGCTGCCGATCAGCGGGAACGCGATCGCGGCCAGAACCGGCACCAGGGCCAGCGGTTTCCAGTCGAAATCGGCCAGACGCGCCTGCCAGCTGGACGCAGACCCTGTCTGGGCAGGCAAGGTTTGGGAGGAACTTGAGTTCATGATCGGACCTCCCGCCGGGCCGCCCCAAGGGAGGTCCACGCCCCCTCGGGGGGCAGCGAATACACGAAGTGATGAGCGTGGGGGTTCATGTACGGACCTCCCGCCGGGCCGCCCCAAGGGAGGTCCACGCCCCCTCGGGGGGCAGCGAATACACGAAGTGATGAGCGTGGGGGTTCATTGATGCGCTCCTAGAGACAGCCCCAGCAATCGGCCTTGCATTTCGGTGTTCTCGGCGAGTTCGGCCATCGGGCCGCTGTGCACCACCTTGCCGTCGTCCATGACGGCCACCGAGTCGCCGAGCTGGCGCGCGAAATTGAAGTTCTGCTCTACCAGCAAGATGGTGGTCTGCGCGGCCTTGAGCGCCTTGAAGGCCGCGATCATGTTCTGGATGATGGCCGGCGCCAGGCCCTTGCTGGGCTCGTCGATCAGCAACAGCTTGCGTGGCTCCACGATGGCACGAGAGACCGCCAGCATCTGTTTCTGCCCCCCGGACAGCTTGCCCGCCGGGTGGTTCCAGAACTTCTTCATGGCCGGGAACATGTCAAAGATCCACTCCAGCCGGGTGGTGTCCATGTCGTCCACGGTGCGCGCAGCGCGCGCCGCCAGCAACATGTTCTCTTTCACGCTGAGGTCGGCAAAAATGCCCATGCTCTCGGGCACATAGGCCACGCCGCTGGCGGCAATGTCGGGCGTGGCGGCCGTGGTGATGTCCTGCCCGGCCAGGGTGATCTGGCCACTGCTGGCATGCCACAAACCCATGATGGTGCGCAGCGTGGTGGTCTTGCCGGCGCCGTTGCGGCCCAGCAGCATGGTCAGTTCGTTGGCCGGCACCTGCAGGTCCACGCCGTGCAGTATGTGGTAGGCGCCGATGTGGGTTTGCACGCCGCTCAATGTCAGCAGATGGCTCATGCGACCTCCATTTCTTCGGGGTTGACCCCCAGGTAGGCCTGCTGCACCACCGGCGAGGCGATCACGGCCTCGGGTTCGCCATCGGCCACCAGTTCACCGTTGTGCAACACGATGATGCGGTCCGACAACTCGCGCACCACATCCATCTTGTGTTCCACCAGCAGGATGGTCTTGGTCTTGTCCTGCTTGAGCTGCCGGATCAGGTTGAGGATCACCGGCACCTCGTCCACACTCATGCCCGCGGTGGGCTCGTCGAACATGAACACCTGCGGCTCCAGCGCCATCAGAATGGCCACCTCGAGCTTGCGCTGGTCGCCATGCGGCAGGCTGGCGGCACGGGCATCGCATTTGTCGGCCAGTGCCACCACCTCCAGAATCTCCTCAGCCCGCACCAGCAGGTCGCGCCGGTCACTCCAGATGCGCCAGAGATTGAGGCCGGCACCGGCCTTGGCCTGCACCGCCAGCCGCACGTTCTCCAGCACGGTGAGCTGGGGGAACAGGTTCGTCAGCTGGAAGGCGCGCCCCAGGCCGGCACGGGTGCGCTGCGGTGCGCCCAGCGCGGTGATGTCCTGCCCGTTGAGCGAGACGCTGCCCGCGCTGGCCTTGATCTGACCCGAGATCAGGTTGAAGTACGTGGTCTTGCCCGCACCATTGGGGCCAACGATGGAGGTCAGTGTGCCAGGCTCAAAGGCACAGGACACGGCATTGACCGCCACGTGACCACCGAAGCGGACCGTGAGATCGGAAGTCTCGAGCATGGGTTCTCCGTTTGCAGGTGACCGCCAGCGTCACCCGCCATGCCCGTGCAATCAGGCATCCATGGTAGGAAGTGTTCCGGGGCGGATTCCCGCCTTCGCGGGAATGACATGCATGCACCGCCTGCTGCGCAGCACCAGGGGGGCTGCTCGGCTTCAGCGGCGCAGGGGGGGCTACGCCATCACCGCTTGTTCCGGATCGGCACGTTCATGTCTTCCGGCTTGATCTCGCGCACCAGCTCCGGGATGCCCCAGGCCACATTCGGATCGACCTTGATCCGGAAGTGGTACATGCTCTGCATGGCCTGGTGGTCTTCCTTGCGGAAGGTCATCTGACCCTTGGGCGTGTCAAAGCTCATGCCCGCCATGGTCTCGATCAGCTTGTTGGTGTTGGTGTCGCCGTTGGTCTTCTTCAGCGCTTCCACCACCGCCATGCCCGCACTCATGCCACCGGCGGTGAAGAAGTCCGGCGGTGCATTGAAGCGCTTCTGGTGCTCGGTCACCAGCCACTGGTTGACCGGGTTCTTGGGAATGTCGTAGTAGTAGTACGTGGCCCCCTCCATGCCGGGGAACTGCTTGTAGGCTGCCATGGCCGGCAGAATGTTGCCGCCCGTCGCCACCTCGATGCCGTAGCGCTTGAGGTCCAGATCGGCGATCTTGAAGGGGTTGCCGCCACCACCGGCCCAGATGATCCAGATCACCTTGCGGCCCGGCTGGTCCTTCAGACGATCGATCAGACGCTGCGCACCCGCGGTGAAGTCCGTGGTGTTGGTGGGCAGGTACTCCTCGTGGACGATCTTGGCGTTCTTCACCGCCTCCTTGAAGGCCTTGACGCCATCACGACCGAAGGCATAGTCCTGCGCGAGCGTGGCAATCACCGTGTCCGGCTTGTCCAGCGCCACCGCGTTGCTGATCGCATCCTGCGAGCTGTTTCGACCGGTGCGGAAGATGTAGCGGTTCCACTTGTCACCCGTGATGGAGTCCGCCACCGCGGGCTCGACCAGCAGGATCTTGCGGTACTCCTCGGCCACCGGCAGCATGGCCAGCGCCACCCCCGAGCCCGTGGGACCGATCGCGATGTCGGCCTTGTCGTCGGCGTAGGCCGCAGCCAGTTCCTTGGCGCCGACGTCGGGCTTGAACTGGCTGTCCTTCTCGATCACCACCAGGCGCTTGCCAGCCACCTGCATGGTGCCACCGGTGGCGTATTCGAGCCCCATCATGAGACCGGTGTGGGTCTGCTTGGCATAGGCCTCCAGCGGACCGGTCTTGTCGTAGACGTGGGCGATGCGGATTTCGGCAGGACGGGACTGGGCAAATGCCAGAGAAGCGGTACAGGCCAGGGCCAGCACCGCCAGACGGCGGGTCGTGAACATCATGTCTTGTCTCCTTGGGGCGTGTGGTCAGTGCAAGGCACCAGCCTCCCTTCAGCAGACTTCATGCCACGCCGCTAATCCATTGATTTATATAGATTTATTCGAGACCTCGTCGCCAAAATGTCCGGTTTTCAGACAGAATGGGTCATAGGTGTTGCCTGAAAATCAGACAACTGTCTTTTTCTCAGACACAACACCCCAGGCTTCCAACCGGTCGTACAAGCGGGCACGCGACATCCTGAGCAAGCGGGCCGCCGCCGAGCGGTTGCCACCCGTTTCGCGCAAAGCCTGTGCCACCGCCCGACGCTCCAGGGCATCGACCTGCTCGGCCAGCGGCCGCACACCCACAACCTCTGGCACAGGGTCGATCGCGTCCGAAAGAACGGCTTGCTCGCGCGCCGGCAGCGCGGACATGCCAGCATCGGCCAACACCCGCGTCACATCCTCGGCCTCGATGGACGGGCTGTCGTTGCGCAAAGCCAGCTGCTCCAGCACGTTGCGCAGTTCGCGGATGTTGCCGCGCCAGACCTGCGCGGCCAGCAAGGCCTGTGCCGGTGCCGAGAACTCCAGCTGGAGACCACCATTGCGCGCCGCGATGTCCTCGCACAAGGCCTCCACCAGCATCGGGATGTCACCGCGTCGCTCGCGCAAGGGTGGCACCCGGATCGGCAACACGTTCAGCCGGTAGTACAGGTCCTCCCGGAAGCGCCCCTGCTGAACCAGTTGGGCCAGGTCGCGCGAGGTGGCCGCCACCACCCGCACATCGAACCGGACCAGGCGGTTCGAGCCCAGTGGCTCCACTTCGCCCTCCTGCAGGGCACGCAACAGCTTCACCTGCACCGACATCGGCATGTCGCCCAATTCATCGAGGAACAGGGTACCCCCGTCTGCCAGGCGAAACTTGCCGTCACGGCCCTTGCGGTCGGCACCGGTGTAGGCACCGGGCGCAACGCCAAAAAACTCCGCCTCCAGCAGCGTGTCCGGCACAGCCGCCATGTTGACGCTGACGAAGGGGCGGCCGGCGCGGGGCGAGGCAGCATGGATGGCGTGCGCCAGCAGTTCCTTGCCGGTGCCGGTCTCGCCCAGCAGCAAAACCGGGCTGGTGGACTGGGCGGCACGGCGTGCCTGGCGCTTGACCTCCTGCACACCCGCGCTGCTGCCGACAAAACTGGCAAACGTGTACTTCGTGCGCCGCTGACTGGCCAGTTCGCGGCGTGCTTCACTCAGATCCTGCTCGAGCCGGGCGAATTTGGTGATCAACGGCTGCAGGGTTGTTTCGGGGTGATCGAACAACACGATGCCCAGCACCCCGATCACCCGGCCCTGCTCATCGCGCAAGGGAATCCGGCTGACCACAAAGGTGCCCGCCCGGTTGGTCAGCAGGTCAATCAGGATCGGTTTGCCGGTGGCCAGCACCTGGTGCATCTGGGTGTTCTGCACCACACTGGAGACCGGGTGCCCGACAAAATCCTCCTCGCGCTCGAAACCGAGCGCAGGCAGGAATCGCCGGTACTGGTCGTTGATCCAGACCACCCGCGCATGCCGGTCCACCAGCATCATGCCTTCGCTGGCGGTGGCGAACAGGTCGAACATCGAACGGGCGGCCAGCTCGAGAATGCTCTGCGCGTCACGTGGCAGTTGATCGTCGCGGGTCATGGCACTCATGGTAACGTCTTGTCGTTCGCCGTACACCCCAGCATTCATGCGCAATCTCCCTGTCCAGCCCGATGCGTCTTCGGGCCGCGTGCGTCTCGACAAATGGCTGTGGGCCGCCCGCTTCTACAAGACCCGGGGCCTGGCCAGCGAAGAGATCGACAAAGGCCGCGTGCGGGTCAACGACGCCCCTGCCAAACCGGGCCGCGAGGTGCGCATCGGTGACCGCATCGAGTTGCGCCAGGGGCCCGTCAGCCGCACCGTCGATGTGCGGGCCCTCAGCGGTGTGCGTGGCCCTGCCCCCGTGGCCGCCCAGCTGTACCAGGAGACCGAAGCATCGATCGCCGAACGTCAGCGCCTGGCCGAACTGCGCCGCCTGGCGCCCGAGCCGGCCATGGCCTATGAGCAGGGCCGGCCCACCAAGCGCGAGCGGCGCGAACTGGACGGGTGGCGCCAGCGCGAAGGCACGCCGGACTGGAACAGCCGATGGAGCGCATCGGTCCAGGAACACAAACCCCGGCGCTGAGGCTCAACGGCGCCGCAAGCCCAACCACATGACGGAGGCCACCACGATCAGGCCACCGACCACCTGCATGGGCGCAATGGTCTGGTTCAACAGCAGCCAGGCCAGCACCAGGGCAAAAATCGGCTCCACATTCATGATGGCCGAGTTGCCCACCACGCCCAGGCGGGGCAGCACGGTGAACATGACAGTGAAGGCCGTGCCATAGAGCACCGTCAGACCGGCCAGCCCCCACCAGCCCACCGGCACCTTCGGCAGGGACGGCCCACCCTGCGCCAGCACCACGACCAGCGCCACCACCGCCACGATGCCCATGGTGCTGGCCGTGCGAAGCCGTCCGTCGAGTCCGGCCGTGCCGTGCTGCGTGAGCACCAGCGCACAACCGAAGGTGGCGGCTGCGGCCGTGGCAAACAACACCCCGGCGCCGATACGGCCCCAGTGCCCCGCGGCGCCCAGCCCCGAGGCTGCGCCAAACACATCCAGCGCCAAGGCCAGACCCAGCAGAATCAAGGGCATCGCACGCAACACCTGCGGTTCAGGTCGCTCAGCGTAGAGCACCCGCGCCCACAGCGCCGTCCACAGCGGGTAGGCGTTGAAGGCCAGCAGCGCCAGGGCCACCGGCAGACGCGCCACTGCGGCGTACAGACACAGGCTCTGCACCGAAATCAGCGCACCCACCAGCAACAGCGGACGACGCTGCCCGGCAGGCACCGACAGCCCGACACCCGAGATCCGCAAGATCAGCAACACCACCAGCGCCGTGACCCCGCTTCGAAACAGCACCGCGGTGGCCACCGACACCCCACTGTCGAACGCGAACCGCGCTGCCACATGGTTGGCGCCCATCATCAAGGCAATCAGCAGCAAGGTGGCAAAGGCCACGCCGGTCAGGGATCGGTTGGAGCTCGACATGGATGGGAATGTACAGACGTCCGGTGCGGCAAAGGGCCGAGAACCGGACAAGTAAAAAAAAGCCGCCCACCTTCACAGGTGGGCGGCTTTCGGTCTGGCGGAGCGAGAGGGATTCGAACCCTCGATGAGGCTCTACACCCCATACTCCCTTAGCAGGGGAGCACCTTCGGCCACTCGGTCATCGCTCCGGAACGGCGTATTATGCCTCAAACCATGCCCACCCTCGCCGGGCAGGGCAGCGATCAGCGCGAGATGGTATCGGTGGTCTGGTCCAGATCGAACTCGCGGTGCAGGGCGCGCACGGCCAGTTCCATGTACTTCTCGTCGATCACCACCGAGGTCTTGATTTCCGAGGTGGAGATCATCTGGATGTTGATGCCCTCCTCGCTCAGGCACTTGAACATGCGGCTGGCCACACCGACGTGGCTGCGCATGCCAATGCCCACGATGGACACCTTGCAGATGCGGTTGTCGCCCACCACGTCGGCCGCACCCAGGGCCGGCAGCACCTGGCCCTTGAGCAGGTCCAGCGTCTTCTGGAAATCGTTGCGGTGCACGGTGAAGGAGAAGTCGGTCTTTCCGTCCTTGGACAGGTTCTGGATGATCACATCCACCTCGACGTTGGCCTCGGCCACAGCACCCAGGATCTGGTAGGCAATGCCCGGCTTGTCGGGCACACCCAGCACGGACACCTTCGCTTCATCGCGGTTGAAGGCAATGCCGGAAACGACGGCTTTTTCCATATCTTCGTCTTCCTCAAAAGTGATCAGGGTGCCGGAAGCGGCTTCCTCGTTCAGGTCGATGTCCCAGGGGGTGAAGCTCGAGAGCACGCGCAGCGGCACGCGGTACTTGCCCGCAAACTCCACCGAGCGGATCTGCAGCACCTTCGACCCCATGCTGGCCATTTCCAGCATTTCTTCGAAGCTCACCCGCTCCAGACGCCGCGCTTCGGGCACCACGCGCGGGTCGGTGGTGTAGACACCATCGACATCGGTGTAAATCAGGCACTCGTCGGCCTTCAGGGCGGCGGCCACGGCCACCGCCGAAGTGTCTGAGCCACCACGGCCCAGCGTCGTGATGTTGCCGCCGTCGTCGATACCCTGGAAGCCGGTGATGATGACCACCTTGCCGGCATCCAGATCGGCGCGCACACGGGCGTCCTCGATCGACTCGATGCGGGCCTTGGTGTAGGCATCGTTGGTGCGGATGGGCACTTGCCAGCCAGCGTAACTGACGGCCTCCAGGCCTTCGGCTTGCAAAGCAATGGCCAGCAGCGCCGACGAGGCCTGCTCGCCGGTGGCAGCGAGCATGTCGAGCTCGCGGCTGTAGGCCGTGCCCGGTTTCTCGGGCGTCAGCTCCTTGGCCAGACCCAACAGGCGGTTGGTCTCGCCGCTCATGGCACTGGGCACCACCACCATCTGGCGGCCGGCCTTATGCCACTTGGCCACTCGCCGGGCCACGTTGCGGATGCGCTCGGTCGACCCCATCGAGGTGCCGCCGTATTTGTGAACTATCAAAGCCATCGGGATGCCGGGTTTGGTTGGACAACGGTTCCCACAGGCCGCGGGGCCTGCGACTGCCTCTTCGGGTGTCCTGGCCACGGGTAGGTCGCCAGTTGTCGGCACCCCTGGGAAGGGTGCGCAGCACACGAGGGCCATGGACTGTCGGGTTCGGGTCCTGGCCCGGGCAAACCCTAGATTATACCGGCGGGGTCCAGCGCAAAGCCCTTCCCACGCGGTCGATCCACCCCCCGGCCACCTTGAGGTGGATCTGATGCCCCCGGGTGCGGCAGCAATCCAGTTGGTCCAGCAAGGTGTCCAGCTGGGCGGTGCTGGGGCCCCGACCGGCCGCGGTCTTGACCCAGTGGCGCAGCAGGTTGGACTGGCGCTCGCGCGAAAGTGACTGCAGTTGCGCAATGTCGGGAGGGTCACCCACCCGCAGCAGGTCCTCGCACGCCAGCTCGTCCAGCAGGTGCTGGGCCTGTGCCGCATGGCGTGCACTGCGGGCCACCGTCTCCCGAAAGGCGGGAAAGCCACGCTCCCAGGCGGGCACCAGCGTTTGCCGGATCCGGTTGCGCGTCAGCTCGGGATCCGCATTGCTCGGGTCTTCGACAAAACCGACGCCCTCCCGACGCAACCACTGCCGAAGGGCCGAGCCTGACACACCCAGCAAGGGTCGGCCAAAACACACGCCGTGGCGCCAGAACAGCGGCGCCATCGCGGCCAGCCCTGGCAAGCCCGCCCCCCTGCTCAGGGCCAGCATCACCGTTTCCACCTGATCGTCGGCCTGGTGCCCCAGCAGCACGGCACGGGCGCCCGCATCGGCGGCCATCCGGGCGAGCGCGCGGTAGCGGCCCAGCCGCGCCACCTCTTCCGTGCTCTCTCCCCGACCCACCGCCAGCGCCAGTCGCTCGACCTGCAATTCCAGTCCCAGCGACGCAGACAGGCGCCGGGCCTGCGACTCGAAGTCGCTGGCTGCGCTTTGCAGGCCGTGGTTGACATGCAAGGCCAGCACCTGTCCCGGCCAGCAGCGCGCCGCCGCAAGCAGCAAAGCGGTGGAATCGCCTCCCCCGCTGAGCGCGACCGCCCATCGGGCGGGCGTGGAATCGGCCAGACCGCTGCTGGACTGCCAGGACGTCAGCGCGTCGGCACACCGCCGCCCGATGTCTGGCTCGGTCGCCTCAGCGCTTGTCGCGGCTGTCGGCCTTGGTGTCGGTGAATCGCCCGTAGCTGTTGATGCGGGCATAGCGGCGTTCCAACAGTTCCTTGACCTTCAGATCGGCCACCTGGCGCCACGCGTCATTGAGGGCACGCTTGAGAAAGGCGGCCATCTGTTTGTGATCCCGGTGCGCGCCGCCGACGGGCTCGTTGACGATTTTGTCGACCAGCCCCAGCGCCTTGAGGCGGTGGGCGGTGATGCCCAGCGCCTCGGCCGCGTCACTGGCCCGGTCGCTGGTCTTCCACAGAATGGAGGCACAACCTTCGGGACTGATGACCGAGTACACCGAGTACTGGAGCATCAGCACCTGGTCGGCCACGGCAATGGCCAGTGCGCCACCGGAGCCACCCTCGCCGATGATGGTGGAGATGATGGGCACCTCCAGCTGGGCCATCTCGAAGATGTTGCGACCGATCGCCTCCGACTGGCCCCGCTCCTCGGCATCGATGCCAGGATAGGCTCCCGGGGTGTCGACAAAGGTGAACACCGGCAGCTTGAACTTCTCGGCCAGCTTCATCAGACGCAAGGCCTTGCGGTAACCCTCGGGCTTGGTCATGCCGAAGTTGCGCAGGCCGCGTTCCTTGGTGTCGCGCCCTTTCTGGTGCCCGATGACCATGCAGGGCTGGCCGTTGAAGCGGGCCAGGCCGCCCACGATACTCAGGTCGTCAGAAAAGTGACGATCGCCATGCAGTTCCTGGAAGTGGGTGAAGATGTCGCGCACATAGTCCAGCGTGTAGGGCCGGTCGGTGTGGCGGGCGATCTTGGTGATCTGCCAGGGCGAAAGGCTGCTGTAGATGTCCTTGGTGAGTTGCTGGCTCTTGTTGGACAACTGTTCGATCTCGGCCGAGATGTCGACGGCAGACTCGGTCTGCACGTAGCGCAGTTCATCGATCTTGCTTTCGAGCTCGGCGATCGGCTGTTCAAAATCGAGGAAGTTCTTTTTGGCCAATCTGTGACTCCTTGGGTCGCCGGGGCTTGCCCCCTGAACATCTCACCACCCGAGGGCTTGCAAGCCACTGGCGCGGGGGATGGCAACGTATCTGGATCCGGCGGTACAAACGCTCAGTAGGCGACAGGCACCGGGTCCAGCGAGCGCCAAATATACCAAGTTGCGACGCTGCAGAACGGTGCCCAGCCGGTGGCGACCTCCCGAATTTCACTCCGACTCACCGGTTCACCCGAAAAATAGCAACGACTGATGCCATTTTGCAGGCCAATATCGTCCAGCGGGAGAACATTGGGTCTTTTGAGGTGAAAGATCAGGAACATCTCGGCCGTCCACCGACCGATCCCGCGTATCGCAATCAGCTCGGCAACGATGGCCTCGTCGTCCATCTCCACCCAGCGCTCGGCCTTGACCTGGCCATTGGCAAAGTGCAGGGCCAGGTCGACCAGGTATTCGACCTTGCGCGCCGACAGACCCGCCGCCCGCATGTCATCGACCTTGAGCTTGAGCACCTGGGCCGGGGTGAGTTTGCGGGGCAATTGCTCGAAGCGGTCCCAGACCGATTGCGCGGCCTTGACCGAGATCTGCTGACCCACGATGCTGCGCGCCAGCGTGACGAAGGCGTCTCCGCGCGACTGCAGGCTGGCACCGGCATGCTGGGGAATGAGTTTCTTCATCACCCGATCGCGTTTCATCAGGTGGCGGCAGGCATCACCCCAGTAGGCGGGCGCGTCCAGGCCGAAGTCTTGCGGGATTGCGGTCGCCATCAGGCACGCTCCCAGGTGGTGCCGCTTGGGCTGTCCTTGAGCACGATGCCCTGGGCCAGAAGGTCCTGGCGGATTCGGTCGGCCTCGGCAAAATTCTTCGCTGCCTTGGCGGCAGCACGGGCAGCAATGTGGGCGGCAATCGCGGCTTCATCAAGCCCTTCGGTGGCGCCTCCGGACTGCAGATAGGTCTGCGGGTCTTGTTGCAGCAAACCAAGCACGCCACCCAACGCCCGCAGCAGCCCGGCCAGGGCCGGATCGCGCGTGCGGTTGACCTCGCTAGCCAGGTCGAACAGCACCGAAACCGCCTCGGGCGTGCCGAAGTCCTCGTCCATGGCGGCCTTGAAGCGGGCCGCCATCGGGTCCGTCCAGTCGATGGCCTTCGGTGTCTCGGCCTGCACGGTGGACAGCGCGGTGTACAGGCGCTTGAGCGCGGCGCGTGCGTCGTCCAGATGGGCGTCGCTGTAATTGAGCGAGCTGCGGTAGTGAGCCCTCAGCACAAAGAACCGCACCGTCTCGGCGTCGTAGCTCTGCAGCACCTCGCGGATGGTGAAGAAGTTGCCCAGGCTCTTGGACATCTTTTCATTGTCCACCCGCACGAAGCCGTTGTGCATCCAGAAGCGCGCCAGCGGCTGGCCCGTGGCACCTTCGCTCTGGGCGATCTCGTTCTCGTGGTGCGGAAACTGCAGGTCGGCGCCGCCGCCGTGGATGTCGAAACTCTCGCCCAGCATCTGGCAGCTCATGGCCGAGCACTCGATGTGCCAGCCGGGACGTCCACTGCCGTAGGGGCTGTCCCACTTGGCCTCGGCCGGCTCGTCGGCCTTGGCGGCCTTCCAGAGCACGAAGTCCAGCGGATCCTGCTTGCCGTCGTCCACCGCCACCCGTTCACCGGCCCGCAGGTCGTCCAGCGACTTGCCCGAGAGCTTGCCGTAGCCGGGAAACTTGCGCACCGCGTAGTTCACGTCCCCATTGGGGCTGCGGTAGGCCAGGCCCTTGCCTTCCAGACGGCGCACGATGTCCAGCATCTGCGGCACATATTCGGTGGCGCGTGGCTCGAAGGTCGGGCGTTCGATGCCCAGTGCATCGGCGTCCTGGTGCAGGGCGTCGATCATGCGGTCGGTCAGCGCGGTGATGGTCTCGTCGTTCTTCACCGCGCGGGCAATGATTTTGTCGTCGATATCCGTCACGTTGCGCACATAGGTCACACGGTAGCCACTGGCCTTGAGCCAGCGCTGCACCACATCGAAGGCCAGCATGGAGCGTGCGTGACCCAGGTGGCACAGGTCGTAGACCGTCATGCCGCAGACGTACATGCGCACATGACCGGGTTCGATCGGGGAGAAGGTCTCCAGGCGACGGTTCAGGGAGTTGTAAATGGACAGGGACATGGTGGGAAGTATCGGGATCGCATGCCGGCAAAGCCCTCGACGGAGCGATTGCGGCAGCCTGCTGCACCCATGGCGCCGGAGGCGACCCCTCAGATACAATGCGCCAGTATAGCCAGCCACCCTTTGGCAGGGCCGGTAACCGCGCGACCCGAGCGCGCGGCGTCCCCGGTCTTGTTTTGTTCCGCCGATGCCGCCCTCCTGCTCCCAGTAACCGAGGTCCCATGTCAGATCGAGTGAAAAGCACCCCCATTTCCACGGCCACCAGCTTTTCGGGCTTGGGCCGCTCGTGGCGTCGCCTGGCGGTTGCCATGGCCGTGAGCGCATCGCTCGGCATGGGTCTGGCGCATGCCCAGACCGAGGACTACGCGGAAGTCAACCGCCTGATCCGTGCCGGACAGTTGAGCGAAGCACTGACCAAGGCCGATCAGTACCTCAGCAGCAGGCCGCGCGATCCCCAGATGCGCTTTCTCAAAGGCGTGATCCAGACCGAAAGCGGCCGTGCCGGTGACGCCATCGCGACCTTTCTGAAGCTCACCGAAGACTTCCCGGAGTTGCCCGAGCCCTACAACAACCTGGCCGTGCTCTATGCCAGCCAGAGCCAGTTTGACAAGGCCAGGGTGGCCCTTGAAATGGCCATTCGCACAAACCCGAGCTACGCCACGGCCCACGAAAACCTGGGTGACGTGTACGCCAAGCTGGCCAGCCAGGCCTACAGCAAGGCCCTGCAACTCGACGGGACCAACACCGGCGTGGCGCCCAAACTCAGCCTGATCCGCAACCTGTTTGGCGCCGACAGCCGCGGCGCGCAAGGCACTGCGGTTGCCGCTGTACCTGCACCTGCACCGGCACCGGCGGCCGCCCCGAGCCGCCCGGTCGAGCCCCCCACAGCGGCGCCGGCGGCACCGTCTCCCGGCGCTAGCGACGCCATCGAATCGGCGGTTCAAGCCTGGGCCCGCGCCTGGTCGGCACGCAACATGGCCGACTACCTTGGTGCCTATGCGCCCAACTTCACGCCCGCCGGCGGACAGACCCGCGCCGCCTGGGAGGCGGAGCGGCGTGCGCGCATCGTCCCCCGCCAGCGAATCAGCGTGGATGTCAGCGAAATGGATGTTTCGGTCGAAGGCGATCGTGCCACAGCGCGCTTCCGTCAGGTCTACAACTCCGACAACCTGAACATCACCAGCCGCAAGACACTCGATCTGGTGCGAAGCGGTGACCGCTGGCTCATCGTACGCGAATCCACGGGATCCTGATGGTCGCTTGGCGTTCAAGTCAGAAAGGCCACGCCACCCTGCCCTCGTCGATGCCTGCGTCGTGGTCTGCGCCGCGCCGGGCGTCGCGCCGACGCCTGCTGTGGCCCACAACGGCACTGGCGGTGCTGCTGGGGGGCGTTCTGCTGTGGGGCAGCGGCGCGCCCAGCCGTCTACCGAACTGGCTGTCGGGTACCCCAGACGGAACACAGGTCAGCACTGCGCCGCTGAGTCTTCCGTCTTTCATTGAAACAGCCATCGCGCGCACCGACCCGAGCGCGCAGCAGACCTCGGTGATCGACCGCGCAGGCCTGCAGCCATTCAGCCTGGCGGACGAACGCTTTGGCGACGTGATTCCCCTGCTGGGAGCCGCCGAGGCGCGCCTCATCGAGATCTACCAGCGCATCGGCCGGGCCGAGCACCGCCAGGCCCTGGCGATGGCAGAAGGCCTGGTTCGTGATCACCCCAACTTTCAGCTGGCCCAACTGGTGCTGGGCGACCTCCTTAGCCTGCAGTCCAGACCGGTCCGACGGCTCGGTGATGTCCCCGATACCAAGGCCGAGGCTGCCCTCGAACAGCTTGAGGCCCTGCGTGACGAGTCCCGACGCCGCATCCGGGCTCTGACCGAACGCCCACCCGAAGGCAGTGTTCCGACGCAATTTCTGGCTCTCTCCTCGCAGTCACGGCATGCCATCGCCATCGACGCTTCGCGTTCGCGCCTCTACCTGTTTGAAAACCAGGGGCGTCCCGACACGACAGGCGCGCCCCGATTGCGGCTGCTGGGTGACTTCTACATCTCCGTGGGTCTGTCGGGTATCGAGAAAGAGGTGGAGGGCGACAAGCGCACACCGCTGGGCGTCTACTACATCACCAGCAACCTGAACCCACGCAACCTGCCTGACCTGTACGGCGTGGGGGCCCTGCCCATCAATTACCCCAACCCCCTGGACCTTCAGAGGGGCAAGACCGGCAGCGGCATCTGGCTGCATGGCACACCACGCGAGCAGTTCGTTCGTGCACCGCTGGCGTCCGACGGTTGTGTGGTCCTGTCCAACCCCGACCTCGAGCGCCTGCTGCGCACGGTGCAGATTCGCACCACACCAGTGGTGATCGCGCCCGAGCTGCAGTGGGTGGATGCCGATGCCATCGACAGGCAGAGGCAGCAGTTCGAAGCCACCCTGGAAGACTGGCGACAGGCCCGCAGCCAGGCCGACACCGACCGCTTGCGCGATTTCTATTCACCGCGTTTCCGGGCCCAGGGACGTGACCTGCAGGCCTGGTGGGACCGCAACGCCGGCGAACTGCGTTCACGCGGTGCACGTCCGATCGAACTCAAGGAGTTGTCCATTCTGAACTGGCAGGACAGCGACAACACCATGGTGGTCACTTTTGGTGAAGTGCCTCAGGGCAGTTCGAGGGGTGTGACCCGACGTCAATACTGGATACTTGAAAACGACCGCTGGAAGATCTTCTTCGAAGGAAACGCCTGATGAGCCTGTCCCTGTCTGCGCGCCTGGCGCGCGTGAAACTGCCCGTTCTGGCCAGCGCCCTGGCCGTCTCGCTGGTCTGGCCCCTGACCGCCGCCCACGCCCAGTCGGCCAACCCCAAGGTCCGCTTGAACACCTCGGCTGGTGACATCGTGCTGGAGCTGTACCCCGACAAAGCCCCCAGGACGGTGGAGAACTTCCTGCAGTACGTGCAGGACAAGCACTATGAAGGCACCGTGTTCCACCGCGTGATCGACGGCTTCATGATCCAGGGTGGCGGCTTCACCGCCGACATGACACAGAAGCCCACCCGCGGTCCGATCCCGCTGGAAGCCCAGAACGGACTGAAGAACGACCGCGGCACGATTGCGATGGCGCGCACGCCCAACCCGAACTCGGCCACGGCCCAGTTTTTCATCAACGTCGCCAACAACGACGGTCTGAACGCTCCACGACCCGACGGCCACGGCTACGCCGTGTTCGGCAAGGTGGTCGAAGGCATGGAGACCGTGGACACCATCCGCAAGGTGGCCGTCGGCAACCGCGGTGGACACCAGAACGTGCCCACCACCCCCGTCACCATCAACAAAGTCACCCTGGAGAAATGAACATGGCCAACCCCCAAGTCGAACTGCACATCGCTGGCATGGGCGTCATCACGCTCGAACTTGACGCCGAAAAAGCACCCCAGTCGACCGCCAACTTCCTGGCCTATGTCAGCAAGGGACACTACGACAACACCATCTTCCACCGTGTCATCCCCGGCTTCATGATCCAGGGCGGTGGATTCGAGCCCGGGATGAAACAGAAACCCACCGGCGAGCCGATCACCAACGAGGCCAACAACGGCCTGAAGAACGCCGTCTACACGGTGGCCATGGCGCGCACCAGCGACCCGCACTCGGCCACTGCCCAGTTCTTCATCAACGTCACCGACAACGGCTTTCTCAACCACACCGCGCCCAGCGCCCAGGGTTGGGGCTATGCGGTTTTCGGCAAGGTCACCGGTGGCACGGACATCGTCAAGAAAATCGAATCCGTGGCCACCGGTCGCAGCGGTTTTCACGACGATGTGCCCAAGCAGGATGTGCTCATCGAGAAGGCTGTCGCTGTTTGAGGCGCTGAGAGGTCTTCCACCATCCCCCGGTCGCGCGTGAAGAGCATGCATGCGCTGACCCAGCCTGACATCGACGTGGTTCCGGCGCTGCCCGACTGGCAAGCGGTGGACATCATCTCGGACCTGCACCTGCACCCGGACGAGCCGGACACGCTGGCGGCGCTCAGAGACTATCTGAACGGCCCCATGGCGCGGCAGTCCGACGCGCTGATCATCCTGGGGGACCTGTTCGAGGTCTGGATCGGCGACGACGTGTTGTCGACAGCGCCTGGCACCGGAGCCCTGAGCGACGGCGACAGGGTCGCCGCCAGCTTCTGGCAAGGCTGCGCCCGCCTGCTGGCCGACCATGCGCGGCGCAAGCCGGTCTGGTTCATGGCAGGCAACCGCGACTTCCTGCTGGGCTCGGAAGGCTTGCAACGCTGCGGCATGCGCCTGCTGCAGGATCCCGCGAAACTGGAACTGCAGGGTCATCGGTGGTTGTTGAGCCACGGTGACGCACTCTGCCTGGCCGACACCGACTACATGGTCTTTCGCCAACAGGTGCGCGATCCGATGTGGCAAAGCCACTTTCTCCAGCAATCCCTGGCCGAACGCGCAGCGGTGGCGCGGCAGCTGCGTCAGCTCAGTCAGGAGCGTCAACGCCAGCTTGGCGGTCCCGAGGCCTGGGCCGATGTCGATGCGCAAGCTGCCATCGACTGGCTCAGGCTGGCCGGCTGCTCCACACTCGTTCATGGGCACACCCACCGTCCCGATGTTCATGAACTGTCCCCTGGCCTCACGCGCGTGGTGCTCAGCGACTGGGACGCAGGTGGACAACCACCCCGCGCCGAGGTGCTCCGCCTGGACGCGCAAGGGTGGCACCGTCTTGCGCTGCTGACCTCGGCCTGATGCGAGCGCCCACACCCTGGTTCCGCCTGCGGCGTGCGCTGCGCGCCTGCCTGCCCCGGCGCTGGCGCCGGCCGGTCCCGGTGCCAGCGCGCCTGTGGGTTCACACCTTGAAGCAACTGCCCTTTTTGCAGTCGCTGAGCGAAACAGAGCAGCAGGACTTGCGCTTGCTCTGTTCGCACTTCCTGGAGGAAAAGGAGTTCCACGGCGCACACGGGCTGCACATCACCGATGTCATGGCGCTGTCGATCGCGGCCCAGGCCTGTCTTCCACTGCTGCACCTGACCGCCCCACCCGGCAGCAACGACTCCCGAAAGCGGATCGCGGCACTGGACTGGTATGGCGACTTTGTCGGCATCGTGGTGCAGCCGGGCGCCGCCATCGCACGGCGTGTGGTCACCGACCCGCATGGTGTCGTTCACCACTACGAAGAAACGCTGGCCGGCGAGGCCATGGACCGGGGGCCGCTGATGCTCAGCTGGGAAGAAGTGGCCCGTGCCGGGGAAGCGGCCCACCAGGGCACGAACGTGGTGATCCACGAGTTCGCACACAAAATCGACATGCGCGGCATGTCGCGAGGCGGCTATCCGGACGGCGCACCGGTGCTGCGCCCCGGGTTTCTCGGCCTGCCCACCGCCCAGGCCGCCCGCGAACGATGGCGTGCCACCATGCAGGAAAGCTACGACCGGTTTCGCGAGTCCGTCGCCATGGCCGAGCGTTTCGGTGGAGAGCGGCCCTGGCTCGATGCCTATGCCGCCACCGACCCGGCCGAGTTCTTTGCGGTCACCTGCGAAGCCTACTTCGTCAACCGGGTGCGCTTCGCCGAAACCTTTCCCGAGTTGCGGACCCTGTACGACGCGTTTTTCCTGTCAGGCAATCAGTCCCCTCCCTGACCTCTGCAGCAGGTCAACTGGAACACGCCGTTGACCCTACCCGGGCTGGCGGTCATCGACCGGGCCCGACTGCCGCATCCATCTTCAGCGCCGCATCAGCACCTTGAGCGCCGCCTGCAGGCGACGGGCGGCCTCGGCTTCGTGCGCCGTCCCGAGCACAGTGGCCGCATCCTGCACCCAGGTCTCGGCCGGCCCGGGCTGGTTGCGACGTGTCAACAGCTGCAGCTGGAGCTGGCGCCTGTCATTCAGATGGGTGGCCGGGCTGGGCAACTCGGCGGCCATCTCCAGTCGAAGCAAGGCTTCCGAGGCCGAGCCTGAGGCCGGGCCCAACGCGGCCACCCAGCTGGCCCGCCCGGCCGCCGTCACGCGGGACCCCAGGGCCTGTGCGTTGGGCATTTTCTCGGCATCCCGGTCGGCCCACGCCTCCAGCAACTGGGTCAGGACCTCGCCGTGGGCCTGCGCGGCCAGCTTGCGCAGACCCGCCTGTGCCGATTCCAGCGCCTGGCGCTGGGCACGAAAAGCCACATCACCCAGACGCGGACCGCGGGCTGCCCAGCCACCGCGCTCGGCCCGACCCGGGTCACGTCCCGGACCCTCCCGGCGATCGGTGCGGCGCGTGTCCCGGCGGTCGTCTCGCACTGCGGGTTCCTGACGGCGGGCACCGGGCCGGTCATCGCCACGGACAGCCACCAGCGGTCGGGCGGCCCGTGCCGCCGGGGAGGCCGTCGGCTGTGCCGCCTCCTGAGCGGCTTCAGGCGCAGCCGACACCGGGGCAGCGGGTGCCGACGACGGCGCGCCTGCCTGCCCGGCCACAGCCGCCTCCAGGGCCGCCACGGCGGCCCGGATCCGGCCGGTATCCCCCGAGGCCGTGGCCTCATCGAGAGCCCGGGCCAGTTGCAACACCTGCTGGTCGTGCTCGCTCAAGGCCGCCGCCTGCTGTGTTCGGGCCTGGTCCTTTCGGGCAAAGGCCGCGTCGATGGGCTGGCGGAAAGCATCCCAGAGTTTCTGCTCGTGCTTGCGGTCCAGTGGAACCGCATGGGCCTCGGCCTGCCACCGCTTTTGCAGATCCTTGACCGCATCGATGCGCCAGCTGTCCGATGCGGCCAGGGCTTGCGCTTCATCGATCAGGGCGCGACGCCGCTCGGTGCTCTGCGCCTGCGCCGCTTCCAGTCGCTGGTGGGCCAGGTGCATGACCTCCTTCCAGCGGGACTGCATGTCGGCAAAGGCCTTCTCGCTCAAATGCCCGGCCGCACGCCAGCGCTCCGAAAAGCCATGCAGCGCCCGGATCTGGGCTTTCCAGTCGGTGTCGTCCTGGTGGGCCTGGATCCAGGCATTGACCTCATCGATGATGGCCAGACGCTGCGTCTTGTGCGCCTCGGCCTGCTGGCGTACCTGCGCCAGCCACTCTTCGACCACTTTGTGCGCCTGGGTGCAGGCTTCGTCAAAGCGCCGCCAGAGCGCGTGATTGGGCTGACCGCCCTGATCGGTGGCTTTCCACTGCTCACGCAGTGCGCGCAGCGTCTCCTGCATTTTGCGCCCGCCCAGGCGCTGCCCTTCGGGTGCGGACAGCAGGCCCTCTGCCTTGGCCACCAGTTCCTCACGCAGTTGGTCTGCGCGCCAGCGCTGCCAGCCCTCCAGTTCCCCGGCCTGGGTCAGCAGGGCATGGGCACGGGACTCCTGATCCCGATGGACCTGCCGGCCCAAGCCCTTGAGCAGATGGCGCACCTCGGCGGCCGCTTTCGGCGCCGACTTCCCATGGCCCTCAGCCAACTCCTGCTCCAGCCGCTGCAAGGCATGGTCCAGTGCCGGGTTCGGCTCGGCCGCAGGCCTGGTCTTGCCCGCATCAGCGCCGTGGCCGTCGGCCGCCGGCGCCTCACCACGGGCGGCCCGCAGCTCATCTGCCCACACCGGCACGGCGGGCAGCTCGGCCTGTGGATCGGCCTCGGCTGCCACGGCTTGCGCCAGGGCGGCCTGAAATGCTTCGCGCACCAGTTGCAGCTGGCTTCGCGAGGTATCGATCATGGTCACGAAGCGAGGCTCAATGCTGCCCCATTGCGCATCGGCCGACAATGCGTCCACCTGGGCCAGCCAGTTGTCCACGTCCGCGTCCAGTGACTGGGCCACCTGCACAGCGTCACGCCATGACTTGGTGGACAGGACCTCGATGCGTTGCGCCAGAAGAACAGCAGCCTCCCGCTCGACCTGAACGCGGTGCTGCAGATCTTCGATCGCCTTGACCCTGTCGGTCAATGCGGCCTTGAGCTCACTCAGAGGCTCCTTGGACAGTGGCGCACCGGCCCGGGCGGCATCGCGCTGCCAGGCCAGCGCATCGGCGAGATTCAGCCGCTCCTGACTCAGCAGGTCCCTGGCCTTCTGGCCCCATTCCTGGGCCAGTTGCTCCTGCCCCTTCTGCCTGCGCATGTCGTCCAGGCGCTCCTTGACCAGCTTGGCCGCACCACGATCCCGATGAGACAGCTCCTTGAATACCTCTTGCAGCTGTTCAATGGCTGGGTCGCATGCCAGCCAGGCCTGGACCCGCGACAAGCGTTCACCCGATGTCGGCGCAGAAAACACGCCGGAAGTGAGGGAGTCCAGATGGTTGGCTGTGGTGTTGGAAGAAAGACTGGGCGAGTTCACGGCAGATGGGGTCGACAGGTTCGACTGACAGGGAGGTGGGCAATTGCCCGAAGATGGACAGCTTGGCCTGTATTGTCGCCGTTTCACAGACGCCCGAGCCCAAACAAGAAACCCCGGCAGACCAGGTCTGCCGGGGTGGACGGCGGGCAACATGCACTTGCCGTCGGGGGGCCGGCAAGAGATGTTCGTCTTGACGGCCAGGAAGCAATGGATTGCTCCCCAATGGAACCGGTCGTGGGCTGAACCCCTGAGCCGGCAAACCCGTCGTAACGGCGGGTGAGTCAAGCTTAACCGCACACACGCCTGACTTCAATATCCCCAGACCGACAGACCCATGGAAATTTCCAATGGGACACGGGCCCTTCATGCCGAGCCAACATCGGGGCCCGATGCAGCCTCAACGGTCGGAGTTGAGCGACGAACGGTCACTGCACGGCGGAACAGCTGGGTGCCGCCACGAAGCGCCCAGCTTGACGCTCTATTGCTACCGAAGCCGCAGCATCCTGAGTGCCGTCAATTTATAATAACCAAAAGCAGTAAACATCCGTTTTTAAAACTTGACTGTTTATTTAGTGCGATTTGATAATCCGCCCCGACCCGGTCTCGGACTCCGGGTTAACCCTGTCGCTGCCGATCCCGGCTGAGTCCTGCGCCCTCCAGATGGGAGAGCCTGCGATAGCGAACCTCGAAGAGCCAGTCCGATTTCACACATTGGACCGACCCCAAAGGAACGAACCCATGACAGCGAACCCGAACCCCTTGACCGCCACGGCACCCAACTCCTGGCGCAGCACCCTGCGCATGACGGCGGCCGACTTCAGTCGCGGCATCTATGTGGTGACCCACAATGGCCTGGCCCTGCTCGGCATCGGCCTGGCCGTGGGTCTGATCGTGTTGGCCGCGCGCGGCGATTTGCGGCAGAACGCAGAGCAGCACCTGCTCGACTGGCTGGTGGCCCGGCACGAAGCCTCGCAGAACGCCAAGATGATCATGGTCGATCCAACGGCGGCAGACCGGGCCACTGCGGTTCTTCCCCACACCCTGCCCGAACAGCAGGCCATGGTCGCCCACTGGCTCAGCCGCAAGTACCGTGTGGCGCCAGAACCACTCGCTGTGCTGGTGGCCGAGGCCTTCCGGGTCGGTGAGCAGGTGCGCATCGACCCGACCCTGATCCTGGCGGTGATGGCCATCGAATCGCGATTCAACCCGTTTGCCCAAAGCCCGGTGGGTGCGCAGGGGCTGATGCAAGTGCTCACCCGCGTGCACACCGAGAAATATGAGAATTTTGGCGGTGCCTTGGCAGCGTTTGACCCTCTGACCAATCTTCGCGTGGGCGTGCAGGTGCTGCAGGACTGCATTCGCCGCGCCGGCTCGATCGAAGGAGGCTTGCGCCTGTATGTGGGTGCGGTCAGCACCGATGGCGCGGACTACATCAACAAGGTCATGGCTGAGCACACCCGGCTTCAGCATGTGGCGATGGGACGGCCGGCACCCCGTCATGTCGAGCCAACCTGGACCATTCCTGTGATTGCGCCTCGGGTCACACCGAGCGAGGACACGACCGATCTGGTGGAGCAAGCCCCGACACCCGGCCCGGCCACGGCTTCTCCGGTGGCCACCACCACGCAGACACAGGGCCTGCGCTCCTGATTGCGCCGGCGCACGGGGCAGGCACCACCACGCCTGGCCGTGTCTTGACTTAAAATCGGCAAGCGCGCGACTGGCGATAGGCGTGGTGCTGGCGGTTTGGGACCGACCGGCCACTGCGGCTGACGTGGACCCCGGCCAAGGACCCATTCGGGTCGGGCCGAACAACCACTGGGAAGCGCGCCGCCCGCCTTCGCGGGCGATCAGCCGTTCGCCTGGGCAGCATCCGCCGGACAAGCATCTGTCCGCGCGGGGTTCACTCCACCGACGACTGCCAACCATGTACGACCGCAAGCATTCCATCGAGCACACCGACCCCGAGCTGTTCGCCGCCATCCAGGCCGAGAACGCCCGCCAGGAACACCACATCGAGCTGATCGCCAGCGAGAACTATGCGTCACCGGCGGTGATGGCCGCCCAAGGCACCCAGCTGACCAACAAGTACGCCGAGGGCTACCCCGGCAAGCGCTACTACGGCGGCTGCGAGTATGTGGACGTGGCCGAACAACTGGCCATCGACCGCGTCAAGCAGCTGTTCGGCGCCGACGCCGCCAACGTGCAGCCGCACTGCGGGGCCTCCGCCAACGAAGCCGTTTTCCTGGCTTTTCTCAAGCCCGGCGACACGATCATGGGCATGAGCCTGGCCGAAGGCGGCCACCTGACCCACGGCATGGCCCTGAACATGTCGGGCAAGTGGTTCAACGTCGTCTCCTACGGTCTGAACGACAAAGAAGAGATCGACTACGACGCCATGGAAGCCAAGGCGCGTGAAACCCGCCCCAAGCTGATCATTGCGGGCGCCTCCGCTTACAGCCTGCGCATCGACTTCGAACGCTTCGCGAAAATCGCCAAGGAAGTCGGCGCCATTTTCATGGTCGATATGGCCCACTACGCCGGCCTGATCGCTGCGGGCGTCTACCCCAACCCGGTGCCTTTTGCCGACGTGGTCACCTCCACCACCCACAAGAGCCTGCGCGGCCCGCGTGGCGGCATCATCCTGATGAAGGCCGAGCACGAGAAGGCCATCAACAGCGCCATTTTCCCAGGCCTGCAAGGCGGTCCGCTGATGCACGTGATTGCCGCCAAGGCAGTGGCCTTCAAGGAAGCACTGGCCCCCGAATTCAGGGCTTACCAGCAGCAAGTGCTGACAAATGCGCGCATCGTCGCCGAAACCCTGACCGAACGGGGCCTGCGCATCGTCAGCGGACGCACCGAGAGTCACGTCATGCTGGTCGACCTGCGGGCCAAGGGCATCACCGGCAAAGAAGCCGAGGCCGTGCTGGGCAACGCCCACATGACCATCAACAAGAACGCCATCCCGAACGACCCGGAAAAGCCGATGGTCACCAGCGGCGTGCGCATCGGCACCCCGGCCATGACGACCCGCGGGTTCAAGGACGAGGAAGCCCGCCTGACCGCCAACCTGATCGCCGACGTGCTGGACAACCCGCGCGACCCGGCCAACATCGAGGCGGTGCGGGCCAAGGTCAATGCCCTGACCGCCCGTTTCCCCGTCTACCGGTGAGGGTACAGGGTGCTGCGACATGGACTCCCGCTTTCGCGGGAGTGACGACACCTTGGCAGAAGGCTGCGCTGCCTGCCAGTGAGTCCTGCGCGTGTGCATCCGAAGCCGCTTGCCATGCGCCGGGCCCCCTTCATCCACGCAACGGCACCCGTCCTGTCCGAGACCGCACCCGTCCTGTCCGAGACTGCACCCGCCCTGTCCGAGACCGGGCTCGTCCCATCCGAGACTGCACCCGTCCCTACCGAGACGGCTTCCGTCATCCCCGCGAACGCGGGGATCCACAACCATGAAATGCCCCTTCTGCGGTCATCTGGAGACCCAGGTCGTGGAGACCCGTGTCTCGGAAGAAGCCGACTTCATCCGCAGACGCCGCCAGTGCGGCCACTGCGAGAAGCGCTTCACCACCTACGAACGCCCCGAAGTGAGCTTCCCGGCGGTGGTCAAGAAGGACGGCCGGCGTGTGGACTTCGTGGCCGACAAGCTGCGCGCCTCCTTCACCCTGGCCCTGCGCAAGCGACCGGTCAGCACCGAGCAGGTCGACACCGCCATCGAACGCATCGAGGAGAAGCTGCTCAACCTGGGCGCGCGCGAGGTGGCGTCCACCAAACTCGGCGAAATGGTCATGCGCGAACTCAAGAAGCTCGACAAGGTGGCCTACATCCGCTTCGCCAGCGTCTACCGCAGCTTTGAAGACATCGACGAGTTCCGTGCCCTGGTGGATGAGGTGAGGCGCTGAGACGCATCCATTGCCGCATCAGTCACACGCTTGTGGGTCATTGGCCAGCTCGCTTCGGGGACGGCCGGCACTGCTGATCACAATGCGGCGGGCATGCAAGGACCTTGATGACAAGCCGTCTGGACACAGCAGAATGGATCCGGCCTGAAACGCACCGCTGACCAGCCGGGTTGCTCCCAGTTGATCGTAAGAAACGAATCCAGCCACAGGTCTGTTTCCACGGACAGTCCAGCCTGATGGTGCGGGTCCGTGGTAGCGAAGAACGGTTTCCCCGTCATCCCGTCGCGCATTGTTGTTTCTGTCCACAAACATCAGCCACCCCTGGTGCCACCCTGGCTGTTGAGCGCAAGCGTCGGGAGACGATGCAGCGCACAGTACCACGCGCTCCCCTTGGCGAATGGCTTCGCTGCGGGTCAACTGCAGATCGGTCAGCAGCCCCCTCGCCAGAGCGCCCACCCGAACACCATCGATCCATAGCCGCATTGACGGTAAACTGATGCCCAGCAAAATGGCCAGAACCGCCATCACAGCCAGAAACTCGATCAGTGTCACGCCTCGACAGCAGCTTCGCCTATTGGTCTTCCATTGCATGCCTATCCCCCTTTGGGAGCGCATGCTAAGTAAGACAAAGGGTCAGCGCATCCCCTTCAAAGGGGAACCCATGGCCGGCCCTACCAGCAGGGCCTGCCGTTCGTTCCGTTCACTGGCGTTGTTTGCCCCAACTGGTTGATCGTCAGTGTTCCACACACGTCGACCGCTTGCGATGGCGTCGGCACAGCCTGCAGCACGTAGGTCTGGGGCGTTGGAAAGACGATATTGAAGTTGTATCGGACACCAGCACCGGGTGGGCTCTGGGTGATTGGCAGCACGTAAGCCACACCAGCGCGGGTGGCCGCGTACTGGTTGTGTTGGGTGAAGAAGCGCTCCAGATTTTGGGCGAGCTGCATCATGTCGGCCTGGGCATCACCACGGGCAGCTCGTCGCACGTACTCCTGATAGGAAGGGTATGCAATACCCGCCAGGATGGCGATGATTGCCACCACGATCATCACCTCCACCAGCGTGAAGCCGCGCTGAACTTTCTTCTGCATGGCTGTTCCCGTCATCGTTGCGGTTTGTCAACAGCGGATTCCCTACCGGGTTCCACCACGACCTGCATGGCACGCCCTTCCACGCTCAACACCATGACGCGCATACCCGGACGGACCGACTGAATACTCAACTTTCGTCCTTTGTTGTCCAGAACCTGGAAATCGGCCGCCGTCTGAAACGAAACGCCATCCACCCTGATGGCACGCGCACCGGGCGCCCATTGCTGAACCACACCCACGGTCTGGACCTCGACCAAGGGCGTTGCGGCACTGGCCCACCCGGACATGGCAACAAGGCAAGTGGACAACAGCAGTTTCATTCTGGGGATCATGTTGGAGGCCCTCCTTGGTTCATCAACGCAGCTGACGCCACGACTGCCGGCCAGCTGGCCCCGACTCATTGGAGCCATCGACCAGGCGGGTACCGTCACCCTTGTAGAGTCCCTCGGTGTTGCCGTCGGGCTTGCGCACGGGAATCAGGGTTTCACCGGTCGGTCCGGCGATGCCGCTCGGGCTCTGCCCTCCAGGTTGATCGTTGCTGTCGAAGGCGCCATCTCCGGAAAGATCAAACACCGGGGAGCTGAAACGACCACCGCTGAGCAAGTCGATGTCCATCAGGAAACCCTGGCGACCACTACCACACGGATCATCGTCAGGAATGAGTGTGGTGAAACGCACCCGACGCTGAATGGCTCCTGTCGGGAAAGTCGGCTCGCTGATCACCCGCTCACCCGAGACGGGCAGGTCAATGAACCAGCCCCGGTCATTGGGCGCCAGTTCGTTTTCCGTGACGTAGCGCAGGCTGCCGGCCGGGAATGTCGTTCCATTGACGGTCTGCTCACTGGCGTTGGTAGAGATTTCTTGCATTCTGAGCTGGCCGCGCAGGGTTCCAGTGACCGCAGTCGAGGCCGAGTCGAACACGCCGTACAGAGTCTGCACCTGGGGTGATACCGTGGAGTCGTCGCCGACACGGAAAAAGCTGCCCGTTCCGAACACCACGACCACGTCGGATGCCGTACCCGGCTTGAGCGCGACCCTTGGACGGGACGTGATGGGCTGGCGCTGGCCCCCCGCGTCCACGGCCGTGAACAAGCGCGTGACGGTTGGGGTTGTGGTCCTGAAGTTCACACGCCACACGTTGCCGAGCAGATCTCCGGCGTAGGCATTGGACAGAGACAGGTCGTTGGCGGGCCAGTCAGAGGTTTCCACAGGTCCCATGCCATTGGGCAGGCTGAGGCTGGCTCCGTCGGGCATGGTGATGTTGTAGAGCAGGCGACCGGTGGCGATGTCCACGGCCATCATGCGGGCGCGGTGACCTGCGCTGTTGTAGCCATTGCCGAAGACGGCAGCCCAGCGGCCGTTGATCATGCGTACGATCCGAGGCTTGGTGACACCATAGCCGATGTCACGGCAGGACCGACTGCCGCTCGTGCCATTCGGGTTGGCCACACAGTCCACATTGGCGTGGGTGAACTCCCACAACACACGGCTTTCCGTGACGCTGCTCGGGTTGGTGACGTCGATCGCAAACACGGTCCGCCCGCCAGCGCCCATGGTGCCCACGGCAACCGTCCGCCAGCTACCACCGGTGTAGACATCGCTGATGGTCGCGGCACCATCCACATAGTAGCGGTGGGTGTAGTCGGTGCGCATCAGCTCGTTGACCTGGGCGTGGGTGCCCGATCCGGTCGGCAACAGAAGCTCACTGGGCACAAAGGCAAAGAGCTCGGCACCGGTGTCGGCATTGAAGCCATGGAACTTGCCGCCGTTGGAACCCACCAGCAGGGCATCGACCCGATTTCTGTAGGCGGCGCTGCTTCGGAAGCTGCGGTAGCTGCTGCCTTCAGTGCCTGGCAGCAGGCTGTAGCCAAAGTCACGCTTGGACAAAAATTGAGGGTCCGAACCAATGATGTCACCCAGGCGTCGGACCGCTCCATCCACCGTGCGGTTGCGCAACTGGGGATGTTCAACACCCCTGAGCCAGTTCACCCGGTCTGTCGCCGTCGCCGAAGTGGCCGGCGCACCGGGCGGATTCACCGCCAAGGCATTGCGCTGGGCAACGCCCAGGTTGGCAAACTGGAAAAGTACAGGCGTACCCGCTTCGGTTCGGGTCAGGATGTTGCGCTCGGCCGGATTGCGTGTGGCCAGGCGCTGCTCTGCGTCCCAGGTGGTGGTGGTTGCAGGCTCCCCCGTGGTGGGATTGAGGGCTCTGGCCACCAGCGTTCCCGTCCAGTCGTCGCTGCGGAAACTGGCGTTGAACAGCTTGGAGTCGGACTGCAACAAAGCCGAACTGGCCGCAGCAGAAGTACCTGCCGCGGTCACTCGGGCCAGGATGCTGCGCAACACATCGCTGAGTTCGCGTGCAAAGGTTTCCGGGTCGGCCGCCGAGAAAAAGCCGCCCCGGCTGTTCACCGCCGCATGCAGCAGGTCATCGAGCTTGGCTGCATTGGAGCTGGTGGGATTGGGCCAATTGATGGTGCCAGGTGGATCTGAGGTGATGGCGTTGAACGCGGTCGACGGATTGATGGAACCGGTCACTCCCAGACCAACACCGTAGGTGACCATGTGTTGCCAGAAGGCAGGATTGACAGTCGACGTCGGCACCCGATTCTCAAGATCGGGCCGAAGATCACGATTCCAGTAGTACATACCGATATCGGCCAGGGTATCGGAAAAACTGTCACTGAATGGGGGCCCCGGGTTGTACCGGAAGGTCTGACCGTCTGGCCCGGTGATGATAGGACCCAAAGATCCGTCAACGTTGGCACGCGCTGCATCTGTGGCGGCGGCGCCTTCGTTCCAGTACCCATCGGTCATCAGAATGGTGTAGCTCTGCCGGCAGGTCAGGTGGTTAGTCGAGTTATCGGTACCTGGTACAGCGCCCCATGGGCCACGGTTGTCGCTACGACTGAAGTACTGACCCGCATCATCCAGCGCCTTGCGCAGTGGTGTGTTGGCTGGCGGCCACACGCCGTTGTACAACTCGTTGAAGAAAGCGGTCCTGTCGACGCCCGCAAAGGGTCTGACGCCCCGGATGATGGTGCTGGTGTCCGCTCGTCCGTCTATGACTGTCGGTCCCTTGTTGATAGCGCCAAAGCCCACCCGCATTTCTTCAGGCTGTGTGGAGAAGGCCCGCCCGATGCCCGCCTGGGAAGCGAGCATGCGCGAGCGGTAGTAGGTGTACCAGTTGGCAAAGTTCTGGATTTCTGCGGCGTAGGTGCAGGTGCCACCAGAACAGCCGGCATCGGTCCGGCTGGCACGCCCGTCTCCGCTGTAGTTGGGGGTGGTGGAGATGATGTCTACTCTCGTGTAGTTGGCAGCATCCCAGATGGCACCCCCGTTGTGGCGGAAGTAGACCGCCGGGTAGTGAGTCAGCGCATTCTCACCACAGACCACAGAACAGAATGCACCCCCCGTGGCGTTGCGATGCACCCAGAAGGCCGATTCGGTGACATTGGCCGTGAGATTCCGGGAACCAAGACCCGTCCTGACAGGGTGGTGGAAAGCCGCTGTGGGACTGGCGTTGGGAAAACTGGTGCCATCGGCCCTGGCCCACGGCCGGTAGGTCACCGAGGGGTCGTAGTAGGAGCGATTGACTGTGGGTGAGCGAAGCGCACGGGCGCTGGTGCGTTCATCGAAGTTGGCCGCGTCGTACCTGACCGATGCCACGTAGTTAAGGTAGTCCCCGCCACCATACAAGCCGGGAATCCGCCGGAACACGAAGTACGGCAGGATATAGTCGTCCGGCGTGATCTCCCAGTGCATGGATCCCGAGTCATCCAGGATGAACATGATGTTCGGTTCCGCACTGGAGGACAGGAACAACGGTGTCTGGGCAATGTTCACCTGGGCACCCGCCATGCCCGTGATCAGGGCGAACGCCGCCGTGAAGCAGCCCGCCAGCAGCCTCAGCATGCGTCCCATCAAGGATGGCTTGTTCATCTCGTCTCTCCTGGTTGCCTTGTCGGCAAGGTCTTCATGTCGATCAAAAAAGCTCGTGTTTGTCACGGGTCAGTTGTTCAGTGGCTCGAATCCTGACTGGATGACCACCACGCTGGTGGCTTGTCCACCAACTCCCCGGGCCGTCACCGGATAAATCAGGCGAAACTCTGGCGGCAACGTCAGGCCGACACGGATGTACTCTGGTGGCCCCATGTGAAAAACGGGAGGAGCCACCAAGGCATCATCAAAATTGGCGACCACTCCAATGCCATTGACAGGGGGTCCAGAGCCGTGCGTCCAGTTGTTCCAGTCGGCTGGGTTCGCGGCGGCTTCAGGGTCTGTGGCCAGGGCGGCCGGACTGGCCAGCACTGTCAGGTTGCCCGCCGTGACGGGATCCAGGGCCTCCCCGACCCTCAAGGCCGCCTCGGCCGCCTGGAAAGCCAGGTTGCGCTCGCGCATGTTGCCCGCCATGCGCTCCTGCGCCACGTTGGTGCGTGTGCCCTGAACGCCCAGCAAGGTCAGCACGACCAGGATGATCAGGCCAACGATGAGCACGGCACCAGACTGCCTTTCGCGCACGAACGAACGCGATGGCCTGGGCCGACGATGACTGATGGGTGGTCTGCTCATGGAATCAATCGCTCAAGGGGCGCGGTTTCGCAGCGTGATCGTCGAATTGAAGGGGATGTTCTGAACAGCTGCGTCGGCCACGGTCATGCTCACACGCAGCGCCACGGCCGACTGCAATTGGTCCGCAGTCGGACTGTCGGTGTACTCCACCACCGAGCGGGTACCTGCCCCCGGGATGCCGTACATGAAGCGCAAGACTTGCACACCGCCTGCAATGGGCTGTCCATTCCTCAACAACTCCCCCTGGGGCGATCGCGCAAAGTTCACCTGCTCCAGGCGCATGACACGCGAGCCCGGACGGTACTGGCGAAAGAGGTTGGCATCCGCCGTGACGGTGTTGCCCACCACCGCAGAAACATTGAGCACCTCCGTATAGGCACAGTCAGAAATCAGGAGGCGGTCACCGACGGCCACTGCACCCAGGGCAGCCAGGTTGTCGACCTGGACCTGGTTGTTCGCCGGCGACGACACCAGATTGGCCGTCTGTGCACTGCCCCTGACAATGGAAACTTGATTCCCGTCGCCCGTCAAAGCAAATTCGTTGCTGAAACGGGCGTCAACTGGCAATGCGTCAAGGCTCGAGAGGTGCTCCATGAACAGCAGGTTGCCACACCCGGGGTGACCCGCCATGCGCAGGTCTCGGGTCAGAACCTCCAGCGCGATGCGACCCGTTTCCTGGACTGCGGAGAATGACTCCTGGTGCCGATAGCTGGCCCTGCTGCCCGAAAACACGGAGACCACGGCCAGGATCACCACCAGGCTCAGCGCAATGCCGATCATCAGCTCGACCAAGGTGAGACCCGCCTGCCGACGGCCAGCGAAGGGCGTGGACTTGGACATGGTCATCACAGCGGTCTCACCTCGGTTCGGATCACCACACAGTCTCTTGGGCCTCCGCCAAGGATGCGTCCGTCGATCCAGTTCACTTCGATCACGAGCAAATCCCGGCTCGCAGGCGCATGCTCGACTTCGCATTGGTCTTCGTAGCTCGTACCAGCGGCCAGAAGACTAACGATGCCGCGACCTTGTGGCAGCCTGTCTTCCAGACAGTGCTTCCACTGATTCAGGTCAGCAGCTGCCATGTCTTCCGAGTTGTTCAGGTCGCCCAGAACGCTGTCGCAACGTTGCCCTGCATTGCCATCGAACACATCGCCTTGATCGGTGATGTAGGCTGGACAGATGTCGCTGTTGGGGCACAGGTTTGCCCTCACCCTGTCTGCAAGGTCATAGGCCAGCGCAGTTCCCTGGGAGCGGAGGTAGGAACTGTGATTGAACTTGGTGCCGTTCATCTGCAGACCGGCGAGGCCGACAATCCCGAAAGACAGCAAAACGACAGACACGAGCACCTCGATCAGGGTGGCCCCGCGTTGGCCTGAGCCAGGCGACCTCACACGGGTTCGCCGCAACCCGCATCGACCGCCCCAAAGTGATTGCAGATGTTTCATCAGGCTTCGTTCCGTATGTCCTGCACCTCAGCAGGCGGCCGTGGTGGTGCTCACGCGCCCACCAGGGCCCACTGTCACGCTGCGCCGATAGCTGCCCAGGTCGAGCTGGTAACAGCGGGGATTGGTGACTCCCCCAAGGGGGTTGAATTCCGTGTTGCCGCCGGCCATCAGCGTCATGCCTGGCCTCAAACCCGGCCAGATACGGATGGGCGGATCACCTGCCGCGGGGCCACGCACCACCCACCCATCGGTCCATGTCCCGGAGCAGGTGGACTGGTTATTGCTGGGGCATACCGTCACATTCACACCCCGTCGGACGGCTTCGCTGCGCGCAAACTGGAAAGTGGCCACCAGGTCATTGGCCGTCGTGGAGATGCGATTGCCCTGGATGGTCGCCTGAAAACTCGGCACGCCCACGCCCAGCAGCACGGCCAGCACGGCAATGGCCACCATCATTTCAATGAGGGTGAAGCCTGACTGGAGTGGCCGACAAGGCGGTTTTTGGGATTCGTGCATGACGAGCACAGGAAAAGAGCATTAAAGGTTTACTTGATTTGGAACTATACCGAGCGGGCAATACCCCATCCGAGCCCTCAGGACGAGTGGGCACCAACCTCAGATGGACGGTGAACCTCCCGAAAGGCGGCACATAGGCCCGGCTTGAAGGTGTGATCTGCTGCACAGATACGGTCGAAGTGGCGGCGTCTATCATTGGTGAAACTTCCGCAACCAGGAGCCGCGAATCGCTGCTCATGCCGTCCATCCAGACCAACCCATCACCAGCACCATGGACCTGCCTGACCCCCAGCGGACAAACTGGTCCAAGCTGCTGGACTTGGCCGCTCTCTCGATCGGAGTTTCGGAACCCAACCCGCGGGTGGCTTGTCGCTTGCACACGACCAGCGGCGCGGTGTTCGAGGGCCACACCGAGCGAGCCGGAGGGCCACATGCCGAAGTGGTTGCACTCCAGTCTGCTAGGGCTGAGGGTGTCACGATCGCTGGCGCCACCGCCCACGTCACCCTCGAACCCTGCTCTCACCACGGCCGCACGCCGCCCTGCTGCGATGCCCTGATCGAAGCCGGCGTGGCGCGCGTGGTGGTGGCCACACTGGATCCGAACCCGAAAGTCGCCGGACAGGGGGTGGCGCGCCTGCGGGCCGCAGGGATCCAGGTCGAGGTGCTGCCACCCGACGACCCCGTGGCACGCGCTTCGCGCGAGCTGAACATTGGCTTCTTCAGCCGCATGATCCGGGGCATTCCCTGGGTGCGCATGAAGCTGGCAGCGTCCCTGGACGGCGTCACCGCCCTGCCCCATGGCGAGAGCCAGTGGATCACCGGCGAAGCCGCCCGGGCCGACGGCCACGCCTGGCGGGCCCGCGCCTGTGCGGTCCTGACCGGCATCGGCACGGTGCTGGAGGACGACCCGATGCTGGACGTGCGCCTGCAGCCGGCCACGCGCCAGCCGCACCTGGTGATTGTCGACAGCCAGCTGCAGACACCCCCCACAGCCCGCCTGTTTGGCCCGCCTGCGCATGGCCTGCCCCGGCAGATCTGGATTTACTGCGCACACGACAAACCCGCTGAACGGGCGGCGCTGGAGGCGCTCGGTGCCCAGGTGCGCTGCCTGCCCGGACCGGGCGGCAAGGTGGACCTGCCTGCCCTGCTGCAGGATCTGGCCCGTCGCGAGGTCAACGAGCTGCACCTGGAAGCCGGTCACAAGCTCAACGGCTCCTTCTTGCGCGAAGGCCTGGTCGACGAATGCCTGCTCTACCTGGCACCCACCCTGCTGGGGCAGGGGGCCGGTCTGTCGAGTTTCGGCCCGCTGGCGACCCTGGCCGATGGTCTGGCACTGCGCTTCGAAACAGTCGAACGGGTGGGCGAGGACCTGCGCATCCTGGCCCGCGGACGCGATCGGGATGCTTTTCTGAACGGACAGGACTGGGCGCCGGGCAACGCCTGATCCACGGCCTCGCAGGGGCAGTCCTGCCAGCCGAGGATGACCCGGCCGAACCCTGCGACAATAGCGGGATGTTTACCGGCATCATCACCGGCGTGGGGCGCATCGCCGCCCTTGACGACCTGGGCTCTTCTTCCAACCACGGCAAACGCCTGCACATCCAGGCGCCACCGGGCTACCTTGACGACGTAGGTCTGGGCGACAGCATCGCCCTGAACGGGGCCTGCATGACGGTCACGGCCATTGACGCCTCAAGAACCCGGTTCAACGTCGACATATCGGCCGAATCCCTGGCCCGCACCGGTGGTCTGGCCGACGTCGGGCGCCGCATCAACCTGGAGAAGGCGCTGCGCGCCAGCGACCGCCTGGGCGGACACATCGTCTCCGGGCATGTCGACGGCATCGGGCATGTGACCCGCTTCGAGCGCGTGGGCGAAAGCTGGCTGCTGTGTATTCTGGCGCCGCTGGAACTGGCCCGCTTCTTCGCCTACAAGGGTTCGGTGGCGGTCAACGGCGTGAGCCTGACCGTCAACCGGGTCGAAGACCTCGACGATGGCTGCGAGTTCAGCATCAACCTGATTCCCCACACGGTGGAACACACCACGCTCGGCGATCTGCAGGCCGGCAGCACCGTCAACCTGGAAATCGACACCGTGGCCCGCTACGTCGAGCGCATGCTGGGTGCCGGTCAGCCCCCCAAGGACACGCCATGAACGCACCCCAGACCCTGCCCCCGGTGGCCATTTCACCGGTTGAAGACATCGTGGCCGACATGCGGGCCGGCCGCATGGTCATCCTGGTCGACGAAGAAGACCGCGAGAACGAGGGCGACCTGGTGCTGGCGGCCGACCACGTGACGCCGGAGGCCATCAACTTCATGGCCCGTTTCGGACGTGGCCTGATCTGCCTGACCCTGACCCGTGAGCGATGCGAACGCCTGCAGCTGCCCCCCATGGTGCCGCGCAACGGCACCAAAATGGGCACCGCCTTCACCGTATCCATCGAGGCGGCCGAGGGCGTGACCACCGGCATCTCGGCGGCCGACCGGGCCCGCACCGTGCAGGTGGCCGTGGCGGCCAACGCCCAGGCCGACGACCTGGTACAGCCAGGCCACATCTTCCCGCTGCAGGCGGTGGACGGTGGCGTGCTGATGCGCGCCGGCCACACCGAGGCTGGCTGCGATCTGGCCGGCATGGCCGGCTGCTCGCCCGCTGCGGTGATCTGCGAGATCATGAAGGACGACGGCACCATGGCCCGCCTGCCGGACCTGCAGCTGTTCGCGGCCGAGCACGGCCTGAAGATCGGCACCATCGCCGACCTGATCGAGTACCGCAGCCGCACAGAGAGCCTGGTGAGCAAGCTCGGCACCCGCACCCTGAACACCGCCTTTGGCGAGTTCACCGCGCACGCCTTCCGCGACGCAACCAACGGTGCCGTGCACCTGGCGCTGGTGCATGGGCAATGGACCACCGAACAAAGCGTGGACGTGCGGGTGCATGAGCCGCTGTCTGTGCTCGACGCGCTGGAGGTGGGTCGCTCCATGCACAGCTGGAGCCTGGAGTCCAGCCTGAAACACCTGGCCCAGGCCGGTGCGGGTGTGGCTGTGCTGCTCAACTGTGGCGAGACCGCCGAACAGTTGCTGGCCCAGTTCGAAGGCTGCGCCCGTTCGGCGCAAGCCCCCGAGCGCGGCCGCATGGACCTGCGAACCTACGGCATCGGTGCCCAGATCCTGCGTGAATGTGGTGTGCACCGCATGCGCCTGATGGGCACGCCGCGCCGCATGCCCAGCATGGCCGGCTACGGACTCGAAATCACCGGCTTCCTCGGCCGCAACGACTGAAACCCACCTACAGGACACCCACTCACCATGTTCGGCGCAGACAAAGGCACCTCCGACCTGCTCGACGGCCGCAAGCTGGTCATCGGCATCGTCCAGGCCCGCTTCAACGAAGGCATCACCAACGCCCTGTATGAGGCCTGCCGGGCCGAGCTGCTGGCCCTGGGTGTACAGGAAAAGCACATCACGCATGTCACGGTGCCGGGCGCCCTGGAGGTGCCGGTGGCCCTGCAAGCCATGGCCGAGCGGGACGACTTCGACGCCCTGATCGCCCTGGGCTGCATCATCCGTGGCGAGACCTACCACTTCGAGCTGGTGGCCAACGAGTCGGGCGCGGGCGTCACCCGCGTGTCGCTGGACACCCACACCCCCATCGCCAACGCCATCCTGACCACCGAGAACCTGGAACAGGCGGTGGCGCGGCAGGAAGAAAAGGGGCGGGACGCCGCACGCGTGGCGGTCGAGATGGCCCACCTGCTCGAAAACATCGGCTGAGCATGATGGAATCACCCGGCAAACCCCGCAAAGCCGCCGACAAGTCGGCCCGAACGCGTGCGCGCGAGTTCGCGTTGCAGGCCCTGTACCAGCATCTGGTGGGCCGCAACGAGGCGACCGACATCGACAGCTTCACCCGCGACCTGGCTGGCTTCCACAAGGCCGACAGCGCCCACTTCGACGCCCTGCTGCACGGCTGTGTGGAACAGGCAGCGGCTCTGGACGAGCTGCTGGCCCCGCTGCTGGACCGGCCCCTGGCCGAGATTTCGCCCATCGAGCGTGGCGTGCTCTGGATCGGCACCTACGAGTTCCGCCAGTGCCAGGACGTACCCTGGCGTGTGGTGCTCAACGAGTGCATCGAGCTGGCCAAGTCCTTCGGCGGCACCGACGGTCACAAATACGTCAACGGTGTGTTGCACAAGCTGGCCGCTCAGCTGCGCCCGCTGGAAGTGGCCTCCGACGGCCCCGGCGAGCGCTCGGCCAAGCGCCGACCGGCAGGTGCCTGAGAGGCTGATCCCATGGCCTTGAAGCTTGCCCAGCGCGCCCAGCGCGTTCAGCCGTTCTACGTCATGGAGCTGGCCAAGACGGCGGCCCGGCTGGCCGCCGAGGCGGGCCCTTCTGGGCGATCCATGCTGTACCTGAACATCGGCGAGCCGGACTTCACCGCGCCGCCCCTGGTGCAGGCAGCGGCCGAGCGCGCCATCCATGACGGACGCAGCCAGTACACCCAGGCCACCGGCCTGCCGGCCTTGCGAGAGGCCATCAGTGGCTGGTACGCCAGCCGCTTCGGGCTGGACATCGACCCGGGGCGCATCGTGGTCACGGCCGGAGCGTCGGCCGCCTTGCAGCTGGCCTGTCTGGCCCTGATCGAAGCCGGCGACGAGGTGCTGATGCCGGACCCGAGCTATCCCTGCAACCGCCAGTTCGTGCAGGCGGCCGATGGCAAAGCGGTGCTCATTTCCTCCGGCCCGGACGACCGTTTCCAGCTCAGCGCCGCGCAGGTGGAGCAGGCCTGGGGGCCGGCAACCCGCGGCGTGCTGCTGGCATCACCGTCCAACCCGACCGGCACCAGCATCGCGCGCGACGAGCTGGAGCGCATCGCCCGCTTCGTGCGCGCACGGGGTGGCGTGACCCTGGTGGACGAGATTTACCTCGGCCTGAGCTACGAGGATGCCTTCGGCCACAGTGCACTGGGACTGCCCGATGGACTGGGTGACGAGGTCATCAGCATCAACAGCTTCAGCAAGTACTTCAACATGACCGGCTGGCGCCTGGGCTGGCTGGTGCTGCCCCCGGCGCTGGTGCCTGCGGTGGAGCGGCTGGCCCAGAACCTGTTCATCTGTGCCAGCACCATCGCCCAGCACGCGGCACTGGCCTGCTTCCACCCGGACAGCCTGGCGGTCTACGAAGCACGGCGGGCCGAGTTCAAGGCACGGCGGGACTGGTTCATTCCGCAGCTGGAACGCCTGGGCCTGGACGTGCCGGTGCGGCCCGACGGCGCTTTCTATGCCTGGGTGGACGTGCGCCGCTGGTGCGAGCGCTGGGGCATCCCGCTGCAGACAGACCACCCTGAAGCGGGCGGCAGCTGGGCCCTGGCCTTGGCACTGATGCAGCGCTGCCAGATCGCCACCACGCCGGGTCGCGACTTTGGCGAAGCTGCACCCTGGCGCTACCTGAGACTGTCCACCGCCAATTCGATGGCACAACTGCAGGAAGCGATTGCACGACTGGAGGCGGCGAATTGACCGATAGCACCACGTCCGTGCCGTTTCGCTGGCCTGTCAGGGTCTACTGGGAAGACACCGATGCCGGTGGCATCGTCTTTTATGCCAACTACCTCAAGTTCTTCGAGCGCGCCCGCACCGAATGGCTCAGGCACCTGGGCGTGGGCCAGCAGCGCCTGCGCGAGGAAGTGGGGGGCATGTTTGTGGTCACCGACACCGCCCTGCGCTACCACCGCCCTGCCCGTCTCGATGATTTGCTTGTGGTTACAGCCGCCATCACGGAAAGCGGGCGGGCGTCGATCACAATTGCGCAGACTGCCTGGCTGCAGGGGCAGGAAAGCGCTCCCGATACCTTGTTGTGTGAAGGCCATATCCGCATTGGCTGGGTCGGTGCGGCCGACCTTCGACCCCAACGCCTGCCACCGGCCGTGCGGCAGGCACTGGGCCTGACGTGACCACCCGCTGAACCATTTTTCGACCAACGCCTCAGAGACGCCATGCCGCAAGATTTTTCGATAGTCCAGCTGATGCTGGAGGCCAGCTGGGTGGTTCAGGCCGTGGTGTTGCTGCTCATCGGCATGTCGGTCATCAGCTGGGCCGCCATCTTCCGCAAGGTTTTCTCCATCAAGCGGGTGCGCGCCCACAACGAAGAGTTCGAGCGCGAATTCTGGTCGGGCACCAACCTCAGCGAGCTCTACAGCGCCGCGGCCCAGAGCGCGCGCCACGGCGGCCCCATGGAACGCATCTTCGCCAGCGGCATGCGCGAGTACCAGAAGCTGCGTGAGCGGCGCATTGCCGAACCCGGCACACTGCTCGACGGCGCCCGCCGGGCCATGCGGGCCAGTTTTCAGCGCGAGGTCGACGTGCTGGAGACCAACCTGTCCTTTCTGGGCACGGTGGGTTCGGTGGCGCCCTATGTGGGGCTGTTCGGCACGGTCTGGGGCATCATGCACGCCTTCACCGGCCTGGCGGCCATGGACCAGGTGACCCTGGCCTCGGTGGCCCCGGGCATTGCCGAGGCGCTGGTCGCCACCGCCATCGGTCTGTTTGCCGCCATACCAGCGGTGGTGGCCTACAACCGCTTCACCCACGACATCGACCGGCTCGCGATCCACATGGAGACCTTCATGGAGGAGTTCTCCAACATCCTGCAACGCAACCTGGGCGCGCCACCGGCGCCGGCCCGCTGAAGGCAGGGGACAGCCCCATGGCCAGCTCGCGCGGTCGCATCCGCCGCACCAAGAACGAGATCAACATGGTCCCGTTCATCGACGTCATGCTGGTGCTGCTGATCATCTTCATGGTGACCGCACCCCTGATCGCCCCCAGCCAGATCGAGCTGCCCACGGTCGGTCAGGCCAGCGCCGCCCCCAAAGGCTATGTGCAGGTGCTGATCGACAAGGAAGAGCAGATCCAGGTTCGGCAGGGCAGCGAGTCGCGCGGCGGCCGCGAGGCCACCCTGGTCAACCTGGGCGAACAGGTGCGCTCGGTACAAAGCCTGGTCAGCCCGACCGAAACGGCCCAGGTGCCGGTGGTCATCACGGCGGACAAGTCCATCCGCTACGAGACCGTGGTGAAGGTGATGGACACCTTGCGACGCACGGGCATCGAGCGCGTCGGCCTGTCGGTGCAGACGGGAGGATGAGGTGCAGCTGAGCCAGATCATGCACGGCGGCACCGAGCCGACCGACTTCAAGCCTCCACCACCGGGCCGCTGGTCCATGCCCATGACGCTGGCGGTGCTGGTACACGGGGCACTGATCGTGGCCCTGGCCTGGGGAGTGAACTGGAACAAGGAAGCGACACCGGTGGCCTTCGAAGCCGAGCTGTGGTCTTCGCTGCCGCGCGAGGCTGCACCGCGCGCGGTGCAACCTCCCCCGCCGCCGCCCCCACCACCACCGGCGCCAGCCCCGGCGCCGGCTCCGGTGCCCGCACCGCCGCCGCCACCGCCAGCGCCGACCCCCACGGTGCGCGAACCGGACATCGCCACCCAGCAGGCCAAGAAGAAGGCCGAGGAAGACAAACGCGCGCAGGAGGCAGCGGCGCGGCGGGCCGAGGCCCAGCGCAAAGCGGCCGCCGAAAAGGCAGCGGCAGAACGGGCGGCGGCCGAGCGCCGGCGCCAGGAACAGCAACGGCAGGAGCAGGCCCGGCGCGAGCGTGAGCAGCAGGAGGCCCAGCGCCGCGCGACGGCCGAGGCGCAGGCAGCACAACAGGCGCGCGACGAGCAGATGCGTCGCATCATGGGCCAGGCCGGCGCCACCGGCCCGGCCAGCGCCCAGGGCACGGCCGACCGCGCCAGTGGCCCGTCGGCCGGCTACGCCGCCCGGGTGGCGGCTCGCATACGGCCGAACATCGTCTACACGGAAGAGTTTCCGGCACGCCTGGCCACCGAGATCGAGGTCCGGGCGGCGGCCGATGGCAATATTCTGTCGCGCCGGGTCGTGCGCAGCAGCGGCAACAGCGCCTGGGACGAAGCGGCCCTGCGCGCCATCGACCGCACAGGCAGCCTGCCACGCGACACCGATGGTCGCGTACCCTCACCGTTGGTGATTGTCGTCAGACCCCTGGATTGAACCTAGCCGGCGGTTCACCGAGCTGCGGTCACCCCGCGCCGATCAGCGGGTTGTGTCGGGTGAAGCCGTCGGCGCCAGCACCGACTGCAGCACCCGCTCCAGCTCGGGCGCCTCCACCGGCTTGTGCAGCACGGCGGCAAACAGGTTCTGCAGCACGTCCGAAGGCACCTCGTTGACGTGGCCGCTCATGAGCACCACCGGTGGCGCGGAAGCGGTTTCGCGGATGCGCCGGGCCAGGCCGACGCCGTCCAGGCGCGGCATGGACTGGTCGGTCAGCACCACGTCCCACTGTTTGCCGGTCTGCGAGAACTGTGCCCAGGCCTCCTCGCCATCGCGGGCCCGCGTCACCTGCCAGCCCTTGCGTTCGAGCAGCGCGCACCAGGCGTGCCGCACCAGCTGGTCATCGTCAACAAACAGAATCCGGCGGCCCTCTCCGGCCAGACCGCCCGGCGAGGTGATGCGCGGAATGGCCGGATCGCGTCTGGACACCGGCAAGGCCACCATGAAGCACGCGCCCTGCCCCGGCTCACTGAGCACCCCGATGGCTCCCTGGTGCCGCGCGACGATACCCTGGGCCACCGACAGGCCCAGCCCGGTGCCCTTGCCCTTGACCTTGGTCGTGTAGAAGGGCTCGAACAGGCGCTGGCGCAATTCGGCCGGAATGCCGGGCCCCTGGTCCCGGATGCTCAGCACCAGATAAGCCCCTGCGGGCAGCACCACGAACTCGTCAGGCAGGACCTCATTTGCTGCGGCTGGAAGGGTGAGCGCATGCACTTGAATGTCGATGCGGCCTTTGCCCTGCATCGCATCGGCGGCGTTGATCAACAGGTTCACCATCACCTGCTGCAGCTGGGTCGGGTCGGCATCGACCTCGTCGTCATCGACCCGGTAGTCGACCACGAGTTCGCTGTTGCGGGTCAGGCCGGACGCCACCAGTTGCCGGGTCTCTTCGATCAGGCTGGTCAAGTGCAAGCGACGCAGCTTGGGCGGGGCCTGGCGCCCGAAGGCCAGCAATTGCCGCATCAGCCCATCGGCGTAGCGCATGGCTTTCTGGGCTTGCTGCAGGGCTTCCTGGCTGGGGTGACCGTCGTCCAGGTCCTCGACCGCCAGACGCACCCAGCCGGTGATGGCGGCCAGCGAGTTGTTGAAGTCGTGGGCGATGCCCCCGGTCAACCGACCCAATGCCTCGGTTTTCTGGCTCTGGGCCAGTTGGGTCTGCAGCGCCTCCTGGCGCTCGAAGGCGGCCTGTTGAGCCTCGTGGTCCTGCCTGACCCGCTCGACCAGGCTGTTGACCGCCTGGGCCAGCTGGCCGATCTCGTCTGTGCCGCGCACCGGGATGGCCGCCCGGGCCAAGGGCCCTTCCCGCGTCAGCTGCTGCACGTCGGTGTGCAAGGCCTGCAGCCGCCTGAGCAGCAGGTGATCGAGCAGGGGCACCAGCACCACGGCGGCCAGCAGACCAGCCAAAACGGCCAGCGCCATGCCGGTCCAGGCCAGGGTGTTGGCCGCTTGCGCCAGGCGCCGATCGGGGGTGAGCAGCAGTTGGACCACCGGCTGCGCCTGGTGATCGCGGATGACCGCGTGGATCTGCAGCAGGCCCTGGTTGCTCACCGACGGGTGGTTGTCTGCCAGCGTGGCCGCGGGCAACTCCAGGGAAATGGACACCGGCATCATCAGCAGGTCGGCAAAACCCTCCAGTTCCGAGGCATCGAACCGGCGCGCCATGATCAGCACACCCTCCGCGCTGGCCGGCTCCAGGCCCGGATCGTGAATGGAAGCGGCGGCCACCAGCCACAGCTGCTGCTTGTGGACAAGGTAGGTGTTCAGGGTGCCGCGGGCCGCCCCCTCGGCCAGCAGCGCGCGACCGATCGCCATCAGCGGGTCGGTGCGCTCGGCTGACAAGGGCAGCATGGTGTCACCGTCCCGCCCCAGGGCCGTGACCACCCGGGCAAAGCGGTCCAGCACCAGCACATCGGAAATGCGCAGCGAACCCAGGCTGTCTGCGGCGAAGTTGTCATCGGCAAAAGCCGGCAGCCGCCCCTGGACGAAACCCACCATGTCGGACCACCAGGCGTAGTCCTGGGTGGTGGCCTGCAGGGCCGCGAGTTGCTGGGCCAGCAGGCGGCGGGCGCGCTCACCCTCCCGGTCGACCTGCTCGGCCTCCAGCTGACGGAAAGAATCGCTGACGATGTAGCGCGCGCCAAACATGGCACCGAGGGCCGCGCAGCCAACGATCATCAGCACCAGCACCCAGGCGCGGTGTTGCAGTTTCATGGTTGAACGTAATCATCGGCGATATCCGGCGCCACTTGAGTCAGACAAGCAGTCCCGGTGTGACGAGGTTCGCACCCAAGGTGCATTCGTTGCTCTGCGCCAGAAGAATACCAAGGTACGCACACCATTCGGTGCCACACCTTGGGTTGGCAGGTCAATCAAACACGATTTCGGCCCGCTGGCCATGGGCCTGGGCCATCCAGCTGGCCAATGCCGCATCGGTCGGGTAGAACAGCGCCCGGTCATCCAGCTGCAACTCGCAGCGGGCACCTTCGCGCAGCAAGGCCAGCCGCACCGGCAGACCCCGCACCAGTTCACCCTGCTCGGTCAATTCGCGCTGCGGCGGGAACTCACCCACCAGCTGTGACACCGGCGGCGGGTGGCCATTGACCGCCACCCGCAGGTACTTGCCGAAGCGGCAGCGCGCAGCGGCCAGGTCCCACATCTGCTGCACCTTGATGCGCAGCCCACCGGAGAAGCGGTCGGGCTGGGCGGTGGCCTGCACGATCAGCAGCTCGTCGTCCTTGAGCAGGTGGCGGTACTTCAGGAGCATGCCTTCGTCGGCGCTGATTTCCAGAATGGCCGAACCGTCGTCCAGCTTGAAGAACGCAATGCGGCCGCGCTGGCCGTTGATGACCCGCATGTCGGACACGATGCCGGCCAGCACCATCGGGTCACGGCTCTCGGTCACGTCGGCCAGCTGGGTGCGAGCGAAACGCCGCACTTCCGGGCGCACCTCGTCGAACAGGTGACCGGAGAAATAGAAACCAATGGCGGTCTTTTCCTGCGTCAGGCGCTCTTTGACGCCCCACGGCGTGGTGGCCACCAGTTCGGGCTCCTGAGCGCTGGAGCCGTGGCTGTCGTCGCCCATGAGGTCGAACAGCCCACCCTGGTGGGCATTGGCCTGGGTGGTGGCCGCGTAGTCGAAGGCCAGATCGACCGAAGCCAGCAGTTCGGCGCGGTTCAGGTGCAGGCTGTCGAAGGCCCCGGCCTTGATCAGGGCCTCGACGGTGCGCTTATTGATGCGCTGGCGGTCCACCCGCAGGCAGAAGTTGAACAGACTGGTGAACGGGCCGCCTTCGTGCCCGTTCGGCCCTTCACCACGTCCTTCGCGCGCCGCCACGATCGCCTCGATGGCCAGTTCACCGGTGCCCTTGACGGCGCCCAGGCCATAGCGGATGAGTCTGTCGTTGACCGGCTCGAAACGGTAGAAGCCACGGTTGACGTCGGGTGGCTCGAAGTCCACCCCCATCTTGCGCGCATCCTCGACCAACACCTTGAGCTTGTCGGTGTTGTCCATTTCCACGGTCATGTTGCCGCAGAAAAACTCGGCCGTGTAATGAACCTTGAGCCAGGCCGTGTGGTAGGCCAGCAGGGAGTAGGCGGCCGCGTGGGACTTGTTGAAGCCGTAGCCGGCAAACTTCTCCATCAGGTCGAAGACTTCGTCGGCCTTGTCTTGTGGAATGCCGTGGGTCTTGAGCGCACCGGCCCGGAACTTCTCCCGGTGCTCGGCCATTTCCTCGGCCTTCTTCTTGCCCATGGCCCGGCGCAACAGGTCGGCGCCACCAAGCGAATAGCCGCCCAGGATCTGCGCCGTCTGCATGACCTGCTCCTGGTAGACCATGATGCCGTAGGTCTCGCTGAGCATGTCGGCCACCGCCGGGTGCGGGTAGATGACCTCTTCGCGTCCGTGCTTGCGGGCCACAAAGCTGGGGATCAGGTCCATCGGACCGGGGCGGTAGAGCGCGTTCAGGGCGATCAGGTCTTCCAGGCGCGTGGGTTTGGCATCGCGCAGCATGCCCTGCATGCCGCGGCTTTCAAACTGGAACACGGCCTCGGTCTGTCCGCGCGAGAACAGCGCATAGACCTTGGGGTCGTCCAGCGGCACGTCTTCGAAGCGGAAATTCTCCTGGCCTTTGTGCCGCTTCATGATCAGCTCGCGAGCGATCTCCAGGATGGTCAGCGTGGCCAGGCCCAGGAAGTCGAACTTCACCAGGCCGATGGCCTCGACGTCGTCCTTGTCGTACTGGCTGACCGCCGAGCCGCTGCCCGGCTGCATGTAGAGCGGGCAGAAGTCGGTCAGCTTGCCGGGCGCGATCAGCACGCCACCGGCATGCATGCCGATGTTGCGGGTCATGCCCTCCAGCTTCTGCGCCAGCTCGATCAGGGTGCGGACGTCCTCCTCCTTCTCGATGCGCTCGGCCAGCTGCGGCTCCATCTCGATGGCGTAGTTGTTCTTGTCGCCTTCCTTCTTGGGGTCGGGCGGGTACTGCAAGGTGACGCTCATGCCCGGCTTGTTGGGGATGAGCTTGGAGATGCCGTCGCAGAAGCCGTAGGACATGTCGAGCACACGCCCGACGTCCCGGATGGCCGCGCGCGCTGCCATGGTGCCGAAGGTGGCGATCTGGCTCACCGCGTCCTTGCCGTAGCGTTCCTTGACGTAGTCGATGACACGGTCGCGATTGGCCTGGCAGAAATCGATGTCGAAGTCGGGCATGGACACCCGCTCCGGGTTCAGGAAGCGCTCGAACAGCAGGTTGTACTGCAGCGGGTCCAGATCGGTGATCAGCAGTGCATAGGCCACCAGCGAACCGGCGCCGGAGCCGCGGCCTGGGCCGACCGGACAGCCGTTGTCCTTGGCCCACTTGATGAAGTCGCCCACGATCAGGAAGTAGCCCGGGAAGCCCATCTTGAGGATGGTGTTGATCTCGAACTCCAGGCGCTCCACGTAGCGCGGCCGCTCGGCGTCGCGCCGTACCGGGTCGGGGTACAGGTGCTGCAGCCTGGCCTCCAGCCCCTCGTAGGACGACTGGCGGAAGAAGTCCTCCATGGGCATGGGCACGCCATCGACCAGCGGCGTCGGGAAGTCCGGCAGCTGCGGCTTGCCCAGGGTCAGGCTGAGGTTGCAGCGGCGGGCGATTTCGACCGCGTTGGACAGGGCACTGGGCAGGTCGGCGAACAGGGCCTGCATCTCGGCCGTGCTCTTGAAATACTGCTCGCGGGTGAAGCGGCGCACCCGGCGCGAGTTGCCCAGGATCTCGCCCTCGGCAATGCAGACGCGGGCCTCGTGGGCCTCGTAGGCATCGGGGGTGAGGAACTGAACCGGGTGAGTGGCCACCACCGGCAGGCGAAGTCGAGCCGCCAGCTGCACGGCGGCCACCACATGGCGCTCGTCGTCGGCGCGGCCGGCACGCTGCAGCTCGATGTAGAAACGGTGCGTGAACAGGCTGGCCAGTTGCAGGGCCACGTCGCTGGCGCGGGCCTCGTCCCCTTGCAGCAGGACCTGCCCCACCGGACCGGCCTGGGCACCCGAGAGCAGGATCAGACCTCCGTTGAGTTCCTCCAGCCACTCGCGCCGCACCACGGCCTGCGCACGGCCTTCGTTGCGGGTCCAGGCGCGCGCCAGCAGCTCGCACAGGTTGAGGTAACCCTGGCGGTCCTGCACCAGCAGCAACACCCGGGGCATGGCCTGGGCCTGTCCGGGGGGACCGCCAGCCGCTGCTTCGCCGAAACCTTGCAGAAAGATTTCCGCCCCCAGCAAGGGTTTGACCCCCGCTCCGCGCGCCTCCTTGTAGAACTTGACGGCACCGAACAGGTTGCCCAGGTCGGTAATGGCCAGTGCCGGCTGGTCATCGGCTGCCGCGGCGGACACGACCTCATCAATTCGGCAGGTTCCGTCGACGACGGAGAACTCGGTGTGCAGGCGCAGGTGTACGAACATCCGCCCGATTTTACGGACGCGCCCTGCACCCGGTCCGCCTCACTTGTCGGCGCTGCCGTCTTCGCGCAGGATGTGCAACACCTCGGACCGGAACTCGCGGCTGTAGAGGATCAACACCACCAACCCGGTGGCCAGCACCATCGCCAGCGGCGAGATGAACCAGGCCATGGCGGCAAACGAGAAATAGTACGCCCGCAGGCCATCGTTGAAGGTCTCCGCGGCCGCGCCAACCATGGCCGCGGCGCGATCAGCGTATTGCTTGCGGTCGAACTTGCCGGACGCGAAATCCTCGGGTGGTGGCATGGCCCCGATCACCAGGGCCACGAAGGTGTACTGGCGCATGCACCAGGAAAACCGGAAGAAGGCGTAGACAAAAATGCCCACCAGCACCAGTATCTTGAACTCGAACACCACCAGCGGCACCGTCTGGGCAAACGGTATTTCGCTCATCAGTTCGGTGGCCTTTTCGGTGGTGCCCAGCAGTGCGAACAGTGCACCGATGACCAGGATCGAGGTCGAGGAGAAGAAGGTGGGGGTGTTCGACAGCGTCTGCGTGATCAGGCCATCCAGCATGCGCGGGTCGCGCATGGCGGCCTGGCGCATCCAGTAGGCCCGGTAGCGGTTGGTGGTGACCAGCAGCGAACCCTGGCGGCGGCCCCAGACCCGGGCAAACCAGGCGTAGCCGACCCACAGGCCAAAAAAGGCCACCAGAGCCAGCCAGTCGGCCCAGGGAAGGATGTTGATGATGACCATGGCGCGATGGTAGCGCGCCATGGCACCCCGACGTCAGCCCTTGAAGCGCTGCGCAACCTCGGCCACGCGGGCACCGAACAGGCGCGCGGTCTCCAGATCACCCGGCAGCATGTCCTGGGCACCCGCATCCGAGGGGCTCTGCGCGATGGCGCCGCTGTAGGACACAAGGTAGTTCACGTCGTTGCGCTGGGCCGCCTTGGTGTTGCTGGGCATCAGACCCTGGCTGACCCAGATCATGCCGTGCTGCATGGCCAAGGTGAACAGGGTCTGCAGCGTGGCGAGCTTGTCCCCGTTCATGCCTGCGCTGTTGGTGAAACCGGCCGCGATCTTGTCTTTCCAGTCCTGGGCAAACCAGGCTTTGCTGGAGGCGTCGGCGAACTTCTTGAACTGCCAGCTCACGCTGCCCATGTAGGTGGGCGAGCCGAAGATGATCGCGTCCGCGGCGGCGAGTTGTTCCCAGCCGCCTGCGGGCAGGTTGCCGTCGGCGTCAATGGCCAGCAGCTCGGCGCTGGCCCCGTCGGCCACGGCCTGGGCCATGCGCTGTGTGTGTCCGTAACCCGAGTGGTAAACAACCACGATGTCTGCCATGGAATGTGCTCCTGTGTGGGGTGGCGCCGGTATCGGCACCGGCGCGGATGGGATGGTACCTGGGGAAATCAGGCCTGCAGGTCGAACAGCAGCACCTCGGCGTCCGTCCCGTCCGACAGGACAACCGCCGCCTCGTTGCTCAGGGCCAGGGCATCGCCGGCGCGCAGCCGTTCGCCATTGACGCTCAGCTCGCCCCGGACCAGATGGACGTAGGCCTTGCGGCTCGGGTCCAGTGCCAGCGCGGCGCGCTCTTCGCCGTCGAACAGGCCCGCATACATGCGTGCGTCGGCGTGCATGGACACCGCCCCCGATGCACCTCCCGGCGCGGCCACCAGGCGCAGCTTTCCGCGCTTTTCGGCATCGTCGAAACGCTTCTGTTCATAGCCAGGCTCGACGCCGAGCCGGTCTGGCTCGATCCAGATCTGCAGGAAATGGGTCTGGCCGTTCGGGTCGTGGTTGAACTCGCTGTGCCGCACACCTGTGCCGGCACTCATGCGCTGCACCTCGCCCGGTTCGATGCCCTGCACGTTGCCCATGCTGTCGCGGTGGGCCAGGTTGCCCTCGAGCACGTAGCTGATGATTTCCATGTCGCGGTGGCCATGGGTGCCGAAGCCAGTGCCGGGCGCGATCCGGTCCTCGTTGATCACGCGCAGGTTGCCCCAGCCCATCCACGCCGGGTCGTGGTAGTCGGCAAAGGAAAACGAATGGTGGCTTTTGAGCCAGCCGTGGTCGGCACGGCCCCGGGCCTCGGAACGGCGGATCTGCATCATGAGAAAGTCTCCTGTCTGGCCACGGTGTCGGCGCCGGAATGGGCAGCGATCAAGCGGGCATGAACCCATTGTGAAGCGGCCAACCCCAGTCCTGTTCGCACGAATTTGATGCTATCGTTCGATTCAATTGAATAAAACAAGCAACCGCCATGCCCTCCCCCTCGCCCCGCGCCGTGCTTTCGGCCGACAACCTCGGGCTGCTGGAGGCTGTCTCGCGTCTGGGCAGCATGGCGGCCGCGGCGCGCGAGCTGGGCATGGTGCCCAGCGCCCTAACCTACCGGGTGCGCCAGATCGAAGACGCCCTGGACGTGCTGCTGTTCGACCGCAGCGCACGGCGGGCACGACTCACACCGGCCGGAGCCGAGCTGCTTCGGTCGGGCCAGTACCTGCTGGACGAACTCGACGCCGTCGCGCAGCGCGTCAAACGGGTGGCCACCGGCTGGGAGCCGGAGTTCACCGTGGCCATCGATGCCATCATTGCGCGCAGCACACTGTTCGAGATGTGCGAGGCCTTCTACGCCGAAGGCGGTCCGACCCGGCTGCGGCTGCGGGCCGAGACCCTCTCGGGCACCAGCGAAGCTTTGCTGAGCGGGCAAGCCGACCTGGCACTGGGCGTTTCCGGCGAAATCGGCCAGGGTGACATCCGTGTGGCCTCGCTGGGCACCCTGTCTTTCGTGTTTGCGGTGGCACCGCACCACCCGCTGGCCAGCGTCGCGCACGCGCTGACCGACGAGGAGCGCTTTGTTCATCGGGCGGTGGCGGTGGCCGACAGCACCCAGCGCGGTCAAGGTCGTTCGCACAACATCGCTCCCGGCCAGGACGTTCTGACCGTACCCACCATGCAGCACAAGCTGGAGGCCCAGCTGCGCGGGTTGGGCGCCGGCTTCCTGCCCCAGCCGCTGGCCCAGCCCTTCATCGACGCCGGCAGGCTGGTGGTCAAGGCCGTGCAGGGCCCCACCCGGGACATCCATCTTTGTTACGCCTGGCGCCAGCCCCGCGGCCCCCTGGAGCAGAGACGGGCACTGGCCTGGTGGCTCGATCGGCTGCAACACCCCCACACACAACAGGCCTTGTTGCTGCAACACCATCAGGTGTGACCCGTGCACGAGCCACGGCCCTGCCGCGCTGCTACAGTCAACACAACACACCATCGGTCGAACACCATGCCCTCACGCCCCAAAGCCGCTGTCCGCCCCCGCCAAAGCTCAAATTCGGCAGGAATCGACACCGATCGAGCGCCGGCGGATACCTTCTTGCAGGTGGCCGTGGTGGGCGGCGGGATGGCGGGTGTCGTGTGCGCCCGAACCCTGTTGCAGGCAGGGCACAGCGTGCACCTGTTCGAGAAAAGCCGGGGTCTGGGCGGTCGCATGGCCACCCGACGCACCGAGTTCGGTGGGTTTGACCATGGCGCCCAATACTTCACCGTGCGCGACCCGCGTTTTGCCCAGGTCCTGCTCGGTGCGCAGGACGTGGTGAGGCCGTGGGCTGTCAGCACGGTGCGTGTGCTGGACGAGCTGGGCCATGTGCTGGCCAGCGCACCGCCCCCCCGCGAACCCCACTATGTGGCCAAGCCCGGCATGAACGCGCTGGTCTCGCACTGGGGTCAACCACTGCTGCAACCGGAACGCTTCGGCAACCTGAAGGCCCGCACTGCGCTGGAAACCCGTGTGGTCCAGATCGAGCGCGACGCATTGCACCCGGCCCAGTGGCAGCTGAGGATGGAGGGCAGCGACGGCGGATTGCAGGTGGTGGGTGGTTTCGACCGGGTCGTGCTGGCCATGCCGCACCCGCAGGCCCACGACCTGTTGCTGTCCTCCGGCCTGGCGCCACAGCTGCGCCAGGCGCTGACCGGTGTGCATGTGGCACCTTGCTGGACCTTGATGGTGGCCTTTCCGAACGCCATGCAGCCTGGCCTGAGCCACCTGGGGCCGCAGTGGAACGCAGCCCGCAGCACCCACCACCGCATCAGCTGGCTGGCGCGCGAGGGCAGCAAGCCAGGGCGCGAGAGGCTCGAACGCTGGACCGTCCAGGCCGCGCCCGACTGGTCGGCCAAGCACCTGGAAGACGACCCGGAGCGCGTCAAGGGCAAACTGTTGCGTGGGTTCGCCGAGATCACCGGCATCCGCGCCATGCCGACCCACGCCGTGGCCCACCGATGGCGCTTTGCCCAGACGCAGACACCCCTGGGCCGCAGCCACCTGTTCGACCGGGATCTGGGGCTGGGCCTGTGCGGCGACTGGTGCCTGGGTCACCGGGTCGAGGACGCCTTCATTTCCGGCCTGGAACTGGCGCTGGACATGGTGGGCTGAAGACCGAGGGCCGGCGTGTCCGACAGGCGCAGCTACCGCGGCCGGTTCGCCCCCTCCCCGACCGGTCCGCTGCACGCCGGCTCGCTGGTAGCGGCACTGGCCAGCTGGCTGGATGCACGCGCCCATGGTGGCACCTGGCTGGTGCGCATCGAGGACGTGGACACGCCCCGCTGCGTACCGGGGGCCAGCCAGACCATACTGGCCCAGCTGGCGCGCTGCGGCATGGTCAGCGACGAAGCGGTGATGGTCCAGTCGCAGCGCAGCGATGCCTATGCCCAGGCACTGAGCCGGCTCGAGCGAGCCGGTCAGGCCTACCCCTGTGCCTGCTCGCGCAAGGATATCGAACTGGCCATGGCCGAAGCCGGACGTTCGCGAGAGCGGCACCGGCCTCAGGTCTACCCGGGTACCTGCCGCCCGGAGCGCGGCGGCCTGCACGGCCGGCCTGCTCGCGCCTGGCGTTTCCAGGTGCCGGAGCCACCCGCTTCGGTGGTGCAGTGGACCGACCGACGCCTGGGGCGGCAGGCACAGAACGTGGCGGCCGAGGTGGGTGACTTCGTGCTGCGCAGGGCCGATGGGCTGTGGGCCTACCAGCTGGCGGTGGTGGTCGACGACGCCCACCAGGGCATCACCGACGTGGTGCGCGGCGAAGATCTGGCAGACAACACCCCACGTCAACTTCTACTCCAGCAGGCACTGGGGTTGGCCACGCCCCGCTACCTGCACACGCCACTGGTGCTGGCCCAGGACGGACAGAAACTGAGTAAGCAGAACGGCGCACAAGCCCTCGATCTGGAGCACCCCGGGCAGGCCCTGCGCATGGCCGCAGGCCGCCTGGGACTGCCGTCGCATGAAGGGCCGGTGCCCGAGCTCCTATCTGCCTGGACCACCGACTGGCGGGCCCTTTACGCGAGATCCTAATTCAGCGCGGCTCGCGAAGAATGAGGTCCATGCGGCGTTGCACCCGATCGGCCTGGGCCTGATCGCCTGCGGCGCGGGCCCGCTCGCGCTCGACGCCGAGCCAGGCCAGCAGCGGACGGCTCCAGCCCTGGTCGGATGCGGTATCCACGGCCAGTGCGATCACCTCAGGCGATGCGTCACCGCGCTGCATCAGCACCGCCGCGGCGACCAGGCGAGACAGTGGGTCGCCCACACCCGGCAGCGCCCGCCGGGCCGCCTCACCACCCGCCACCAGCGGCCGCTGGGCTTCTGGCAGCCACACCGCATCACCCGGCAGGGGTTGACCCGAGAGGTAGCGAGCATAGGCCCGCTCGGCCTCGGCGGCATCGGTTGCCAGTGCCTCGAAAGCTTCGCAGGGCGACAGGTCCAGGGCGGCCACACGCGCAGCACAAAGACCCAGCTCGGCGCGGGCCATCAGGTCGGCCCGACCGGTGCGCGCCAGTTCGCGCCGCACACGCGACATCTCGGCCGCCTCGATCGAGGGCAAGCCCGTGAGGCTGGCCTTCTGGGCCCGTTCCAGGCTGGACCGTGCGCTCATCTGCCAGTCGGGAGGCGGTGGTGTGCTGCCACAGGCGGCCAGCATGGCGGTCAAACCCAACACGCCTGCGGCACGACTGGCCACGCGCAGGACGCCCCGATCGAGGACCAAGCGTTTCATGGCAGGCGGATCTCCGTGTCACGGGAAAAAGGCCAACGCCGGTTGATGTCGTTGACCAGGGATTCGATCTGGCGCAAGCTGGATTCGACCTCGGCCCGCAGGGCGCCCAGGTCGGTGGTGGCCTCGCGCGTGTTGCTGGCAACACCCTCGACCTCGACCAGCACGGCATCGACCTTCTGCAGCGAAGATCGGGTTTCGGCCAGCAGCCCGTCCAGCTGCTGGACCATGGTTCTCACCTCGCCAAGCAGGCCAGGGTCGGCCACAGCACCCGCTTCACCCGGCGCACCAAACACCTGCCGGTCGGCGTTGGCCACCAGAGCGTCCAGGCGTCCGACCAGGGCGTCCGAGCGGGCCAGCAGTGCATTGGCGCCATCGATGGTGGCCACCAGCTTCTGCGCGTCGGTCTCGTTGCCCATGATCACACCGAGGGCGCCTTGCGGCCCCTTCAGCGACTCGGTCACGTCCTGCATGTTGGTCAGGCTGGCGGCCAGTGCCCCCTGGGGCGCTGTCAGCCCATTGAGGTTGTCCAGCAGGTCACGCACCTGGGCCACGAGGCGGGGCAGTTCGGCCATCGCATCCCCCTTGAGCACCGGTCGTTCGGCTCCGTCCTCCAGCGGAGGGTCGTCCAACATGCCGCTGAATGCACGGATACGTGTGCCACCGACCAGCGCGCGTTCCATGGTGAACACACTGGAGGTCCGCAGCCAGCGCGCGTCTTTGGTCGGCACATCGATCAGGATACGGGCATTGCCGTCTTCCCCGAGCTCGATACGCGAGACACGCCCGATGGCAAAGCCGGCGAAGGTCATGTTCATGCCCACCACCACGCCTTCGGAATCGTCCGAAACCAGCACCAGCCGCTGTGTGCTTTCGAACAGGCCGCGCGCGTACATCACGTACACGGCCGAGGCCACCAGCAGCGACACCATGGAAAGCAGCAGCAGCGCAGCCTTGAGCTCCAGGTAGCGCACCGGTGACTCATTGGCCACGGGGGCTGTCGTTCGGGTGTCAGGGTTCATGCAGGCAGGGAGTCACAGGTTCAATAGTAGTTGCCCACCAGCGAGATGACCTCGACGATGAGGATGACCGACAGCAAACGGGCGAACTCGGAGATGTCGCTGCGCCGGCTGAAACGCCCCTGACCATCGCGCTGGGCGCTGGCGGCGAACGGCACAATGGCCACGGCGAGACTGAAGAAAAGGGTCTTGAGAGCAAAAATAAGGGACACCGCAGGGGAAAACACGGCGCCGACGCCACGGGTGTACTCCGGCAGCCCCCAGGGTGACAGACCGTACACGTTCACGTAGGTCAGCAACAAGGCAATCACGCCACTGACCCCGGCCAGCAGCATCACCGACAGGGTGGCGCCGAGCGCCCTCGGCAGCAACTCGGTGCGCAGCAGATGCTGGTGTTCGACATCTTCCCCCGCGCGCAGGCGGTCGGCCAGGTGCCGGCGCACCTCCTGGGCACCTGGCAGCGCGTAGCGCAGCGCCACGAACATGGCGGCGTAGAGCGGAATGAGCTCCAGCACCAGGGTGCGCACCAGCACCTCCAGTGCGTATTGCGACAGGCCATAGCTCATGGCCGTGGCCACCACGATGCGGATGAGCACCAGACTCACCAGGGCCGAGAGCACCAGGAAACTGTTGATCTGCGGCAGGGTGGCCCGCACCAGGTGGGTCAGCACGGCGGTGCGCTGGCGACCTTTTCGGTAGCTGGAGGGCAGCGCGGCCAGCACCAGGATTTCGGCGCCGATCAGGATCACGTTCCACCAGCTCAACCAGGCCGCACGCGCCTGTCGGCCCCAGCGGACAAGGAAGTGGGGAGGAGGCCAGTCCAGATTCATGAGTGGGGGGATGATAGCCCGCGGCGCCCGAGGCCGTGCGGGTGGCAAGGTGAGCAAAGGTGACAGTGGGCTGCCTCAACATGGTGGAAACACGCTGGGCGAACGGGGCCTGATCGGGTAACACTGCACGCTGTCCATCAACGCCCCACCCAGGAGACCCCGCATGAACCCGGCCGTTCGCCGCCAGACCATCGCCGATGCCCTGCACCGCACCGCCAGCCGGCTGCCAGAGAAGATGGCCATCATGTGCGGTCAGACCCGCTGGACCTATGCCGAGTTCAACGCCCTGGTCAGCCGCCTGGCAGCAGGGCTGCACCGCATCGGCGTCGGTGAAGGCGACAAGGTGGCCGTACTAGCCCGCAATTCGCACGGTTTTGCCGCGCTGCGCTTCGCGCTGGCGCGGCGTGGCGCGGTGCTGGTGCCGATCAACTTCATGCTCAAGGCCGACGAGGTGGCCTACATCCTGCGGCATGCCGGCGCCCACACGCTGGCCACCGACAGCGGGCTGGCTGCGCTGGCCCGTGATGCGGCCGCGCTGGATACGCAGGTGCAACAGTTCATCTGGCTGCCCTCGGAGGACCCGAGCGAACCCGCCAAAGGCATGCACCGTTTCGAAGACCTCGCCGCCTGCACCGACCCGCTGCCCGAGGTGGGCACCCAGAGTACCGACCTGGCCCAGATCGTCTACACCAGCGGCACCGAGTCCATGCCCAAAGGGGCCATGCTCACCCACGATGCGGTGCTCTGGCAGTACGTCAGCTGCGTGATCAATGCCGAGATCGCAGAGCAGGACCGCACCCTGCATGCCCTGCCGCTGTACCACTGCGCGCAGCTGGACGTGTTCTTCGGCCCGGCCATCTACATCGGCAGCAGCAACGTGATCACCGGCAAACCCACACCGGACAACCTGCTGGCTCTGCTGGAGCAGCACCAGATCACCAGCTTTTTTGCGCCCCCCACCGTGTGGATCGCGCTGCTGCGCTCACCGCTGTTCGACGCGGGCAAACTGTCCCACCTGGCCAAAGGCTATTACGGTGCCTCCATCATGCCGGTGGAGGTGCTCAAGGAACTGGCCTCACGCCTGCCCCGGGTGCGGCTGTGGAACCTGTACGGCCAGACCGAGATCGCGCCCCTGGCCACCATGCTCGCCCCCGAAGACCAGCTGCGCAAGCCCGGCTCGTGCGGCAAGGCGGTGATCAACGTCGAGACCCGGGTGGTCAACGACGAGATGCAGGACGTGGCCCCCGGCGAGGTGGGCGAGATCGTGCACCGATCGCCGCACCTGATGCTGGGCTACTTCAACGATCCCGAGCGCACCGAGGCCGCCTTTGCCGGCGGCTGGTTCCACAGCGGCGACCTGGCCACTGTCGACGACGAGGGCTACATCAGCGTGGTCGACCGCAAGAAGGACATGATCAAGACCGGCGGCGAGAACGTGGCCAGCCGCGAGGTCGAGGAAATGATTTACCGCCTGCCCGCCGTCAGCGAGGTCGCGGTGATCGGCCTGCCGGACCCCAAGTGGGTCGAGGCGGTCACGGCCGTGGTCGTGGTCAAGGCCGGACAGAGCCTGTCCGAAGCCGAAGTCATGGCCCACTGCAGCGAACACATGGCGCACTTCAAGGCGCCCAAGCGGGTCGTCTTCACCGACGCCCTGCCCAAGAACCCCAGCGGAAAGCTGCTCAAGCGCGAGCTGCGCCAGCGCTACACGGCGGGCTGACCGGGCGCCTGGGCCAGCGCCCAGATCACGTGCTCGCGCACAGTCCCGTCGGGGTGGTCCAGCCGTGCGCGCAGGGCTGAGCGCAGACCTGCGTCGTCCCGCTGGCGCAATGCATTGCCCATGGCCACGGCGATGTTGCGTAACCACCGGGTGTGGCCGATGCGGCGGATCGGACTGCCTTCGGTGCGGCGCAGGAACTCGTCCTCACGCCACGCAAACAGCTCCGCCAGTGTGGAGCCAGAGAGGCCTTCGCGCGGGTCGAAGTCGGCCAAGGGGCTGCGCTGCGCGAACTTGTTCCACGGGCAGACCAGCTGGCAATCGTCGCAGCCGTAGATGCGGTTGCCCATCAGCGGGCGCAACTCCAGAGGAATCGGCCCGTCGTGTTCGATGGTCAGATAGGAAATACAGCGGCGTGCGTCCAGCCGGTAGGGCGCGACGACGGCCCCCGTCGGACAGGCGCCAATGCAGGCGCTGCAGGCGCCGCAGTGGTCGCTCACCGGCTCGGTGGGGGGCAGGGCCAGATCCACATAGATCTCGCCCAGAAAAAACATCGAGCCGCCCTCGCGGCTGAGGACAAGCGTGTGCTTGCCACGCCAGCCCTGGCCGCTGCGGCGCGCCAGCTCGGCTTCCAGCACCGGCGCCGAATCGGTGAACACGCGGTGCCCGAACGGGCCAAGCTCGGCCGCCATGCGGTCGGCCAGCTTCTGCAGCCGGTTGCGCAACACCTTGTGGTAGTCGCGGCCACGGGCGTACACCGAGATGATGGCCTCCTCAGGCCTTTTCAGGCGGGCGAGTTCCTGCCCTGTCCAGTCATCCGGGGTCGATCGTGGCAGGTAATCCATGCGCGCCGTGATCACGCTCACGGTGCCGGGCACCAACTCCGCCGGTCGCGCGCGTTTGAGACCATGGGTGGCCATGTAGTCCATGCTTCCGTGAAATCCGGCCGCCAGCCAGTCCCGAAGGCCGCTTTCAGCGTCCGAAAGGTCGACACCGGCCACCCCGATTTGGGAGAATCCGAGTTCCTGGCCCCAGGCCTGCAAGCGCGAGACGAATTGAACAGCGACAAGACCGGTCTTCATGTGACACCGATTGTAGGAAGCCCCCGTGATACGGCGGCGGCCGGATCTCGGATGCCTGAATCCTGGCAAGGCCGCTGGCTGGATGAGTCCGACACCGCGTCGTTCGCATCGGTGCTCTCGGCCTCGCCTGCGTTGGCCGATGCGGTCATTGCCCTGCGCGGCGATCTGGGTGCCGGCAAGACCACGCTGGTGCGGCACCTGCTGCGCGCGCTCGGCGTCGAGGGTCGCATCAAGAGCCCGACCTACGCAGTGGTCGAGCCCCACAGCAGCAGCGACTGCGCCTGGATGCCCGAGGGCGAGGTGTTGTCCGTCTGGCATTTCGACTTCTACCGCTTCAACGACCCGCGCGAATGGGAAGACGCCGGCTTTCGCGAACTTTTCGCGTCGCCCGGGCTCAAGCTGGTCGAGTGGCCCGAGCGCGCCGCGGGTGTCATGCCTGTGGCCGATCTGGAAATCGAGATCCGGGCCGAGCACACGCCCATGCAAGCCCACCCTGACCCCCACCTCGACGAACACCGCCTGGTTACGGTGCGCGCAGGCTCGACGCGCGGCCGGCAGCTGCTGGAGGTGCTGGATTGATGCAGTTGCCAGCCGTGCTGGGTCGGCGCAGCTTGCTGCGGGCCGGTTCACTTGTTCTTCTGCTGGGCACGCAACAGATTGCCCGTGGCGCTCAGGTGCTGGCGGTGCGCCTGTGGCCGGCCAACGACTACACCCGTGTGACGGTGGAGTCAGACGGGGCCCTGAAGACCCGCCACTTCATGATCGACAACCCGCCCCGGCTGGTGGTGGACATCGAGGGCATCGACCTGCTGCCCAGCCTGCGGGAACTGGTGGGCAAGCTCAGCCCGGACGACCCCAACATCGCGGGTATCCGGGCAGCGCAGAACGCGCCAGAGGTGGTTCGTCTGGTGATCGATCTGAAGCAGCCGATTGCCCCACAGGTGTTCCAGCTCGACCCGGTGGCGGCGTACCGTTACCGGCTGGTGATGGACCTGTACCCGACGAACCCGCCCGACCCGCTGGAACAGCTGATCGCCCAGCGCTTGCGCGAGCTGGACGCTGCCAGCGAACGAGCGGCTGCACTGCTGGGCATCGAGACCGCACGCACCGGCAGCGCTGTGCCCGATGCCAGTCACGACGACCCCCTGGGCGCGCTGATCGCCGAACGGGAGAATGGCCGCCCCGCAGTGGCCGCAGCGCCTCCCGAAGCCGGCAAGACCGCGGCGGCCAGTTCCACGCCGGCTCGGCCGGCCACGGCTGGCAAACGACCCACCACCGCCGCCCGCCAGACCGACCGGCTGATCATCGTGGCCCTGGACGCGGGACATGGAGGTGAAGATCCAGGCGCCATCGGACCGGGCGGCACGCGTGAAAAGGATGTGGTGCTGGCCATCGCGCGGCGTCTGCGCGACCGCATCAACGCCACCCGGGTCAACGGCCACGCCATGCGGGCCTACATGACGCGCGATGGCGACTACTTCGTACCGCTTAGGGTGCGGGTCGACAAGGCCCAGCGGGTGCAGGCCGATCTGTTCATCAGCATCCACGCCGATGCCTTCTACACGCCCCGGCCACAGGGTGCGAGCGTCTATGCCCTGAGCACGCGCGGAGCGACCAGCGCGGCCGCGCAGTGGATGGCCAACAAGGAGAACGACTCCGATCTGGTGGGCGGTCTCAATGTGCGGGCGCAAGATGCCACGGTGCAGCGCGCCTTGCTGGACATGAGCACCACCGCCCAGATCAAGGACAGCCTGCAGTTCGGCAATGCGCTGCTCGGCGAGGTCGGCCGTGTCGGGCGCCTACACAAACCCCGCGTCGAGCAGGCCAACTTCGCGGTGCTGCGTGCACCCGACATTCCGAGTGTGCTGGTCGAAACCGCCTTCATCAGCAACCCCGACGAAGAGAAGCGCCTGCGCAACCCCGCCTACCAGGCCGAACTGGCCGAGGCGCTGCTGCGTGGCATCGTCAACTACTTCTCCCAAAACCCACCACTGGCGCGCTCGCGGCAGGTCTGACGCTGTCTGCGCTCGGGTGGTCGCGACCTACAATGGCCGCGTGAATGCCCCCCTGCCCAACACCCGTCGCCCGATCCGCGAACTGCCGGACGAGCTGATCAGCCAGATTGCCGCCGGCGAGGTGGTCGAACGTCCAGCCTCGGTGGTTCGCGAACTGCTGGACAACGCGCTGGACGCGGGCGCGCGACAGATCACGGTACGCCTGCAGGCCGGTGGCATCCGCCTGATCAGCGTGGAAGACGATGGCTGCGGCATCCTGCATGAGGAGCTGCCGACTGCCCTCAAGCGCCATGCCACCAGCAAGATTGCCAACCTCAACGACCTGGAGTCGGTCGATACCATGGGCTTCCGTGGTGAAGCACTGGCGGCGGTCTGTTCCATCGCCGAGGTATCGGTGCTCACCCGTACCGATGAAGACAGCGCAGGTCATGGTTGGCTGCTCGACGGCCGCAGTGGCGAACTGCAACCCACCGCACGCAGCCGCGGCACGACCGTCGAGGTGCGCGAGCTGTTCTTTGCCACACCGGCGCGCCGCAAATTCCTCAAGTCGGAGAGCACCGAGCTGGCCCACTGCATCGAGGCGGTGCGACGCCATGCCCTGGCGCGCCCCGATGTCGGATTTGCCATCTGGCACGAGGGCAAGCTGGTCTCGCAGTGGCGCGCTGTGGCGCCCGACCTGGCCAGCGGCGAACAACACCTGGACACGCTGCGCCGCCGACTGGCCGACGTGCTGGGCGAGGACTTCGTGGCCCAGTCCGTGGTGGTCAACTGGCCGGCCGACGACGTGCCTGGCGAAGCGGCCACCACCGGCGGCCTGCAGCGCCTGCGGGTCTGGGGACTGGCGGGCATACCCGACGCTGCCCGCTCGCGCGCCGACTGGCAGTTTGCCTACGTCAATGGCCGCTTCGTGCGCGACAAGGTGATCACCCACGCCGCGCGCAGCGCCTACGAAGACGTGCTGCACGGTCACCGCCAGCCGGTGTATGCGCTGTACGTGAGCATCGACCCGGGTCGGGTCGACGTGAACGTGCACCCGACCAAGATCGAGGTGCGCTTTCGCGACAGCCGCGAGGTGCACCAGGCTGTGCGGCATGCGGTGGAAAGTGCGCTGGCCGCGCCACGCTCCGTGCAGACGCTGCCGTTGACGGCGGTGCCCGCTGCCATGGCGGGACCGGATGACACCCCGCCCACCTTTCTGGCCCCGATGCCGCGCCAGCAGCCACTGCCCTGGCGCCCCGACACCCCGCAGGTCGGGCACCGCGTGAACGATCTGCAGGCCCTGTGGCGCCCTGCCGCTGCACCGCTTCCACCCGAATCACCGGCACCGGTTTTTGCCACCGAGACCACAACACCCCCCCCTTCGCTGCCCGAAGGCGACTGGCCGCTGGGTCGGGCTATCGCTCAGCTGCATGGTGTCTACATCCTGGCCGAGAACACCCATGGCCTGGTGGTGGTCGACATGCACGCTGCCCACGAACGCATCATCTACGAAGGCCTGAAGCAGCAGCTGGACGCGCACCAGATCGCCAGCCAGCCGCTGCTCATTCCGGCCACCTTTGCCGCCACGCCTGACGAAGTGGCCACCGCCGAAGCGGCGGGTGAGGTGCTGGCCCAGCTGGGCCTGGAGGTCGTGCCGTTTTCGCCGAAGACGCTGGCGGTGCGGGCCGTGCCCACCACCTTGGCCGCCGGTGACCCGGTGGAGCTGGCCCGCAGCGTGCTGGCCGAATTGAGCCAGCACGAGGCCAGCACCGTGGTGCAACGGGCCCGCAACGAGCTGCTGGCCACCATGGCCTGCCATGGTGCCGTGCGCGCCAACCGCCGCCTGACACTGGACGAGATGAACGCCCTGCTGCGCCAGATGGAAGTCACCGAACGCAGCGACCAGTGCAACCACGGTCGGCCGACCTGGCGCCAGCTGGGCATGAAAGACCTGGACTGCCTGTTTCTGCGGGGCCGCTGAAGCCGCTGACGCACCAGTTTCGGGATCCTGGCAGGTCTGCAGCTGGGCCATTCGCTCAGATTCGGGGCCGAGCGCACATTTCGTGTGCATTTTGGCTCACGAAATGCGGTCTTTGCATAATGTCATGCACTTTTTTGGAGCATGGCACACATGAAGTACGCATCGGTTCACGATTTCCTGGCGCAGGTCGCCGACCGCAACCCCGGTCAACCCGAATTCCTGCAGGCCGTCACCGAGGTGATGGACAGCCTCTGGCCCTTCATTTCGACCCACCCGAAGTACGCCGAACAAGGCCTGCTGGACCGCCTGGTCGAACCCGAGCGCGTGGTGATGTTCCGCGTCTCCTGGGTCGACGACCACGGCCAGGTGCAGGTCAACCGCGGCTACCGTATCCAGCACAGCATGGCCATCGGCCCGTACAAGGGCGGCATCCGCTTCCACCCCTCGGTCAACCTGTCGGTGCTCAAGTTCCTGGCCTTCGAGCAGACCTTCAAGAACGCCCTGACCACCCTGCCCATGGGCGGTGGCAAGGGCGGCTCGGACTTCGACCCCAAGGGCAAGAGCCCTGGCGAGGTGATGCGCTTCTGCCAGGCCTTCGTGAGCGAGCTGTTCCGCCACGTGGGCAGCGACACCGACGTGCCGGCCGGTGACATCGGTGTGGGCGGACGAGAGGTTGGCTTCATGGCCGGCATGACCAAGAAGCTCACCAACCGGGCCGATTGCGTCTTCACTGGCAAAGGCCTGAGCTTCGGCGGGTCGCTGATCCGGCCCGAGGCCACCGGCTACGGCACGGTCTACTTCGCCCAGGAAATGCTCAAGACCCGTGGCAGATCCTTCGAGGGTCTGCGGGTCAGTGTCTCCGGTTCGGGCAACGTGGCGCAGTACGCGGTCGAGAAGGCCATGGAACTGGGCGCGCGCGTGATCACCGTCTCCGACTCCAGCGGCACCATCGTGGACGAGACCGGCTTCACGCCCGAGAAGCTGGCCATCCTGATGGACGTGAAGAACCACCACTACGGCCGCGTCAGCGACTACGCCGCACGCACCGGGGTGAAGTTCGAGGCCGGCTTGCGCCCCTGGCACGTGCCGGTGGACGTGGCGCTGCCTTGCGCCACCCAGAACGAGCTGGACGAGAACGATGCCCGCACGCTGATCGGCAACGGTGTCGTCTGCGTGGCCGAAGGCGCCAACATGCCCTCGACCATCGAGGCGGCCAAGGCCTTCGAAGCCGCCGGTATTCTGTATGCGCCGGGCAAGGCCAGCAACGCCGGTGGTGTGGCCACGTCCGGCCTGGAAATGAGCCAGAACGCCGAGCGCATGTCCTGGCCGCGCGAAGAGGTGGACGCACGCCTGCTGCAGATCATGCAGGGCATCCATGCAGCTTGCCTGCGACATGGTCAGCGCGAAGATGGCAGCGTCAGCTACATCGACGGCGCCAACATCGCCGGCTTCGTCAAGGTCGCCGACGCGATGCTGGCCCAAGGGGTCATCTGACCCCCTGGCGTCACAGCCTGATGCGGGCGGCCAGCGCCTGCAGTTCGGCCAGCGGCGGGTCCTTGCGGGGCCAGATCAGGTCGGCGCCATCGCCCGCGTGGCGCGGCAACACGTGCACGTGAACATGGGGCACGGTCTGCCAGCCGGCCGGGCGGTTGGTCTGCAGCAGGGTCATGCCCTCGGGCTGGAACTCGGCCTGCACCGCCGTTGCCACCCGGTGGGCGACCGCAAACAGATGGGCAGCCTCACTTTCTTCGAGCTCGACGAAGGTTTCGACCTGGCGCCGCGTGGCCACCAGCACATGGCCGGGGTTGACCTGGCCGGCGTCCATGAAGGCAAAGACCCGGTCGTCCTCGTAGACGATGGCGGCCGGAATCTCTCGGCGCAGGATGCGGGTGAACACGCTGTCGGTCATGAATGTGCCCATGGGATTCTTGGAATGGGTCATTGTGCCGTGAACTTTCCCTCGGAAAAGCGCATCCTTGAAGGCTGTGAAACGCCTGCTTGCCCTTTGCCTGATCGCTGTGGCCGCCATGAGCGGCTGTGCCACGCTGGACGAGCGCCAGCGAGAGTGGATCTTCCAGCCTTCTGACCGCAGCTGGTGGCGGGGTGAAGAAGCCGCCACCGGCATGCAGGACGTCTGGATCGGCTTCCAGTCCTCGGTGACCGGCGAGCCGGTGCGCCTGCACGGGCTGTGGGCAGAACACGAAGACTTTGCCAGCCGCCCCGACATGCCGGTGCTGCTGTACCTGCACGGTGCACGCTTCAACGTGGTGGGCTCCGCCTTCCGTGCCCGCCGCATGCAGGAGCTGGGCTTTTCGGTCCTGCTGGTCGACTACCGGGGTTTCGGCAAAAGCACGCCCGAGCTGCCGTCCGAGACCATGGCTTACGAGGACGCGCGCGCCGCCTGGGACTGGCTGGCGCAGCAACACCCCGACCGGCCCCGGTACATATTCGGCCATTCACTGGGGGGGGCCATCGCCATCGACCTGGCCACGCAGGTGACCGATGAAGCCGGCACCCTTGTCGAAGGCACGTTCACCTCGATTGCCGACGTGGTGAGCCATTTCCGCTGGGGATGGCTGCCGGTCCGTCCGCTCATCACCCAGCGCTTCGAGGCCATCGAGCGAGTGGGCCGGATTGGCTCGCCCCTGCTGGTGGTGCACGGCAGCGAAGACCGGCTGATTCCACCGGTTCTGGGCCAGCGGCTGTACGAAGCGGCGGCCGAGCCGAAGGCCTTCGTGCTGGTTGAAGGCGGATCCCACCACAGCACCAACGCCGTGGGACAGGGGCAGTACCGCGAGGCACTGGCCCGCCTGTTCGGCCTGGGTCGCGACACCACCCTGGCCGCCAACTGAGCACCTGCGTTCTGCTACCCTCGGGTGGATGCCCTCCTCCTCCCCTTACGAACGGGCACCGGCCACGGGCATGAGCCCGGGCATGGTGGTCCTGGCCCTGTCGCTGCTGCTGGGTCTGCAACCCATCACCACCGACCTGTACCTGCCAGCGTTGCCGGCCATGACGCAGGGTTTTGGCGCATCCATGCCGCAGGCCCAGCTGACCCTGACCGCCCTGCTGCTGGCCTTCGGGGTGTCGCAGCTGGTCTGGGGCCCGCTGTCCGACCGTTTCGGGCGCCGCCCAGTGCTGTTGTGGGGGCTGGCCTTGTATGTGATCGCCTCGGCAGGCAGTGTGGTGTCGGCCAGCATGGAGCAGCTCGTTCTCTGGCGCACGCTGCAGGGTGTGGCCATGGGCGCGGGCGTGATGGGTGCCCGCGCCATCGTGCGGGACCTGTACGCGCCGGCCGAAGGCGCCCGCATCATGTCCAAGGGCCTGACCGGGCTGGGCGTGATCGCCTGTGCCAGCGCCCCGCTGGGCGCGCTGCTGACCGAGTACCTGGGCTGGCGGACCGCCCTGGGTGCGCTGGCGGTTTTCGGGGCAGGCACCCTGCTGGTGCTGGCCTGGCGCTTCGAGGAAACCCTGGCGCACAGAAACCCGTCTGCCCTGCAACCGGCCACCCTGCTGCGCACCTGGTGGCAAATCCTGCGACACCCCACCTTCTGGGCCTACACACTGCTGGCCACCACGTCCTATGGCGGACTGTTCACCTTCCTGGCCGCTTCCTCTTTCGTGTTCATCCAGGTGCTGGGGCTGTCCAAACCGGCCTATGGCCTGGCCATGCTGACCATGTCGCTGTCCTACATCGTCGGCACCTTCATCTGCCGGCGCCTGCTGCCGGTACTCGGTGTGCGCCGCACGGTGGCCGTCGCCGGTGGCTGCACCCTGCTGGCGGGCACAGCCATGGGGGTGCTCGCCTGGGCCGGTGTGCAGCACGTGGCGGCGATCATGGTTCCCTTCTACCTGTTCATGCTGGCGCACGGCGTGCACCAGCCCTGCGGCCAGAGCGGTGCGGTCGGACCGTTCCCGCAGGCGGCCGGTGCGGCCTCGGCCATGAGCGGCTTCCTCATGATGGTCGCGGCCTTTGCCATGGGCGGCTGGCTCGGTCGCAGCCTGGCGGGTATTGCCCAGGGCAGCGGGTCGGTGCTGCCGCTGACCAACGGCATCTGGTTCTGGAGCGTGCTCATCAGCGCCACGGCCTGGACGCTGGTGCAGCGCTTCGGTGAGGCACAGTCTGGGCCGCAGCGTGTCGTCACCCCTGACCCGGCGAGAAACTGAGGTCATGAACGAGCCCCATGTGTTGCCCTGCCTCGTGCTGACGGGCCCGACCGCCAGTGGCAAGAGCGCCGCGGCCATGGCCATCGCCAGGCGTTGGCCGGTGGAGATCATCAGCATGGATTCGGCCCTGGTCTACCGCGGCATGGACATCGGCACCGCCAAACCCACCACCGAAGAGCGGCACGAAGTGGTGCACCACCTGATCGACATCATCGATCCGCTGCAGGCCTACAGCGCCGCGCAGTTCGGCCAGGAAGCCCGCTCGCTGATCGAGGATATCCGTGGTCGCGGCCGTTGCCCCTTGTTGGTGGGAGGCACCCTGCTCTACCTGCGGGCCCTGCTGCAAGGACTGGACGACATGCCGCCGGCCGACCCGGCTGTGCGCCAGCGCCTGGAACGCGATGCAGCCCAGTTGGGCTGGCCGGCCATGCACAGGCGCCTCGCCGAGGTCGACCCCCTCACCGCCACCCGCCTGCCGCCGGGCGACAGCCAGCGCATCCAGCGCGCGCTGGAAGTGTTCGAGATCACCGGCCGCCCCCTGTCATCCTTCCATGGCACACAAGCCGCCGCCCGGTCGAGACTGCCGGACGGCGCCTTGCTGAGCCTGGAGCCCGACAACCGGGCCTGGCTGCATGAGCGCATCTCCCGGCGTTTCGATGCCATGCTGGAGCAGGGCTTTCTCGACGAGGTGCGGGCCCTGCGCACTCGCGGTGATCTCCACGCCGAACTGCCCTCGATGCGTTGTGTCGGCTACCGGCAGGCCTGGGAGATGCTGGACGCCCATGGCGAGCACCCGGATGCCATGGCCCTGGCCGGCTTGCGTGACCGGGGCATCTTCGCGACGCGCCAGCTGGCCAAACGCCAGCTCACCTGGCTGCGCGGCATGCCCGAACGTCAGGTGATTGCCTGCGACCAAGGCAACGCTGTGGCGAAGGTGGTCGAGCACGCCGACCGCGTTCTGGAGGCACTGCGGTGACGTCTGCACAAGTCACCGAGCCACACCATCCCGCCCTGGTGGTGCACCAACTGGCCAAACGCTATGGCCAGACGCCGGTGTTCCAGGGCGTGAACCTGGAGGTGGCGGCGGGCGAATTCGTTGCCATCGTCGGTGAATCCGGGGTGGGCAAGTCCAGCCTGCTCAACTGCCTGGCCGGGCTTGACAGCTGGAGCGAGGGGCGCATCGAGCACCAGGGCACGGACTTGTCCAGGCTGAATGAAGCGCAGTTGGCGTTTTGGCGTCGCGCGCACCTGGGCTTTGTGTTCCAGGCATTTCATGTGCTGCCGCACCTGGATGTGGCCCAGAACGTCGGCCTCCCCCTGCTGTTGCTGAACCGACCCGATCCCCAGCGGGTGCAGGACATGCTGACGGCGGTCGGCCTGCACGGACTGGGGCAGCGCCTGCCGGCCGAGCTCTCGGGTGGTCAGTTGCAAAGGGTGGCGATCGCCCGCGCGCTGGTACACCGGCCCGGCCTGTTGCTGGCCGACGAGCCGACCGGCAACCTCGACCCGAGCACGGCTGGACAAGTGATGGACCTGCTGCAATCGCAGGCCCGCCAGACCGGTGCCGCCGTGGTGCTGGTGACCCACTCGCAGGCGGCCGCCACCCGCGCCGATCGGGTGCTGCAGCTCACCGCCAGCGGCTGCCAGTGAGCCCTGAGCGGCTGTCCGCCAAGCCCTGACACCTGAAGCTCTGGCCTGTCTGGCCCGCAGGCGGCGGGTCAATTCCTATATGCAATCCTTTTTTCATTTTTTGTTCACTATCATATTTTGTATTGCTTAGTTGGTATTTTGTTGGCGGTTACAAAGCGGTTTCCAGGGTTTTCACCACAATGCATACGTTTGCACTTGTGATCGAATCCAGTCGCTCCCTCGCCGCGACCGGGTTCCGACATGTGAAACAGGGTCAAGGCAGGCAAGAGTGCCTCGAAATGACAACCCATCCGTACCGGAGACCCCACATGCAACACTCCCTGAAGCTGGCCGCTGCCGCGGCCCTGTGCGCCACTGCGGTGGCCGCCCACGCCGACGTCGCGTTCGATGCCAACCTCGAACTGGACACCACCTACACGAACAAGGTCGATGCCCCCGCACGCAACGCCCGCGACAGCGACCTGAGCCTGGGCGGACGGGTCGAGGTCAACGCCGGTGCCAAGGCCACCAACGGCGATGCCTTCGTGGCCGGCCGAGCCAGCCTGCTGATCAAGAAGGACGGTGACACCGGCGTCGACGACCTGTGGGTGCAGTTCGGCAACCAGTCCATGGACATCAAGCTCGGCCGCTTCGAGGCCATGGACCTGTTCCCGCTGGGCAAGGACGTGGTGGTGGAGGAAGCCGGCTACAGCGCCTATAAGGCCAATGCGCTGCGCGGTCGCTTTGGGCGCGACACGGTGCACGGTGCGCTCGGCATCAACGCGGGCTCGACGGTGCGCGTCGAGGTGGGCCTGGTTTACAGCAAAGACGCCGGCGAAGTCCGTGGCGCCCGTCCGGCCGTGACCTACACCGCCGGTCCGCTGTCCCTGCGTGCCGGCTTCGAGTCGGTCAAGATGGTCGGCGGTGGTGACACCGAAACCGGTGTCGGCCTCTCGGTGGGATATGCCCTGAACAGCAACAGCAACATCAACCTCAACCTGGCCAAGAAGGAAGACGACAAGACCATCGGCGTGAACGCCATTTTTGGTCCCGCCGGTGTTGGCCTGATCTACGGCAAAGGCGCCACCACAGCCGACAAGGTGACCACGGTGTACGCCGCCTATTCGCTGCCGCTGTTCGGTGTGAAGGGTGCCTTCATCACCCCCGCCCTGAGCTACTCCAAAGGCGGCACAGGCACCGACGCCCAGGTGGCGGCCCGCGTTCGCATCAACTACGCATTCTGACGGCAGCTGCCCGTCCCAAGAACCGGGCCCCTGGGCCCGGCCACGGCTTCGCCCGCCACGGCGCAGCCAGGCAATCGGTTGACCCGGGGTCGGAAGATCCCGGGTCTTTTTTCGGCTGGAACCCAGGATCCGGGGATTCGTCCAACTGCAAAGCAGATGAAATAATGCGTTGCTGTCCTGAAGTCATTCATCGATGCCCAAAAAAACTGTGGCTGCACAGCCAGAAGGCGATGCGATCCCGCCCCCGTCCGCAAGCTTTTCGCCCAGTGGCCGGCAGCGGCTGCAGATGGCCGATGTTGCCCGGCTGGCCGGCGTCTCTGCATCGACAGTCTCCCGCGCCCTCAGCGGCAGTCCGCTTATTCCGGAAGCGACCAGCCAGCGGATCCGCGAACTGGCCAGGCAACTGAACTACAAGGTGAATGTTGGCGCCGCCAACCTCCGACGCCGGGATGTCAGGACCATTGGTCTCATGGTGCTGGGCGACCCCATGAAGGCCATGTCCGACCCTTTTCTTCTCAGCATCGTGGGTGCCGTGGCCGACGCCCTCGACGCCCGCGGCATGAATCTGCTGCTGTCTCGCGTCAAATCTGAAAACCCCGAACAGCTGGCCACCTTGGTCGACAGCGGCCAGGTCGGCGGGCTGATCGTGGTAGGCCAGCTGAACTGGCACGACAGGCTCAATCAACTGGCGGCAGCCGGTCTGCCGCTGGCGGTCTGGGGCGCATGCCTGCCCGATGCGCTTTACCCGGTGGTCGGGGGCGACAACCTGCGCGGCGGCTACGAGGCCACCCACCACCTGATCGAGCAGGGTTGCCGACAAATCGCCTTCTTCGGTGACACCCGACACCCTGAGGTGCGCCTGCGCCACCAAGGCTATGTCCAGGCGCTGGCCGAAGCCGGCCTCCACCCCAATCCGCAGCTTCACCAGGTTTTCCAGTTTGGCGACACGCGCCTTCGCGAAGTGATCGACAGCTGGCTGGATAGGCAACACGACTTCGACGCCGTGTTTGCAGCCAGCGATGTGGCTGCTCTGTCCATCCTGGGCGCCCTCGGAGAACGGCGCGTGCAGGTACCGGCCCAGGTCAGGCTGGTCGGCTACGACGACATCGCCATTGCAGCGCACCTGCATCCGTCACTGAGCTCGGTTCGCCAGCCGTCCGACAGTGCAGGCAAGGCATTGGTGGAACTGCTGCTCGAACGCATGGCTGGCCAGCCTGGACGCACCATCATGCTGCCCGCCGAACTGGTGCGGCGCGAAAGCAGTGCCTGAGGGCCCGGCACAGCCCCCGTCCGGCTCCCGATCCGGTTTCGCTACAGTACGGAATGGCTTCAAGTCCGAAGCCCGCAACCTTCTTCGGAATCGTCATGAGCATCCAGACCCTGACCACCACCCCTTTCGATGGTCAGAAACCCGGCACCTCCGGCCTGCGCAAGAAGGTCACGGTGTTCCAGCAGCCACACTACCTGGAAAACTTCGTCCAGGCCCTGTTCGACGAACTGCATGGCGACGCGCCGGCGAGCGGTCATACCCTGGTGCTCGGTGGTGACGGGCGTTTCCACAACCGCAGCGCGGTGCAGACCATCCTGAAGATGGCGGCCGCCCGCGGCTACAGCCAGGTGCTGGTCGGCCAGGGTGGCATCCTGTCCACACCGGCCACCAGCGCCGTCATCCGACGGCGTGGCGCCAGCGGCGGCATCATCCTGTCGGCCAGCCACAACCCCGGCGGACCGGACGGTGACTTCGGCATCAAGTACAACGCAACCAACGGCGGCCCCGCGCCCGAGAAGCTCACCGAGGCGGTCTTCGAACGCACCCGGTCGCTGAGCAGCTACCGCATCAGCGATGCCGCCGACATCCCGCTCGACACACAGGGCGCGCACCAGATGGAGGGCATGGGCATCGAGGTCATCGACCCGGTGGCCGACTACGCCGCCGTGCAGCGCGAGCTGTTCGACTTCGACGCCATCCGTCGCCTGTTCGCCAGCGGTTTCCGCCTGCGGTATGACGCCATGTGGGCGGTTGGTGGACCGTATGCCAAGGCCATCATCGAAGGTGAGCTGGGTGCCCCGGCCGGCACCGTGGTGAACGCCGAACCCAAAGAAGACTTCGGAGGCCTGCACCCCGACCCCAATCCGGTCTATGCCGACGACCTGGTGGCCCAGCTGATGGGCGCCGGTGCGCCCGACATGGGCGCCGCCTCCGACGGCGATGCCGACCGCAACATGATCCTGGGTCGTGGTTTCATCGTCTCGCCGTCCGACAGCCTGGCGGTGCTGACCGCGCACGCCCAACGGGTGCCCGGCTACCGGCGCGGCCTGGCCGGTGTGGCGCGCTCCATGCCCACCTCCACGGCGGTCGACCGCGTTGCCAGGGCCATGGGTGTGGCCTGCTTTGAGACACCGACCGGCTGGAAGTTTTTCGGCAACCTGCTCGACGCCGGCCAGGTCACGCTGTGCGGCGAAGAAAGCTACGGCACCGGTTCGGACCACGTGCGCGAGAAGGACGGTCTGTGGGCGGTCCTGTTCTGGCTGAATCTGGTGGCGGTCACCGGGCAGTCGGTCGAGGAGCTGGTGCGTGGCGTCTGGCGCGAGCATGGCCGCTGCATGTACTCGCGCCACGACTACGAGGGCATCCCGACCGAGCGGGCGGACGCATTGATGGCCGAACTCCGCAACCGCCTGTCCAGCCTGGCCGGCCAGACCGTGGCTGGCCAGCACATCGCCTGGGCCGATGATTTCAGCTACACCGACCCGGTGGACGGCTCGGTGAGCCAGCGCCAGGGCGTGCGTGTGGTGCTGGAAGATTCATCGCGGGTGGTGTTCAGGCTTTCCGGCACCGGCACCGAGGGGGCCACCCTTCGGGTCTACCTGGAGCGCCACGAGCCGGACGCGACCCGGCACGACCTGCCGGTGCAGCAGGCACTGGCACCGCTGGTGCAACTGGCTGGCGAGCTGGCCGGCATCGAACGGCACACCGGCATGGGCTCGCCCAGCGTGATGACCTGAACCCGTCCGGGCCACGGCGCGCACTGCGGCCTGCCACCCACCCGGCAGAAAGTTCCGCAGCATCTCACGCACGGTCGAGCGGTGCACACCTGTCCCCAAGCCGGAACACCGGACACCTTTCGAGATCGCACAGACAACCCACGTCAAGCCGCCCCGAAAAAGTACCCACGATGTAACTTAATTACATTAAACTACCCACACATTGGTAACCAGGTTCGTCCATGGCCACATCAACTCCGATCTCTGCCGCCCCGCTCGACCTCGTCATCTTCGGTGGCGTGGGCGATCTCTCGGTTCGCAAGCTGCTGCCCGCGCTGTACATGGCGCACCTGCACAACACCCTGCCCGACGAGACCCACATCTATGCCCTGGGTCGCCAGACCTGGGACCGGGGCGCCTTCCTGCACTTCATCGAAGAGAAGGTGCGTGGCTTCATCGGCAGCAAGGCCTACCGGGACGATGTCTGGTCCAGCTTCGTGCGCCGCCTGAGCTACGTCTGTGTCGATGCCACCAATGCTGCCGACTATGTCGGGCTCAAGTCCGAAATGCAGCCGGGGGCCGACCGGGTCTACTACCTGGCCACCGCACCTTCGCTGTTCGTGGGCATTTGCGCCAACCTGCAGAGCGCGGAACTGATCGACGAGCGCGCCCGTGTGGTGCTCGAAAAACCCCTGGGCCACGACCTCGCCTCGGCGCGGCAGATCAACCACGATGTCGGGCAGTACTTCCAGGAACAACAGATCTTCCGCATCGACCATTACCTGGGCAAGGAAACGGTGCAGAACCTGATGGTGCTGCGCTTTGGCAACAGCATCTTCGAACCGCTGTGGCGCAGCCCATACATCAAGAGCGTGCAGATCACCGTGGCCGAGAGTGTGGGGGTGGGCAGCCGCGCCGGCTTCTACGATGGCACCGGTGCCATGCGCGACATGATCCAGAACCACCTGCTGCAGCTGCTGTGTATCGTGGCGATGGAGCCGCCGGTCTCGCTCGACCCCGATGCGGTGCGTGACGAAAAACTCAAGGTGCTGCGCTCGCTCAGACCCATGGCCGTGGCCGACGTGGCGCGTGACACCGTGCGCGGCCAGTACACCGCCGGTGCCTCCAACGGCGAGGCCGCCCTGGGCTACCTGCAGGAAGAAAACATACCGCCCGACACCAACACCGAAACCTTCGTCGCCCTCAAGGCGCACATCAACAACTGGCGCTGGGCCAATGTGCCCTTCTTCCTGCGCACCGGCAAACGCATGGCGGCGCGCCAGTCCGAGATCGTCATCGAGTTCGCCGACCTGCCTTTCACCATCTTCAACGACTCGCCGCACCGCTCGGTCAACCGGCTGATGATCCGCCTGCAGCCCGAAGAACACATCCAGCTGCAAATGATGGCCAAGGAACCCGGCAGCGGCATGAAGCTGCGCCCGGTCAAGCTCGACCTGGACCTGCAGACCGCCTTCTCCGAGCGCCGCGCCGAGGCCTACGAGCGCCTGCTGATCGACGTCATCAAGGGGCGCCTGACGCACTTCATGCGGCGCGATGAACTCGAAGCCGCCTGGACATGGGTTGAGCCCATCATCGACGGTTGGCAACAGCTGGGCGAAAGGCCCAAGGCCTACACCGCCGGCAGCTGGGGGCCGGCAGCCTCGTCCGCCCTCATGGCGCGCGAGGGCTCGTCATGGGTAGAGGAATCATGATCACTGAACACACGAGCGCCACGCCGGCCGCCATTGCAGCACACATTGCAGACGCCCTGCGCGCAGCCATTGCCGCACGGGGTCGGGCATGCCTGGCGGTATCGGGCGGCAAATCGCCCATCCCCATGTTCGAGGCCCTGCGCGAGCAGACCCTGGACTGGTCCCGTGTCAGCATCGTGCTGGTGGACGAGCGTGTCGTGCCACGCGACCACGAAGCCAGCAACACCGCCCTGGTGGCACGTCACCTGCTGCAGGGCAAGGCGGCCGCCGCGCGCTTTGTGCTGTTCTTCCGCGAGCTGGCTACCGTCTTCAACGCGGAGGTGCTGGACGCGCTGGTGAGCGACGCCACCGAGCGCATCGCAGACCTGCCCTGGCCGCTGGACGTGGCCGTGCTTGGCATGGGCGAAGACGCCCATACGGCATCGCTGTTCCCTGGCGCCCCCGGCTACGCCCGCGCCATCGCCACCGACGAGCGCCTGGCCTGGGTGGTGCCCGAACAGGCACCCGTGCCGGCGCCTCACGCGCGCCTGACGTTCACACTCCACGCCCTGCTCGAAGCGCGCGAACTGGTGCTGTCCATCGCCGGCGAAACAAAGCTCGCTGTCTATCGCCGCGCGGCCCAAAGGGCCGATCCGGCCCTGCCGGTTTCCCTGATCCTGAACCAGACGCAAGCCCCGGTGAGCGTCTTCATCGGATGACGACATGAACGCCCCCCTGAACCACACTCTCGCCAGCGTCACGCAACGCATCGTCGAGCGCAGCCGCGGCCTGCGCGGCGACTACCTGGCCAGCATGGACGCCCAGGCCCGCGCCGGCAAGACGCAGCGCGCCGGCATGGGCTGCGCCAACATGGCCCACACCACAGCCGCCCTGCCGGCGACCGACAAGCTGGTCATCCACGCCGAACGCGCGCCACATGTGGGCGTGATCACCGCCTACAACGACATGCTCTCAGCCCACCAGCCCTATGAGCACTACCCCGAGCTGTTGCGCAGCCACGCGCGCGCCATCGGCGCCACGGCCCAGGTGGCCGGCGGTGTGCCGGCCATGTGCGACGGCATCACGCAAGGCGCCGAGGGCATGGAACTCTCGCTGTTCTCGCGCGACGTCATCGCCCTGGCCACCGCCGTCGGCCTGTCGCACAAGGTGTTCGACGCGGCGCTCATGCTGGGCGTGTGCGACAAGATCGTGCCCGGGCTGTTCATGGGCGCGCTGCAGTTCGGCCACCTGTCCACCGTGTTCGTGCCCGCCGGCCCCATGGTCAGCGGCCTGTCGAACGACGCCAAGGCCAAGGTGCGCCAGCAGTACGCGCAGGGCCTGGTCGGCCGCGACGCGCTGCTCGAAAGCGAAGCCCAGGCCTACCACGCGCCCGGCACCTGCACCTTCTACGGCACGGCCAACAGCAACCAGATGCTGATGGAAATCATGGGCCTGCACCTGCCAGGCTCGTCCTTTGTCAACCCCGGCACCCCGCTGCGCGAAGCGCTGACCAAGGCCGCGCTGGAATGCGCCGTGGCCAACACCGGCATGGCCGGCCAGCCCGTCATCCGCCTGGCCGACATCGTGACCGAGAAGAGCATCGTCAACGGCATCATCGGACTGCTCGCCACCGGTGGTTCGACCAACCACACCATCCATCTCATTGCCATGGCACGCGCCGCTGGTGTGCTGATCGACTGGGACGACTTTGCCGAACTCTCGGCCGTGGTGCCGCTGCTGGCCCGCGTCTACCCCAACGGCAAGGCCGACGTGAACCACTTTCACGCCGCCGGCGGCATGGGCTTCCTGATGCGCGAACTGCTGGCCGCCGGCCTGCTGCACGGCGATGTGAAGACCGTGCTGGGCGAGGGCCTGGCCGCGTATGGCCGGGAACCGTGGCTCGACAACGGACAACTCGCCTGGCGCGACGTGCCCGCCACCAGCGGCGACACCAGCGTGCTGCGCCCGGTGAACGAGCCCTTCAGCGCCGACGGCGGTCTGCGCCTGCTGCAGGGCAACCTCGGCCGCAGCGTGGTCAAGGTCTCGGCCGTGGCGCCCGAGCACCGCGTGGTGCGTGCGCCCGCCGTGGTGGTGCACGACCAGGCCGACCTGCTGGCCCTGTTCAACGCCGGGCAACTGGAGAAAGACCTGATCGCCGTCGTGCGCTACCAGGGTCCGCGCGCCAACGGCATGCCCGAGCTGCACAAGCTCACGCCCCCGCTGGCCGTGTTGCAGGACAAGGGGTTCAAGGTCGCCCTCGTCACCGATGGCCGCATGAGCGGCGCGTCGGGCAAAGTGCCGGCCGCCATCCACCTCAGCCCCGAGGCCCTGGCCGACGGCCCCATCGCCCGCGTGATGGACGGCGACATGATCACGCTGGACTGCGAACGCGGCGTGCTGGAAGTGGAGGTCGATGCCGCCACCTTCGCCGCCCGAGCGGTGCAGCACCCCGACCTGACCCACAACGCCCACGGCACCGGCCGCGAACTGTTCGGCCTGTTCCGCACCCACGCCAGCGCGGCCGAGCATGGCGCCTCGCCGTTGTTCGGATGATCACCAGACCTGCAGCCGTCATGCCCGTGAAGAGATGGTCCTCGCCAAAGCTGGAGGCAGCAGCGCCCAACACCTTCGCCTGGATTCCCGCGTTCGCGGGAATGACCGAGCAATGCAGGTCTCCATATCACCAAGACAACGCTCGTATTTCCCGCGAACGCGGGAATCCACGCACACCGCCCATACCCCAAGCCGCATGCTCCCTCCTGTCGTGAATGCCCTCCCCTCGCTTTCTCGAGCGCAGGCTTTTCACGGGCATGACGACGGTTTTCCTGATCGCACAACCACATCATGACCACCACCTGCTTCACCCGCCCCGCCTTCAAGTCACGCGTCGTCCCGGTCATCGTCATCAAGGACCCGGCGCACGCCGTGCCGCTGGCGCATGCCCTGCTCGAAGGCGGCATCGACGTCATGGAGATCACCTTGCGGTCGGGCGCCGCGCTGCAGGCCATCGAGGCTGTGGCCAGGGCCGTGCCCGAGATGCACACCGGGGCCGGAACGGTCACCCGCGCCGCCGAGGTGCAACAGGTGATCGATGCCGGGGCCGGGTTCGCCCTTTCGCCCGGTTGCACCGACGGCGTGTTCGAGGCCGTGCGCAGCGCCCGCCTGCCCTTCATTCCCGGCGTCATGACGCCGGGCGAGGTCATGCGCTGGCGCGACGAAGGCTTCTCGCTCATGAAGCTGTTCCCGGCCCTGCAGGCCGGGGGGCTGGGCATGCTGCAGGCGCTGGGTGCGCCCCTGCCCGACGTGCGCTTCTGCCCCACCGGCGGTGTATCGCCGGCCAACCTGCGCGATTTCCTGCGCCTGCCCAATGTGGCCATGGCCGGTGGCTCGTGGCTGACCCCGGCCGATGCCCTGGCCAACGGCGACTGGACGCGCATCACCGCCCTGGCACGCGAAGCCATCGAACTGTCCAACAAACCCTGATGGGCAACCCCGCTTGGCTGTTCTAATAGGCGCCAGAACAGCCTCACAGGCCGCCTTTCAAACTGTCACACCGCCCCATGAACGCCCTGCACGCCACACCCACCCGCCTGCCCGCCTGGCAGCAGCTCGAGTCGCTGGCCACCGCCGCCCAGCCCCACCTGCGCCACCTGCTCGATGACGACGCCGGCCGCGCCGAGCGCATGTCGGTCCAGGTGGCCGGCATCCGCTTTGACGCCTCCCGCCAGCGCGTCACGGGTGAGGTCATGACCGCGCTGCTGGCGCTGGCCGAGCAGGCCCAGGTCGGCGCCCAGCGCGACGCCATGTTCCGGGGCGACCCCATCAACCTGACCGAGAATCGTCCGGTGCTGCACGTGGCCCTGCGTGGCGCATCCGGCCCCTGGGGTGATGCCATCAGCCAGGACGTGGCGCGCGAACTCGACCGGGTCTGCGCCTTTGCCGATGCGGTGCGCACCGGCGCCGTCACCGGCCATTCCGACGTCAACTTCACCGACGTGGTGAACATCGGCATCGGTGGCTCCGACCTCGGCCCGCGCATGGCCGCCGAAGCGCTGGCCCACCTGACCTCCACCGGCCCACGGGTGCACTACGTCTCCAATCCCGACGCCTGGGCGCTGTACAGCGTGCTGCACCAGCTCGACGCCGCCCGCACCCTGGTCATTGTCTCGTCCAAGACCTTCACCACCCAGGAAACCCTGACCAACGCCGCCAGCTGCCGCCAGTGGCTGCTGGACCATGGCGTACCAGCCGACCGGATCGACCGGCACCTGGTCGCCATCACCGCCACGCCGGCCGAATCGGCGCGCCAGGGCTACGCGGCCGACCGCACCTTCCTGTTCTGGGACTGGGTGGGTGGCCGCTATTCGGTCTGGTCGGCGCTGGGCCTGCCCCTGGCCATCGGCATCGGGGGTGCGGGTTTCCGCGCCTTCCTGGCCGGCGCCCGCGCCATGGACGAGCACTTCTGCACCGCACCAGCGGCGCAGAACCTGCCCATGCTGATGGCGCTGTACGGCATCTGGAACCGCAACTTCCTGTTGTGCCCAACCCAGCTCATCGTCTCCTATGCCTCGCGCCTGGTGCGCTTCGTCCCCTTTGTGCAGCAGATGGACATGGAGTCCAACGGCAAGCGCACCCACATCGACGGCCAGCCGGTGGATGTCGACACCGGCCCCATCGTCTGGGGTGGCCTGGGCATCGACGGCCAGCATGCCTACTTCCAGCTCATCCACCAGGGCCGCCACACCGTGCCGGTGGACTTCATCGGCGTTGAAAGCGAAGACACCCCGCTGCCGCTGGCCGCCACGCACCACCACGTTGTCAACCTGAACCTGCGCGCCCAGGCCGAGGCCATGGCCCGCGGCCGCGGCTTTGGCGACACGCTGGCGCTCATGCAAAAGGCTGGCCTGAGCGGCGAAGAGGCCGAAGTCATGGCACGCCACCGCATGTTCGAGGGCAACATCCCCAGCAGCATCCTGTGGCTCGACCGTCTGGACCCCGCCCGCCTGGGCGCCCTCATGGCCGCCTACGAACACAAAGTGTTCACCCAGGCCGCCATCTGGCGCATCAACGCCTACGACCAGTGGGGTGTGGAGCTGGGCAAGACCATGGCCAAAGCAATGGAATCATGACCCCCACGCTCCGCCGCTGCGCGGGTCGCTGCCCCCCGAGGGGGCGCGAATTCAGCTTGGGACGGCCCGGCGCTGAATTCATGTCCCCCACGCTTCGCCGCTGACATCATGAACATCGCACTCGTCGCACACGACCGCAAGAAAGACGACATGGTGGCCCTGGCCACCGAGTTCGCCTCGCTGTTGCGGCAACACAGCCTCATGGCCACCGGCACTACCGGGGGTCGGTTGCAGCACGAAGTGGGGCTGCAGGTCGAGTGCCTGCTCAGTGGCCCCTTGGGTGGCGACCTGCAGATCGGAGCCCGGCTGGCGGTGGGTGAGGTCGACGCCCTGGTCTTCCTGCGCGACCCCATGACCGCCCAGCCCCACGAGCCCGACATCAACGCCCTGGTGCGCGCCTGCGATGTGCACAACGTGCGCTGCGCCACCAACCTGGCCACGGCCCGCGTTCTGCTCAAGAGCCTGCACGGACGCGAGGCGACCCAGGCCCATTGAGACAGCCGCTGCCTGTCGCGGCAGGTGGCACCTGGTCTACACGGCGATATCGAAGTGCATCACGTCTTCGCGCACGCCCAGTTTGGTGTACAGCGCAATGGCCGGCTCATCACCATAGTCGGCCTGAACATAGATGACGTAGGCCGACCGCCTGGTCGCCTCCAGCTTCAGCGTCTCGATCAAGGCCGTCGCAATGCCCTGGCGACGGTGGGCCTGCGCCACGGCCAGGTCGTAGATGTAGATTTCGCTGCGTCGCTGCTCGAACTTCTTGAGTTCGTAGGCGGCCAGCGCCCCCACCACCTCCATTCCTGACATGGCTGCCACGGCAATGAAGCGGCCGCCAGCCAACAGATCGCGCAGGTAGTCGTCGTCTGGCGGCTGCCCGCAGTAGGTTCCGGTGTCGTCGAAAGCATCTCCAAACACCGACAGCATCTGACGCAGCACGTCCACGTCGGGGGCCTTCAACACGCTGATCCTGAAATCCATGCGGCATGCTCCTGCTTGTCCTGGAACGGTCAGGTCCATTCACCCAATCGCCCGTTTGCATCTAAGATGGCCGATCCCGATGCCACCCAAAACGGACTCCAGCCCATTTGACCGATTCTGCTTCCGGATCGCAAGCCTCGCTCTGGACCGACCTGCGCGCCGCCCTGCGGGGCACCAACGCCGACTACACCCGCATTCCGCTCAAGCGGGCGGTGCTGCTGCTGGCCATCCCGATGATGCTCGAGCTGGTGCTCGAGTCCACCTTTGCCGTGGTCGACATCTTCTTCGTGGCCCAGCTGGGTGCCTCGGCGGTGGCCACCGTGGGCCTGACCGAGACCTACCTGTTCCTGATCTATTCGATTGCCATGGGTCTGGCCACTGCGGTCACCGCCATTGTGGCGCGGCGCATCGGCGAGGCCCGCGGCGACGAGGCGGCGCTGTCGGCCGTACAGGCCATCGTGCTGGCCGTGCTGGTCTCGCTGCCGTTTGCCCTGGCCGGCATCATCTGGGCCCAAGACCTGCTGCGCCTGATGGGCGCCGATGCCTGGGCCATCGAGCATGGCTACCGCTACACCCAGTGGATGCTGGGTGGCAACGCCGTGATCATGCTGCTGTTCGTCATCAACGCCATCTTCCGGGGAGCCGGTGACGCCGCCACCGCCATGCGCGTGCTGTGGGTGGCCAACGCGATCAACATCGTGCTCGACCCCATCCTCATCTTCGGGCTGGGCCCCATCCCAGCCATGGGCATCGAGGGAGCAGCCATCGCCACCCACATCGGCCGCGGCATCGGTGTGCTCATGCAGTTGTGGATTCTGTTTCGCGGCAGCGAGCACCTGCGCATCGCGCGCGCCAGCCTGCGCTGGCACGGCCCCACCCTGGCTCTGATCGCGCGCACGTCCCTGGGCGGCATCGGCCAGATGATCGTGGCCATGACGGCCTGGATCTTCCTCATGCGCATCTTGGCCAGCGTTTCCACCGAGGCTGTGGCCGGCGCCACCATCGCCATGCGCATCATGATGTTCACCCTCATGCCTGCGTGGGGCATGTCGAACGCTGCCGCCACCCTGGTCGGGCAGAACCTGGGGGCTGGCGAGCCCGGTCGGGCCGAGGCCGCAGTGTGGCGCATCGGCTGGATGAACATGGTGTTCACGCTGGCCGTCTCGGTCGCCTTCTACCTCTGGCACGACGCCATCATCGGCCTGTTCACCGACGACGCCACCGTCATCGCCATCGGCGGCGAATGGCTCTCCATCCTGGCGTACTCGTACTTCGTCTACGGCTGGTGGATGGTGGCGGTGCAAGCCTTCAACGGTGCCGGCGACACCATGACCCCGACCTGGATCAACCTGGTCTTCTTCTGGCTGATCCAGATTCCACTGGCCTGGACACTGGCCCTGCCCATGGGTTGGTCACACTCGGGCGTGTTCTGGGGTGTGTTTGTCTCAGAGACCGCGGTGGGCCTGTTCACCCTGTGGCTCTTCAGCCGAGGGCGCTGGAAGCGCTTTGCCGTCTGAAATGATCAGAACGGGAATGCAGGCTCAGGTCAGCAGCCGCTGCCAGTAGCCCACGTCCACCCACCCGCCCAGTTTGTGGCCCACCTGCGCAAAGTGGGCCACCTTGGTGAAGCCGAACGCCTCGTGCAAGCCGACGCTCGCTTCGTTGGGCAGTGAAATGGCGGCCAGCAAAGCATGACAGCCACGCGCCTGCAAATGCTCGATCAGGGGCTCGTACAGACGCCGCCCGATACCGCGTCGCTCCATCCCCTGGCGCACATACACCGTCATCTCGGCCGAGTGCCGGTAGGCGGCCCGCTGGTGAAACCGGGCCGCATAGCTGTAGCCCACCACCACGCCGTCCGACACACACATCAACCAGGGGTAGCTGGCGCGGTACCCATCGATCCGCTCACGCATCTGTTGTGGCGTCAGCGGCTGTTCCTCGAAGGTGACCACCGTGTCGGTGATGTAGTGGTTGTAGATCTCGCAGATCGCCACCTCGTCGCCAGGCTCGAAGGGCCGAACGTCCACTCTCATTCACCCGCAGACGGCGTCAGCCAGCGACCGCAGCAGCTGAGCTCCATCGCCGCGCCAGGCGCTGCCGTGCATGCAGGCCAATGTCCCGGGTTGCGAAGCGGCCAGCTTTTCCAGCAGTTCACGGGTGTTGGGTGCATGGGCGTAGTACTCCATGCCCATGCGAGAACGCTCGCTCGGCCCCAGAATGTCCGACTCAGTCAGTGGCTCATGCCCTGTTCCGTCCTGAGTGAACAGGTCGCCGCAGAACAGGGTCCGGCTGAGTTCATCGAACAGGTAGCCGCACTCCCAGCCGTGCGGCAGGTGCGGGGTATCGAACCAGCGCACGTTGCGCCGCCCCAGCAACAGCGTCTCGCCATCGGCCAGCGCACGCGGCGGGCGGTCGGCCATGTCCTCGATGGACACCATGGCGGCAATGGTGCCGCACAGGGGCTGGGCCTGGGGTGCCACAGCCAGCCAGTCATTGAGCGAGCCGCATTCGTCCGCCTCGACATGCGAGAAACCGATCCAGCGCAGGCGCTCCGGCGCCATCACCTGTGCCACGGCCTCGCGCACCAGCGGAAACATCCGGCGCGGCCCGGTGTGAAACAGCAGCGGCTCGTCGTCCAGCACAAGGTATTGGTTGAAGGAGAAGCCCCCGACGCCGGGAATGACGATCGGGGTGCACACACGGTAAATGCTGTCAGCGACTTCGTCGATTCGGGTTCCAGACTGCCTGTTCGTGACCATGTCAGCCTCCTGTTCCAAGGCTCTGCATTATCGGAAGCGGTTGCAACCAAAGTCAACGCTGCGACACCGTTCCCAGCACGGGACAGGCCGTGGTCACTTGTTCTTCATCTTGCCCTTGGGCGCCACCGCCGTCACCGGTGCCACCGGGCGGCCCGAGGTGGTCGGAGCGTCCTTGGGAGGGCTGGTGTCCTTCTTGGGCTTTTTTACCATCTTGTTGCTGCGCTGTTCGCCTTTGGGCATGGGAGATCTCCTGAAACAGCGCCCAATGTACTGCGATTCGGACCCAGCCGTTCAGGGTGGCGTCAGGCCCAGGTCGCGGGCCAGCCGTTCGGCCAGGCTCATGCCATGTTGTTGCTGTGAAGACAGGCACAGCTGCTCAATCGAATGCCCGGCACCCGGCAGCACCTGCAACAGATACCGACCGCCAGACGCCTCAAACTTTGACCGTGCCTGGTCTTGCGAGGGGTAGTTGATCTGCACAACGCCCCGGCTGCCAACGCCGCCAGCCAGCGGCACGTTTTCGTCCCGCTCGCCGTGGTAGTTGAGAATGGTGTGGCCTCTCGCCGCCGGGCACGACGCCGACTCGGCCACCAGGGCACCAGCCAGAGACGCCACCTGGCTGAACACAGCGCTCACACACGCCAGGGTCTGCACCATCATCGCCCCGTTGGAATGTCCGACACCAAAGCTGCTCTCGGGGGCGACGGAAAACCTGCGCTGCAGGTGCGCAACGGCCTCCGTGACGTAACCAATGTCGTCCACCTTGTCCTCGTAGGGCTTGCCGCAGCAGCCGCCGCCCGCATTCCAGGCCTTCAGGCGCCTGCCGCCCACCCGGGTGGCCGCCGTTCCGTTGAGGTAGGCAACAACAAAGCCGTGCCTCTCGGCCACGCCGTTGATCTTCAGGTGTTCCAGCATGAAGCGTGCATCGCCACCACCCCCATGCAAGACCACCAGCAGGGCGCGCTGCCCTGCCGGCGGCAGCACCGAGGGCACATACAGAAGCATGTCACGGCCGCCGAAACGGTCCTCGCGGATGTTGGCCGTGACCGCGCCCAGCGACTCCTGGGTGACCACGGCCTGCCGGTTCTCACGCTGCACCTCCTGCATCTGCCGCAGACGCTGCCATCGCGAACCCGGCTCGGCACCGGTTTGTGCCCATGCTGGCGGCGCCAGCATCACCAGGCACAAGCACAACCCTGACCACCCGGCCTTCAATGGTCCGACCTTCCGGCGTCTCGGGTTCCAGTCCGTCCGCTAGCGGCTGATTTTTCGCTCGATCTCGGAAACCACCCCGGCCCGCAACGTGTAGGTGGTGAGGGTCTGGGGATCGCGCGGGTGAGGAAAGTAGGTCCAGGTCTTCTCTTCCGGTTGCCCTTTGACGTTCTTGACAAAGGCTTCGTGGTCGGGCTTGCCAATGCGGAAGACCACCTCCCCTTCATGCATGCCCTTGCGAATAAAACCGCGCTCCCGGGCGTCTTGTGCAGCGACCAGCGAGCATGCGAGCGCCAACACGGGCAAAGCAATGATGCGTGCAATGTTCATTCTGGGCTCCACCTTGAGGCGACGAACAGGTACCACCACGTCACGTTGCTGCCGACCGATCGCCTGTCCACAGCAAAACCTTCAGGAGAAATACTACTACTGAGAAAGACCATCTGCCCTGACTGCCCATCCGAAACCTTGTGACCGATTGTCACAAAAGGGAAAGCACCGCTCCATGCACGCCGCGGCCAACACCTACACCAGGGCCAGCCCCAGAGAGGCGATCAGCAACAGCAACAGCACATTGCCCGCAGCAAATCCAGGGCGTAGAACAGCACCGGCACCTCGAGCAGAGTCACGAAGACCCGGTTGGGCAGTGCCCCATCGGCCAGGAGGGTGGGATTGCCCTCGAATACCCAAGGGCATCCAGCAGTCGGTCGCGCTTGAGGGGGTACAGGTAGGCCTGGCAGCCGGGCTCACGCCTGATCGCCACGGTTCGGTGGTGCAGCCGGCCCATCGAGTGAGCCACAGGCCAGAGGGTTGGCCAGCCACCACCAGCCCAGAACCAGCGCCACCGGCACCGCCAGAAAACCCGACTGGCTGCCGGTGATCCAGGCGGTAATCCCCCCGAAAAACCAGCGGGGCGAGAAGTAGAAGTTTTCGAAGGAGAATTTCTACATGAAGAAGTCAAGGTTTACCGACAGCCAGATCATGGACGCGCTCAAGCGGGTGGAGGCCGGTTT
>JAUVWL010000041.1 GCA_030604135.1 Burkholderiales bacterium | reverse complement strand
TTCCGGCGCCGTACGACACCAGCGCCCAGATGACCAACACGATGGTCAGCAGGCGAAGCGTCGCCGACCAGTAGGCCTTGGCATTGCTTTCTTCGTTAGACATGAACGTCATCTCCTCGGAGTGATGGCTTGATACGGTGGCGAACCACCGCGCTCGAACACCGCAAAAGGGAATTCGCGATATTGCGGAGGTGACTGTCGAGTCCGATGCTTACAGCGAACTTAAGCAATGCGGGTTTCAACCCCGACCTAGGGAAAGTCCTTAGGCACTTTTTTCGAGGACGCTTCCGGCACGGCTCACGCCGGCCCCTTCGAAGCTCGCCATCTGTTCCAGGATGGCGGTGGCGGACACCAGCAGCGGCCAGGCCATCGCAGCTCCGCTGCCCTCGCCCAGCCGCAGGCCAAGATCGAGCAGCGGTGCCACCTTCAGCGCGGCCAGCATCAGGGCATGTCCCCGTTCGCCGGAGCGGTGGGCAAACACGCAGCGCTGCAGCACGGCCGGCTGCAGCCGGGCCGCGACCAGCACGGCGGCTGAGGTGATGAAACCATCCACCAGCACCACGCGGCGTTGGGCGGCGGCTTCAAGCACCGCCCCCACGAGTGTGGCGATCTCAAAGCCACCGAAGGCCGCCAGCGCATCCAACGGCTCCACGGCTCCGGGGTGGCGCTCAAGCACCTCACGCAACACCGAGACCTTGCGTTGCACACCGTGGGCATCCAGACCAGTGCCGGCGCCGGTGCAGTCACCGATGTCGAGCCCGCACAGGCGCGACAACAGGAGAGAGGCGGCCGAGGTGTTGCCAATGCCCATTTCGCCGAGCAGCAGCACATTGCCAGGCAGTTGCCTGACAATATCCACGCCGTTGTCCAGCGCCAGCCGGCATTGCGCCATCGTCATGGCGGGGCCTTGGCCGGCATCGGCAGTGCCACGGGCGATTTTGCGGATCCACAGACCAGGCCGGGGGGCAAAGTCGTGCGCCACGCCGCAGTCCACCACCGTCAGGGCCAGACCGTGCTGTCGGGCCAGGACGCTGACGGCGGCCCCGCCGGCCAGAAAGTTTTCCACCATCTGCCAGGTCACATCGCTCGGGTAGGCGGACACGCCACGGGCAGCCAGGCCGTGGTCGCCTGCGCACACCAGCAACTGAGGATGCTGCAAACGCGGCGTCTCCGTGCCGAGGATGCAGGCCAGGCGCAGCGCCAGTGCCTCGATCTGGCCGAGGGAGCCCAAGGGCTTGGTTTTCTGGTCCAGTTGGTGTTGCACGCGCTGGGCCAGTGCGTCGTCGGTGATGTCGACAACCAGGGGAAGGCGCTGGGGAAGCATGAATTGTCCTTTCAGGGGTGGGCCAGCGCGTCGAGCCAGCCAGGAGAGAAGCAGGCGGCCACATGGTCGGCCAGACGGTCGAACACGCGATCCAGCGTTGGCGTACCGATGCCAAACAGGGCTTGCAGGACCACCGGGTGTTCGAACAGGCCATGCAGGTACAGCCCCAGCACACGGCCACTGGCGTTGCGCCAGCCCAGAGGCTGCCCGCTCGCGTCGGAGGCGATCACAGGATATGGGTGATGGCCAGCGGCCACCATCGCGGGATGGGGGACGGTCTGGCCGTGGTGAATCTCGTAGCCATCCACCTGCACTCCGGCGAGTGGCCTCCAGGGGCCTGGCAGATCGGTCGCAAACCGCGCCGAGGTGGGGGTGACGGTCTTGTCTGCCTCGAAGCGGGTGACCAAAGGCAGCAGCCCCAGGCCGGGCGCATTCCCGTCGATGCCGTGCGGGTCCACCAGGGCTTCACCCAGCATTTGCAAACCACCGCAGATCCCCAGCACAAAGCCACCACCGGCGGTGTGACGCTCCACGGCCTGGTCCAGGCCCTGCTCGCGCATCCAGGCCAGATCGGCGCTGGTGTGCTTGCTGCCGGGCAGGATCACCCAGTCGGCATCGACCAGTTGCGCGGGCGATCGCGCCCACACCAGTCGCACCCCGGGCACGTTTTTCAGGGGTTGGAACTCGTCCAGATTGCTGATGCGCGGGAAGGCGATCACCGCAATCGTTGTGCCCACGGCCCCCGCTGCGTGTGAACGATCATCGAACACACCGTCTTCCTCGGGTAGGCCGTGCTGCCACAGCATGGGCACAGTGGCCACGGTGGGCACGCCGGTGCGCTCTGCGAGCATCTCGGGACCTGGCGCCAGCAGGGTGGCGTCGCCTCGGAACTTGTTGAGCACAAAGCCCCGGATCAGCCGCTGTTCCTCGGGCGGCAACAGGGCCCAAGTGCCGTAAAGGTGAGCGAAGGCCCCGCCGCGGTCGATGTCGGTCACGAGCAGGCAGCGTGCGCCGACGTGCCGCGCCACCCGCATGTTGACGATGTCGCTGGCGTGCAGGTTGATCTCGGCGGGCGAGCCCGCACCCTCGATGACCACGAGGTCGTGCCCGGCACGCAATTCGTCGATGGACTCTTGGATGTGCGGCCAGACACGCTCGCTGCGGCCACCCCAGGGCATGTCGGTCAAGGCGCGATCCACCTGCCCGAGCAGCACGACCTGGCTGCGGGTATCGGCCTCGGGCTTGAGCAGCACCGGGTTCATGCGTACCTCGGGCCGCGCCTGGGCGGCCAGCGCCTGGAAATACTGCGCACTGCCGATCTCGCCCCAGTGGCCGTCTGGGGTGGGCACGACACGGGCGTTGTTGCTCATGTTCTGCGCCTTGAACGGGGCCACACTCAGGCCTTGCCGAGCGTAGTGGCGACACAGCGCGGTGGCGAACCAGCTCTTGCCGGCTCCGCTGGTGGTGCCCAGCACCATGATGCAAACGGCACTCATACCTTCTCCAGGAAGTTGGGGATGCAAACCGCCAGAGCCCGCAAGAGGGCATGGCGGGCGTCGTCGGACTGGGCGCTCAGGCGCCATCGACCGGGCAGGCCGAAGGAGGTGGCGTCGCGCAGCTTGATGCCGTGCCGCCGCAGGACCTGGGCCGACAGCGGCGCGGGCGGTCGGGCACAGAAATAGGGAGTATGACTGGGCAGGCAGTCCCAGCCATGGGCGACGAGGGACCGCTCCAGTTCCTCCTTCCAGCGTTGCAGGGTGGGCAGGCTGTCTTGCAGCCATTGCTGCACCTCGGGCATGGTCCAGTGATGAAGCAACGCCACGCCGTGGCTGCCTACCGGCCAGGAAGGGGCCAGCGCTTCCAGGGTCTGCACCACTCCCTGTCCGCCTTCGGGGACAATCAGATAGGCGGCCCGCACACCGGTCAGACCCAGTGCCTTGTTGGGCGACCAGAGTTGCCAGCAGCGGGCCCGCTGCGCCGGTGTCAGGGTCGGCTCACCGCTGAGACGCAAGGGCTGGTAGGCGCAATCCAGCACGGTCCATGCCGAGCCGGTATCGACCACGGCGGCCACAGCGGTGCAGGATTCGTTGTCACCGAGCGGACTGCCGGGCTCGCATAGCCAGGCAAGGTCGGCCGTACCGGGCTCCATCGCCCGCCTCATGCCCCAGGCGGCCGCAGCATGGGCATAGTCCCCATAGGCGTGTGTAGGCCACCAGACGGAACGGACCCCATGCCGCCATGCGCAGACGGTCAGGCGCTGCACCCACTCGCTGGCGCTGCACCCGATCAGGATGCGACTTGACTCCACGCCGTGCCATCGCGAGAGGCTGCGGCGCAGCGCTTCATAAGAAGGGTCGGGGTAGCCGCTGGCATCCACACCCCGGAGCACGTCGACCACGATGGGACAGGGCCCACAGGCGTTGGCATTGGAGGAAAAATCCCAGCGGACGGAGCCGTGTGCGTCGGCGCCCCCGTGGATTCGGGGAGGGATGGACATCATGCTAGCCTCCCCATGTGCCAGGCCGTGGCCAATCCGGCCAACAGCCACAGTGCCCAGGCGACCACGCGCCCGCACAAGGTCACGGCGGCCTGCACGTGCATGGGCTGCGGCCGGGCGGCACCGGCGTTGAGCACATAGACACCGGTCTTGCCCAACCGCACCGGCAACAACAGGGCCAGCGCCCCCATGGGCCACCCCCCATTGGGTGACGGGGTGCGCGCCGCCTCTGCCTGGAGCACCGACCAGCGCGACGTGCGCCAGCCGCGTGCGACCACCCACATCACCGCGGCAGTGATCCGCGCCGGCAGCCAGGAGAGCACATCGTCGGTTCGGGCGGCCCATTGGCCGGCCCAGGACCAGACCCGGCCATGGCGAGTGCCCCGGTAGCCCCACATGGCATCGGCCGTGTTGGCCCATCGGTACAGCGCCGCCCCGGGCAGACCCGCCACGGCAAACCAGAACAGCGGGGCCACCACCGAATCGTTGAGGTTTTCCGCCAGGGTGGACAGGGCGGCCTCGCGGACGCCGGCCTCGTCCAGCCCAGTCACGTCGCGGCTAACGAGCCGAGCCAGTTGTGCACGCCCTGCGTCCAAAGACACATTGAGGCTGTGCTCCACGGCCAGCACCTCCTCACGCAGCAAGCGCCACGCCAACAGGGATTTCAAGAACAACCCCATCACCAGAATCTGTGCCCACCCAGGCCACGATGCCATCCATGACGTCAGCAGCGTGGCCAGGCCGACCACCGCCACAGCCCCCGCACACCAGCCCAGGGTGCCGCGCCACCATGGCCCCCAGCGCCCGGAACGGGGGGTGCCCTCCGGAGGTGCGGCCCATCTTCCCAGCCCCTGCAACATCACGCCCATGCCGACCACCGGATGGAGCCGTGCGGGCGGCTCACCCCACCAGCGATCCACCGCCATGGCCACGGCCATGACAGCGGCGGGCAACGTGACCATCAGGGCGAACTCGGGGATCGGCATGGGGACGGTGCCTTCAATCCTCGATGCCCCGCTGCGCCGGCACCCCGGCCTTGAAGGCGTGCTTGACCAGTGTCATTTCGGTCACGGTGTCAGCCAGTTCGATCAACTCCGGCGGGCAGCGCCGTCCGGTCAGGCACACATGCACGTCGCGCGGACGTTCGCGCAGGGTTTGCAGCACATCGTCCAGCGGCAGCCAGCCGTAGATGAGCGGATAGGTGATTTCATCGAGCACCACCAGGAAGTGACGGCCGTCGAGAATGGCGTTTCTGGCGCGCAGCCAGCCATCCCGGGCGAGTTGGGCGGAGCGGTCCAGATCGCGGCTTTTCCAGCTGAAACCGTCGCCCAGCCCCTCGATGGGCAGACCGATCTGCTCGAACATGCGGTGTTCGCCAAACCGGGCCGTGGGTACCTTCATGAACTGGAAGATGCGTACCTCCCGGCCATGTACATGCGTACGGCCCAAAGCCCGCAGCGCCAGCCCGAAGGCCGCTGTGCTCTTGCCCTTGCCGTCGCCGGTGTGGACGATGATCAATCCACGGCGCTCACCTTCGGGCTTGTCGTAGCTCTTTTCGATGGGCGGAGATTCGAGTCGCATGTCTTGTAGGTCTTTCAATGTGGCAGGGCCACCCAGCGACCGTCGATGGCGTGGATGCGCAGGCGATGATCGAAAACGGCCGACAGTGCCTCGTGGGCCGGGGCATCGTCCACCGGGCCGGCATAGGTGATGCCGCCTTCACGCATCACCAACAGATCGTCCGCCATGAGGGCCATAGAGATTTCATGCAGGACGCTGACCACGGTGCGGCCCTGTCTCACGAGTTCACGCACCAGCACCAGCCAATCCGCCTGATGCGGTGGGTCCAGATTGGCCAGAGGCTCGTCCATGAGCAGCACCTGTGCCTGCACCGCCAGCAATCGCGCCAAGAGCACGCGCTGTCGCTCGCCTCCCGAAAGGGCTCCAAAGGCCCGGTCGCGCCAATCCCAGGCATGGGTCTGGCGCAGGGCAGCCTCCACGGCGGAGTGGTCGGCCGGACTCGGAGGGGCAATCCAAGCCTGATGCGGCAGACGCCCGAGCATGGCCACGTCACGCACGGTGAGATCGTCCGCGCCCATGTCGGATGCCCCACCCTGTGCCAGCCAGGCCAGCGCTCGGGCGCGTTCGCGGTGCGGCCACTCCGGCAGTGACCGCCCCAGCAGACATACACGCCCCTCCACAGGCACCAGGCCGGCCAGGGCCCGCAGCAGGGTGGATTTGCCCGCACCGTTCGGGCCGACGATGCTGGTCCAGCGGCCAGCGCGGATCGCCAGATCGAGGCCGCCCAGCACCTGCCGGGATGCACGCGCAGCGCCCAGATGAACCGTGAGCCGCTGCGCCGACAAAGCCGGTCGCGCGGAATCGAAGGACAACAGATCGGTGCGCGTCATCACGGCCCTCATCCCGTGCGCCGATGCATCAGCCACAACAGATAACCCCCACCCAACACGGCCGTCAGGACACCCACCGGAATTTCCTGAGGGGCCAACAGCCCGCGCGCCAACAAGTCGGCCGCCAGCAACAACAGTCCGCCCATGAGACTGGCCAAACCCACGAGCCGGGCATGGGTGGTCTTGACCACCGAGCGCACCAGATGCGGGGCCGCCAGCCCCACGAAGGCGATCAGGCCGGTCTGGGCCACGGCGGTTCCGGTGGCCAGGGCAATAACGGCGACCAGCGCCGCCCGCAGTGGGGCCAGCGGCAGGCCCAGGCTTTGCGCCGTGGCCTCGCCCAGGCTCAGGCCGTCGAGTACCTTGGCCAGCACCCAGGCAGCGCAGACACAGACCGCACCCACCGACATCATGATGGTCCAAGAGGACCAGCCCACAAAGCCGGTGGAGCCGAGCATGAACGCCTGCATGGCCTGGAGCACGTCCGGCGCCATCAGCGTGACGAGCGAGGTCAGCGCCCCCAGAACCATACCCACCACCACCCCCGCGAGCAGCAGCCGGAAGGTATGCTGCACGCCGCGCGCCAACGCCAGCGTGAGCAGCACCGCAGCCACAGCCCCGATGAAGGCCGCGCCTGTCAACCCCAGGCGCACCACCCAGGCGGCGGCGAAAGGCGACACACCCAGGGCAGCGAGCATCACCGCCACGGCCAGCGATGCCCCCGAGGCGCTACCCAGCAAAAACGGGTCGGCCAGCGGATTGCGGAACAACCCCTGAGCCACCGCCCCAGCCAGACCCAGCAAGGCCCCAGCCGCCCATGCGCCCAGGGTCCGCGGAGCCCGGATGTCCCACACGATCTGCGCGGCCACCGGGTCGGCCAGCATGGCCCACACGGGTTCCACACCGGTACTGCCCACCCCCAGGCCCAGCACCACCAGCACCGCTGCCGCCCCCACCAGGGCCGCCGCCAGCCACCGCCAGCGCGACGTCATGGGTGCGGCGGCCGGTGGATGGGCTGTCAAGCTGGAGGATGCCGGTGCGCTCATGGCTGGAGGTGCTTCCTCAGACAATCCGCCAGCAGTCGCGCGCCTTCGGCCATGCGCGGCCCCGGACGGATGATGGTGTCGGCCTCGTCGTTGCTGAACACGCACAGCCGCCGCTCGCTCAAGGCACGGATGCGCCCCCACCCGGGACGGTCGGTCATGCCGGCAACGTTGCGCTCGTCCACCATGATCACATCCGGGTTGGCCCGCACCACGAACTCCGGGTTCAGTTTGGGAAACGGCCCGAGCTCCCCCGGCACGATGTTCTGCGCTCCAAGCCGGGCCAGTGTCTCGCCAATGAACGATGAGGCCCCGGCCGCATACGGCGCCCGATTGACCTCGAAGTACACCCGCGTGTGCCGCACCTCTGGCGGCAGCGACTGCGCTGCCGCCGACACTGCCGCGTCGATGTGCCGCCAGATGCGTGCCGCCTCCTCTGCGGGCACACCCAACACCTGGGCAACCTTGCCCATCACGCGACGCATGTCCCCATGGGTTTTGGGCTCCAGCGCCACCACCTTAAGACCCAGGGCTTCCAAGCGCTCACTGCCTCGACTGGACATCGCCACCAGAACCACATCCGGCCGCAACGCGACGATGGACTCGATGTTGGGATCGATCCCCCCCCCTACCCGAGGGAGAGACCCGATCGCCGCCGGCCAGTTGGAATACCGGTCCACCCCGACCAACCGATGGCACTGCTGGAGCTCGCACACGGTTTCCGTGAGTGACGGCAGGATAGACACCACCCGCTGCGGCGGTGCAGGCAGCAGCACCGTTCGACCACGGTCGTCCGTGACGGCAACCGTCTGAGCCGCCGCACCGACAGAGAGCACCGTCAACCCCACGCAAGCGGTCAGCGCAGCCAGCCAGCCCCGCCATGCCCCGTGTCTCATGACCGCCCCCCCTTGATCACCAGTGGACACCCGGCCACCATCAGCGTGACCTGTTGCGTGACACCCGCCACCTGCTGGTTCAACCGTCCCAGGGTGTCCACGAAACGCCGGACCTCCGCGCCCAGCGGGATCACCCCGAGGCCGATCTCGTTGCCCACCAGCACCACCGGGCCCGGCGCATACCTTACGGCATCGCACACCCCGTTCACCCGCTGGTTGACCTCCGCCTCGGCCAAGGCCTCGGCTGGATCAAGTGGCATCATGAGATGGGTCAGCCACAGCGTCAGGCAATCCACCACGATCAGGGTTTGGGGAGCGGCGTGCCGGCGCAGCACCTGCTCCAGTTCGCGGGACTCCTCCACCGTGCACAGCCCCGGCACCCGCTCGGCACGGTCGCTACGGTGGCGCGCAATGCGCTGGCGCATCTCCTCATCCCAAGGTTCGGCCGTGGCCACCAGCACCGCGCAATGGCTCGCAGACGACGCCAGCCACTGGCGCGCCAGGTCTTCCGCACGGCGCGACTTGCCGCTCTTCTGGCCGCCCAGAATCAATTCGCTGCGCGCCACCTCAACCATGGCTCTGCATCCAGTCCAACACCAGCCGGTGCATCTGCTCCACCCCGTCGGTCAGCGCCGCGGGGCCCGGCTGCAGGATGTCGGCCGACTTGATCTCGAACAGCTGCCCGTTGCGCACCGCCGGCACGGCTTGCCAACCGGGGCGAGCCGCCACTTTCTCGGGCCGGAATTTCTTGCCGCACCAGGAGCCGATGATCAGGTCCGGCGCCCGCCGCACGATCTCCGCACCGTCGGCAATGATGCGGTCCTTGCCCAAGGGCTTGGCGGCGAGTTCTGGAAACACGTCGTCGCCCCCGGCCATGCCCAGCAACTCCGAAACCCAGCGAATGCCGCTGATGTGCGGCTCGTCCCACTCCTCGAAAAACACCCGTGGCCGACGCCGCCCCTGCGCCTGGAGCCGGGCCACCTCGGCCTGCATGGCCCCTAGGCGATCGCGCCGCTCGGCGATCCACGGCTCGGCCTGGTCCGTACACCCCACCAGTGCGGCCACCTGCCACAGCATGGCAAAGACCTGCTCCACACTGCGCTGGTTGAAGACCGTCACCGGGACGCCCGCGCGAATGAGCGCGGACGCGATGTCCGCCTGCAAGTCGGAAAAACCGAACACATGGTCAGGCTCCAGGGCCAGTATCTTGTCGATCCTGGCGCTGAGAAACGCACTGACCTTGGGCTTTTCCTCCCGCGCCCGGCGTGGCCGCACGGTATAGCCGCTGATCCCCACAATGCGCGCTTCCTGCCCCAGAAGATACAGCCACTCGGTGGTTTCTTCCGTCAGACAGACGATGCGCCGAGGGCCAGAAATCATCATTGTCATGCGACCTCCTGCAAGAAAAGCTGAGCGGCCGCTTCCGGACTCGACGCGAACCAGGGGTGGAAATAACTCGCTTGCAAGGCGCCACGGCGATACACCGCTTCCGGCCGACCGTAGGGACGCACAGGTTCCGTATACCCTGCAGGCATGCCATGCGCGTTTACCGTCGAATAATGGAAGGTGTGTCCGCGCAGCGTCCCGCTGGGCGTAACCCACTGCTGTGGCCCCAGCGCCGCCAGGCGCGACTGCATGCACACCTCGCCCGACAACACCCCCCACATGGGATGTCGTTGTCCATCGTTCAGCGTCAGGCCATCAAACAAAGGCATCATGCCTCCGCATTCTGCCCACACGGGCTTGCCTGCATCCACATGGGCCAGCAGGCTGTCGCGTGTCTGCCGGTTACGGCTCAGGGCCTCGGCATGCAGTTCTGGATAGCCTCCTGGCAGCCAGACGGCATCGCATGACGGCAAGGCCTCGTCCGCCAGCGGCGAAAAGCATTGCAGTTCGGCGCCCAAGGCACACAAGATGTCCAGGTTGGCTGGATAAATGAAACAGAAGGCCGCGTCCCGCGCCACCGCCACCTTGCGCCCTTGCAGAAGCGGTGTCACTGGCTGTGAAGCCGCCGCTTCGAAAGCCACTGCCCAACGCCGCCATGCAGGCGACTCCAGGTTGCCCAGCGGGGTGGTGGCAAAGGCGTCAGCCAGCGCGTCGAGCCGCGCCATGGCATCGGGCAGTTCGCAAGCCACGGTCAAACCCAAGTGACGCTCGGGCAATGACAAGCCAGCATCGCGTCGCAAGGCACCCAACCAGCCAGCATCCAGGCTGCCGGATTCGCCCCCCTGAGCCTCGGCCCTCACCGAAGCTTGCAGCATCCGCTCATGACCTTCGCTCGCGACACGGTTGGCCAGCACCCCTGCCCAAGGCAAGCCTGGCCGATAGTGGCGCAAGCCGTGCGCCAGGGCACCAAAGGTGCCTGCCATGGCCGAGGCATCGATCACCGCCAACACGGGAATGCCCCAACGCAGCGCCAGATCGGCCGCGCTCGGCTCGCCATCGAACAACCCCATCACCCCTTCAACGAGGATCAGGTCGCTGTTCAGCGCGGCCTCGTGCAACCGGGCACGGATATCGTCCTCACCATTGACCCACAGATCCAGGTTGTGGACCGGCTGGCCGCTGGCCAGTTCGTGCCAGTGCGGGTCCAGAAAATCCGGCCCACACTTGAATACCCGCACCCGCCGCCCCTGCCGCGCATGCAGGCGTGCCAACGCGGCGGTCACGGTGGTCTTGCCCTGACCGGAAGCCGGGGCAGCGATCAGGACTGCGGGGCAATGGGCAACAGACGGCACGGCAATCCTCAGTCGTTCCAGTTCAGCGAAACGAACAGATTTCGACCCGGCGTGGTGAACCCATTGGCCAGCGAGAAGGACTTGTTCGTCACATTGTTCAGGCGGGCCTGCACCTTCATGTTCTGGCTGAGCCGGTAGGTGGTCCCCACATTGAGCAGCCCATAACCCGGCAGGGTGATGCGCCCCGGCCACTGAGTGTCCTCGCGATTGCTCGACAGCCGGAGCTCCGCGAAGGACAGCCAAGACCCGTGCTGGTGACTGATCTGGGTGCGCAGCATATGGCGGGCCATCCGGGTCACGCGGTCATCGCTGGGCTTGAGGCGAGGGTCGGCATGGTCATAAGACACCGACAAGGCAGTTGGCCCCCACGACTGGTCCAGCGACAAGGTTACCCCCTTGAGCACGGCCAGGTTGGACTGCACGTTGGTGGCGGGTGTGATGAAGCCCTGCACCTTGTTGTGATAGACCACAGCGCTGGCACGGGTGCTGCCTTGTTGGTAGCGCAGGCCGATCTCTTGCGCCTTGCCTGTTTGAGGCATCAGATCTGGGTTGCCAAAACCGGGGAAGTACAACTGGTTGAAGCTGGGAGCCTGGAAGGTCGTCCCCATGCTGCCCACCAACCGGAACGACTGATTGAGCCTGTAACCGCCCGACAACGCCCAGGTATTGAAACTGCCAAACTGGGTATTGCGGTCATGCCGCACCGTGGCAAGTGCGTCCCACAGCTCCTGCTTCATGGCATACGAAACCGCCAGGCCACGCACCGTGCGTTTTGAAACCGTAAAAGCGGTGGTGCTGTCCACCTTGTCCTCACGCTCCTCGGCGAGCACGCTCAAAGTGTTCCTGCCAAAGCGGATGTCGTTCTGCCAGACGAACTGGGTGCGGGTGGTGTTGAAGCGGTCATTGCCTGCGGCGGCGCCGTCGGACTCCCGCCAATAGCGGTTGACCGACACATCCTTTGAACGACCCGCCGTGAAGACCGAGGACCAGTCGTCGGTCCACTGCGCCGACCACTTCAGAATCTGCTGCTCCAGCTTGGGGTATGCGACCGCCCTCGTCGTGGCCGCAGTCACATTCAACGGGTTCGGAAACGGGGTCCCGTCGAAATCGTATTCCCCCTCACTCAACAACACTTGTGCCGAAACGGCGTGCCGGTGGCTGATCCGATAGCGCAGGCTGGCGTCCAGGCTGGTGAATTCGAAACCATCTTCGTCAGGGTTGAACCCGGAGGCGCCCGGCAGCTTGACATTGATGCCCTTCGCCCGCTCGTGGCTGGCTCCCACCGTGTACCCCCATGCACCCGATTGCCCCTGCAGGGACGCCCCGAGCTTGCGCTGACCGTCGCTGCCCACCCCGGCGGAGACTGAACGTTGCAAGCCGTCCTCTGGTTCACGGGTGAACACCTGAACCACCCCTCCCACGGCATCGGGCCCATACAGGGCCGCTGCTGCGCCGCGCAACACCTCGACCCGCTCAATTCGATCGAGCGGCAGGCTTTCCAGCGAATACCCGCCTGAAGTGGCCGAGCCCACTCGCACCCCGTTGACCAGCAAAATGGTCTGTGAAGTCGTGGCACCACGGAGATACAGGCCCGAATTCGATCGGTAGCTGCCATTGAACGATATCTGTATGCCTGGCAGATTGGCCAGCACATCGATCAGTGACTGCATGCCAGCCCGTTCAAGCTGCTCGCGATCGATGATGGACACATCGGCCACCACATCGGTGAGCGGCACTTCGGTCCGCGTGGCCGTGACCACCACCGGCTCCAACACATCCGTTTGCGCCGAAGCACCCACAGACATTCCACCCAGCCAGGCCATGATGGCCGCAGGCACGCACGCCGCACGGGCGCGATACACAGTAATACGCATGATGTAAAAACAGACGGATCGCCCTCACCGCCTTCCCCGACAGTGCATGGACATCACAGCCCTGCGATGCACGCAGGGCCACCTCGTTGGCCGGTATCCGGGCTGGTGGAAACAACCTTCGCCGCCTTCCCGGGGGCCCGAAGGCCGCCAGTGGCGAGAGGGACGAAAGCGGGGCCGCGCGGGGCGACCCGTCCACTTACCGTTGCGGGGGCAGCGCTGGTTAGCACGTGTCTGGTCACAGCCACGAACCTCCAGCTTCCCGTTTAACCGCCGCCCGTGAACCGGGCGGCGAGCACCAACGCCCCGCATTCTAGCCCGTCCATGCCTGCGGCCCTACAATGGCGAGCAAATGCCTGTTCAGCCTTACATCGACCAGATATCCGAGCGTGTGGATCGGCTGCTGCTCCGTCACGAGGAGCTGCAGCGCGTCAACCAGTTGCTGCAGCAGCAACTGGAATCCATGCGCCTGGAACGCGACCAGTTGCGCCAGCAGTGCCTCGTCGCCCGTCAGCGGCTGGATGCACTGATCGGGCAAATGCCCGCCGAATCGCAGGAGCCCGAGGCATGAACAAGCCAGGCATCAAGCAGGTCGAAGTCCAGATCATGAGCCAGAGCTACATGCTGGCCTGTCCGGTGGACGGCGAGGACGCCTTGCGCGAGGCGGTGGCCAAGGTGGACGGCGCCATGTGCCGAATCCGCGATGCCGGCAAGGTCAAGGCACGGGACCGCATCGCGGTGCTGGCGGCCCTGAACATCGCGTTCGAACTGTTTCAGAAGGATGGCAGCGGGTTTCGCAATTCCTCCTTCGGCAACACGGAATCGGGCGACATCGAGGACCCCACCCACCTGTCTGCCCAGGAAGCCCAACTCCAGGCCCTGCTGCAGCGCCTCGACGCCGCCCTGGCACCGGACGGACGGCTGTTCTGAGCCGGTTCAGCTGCTCGGCCCCGTACTACAATCGGGGCGTCTGCCGTTGGGGCCGGGCTTTATATTTCCTTGAACCAATGCTCTTTGAGCCCGGGCTTGGTACATTGCGCAGCGGGTGTGAGCGTCTCGCGTCAGATGA
>JAUVWL010000027.1 GCA_030604135.1 Burkholderiales bacterium | reverse complement strand
GCCGCCGTTGCCGGCGGCTTGGTGGTGTGTGATCCATCCACCTACACCCCGTCTGTCTATGGCGACATCCGCTACACCAACAATGGATTGACGCTGCGGGCGTCTGATCTGACGCTGGCTGTGCAGCCCACGGTCAACGACCGTTCTGCCATCCGGTTGATTGCGAACAACACCGCCTTCACCGGCGATCTGAGCTTGCAGGCTTCGGGCCTGGACATCCGCACAGGCAACCCGTCCCGTCCAGGACTGGCCAACGCCAACACCGAAGGGCGCTTCGGTGATGGCTTGAGGGTTGAGCAGCGCGGCACGGGCGCTGTGTCGCTGAGGGCGCAGGATTCCACCATCACCACTTTTGGCTACAACGCTGTGGGTGTTTATGGGTGGCAGCGCAACAACAATCCGGCCAACGCCAGCGATGTCGAGGTGTTCGTCGACCGGTTGAACATCACCACACACGGCAATTTCTCACATGGCATTTTCGGTCGATCGGATACCGGAAACGGCGATGTGCTGGTCGAGGTCGTCGACAGCCGTGTGGATGTTCTGCAGAACAGCAACGGTGTTTTCGCCAGCATTTCCGGCGCCGCTGCCAGCGCTTCTCTCGGTGAGGTGAGCATCCGCCTCAGGGGTGAGAACGAGCTGTTGTCGATCAACAGCCAGAGGGGCAACGCAGTGTTGGCTGAAACCATCAACCAGGGGGCCGTTTCGGTGCTGGCCACAGGGCGCGTGCAAGTCAGCAGCTACGCCGACTCACGGATGGCCATCGGCGGCCTGATCAACAACACCAGCAGTCAAGCCGAGGTGCAAGTGGTGGCGCAGGACGGTCTGTTCGGATTCTTCACAGAGGGGTCAGGATCCCACGCGGTGTTTGCGCAGCACCTGGGGCTTGGCCATGCCCGCGCGCAACTCGGCGGGGCAGGAAGCGAAGTGCAGACAAGCGGCGACAACGCCCACGGCATCCATGCGCGGACGACCAACGCCGACAGTCAGGCCACCGCAGAGGTCGTGCTGACCGATGGGCGGGTGTCGACCCAAGGGAATGAGTCCGAGGGCATCTATGCGTTGCATGCGGGCAGTGGCGGGGCCGCGCTCGCCACACAGCTGGGTGGTCTGATCACCACACAAGGAGCATACGCCGACGGCATCGTGGCCTATGCCAACAACCCGGATGCCGCCGGTGTTGTGGCTGTGGCCACACAGTCGGGCGGCCGGGTGGAAACCTCAGGCCCGGCCACCGAGGTGATGGGAACCCCTGTCAATGGCTCCGCCGGGCTGGTTGCACAGGTCGATGGTTCAGGCAGTGCAAGGGGAGTCCAGAGTGCGGGTGCCAGCATTTTCACTTCGGGTGTGCTGGGTCTTGGCATGGCTGTGCGAACCGCTGGCGTGGGCGATGCCCAGGCCGATGTGGCCGGCAGCATCACTACCACAGGCGACCTGAGTGCCGCGGTGGTGGTGCGTGCAACCGAGGGCCAGGCGTCGGTTCGGGTGTCTGCTGGTGCCCAGATCAGAACTTCCGGTGAAGATGCTGCAGGCATTGTGGTGCTCAGTGCCAACGGCGACCTGGATGTGCTTCAGGGCGGCACGATCATGGTTTCAGGCGATGGCATTCAGGCCATCGGATCCGGTTCGGCGACCGTCACCAACACAGGATCGGTGGTCAGCAGCGCTGGTCATGGCATTGACGTCAGCGGCGTCGGTGGCGGAGCCTTCATCAGAAACAGCGGCAACATCACCGCCATGGCGCCAGGGCGAAGGGCCATTCTGGGCAGCGCTGCGGACGACACGCTGGAGCTCACCGATGGCCTTGTCACCGGTGCGATCGATCTCGGTGACGGCGACGACACATTTGTTGCCACCGGCGGCCGGATCCGTGGCAGCGTGTACCTCGGCAGAGGCAACGACATCGCTGCGCTCGGCGGCAGCTTTGATCCATCGGGTCTGGTGCAGCTTGATGGCGGAGAAGGCAATGATGTGCTGACCATCAGCGGGGTGAATCTGACCGCCTATACCAACCGCGGCACCAGAGGCGTCGACCTGACCGGTTGGGAGGTCATGAATGTGGGGCCGGGCGCTGAACTCAAGCTCTCCGGCGACCTGTATGAGGCCGGTCCGGCAGGCCCGCGTGAGCTGAATGTGGCCAGGGGTGGCACCCTGGATCTCAGAGGAAACAGCCCAGGCGTGTTCACCCTCTTCGCCCACCTGAACAACGCCGGTACCGTCACTTTCCAGGATGGCCAGGGCGACGACCTGACCACGGTGGCTGGAAATTACCAGGGACGCGGCGGCATGGTCCGGCTGGACACCGAGTTCGGTGACGACAACAGCGCCACCGATCGGCTCATCGTTCAGGGCAATGTCAGCGGAAACACCGTGCTCAACATCAACAATGTGGGGGGAGCCGGGGCGGCCACCACAGAGGGTATCAAGATCATTGAGGTGGGCGGCACGTCCGAGGCGTCGGCCTTCGAGTGGGACATTGGTACCCTGCGGGTGGGCAACTTTCAATATGTGTTGCAGCGCGGCAGCGTCAGCGGCAGAGATCAGGACGGCTGGTACCTGGTGTCGGCGATCCAGCCGATGCCTGGGAGTGAGGCGCCCCGTCCTCTGTGGCGCCCGGCCATCAGCGGCTACAGCGTCGCGCGCAGCATGAACGCAGACATGGGGTTCATGCAGGTTGGCACCCTGCATCAGCGGGAGGGAGAGCAGGTCCAGGGGGGCGATGAGCTGGCGCAAGCCTGGGGTCGTATCCTGGCGCAAGACCTCAGGGCCAAGGGGCAGGACCGGTTCAGCTACGACCAGCGGGCCAGTGGATTTCAGCTCGGCGCCGATCTTCATCGCGCGCAGGCAGGCGAAGGCGGTCGCAGCCGCACCGGATGGCTGGCCCACTATGTGAGCAGCAGGGCCGATGCCTGGGATCAGCTGCGCCTGCAGGCTCGCCTGGAGACCGAGACCTCCCGCATCAACACCCAAAGCTGGGGCCTTGGCGGCTATCACACGAACACCGAAGCCGATGGTGCCTACACCAACTGGGTGGGCCACCTGGTGCGCATCAGCAACGATTTCCTGGACACCTATGGCACGGAGGCCAGCCAGACGGGCTGGCAGCTGGCGCTGGGCGTGGAAAGGGGGCTCCCGCTGGCCCAGTTTCAGGCATTCGATCACGGCTGGGCAGTGGAAGGGCAGGGTCAGCTTGTTCTGTTGCACACGCGCTATGCCCGTTTCGAAGACGGGTTTTCGTCCATGCATGCCGACGGATTCAGTGCGCTTCGAGGGCGATTGGGTTTGCGGCTGCACAACCGCCGTGCTGCCGCAGCCGTTGAAGGCGATGGTCATGCACACTACTACCTGCTGGGGAGTCTGGTGCAGGATCTGCTCAAGACCGGTGGCATGACACTGCAGGCAAAGGCAGGAGGCGGTCGGGTGGTGGCGCGCGAAAGATTCGATCAGACCTACCTGGAACTGGGCGTCGGCGCACAAGCCGATCTGGGGCAGAACCGCTGGCTGTGGACCGATGCCCGCTACGAGCTGGGCCTGAAAAACCGCAAGAACACCGGCAAGATCACCCTCGGAGTCAAGCAGGTCTTCTAGCCCCGTGCAGACGGACCGCCCTTGAGGCGGCTGCAACTGCGGTGTGAGGTGGGCTGGGTCGGAGGGGGCGCACATGGCGGACCCTGCAGGTGTCTGGCTTGACCAGACAGGGTCCCTGCGAGTGTTGCCACAGACAAGCCAGCCAACCTTCGCTCAGCGCCGGGCTTCAGCCCGCAGGCCGGCTCATGGCGACGCTGAGTTCCTGCAGCGAAATGGCGCCGTCCTTGTCGGTGTCGACCGCATCAAAGCGCTCGGCCAAGCCGGGGATGGCCTGGGCTTCCTGGCGGCTCAGACGTCCGTCGCCGTTGGTGTCGGCCTGGTTGAACACGGTCGACACATCGGCCTGCTCGCCCGTAGCGGGCTTGGGCGCGGTGGACTGGGCGAAGGCCTGTCCAGCTGCCACCAGGCTCAGCCCAGCGAACAGCAACACGCTGCGTCTTTCGAAAGAGGTCAGAAAGGTCGGTTGTTTCATCGGTTGGATCTCTCAATTGAAGTGAAAGGGCACGCGCTGGCCAGTGCGTGAGGCTGATTGAAAAACAGCCCGGTGCTCCGGACCAGCACTTTTGCGCACTGTTGCCCGGTGAACCATCCGCTTGCCCGGGACACATCACGAAGCGCCTCTTTACTTTCGGGAAACCGGGGTTGCGGGAACCGGTACGAGGGCCAGGGCATCGTCACGTCGGACCACTGACCGATAATCGGGAAACCCGATCACGATCGAAACCCAGGAACCTGCCATGGGCAACCGACTGACCCAGATCGCCACCCGCACCGGTGACGCCGGCACGACCGGGCTTGGCGACAACTCCCGTGTTTCCAAGAACAGCCTGCGTGTGCACGCCATGGGCGATGTGGACGAGCTCAACTCGCACATCGGTCTGCTTTTATGCGAGCCCATGCCGGACGATGTGCGCACGCTGCTGGTGGAAATCCAGCACCAGCTGTTCAACCTGGGTGGTGAGCTGTCGATCCCGGGTTTCGAGCTGCTCAAACCTGAGGCGGTGCTGGCGCTGGACGAGGCGCTGGCGGGCTACAACGAGCAGTTGCCGCGCCTGCAGGAGTTCATTCTGCCGGCCGGCACGCGGGCGGCGAGCCAGGCCCATGTGTGCCGCACCGTGGCGCGCAGGGCCGAACGGGCTGTGGTGGCCCTGGGCAACGAGGAGGCCATCAAGGACGCACCACGCCAGTACCTCAACCGCCTGTCCGATCTGATGTTCGTGCTGGCCCGCGTGCTCAACCGCATGAATGGGGGCGACGACGTGTACTGGAAGAGCGAACGCCTGGGTAGGGAGACCGGCGCTTGAGGTTGAGCACCGGCCTGCTGGCCTGTGGTGCCTTGGCCAGCACCTTCGGCTTGCTGCTGACCTTGCCGGCCTCGGCCGACGTGAGGTCGGTGCGAATGCTGTGTGAAGCGGTGTACCTGCCCGCGCGTGCGGTCTGGGTTCGCGCGGTCGAGCTCGAACACAGCGATCAGGCCCTGACCGCGGTCCGCATTGACGGCGTTCCGGTGTTCACCTTCGTGGTGGACGGCACACTGGTGATGACGTCGCTGGACAACGAGCGCATCCAGATCGACGTCGCCCGACAGTCCTGGCACAGCGATTTCCGCGGGCTGGCCCAGTCGCAGGGCCGCTGCGAGCGCACCCGCTGAGCCGCAGCCGGCGAGCCGGCATCCACCTGCCCTTTGTTTGATCTGGCGCAAATCGGCGTCCGTTGATAGGAATGATACTGCAGATCTCTGTTCACAAATGTGCATTAAAGTGCACTTCATCGAGGAGACTGCCATGAGCCAACTGAACACCGACAGCCTGGTCGAAGACCGCGAATCGATCCAGAGCGACCGGTTTGTCGAGGTCAACTACGACGACCGCATCCCCAACAACGTTGACCTGTCGTCCGACCGGCAACTGCAGCGTGCGCTGGAGAGCTGGCAGCCACAGTACGTGGACTGGTGGAAGGAAATGGGCCCCGAAGGCTTCCAGAACGCCGAGGTCTACTTGCGCACGGCGGTCGGTGTGGACCCGGCCGGCTGGGCCAAGTTCGGCTACGTCAAGATGCCCGACTACCGCTGGGGCATTTTGCTGGCGCCCAAGGTGGAGGGGCGCACCATTTCCCACGGCAAGCACAAGGGCGAGCCGGTCTGGCAGGAGGTACCGGGCGAATACCGCTCGCTGCTCAAGCGCCTGATCGTGGTGCAGGGGGACACCGAGCCGGCATCGGTCGAGCAGCAGCGCTGGCTTGGCGCCACCGCACCCAGCCTGTACGACATGCGCAACCTGTTCCAGGTCAACGTGGAAGAGGGACGCCACCTCTGGGCCATGGTCTATCTGCTGGTCAAGTACTTCGGCAAGGACGGCCGCGAAGAAGCCCAGGCCCTGCTCGAGCGCCGCAGCGGCCACCAGGACAACCCGCGTATCCTGGGCGCTTTCAACGAGAAGACACCCGACTGGCTGAGCTTCTTCATGTTCACCTATTTCACCGACCGCGACGGCAAGATGCAGCTGGCCGCGCTGGCCGAAAGCGGCTTCGACCCGCTCTCGCGCTCCTGCCGCTTCATGCTGACCGAGGAGGCACACCACCTGTTCGTCGGCGAGACCGGCGTGGGCCGCACCATCGAGGCGACGTGCGCTGCCATGGTCAAGGCCGGCATCACCGACCCCTACGACACCGAGGCCATCCGCAAGCTGGGCGTGGTGGACCTGCCGCTGCTGCAGCGCAAGGCCAACTTCCACATGAGCGTGACACGCGACCTGTTCGGCTCGGAGATTTCCTCCAACGGCGCCGACGCCTTCAACACGGGTTTGAAGGGTCGGTTCAACGAAGCGAAACTCGAAGGCGACGACCACCAGTTGCAGGATGCCACCTACCCTGTGCAGCGCGTGGTGGACGGCCAGCTGGTGTGGGAGGACGTGCCTGCCCTGCGTGCCATCAACAGCCGCTTGCTGGACGACTACATCGCCGACTGCCAGGGCGGCATCGACCGCTGGAACAAAACCATCGAGAAGGCAGGCATCGACTTTTGCATCACCCAGCCGCACAAGGGCTTCAACCGACGCATCGGAGAGTTCGCCGGCCACCGCATCAGCCCGGCGGGTGAGTTGCTCAGCGAAGAGGTCTGGGCCGCCAGCTGTGAGAAGTGGCTGCCCAACGCAGCCGACCTGGACTTCATCGACTCGCTGATGAAGCCCTGTCACAAACCCGGCCAGTACGCCAGCTGGATCGCGCCGCCGCGGATGGGTATCAACCAGCAGCCGGTGGACTACGAGTACGTGAAGATCGACTGAACGGTTGCCCCCACGCTCCGCCGCTGCGCGGGTCGCTGCCCCCCGAGGGGGCACGAATCCGGCTTGGGGCGCCCCGGCGCCGGATTCCGGGTGCCCCCACGCTGCGCGGCTGCGCGGGTCGCTGCCCCCCCGAGGGGGCACGAACCCGGCTTGGGGCGGCCCGGCGCCGGATTCCGGGTGCCCCCACGCTCCGCCGCTGCGCGGGTCGCTGCCCCCCGAGGGGGCACGAATCCGGCTTGGGGCGGCCCGGCGCCGGATTCCGGGTGCCCCCACGCTGCGCCGCTGCGCGGGACGAGAAAGGGCTGGCATGATGGCGGCTTTCATCGTCCGTCCGGGCGATCGGGAGGCGCCCACCCATGAAAATCCAGATCCGTCGCCTGTCATTGCATCAGAACGCCAAGGTCATGGCCGTCATCATGACCGCCAGCTCGCTGGTGTTCCTGCTGCCCTTCATGCTCATAGCCGGCTCGCTGGCGCCTCACGGCGCACCTTTTCCGTGGCTGATGGTCTTGTTCATGCCCCTGATCTACCTGGTGTTCGGTTACCTGATGACCTGGGTGGGCTGCTGGGTCTACAACTTCCTGGCGCGCTTCACAGGCGGGTTGGAGTTCTCGACCGGGGACGACGAAGGCTGACCTGCCCTGCGCCCTCACCCAGCCATGTGAAGGCCGGCGGTGTCGGGGCGCTGGTGGCGGTGCAGGCGGATGCGCAGCGACAGGTCGGTGCGCGAGTCGGCGTGCTCGATGGCCTGGTCGGCCGTCAGCTCGCCGCTTTGCACCAGCTCGTAGAGCGACTGGTCGAAGGTGCACATGCCCAGTTCGTTGCTCTTGGCCATGGCGTCCTTGATGTCGTCCGTCTGGCCCTTCTGGATCAGGTCGGCCACATAGGGTGAGAGCAACATCACCTCGACCGCGGGCACCAGCCGGCCCTGGGCGCCGCGGATCAGGCGTTGGCCGACCACGCCCTTGAGGTTGAGCGAGAGGTCCATCAGGACCTGGCGGTGCGCCGCCTCGGGGAAGAAGTTCAGGATGCGCTGGATCGCCTGGTTGGCGTTGTTGGCGTGCAGGGTCGAGACACACAGGTGGCCGGTTTCGGCGTAGGCCATGGCGTGCTGCATGGTCTCGCGGTCTCTGATCTCGCCGATCATGATCACATCGGGCGCTTCGCGCATGGCGTGGCGCAAGGCCTCGTCGAAGCTCTGGGTATCCAGGCCCACCTCGCGTTGGTCGACGATGCAGGTGCCGTGGCTGTGTTCGAACTCCATCGGGTCTTCCACCGTCAGGATGTGCCCGCTGGCGTTGTGGTTGCGGTGGTCGAGCAGGGCCGCCAACGTGGTCGATTTGCCCGAGCCAGCCGCGCCCACCACCAGCACCAGCCCGCGCTTGAGCATGGCCAGCTTGCGCAGCACCGGCGGCAGTTTCAGCTGCTCGAGCGACGGAATCCGGGCATTGATGTGTCGCACCACCACGGCCACGTCGCCACGCTGGCGGTAGACGTTGACACGAAAGCGTCCCAGGTCCGGCAGGGCGATGGCCAGGTCGCATTCCAGGGTGGCCTCGAACTCGCGAATCTGGGTTTCACGCATCACCGAATAGGCCAGCATCTGGGTGCGGGTGGCGGTCAGTGCACCCTCGGGCAGGCGTTTGACCACGCCCTGCACCTTCAGGGCCGGCGCGCTGCCGGCCGACAGGAAGAGGTCGGAGGCGCCGTGGGTCACCATCAGGGACAGGTAGTGGCCCAGGTCGGCGTCGGCGGAGTGGAGGTGGGAGTCCATGGAGCAGATAGGGAGAGAGCGCTTGTCCTTCCTATCGGCAGCGCCGCCCCGATCTTGACCTGAGGTGCCCGAAGCACCTACAGCGGCAACTGTGTGGTCGAGAGCACCTGCTTGAGGACCATGAACGATCGGATCTGCCGCACCCCGGGCAGGTACAGCAACTGCTCGGCGTGCAGGCGGTTGAAGCTTTCGTTGTCCCGGGTGCGCAGCAGCATGAAGTAGTCGAACTCGCCGGTCACGACATGGCATTCGAGGCAGCCGGAGACTCTCTGGACGGCCTTTTCGAAGGCCGCAAACGAATCAGGGGTGGACCGATCCAGCACCACACCGATCATCACCAGCATGCCCGCGTCCAGTGCCCGGGGTTCAAGCAGCGCCACGATGCCCCGGATCAGACCCGCCGCCTTCAGGCGCTCCACGCGGCGCAGGCAGGCCGGCGGGCTCAGGTTCACCTTGGCCGCCAGCGCCACGTTGCTGATCGAAGCGTCGCGCTGCAGCGCCTTCAGGATGGCCTTGTCGGTGCGGTCCAGGGTGACCGGCTCGACATGATGTGCCGCTTCATTCTTGTGACGCAATATTGTTTCTCCAGCGAGCCGTTCTGAAGTGACCGGAGGATGTTTCAGAAAAAATCAGTTAACGTTTTGCCAGAAGAAGGCCGGCAACTTGCAACCCTGTTTCGTGACGTCGTTTGTACCATTGGGCAGACCTTTTCGTCTACAACCCGACCAAAGGCCACCGCCCGGCCAGTGCTGTTCGCCAGCATCGGCACGAACCGGCCCGTCGTCCTGCCCGGAGCTCGCCTCATGAACCTGCAGAAATTCCCTCGCCACCCGCTGACCTTTGGCCCGACCCCCATCCAGCCGCTCAAGCGACTCAGTGCCCACCTGGGTGGGCAGGTGGAGCTGTACGCCAAACGGGAGGACTGCAACAGCGGCCTGGCCTTTGGCGGCAACAAGACGCGCAAGCTGGAGTACCTGATCCCCGAGGCCATTGATGGGGGCTATGACACCCTGGTGTCGATCGGTGGCATCCAGTCCAACCAGACCCGCCAGGTGGCCGCGGTGGCGGCCCATCTGGGCATGAAGTGCGTGCTCGTGCAGGAGAACTGGGTCAACTATTCCGACGCGGTGTACGACCGCGTGGGCAACATCGAGATGTCGCGCATCATGGGGGCCGATGTGCGCCTGGATGCGGCGGGGTTTGACATCGGCATCCGGCCCAGCTGGCAGCAGGCCATGGACGACGTGCTCAAGGCCGGTGGCAAACCCTTTCCCATTCCGGCCGGTTGTTCGGAGCACCCGCGCGGTGGGCTGGGTTTTGTGGGCTTTGCCGAAGAGGTGCGGGCCCAGGAGGCCGAGCTGGGATTCCGCTTCGACTACATCGTGGTGTGTTCGGTCACCGGCAGCACCCAGGCCGGCATGGTGGTGGGTTTTGCCGCCGATGGCCGCGCGCGGCGTGTGATCGGTATCGATGCGTCGGCCAAGCCCGAACAGACCCACGCGCAGATCCTGCGCATCGCGCAGAACACCGCCCAGCTGGTGGAGCTGGGTCCGGACATCACCGCCGAAGACGTGGTGCTCGACACCCGCTACGGTGGCCCCGAGTACGGCCTGCCGAACGAAGGCACGCTGGAGGCCATCCGTCTGTGTGCGCGCCAGGAAGGCATGCTCACCGACCCGGTCTACGAAGGCAAGTCGATGCACGGCATGATCGACATGGTGCGCCGCGGCGAATTCCCCGCCGGCTCACGCGTGCTCTATGCCCATCTGGGCGGCGTGCCCGCGCTCAACGCCTACAGCTTCCTGTTCCGCAACGGTTGACCGCCGCAGCGCTGCCCGGCGCTGTCAGCCTTTGCGCCGCAGCGCCACCACCGTGTCGGTGGTGCGGGGTGCCGGTGGCAGGGCCCAGTGAGAAGGCAGCGCGTGCAGCACCGCCTTCGGGTCCAGCGTGCGGATCGGCACGCTGTTGTCCATGGGAATGCGGTCGTGGGCCTGCAACGCCATGTAGCGCAGCGCGCTCACGCGCAGGAAGGACGAGAAGTTGCCCACCCCGCCGCGGGCCACGACCAGCTCGTCGTAGAGCTTCTCGATCAGCTGCACCACGCTCATGCCGTCGCGATCACCGATCTCGGCCAGCACGTCCCAGTAGAGGTTCTCCAGCCGGATGCTGGTGACGACGCCGTGCAGGCGCACCGAGCGGGTGCGGCTGGCGTAGCTCTCGGGGTCGGCGCTGATGAAGACTTCGCACATGGGACGCTCCTGTGGCGGTGGCCGGGGACCATTCTGAACGCATGGGCCCGATCCGAGCTACTCAATGTTCGATGCGTGTGCCCAGCACGGCCAGGAACTGGGCGATCCAGGCCGGGTGGGCAGGCCAGGCGGGCGCGGTGACAAAGGGGCCATCGGTCACCGCCTGGTCGACCGGGATATTGGCATAGGTGGCACCGGCCAGCTCGACCTCGACCTGGCAGGCCGGGTAAGCCGAGATGCTGCGACCGCGGATGTCGCCGGTGGCGGCCAGCAGCTGGGCACCGTGGCAGACAGCGGCCACCGGCTTGCCGCTGGAGGTGAAGTGCTTGACCAGGGCAAGCACGCTGGCGTGCATGCGCAGGTACTCGGGGCCGCGGCCACCAGGAATGACCAGCGCGTCGTACTGCTCGGGCTTCACCTCGGCCAGGGTGGCGTTGAGCGTGAAACGGTGGCCGGGCTTTTCGCTGTAGGTCTGGGCCCCCTCGAAATCGTGGATGGCCGTCAGGATGCAATCGCCGGCCTTCTTCTCGGGCGCCACGGCGTGTACGGTGTGCCCGACCGCCTGCAGCGCCTGGAACGGCACCATGGTTTCATAGTCTTCGCAGTAGTCGCCGCAGATCATCAGCAGTTTCTTGCCCATGCGTGTCTCCATTGGGGTGGTTTGGATGAACCATTGTTGGAGCACGGGCCGGCCGCGGGGTAACAGCCCGCTGCTGCATGCATCAGGGTTTGCCCGGGTGCTGCCGGCCCCGGGGTGGGTGCGCTCAGCGGGGGGCCAGCACCGCCATGGTGATGCGCGAGACGCAGCTGAGCTCGCCGGCGTCGTTGCGCAGGTCGATCTGCCAGACCTGGGTGCTGCGGCCGATGTGCACCGGCCGGGTGATGCCGGTGACCCAGCCGGCGGTGGCGCCGCGCAGGTGGTTGGCGTTGATGTCCAGCCCGACCGCGCGGTGGCCCGGCGGGCAGCTGAAGGCTGCGCCACAGCTGCCCAGGGTCTCGGCCAGCACCACACTGACGCCGCCATGCAGCAGCCCGTAAGGCTGCTTCGTGCGCTTGTCCACCGGCACGCGGGCGGTGATGCTGTCCTCGCCCACCTCCAGGAACTCGATGCCCAGGTGCTGCACCGCGGTGCCCTCGTGCAGGCGGGCGAGGATCTCGCAGGAAATGGGTTGGGTCCAGATTGCCATAGGGTGTCTCCGGGCGAAAGGAAGCTGGGTCAGACCGGGCGCACCGGCAACACCGTGCCGCCCGAGGGGGTCTCGGCCATGCTGCGCTCGCGCGCGAACAGGCTTTCCATCTGGGACTTGCCCGAGACGTAGGTGCGGGGCCAGGCCAGGTTGGTGAAACCGATTTTCGCTGCCTCGGTCAGGGTCCAGGCCGGGTTGGCCAGGTGCGGGCGGGCGACGGCGCACAGGTCGGCGCGGCCGGAGGCGATGATGCTGTTGACGTGGTCGGCCTCGCTGATGGCCCCGACCGCGATGGTGGCGATGCCGGCTTCCTGGCGGATGCGGTCGGCAAACGGCGTCTGGTACATGCGGCCGTAGGTCGGCTTCTGCTCGGCACTGACCTGGCCTGAGGAGACGTCGATCAGGTCGGCGCCGGCGGCCTTGAAGGCGCGCGCGATCTCGACCGCGTCGTCCGGGGTGATGCCCCCCTCGACCCAGTCGTGCGCCGAGATGCGCACGCTCATGGGCAGGTGCGCCGGCCAGACCGCGCGCATGGCAGTGAACACCTCCAGCGGGTAGCGCAGGCGATTGGCCAGCGAGCCGCCATGGTCGTCGCTGCGCCGGTTGGTCAGGGGCGAGATGAAGGACGAGAGCAGGTAGCCATGGGCGCAATGCAGTTCCAGCCAATCGAAGCCGGCGGCGGCGGCGCGGCGCGTGGCGGCCACGAAATCGTCGCGCACCCGGTCCATGTCCTCGCGGGTCATGGCGCGCGGCACCTGGCCATCGGGCAGGTAGGGCTGGGCCGAGGCGGCCAGCAGCGGCCAGTTGCCCTCGGGCAGGGCCTGGTCCATGCCGCCGCCTTCCCAGGGCACGCAGGTCGAGCCCTTGGGCCCGGCGTGGCCGATCTGGATGCCGATGCGCGCGTCGCTCTGGCTGTGCACGAAGTCGGTGATGCGCTTCCAGCCGGCCGTCTGCTCGTCGTTCCACAGGCCCGGGCAACCCGGGGTGATGCGGGCGTCGGGGCTGGGGCAGGTCATCTCGGCCATGACCAGGGCGGCGCCACCCAGGGCACGCGCGCCCAGGTGGGCCAGGTGGTAGTCGGCGGGCAGGCCGTCGGTACAGCTGTACTGGGCCATGGGCGAGACCATGACCCTGTTCTTGAGCGTCAAGGACCGCACCTTCCACGGTGTGAACATCGGTGGCACGACAGGCCCCCCACGCTCCGCCGCCATGCGGGTCGCTGCCCCCCCGAGGGGGGCAGCCACACCTTGGGGCGGCCCGGCGGTGTGGCTGCCTGAATCTTCCTCAGCCGTCTGCGCAGCCGCCCGAGCGGCAAACCAGCGCTCGTAGCCCTCCAGCCAGCCCTTGTCGCGCAGACGCAGGTTCTCGTGGCTGATGCGCTGGCTGCGGGTGAGCATGGAGTACATGAACTGCTCGGGTTCGAGCTGGTCGCAGTAGCGCTGGCCGCAGACCTCGAACCATTCCATGGCGTTCCAGGCGGCGTTCTGCAGGCGCAGCACGTCGACTGCGCGCACCGCCTGGTAGCGTTCGAGCACTTCGGGAATGTGTTCGGGCGTGTCGCCGGCGATCTGGAACTGGCGCGCCAGCTCCATGGCGTCCTCGATGGCCAGCTTGGTGCCCGAGCCGATGGCAAAGTGGGCGGTGTGCACCGCGTCCCCCATCAGCACCACGTGGCTGCCGTGCTCGTTGCGCAGCCACCACTGGTCGCAGCGCACGCGCTGGAAATTCAGCCAGGCCGAGCCGCGCAGGTGGCGCGCGTTGGTCATCAGCTTGTGGCCCTGCAGCGTGTCCTTGAAGAGGTTCTCGCAGAAGGCGATGCTCTGCTCCTGGTCGGCCAGATCCAGGCGGTGCGCCTGCCAGACGTGTTCTGGGCACTCGACGATGAAGGTGGTGGTGCTGTCGTCGAACTTGTAGATGTGGGCCTGGAACCAGCCGTGCTCGGTCTTCTGGAAGTCGAAGGTGAAGGCGTCGTACAGGCGGTGCGTGCCCAGCCAGATGTAGCGGTTGGGGCGCACCACGATGTCGGGGCGGAAGGTGTCGGCGTATTTCGTGCGGATGCGCGAGTTGATGCCGTCGCTGGCGATCACCAGGTCGGCGTCCGGGAAGTCCAGGTCCGACTCGACGTCGGTCTCGAACAGCAGCTGCACACCCAGCTGCTCGCAGCGTGCCTGCAGGATGTTGAGCAGCTTCTTGCGGCCGATGCCGACAAAGCCATGGCCACCGGAGCGGATGGTGCGGCCCTTGAACAACAGCTCGATGTCGTCCCAGTGGTTGAAGGCGAGCTGGATCTCGTTGGCGGTCTCGATGTCCCAGGCGCGCATGTTGTCCATGGTGGCGTCGGAGAACACCACGCCCCAGCCGAAGGTGTCATAGGGCTTGTTGCGCTCGACCACGATCACTTCGTGGGCCGGATCGAGCTTCTTCATCAGCAGGCCGAAGTACAGGCCGGCGGGGCCGCCGCCGATGCAGACGATTTTCATGGAGATCTCCTGAAAGGGCGCACCGGGATGGGCGCGCGCCGGGGTCGGTCGGACCGACTTCCGCTGCGACCCATTGTAGATAGTTTAGACCTAAACAATATAGGGAAAGCCCTAGCGTTTCCTTGCAAGACCCGGGCATGAAAAAGGCCGCCCGAAGGCGGCCTGCGAATGACTGCAGTCAGCGCGTCTCAGCGGCTGCCGCGCGAAAGCAAGGCGTTGAGCAGAATGGCGCCGAAAGTGGCGGTCCCGATGCCGCCCAGCGCGAACTCGCCGAACTTCAGGGTGAAGTCACCGGTGCCCAGCACCAGGGTGATGGCCGCCACCAGCAGGTTGCGGTTGTCGGAGAAGTCGACTTTGTTGTCGACCCAGATCTTGGCGCCGGCCACCGCGATCAGCCCAAACACCACGATGGACACACCGCCCATGACGGCCAGCGGAATGGCCTGGATCAGGGCACCGAACTTGGGCGAGAAGCCCAGCAGGATGGCCATGGCACCGGCGATCACGAAGATGGCAGTCGAGTAGATCTTGGTGGCGGCCATGACGCCGATGTTTTCGGCGTAGGTGGTCACACCGGTGCCACCGGCGCTGCCAGCCACCATGGTGGCGACGCCGTCACCCATGAAGGCACGGCCCATGTAGACGTCCAGGTTGCGCCCGGTCATGGCGGTGACCGCCTTGATGTGGCCCAGGTTCTCGGCCACCAGGATGATGGCCACCGGGGCGATCAGCAGCATGGCATTGAACTGGAACACCGGGGCGCTGAAGCTGGGCATGCCGATCCAGGCCGCGTTGGCGATGCCCGACAGATCCAGCGGTTTGCCCAGCCCGAAGCCGTTGGTCAGCACCGCATAGATCAGGCTGGCCACGATCAGGCCCATCAGGATCAGCAGGCGCTGGACCATGCCCTTGGTGAACACGGCCACCAGGGCCACGCTGACGAAGGTGATGGCCTGCATCCAGGCGTCAAAGGCCGTCGGCGCCATGTTCTTGACCGGGATGTAGGCCAGGTGCAGGCCGATCACCGCCACGACCGAGCCGGTGACCACCGGCGGCATGAAGCGCTCGATCCAGCCGGTGCCGATGGCCTGCACGATGGCACCAATGATGAAATACAGCAGGCCGCAGGCGATGATGCCGCCCAGGGCGACGCCGATGTTCGCGTTGGGCCCCTGGCCACCGTAGCCGCTGGCCGCGATCACCACGCCGATGAAGGCAAAACTCGAACCCAGGTAGCTGGGCACCTTGCCGCCGGTCATGACGAAGAAGATCAGTGTGCCGATGCCGCTCATCAGGATGGCCACGTTGGGGTCGAAGCCCATCAGGATGGGCGCCAGCACCGTGGCACCGAACATGGCCACCAGGTGTTGCACGCCCATCAGACCGGTCTGCCCCCAGGGCAGCCGTTCGTCAGGCGCGATGACGCCGCCTTCGGCCAATGTCGAGGCTGGTTTCTCGGACCAGTTGAAAAGACCCATGTTTCTCACTCCGTTGGTTGATGGAAAAGTTCCCGAGGATAAGCGGGCGCGATTGTGCAGGCAGGAAGCGTGCCGGCCAAGCAGCGCCGCGGCAGGGTTGACGCCTGGGCGATAGTGAGGGGCATCTTGCCCCTGCTACCCTTGAGCCTCCTCAGGAGACAAGGTCCGGGCAAGCGCCCGGTCCGTACGCGACCATGAATTCCGACCGTCCGGCCCCCCCGCCGTTTTTGCCCCAGATCCGTCTTTACCAGGACTGGCTGGCCCGAGAACGCGGCCTTCGCTTTGACAGCTATGACGCGCTCTGGCGCTGGTCCACCACCGAACTGGACGCGTTCTGGCAAAGCATCTGGGACTACTTTGACCTTCGGTCGCCCACCCCGCACTCCGCGGTGCTCGAAAAGAACGTCATGCCGGGGGCCCGGTGGTTCCCGGGGGCCCAGGTCAACTACACCCAGCAGGTGTTCCGCCATGTGCAGGCGGCGCACGCGGCGGGATTTCCGGCCGTGGTGGCCCGCAATGAAAAGGGCCGCCACACCGAACTGTCCTGGCCGGAGCTTCGGCGCCAGGTCGCTTCGCTGGCGCTGCAACTCAAGGCCCAGGGCGTACAGCCGGGCGACCGGGTGGCGGCTTACCTGCCCAACACCCCCGAGACCCTGGTCGCCTTTCTGGCGGTGGTATCCATCGGTGCGGTCTGGAGCGTCTGTGCACCGGACATGGGCACCAACGCGGTGCTCGACCGCTTCCGGCAGATCGAACCGGTGGTGCTGATCGCCTGCGATGGTGTCACTTATGGCCACAAGGACCACGACCGCCTGGGCGTGGTGGCCGAGTTGCGTGCCGCCCTGCCCAGTGTGCGGCATGTGGTGCTGCACACCCACCTGGCCGAGCACGAGGACGGGCGCCGTGCGGCGCTGATGCGTGCCTCGCCGTGCGAGTCGTTTGCGCAGGCCACGGCGCGCGACGATGCCGAGGTGGCGGCATTCGAGCCCCTGTGGCTGCCCTTCGACCACCCGCTGTGGATCGTCTACAGCAGCGGCACCACCGGCCTGCCCAAGCCCATCGTGCATGGCCATGGCGGCACCCTCATCGTGGCGCTGGCGCTCAAGATCATCCACAACGACGTCGGCTGCAGCTACCACCCCAACAGCTGGGGCGAGCGCTACCACTGGTACAGCTCCACCGGCTGGGTGATGTGGAACGCCCAGGCCAGCGGCCTGCTCAACGGCACCACCTGCGTCATCTACGACGGCAACCCGGGCGGCAGCAAGGACCGGCCCGACTGGACCACCCTGTGGCGTTTTGCGGCCGAGACCGGCGTGACCTTTTTCGGCGCCGGCGCCGCCTTCTACACCAACTGCCTCAAGGCCGGGGTGGACCTGTCGACTTGCGGCGACCTCTCGGCTGTGCGGGCGCTGGGCAGCACCGGCTCGCCCCTGTCGGAAGACGCGCAACGCTGGGCGACCGCCCAATTCGCCGCCATCGCGAACACCGAAGCCCAGAAAGACATCTGGATTTGCAACATTTCCGGCGGCACAGATTTCGCTGGCGCGTTTATTGGTGGAAACAGGGAGTTGCCCCAGACACCCGGCCGCATGCAATGCCGGCTGATGGGGTGTGCGGTCGAGGCCTGGGACGAGCAGGGCCGGCCGGTTATTGATGAGGTGGGCGAACTGGTGTGCGCGCAACCCATCCCGTCGATGCCGCTGTACTTTGTCGGTGACGTGGACAACAAGCGCCTGATTGGCAGCTACTTCGACACCTATCCTCCGGGCCATGGGCGCCTACCCGGTGGCGGCATTCCGCTGCCCCCACGCTCCCCTGCTGCGCAAGGGTCGCTGCCCCCCGAGGGGGCTGACCCGGTCTTGGGGCGGCCCGGCGACCGGGACCTCGACGCCTCGGCCGGTGCCGTCTGGCGACACGGCGACTGGTTGCGCATCTTCCCGGACGGATCCTGCGTCATCTACGGCCGGTCCGACGCCACCATCAACCGCCATGGCTTGCGCATGGGCACCAGCGAGCTCTACAGCGCGGTCGAGGCCCTGCCCGAGGTGCTTGACTCCATGGTCGTCGACCTGGAGTACCTGGGTCGCGAGAGCCATATGCCTCTGTTCGTGGTGCTGCGCCCGGGACTGTTGCTGGACGATGCCCTGCGGGCGAAGATCAGTGGCGCGATCCGCACCGCACTCTCGCCCCGCTTCGTGCCCGACGAGATCCACCAGGTCGAGGAAATCCCTCGCACCCTGTCCGGCAAGAAGCAGGAGTTGCCGATCAAGAAGCTGATGCTCGGCCAGCCGCTGGAAAAAGTCATCAACCGCGAGGCCATGGCCAACCCCGCTTGTCTGGACTGGTATGTGGATCTGGCGCAGGCCCACCTCGCCCGGACACAGTCGCCCGTGTGACCGCGTCAGGGGCGGACCCCGGGATGGCCCGGTAGCCAAACAGGGAATGCTTGGCTATTTTCCGGGTTCTTGCCGCCACCCAAAGGAGACCCGCATGAACCCGTCCGACCGCTTCAGCCCCAACCGCCGTCAACTGCTCACCATGGCCGCCGCCGCGGCGGCCGTACCCGCCATCCTGCCATCGGGCGTGCTGGCGCAGGACCGCTTTCCCTCCCGCCCCATCACCCTGATCGCGCCCTGGCCGGCCGGTGGCAGCAGCGACGGCGTTATCCGCGCCTTTGCCGAGAGCGCTGCACGGCACCTCGGGGTGCCGGTGGTGGTCGAGAACCGTCCCGGCGTGGGCGGCACCCTGGGTGCCTCGGCCATGGTCAATGCGCGGCCCGACGGCTACACCCTGACCCAGCTGCCTTTGGGCATCTACCGGCTGCCTCATATGCAGAACATGCCCTTTGACCCGGTCAGGGACATCACGCACGTCATCTGCGTCACGGGCTACACCTTCGGCATCGCCTGCACCGCCGAAGCGCCGTTCAAGACCATCCAGGAAATGGTCGCCTACGCCAAAGCCAACCCCGGCAAGCTCGAATACGGGCACACCGGCACCGGCACCACACCGCATCTGGCGATCGAAGAGTTCAGCACCAAGGCCGGCATCCAGCTCAACCCGATTCCCTACAAGGGATCGGCCGAGATCATGCAGGCCATCCTGGGCGGCCACATCCGCATGATGAGTGGTACCACCGAGTTCGCGCCCCATGTGCAGAGCGGCCGGCTGCGCCTGCTGGCCACCCTGGGCAGTCAGCGCAACAAGGCGTTCCCCGATGTGCCGACGGTCAAGGAAAGTGGCTGGGACACCATCACCGAATCCCCCTTCGGTTTCGGTGGGCCCAGGGGCATGGACCCTGCGGTGGTGCAGGTGTTGCACGATGCGTTCAAAAAGACGCTGGAAGACCCCAAGGTGCTCGAAGCGCTGGACAAGTTCTACATGCCGGTCATCTACATGAACTCTGCCGACTACACCGCGTACGCCGAACGCACCTTTGCGGCCGAGAAAGCCACCATCGAACGGCTGGGCCTGGCCAAGAAGACCTGACTGTCCACTGGCAGCCATGCGATCGAAAGTGCCTTCGGGCACTTTCTTTTTGGACGGTGACCGAGGGCAGGCCTCGGTTAGCATGGCATCAGAAAGGCCCGCACCGTGAGCGACTACCCACCCATTGACGTCGAACTGCAGCAGGCGCGCCGTGCCCCGGCTTTGCGCGACATCGTCATCCCTCCCTGTCCCGAGTTGCTGGTTCGCCTGCAGTCCCTGGCCGACCAGACCGAACCCGACCCACACGAGCTGGAGCGCATCGCATCGTCCGATGTGGCCATGTCGGCGGCCCTGATCCGGCTGGCCAACAGCCCCCTGCACGGTTTGCACAAGCCGGTGCAGACCATGGGTCAGGCCTTGACCGTGATCGGTCTGCAACCGGCCGTCCAGCTGCTCACCGGTTTCCTCACACGCCAGGCCCTGCAGGTCCGATCACCGCTGCTGGCGCATTTCTGGGACACGTCCAACCGTCGGGCCCTGGCCTGCGAACACATCGCCCGCCAGCTATACACCATGGACCCGGGCCTGGGTTACAGCTTCGGCCTGTTCTGCCACGTGGGCATCCCGGTGATGATGCAGGGCGTCAAAGGCTATTCCGGCACGCTGACCGAAGCCCTGGCCCGCAAGGACCGCAGCTTTGTGGCCACCGAGAACGCCAACCACCGCACCGACCATGCCGTGGTCGGCGCCATCGTGGCCCGCACCTGGCGCCTGCCGCCGCTGGTGGCGCAGGCCATCCGCCTGCACCACGACTTCAGCTGCCTGACCGACGCTCGCATCGACGCCGATGTGCGCCATCTGGTGGCCATGGCCCTGGTCGCCGACCACCTGCTGCACCAGCATGAAGACCCGTCGTCCTTGCGTGAGTGGGAACAGTGGGGCGCGGCCTCCCTGATCCACCTGGAGGTCGGCGAAGCCGAGGTCGAACACTGGATCGACCAGCTGCACCCCGTGTTCGAGGCGCATGCGCTCTGACCACGCGGCCGTTCAGCCGCGGCGGCTGACCAGCACGATGCCGACCGCCACCCCGACCAGGGCCACCACCAGCTGAAGCGTCAGCGGCTCGCCCAGCAGCACCACGCCGAACAGCAGCGCGAACACCGGCGTCAGGAAGGTGAAGCTGGACATCTGAGTGGCCGGGTAGTGTCGCAGCAACCACATCCAGGTCAGGTAGCTGGCAAAGGCGCCCACGGCGGTCTGCAGTGCCAGCGATCCCCAGGCCTGTCCCGAATAGTCGAGCGACCAGGTCTCGCCCAGCGCCAGCGAGATCAAAGGAGCGACCGCGGCCGTCACCGCCACCTGGTAGAACAGGGTCTTCTCGGCGCTGGCCGAGGCCAGCCGGCTGGCGCGGATGGTCAGCGTGGTCAGGCCCCAGAGCACACCGGCGGCCAGTGCCATGGCGTCACCGCGCCATTGGCCTGCCACCGGCGAGCTGTGGGTGAAACCCTCGCTGAAAGCCAGTGCCACGGCCGCAAACGCCACCGTCAGACCGATCCACTGCACCCGCCGCAAGGCTTCGCCAGGCACCACGCGCGGCAGCAGCAGGGCCACCACGAAGGGGCTGGTGTAGAGGAACACCGTCAGCCGCGAGGCGGAGGTGTGCATCAGCCCGAGGTAGATGAAGGCGAATTCGCCGGCAAACAGCAGGCCCGCCAGCAGGCCGGCCCGCAGGGTGCCGTCGCGAGAGAACAGCGGCACCCCCCGCCACTGGCACCACAGCCACAACAGCACTGTGGCACCCCAGAAGCGCAGCGTGGCCTGCCACAGCGGCGGCACCTCGCCCACCGTGGCCTTGATCAGGATCTGCTGAAACCCCCAGAAAGCACAACAGGCCAACAGCAGACCGATGGCCAGCGAATCGAGGTGGGTTTTGCGCACAGGGGTGTTCGGCATGGCGCCGATTGTCGGGGTTTCCCGGTGGAAGCCCTGTCACGTGTCGATCTGGCCGTTTCACTCGCATGTGCCCGTCACATCCGCCAGTCCCTGGCACATCCGTCCGTGACCGTCACACCCGCTCCTTCCCGTCACACCCGCGAACGCGGGTGTCCACGACCAGAAGCCAGCGCGCGGGAGTACGTGGATGTCCGCCCCATGCTTTCGCGGGGGCAGGCTGTTCGCGGTCATGACGAAGAAGCCGGCGGCGCAGCGTGGGGGTCCTACAACACCTGTCTCTTGAACTGCCCGCCATGAAACACCAGCGGCTGCGAACCCGCCCGGTGGCGGCAGCGCTCGACCTCGCCCACGAAGATCACGTGGTCGCCCTCGGTGTACTGGCTGCGGTTGAAGCACTCGAAACTGGCGATCGCGCCGGTCAGAATCGGTGCGCCGTTCTCGCCATCGAAAAAATCCACCCCGGCCCAGCGGTCCAGTCCGCGGGCGGCGAACTGCTCGGCCAAGGCTTGCTGGTCGGCGCCCAGCACGTTGATCGCGTAGTGCTGACCGGTTGCAAAAGTCGCCATGGACGCGGCCGTGTGGGCAAGGCTCCACAACACCAGCGGAGGATTCAGCGACACCGAATTGAACGAGTTGGCGGTCAGCCCCACCGGCTTGCCTGAGGCGCTGCGGGCGGTGACCACGGTCACACCGGTGGCAAACATGCCCAGCGACGCACGGAATTCATGCGGCGAGAAATCGGGTGGACGGGCCACGAGGCCTTGGTCCAGCACGGGCATATGGGCATCTGACATGGGCGCACGTTAACCGATTCCTGGCCCGGCGGATGTGATCTGTGACCCAATCAGGACCCGTCTGAGCGTGCGTTTGGCACGCCAGTGCCAGTTTTCTGGATCCTCCAGGCATTGGGGGTGGGCGCGGATTGTCCAGCGCTGACGCCGACGGACAGTGCGCTTCTAGAATGCCGCCATGTTCTCTGTGATTTCTCCGGCCCGCTGCGCGACAGCCATGCTGACCCTGTGGGCCTTGACGGCGGCGGCCCAGCCGGCCATGCCCCGTGGCCCTGGCCACCCACTGGCCGATGTGCCCGGCAGCAACCCGTGTGACGAATTCGTCGCCCGTCTGCCCAATGTCAATGCCCGGCTCTGTCGCGACGCCATGCTCAAACCGACGGTGGGTCGTTCGGTGCAGGGTCGTACCCTGTATTACCGCGATGTCGTGGCGCCCGATCCCCAGATCCGGGTGCTGGTCGTCGGTGCCATGCACGGTGACGAGCTGTCGTCCGCTTCGCTGGCCTTGCACTGGATCCAGCGGGCGATCGAGACCCCGTCCAATGCCCACTGGCGGTTCATACCGGCGCTCAACCCTGACGGCCTGATGTCACGCCCGGCACGCCGCATGAACGCCCGCGGCGTGGACCTCAACCGCAATTTCCCCACGCCCAACTGGGAGCGCGACGCCAAGGTCTATTGGGAAAAGCGTGTTCGCAAAGACCCCCGCCGCTGGCCTGGCCCCAGCCCCCTGTCCGAACCCGAGACGCGGTATCTGCACGACGAAATGGAGCGTTTCCAGCCCCATCTGATCGTCAGCATCCACGCACCGTACGGCGTGCTCGACTTCGACGGACCCGGCACACCACCGCCCAACCTGGGCCGTCTGTACCTGGATCAGGTGGGCATCTTCCCGGGCAGCCTGGGCAACTATGGCGGCGTGCACAAAGGCATGCCAGTGGTCACCATCGAGCTGCCCAGTGCGTTTCGCACGCCGCTGGAGGCCGAGATGCGGCAGATGTGGATCGACATGCTGCGCTGGATGAGCGAGCGCGTGCGACCTGCTCCGCCCCCCGACGTGCTGCCGGTGCGCGCGAAGAAGGTCGGCTGAGAGGCTGAAAGGGAATCGGTCATGTCCGCCTTGCCACCCCAAACCACCGCCTGCGGCGCTTTGGGGCACCCTTTCGGGCAAGCCCAATTCCCTCTCAGCCGCTGAGGCGCCCGATCAGCCGAGCGCCACCGCCGGCTCAGCGGAAGGTCTTGATGCGACCGCTTTGCACGCCTTCCCAGTAGGTGTCCAGCTCGCGCTTGACCACCGGCATCAGGAAGTACAGGCCGATGATGTTGGCAATCGCCATCGCGAAGATCATAGAGTCGGAGAAGTCGATCACCGGCCCCAGGCTCATGGTCGAGCCGATCACCACAAATGCAAGGAACATCAGCTTGAACGCCAGGTCCGAGGCCTTGCTGTCGCCGAACAGGTAGGTCCAGGCCTGCAGGCCGTAGTAGGACCAGGTGATCATGGTCGAGAAGGCGAACAGCACCACACACACCGCCAGCACATACGGGAACCAGGAAATGGTGCTGCCGAAGGCGGCCGAGGTCAGGGCCACGCCACGTGCCTCACCCGCCAGTTCGGTCACGCCGCCGGCGGTCACGTGGCCGGTGATGATGATCACCAGGGCGGTCATGGTACAGATCACCACGGTGTCGATGAAGGGTTCGAGCAAGGCGGCAAAGCCTTGTGAAACCGGCTGGTCGGTGCGAACCGCCGAGTGGGCGATGGCGGCCGAACCGATGCCCGCCTCGTTCGAGAAGGTGGCGCGCCGGAAACCCTGGATCAGCGCGCCGATCACGCCGCCGGTCACGCCTTCGGCGCTGAAGGCGCCGCCGACGATCTGGCCCAGTGCCCAGAGGATCTGGTCGGCGTTGACGACCAGCACCACCAGGCCGGCGCCGAGGTAGAGCAGGGCCATGCCAGGGATCAGTTTCGAGGTCACTGCGGCAATGGAGCGGATGCCACCAATGATCACCAGACCGACGATGACCGCCATCACCAGGCCGAACAGCCAGCCCTGACCGACCAGGAAGCTGTTCTCACCACCGGTCACGTTGACCACCTGCTGGTAACTCTGGTTGGCCTGGAACATGTTGCCGCCACCGATCGACCCGCCCACACAGCAGATGGCAAAGAACACGGCCAGAGACTTGCCCAGCCTGGCCCGGCCCTGTTCGGCCAGGCCCTTTGAGAGGTAGCGCATCGGACCGCCGGCCACAATGCCGTCGGGCTGCTTGATATCGCGGTATTTCACACCCAGGGTGACTTCGGTGAACTTCGAGGCCATGCCCAGCAGGCCGGCCAGGATCATCCAGAAGGTGGCGCCGGCTCCGCCGATCGCCACCGCCACCGCGACGCCCGCGATGTTGCCCAGGCCCACGGTGCCTGACACAGCCGCCGTCAGGGCCTGGAAGGGGGTCACTTCGCCCGGGTGTTTCGGGTCCGAGTAACGACCGCGCACCACATCGACCGCGTGGCGGAAGCCGCGGAACTGGATGAAGCGGAAGTAGAAGGTGAAGACGATGGCGGCAATGATCAACCAGCCGACAATCAGTGGAAAGCTGGTGCCGGCCACCGGCACCGAGTAGAAGATCAGGCCGGCGATCGCGTCCGAGTACGGCTGGATGGCCGAACTGATGCGTTCGTCGAGCGATGCCGCAGCACCTTGTGCCAGTGCCGGCATTGGGGTCGCCAGAGCGGCCACTGACGCCAGTGCAGCCGCGCGAGTCCGGCCGGTAGTAGTCTGGATGGGATTCATGTTGTCTCCTGGATTGTTGTGAGGGAGGGCAGCGGTGCTGCCTGCGACAACGGTCCACGGGTGGTGGACCTGACCCGGCCTTGCCCCATGGTCTGGTTGGACCAAGGTGGGGTTCGGGAGCCGCGCAGTATCGGCAAAAAGTTCCTATATGAGAAGTAAAATTAAACTATCGCATTTCTCATAAACCTGGCTGATGCAGCGGGCGACACCCAGTGCTTGCAGCGCAAAGCAGGAACACCCATGAGCACGTTTGACCCCGATGCCCTCGAATGCCTGGCGGCCATCATCGAAGAGGGCGGCTTCGAGCGGGCGGCGCAGCGCCTGTCCATCACCCAGTCGGCCGTCTCCCAGCGACTGCGTGCGCTGGAAGCCCAGGTGGGAACGGTGCTCATTGTGCGCAGCCGGCCGCTGAAACCGACACCGGCTGGGCAGCTCATGCTCAAGCACGCCAAGATGATGCGGCTGTTGCGCGCCGATCTGGAGCGCGACCTGCGCGAGCTGGCCCCCAGCAGCACCGGCAGTGGCCGCGAGGAGGAGCGCATCTCGGTGGCCATCAATGCGGACAGCATCGCCACCTGGGCCCTGCCGGCACTCAGCCCGCTGGCCCAGGCCGGGCTGCCGATCGAAATCATTGTGGATGACCAGGAGTTCACCCACGAGTGGCTGCGCGAAGGTCAGGTTCTGGGCTGTGTCACCTCACTGGGGCGCGCGCTCCGTGGCTGCCGCATGGAGGTGCTCGGCTGCATGGATTACGTGGCAGTGGCCCAGCCGGACTATGCGGCCCGTCATCTGCCCAAGGGCCTGAATGCACACAACTTCTACCAGGTTCCCTTTGTGGCTTTCAACCGCAAGGACCACCTGCAGCACGAGTTCGTGACCCGTTGTTTTGCCTTGCCCCGGGTCATGCTCAAGCAGCTGTTCGTTCCGTCCAGCGAGGGACAGGTGCGCGCCGTCCTGGCGGGCTGGGGTGTCAGTGTGTTGCCCGAACTCCAGGTGCGTGATCGCCTGGCACGTGGCGATCTGGTCGACCTGTCACCCCGACACCGTCTGCCGGTCAAGCTCTACTGGCATTGCTGGAACCTGAGCTCGGACGTGCTGGAGGGCTTGAGTGAAGCCCTGCGAACGGCGGCGGCGGCGGTGCTCAGGCAAGAAGCGCCAGAGCATGAAAAAGCCCCGGCAAGCCGGGGCTGACAGGTCAGCTGCGGACGTCGGACCGCGCCACATCAGCGGGGCATCACCACGCTGTCGATCACGTGAATCACGCCGTTGCTGGCGGTGATGTCGGTTTTGATGACGTTGGCCGCATCGACCTTCACGCCGCCGGCGGTACTCACGGTCAGTTCGCTGCCCTGGACGGTCTTGACCTTGCCGTCCTTCACGTCGGCGGCCATGACCTTGCCGGGCACCACGTGGTAGGTCAGCACGGCGGTCAGCTTGGCCTTGTCGGCCAGCAGCGCATCCAGATCGGCCTTGGGCACCTTGGCGAAGGCTTCATCGGTCGGGGCGAACACGGTGAAGGGACCCGGACCCTTGAGCGTGTCCACCAGACCGGCGGCCTGCAGGGCCGTGGCCAGGGTGTTGAAGGTGCCGGCGGCCACAGCGGTGTCCACGATGTCCTTGGCATGGGCTGCCGTCAGTGCGCCAAAAGACAGCAAAGAGGCAATCAGGGTTTTCTTGAGATTCACGGGAGGCTCCTGGAGGTGGGTTGGTCAAAAAGCGAAATTCGGGTGAGCGCTTGACGCGGCGGCGATCAGGCCGGCGGCAGGATCACGCGATCGATCGCGTGAATCACGCCATTGCTGGCTTCGATGTCGGTGATCAGCAGCGAAGCACGGCGTCCGCGGCCATCGGTCAGCCCCAGGTCGGCACCAACAGTGAAGATGCTGCCCTGAACAGTGGTGATCGCCGCCGGCTTGGGCAGCGCCACGACGTCGGCGGCGGTGACGCGAATCGACAGCACGTGGTAGGTCAGTACCTGGGTCAGCAAGGCGGTGTTGGCGAACACCTCATCTTTGGTTGCACCCAGCTCACCCAGCAGGGCAGCAAATGCGTCGTTGGTGGGTGCAAAAACCGTGAACGGACCTGGTCCGGACAAGGTGTCCACCAGACCGGCAGCGGCCACGGCTTCGACCAGGATGCTGAACCGTGCATCGCCGGAGGCGACTTGCACGATGTTGCCAGGTCCGTGGTCGTCGCTGCCACCACAAGCGGTGAGCAGGGTTGCGCCGGCGCCGGCAGCGGCCAGCGTCATCCAGTTTCTGCGGGTGAGTCTCATGCTTCTTCCTTCGATTGAATGGGTGGGCAGGCCGCCTGTGGCGGGAAGCAGCGACGTTTCGCATACTTCTGCGAACGAAATGTACATTGAATGGTCCAAATAGATACTGAGCAGTATTTAAGGTTACCAATTAGTGGGGATATCGACGACATCGTCAATCTGGGGCACAATTCGAGCGCTACCAAAAGATGCCGACATGACCACCGCCACGCTCAAACCTTCATCCGCCTCACCTGTTCGACGAAGCTTCCGCCAGCAGATGCACCTGGCGCGCGAAGACGCCATCGTCTCGGCGGTGAACCGTCTGCTGGCCGAAAAGGGCTTCGAGGCCATGACGGTCGACGAAGTCGCTGCCGAGGTGGGCATCGCCAAGGCCAGCCTGTACAAGCACTTTCCCAGCAAGGAAGACCTGGCAGCGGCTGCCATGGTGCGTGTGATGAACCGGGCCCGTGCCTTTCTTGACGGGCTGGAGGCCAGCAGTTCGCCGGACGATCCGCTGGCGCGCCTGAAGGCGGTGGCCCGCTGGACCATGGAGGTTCAGCTGGCGGGCGAAATGCCGTCGCTGCCGAGCGAAAACTCGACCCTGCGGGCGGCACTGACCACCAACAAGGACTACGTGGACGGTCTGATGGATGTCAGCGACCGTCTGGGCGCCTGGATCACCGCTGCCCAGGCCAACGGCAGCCTCAACGCGCAGCTGCCCCCTATTGCGGTGCTCTACACCCTGTACGCCCGTGCCTGCGACCCGGTGCTGGGCTTCCTCAAGGGCTCAGGTCTTTACACCGACGAACAGATCATCGAGATGGTGCTGATCACCTGCTTCGACGGGTTGAAAAAATGAGACGCCCCCTGTGGACGTGAACCACCCCCTGCGCCGCTGACGCGGCTTCCCCCTCTCTGGCCTGCGGCCGGAGGGGGACCACACCTGCGGTCTGGCAAAGCCAGTCTCGCGGTGTGACTTGATCAAGTCGCCAGCGCCAAACAGTCATCCGAAGCGCAGGGATCCCGTCCAGGGCACCCGTGGAACCGGCTTTGCCGGGCCACAGGGTGCGTCCCCCTCCGGCCGCAGGCCAGAGAGGGGGAAGCCGCGTCAGCGGCGCAGGGGGTGTCTTCTATTCTTACCTGACCAGCAGGACGGGTGTCTTGCAGTTGGCCAGCACCCGCGTGGCGACCGAGCCCATGACCAGGTTGCCAAGCGCGCTGTGGCCGTGTGAGCCCATCACCACCAGGTCAAACTTGCCGGCCGTGGCGGTCTTGGCGATCAGGTCGGCCGGGCTGCCCACCTTGTGGACGACCTTGACCGCCAGGCCATGGTTGCCCAGGAACTTGAGCACCGGGGCCGTCACTTTCTCGCCCTCTTCGGCGTAGAAGCCCTGCGCGATTGCTGTGCCAACAGCGGCGCGGGCCCGGGGTGGCAGGGGCTGCTGCACCGACAACAGGGTGTAGCTGTTGTCCGTGCCGAACAGCTCGGGGTGGGTGGTGAGGTAGGCCAGCATCTTCTTGGTGTAGGCGCTGCCATCGACAGGAAGGAGGATCTTCATGCGTGTCTCCGCGGAGGTTGTCCCATCAGTTTACGCGCTGTCCGGTGCGCCGCCTGGTACCTCGATCACACAGCGGGCCAAGAAGGCTTCCTGCTCGTTCTTGTCTGCGTAGCCCAGCGGGTTGGTCACAATGCGGCAGCGCCCCACACGCAGGTCGACCGGGCAATGCAGGTGGCCATGCATCCAGACGTCGACCAGGGGGAGCAGGTCCTCCAGGTCGTTGCAGAAGCCCGCCGTGCCGGGTGACAGGCCATAGCGCGGGTCGGCGCTGTGCAGCGTCGGGGCAAAATGGGTGATGACCACGGTGGCTCCCGGGAAAGGGGCGGCCAGTGCGTCGCGCAACCAGTGCTGGCAGGCGAGGCCCCACTCGCGCATGGCCTGGGCGTCGAACAGGCGCCCGCGCCAACGTGCATCCATCTTGCCCAGGTAGAAGTTGGCGGCGCGGAAGGCCTTTTCGCGTTGACGCAGCCGGTGTGTCATCGGGTCGGGCGCAGGCGCCCGCGGGTGGCCGGCACCGCCCTTGACCGTGGGCACCGGCTGCTCGGCCAGTGCGTCGTAGTCGGCCCACAGGGTCGTGCCCATCAGGCGCACGCCACCGATACGCATCTGTTCGCGCTCGAGCCAGCCGATGCCCAGCCTGTCGCAGGTGCTGCGCAGTGCCAGGTGAGCCGCATCGACATCGATGGCGTCGTACTCGTGGTTGCCCGGCACATAGACCACCGGCACCGGCCAGGCGGCGTGTTGCGGCAGGGGCGAGAAGCGCCGCAGGCCCCAGTCCGGCTCGGCCATCACGCTGCCATCGCGCCGCCGCTGGTAGGACCCGATGTCGCCGGCCAGCACCAGCAGGTCGGCATCCGGCGCCGGCACGGCGCGAAAGCCCGGGTTGGCTTCGAGGTGCAGGTCGCTCAGCAGCTGGATTTTCATGCGCCCATTGTCGTCATGCCGCAGCGGCCTGCCGCCCGAAGCCGGCATCGGAGGCGCGGCGCACCGCCTCACGCAGCCACTGGTGGGCCGGCACGTGCGCAGAATGCCGGTGCCACAGCGCGTCCACATGCACCGCCGGCACCGGCAGCGGCAGTTCGCGCACCACCAGGGCCCGGGCCATGCCGGTGGCCCCCAGAAAATGCCGCGGCAGCACCGTCAGCAGATCGGTGGTGGCGACCACCTGGCCGGCCGTGAAGAACTGGTTGACCGTGAGCACCACGCGCCGTTGCCGGGACACGGCGGCCAGCGCCTCGTCCACAAAGCCGAAAGGCCGCCCGGAAAAACTCACCAGCAGGTGCCTGGCCTTGCAGTAGGCATCGAGGTCGAGCGCGCCACGGGCCAGCGGATGGCCCTTGCGCATCACAACGACATACTCGCCGTCGTAGAGGCGCTCGTGGGCAAAGCGTGGCAGGCTTTCGTGCAGGTGGGTGGCGCCCAGTTCGGCCAGCACCCCCGGAAAGTGACCGATCGCCATGTCCGTGTGACCGGACTCCAGCAGGTCGCGTGGATCGCGCGTGGTCAGGGGCAGCACCCGCAGGCTGACATTCGGCGCTTCGGTCTCCAGGATACGCACCAGGCCGGGCACAAGCTTGGCGGCGGTGGCATCGGCCATGGCGACCACGAACGCATCCACTGCGCTGGCGGCCTCAAAGGCGCCTGGCGCCAGCGAGGCCCGCAAGCGCTGCAGCGCATCGCGCACCGTGGGCCAGAGGGCCAGTGCCGTCGAGGTGGGCTCCACACCCTGCCCGCTGCGCCGCACCAGTTCGTCGCCCAGGGCCTCGCGCAGGCGCTTGAGCGCATTGCTGACGGCCGGTTGGGTCATGGCCAGATTGGTCGCCGCGCGGGTGATGTTGCGCTCGCTCATCACCTCGTCGAACACCCTCAGCAGGTTCAGGTCCAGGGTGCGGAAGTTGCCACGGGTCATCATTGTTGTGAATGTATTGCATAACCAATATCAATTGGCATGACATACGGGTTTACCCTAGTATTCGACCATCCAAAAGACATTGAACCCAGGAGTTCGCCATGAGCACCCTCTCCACCCATCCTCTCCATTCGAATCTGACCGCCCAACGCAACACCGCCGCCCCACAGAAGCAGCGCAACGTTCGCGGCCTGGCTGCCATGCTGCTGGCCGCCATGGTGGCCGCGCTGGTGGTGGTGGCCGACCGCGTCATCAACACCTGGGCCGATGAGCACCTGTTCCTGGCCTGGGTCGTGCTGTGGGCCGTGGTTTTTGCAGCGCTGGCCCTGTTTGCCGATGTCGCCCGTGGTCTGGCCCAGCGCCTGATGAGCGGCCTGGATGGCTGGTCCCGTGTGCTCGCCGAGGCCCGGGCCGAAGCCCGCCTGTGGGACATGGCCAAGACCGACCCGCGCCTGATGAACGAGTTGGTGGCAGCGCGCCAGCGACAGCAGGAAGACTTCGACACCGCCCTGGCGCCCATGGGCATCGAGCCTGTCGCCACACCGCGCCCCGCCTCTGGCTGGGACGGCTACCTGGAGCGCCTGGCCGCTGCGCGGGCCCGCAAGGCCAGCATGTTCTACATCTGAGAAACGGGTCCGTTCGGACGCTTCACGCACCCGCAAAAAAGCCACCCGGTCGGGTGGCTTTTTTTTCGTCCGGGATCGATCACCCGAAGCAGCCAGGGGTGCGGCAGATCATGCTGCCCCCTGTGTTCTCCTCGCTCCATCGCCTCCGATGGCGCTCAGACCTCGGCGAGGCGCTTCTCCAATGCCTGTTTGGTTTTCAGCAGCTGGGGTGGCAGGTGGTAGGCCAGCTGTTCGAAATGCGTGCCGTGCAGCTTCAGCTCTTCCTGCCAGGCGGCCTTGTCGACGTTGGTGACGATGTTGAACTGCTCGGTGCTGAAGTCCAGACCGGTCCAGTTGATCTCGGCATAGGTCGGGGCGATGCCGAACAGCGTTTCCTGGCCCGGGGCCTGGCCTTCGATGCGGTCGATCATCCACTTGAGCACGCGCATGTTCTCGCCAAAGCCGGGCCAGACGAACTTGCCCTCGGCATTCTTGCGGAACCAGTTGACGCAGAAAAAGGGCGGCAGGCTGTGGCCCAGGCTCTCCAGCTTGTGCTCCATGTCCAGCCAGTGCTGGAAGTAGTCGCTCATGTTGTAGCCACAAAAGGGCAGCATGGCGAACGGGTCACGGCGCACCACACCCTGCGCGCCGAAAGCGGCGGCGGTGGTCTCCGAACCCATGGTGGCGGCCATGTAGACGCCCTCGGTCCAGTCGCGGGCCTGGGTGACCAGCGGCACGGTGGTGCTGCGGCGACCACCGAAGATGAAGGCGTCGATGGCCACGCCATTGGGGTCGTCCCACTGGCTGTCCAGCGCCGGGTTGTTGGTGGCCGCCACGGTGAATCGGGCGTTGGGGTGGGCCGCCTTGGCGCCGGTCTCCTTGGCGATCTCAGGGGTCCAGTCCTTGCCCTGCCAGTCGATCAGATGGGCCGGCTTTTTGCCGCTGTCCTGCTCCATGCCTTCCCACCACACGTCGCCGTCGTCGGTCAGCGCCACGTTGGTGAAGATGACGTTTTCGTTCAGGCTGGCCATGCAGTTCGGGTTGGACAGCGTGTTGGTACCGGGTGCAACGCCGAAATAGCCCGCCTCCGGGTTGATGGCGTAGAGCTTGCCATCGGCGTTGGGCTTGATCCAGGCGATGTCGTCACCGATGGTGGTGACTTTCCAGCCCTCGAAACCCTTGGGCGGCACCAGCATGGAGAAGTTGGTCTTGCCGCAGGCGCTGGGGAAGGCCGCAGCCACGTGGTACTTGCGGCCCTCGGGGTTGGTCACACCCAAAATCAGCATGTGCTCGGCGAGCCAGCCCTGGGTGCGACCCATGGTCGAGGCGATGCGCAGCGCAAAGCATTTCTTGCCCAGCAGGGCATTGCCGCCGTAGCCCGAACCGTAGGACCAGATCTCGCGCGTCTCGGGGAAGTGCACGATGTACTTGGTGGTGGGGTTGCAGGGCCAGGTGGTCTTGTCCTTCTCGCCAGCGGCCAGCGGGGCGCCCACGGTGTGCATGCAGGGCACGAACTCGCCATCCGTGCCCAGCACGTCGTAGACGGCTTTGCCCATGCGGGTCATCAGCTTCTGGTTGACGGCCACGTAGGCGCTGTCGGTCAGCTCGATGCCGATGTGGGCGATGTGCGAGCCCAGCGGGCCCATGCTGAAGGGCACCACGTACATGGTGCGGCCCTTCATGCAGCCGTCGAACAGCGGGTTGAGCGTGGCGCGCATCTCGGCTGGGGCCATCCAGTTGTTGGTCGGGCCGGCGTCTTCCTTCTTCTCGGAACAGATGAAGGTGCGGTCTTCCACGCGGGCCACGTCGGACGGGTCGGTGCGCGCCAGGAAGCTGCCCGGACGCTTGGACGGGTTGAGCTTGATGAAGCTGCCGGCATCGACGAGTTCCTGACAGAGGCGGTCGTACTCGGCCTGGCTGCCATCACACCAGTAGATGCTGTCGGGTTTGCACAAGGCGGCCATGTCGGCGACCCAGGCAATCAGCCGGGCGTTCTTGACATGGGAGGGCACGTTCAGGTCGAGGCCCTGCATCGCGGGAGAGTTCATGGGAGAGGCTCCTGAGGTTTGAAATCGTCCGGCAAAAGCGACGCCAACAGCCATCTCGGCCCGCCAGGCGGGGGGAGACGGCTGAAGAGATCCCTCTTGCAACAAAGGGGTCGGTCGGCGCTCGGGGAGCCGCCTGCGCGGGGTTCGCGGGGGCGGCCGCAGGGACAAAAAGCGGGTGGGTGGGCCCGGGTTTTGGTAGCGTATCGGCCAGTTGGGTCGATTTTAAGAAATCGGCCCAGTCAGTTACCGGCAAGTTACATGCAAAACCCGCATAACCTTATGCGAGACGCGATGCCGCCGGGGGGGCGGGCTCAGGAACTGTCTCGCAGGCGACAACAAAAACGCCCCCGAGGGGGCGTCTGTCGGGGCGGGCCGGTGCAGTTCAGGCCATGAACACGGCAATGAAGGCCAGCAGGAAGATCAGCACGCCGCCGGCAATCGGCAGGACGATGGGCATCAGCGGGGTGATCGCCTCCACCACGTCCTCGGTTTCGGCGTGGTCGGTGCTGTGGTCGTGGTGGGCCATGGGTTACTCCGGAAATTGATCAAAATCAAGGCAATTCTAGCGCTCCCCGCGCGGGCCGGGGTGGCGGCCCGGTCCGCAGGACCTTCACAACAGGGCGTAGGTCGTGCTGGCCCGGCACACACTCTTGCCGTCGGAAGCCGCCACGATGTCGATTTCGCCGAAGACCAGGCTCTTGCCGGCGCGGATGATGCGGGCAGTCACCAGCGCGTCCTGTCCGGCCAGCGGCTTGAGGAAGCTGCTGTTGAGCTGCACGGTGGTCATGGGCTGGCGGTCACCCAATCTCGAGACGATGGCCAGCACCATGGCGGTGTCGGCGGCCGACATCAGCGCCTGCCCACAGACCATGCCGCCGATGCGGGCCAGCCGCTCGGAGAAGGGCAGACGAAGTGTGGCCTCGCCATCACCGAAGGACTCAACGCGCAGGCCGAGCTGCTGCACCCAGGGTGCAAACCAGTCGGACAGCAGCTGTTGCAGGCGGTCGGCATCCACCTGGGTGGCTGCCGCAGAAGGACTGTTGCTCATCCCTGCACTGTACCGCCCCCGGACCCCGCCCGCTGACCGGGTTGGCCCGGGGTCGGGCTTCAGTCTTCCTTTCGGAACTTGGCCAGCCAGTGCTCCATCAGCTTGCCGGCGGCTTCCCGCCCGCCCAGGCCGAAGGACAGGGCCACCGCCACCGCCACAGCACCCAGCGTCAGGCCGAAGGCCAGGTTGACGATGTCGTCGGCGATGCCCATGGCGCGAAGACCCATGGCAATCACCAGCGCCAGGATGGCGAAACGTGCGATTCGGGCCAGGCCTTTGGTGTTGGCGCCGCTGGCACGGTCGATCGCGTCGTAGGCCACGTTGGCCAGCCAGAAACCGATCACCAGAATGGCCGAGCCCAGCAGCACGTCACCACCGAATTCGATGAAGCTGCTGACGATGCCGCTGACCTGGCCGAAGCCCAGCTGGCTGGCGGCCTCGACCGTGGCGAACAACATGGCAAAAAACATCACCACACGACCGACGAAAGTCGACGCACTGGTCTTGTCGAAGGCATGCTCCATGCCAATGCGGGCCGGCAGGGTGTCAAAGCCCAGTGTGGCCAGCAGGCTGGCCAGCAGCTTGCTGGCGAACGAAGCCACGATCCAGGTGATGACCAGAATCAGGGCGGCCGCCACGATGTGCGGTACCGCAGCCAGAATCTGGTTGAGCATGTCGGTGGCCGGGCGCGAGATGGCCTCGATCTTCAGCGCGTCGAGTGCGGCCACCAGCGAGGGCAGGAACACCGCCACGAACACCAGCAGACCGATCACGCCGGAGAGCTGTACGGTGTCTGACAGACCGGCCCGGTTGCCCAGCTTGTCGATGCCGGCGGTGCGGCTGAGGTTGCCCACCACATGGCGCAGCACGGTGGCCACGATCCAGCCGATGCCACCGATGATGACGGCCGCCACAACATTGGGCAGCATCGACAGGGTCTTGTCGATCATGTGGCTCAGCGGCGCCATCAGGCTCTGCATGCCCAGAGCGTCCAGGATCAGCGTCATGAACAGCAGGATGACGATCCAGAACAAGGCCGTCGACACGCCCTCGCTCATTGGCGCCATCTTGGCGTGCTCGGCCAGCTTCTCATCCAGCGTGGTCTTGTCCAGCAGCTTCTGCGTCAGGGCCTTGACCATGCTGGCCACCAGCCACGCCACCACCGCCAGCACGCCGCCGGCAATCAGCCGTGGTGCGTACTCGGTGATCTGGGTGATGAGCGCCGCCAGCGGGCCGGAGACCATTGTCAGGTTCAGCGAGTTGAACACCGCCACCAGCGCGAACAGCATCACCAGCCAGAAGGCGCCCAGCGCAACGCCGCCTTCGAGGTCAACCCCGGTGCCGGTGGATTGGCCGAAACGGTGGTTCAGTCCGATGAAGCCCAGGCTCTTTCGCACCGCCGCTCGCACCAGTACGGCGATGAACCAGCCCAGTGCAAAGATGGCCAGTGCACCCAGCAGCTGTGGAATGTTGCCGCCCAGCGTGCTTTGCAATGATTCCCATAGCGCGTTCATACTCATTTTGTTCTCTCCTGGTGAAGATTGGACACCGGGGCATCATGCAACCCCCTTCTCGCCCCGTCAACCGACGATGGCCACGAAAGCCGTCAGATTGGCGCATCAAAATGAGCAAAAGCGCGCGAATGGCGCACGTTCGCAGCGGATTCACAACGCCCTGACAGGCTTGGAACTCCCGAACTGGCCCAGAGGAAAGCATCCTTTGGCATGCAGATGAACGACGACCGGTCGTCCATGGCCCGTGGTCGCCAACCAAGGCCTGCCCGCTGACCACCTTGGCACGCTCGCAGCAATAGCCACACAAAATCCTCAAACACCGGCTTTCTCGCACTTCCCTGAAGTGGCAAGCTGGGGTATGTTCCGCCTCAAGTGACCTTGTTGGCTTCAAGCGCGAACATGGGTCATGAACTGGAGGTGGCTGGATGAGCAAGCGCTTGCTGCAGCCGCCGGGGTCACTGCCCCGTGCGGTGCCGGATCCGCGTGACGCCCGCGAGGGGCGGGGCCATGGCGTGGCTGACGGGCGCATGTTCGTGCCGCCCAGTTTGCGTCACGCGCCGGTGCTGGACCTGATGTGCTCGCATTTCGTGCTGACGCTGGCCGCCCGGCAAGGTCCGCGCTTCAATGTGCGCCGCGACCTCAACACACTGCTTTCGCTCGCCGGTCGGCACCTGGTGTGGCCCCACACCGTTCTGGCCCGGGTGCGCGAGTTTCTCGGCCGACGCTGCAAGGACAACGACATCTGGAGCGGTCACGACCGACTGTCCACGGCGGCCTTCATGGAGCGTTATGGCATCTGGCGCGGGCCCTACGAGGAAGGCACGCTGTTCTTCTACCTCGACGAATACGCCAAGGAATCGCCGAAAGACCTGCTGTCGGTGCTGGCGGTCACCGGTGACTGGCTGGCCCAGATGCTCAAGAAGCAGTCCACCCTGGTGGAAAAGAACATCGACGCGCTGGCCGGTCTGCTGCAGCTCAACCGCGCCGAACGTGCCTTGCTGCTCTATGGCACTCTCGCGCGTTACCAGCGCGACCTGCGCTCCATTCTGGTCGAGTTCAAGGTCAACAACGCACCCGAGGCCTATGCGGCCATCGCCGACGTGGCCGGTGTCAAGGCCAGTGAAGTGGGTGAAGCCTTGCGGGCCGGTTCGCGCCTGGAGCGCATCGGCATGGTGGAGAACCTGATCTCTGAGCACAACATCACCGACCTGGCCGACCTCATGAAGGTCAGCGAAAAGCTGCCGCCGGTGCTCATGCGCGAGTACCGCAACCAGAGTGAGCTGATGGCGGTGTTCACCCGGCCGGCCGCCCGCTCGACGCTCAGCGAGGCCGACTTCGCGTATGTGGGCGATGATGTGCGCCTGCTGTGCGGTCTGCTGCGCGAGGCCGTGGCGCGAAAGGAGCCGGGTGTGAACGTGCTGTTGTATGGCCCACCGGGCACCGGCAAGACCGAACTGGCACGCGTGGTGGCGGACGCCGCCGGGCTGGAATTGTTCGAGGTGGAGTATGCGGACCGTGACGGCAACGCCTTGTCGGGCCGGGACCGCTACCGCTCGCTGCAGATCGCGCAGGTGTTCCTCAAGGGCACGGCCCATTCGGCGCTGCTGTTCGACGAGGTGGAAGACGTGTTCCCGCCCATCAGCAGCGAGGCCGCGCAACTCATGGCCCGTGCCGAGCACACCAGCGCGGCCCACAGTGGCAGTGTCAGTGGCAAGGCCTGGGTCAACCAGATCCTGGAGTCGAACGCGGTGCCCACACTCTGGGTCACCAACCGCATCGAACAGATCGACCCGGCGTTTCGCCGCCGTTTCGCCTACCACCTCGAACTCAAGAGCCCGCCGCCGGGCGCGCGTGAGCAGCTGGTGCGCCGCACCCTGGAAGGCGCCCCGGTGTCCGAAGGCCTGGTGGCTCGCCTGACCTCGCGCAAAGGCCTGACGCCCGCCCAGATCCGCACCGCCTTGCGTTTTGCCCAGCTGGCTGCCGTGCCGGCCAAGAGCCCGGGGCGGCGCAAGAGCAGCGCTTCGCCCATGTTGCTGGACGATCTGATCGAGCGCCAGCTGGCGCACGCCGACCAGGCGCTGGGCCGCACGCCCGATGCGGCCGTCAGGCCCGCGCCCACGACCTACAGCCTGGACATGCTCAACGTGAGCACGCGTTACGAGGTGCCGCGCATCATTGCCGCGCTCAAGGCGCGCGCTCATGGCACGCTGTGTTTCCACGGCGCGCCGGGCACCGGCAAGACGGCGCTGGCCGAACACATTGCGCGCGAGCTGGACCGGCCGCTGATGATCCGGCGGGCGAGTGACCTGGTGAGCAAGTTCGTCGGCGAGACCGAGCAGCAGATGGCGGCCATGTTCCGCGAGGCCGAGGCCGAGAAAGCGGTGTTGCTGCTGGACGAGGCCGACAGCTTCCTGCAGGACCGGCGCCATGCCCAGCGCACCTACGAGGTGACCGAGGTCAACGAGATGCTGCAGGGCATGGAGCGTTACAACGGCATCTTCATCTGCACGACCAACCTGATGGACAGCATCGACCAGGCGGCCCTGCGGCGTTTCACCTTCAAGATCCAGTTCCGTCCGCTGACGCGCGAGCAGCGCGAGCGCATGTTTGTGGTCGAGGCGCTGGACGGAGACACATCCGCCCTGACCGACGAATTGCGCGTGCGCCTGGCCGCTATGGAACAACTGTGCCCGGGCGATTTCGCGGCCGTCAAACGGCAGGTGGAGATCCTTGCCGAGACCCTGTCACCTCAGGAGTTCATGGCCCAGCTCGAGGCCGAGCACCGCATCAAGCCCGAGGTGCGCGAAGCGCGCTCGATCGGCTTTCACTGAACCCATACGCTCAAGCTGCGCGCGATGCGAAGTGCTGCGCCAGCCGGGCAAACCGCGGCAGCACCGACGCGGCTTCGGGTGTTTTCTTCAGCCCGGCGCTGATCTGAGCTGCGTCGTGGCCCTCGCCTGCAAGGGTCGGCCCCAGACCGTCCAGATAGGCCCGCAAGGCCTCGTCGGAGAATTCCGGGTGGAATTGCACGCCCCACGCGCAAGAGCCGACGCGAAAGGCGTGGTGGGCCTCGTGGGCGCTGCGGGCCAGCGGAACGGCGCCCTCGGGCAGCCGCCGCACCGATTGCCAGTGCACCGCCTGGGCATCAAACCGCTCGGGCAGTTCGCCCAGCAAAGGGTCGTCTGCGCTGGAGGCTTGCCGCTCGACCATGACGGTGCCGATCTCCACGCCGTCCGGGTGGTGGCCGACCTCGCCGCCCAGGGCATGGGCCAGCAGCTGGTGGCCATAACAGATGCCCAGCACCGGCACGCCGGCCTGCACGGTGGCCCGCAGCCAGGGGACCAGGGCCTCGCTCCAGGGCTCACGCTCGCTGACCATGCTGTGCGAGCCGGTGATGACAACACCGGCGATCTGTCCGTGAGAAGGCGGCTCGCCGTGCTGGCGTGCGTCGTGCAACACCACCGGCAACTCGCCGGCCATCAGACCATCGGCCACCCAGTGTTCGAAGTCGCCCAGCCGCTCGCGGATGGGCGCATGGGTGGAGCCGGTCTTGAGGATGAGAATGGGCAGCGGGCGGGTCATGCCCGGATTATGCGAGTGCGGGTCCGATGGTGGAGCCATGAATTGGCGAAGCCGCCCGCCCCGAAGGGCCAGGCGGCTTCTGTGACCGGGCGTTATCCCCGGTCAGTGCAACAGGGCCATCGGGCTGGACGGCAGTTCCTCGGCGTCGTAGTCCGGGTGGTGTTCCACAAAGAAGCGCAGCTTCTGGTCCAGCCGCGCGACGCGCTGGTGGGCTTCGTGTTCGCAGTGGTGCTTGGAAATCAGGTTGAACAGCTTGCCGCGCAGGAACCACAGGTCCTTGGGGCTCTGGCAGGAGATCAGGGCGGCATGCAGGCGGGTGCGCATCGGGTCCTGGATGTCGGCCATGGCGGCGTGAAACTCATCGACCAGGAAGTCGAGTTCCAGCACCTGGGTGTCGTGGTAGCTCGTCTTGCGGGACTTGAACCATGGCAGATTGAAAAACATGCTGAACTCCGTACCGGTCACCGCCGAAGACCATCTTCGGTTCAGCAGAGTCTTCGGCAGCCGGGGCGTGATCTTGAGCACACACTGGCAGGCCGGCCGACCCTTGCCGACGGGCGGTCGGGTGCATCACACCAAGGTGATCAGAGCCAGTTGCGGCATGTCCTTTATCTCATGCAAAAGCACTCACCACCCGCAGCACGTCCGCGCCGTAGGCCTCGCGCTTTTTCTGGCCGATGCCCGCGATGCCATCCAGATCGGACAGCCGGGTAGGCAGGGCCGCCGCGATGCCGCGCAAGGTCGCGTCATGAAAAATGACAAAGGCCGGCAGGTTGTGTTCGCGCGCCACCTCGGCACGCCAGGCCTTGAGCGCTTCCAGGCATTCGCGCCCGGCCAGCGGCAGGGGTGCGCCATCGGGTGCGGTGGCGTCGCGCTGCGGACGCCGGTTGCGGGTGGCACGGCCTTTGGTGGAGGCTTCGCGCAGCCAGACGGGGCTCTCGCCGCGCAAGATGGCGCGCGCCGCTTCGGCCAGGTGCAAGGTGTTGTAGGGCGCGTCGTCCACCCGGATGGCCTCGCGGGTGATCAGGTGCCGCAGAAGCGCCCGCCATTGCGATTCGCTGAGATCGGCACCGATGCCAAAGGTGCTGAGCCGGTCATGGCCATACTGCGCCACCTTGTCGGTGCGCTTGCCGCGCAGGATGTCCATGATGTGCCCGGCACCGAATGCACTCCCGCTGGCCTGCTGTACACGGTAAATGCACGACAGCAGCTTGCGCGCGGACTCGGTCGCGTCCTGCAGCACTGGCGGGTTCAGGCAGTTGTCGCAGTTCATGCAGACAGGGCGGAGCCGCCCCGCCGCCGGGCCGCCCCAAGGCGGGGCAGCCCCCTCGGGGGGCAGCGACCCGTGCAACGGCGGAGCGTTGGGGGCCATGGTCCCCGCCGCCGGGCCGCCCCAAGGCGGGGCAGCCCCCTCGGGGGGCAGCGACCCGTGCAACGGCGGAGCGTGGGGGCCCAGATAGCTTTCACCGAAATAGGCCAGCAGCCGCACCCGCCGGCAGTCGCCGGCCTCGGCCAGGCCCAGCAGGGCGTCGAGCTTGCCACGCAGCACCTGCTTGAACTCGTCCCCCGCAGGGCTCTCGTCGATCATGCGGCGCTGGTTGACCACGTCCTGCAGGCCGTAGGCCATCCAGGCATCGGCGGCCTCGCCGTCGCGGCCGGCGCGCCCGGTTTCCTGATAGTAGCCCTCGATGTTCTTGGGCATGTCCAGGTGCGCCACGAAGCGCACGTCGGGTTTGTCGATGCCCATGCCGAAGGCGATGGTGGCCACCATGATCAGCCCGTCCTCGCGCAGGAAGCGGTCCTGGTGGTGCTGGCGCACGGCCGAGTCCAGGCCCGCGTGGTAGGGCAGTGCGTTCAGGCCGTGGGCCACGAGCTGGGCGGCGATGTCCTCCACCCGCTTGCGCGACTGGCAGTACACGATGCCCGCGTCGTGGCCACGGGCGTGGCTGTGCTCGTCACGGATGAAGCGCAGCAGCTGCTCGGTGCCATCCTTGCGCTCGACGATCGTGTAACGGATGTTGGGTCGGTCGAAGCTGCTGACAAAACGCTGCGCGTCCTGCAGCTGCAGGTGGGTGACGATGTCCTCGCGCGTCAGGCCGTCGGCGGTGGCGGTCAGAGCGATGCGGGGCACACCCGGGTAGCGGTCGGCCAGCTGCGCCAGCTCGCGGTACTCGGGCCGGAAATCGTGCCCCCACTGGCTCACGCAGTGCGCCTCGTCGATGGCGAACAGCGACAGCTGGCCACGTTCGTGCAGCGCGTCCAGCTGGGCCAGGAAGCGCGGCGTGTTCAGCCGCTCGGGCGCCACATACAGCAGGGTCAGGCTGCCCTGGCGCAGACGGCGCTCTACCTGCTGCGCTTGGTCGGGCGACAGGCTCGAGTTGAGGAACGCGGCATCCACGCCGGCTTCCAGCAGCGCCCCGACCTGGTCGTGCATGAGCGCGATCAGGGGTGAGACCACGATGCTCACGCCCCGGCCCTCGCGTTGGCGCACGATGGCGGGAATCTGGTAGCACAGGCTCTTGCCGCCGCCGGTGGGCATCAGCACCAGGGCATCGCCGCCTTCACTGACGTGGGTGACGATGGCCGCCTGCGGCCCGCGAAAGGCGTCGTAGCCGAACACCTCCTGCAGCACACCGGCGCAGGCTTCCAGCACCTCGCCTTCGGCGGAAATCTCAATCATGGACAGCGGTCACATCTGTTCCCAGGGCAGCCCGTCGTGGCGCCAGCCGTTGAGTGTGCTGCGCTTGAACTGGTCGTTCAGGTCGCCCTCGAAGCCGTGCACCACGTGGGCCACCTCGGTGAACCCGGCCGCTTCCAGGGCCTGGCCGGCGTCCAGCGTGCGCTTGCCGCTGCGGCAGATCAGCAGCACCGGCCGGTCCTTGTCGCCGGCTTCCTTTTGGACGGCCTCGGCAAACCGCGTCGGGTCGGGTGTCAGGTCCGGGTACTCATACCAGGGGATGTTCTCCACGCCCGGCGGCCGACCCACATACAGTGACTCGATCTCCATGCGCACGTCGACGAACAGGGGCGGCTCCTGCCCTGCAGCGGCGCGTCGTTCGGTCTCGGTCTGGAGCCAGGCCCAGGCGTCTTTCGGAGACAGGTGCTTCATGGGCGCTATTGTCGGTCATGGACCCGGGGCATACCGCGCCAGGTATGCCGGAAGGCGCTGTTTCCTACAATGGCAGGATGAAGACGCCCACCTACACGCGCGCCCAGGCGCTGCCCGAGATCCTGAAGCACCGCATCGCCATCCTGGACGGCGCCATGGGCACCATGATCCAGCGTTTCAAGCTGGATGAGGCCCAGTACCGCGGCGAGCGCTTCAAGGACTTCCACAAGGACGTCAAGGGCAACAACGAACTGCTGAGCCTGACGCGCCCGGACGTGATCCGCGACATCCACGAAGGCTACCTGGCCGCCGGCGCCGACATCATCGAGACCAACACCTTCGGCGCGACGACCATTGCGCAGGAGGACTACGACATGGCCGACCTGGCCTACGAGATGAACGTGGCCTCGGCCCGCATCGCCCGCCAGGCCTGCGACAAATACAGCACGCCCGACAAGCCCCGCTTCGTGGCCGGCGCCCTGGGCCCCACGCCCAAGACCGCCAGCATCAGCCCCGACGTGAACGACGCCGGCGCCCGCAACGTCACCTTCGAGCAGCTGCGCGCCGCCTACCTGGAGCAGATCAGGGGCCTCGTCGAAGGCGGTGCCGATGTGCTGCTGGTGGAGACCATCTTCGACACCCTCAACGCCAAGGCGGCGCTGTTCGCCATCGACGAGTTCTTCGAGCAAAGCGGCGAACGCCTGCCGGTCATCATCAGCGGTACTGTGACCGACGCCTCCGGCCGCATCCTCAGCGGCCAGACCGTGACCGCCTTCTGGGCCAGCGTGCGCCACATCCAGCCGCTGGCCGTGGGCCTGAACTGCGCGCTGGGTGCCACGCTGATGCGCCCCTACATCCAGGAGCTGGCCAAGGTGGCGGGCGACACCTTCATCAGCTGCTACCCCAACGCCGGCCTGCCCAACCCCATGAGCGACACCGGCTTTGACGAAACACCCGACGTGACCAGCCGCCTGCTCAAGGAATTTGCCGACGAGGGCCTGGTGAACATCGTGGGCGGCTGCTGCGGCACCACGCCCCAGCACATCGGGGCTATTCACGATGCGGTGGGAATGGCCCGGCCACGGGGTGTGGGCCGCCAGCCGTTCTATCGGGAAGAAGCTGAAGGGTCGGCGGCCTGAGCCCCTCGTCCAGCCGGTGGTGATGCTCGATATGCGGCGCTTTCGGAACCAGGCGGTCTGTGCCGATGCCCTTCGGGCGCTGCCCGCAGTGTCATGAAGCGTGTTCACCGCGCCAGGCGAGACACCGCTCGCCCATCCCGGCCGGCAGCGCCGGCGGCGTCTCTGCCTCAGCACGGATGGGCGCTGAGCGTGCTGCTCTGGGGTGTGGGCAGCGGCGCCCGTGCGGCGCTGACCATCGGTGTGCTGCTGGCGCTGGGCATGGGGATCGGGCACGCGTGGCCCGTGGCCCCAGGGGGGTGGCAGGCCATGGTGCCGTGGTTCCTGGCCGTCCTGATCTTTGGGGTGTTTCTCGGGGTGATCGTGGTCACCGAATCCCACAAGGCCTACCGAGGCCCGCGCGGAACGCGTCTGCGTGTGCTCGGCGGCGCGATGGCATGCGCTGCCATCGCACTCCTGCTGGCAGGCGCTTTCGAGCTGGTGGCACTGGGCGCGCTGGTCGGAGCGATGTTGGGCTATGTTGGCATCCACTGGGCGCGGCATGTCTGACCAGGCAGGGCCAACGCGACGAGGCAGCGCATCGACCTGAACCCCATGAACACCCCAGCCAAGCCGACGACCGAGGTGGAGCTTCTGGTGCCGGTCTGGGAAGCCGCCTGGCGCGACCTGGATCTGCCGGTACCGCAAACCGATGTGCGCCAGCGGCTGCAGGCAGCCTACGCCGAGCCGCAGCGGCACCACCACTCGCTTCAGCACCTGGCCGAATGCCTGGTGCACTTCAGCGCCCTTCGGCACCTGGCCACGCACCCCGTGGAAGTGGCCCTGGCGCTGTGGTTCCATGACGCGGTCTATGACCCCCAGGGCAAGGACAACGAGGCAATGAGCGCGCGCTGGGCCGACGCGGTGCTGGCGCAGACCGGCGCCATCCGGCCGTGCCGCGACCGGGTACATGCGCTGATCATGGCCACCTGCCACCAGGCCAGCCCGAGCGGGACGGACGAGCGGTTGCTGGTGGACATCGACCTGGCCATTCTGGGCGCAGCGCCCGCGCGCTTTGACGAGTACGACCGCCAGGTGCGTCCAGGAGTACCGCTGGGTGCCCGGCTTCCTGTACCGCCGCAAACGCCGCGAGGTGCTGCGGTCCTTTCTCGATCGTCCGCACATCTACAGCACGGATCACTTCAGGCACAGCCATGAAACGCAGGCCCGCTCCAATCTCAACCGGGTCCTGTCAGCGGATTGAACCCAGATCCGGCAGCAGATCGAGCCGACCTCTGCCGCGCAGACTCCTGGGTCGAAACGGCCACGTCGTGCAAAGGTGCATGATGTGGTCATGCAGGAAGCATCCACATGCCGATGAAGTTCGTTCGACAAGTCCTGGCCATCGCGTTGGCTGGCGCGCTCTTGCCCAGCGCGGCCGCGGCCGATGTGCAGCTGCGCCTGATCGGTGCCCATGCCCTTCCGTCGGGCACCTTGCACGAGGGCGTCGAGTTTGGCGGCATCTCCGGCATTGACCGGTGGGCCGACGGCAGTTTTGTCGCGATTTCGGACGACCGGGGTGGCGAACGGGGTGCACCCCGCTTCTACCGCTTGGCGCTGGACTACGACGCAGACGCCTTTCATGGCGTGCGCATTCTGGGCCTGACGTTCATGCAGCGCCCCGACGGGCAGCGGTTTCCGGCAGACCGGCGCACGGTGGACCCGGAAGCCGTCCGTGTCGCGCCCCATGGCCACCTTTACTGGAGCAGCGAGGGCATCTGGAGCCCAAGCCCATCGCGGCGACAGCAAGCCTTTGTGCGCGAGATGCGCCCGGACGGCAGCCATGTGCGCGAGTTCGACCTGCCGTCGGCCTACCGGCTGGTGGACAACACCAGCACGGGCGGGCGCAACAACAAACTGCTGGAGGCCCTGGCCTTGAGCCCGGACGGCAGCACCTTGTACGTGGCCAATGAAGAGGCCCTGATCCAGGACGGTCCCGTGGCCACGCAGGACCACGGCAGCTGGTTGCGCGTGACGGCGCTGGACACGACCAGTGGTCGTGTCACCGGCCAGTACGCCTATGCGCTGCCGCCGATCCCGACCATGGGCCTGGACCGGATACCGGCCAGCTCAGACAACGGCCTGACCGAGCTGCTGGGCTGGTCAGACAACAGTTTCATCGCCGTCGAGCGCGCTCACGTCCCCGGCGCCGGCAACTTCATCCGGCTGGTCCGCACGACGATCCAGCCCGGCGTCACCACCGACGTGCAGAACGTCGAAGGGCTGGCCGACGCGTCACCCGTGCCCATGGGTCGCGAGGTGCTGCTGGAACTGCCCCCGGTTTTTCAGGGGGTGCGCATGGACAACATCGAGGGCATCAGCTGGGGCCGGACACTGGACAACGGCCACCGCACGCTGGTGCTGGTGGCCGACAACAACTTCTCCGCGCGCCAGCGCAGCCTGTTCATGGTGTTTGAGGTGCAGCAGGGGCCTGGCCGGTCAGCGAATCCTGGCCGTTGAGCTCGGCCAGCCGCTCGGGTGTGCCGACGTCGGTCCAGGGTCCGGTGTACAGCTCGGCGCTGACCTGACCGGCGTCCATGGCCCGGCGCAGCAGGGGCGCCAGCGGTGCCGCCACACCCTGCGGGTTGCCCGGCACCAGCTCGCACCAGGGTTGCTCGAACAGCGCCCGGCGGTACAGACCGATGGTGCTGAAGGTCCAGCGCGGGCACTCACGGGTGTTCAGCGCCAGGCCCTGTCCGTCCAGACCGAAATCACCCGCCGGGTTGTGTGCCGGGTTGGGCACCAGCCACAGGTGGGCCAGCCGCCCGCTGGCGGCGAAGCGCTCGACGGCGGCCGTGTCGAAGTCGAAGCCGGGTGCGAACACATCCCCGGCCAGCACCCAGAACACCTCGCCCAGCAGCGGCAGCGCACGCGCGATACCGCCGGCGGTTTCCAGTGCGCCGCCGAAATCCACCCCTTCGTGGGAGTACAGCAGCTCGACCGCCGGGTGGGATCGGGCCCAGGGTGCCAGCGCGGTGGGAATTTGTTCGCCCAGCCAGGCGGTGTTGATGACGAAGCGCCGCACGCCCTTGGCCTGCAGCGCGTCCATCGGCCATTGCAACAGGGGCTGGCCGCGCACGGTCAGCAGCGGTTTGGGCGTGTGGTCGGTCAGAGGGCGCATGCGCTGGCCGCGGCCGGCGGCCAGCAGCATGGCGGTCGGTGGGGTGTTCAAGTCGGTGGACGAAGACATGGGTGGGGCTACTATACGGGGCATGTTCGATGCCCGCAGTTTCATGACCACCCGCGCCACCCTGGCGGCGCTGATGCTCTTGCTGGTGCTGGCTTTCTGGCGATGTTCGGGCGGTGGCGCCGAGGTCGAGCGCGAGACGGTCAGCGGCGTGGTGTTGCCTTCCGACGCACCGTCGACGGTGCCTCCCGGGACGGCTCTGGCCACCGTCATGGTCGAGCTGGGCGACGGCCGTCGGGTGCGGGTCCTGGTCACCGGCGCCCTGCCCGCGCCCGGTGAGACGGTGCAGCTCTGGCGCAGCCGGAACGATCAGGGTGGCGAGAGTTACGGCCTGCTGCCCGAAGGCACCCGCTGAGGCACCCGGCCGCGGGGCGGCCGCGGCAGGTCGGTAAAATCATGGGTTTGGCGCTGGCCGCCTCCCCCACTTTCTGCGTTGCTCCCATGTCCGACACCCCCGCTTCCGCTCCTGTTACGGCACCCGTTGCCGCTGCCGTCACCCCTGGCGTCATGGCCAACGCCATCCGCGCCCTGGCCATGGACGCGGTTCAAGCCGCCAACTCGGGCCACCCGGGTGCGCCCATGGGCATGGCCGACATGGCCGTCGCCCTGTGGGGGCGTCATCTGCGCCACAACCCGCTCAACCCGCAGTGGGCCGACCGCGACCGCTTCGTGCTGTCCAACGGCCACGCGTCCATGCTCATCTACGCGCTGCTGCACCTGAGCGGTTACAAACTGCCGATCGAAGAGCTCAAGGCCTTCCGCCAGCTCGGCAGCAAGACCGCCGGCCACCCCGAGGTTGGTCACACCCCGGGCGTCGAAACCACCACCGGGCCGCTGGGTCAGGGCATCACCAACGCGGTGGGCATGGCGCTGGCCGAGAAGCTGCTGGCCGCCGAGTTCAACCGCGAAGGCCACGCCATCGTCGACCACCGCACCTACGTGTTCCTGGGTGACGGCTGCCTGATGGAGGGCATCAGCCACGAGGCCGTGGCCCTGGCCGGCGCCTGGAAGCTCAACAAGCTGATTGCCCTGTACGACGACAACGGCATCTCCATCGACGGCCAGGTGGCGCCCTGGTTCATCGACGACACGCCCAAGCGATTCGAGGCCTGCGGTTGGAACGTGATCCGTGGCGTGGACGGCCATGACGTCGACGCGGTCGACCGTGCCATTGCCGACGCCAAGAACAGCGCCGACAAGCCCACACTCATCGTCTGCAAGACGGCCATCGGCAAGGGCAGCCCGAACCGCGCCAACACCGCCAAGGCCCACGGCGAGCCGTTGGGCAAGGACGAGATCGCCCTCACCCGCGAGGCCCTGGGCTGGGGCCATGAACCGTTCAAGATCCCCAAGGACGTCTACGCCGCCTGGGACGCCAAGGCCGCCGGCAAGGCCCTGGAGGCCGCCTGGAACGACCGTTTCAAGGCCTACAAGGCCGCTTTCCCCGAGCTGGCCAGGGAGTTTGTGCGCCGCATGAAGGGCGAGCTGCCCAAGGCCTTCCACCAGGTGGCCGTCAACGCCGCCGTTGAAGCCCACACCAAGGCCGAGACCGTGGCCAGCCGCAAGGCCAGCCAGATCGCGCTGGAGCACTTCACTGCGGCCCTGCCCGAGATGCTGGGCGGCTCGGCCGACCTCACCGGCTCCAACCTGACCAACACCAAGTCCACCCCTGCGCTGCGTGTTGACCTGGCCGGCGAGGTGGTGAAGACCGAGGCCGGCCAGATCGGCCGTCACATCAACTACGGCGTGCGCGAGTTCGGCATGGCCGCCATCATGAACGGCGTGGCCCTGCACGGCGGTTACATCCCCTACGGCGGCACCTTCCTGACTTTCAGCGACTACAGCCGCAACGCCATCCGCATGGCCGCGCTGATGAAGCAGCGCGTGGTGCACGTGTTCACCCACGACTCCATCGGCCTGGGCGAAGACGGTCCGACCCACCAGTCGATCGAGCATGTGGCCAGTCTGCGCCTGATCCCCAACCTGGACGTCTGGCGCCCGGCCGACACCGCCGAGACCGCGGTGGCTTGGGCCGTGGCCCTGCAGAACGCCACCCGCCCGACGGCCCTGTGCCTGTCGCGCCAGAACCTGCCCTACGCGCCCAAGAGCGACCTGTCGGACATCAGCAAGGGCGCCTATGTGCTGTCCGAGCCGTCCGATGTGGGCAGCAAGAAGAAGGCGCAGGCGGTGATCATCGCCACCGGCTCCGAGGTGCAACTGGCCCTCAAGGCGCAGGAAACCCTGGCCCGGGAGCACAAGATCGCCGTGCGCGTGGTTTCCATGCCCAGCACCACCGCCTTCGACCGCCAGGACGGCGCCTACAAGGCCGCTGTGCTGCCCAAGGGCCTGCCGCGCATCGCCGTTGAAATGGGCTCCACCGACGGCTGGTGGAAATACGGCGTGGCCGCCGTCGTCGGCATCGACAGCTACGGCGAATCGGCCCCGGCCCCGGTGCTCTTCCAGCATTTCGGGTTCACACCGGCCAACGTGGTGGACACCGTCCGCACCGTGCTGGCCCGATAAGCTTTTCTGATTTTTCTTTCATCCATCCACAGGAGCTGAGGACATGGCTATCAAAGTCGGTATCAACGGATTCGGCCGCATCGGTCGCAACGTGCTGCGCAGCGCGATCCAGAACTTCCCGGACATCGAGATCGTTGCCATCAACGACCTGCTCGAACCCGACTACCTGGCCTACATGCTCCGCTACGACAGTGTCCACGGCCGCTTCAAGGGCACCGTCAGCGTGGAGGGCAACACCCTGATCGTCAACGGCAAGAAGATCCGCCTGACCCAGGAAAAAGACCCCGCCAACCTCAAGTGGAACGAGGTCGGCGCCGACGTGGTCATCGAGTCCACCGGCATCTTCCTGGACAAGGCCGGCGGCGAGAAGCACCTGGCCGCAGGCGCCAAGAAGGTCATTTTCTCCGCCCCGTCCAAGGACGACACCCCGATGTTCGTCTTCGGCGTGAACGACAAGACCTACGCCGGCCAGGCCATCATCTCCAACGCCTCCTGCACCACCAACTGCCTGGCTCCGGTGGCCAAGGTGCTGAACGACAAGTGGGGCATCAAGCGCGGCCTGATGACCACCGTGCACGCGGCCACCGCCACCCAGAAGACCGTGGACGGCCCGTCCAACAAGGACTGGCGCGGCGGCCGCGGCATCCTGGAGAACATCATCCCCAGCAGCACCGGCGCGGCCAAGGCGGTGGGCGTGGTCATCCCCGAACTCAACAAGAAGCTGACCGGCATGAGCTTCCGGGTGCCCACCAGCGACGTGTCGGTGGTGGACCTGACGGTCGAGCTCAACAGCGAAGCGAGCTACG
>JAUVWL010000049.1 GCA_030604135.1 Burkholderiales bacterium | reverse complement strand
TGGCGGCCCGTCAGCGCGCCGTGCAAAGGCAGGGCATGACCAATCAGGCGTTGCGCGACGATGCGCTGGAGCGCCATGCCCACCTGGACCCCACCGCCGCCAGGCTGCTGCAGCAGGCGGCGACACGCCTGGGCTGGTCCGGCCGGGCCATGCACCGGGCCCTGCGGGTGGCCCGCACCATCGCCGACCTCGCCGGCAGCCAACCCATCCAGACCGTGCACATCGCCGAAGCCCTGCAATACCGCCAGCCACTGCACCGGTGAGCCAGAGGGGGAACGTGGCGCATAATGTCGCGCAGGAGATGACAAAAACGGCACACCGCCGGCCTCACCGCGACACCGCCCGATGAACCATCCTGCGTCGACCTTGACCCCACCGCACGCCCCGTCGCGGGACACCTCCCCCCCTCCGCTGCGCTGGCCCACCCCCCCCTACGCCTGCTACGGCGACCACGCCACCAGTGCGCCCAGCGGACTGGAATGCCAGGTCGAAGGCACCAACGGCCAGTCGCGTCCCTGTCTGATCAAGGGCCTGGACCTGCCGGGGAAAACGGCGCTGATCCAGGTGCCCCCGTCGCGGGCCGTGATGCCGTTGCGCTTCGACATGTTCCGTCGCATCACCGTCACTCAGCCGCTCAAGCCCCTACAGGGCAGCGGCCTGGATGGCGACAACGCCTTTTCCGAACTCCTCGACTACCGCCCACGCCTGCCTTTCAGGCTCTCCCTGAGGGACGGGAGTGTCGAATCGGGCACCACCATCGGCCACTTCGAATCCGAAGCGGGCCTGTTCCTGTTTCTGCCCCTCAACGAGCAGGACCACGTGCAACGGGTGTTCATCCCCCACGACATGGTGCAGGAGCTGCACGTGGGCGATGCCATCGGCCAGGTGCTCGTGGAACAGCAGTCGGTCACGACCGAACAGGTGGAACTGGCCGCCCGTGAACAGGAAAATCTGCGCAACCGCAAGCTCGGCGACTACCTGGTGATCAAGGAAATCGTCAAGCCGGAACAGCTCCTCATGGCGCTGGAGGAACAGGCGCGCATGCCCATGGTGCGCATCGGCGAAGCCTTGACGGCACTGGGACTGGTTTCTCAGGCGCAGCTTGACGAGGCACTGGAGCGCCAGAAGAACGAACGGAGTGTTCCTCTGGGGGAACTGCTGGTGCAGAGCGGGCAGCTCACCCGCGACGACCTGCGGGTCGCGCTGGCCCGCAAGATGGGGTACCCCGTGGTCGATCTGGCCAAGTTCCCGGTGGACGCCGAGGCCCTGCGCCGGGTGCCGATCGCCGTGGCGCGCCGGCACCGCATCGTGCCGCTGCTGTGGCGCAACGGCATGGTCGTGGTCGCGGCCGAAGACCCCTCGAAGCGGGGCATGCTGGAAGAGCTGGAGTTCACGCTGCAGTCCAAGGTGGTGGCGGCACTGGCCAGCGGCACCCTCGGGCCTCAGGCCGTCAACCAGGCTTACGCGCGATTCGGCCTCGACGAGGGGGGTGCCGGTGCCGCAGAGGCCCCGGCAGACGCCAACCTGCCGTCTTCGGGCAAGCTGCTCGAATCGCTGGAAATGGAGGTCCACGAGGACAGCGATCTGGCCGTCGCCCAGATCGAACAGTCCGACAACTCGCTGGTCAAGCTGATCAACAGCATCATCATCGAAGCCCACGGGCAGGGGGCGTCGGACATCCACATCGAGACCCATCCCACCAAGCGCAAGGTTCGCATCCGGCTGCGCAAGGACGGGCGGCTCGTGCCCTACATGGAGCTGCCGCACACGTACCGCGCCGCCATCGTCGGACGCATCAAGATCATGTGCGAGCTCGACATTTCAGAACGCCGCAAGCCGCAGGACGGCAAGATCGACTTCGCCAAATTCTCGCCTCATCACAAGTTGGAACTGCGGGTCGCCACCATCCCCACGATCAACGGGGCGGAAGACGTGGTGATGCGCCTGCTGTCCTCGGCCAAGCCGCTGCCCATCGACCAGCTCGGGCTCACGCCCCACAACCTGACTCACCTGACCGAGGCCGTCGAGCGACCGCACGGCATGGTGCTGTGCGTGGGCCCCACCGGATCGGGCAAGACGACCACCCTGCATTCGCTGTTGCAGCACATCAACACGCCAGACCGCAAGATCTGGACGGCCGAGGATCCGGTCGAGATCAGCAACCCCGATCTGCGCCAGGTCCAGGTCAATCCCAAGATCGACTGGACCTTCGCCAAGGCACTGCGGGCCTTCCTGCGCGCCGACCCGGACGTGATCATGGTCGGCGAGATTCGCGACGAGGAAACGGCCCAGGTGGCGATTGAAGCCTCCCTGACCGGTCACCTGGTGCTGTCCACGCTGCACACCAACAGCGCACCGGAAACCGTGGTGCGCCTGCTCGACATGGGCATGGACCCGTTCAACTTCGCCGACTCGCTGGTGGCGGTGCTGGCCCAGCGGCTGGTGCGGCGCCTGTGCAGCGGCTGCGCCCAGACCCTGCCCGCCGACGAAGCCTGGGTGGACGAGCTGCTGGAGGACTACCTGCACGGCTTTCCGACCGCCCTGCGACCGGACAAGGCCCGCCTGCGCGAGGAATGGCTGCAGGCCTATGGGCAGGAAGGACGATTCGTTCAAAGGCATGCACCGGGCTGCCCGACCTGTGACCAATCCGGCCTCAAGGGGCGCATGGGTGTGCACGAACTGCTGGTCATCGACGCCCCCCTGCGCCGCCTGATCCAGCGCAAGGCACCCTCCGAAGCACTGCAGGAATCCGCCATGACCAGCGGCGGCTTCCGCAACCTGCGCCAGGACGGCATCCTCAAGGTGCTCCAGGGCCTGACCACCATCGACGAAGTCCGGGCGAACTGCTCTCACTGAAACCGCCCGAGCAGCCTGCAGGCGCACTGCGGTTCAGTAGCGGGGCGTGTAACTCGTGCTCATGAACGGTGGACGGCGCCCCACCAGCCATTCCAGGGTGATCAGCTCCGAGTCCCGGTGGTTGAGCACGGGAGCGGTTCGAAGTACCGGCTCACCGGGTTGGGAGCTGATCCAGAAAGGCCGGTCGTGGTAGGTGGTCACCACCTCGATCCGCTGCCCCGCGTCCTGGAGCGGTGTCAGTTCAGCGCGGCCATAACACAGGCAGAAATAGGTCTGGGTGGGTTCGGCCTCCAGGTAGCAGCCCGTGCCCCGGATGCCGATGGTGGCCGAAGGGGTTTCCAGGCGCTTGGCTCCTTCACCAAAGACCGACAGCATCTGGCCACGGATCAGGCGCAGCACCCAGACGGCACCATCGGCCACGTGGTGCACCTCGGTGTTCGACCGCAGCAGGAAGGCATCGGCACCGACGACGTAGACGGCTTCGGCACCGCCGCCCGTGCGCACCACGTCGCCCGGGAGAATGACGCGGCCTTCCAGCGCCGGCTCCCCGTTGACCCGCACATCCCCGCGGATGCGGCGCAGCCCCGGCGACACAGGACGTGTACCTAGGGCCCAGACCGTGCGCAGCCCTGCCATCCAGGCAGCAACCCCCGCCACGCCATGCAACCACACCCGTCTCGTCTTCATGGGGGCGATTGTGAGGCCGCCGTCCCGCCTTGTGAAGAGTGCCGAACAGGTCAGAGATGGGGCGCCAGCAACCGCTCCAGCAGGGTTGCGTCCATCGAGCGACGCCGGGCCATGTCGGCCAGCTGGTCGTGACCGATCTTGCCGACGTTGAAGTACGTCGCCTCGGGGTGCGCAATGTAGAAACCACTCACGCTGGCCGCCGGGGTCATGGCCAGGCTTTCGGTCAGGCCCATGCCGATGTCGTCGCACTGGAGCAGGGCAAACATGTCGCGCTTGACCGAATGGTCCGGGCAGGCAGGATACCCCGGCGCGGGCCGGATACCCTGGTATTTCTCGGCGATGAGCTCTTCGTTGCTCAGGCTCTCGTGCGGGGCATAGCCCCAAAGGTCGGTGCGCACTCGCTGGTGCAGGCATTCGGCCAAGGCCTCGGCCAGGCGGTCGGCCAGGGCCTTGAGCAGGATGGCGTTGTAGTCGTCCTGCGCGGCCTCGAAGGCGGCGGCGCGCTTGTCGGCACCGATGCCCGCGGTCACGGCGAACAGGCCCACGTAGTCGGCCACGCCGGTGGCCCGAGGGGCCACGAAGTCCGACAGGCAGCGGCTGGGGCGCATGACGCCGTCGATCTCCTGCTTTTCGGTCTGCTGGCGCAGGCCGTGCCAGGTCAGCGCCACCTGGGTGCGCGATTCGTCGGTGTACAGCGCGATGTCGTCGTCGTTCACCGCGTTGGCAGGATACAGCCCCACCACGGCGTTGGCGGTAAGCCAGCGACCTTCCACGATCTTCCTGAGCATGGCCTGCGCGTCGGCGAACACCTTGCGGGCCTGCTCGCCCACCACCGCGTCGTCCAGGATGGCCGGATACGGCCCCGCCAGATCCCAGGTCTGGAAGAACGGCCCCCAGTCGATGTACCGGGCCAGTTCACCCAGGTCGAAGTGCTTGAAGACGCGCCGGCCCAGAAACTTGGGCACCACCGGGGTGTAGGCGTCCCAGTCCAGCGGGGTTTTGTTGGCGCGCGCCTTGGCCAGCGGCCACAGCGGGGTCTGCTTCTTGTTGGCGTGCTGGGTGCGTACCTGGTTGTAATCGGCCTGCAACTCAGCCAGGTAAGCGGGTTTGGCCTCGCCCAGCAGGTTCTGCGCCACGCCCACGCTGCGGGAGGCATCGGGCACGTAGATCACCGGGCCGCTGTAGTGGGGGGCGATCTTCACTGCTGTGTGCACACGGCTGCAGGTGGCGCCGCCGATCAGCAGCGGGATGCCGCGCTCGCGGAAGTACGGGTCCTTCTCCATTTCGGCGGCCACGTACTGCATCTCTTCCAGGCTGGGGGTGATCAGGCCGCTCAGGCCCACGATGTCCGCGCCCACTT
>JAUVWL010000011.1 GCA_030604135.1 Burkholderiales bacterium | reverse complement strand
GCCAGGTCAGCCCCCTCGGGGGGCAGCGACCCGCGCAGCGGCGGAGCGTGGGGGCCAGAGGGACCGCAGCGCAGGGCCGCCCCAAGCAAGGTCAGCCCCCTCGGGGGGCAGCGACCCGCGCAGCGGCGGAGCGTGGGGGCCAGAGGGACCGCAGCGCAGGGCCGCCCCAAGCAAGGTCAGCCCCCTCGGGGGGCAGCGACCCGCGCAGCGGTGGAGCGTGGGGGCCCTATTTTTGCCATTGCACCCCCGTATCGGCCAGGATCGCGTCCAGCGGCACGTCGTGGGCCTCGGGCTCCAGGTCGGGCAGGTAGGCGAAGTCATACCCCAGACCGACGGTGAAGGGTTTGGGCTGCAGGCTGGCCAGCGTGCGGTCATAGAAACCACCGCCGTAACCCAGCCGATACCCCCCCGGTCCGAAGCCCACACAGGGCACGAAGATCAGCGTCGGGACCACGACCTCGGTGTCCTTGGGCTTGGGAATGCCATAGGCGTCTTCCTCCATCGGGCAGCCCGGATACCAGCTGTAGAAGGTGAGCGTCTTGTCGATCTTGTTGACGACCGGCAAGCCGATGCGGCGCTGCCGGGCCGCGCTCTGGGCATCTTCCTCCAGCCCGGCCTCCTGCCAGCGGAACAGGGCGGGCAAGGGGTCGAACTCGCCCTTGATCGGCCAGTAGGCGCCGATCACGGTGTCCGGCCGGTTGACCAGCCAGACCCGCATCACCCGCTGCAGCAGGTCGTTGCGCCAGGCACGATCGGCCAGATTCACTCGCTTGTCGACCAGCTGCTTGCGCCACTCGGTCTTCAGGGCAGGAGAATTCCCACCGCCGGTCCGGGTTGCTGATCTGTCTGAGGAACTCGCGGGGTCTTTGCTGTCCATAATCACCTATGCAACAGATGCGGATGTCTGGGAGCCGTGCGCTCATGATCATGCGGGGTCTGGTCTCCATTATGGCGGGCCTGTGTCTGTTCGCCCCTGTACAGGCCCAGACACCGCAGGACCGGGTGCTGCTGCAGATGCGTGACGCCTTTGTCAAACGCCAGCCGGCCACCCTCTCGACCTTGCTGCCTCGCGTGGAGGGGCATGTGCTGGAGCCTCTGGCACGGTACTGGGAGATGCGTGCCCGCCTGGAGTCCGCACCGCCCCAGGAAATTCGCAGCACACTGGACCGGATGCCCGGCACCTACTGGGAGGACCGGCTGCGCAACGACTGGCTGCTGCAGCTGGGCCGTCAGCGTGACTGGCCGCGGTTCGAGGCCGAACTGCCCCTGTTCCGGATGAACGACGACCGACAGGTCAGCTGTTACGCCCGGATGCTCGACGCCGTCGCCGGGCGCATGCCGGCGGCCGACGCCGCGATCGAGGTGGAGGCTTTGTGGTTGCAGCAGCGCGACGCTGACGATGGATGTGCAACGGCGGTGCAGGCCTTTATCGACAGCGGGCACTTGGGTGCAGACACGGTCTGGCGTCGTGCCCGCCTGGCCATGGAAACCAACCGGCAGCCTGTGGTTCGCCAGGCCATCGCCATGCTGGACCCGGCCTGGGTGCCCCAGGTCGAGTCGATCGCCCAGGACCCCGCCGCCTATCTGGACGAAAAAATCACCGCCATCCGTCCGCGTACCCGCGAAATGGTGACACTGGCGGTGATCCGGCTGGCGTCATCCGACCCGGCCGCCGCCGCCGACACCCTGTTGCGCAAGCGGTGGGTGACCCAGCTCACGCGTGAAGAACGCAGCTGGGCCTGGGGAGTGGTGGGCAAACGGGCGGCCCAACGCCGCATGCCCGAAGCACTTGAGTACTTCGCCTACGCCAGCGACGAACACCTGGTCGATGACCACCTGGCTTGGAAGGCACGTGCCGGCATGCGGGCCGGTGCCTGGGGGCACGTGCTGGAAGCCATTGCAGCCATGACACCCGCGCAGCAAGAGCAGGCCACCTGGGTGTACTGGCAGGCACGCGCCCTGGAGTCGCTGGCCCAGCCCGATCCGCTGATGGCCACCGTCCGTGCGCGGGAGCTCTATGCACGCATTGCAGCACCCACCGGCTTCTACGAGCTGCTCGCCCTGGAGGCCTTGGGCCGCCCCGTCATCGAACCGCCTGCACCCGACCCGCTGACCGATCTGGAGCGCCAGGCGGCAGCGCGCCACCCCGGTCTGCTGCGCGCCCGGTCTGCGCGGGCACTGGGCCTGCGCAGCGAGGCGGTGCGCGAGTGGCACTACACCATCGCCCTGCACACCCCTGGCGGCAAGGCTGATCGTGAACTGCTGGCCGCCGCCGACATCGCCTGTCGTGAACAGTGGTGGGATCGGTGCATCAACACCAGCAAGCGCACCCGCGGCATGCAGGACCAGCGCCAGCGCTTCCCCACGCCCTACCTGGTCCAGGTCAGGCAGCGCGCCCAGGATGTGGGTCTGGACCCGGCGTATGTGTACGGCCTGATCCGCCAGGAAAGCCGGTTTGTCACCGACGCACGCTCCCATGCCGGCGCCTCCGGCCTGATGCAGGTGATGCCGGCCACCGCCCGCTGGACGGCCCGACGCATCGGTCTGAACGGTTTCCGACCGGAGCAGATCAATGACCGGGACACCAACATCCGCATCGGCACCGCCTACCTGGGGCAGGCGCTGCAGGATTTTGAAGGCTCCATGCCACTGGCCGCTGCCGCGTACAACGCCGGCCCGGGCCGGGCCCGCAGCTGGCGGGAAGGGCCGGTCCTGCCGGCAGAGATCTGGATCGAGAACATCCCGTTTGACGAAACACGCGACTATGTTCAGCGCGTGCTGGCGAACACGACCCACTACGCCGTGCTGCTGAGCGGCGAGTCCCAGTCCCTGCGTGCCCGGCTGGGCACCGTGGGCCCCCGCGCCAACGGGGCACCGGCACCCCTGAGCGACCTGCCCTGAAACCACATTCTCGTATGAACAGCGTGCTTGTACTGGGCGGCACCGGCTTTGTCGGTCGCCAGACTTGTGAACACCTGCACCGTGCCGGCTGGCGCATCACCGTTCCGACACGCCGTGCGGCCACCGCGGCCCGCCTGGGTCATCTGGGTTCCGTGACGGTGGTTGAGGCCGACGTGCACGACCCCGACGCACTGAACCGGCTGGTGGCCGGTCACGACGCCGTGGTGAACCTGATCGCCATCCTGCACGGCAACGAAGCGGCTTTTGAACACACCCATGTGACCCTTGCACGCCACCTGGCCCAGGCCTGCATCACACAAGGGGTGCGGCGCCTGGTTCACGTCAGCGCCCTGGGCGCCGACCCGGCCGGGCCATCGCGCTACCAGCGCAGCAAGGCGCGCGGCGAAGCCATGCTGACCCAGGCCGGACTGGACCTGAGTGTGCTCCGGCCCAGTGTCATTTTTGGTGCTGACGACCGCTTCCTGAATCTGTTCGCCCGTCTGCAATCGCTGTTCCCCGTCATGCCCCTGGCTGGCGCCCAGGCCCGATTCCAGCCCGTCTGGGTGGGTGACGTCGCCCATGCCATCGAGCGCTGCCTGGCCCGCCCCGCACGCGCCGACGGGGCACCGGCCGAGGTCATCGAATGCGTGGGCCCCGATGTGATGACCCTGGCCGACCTCGTGCGACTGGCCGGTCGGTACGGCAGCAAAGAACGAGCCGTCATCCCGCTGCCCATGGGCATTGGCCGTCTGCAGGCGCTGATGATGGAGCTGATGCCGGGGGAGCGGCTGATGAGTCGCGACAACCTGGACTCGATGCGTGTCGACAACGTGGCCAGCGGCCTGCACCCCGATCTGCGCAGCCTGAACATCAGCCCCGCCAGCGTGCATACCGTCGCACCCGGCTACCTGGGTCGCCAGGCGGGCACCAGCCGCTGAATCCACTGCGCGGCACCCGCGGCGGCGACAAAAACCGTTCCTGTCCAGCCCGGGTGCCCGGGCCGTCTCGATTTTTGGCACACTGTCGATTTGACTGTTCCACACCGGACCGCAAAGGATTTGCCATGGCCGCCCACCAGAAAGCATCGACCTCCAACACCACGGCTACATCGACTTACCGAAACGAGCACCAGCGGGACGTGGTCAACCGCCTCAAGCGCATCGAGGGTCAGGTGCGCGGCCTGATCGACATGGTGGAGTCGGGGCGATCCTGCGAAGACGTGGCCCAGCAGATGTCGGCGGCGCGCAAGGCCATGGACAAAGCCTTCTACCGCATGATGGCCTGCTCGGTCCTGGAGGCGGTGGCCACCTCGCACTCGGAGGTCGACACCGTCCGCGAGGTCGAGCGCTCGACCAAGATTCTCGAGAAGTACGCCTGATACGGCCCGCGCTGACGCAGGTGAAGCGGTCGCATCAATGACGGCCTCATCAGACATCAATCGGATGCCCGCCAGCGCCTAACATCGGTTCTCCAATAAGGAGAACCCCCATGGCTCTGCAGCTGTACATCGGCAACAAGAACTACTCGTCCTGGTCCATGCGTCCCTGGGTGCTGATGCGCCAGGCCGGCATCGACTTCGAGGAAGTGATGGTTCGCTTCGATTCGTTTGAAGCGGACTCGGCGTTCAAGAAAGCCCTGCGGGGCGTCAACCCGGTGGGCAAGGTGCCGGTGCTCGTCGACAACGGCTTCGCCGTCTGGGACACGCTGGCCATTGCCGAATACCTGGCCGAACGCTTCCCCGAGTGCCAACTGTGGCCGAGCGATCCCCGCCAACGGGCCCGGGCACGCAGTGTCTGCGCCGAGATGCACAGCGGTTTCGGCGCACTGCGCAACCACTGCCCGATGAACATCGAGGCTTCCCTGCCGGACATCGGTCGCCTGATCTGGCGCGACCAGGGTGCGGTGCGTGCCGATGTCGCGCGTCTGAGCGAACTCTGGCAGGACTTGCTGTCGGCCCAACCCGAACGGCTGCCGGACGGCAGCCAGCCCATGCTGTTCGGCGCCTTCAGCATCGCCGACGCCTATTTCGCGCCGGTCTGCATGCGCCTGCGCACCTATGGCCTGCCACTGGCGGCCCCGCTACAGGCGTATGTGGAACGCGTGACCGCCCTACCCGGTGTGCAGGCGTGGATACGCGACGCCCTGACCGAACACGACTTCCTCGACTTCGAGGAACCGTACAGGCTCAAGCCCTAGGCGCCTGTTTGGCATCCACAGGGAGAACCAGATGCAGGTCGGCGTTCAGATCGTCAATGCCTTCATCGACGGACCGTCCGGCGGCAATCCTGCCGGCGTGGTGCTGGACGCCGATGCACTGACCCATGAGCAGAAGCTCAGGGTTGCGCGACAGGTGGGCCTGTCAGAGACGGCCTTCGTATCCGCATCGGACAAGGCCACCGTCAAGCTGGAGTTCTTCACGCCTGTGCGCCAGATTGCCCATTGCGGGCACGCTACCGTCGCCACGTTTTGCCTGCTGAGGCAACGGGGCATGCTTGAGGAAGGGCGCTTTTCAAAGGAGACCATCGACGGCAACAGGGACATCCTGATCGAGGGCGATACGGCCTTCATGGAGCAGACCGCCCCCGTGTTCAACCGCATCGATGTGATGTCCGGTCTCGGTGCCCGGATGGCCATGTCGCTGGGGTTCGGGCCAGGCCCTTGGCCCGGCGCATTGGACCCGTTCGTGGTCAGCACGGGCAACGCCTTCCTGCTGGTTCACCTGCCTGATGCACAGTCGCTGGCCGATCTGAAGCCGCGGCAGGAGCTGGTGCAGGCGATCAGTGAGGAGCTGGACCTGATCGGTGTCTACGCCTTCACGACCGAGACGCACCGACCGGGCCGCCATGCCGGCGCCCGCATGTTCGCGCCCCGCTACGCCATCCCCGAAGAAGCGGGCACCGGCATGGCAGCGGGTCCGCTGGCCTGCCTGCTTCACGATGTTCTGGACGTGCCGGACCAGGAAATCCACATTGAACAGGGCTGGTTGATGCAGCCACCCTCCCCGAGCATCATCCGGGTTGTCCTGCAGATGGAACGTGGCCGCATTGCCCGCCTGATGGCCGGCGGCACAGCAAGCATCAGCGCCTCGATGGTGGTTGAGGTCTGACCGCTGACAGCGCCGTTCGGGGCGTCCCGGTCTACACTTGCGGCATGGAGATCTATCTGGTGGGCGGCGCCGTGCGCGATGCGCTGCTGGCCCGCGAGCACAACGAACAGGCCCATGTGGACCGCGACTGGGTGGTGGTGGGCACCACCCCCGAGGCCCTGCTGGCGCGGGGTTTTGTCCCGGTGGGACGCGACTTCCCTGTTTTCCTGCACCCGGACACGCGCGAGGAATACGCCCTGGCCCGCACCGAGCGCAAAACCGCACCGGGCTACCATGGTTTCGACTTCCATGCACACCCATCGGTGACGCTGGAAGATGATCTGGCGCGGCGCGACCTGACCATCAATGCGATGGCAATTGCACAGGTGCACGCCGACACACCTGCCGACGCCGTGGTGATCGACCCGCATGGTGGACTCCGGGACCTGCACCACAAGGTGCTGCGACACGTCACCGGTGCGTTTGCCGAAGACCCGGTGCGCATCCTGCGGTTGGCGCGATTCGCAGCGCGGTTCGCCGATTTTTCCGTGGCTCCCGAGACCATGGCACTGATGCGCCAGATGGTCGAGCACGGTGAGGTTGACCACCTGGTGGCCGAACGTGTCTGGCAGGAACTGGCGCGTGGATTGATGGAGCGCCAGCCCAGCCGCATGTTCGAGGTGCTGCGCGAATGTGGCGCGCTGCAACGCCTGCTGCCCGAGGTCGACCGCCTGTGGGGCGTGCCACAGCGGGCCGACTACCACCCGGAGGTGGACACCGGCGTCCACCTGATGATGGTGCTGGACATGAGCGCGCGCCTGGCCGCGTCGCTGCCGGTGCGCTTTGCCTGCCTGTGCCACGACCTGGGCAAGGGCACCACGCCGGCCGACGTGCTGCCCCGGCACATCGGCCACGAACAGCGCAGCGTGCATTTGCTGCGCCAAGTCTGCAACCGCTGGCGTGCCCCGCGCGAATGCCGCGAACTGGCCGAGGTGGTGGCGCGCGAACACGGCCACATCCACCGCAGCAGCGAGCTCGGCGCCGCAGCACTTCTGCGTCTGCTGCAACGCTGTGATGCCCTGCGCCGTCCCCAGCGTTTCGATGAGGTGCTGCTGGCCTGCGAATGCGACGCGCGCGGGCGGCTGGGCTTTTCGGAAGCAGCCTACCCTCAGCGCGAACGCCTGCTGGCCGCCTTGGCACTGGCACGCACGGTGGACACCGCTGAGGTGGCCACACAGGCTCGCGAGCAGGGACTCGAAGGCGACCACATTGGCCAGCGCGTACAAGCCGCGCAACAGGACGCCATTGCGCAGGGCATGCCCGGCCCCTGACCATCGCTGCGGCCCCATACCCCAGGACCACGGGAACTCGGCTGTTCTGGTAAGGTCACTCATGTGATGAGGAGTCCACCAGATCTGTTGCCGGGCGCGACCGCGCTGTTTCTCGATTTTGATGGCACTTTGGCCGACCTGGCGCCCAGACCGCACGAAGTGCAAGTCGACCCCGACCTGCGCCCCACCCTGGTGCGCCTGCAGGCGGACCTGAATGGCGCGCTGGCGCTGGTCAGTGGACGCGCGCAATCGGACCTGGATCCTTTTCTGAGCCCATTGCAGCTGCCCACGGCGTTCGAGCACGGTGCGGTGAGGCGGCGTGCAGACAACACCATTGCCGTGGCACCGCTGCCCTTGCTGGACGCATCGCTGGCCACAGCCCGCACCCTGGTCGACCTGCACCCAGGGCTGCTCATGGAGCACAAATCCCATTCGGTGGCCCTGCACTACCGCCTGGCACCCGAGCTCGAAGGTCTGTGCCGCGAACACATGACGCAGGCCATCGCCGACGATCCGTCCCTTCAATTGCTGCAGGGCAAGGCAGTGGTCGAGGTCAAGTCGGTGGATGTCAGCAAGGGCGTGGCGATTGCCGCCTTCTTGCGGGAGGCGCCGTTTCTGGGGCGACTTCCGGTGTTTGCGGGCGACGATGTGACAGACGAGGCCGGCTTTCGCGTCGTGCAGCAGCTCGGGGGCATCGGCATCAAGGTCGGTAGCGGCCCCAGTTGTGCCAGCCACCGCATGCCCAACCCCCAGGCCCTGCTGCGCTGGCTGCAAGGGCTCCACCGCAGTGAGCAACCATGAACGCAAGTCCAACCGCCGCCCCCGACAAACCGCCCGTGTCCCCCGCTCGATTCAATCCACCCGAAGCGGCGAGCCTGTCGCTGGGTGTGATTGGCAACTGTGCCTTCAGCGCGCTGGTGGATGCACAGGGGCAAGTTGTCTGGTGCTGCCTGCCGCGCTTTGACGGCGATCCGGTGTTCCACAGCCTTCTGGGCGGGGACGATGGTGCCGGCACATTTGCCATCGACATCGAGGACTTTGCCAGCAGCCGGCAACGCTATGTGCCCAACACCGCCGTGCTGGAAACCGAACTCACCGACCGTCACGGCCAACGCCTGCTGATCACCGACTTTGCACCCCGGTTTCCTTCGAGGGGGCGCTTTTTTCGGCCCACCACGCTGGTGCGCCGGGTGCGGGCCCTGGAGGGCACGCCACGCATCCGGGTGCGCCTGACACCGCGTTTCGGCTGGGGCGCGCAAAAGCCGACCATCACCTCGGGCAGCAACCACATCCGCTATGTCGGTGAACAGCAGACCCTGCGCCTGCAGACCGACGCCGGCATCACCCATGTGCTCGGTGGCCAGCCCTTTCTGCTGACCCGCGAGCTGAACTTTCTGCTCGGACCCGATGAAACCCTGGAAGGCGGTGTCGGCGACACGGCCCGGCATTTCGAGCAGGAGACCCTGGCCTACTGGCGCGGCTGGAGCCAACGACTGGCGGTGCCGCTGGAGTGGCAGGACGCGGTCATCCGCGCCGCCATCACGCTCAAGCTCTCGGTGTTCGAGGACACCGGTGCCATCGTGGCCGCCATGACCACCAGCATCCCCGAGGCGCCACACAGCCAGCGCAACTGGGACTACCGCTTCTGCTGGCTGCGCGACGCCTTCTTCGTGGTGCGGGCGCTCAACAGCCTGGCCGAGGTTGGCACCATGGAAGACTATCTGGGCTGGCTGACCAATGCGGTGGTCGGCGCCAACGGCGGACACGTGCAGCCGCTGTTCGGCATCGGCCTGGAGCAGAACCTGCCCGAACACATCTGCGAGCACCTGCCCGGTTACCGGGGCATGGGCCCGGTTCGTGTGGGCAACCAGGCGCACGAACACTTCCAGCACGACGTCTACGGCAACATCGTGCTGGCTGCCGCCCAGGCCTTTCATGACAAACGCCTGCTGCACCCGGCCGGCCTGGCCGACTTCAAGCGGCTGGAAGCCGCGGGTGACCAGGCGGTAAGGATCTTCGACCAGCCCGACGCCGGCATGTGGGAACTGCGCACCCGCGCCCGGGTGCACACCAGTTCGGCCCTCATGTGCTGGGCCGCCTGCGACCGGCTGGCCAAGATTGCCCGCACACTGGGCCTGCCGGACCGAGAAGCCCACTGGTCCGGACACGCCCACACCATGCGCGAACGCATTCTGAACGAATCCTGGAACGGTCAGCGCCAGTGCTTTGCCGAGAGCTTCGGCGGACAGGATCTGGATGCCAGCGTGCTGCTGATGGCCGAGGTCGGTTTCATCGACCCCATGGATCCGCGCTTTCTGTCCACCCTGGACGCGCTGGAGACTCACCTCTGCGACGGTCCCTACATGCGCCGCTACGAGGCGGCGGACGACTTCGGCAAACCCGAGACGGCCTTCAACATCTGCACCTTCTGGCGCATCGATGCGCTGGCGCGCGTGGGGCGCGTGGCCGAGGCCCGGGCCATCTTCGAGACCATGCTGCAGGCCCGCAACGAACTGGGACTGCTGTCCGAAGACACGCACCCGGTCACCGGCGAGATGTGGGGGAACTACCCTCAGACCTACTCGATGGTGGGCATCATCAACGCGGCGGTGCGCCTGTCGGCCGACTGGGACAGCGTGATATGAGCCGGCTGGTGGTGGTCTCCAACCGCGTGGGCGATCCGCGCAAGGCCTCGGCCGGTGGCCTGGCCGTGGCGCTGGGCCAGGCCCTGCAGAACACCGGGGGCCTGTGGTTCGGCTGGAGTGGAAAAGTGGTCGAAGGCGGCACCCCCGGCGAGGGTGAGCTGCACCTGGGCCACGCAGGCAAGGTCCAGCTGGCCACGGTCGACCTGTGCGGCGACGACCACCGCAGCTACTACCTGGGCTACAGCAACGGCGTGCTCTGGCCGGTGTTTCACTACCGCCTGGATCTGGCCGACTTCGATGCCGGCTTCGTGGGTGGCTACCGCCGCGTCAACCAGATGTTCGCGCACAAGCTGGCCTCGCTGCTGCAGCCCGACGACGTCATCTGGGTGCACGACTACCACCTGATTCCGCTGGCCGCCGAACTGCGCGCCATGGGCTGCCGCCAGCGCATCGGCTTCTTCCTGCACATTCCGCTGCCACCGCCACTGATCCTGGCCGCCATTCCGGAGCACGACTGGCTGATGCGCTGCCTGTTTGCCTACGACCTGGTCGGCTTCCAGAGCCGGGCCGACCTGGCCCATTTCTCGCGCTACGTCGGGCACGAGGTGGCGGCCGACGTGCTGGACGAGCACACCTTCCGGGCTTTCGGCATGACCCTGCAGGCGCAGGACTTTCCAATCGGCATCGACGTCGATGAATTCGCCGGACTCGCGCGTTCGCGCGAGTCGCAGGACATGCTGCGGCAGATGCAGAAGGAATACGCACGGCGTCGCCTGCTGCTGGGTGTCGAGCGCATGGACTACTCCAAGGGCCTGCCGCAGCGCTTCAAGGCCTTTCGGCAACTGCTGCAGAACTACCCCGAGAACGTCGGCAGCGCCACCCTGATCCAGATCGCCTCGCCCAGTCGCGAGTCGGTCGATGCCTACGCCAGCCTGCGCCAGGAGCTGGAAAGCCTCAGTGGCGCCATCAACGGCGACTTCGGCGAACTCGACTGGATGCCGGTGCGCTACATCCACCGCAATGTCGCGCGGCGCCGCCTGCCCGGCCTATACCAGGTCGCCCGTGTGGCGCTGGTGACCCCGTTGCGCGACGGCATGAACCTGGTGGCCAAGGAATTCATCGCGGTGCAGGACCCGCAGGACCCGGGTGTGCTGGTGCTGTCCCGGTTTGCCGGCGCCGCCGAGCAGCTGGCCGAAGCCCTGCAGGTCAACCCCTACGACATCTCGCGCACGGCCGAGACCATGCAGCGCGCGCTGCAAATGCCGCTGGCCGAGCGCCAGGAACGCCACCAGGCCTTGCTGCGGCGCATCCGCGAGCAGGACGTGCACTGGTGGTGCCAGCGCTTCCTGGCCGCGCTGCACAGCCAGCCCATCCACTGAAGTCGGTCGGCACAACTGGCCGACCACCCCGCCATCCGGCCACCGCTGGGCGGCGCCATTGCTGAAAGGAGCCCCATGAACGAACAGACCCTCGACACCCTCGTCCGCTGGTGGACCGGCCTGGGCAGTGCCGCCACCGGCCTCCTACGCATCACCCTCATCATCATCGCCGCCTGGGTGTTGATCGCGGTCCTGCAGCGCGGCATCCGATTGCTGCGCGAGCGCATCGCCGGCCGGCTGGACGACCGCGAGGCATCCAAGCGCGCCGAGACCCTGGCCCGCGTGTTCCGCTACCTGGTGGCGGTGGTGGTCAGTCTGATCGCCGGCATGCTGGTGCTCTCCGAACTGGGGGTGTCGGTCGCTCCGATCCTGGGTGCGGCTGGCGTGGTCGGGCTGGCCGTGGGCTTCGGCGCCCAGAGCCTGGTCAAGGATTTCTTCACCGGCTTCTTCCTGCTGCTGGAGAACCAGGTGCGCCAGGGTGATGTGGTGAAGCTCGGCGACCACGCCGGCCTCGTCGAAGAGGTGACGCTGCGCTATGTGCAGCTGCGCGACTACGACGGCAATGTGCACTACGTGCCCAACGGCACCATCAGCACCGTGATCAACATGACCCGCGGGTTTAGCCACGCGGTGATGGACATCGGCGTGGCCTACCGCGAGAACGTGGACGAGGTGATGGCGGTGATGCGCCAGGTGGGCCAGGCTCTGCGCGAGGACCCCGAGTTCAGTCTGCGCATCCTCGACGAGCTGGAAATCGCCGGGGTCAACGAGTGGGGCAACTCGGCGGTGGTCATTCGCTGCCGATTCCGCACCCTGCCGCTGGAACAGTGGGGCGTGCGTCGCGAATACCTCAAAAGGCTGAAGGCCGCCTTCGACGCCGCCGGCATCGAAATCCCCTTCCCGCACCTGACCGTGTACGCGGGCCAGGACAAGCAAGGCCAAGCCACCACCTTCAACCTGCAGAACAGCACGCGCTGACGCATGGCCACCGGCCCGCGCACCAGCAGGTGGTTCAAATCCACGGATAATCCTGCGGCATGGCACATCTGTTGATCGTGGAGGACGACGAGCTGCTGCGCGACGGCCTGGACGCCGAGCTGTCGCAGGCGGGGCATCGCGTCCAGTTGGCCGAAGACGGCCAGCAGGCGCTGGACCTGCTGGGCAGCGACACGTTTGACGGCATCGTGCTGGACCTGGGCCTGCCGCGCGTCGACGGACTGAGTGTGTTGCGTCAGGCCCGCCAGCGCTGGCCGGCACTGCCGGTGCTGGTCCTCACCGCACGCGACGGCGTGGAAGACCGGGTGGCGGGACTCAACGCCGGCGCCGACGACTACCTCACCAAACCGTTCAGCCAGCAGGAACTGCTGGCGCGCCTGCATGCCCTGCTGCGGCGGGCCAGCCTGCCTGCCAGCAGCGCAGGCAATGCGAGTGAAACACCACGCCCGCTCCGGCTGGAGGCCTACCCCCCACGGGCCTGGGTGGGCGACGAGGCGGTCGACCTCACCCAGCGGGAGTACGTGCTGCTGGACCTGCTGATCAGGCAATGTGGTCGGGTGGTCAGCCGTGAGGACGTCTTGCATGCGTGGCAGAACGACACCGATGAGGTCGGTGGCCTGGCGTCCAATGCACTGGAGGTGTATGTGCACCGCCTGCGGCGCAAGCTGGCCGGGTCGGACCTGAACATCCGCAACATCCGTGGCCTGGGCTACCTGCTGGAAAACCGGGCCTGAACATGGGGCGGTTCCGTCCGTCTCTCAGACGCCAGTTGCTCATCTGGCTGTTGCTGCCACAGCTGGTGCTCTGGGCCATGGGCGGGCTCCTGACCTACCGGATCGCGCTGTCCTATGCCGAGAAAGCCATTGACCAGTCCCTGACCCAATCGGTGCGTGCCCTGGCCCGCCAGGTCAAACCGATTGGTTCGGGGCTGCTGATCGACTTTCCGCGCGCCGCGCAGGATGTGCTGGAGCAGGACCCGGACGACCGAGTCAGCTACATGGTCTCGTCTCCACCGGGCCAGTTCCTGCTGGGCAACGGGCAACTGCCACAACCTCTGGGCACGACCCCGACCATCAATGTCCCGCTGCTCTACAGCACCGAGGTCGAGGGCCAGCCCCTGCGTGTGGTCGCCCTGGACCTGCAGTACGGCGACACCGAGCCACCACAGACGCTGCGTGTGCAGGTGGGCAAGGGCACGGCCGAGCGCCAGCGGATTGCACGCGAGCTGGTGGCCGACATGCTGGCGCCGCTGCTGGCGCTGGCGTTGTTGCTGAGCCTGCTGGTGTACGGCGGCATCCGCCGTGGCCTGCGCCCGCTCACGCGGCTCACCGATCAGCTGGAAAACCGGCAGATCGACGCCCTGGAACCGATCGCCGCCACCGAGGCACCGCGCGAGGTGCAGGGGCTGGTACAGGCGATCAACGCCCTGCTGCAGGCGGTGGACCGCAGTCTGCGGCAGGAGAAGCGTTTTCTGAACGACGCCGCCCACCAGCTGCGCACCCCGCTGGCCGGCCTGATCAGCCAGGTCGAGCTGGCGCAACGAGAGGCGGCCGGCACACCCCTGGTGCCGCGCCTGGCCAAGGTGCGCACCGGTGCCGAACGCAGTGCCCACCTGGCGCACCAGTTGCTCACCCTGGCGCGCACCGAAGTGCCGGTGCGCAAGCAGGCCTTCGACCTCGCCTCGATGGTGCGCGAAGTCGCCCGCGAATGGACGCCGCGCGCCCTGGACGCACAGATGGACCTGGGCTACGAAGGCCCTGACCAGCGCGTCTGGATGGGCGACGAGCTGCAGATGCGCGAGGCCTTGTCCAACCTGATCGACAACGCCATACGCTACAGCCCGGCCGGCACGCGCATCACCTTGCGCCTGCGCGAGGTGGCGTCGGGCGGGGTCAGCCTGGAAATCGAAGACGACGGTCCCGGCCTGCCCCCCGACGGCCAGGAGCATGTCTTCCAGCGCTTCTGGCGCGGCACCCAGACCGGCGGTGGCTGCGGCCTGGGGCTGGCCATCGTGCGCGAGATTGCGCGCCGGCACGGCGGCGATGCCGTGGCCGCGCCGGTGCAGCCACACGGGCTGCGGGTGCGCCTGCGGCTGCCCTGAGGCTCGGGGCCTCAGGCGATGCGCTGGCCCGAGTCCTTGGCAAACCAGACCGAATGGCCGGCCTGCACCGCCAGTCCGACCCGGTCACCGGGCTGCAGTCGCTCCTGAGGCGGCAGGCGCACCGAGACATCACCAACACCGGTTCGGACCACCACAAAGGTGTCGGCCCCGGTGGGTTCGACCACCGAGACTTCACCGCGCCAGGTGGCGTCGTCCCGGATCACCAGGTGTTCCGGACGCAGGCCGAGGGTGGCGGCCACGCCCTCGCCGACCGGGCAGTCCAGCGGCAGGTCGACGCCCGCCAGCGAGACACCGTGGGCACCCCGCCCGGTCACGTCGATCAGGTTCATGGTGGGTGAACCGATGAAGGTGGCCACATAGGTGTTGGCCGGCCGGTTGTAGATGTCGTCGGGCGTGCCCAGCTGCTGCAGGACGCCGCCCTTCATCACCGCGATGCGGCTGCCCAGGGTCATCGCCTCGATCTGGTCGTGCGTGACGTAGACGCTGGTGATGCCGCTGGCCTGGTGCAGGCGCTTGATTTCGGCGCGCATCTCGACGCGCAGCTTGGCGTCCAGGTTGGACAGCGGCTCGTCGAACAGGAACAGCTGGGGCTGGCGCGCCAGGGCCCGCCCCATGGCCACACGCTGGCGCTGGCCGCCCGAGAGCTGGCTCGGCCGCCGGTCCAGCAGGTGGGTGATCTGCAGCATCTCGGCCACCTCGCCGATGCGCTGCAGCCGTTCGGCCTTGGGCACCTTGCGCATCTCCAGCGCAAAGCCGATGTTGTCGGCCACGTTCATGGTCGGGTAGAGCGCATAGCTCTGGAACACCATGGCGATATCGCGCCGGGCCGGCGCCACCCCGATGACGTTGCGCCCGCCCAGGTGGATGGCGCCCTCGGTGGGCTCCTCCAGCCCGGCGATGATGTTCAGCAGGGTGGACTTGCCGCAACCGGACGGTCCGACCAGGATGAGGAACTCACCTGGCGCCACGTCGATGTCGATCTTTTTGAGGACCTCCACCGTGTGCTCGCCCTTGCCGAAGCACTTGCGGACGCCGCGAATGTCGAGTGCCGATGCCATGAAACCTCCTGAAACTCAACCTTTGACCGCGCCGGCGGTGAGCCCGCGCACGAAATAGCGTCCGGCCAGCACATAGACCGCCACCGTGGGCAGGGCGGCGATCAGCGCCGCGGCCATGTCCACGTTGTAGGCCTTGACGCTGCTGGTGGTGTTGGCCAGGTTGTTCAGGCCCACCGTGACCGGCTTGGAATCGGCACCGCTGAAGGCCACACCGAACAGGAAGTCGTTCCAGATCTGGGTGAACTGCCAGATCAGGGTGACCATGGCGATCGGCGTCGACATGGGCACGATGATGCGCAGGAAGATCTGCCAGAAGCCGGCGCCATCCAGACGCGCGGCATTGAGCAGTTCGCCCGGCACGGCCGCGTAGTAGTTGCGGAAGAACAGCGTGGTGCTGGGCAGGCCCGCCAGGCAGTGCACCAGGATCAGGCCGCCGATGGAGCTGGAGATGCCCAGCCAGCCCAGCACCTGGCTCATGGGCAGCAGCACCACCTGGAAGGGCATGAACACGCCGAACAGCAGCAGGCCGAAGAAGGTCTCGGAGCCCCTGAACTTCCACAGGCTGAGCACGTAGCCATTGAGTGCGCCCCAGATGGTGGAGATCAGCACCGCCGGAACGGCCATCCAGACCGAGTTCCAGAAAAAGGGCTGCAGGCCCCGGCAGTCCGCGCCGGTACAGGCGCTGGACCAAGCCTCGCTCCAGGCGCTGAAGTTCAGACCGCCGGGCAGGCTGAGCAGGTTGCCGGTGCGCAGTTCCTCGGCGTCCTTGAGCGAGGTCACGACCATCACGTACAACGGCGCCAGAAAAAAAGCCGCGCCGATCAGCAGGGTGGCCATCAGGGCAAATCGACCCAGGGTGAAGCGGGGGACGGTCATGGCTTTTTCCGGAGCTCGCTGTAGAGGTAGGGCACCACGATGGCGGCCACGGTGGCCAGCATCACCATGGCGCTGGCGGCACCCAGGCCGATCTGTCCGCGACTGAAGCTCATGGTGTACATGAAGGTGGCGGGCACATCGGTGGCATAGCCCGGCCCGCCGGCGGTCAGCGCCATCACCAGGTCAAAGGCCTTGATCGACAGGTGGGCCAGCACCATCAGCGTCGAGAAGAACACCGGTCGCAGGGCCGGCAACACGATGCGCCAATAGATGCGGGGCAACGAGGCACCGTCGATCTGGGCTGCCTTGATGATGCTGTCATCGATGCCGCGCAGCCCGGCCAGGAACAGTGCCATGGCAAAACCGGCCGACTGCCACACACCCGCGATCACCACGCAGTAGATGGCCATGTCGGACTGGACCAGCCAGTCGAAGGTGAAGCTTTCCCAGCCGAGGTCCTGCATCAGCTTCTGCAAGCCATCGCTGGGGTTGAGAATCCATTTCCAGGCCGTGCCAGTGACCACGAAGGACAGGGCCATGGGGTAGAGGTAGATGGTTCGGATGAAGCCCTCGCCGCGCACCTTCTGGTCCAGCAGGATGGCCAGGAATACGCCCAGTGCCATCGACACGCCCACGTAGAGCACCCCGAAAATGCCCAGGTTCTTCAGGGCCACCCACCAGCGGTCCATTTCGAACAGGCGCTGGTACTGCTCCAGTCCGACGAACTCGTAGTTGGGCAGCATGCGCGAAGCGGTGAGCGAGAGCACACCGTTCCACACCATGAAGCCATAGATGAAGGCCAGGCCAAGCACAAAGGCCGGGGCCAGCACCAGCTTGGGCAGCAGCTTGTCAAAGGAGTTCATGGGCATTCCGCAAGCCCCCGCCCGCCATTCGGCGAGGGAGGCAGTTCAGGCACCGGTGGCAATCAGCGTGTCGTGGCGGCCCTGGCGATGTTGCGCATGCCATCGGCGACCGAGATGCGGTCGTTGTTCCAGAACTGGCTGACCGCGTCCTTGATGGCGCCTTCGGCGGCCGGGCTGACGGCCATGCCGTGGGCCACGGAGGGCACCAGGCCGCCGCTCTTGGCGGTGTCGACAAAGTCCTTGCTGGAGAGCCTGGCGCAATCGTCGAACTTGTCCATGTCCATGCCCAGGCGAACCGGGATGGAGCCCTTGTTCAGATTGAAGACCTCCTGGAAGGCCGGGCTCATGATGGCCGCCGCCAGGTCGGCCTGGGCCTGCTGGGCTGCGGTATTTCGCAGCCGGAACATGGCGAACGAGTCCACGTTGAAGGTGAACGCATTTCCAGTGCCCGGGGCGGCTGCACACAGGAAGTCCTTGCCGGGCACCTTGCCGGCGGCCATGAACTCACCCTTGGCCCAGTCACCCATGAACTGGAAACCGGCCTTGCCCTGCATGACCATGGCGGTGGCCAGGTTCCAGTCGCGTCCCGGTGCGGCCGAGTCGGTGTAGGACTTGATCCGGCGGAAGGTCTCCAGGGACTTGGCCATGGTCTCGCTGGTCAGGGCCTTCTGGTCGAGCTTGACCAGCGCGTCCTGGTAGAACTTCGGCCCACCCACACCCAGCACGACAGATTCGAAGGTGGTGAAGTCCTGCCAGTTCTGGCCACCATGGGCCACCGGAATCAGGCCGGCGGCCTTGATCTTGTCGGCCGCAGCAAAGAATTCGTCAAAGGTCTTTGGCATGGCCGACACGCCGGCCTTCTGCAGCACCTCGGGGCTGGCCCAGAGCCAGTTCACGCGGTGGACGTTGACCGGCGCAGCCACAAAGCTACCCTTGTGTTTCATGACATTGGCCACCACGGCGGGCAGGGCGCTGTCCCACTGTTCGGCCTTGGCGACGGCGTCCAGGTTGGCCAGCACGCCTTCGGCGGCCCATTCCTGGATGGCCGGCCCTTTGATCTGTGCGGCCGATGGCGGGTTGCCCGAGACCACCCGGCTCTTGAGCACCGTCATGGCGTTGTCACCACCGCCTCCGGCCACCGCGAAGTCCTTCCAGGTGTGGCCCTTGGACTGCATCATCTTGCGCAGCTCGGCCGCCGACTTGGCTTCGCCACCCGAGGTCCAGTAGTGCAGGACTTCGACTTCGCCGGCCACGGCACCGCTCAGGGCCAGGGCCAGCACCGCGCCGGCCAACAGGGGTTTGGATTGCATCTGCTTGTCTCCAGGGGGGCACAGGGGCCCGTTGTGTGAATGGACCCGACACCTTGTGTCGAGTGCGTTCATTTTTCATTAATTAATTAAAACTGGCATCCGAAGAAACCCTAGGAGTCTGCGCGGCAGAAGGCATCGAAGCGAAACGTGCGAAAACCGAGGATCGTGTGGTGCTACCGACAAGCCCAGGGTGGGCCCCTGGGCGCGGGAGGGAGTACCACAGGAGACCGGTTTGTCGCGCGTTGCAGCCGATGTTCCTTCTGCCGCGCAGACTCCTAGGAGCCTGCGCAAACCTGTGCGCAGCCGGGATGACCCGGAAGGTCAGTCGCCGGCGTCGAGTGCCCGCGACGCGCCCAGCAGGGCCGGCGACTGGCTGGCGGTGATGACCCAGACCGGGATCTCGGCCAGGTAGGAGCGAAAACGCCCCTTGGACTCGAAGCGCTCACGGAAAGGCGACTGGTCGAACACCGTCCCCAGTCGGGGCACGATGCCGCCCCCGATGAACACCCCGCCTCGTGCCCCCAGGGTCAGGGCCAGGTTGCCGGCCACCGAGCCCAGCAGGGCGCAGAACATGTCCAGCGCCTCGACCGCCTGCGGGTGCCGGCGTGCCAGCGCCGCCTCGGTGACGGCCGCCGGGGCCGTCAGACCACCCACATCGACCCGATCGGCCTCGCAGAGCAGCTGGAAGGTTTCCAGCAGGCCTTGCCCGCTGACCAGGCGCTCTGCGGACGCATGGCCGTGCACACGGAACAGGCCATCCATCACCAGCCGCTCGCGCGCGGTCTGTGCCGGCAAGGTGACGTGCCCCCCCTCGCCGGCCAGCGGAACCCAGCCGCCCTGCCCGTCGGGCAGCAGTCCGGAGACGCCCAGCCCGGTTCCGGCCCCCAGCAGGGCCATGGGGGCGCCGTCCAGCGCAACCCTGCCGCCCACCTGTCGCAGGTCATCGGGTGGCAGCGCGGGCACGGCGAGTGCCAGCGCCGTGAAGTCGTTGAGCAGCCGCCAGCGTCGGAAACCGAAGCGGCGTTGGACCTCGGACTGGGAGAACGACCAATGGTGGTTGGTCATCTGGACGTGATCACCGGTGATCGGGTTGGCAATGGCCACCGCCGCGGTGGCGGGCGCCTGGCGTCCGATCCCGGCCAGAAAGGCCTGTATGGCATCGGCCAGCCCCGGGAAGTTGGCACAGGGCAGCACGGTGACATCGGTGATGGGGGCGCCGGGCGCGGCCTGCCAGGCAAAGCGCGCATTGGTTCCTCCGATATCGGCCAGCAGACGGGGATCTGTGAGGATTTGGGTGGCGGTCATGGTCGAGCGACAAAGGATGCCGGCGGCGCCGGGTTGCCAGAACCGGCATTATGCCGGAGCTGTAACCAAATTACATGACCTGGGGCCTTTTGATGAAACCGGCCACCAGTCCCACCCCATCAGCTTGGCAGGTGCGCCCGCGCCCAGCGCACGATGTCCGCGGCTCCCATGGCCCCCGGCTGACGGGCCACCTCGCGACCACCGACAAACAGGGCCAGGGTGGGAATGCTGCGGATCTGCAGGCGGGCTGCCAGATTCTGCGCCTCTTCGGTATTCACCTTGGCCAGACGCAGGTTGGGCTCCAGCTGCGCGGCCGCCTGTTCGAAGGCCGGTGCCATCATGCGGCAGGGGCCACACCACGGCGCCCAGAAATCGACCAGCACCGGCAGGTCGGAACGCGACACATGCTTCTCGAACTCCGCCTCGTCCAGCGCCACCGGGTGGCCCGCGAACAGGGCGCGGTGGCAGCGTCCGCAGTCGGTGGCCTTGCCCAGATCGGCACGGGCCACGCGGTTGGTGGTGTGGCAATGGGGACAGACGATGTGCAGGGATTCGGTGGACATGGAGACACTCCGGGCAAAGAATGTCTGGGCAGATGGGTCCTGCCCTGGCGAAATCAAGACACCCCAAGGGGTATCAGTGCCGGTGTCAGATGAGCTGACCGATCAGGCTGGCCACAAAGCTCAGCAGGATGGTGGTGGTCAACGGAATGAACCATTCGCGCCCGAAGGCCTTGAAGCGGAAGTCGCCCGGCAGCTTGCCGAAACCAAGCTTGTGCAGCAGGGGCGTGAACCAGCTGATCAGCAGCAGGGCCAGAAAGATGACGATCATCCAGCGGATCATGCGGGCCTCACAGGCGGTGGGTGCGGTCACCGCTGGCCATGCCGAGCGGGGTCCAGCCGGTTGCGCTGGCCTCAGGCGCGAAGCACAGCACCTTGAACAGCTCACCCATCTCGTGCTCGTTGATCAGCCGCTGCATCAGGGCATTCTCGCGCACCCCGGCGTTGCGGGCCAGCTCCGGCAGCCCGGCATTCAGCAGGAACCGCCCCTGCGAGGTGTAGCCGAGCACCGACAACCCGGCCTCCTGTGCGGCCAGCGCGATGGCGGTGAAGTTGACATGCGCAGTGATGTCTTTGAGCCCCAGGTCGGCCAGCGGATTGTCGTCGCGCCGGTGGGCGCGGTGGCAGGTCAGCGTGCCCATGTGGCGCTGCGGGTGGTAGTACTCGGCCTCCGGAAAACCGTAGTCGATGAAGAAAGCGGCACCGCGCTGCCAGCGTTCGGCCAGGGTGCGCACGAAGGCCTCGGCCTGGGGATGGATTTCGGTCAGGTAGTCGTGGCTTCCGTCGACCTCCAGCGGCGGCCGCAGCCCGGTCGGACGGTCGGCCCAGGCCAGGCCGCCGTCCGCGTCCAGCACCACGCCGCGCTCGTGCCATTGGCCCGACAGCCGCACCAGCAGCTGCACCGGCATGGCGTCGAGCACCTCGTTGCCCAGCAACACGCCCGACAGCCGCTGCGGCAGGCGATCGGCCCAGGTCACGCGGGCTTCGTGGGCGCGCAGGGTGGCCCGCTGTCGCTCCCGCAGGTCGCCCGACAGATCGACGATGGTGTAGCGGCACAGCGGCACCGACAGGGCGTCCAGCCCCTCGATCACCTGCCGCGCCAGCGCACCGCTGCCGGCGCCGAACTCCCAGACCTCGTCGGTACCGGTGGCCTGCAGGGCCTGTGCCACCTGGCGCGCCAGGGTGTGGCCAAACAGCGGGGTCAGCTCCGGCGCGGTGACGAAATCGCTGCCCTGCTCCTGCGGTCCGCCCGGAAGATGACCGAACTTGGGGCTGGCGTTGGCGTAGTAGCCCAGACCGGGCTCATACAGCGCCAGGGCCATGAAACGGTCGAAGGGCAACCAGCCATCCGATGCACGGATGGCCCCACCCACCCGCTGCAGCAGGGCGCCCGGTAAAATTGAAGGTTCGCCTTCGGCGACAGGGGCAGACCGCCCCCCGGCTGTGTCATTCACCCCCCGATTGTCCTTCATGACCGACCCCACGGAGCCCGTCTCCATCCGCACCGCCCTGGTGACCGGCGCCGGCCGCCGCCTGGGGCGTGAGATCGCGCTGGCGCTGGCCCGTGCGGGCTGGAACGTGGCGGTGCACCACCGGCAGTCGGCCGAGGACGCCTTGCGCACCGCGACCGACTGCGACACCCTCAGCGGTCGCACCGGCAGCGCCCAGGCCATCTATGCCGACCTGTCGGTCGAGGCCGATGTGCGTGCCCTGATCCCGTCCGTGGCGGCCCGTTTCGGCCGGGTCGACGCGGTGGTCAACAGCGCCTCGCTGTTCGAACACGATGAGGCCGCCAGCTTCGGCTTCGACAGCATGGAAAAGCACCTGCGCAGCAACACCGGTGCGCCGGTGCTGCTGGCCCAGGCGCTGGCCGGCCACCTGAGCGGCAGCGACGACGGACGCGAGGGCGTCGTGGTCAACCTGCTGGACCAGAAGCTGTGGAACCTCAACCCCGACTTCTTCAGCTACACCCTGTCCAAGGCGGCGCTGGAAGCGGCCACCGGCATGCTGGCGCTGGCCCTGGCGCCCCGGGTGCGTGTCGTTGGTGTGGCCCCGGGCCTGACCCTGACCAGCCACATGCTCAGCGACGAGCGCTTTCGCGAACTGCACCGACAGTCACCACTGGGTCGCTCTTCCACCCCCGAAGACGTGGCAGCCACCGTGCTGTTCGCGCTGAACAACCGCTCGCTGACCGGCACCACGGTGCTGGTCGACGGTGGCCAGCACCTGATGCGCTTCGAGCGCGACTTCTCCCTGATGTGACCGCCCCGCGCGCGACCGCCATGAACCTACCCACCTACGCCGGCACCCAGATCCTGGCCCTGACGGGCCTGCGCTTCGATGCCAACCTGGGCATCCTGGACCACGAGAAGACCGCACCGCAGCCCATCCTCGTCGACGCCGAGCTCAACCAGGGCACCCAGCCGCTGATGCCACACGACGACGACATCAGCCATGTGCTGGACTACCGCAAGGTCAGGCAGATCATCATCGACGAATGCACCGCCGAGCACGTCAACCTGCTGGAGAGCCTGATCGGCAAGCTCACCCGCCGGCTGATGCAGCTGCCCGGCGTCATCGGCGTGCGGGTGAAGATCGCCAAACTCGAAATATTTGACGACTGCGAAGTCGCGATCCGCATGGAAAGCGGACAGTGGTGAACAGGACTCCAGACATGACCCCCGAAAAACGCGCCTTCGAAAACCACAAGCTGGAAAAGCGCCTGTGCCGCGAGGTCGGCCGCGCCATTGTCGACTTCAACATGATCGAGGAAGGCGACCGCGTCATGGTCTGCCTCTCGGGCGGCAAGGACAGCTATGGCCTGCTGGACATCCTGATGAAGCTGCAGGCGCGTGCGCCGGTGAACTTCGAGCTGATCGCGGTCAACCTCGATCAGAAGCAGCCGGGTTTTCCGGCCCACATCCTGCCCGAGTACCTGGGCAAGCTGGGCATCAAGTTCCACATCGAGACGCAGGACACCTATTCGATCGTCAAGAAGAACATCCCCGAGGGCAAGACCATGTGCAGCCTGTGCAGCCGGCTGCGCCGGGGCATCCTGTACCGGGTGGCCAAGGAGCTGGGTGCCACCAAGATCGCGCTGGGGCACCACCGCGACGACATGCTGCAGACCCTGTTCCTGAACATGTTCTTCGGCGGCAAGCTCAAGGGCATGCCGGCCAAGCTGGTCAGCGACAACGGCGAGTTCATGGTGATCCGCCCGCTGGCCTATGTGCCCGAGAAGGATCTGATCCGCTGGGCCGAACACCGCCAGTTCCCCATCATTCCCTGCACGCTGTGCGGCAGCCAGGAGAACCTGCAGCGCAAGCAGATCGGCAATCTGCTGCGCGACTGGGACAGACAGTTTCCCGGCCGGCTGGAGAACATGCTGACCGCGCTGCAGAACGTGGTGCCCAGCCACCTGATGGACCGCAAACTGTTTCCGTTCGAGACCATTGAGGCCACTGGCTTGGCCGATGAGGACGGTGACAAGGCCTTTGACGAAGAACCCGTGGCAACGCCTGCAGCCGGGCGCTGGGAAGCCGACCTTCCCTACCCGGGGAACGCCAGGGTAGAAGCCGCGGTCATACCCATCGCCCGCGCCGTCTGACCATGGTCGGCAGGGCCCATTTCAAGGGAGCTGCCATGAACGTCCTGCCTCGCCCTCTGTCCCGTACCCTCGCCTGGGGCCTGCTGGCCCTGGTTGCCCTGCTGGCCGGCTGCAGCGGTCCGCTTCGGGTCGACAACCAGGTTCGCAGCTTTGCCCAGTGGGCGGCCGATGGCACACCCAGTGGAACGGCGCCGGTTGTCACGGCCCCACAGGCGCCCCAGACCTTCCGCTTCGACCGCCTGCCCTCGCAGACCGAGGGCCCCGAACTCAGTGCCCAGGAACGCCTTGAAGCCCTGGCTGCGGCAGAACTGCGCGCGTTCGGCTGGCAAGTGGCTGATGGTGACGCCCTGACGCCATGGCAGGTGCAGGTGATGGCCAGCACCCAGCGACTGCCCCGTGCTCCATGGGAAGACCCCTGGGACAGCCGGCGGGGGTACTTCAGCGCGGGCGTGGGGCTGGGGGGTTACCGCAGCGGTTTCGGTGGCATCGTGTGGGTTCCCGTTCTGCCACCACCCAGCTCACCCTACTACCTGCGCGAGGTGGTGCTGGTGATCCGCGACGTGGCCACAGGAAGCGTGGTCTACGAAACACGCGCCAGCCACGATGGCCGCTGGAACAGCACACCCGATCTGTGGTCGGCCATGTTGCGTGCCGCCCTGCAGGATTTTCCGAACCCGCCAACCGGACCGCGGCGGGTGGACATTGAAATCGAACGCAGTCCGCGTTGACCCCATTCAGGCAGCGCGGGTCTCCTCGATCAGCGAGTGGATGGCACTGCCCAGGGCGTCCATGCTGTCCTGCTTGCCCAAGACGCGAAAGACGCCCAGCTCGGCGGCCTCGGTGACCAGCGCATCGGTCACATGCCCGCTGATCATCACCACACGCAGGCCGGGGCGCAGCCGACGCAGCTCGCGCGCGACATCCAGACCCGACATGCCGGGCATGTTCTGGTCGGTCACCACCAGATCCACGGCGTCCTGCGGATGCGACCGCAGCCACTGCACCGCGGCTTCGCCAGACTCGAAGGTGCTGACCCGGAAACCCAGCTTGCGCAACAGCCGGCCCACCAGAAACACCAGCGCCTCGTAGTCGTCGATGTAGACAACGTGCAAGCCGTTTTGCTGCCCATCGGGCGACGGTGCCTGGGCCAATGCGGCAGGCGGCACCACAGGAGCAGGTGTCGACGCAAGCAGCGGAAGCCAGACATCAAATCGCGTGCCCGCACCCGGATGGCTGCGCACGGCAATGGCCCCGTTGTGGGCCTGCACGATGCCGTGCACCACCGCCAGCCCCAGGCCCGTGCCTTCACCCGGTGCCTTGGTGGTGAAGAAAGGCTCGAATATGCGCCGCTCGGTGTCGGCATCCATGCCGGGGCCATCATCGGCCACCGACAGGCAGGCGAATGAACCTGGTACCAGCGAACCCAGCAGTTCGGCTTCGTTGGCATCGAGCACGCGCCGACGCAGACTCACCGAGATTTCGCCCCCCCGCCCGCCAAAGGACTGCCAGGCATTGGTGCACAGGTTCATCAACACCTGCTGCACCTGGGTGGCGTCGGCCATCACATCCAGACCATCGATCAGGTTGGCATGCAGCCGCACCCCCGCCGGCAGCAGCGATCGCAGCAGGCGCAGACTCTCTTCCACCAGCGGTGTCAGGGGCTGCCGCACCAATTCCTGTTCCTGGCGGCGGCTGAAGGTCAGGATCTGCTGGACCAGCTGGCGGGCCCGGATCGCCGCACGGTGCACCTCGGCCAGGCTCTCGTGCGCCGGATGCCCGGCTTCCATATCCTCTCGGGCCAGCGTGAGGTTGCCCAGAATGGCCGCCAGCAGGTTGTTGAAGTCGTGCGCGACACCGCCGGCCAGGGTGCCAATGGCTTCCATCTTCTGCGACTCGCGCAGCTGTGTCTCCAGCTGCTGGCGGCGCGCCTCGGTCTGCCTGAGCTCGGTGATGTCGGTGTGGGTCCCCACCATGCGCAGTGGTTGGCCGGCTTCGTCGCGGGCAATGACCATGCCACGTGACAACACCCATTTCCAGCTGCCGTCCTTGCAACGGATGCGGTGCTCGTTGCGGTAAATCGGCGCGCGACCCTCGAAATGGGCCTGTCGGTCGGCCTGCATCTGTGGCAGGTCGTCGGGGTGAGTTCGCCGGTCCATCTCTTCGGCCACATGGGGCAGATCGCCCTCGCCAAAACCGTACATGGCCAGGATGCCTGGCGAGAAATACTCCTCACCCGTAACCAGGTTCCAGTCCCAGACACCATCACCGGCGCTTTCCAGGGCCACCTTCCACAATGCCTCGCTGGCCAGCAGCGCCTTTTGGGCCTGCACCCGAGCGGTGGCGTCCAGCAGAACGCCCACCCGCGTCACCCCCCGTTCATCGCGGGCCACCTCGCAGGACTGCTGAAAGACCCAGCGCTGCTGGCCATCCGGCCACACGATGCGGTACTCCCCGCCCAGTTCGACCCCATCTTGCAGAACGGCCACCGTCTCCTGCGCCAGGCGCGCAGCGTCATCAGGGTGACGGTAGCGCGCAATCAGCATCGGGTCTGCCATCAGCTCGGCCGGGCCGAAGCCATAGATCTCGCGCACGCCTTCACTGACAAACCGGTAGTGACGCCGACCGTCGTAACCGAGGTCGATCATGTAGACCATGCCTGGGATCTGGGCCGTCAACAGGCGCAACTGCTCTTCGCTGCTGCGCTGGGCCTGCTGGGCCTGCACCTGGGCGGTGATGTCTTCGACCGTGCCTTCGTAGTACTGGATCTGGCCGCTGGCATCGCGCACCACATGGGCGTTTTCGCTCACCCAGATCTGCCTCGACGAGTCCTTGGGCCGAATCTCCGAGACGAATCCTCGGACAAAACCGTCGCGTTCAAGCAGGCGCCTGAACTCGGCCCGACGCCCGGGCACCACATACCACTCGTTGCCAGAGACCCGCACACTTTCCAGCAAGGATGCTTCGCTGGGGTAGCCGTTGAGGGCCACCAGCGCCGTGTTGGCGCGCAGCATGGTGCCGTCGGAGCTGCAACGGTAAGCCCCGACCGGCAGAAAATTGAACAAGGACGAGAGATCTCCGTCCGGTGGCGACGCACACGTCATGGAAGTGATTGTGGCGGAAAGGTCAAAGGCTGTACCGCCCATCTGCTGGCGTTTTGTCCAGCATTTGCAGGGATCGTGCCACCCGCAGGCGAACCCTCGTTCATTGCCCTGAGATGGCGGACAAGCGCCACAGGCGCTACAGTGGGGCTTTGAACCGGAGCCTCATACGTTTTGCAAGTCACCCGCATCCTGGCCGTGCGACACGGCGAAACCGCCTGGAACCGTGACACCCGCATCCAGGGCCACACCGACATCGAGCTGAACGACCACGGCCGCTGGCAGGCAAACCAACTGGCGCATGCACTCGTGGAGGAACCGATCGCGGCCTTCTACGCCAGCGATCTCAGCCGCGCCCGCGAAACCGCCGAAGCGGTGGCGCGCCGCCATGGGGCCCGTGTGCAGATACACACCGGCCTGCGTGAACGCAGCTTCGGTCACTTCGAAGGGCAGACCTGGGCCGAGCTGGAGTCGCGCCACCCCGAAGAGGCGCTGGCCTGGCGCAAACGGGTGCCCGACTTCGCCCCGCCCGGCGGCGAGACCCTGCTGCAGCTGCGCGAGCGGGTGGTCGGCACCGTCGAGCAGCTGGCCGCCCGCCACCCCGGCGAGCAGGTGCTGCTGGTGGCCCATGGCGGCGTGCTGGACATCCTGTACCGCGCGGCCACCCGGCTGGAACTGCAGGCCCCCCGCAGCTGGGAGCTGCCCAACACGGCCATCAACCGCCTGCTCTGGTCGCCGGAGGGCCTGAGCCTGGTGGGCTGGGCCGACACTGGCCACCTGCAGACGCACGAAGAGGGCCAGACCCTGGACGAGCGCAGCGCTTGAGAGGCTGAGAGGAAATCGGTCATGCCCGCATAAGGGTTCTTGCGGTGGCGCATGGGTACTGACCCGTACCAGAATAGACCGCCATGACATCCAGCCAGATCATCGTGCTGGCGACCCCGGTCTTCCTGCTGCTCATCGGACTGGAGTTCGCCATCGGACGCGCACGCGGCCGCAACACCTACCGCCTGGCCGATGCGGTCACCAGCATCGGCCTGGGCATGCTCAGCCAGATCAGCGCCGTCTTCACGCGGCTGCTGCGGGTGGGCATCTACACCGCCGTGTACGGCGTGTTCGCCGTCTTCCCCGACGCGGCCCTGTGGGACCACTGGGCCGGCTGGCTGCTGGCGCTGCTGTTCTACGACTTCTGCTACTACTGGCACCACCGCCTGGGGCATGAGAGCGCGGTGTTCTGGGCCGCCCATGTGGTGCACCACCAGAGCGAGGACTACAACCTGTCGACCGCTCTGCGTCAGACCAGCAGCGGCGCCCTGCTCGGCTGGATTTTCTATGTCCCGATGGCGGTGGCCGGCGTGCCGCCGCTGCTGTTTGCCATCGTGGCGCTGGTCGACCTGCTCTACCAGTACTGGATCCACACGCAGCAGATCGGCCGCCTGGGCTGGTTCGACCGGGTGTTTGCCTCTCCCTCGAACCACCGCGTGCACCACGCCGTCAACGACGACTACCTGGACAAGAACTACGGCGGCATCCTGATTGTGTGGGACCGGCTGTTCGGCAGTTTCAAGGACGAGGACCCGGCCAACCCCTGCGTCTACGGCACGCGCAAACCGCTGCGCAGCTGGGACCCGCTGTGGGCCAACCTGGAGGTGTATGCAGCCCTGGCCCGGGACAGCTGGCGCACCCGGGCCTGGGGCGACAAACTGCGGGTCTGGCTCAAGCCCCCCGGCTGGCGACCCACCGATCTGGCGGCAACAGAACCCGCGCCGGCCTTTGACCCCGTGCGCCTGCAGCGCTTTGAAACCCCCATGGGACCAGGCCTGCAGGCTTTTTCCGCCCTGCAGTTCCTGATTCTGCTCGGTGGCGTGGCGCTGTTCCTGTGGCAAGCCGAAGCCTGGCCGCTGTCGCGCAGCGCCCTCTGGTTCGGTGTGCTGATGGTCGGCCTGTGGGCGGTGGGTGCCGTCATGCAAGGACGCCTGCTGCCGCTGGAAGCCCTGGTCATCGAAGCAGGTGCCCTGTCCATGGCGACCGCGGCCGACGGCTGGCGCGAAGCCCATCTGTTTTTCAAGCCCGCGGCGATGGTGCTGGCCCTGCTGCTGGTGGTGCAGGTCCGGCGCTCGGGTCGCCTGCCGGGTACAGTGGCGCGCTGGCTGGGTCTGGCCCTGGCCGCCTCGCTCGCGGGTGACGTGTTCCTGATGCTCGAGGGTCTTTTCATCCCTGGCCTGGTGGCCTTCCTGCTGGCGCACCTGGCCTACATCATGCTGTTTCGTCAGGGCACGCGCTGGTGGCCGGTGCGCCCCGTGCTGGTTGGTTGCCTGGCCTACGCCGTGCTGATGGTGGCCGTGCTCTGGGTCGGTGGCCTGCCGGCGGGCCTGCACGGGCCGGTGGCGGTGTACGCGCTGGTGATCTCGCTCATGGCCGCCCAGGCCATCGGCCGCGCCTGGCTGCAGCGCGACCTGGCCTCGGTGCTGGTGGCGGCGGGCGCGGTCGCCTTTGTGATCAGCGACACCCTGCTGGCCCTCAACCGTTTTGTCAGCCCCCTGCCGGCGTCGGCCGTCTGGGTGCTGTCCACCTACTACGCGGCGCAGTGCCTGATCGTCGGCGGCACGCTGCGCGCGTCTCGGGTTCAGGGGCGAGCCTGAAGCCGCTCCCGGGCCAGCTGCATGGCCTGCAGCAGCTCGCCGGCCCGGGCCTCGCCCCGACCCGTGTCGGTCAGACCGTTGACCTCCATCGCCATGATCTCCAGCCAGCCCGACTGCAACACCAACAGGTGGCTCAGGCGGTCCGACGACACCGTGTCGCTGGCCCGCGCCAGGCGCTCGCCCACGTCCTGGTAGGCCGGCATGTGGACGCGCTGCAGCGCGTCCACCAGTTGCGCGCGCGTCATGTTGCCGGCCTGATGGGAGCGGATGTCCGCCAGCAAGGCCTGTTCGGCCGACTGGTAGGCCGGCAGCACCTGCCGCAGCGCCCCCTGCTCGGCAAACAGCTGCCGGTGGTCCACCCCGGGCTGCGCCGCCCAGACCAGCCCGGCCACGGCCAGTCCCACCGCAGCCACCGCCATGCCCTGGCCGCGCCGGCGCGCCCCGGGCGCGGCCTGCAGGTCGACCAGCTCCACCAGCAACCAGCCCATGGCGGCGCCCGCCAGCAGACCGCCCACATGGGCCGCGTTGTCGATGCCATCGCGCGTGAAACCCTGGCCCAATGAAAACATCACGAACAGGCCCTGCGAGGTCAGCAGCTGTATGACCACCGCTTTCGGAACCCGTTCGCGCTGCTGCAGCACACCGGCCAGCAAGGCCCCGAGCACGCCGAACACCGCGCCCGACGCACCCACCGACACCGCCTGCTGGGCCGAGAAGTGCAGGCTCAGCGACGCCCCCGCCAGGGCCGAACCCCAGTAGATCAGCAGGAACTGGCCGTTGCCGAACCAGCGCGCAACCTGCGTTCCCCCGATCCACAGGGCGTACATGTTGAGTGCCAGGTGCAGCAAGCCACCGTGCAGCACGGTGGCGGTCAGCAGGCGCCAGAGCTCGCCGTCGCGCACCACCGCCGTGGCGGAGCTGGCACCCCAGCGGAACAGGTCGGCCGTGGCCGGCTGCATGGGGTCCAGGCCATCGGCCAGGTTGGCCATCCAGACACCCACGTTCAAGGCCATCACGGCATACAGGGCCCAGAGGCTGGGGGTGGTTTCGCGCAAACGCTGATCGAAGGCCTCGTGGTCCAGCGTCTCCTGCCAGGCCGCCCGCTCGGCCCGCTGCGCCTGGGCGCCGGCATGGCGGCGAAAGGCCTGCATCACCGCCAACGTGGCCAGCGCACGGTCGTCCCGGCGCAAGGGGTCCAGGCTCAGGCCCCGCACAAGCCCGCCACCGATCAGGGGTTTGGTCGGCGCCAGCAGCGGCGAACCAGCGCGCAGCGTGAGCGTGATCACCTCCCGGCCCTGCACCACCTGAAACCCCACATCGGTGATGTCCGACCAGGGCACGGTGTGGCCACGCAGCAGCTGCCCACTCACGCCCTGGGGACCAACCTGCACCACCGGCAGGCGACTGAGCACGGGCTTGAACAGCACCAGGCCCACACCGCCAAAGAAGACCGCAAAACCCCAGAGCGCCAGCGGTGCTTCCTCGTCGGCCAGCGCCCACCAGGCCATCAGCAAGCCCAGCATCAGGATGAAGGCGGCCAGCAGCGTGGTACCGCCGCGCCAGCTGGCCCGGAATACCTCGCTGCCATCGGACAGCCGCTCGACCGTGCCCTGCATCGAGACTTCAGGCGCCGAACAGCCCGCCCTCGGCGGCCGGCGGTGCCACGCCCAGGTGGCGGTAGGCGGCCAGCGTGGCGGTGCGACCGCGCGGCGTGCGCTGCAGGTAACCCTGCTGGATCAGGTAGGGCTCGATCACGTCCTCGATGGTGTCGCGCTCCTCGCCGATGCTGGCCGCGATGTTGTCCAGCCCCACCGGGCCGCCGTCGAAGCGGTGGATCACCGCCTCCAGCAGCTTGCGGTCCATCAGGTCGAAGCCTTCGGGGTCGACGTCCAGCATGGTCAGCGCGCGGCCGGCTATGTCGGCCGTGATGTGGCCATCGCCCTTCACGTCGGCATAGTCGCGCACCCGGCGCAACAGGCGGTTGGCAATGCGTGGCGTGCCCCGGCTGCGGCGCGCGATCTCGAACGCGCCCTCGGGGTCGATGGGCGCGTTCAGCAGGCCGGCACTGCGGGTGACAATGCGCTGCAGTTCGGCCGGGGTGTAGAACTCCAGCCGCGCCACGATGCCAAAGCGGTCGCGCAGCGGGTTGGTCAGCATGCCGGCGCGCGTGGTGGCGCCCACCAGGGTGAAGGGCTGCAGGTCCAGCTTGATGCTGCGTGCCGCCGGCCCCTCGCCGATCATGATGTCGATCTGGTAGTCCTCCAGCGCCGGGTACAGGATTTCCTCGACGACGGGTGAAAGCCGGTGGATCTCGTCGATGAACAGCACGTCGTTGGGTTCGAGGTTGGTCAGCAGCGCCGCCAGGTCCTTGGGTTTTTCCAGCACCGGGCCGCTGGTCTGGCGCAGGTTCACGCCAAGCTCCTGCGCGATGATGTGGGAGAGCGTGGTCTTGCCCAGGCCCGGCGGGCCGAACAGCAGCACATGGTCCAGGGCCTCGGCGCGCTTCCTGGCCGCGCCGATGAAGATCTCCAGCTGCTCGCGCACCTTCTGCTGACCGACGTATTCGTCCAGCAGCTTGGGGCGCAGCGCTCGCTCGATGGCCTCTTCCTTGGGGGAAGCGGCCGCGGCCGACACCACACGCGGAGGGGGAGCGAAGTCGTCGGTCTGGATGGTCATGCGTGTCTGGTGTGCTTATTTCGCCAGCGACTTCAGCGCCAGCTTGATGCCTTCGCTCACCCCCACACCGGCCGGCAAGGCCTTCAGCGCGGCGGCGGCGTCCTTTTCGTTGTAGCCCAGGGCCATCAGCGCCTGCTGGATGTCGCTGGCGGCGTCGCCCACAGCCGCCGCGCTGCCCGGCAGCGGCAGGTCGGCACCCAGCTTGCCCTTGAGCTCAAGCAGAAGGCGCTCGGCCGTCTTCTTGCCGATGCCAGGCACCTTGACGATGCGACCGGTCTCCTGGGCGGTCACCGCCTGCGCCAGCTCGGCCACCGACAGGCCAGACAGCACCGACAGCGCCGTGCGCGGTCCGACACCGCTGATGCGGATCAGCTGCCGAAAGGCCTCGCGCTCGGGCGCGCTGCCAAAGCCGTACAGGATCTGGGCGTCCTCGCGCACGACAAAGTGCGTCAGCAGCGACACCTTCTCGCCGGCCGCCGGCAGGTGGTAGAAGGTGCTCATGGGCACATCCACCTCGTAGCCCACGCCCTGGCAGTCGATCAGGATCTGCGGCGGGTTCTTTTCCAGCAGGGTGCCGGTCAACTTGCCTATCATCGGGGTATTTCCTTGGTTCTCCGGAGATTATCGGCTTGATCCTGCGCCACACCTTCGCCCCACCCGACAACGAGCGCATGGCCCACCTGTGCGGCCCGATGGACCGCCACATCCGCAGCATCGAAGCCGCGCTGCAGGTCAAGGTGGCGCACCGATTCGAACAGTTCCGCGTCGAAGGTCCCAAGGCGCGAGCCCAGCAGGCGATGGAGGTGCTGCAGGCCATGTACGAGATGGCGCGCAAGCCCATCCCGGACGAGCAGGTGCAGCTGATGCTGGCCGGCGACACCGCCCTGCCCGAGGCCGGTGACGAAGCCCTGGCCATGCAGACGCGGCGCGGCGAGGTGCGCGGGCGCACGCCCAACCAGGCCCGCTACCTGGAGAACATGGCCACCCACGACATCACGTTTGGCATCGGGCCGGCCGGCACCGGCAAGACCTACCTGGCGGTGGCCTGTGCGGTCGACTCGCTGGAGCGCAGCGCAGTGCAGAAGATCGTGCTGACGCGCCCGGCGGTCGAGGCTGGCGAGCGCCTGGGTTTTCTGCCGGGCGACCTGACGCAGAAGGTCGACCCCTACCTGCGCCCGCTGTACGACGCGCTGTACGACCTGATGGGCTTCGACAAGGTCCAGAAGGCCTTCGAGCGCCAGCAGATCGAGATCGCACCGCTGGCCTTCATGCGCGGGCGCACGCTCAACCACGCCTTTGTCATCCTGGACGAGGCGCAGAACACCACGCCCGAGCAGATGAAGATGTTCCTCACCCGCATCGGTTTCGGCAGCAAGGCCGTGGTCACCGGCGACGTGAGCCAGATCGACCTGCCCCGCACCCAGTTGTCGGGCCTGATCGACGCCGAGCGGGTGCTCAAGCGCCTGCAGGGCATTGCCTTCAACCGCCTGACCAGCGCCGACGTGGTGCGGCACCCGCTGGTGGCCCGCATCGTTGACGCTTACGACGTGCGTGGCAACGCCGACGACCTGCCGCCGCTGCCCACCCGCAGCCGACGCAAGAGCAGCTGAAGGGATCGCCATGGCCGCCTCTTCTCATTCCTTGGGTGTGGTCGCGACGGCCCTGCTGGGCGGGCTCACCGTGCTGCTGGGCGGCTGCGCCACACCGGGCTTGCAAGCCACCGGGACCACCCCCCGACCCGGCGCCATCAGCGGTCCGGACTTCGAGAGCCACACCCGGCGCTACCGCTGCGCAGGCGGTGTCGAACTTGAGGTCGCCTACCTGAACCTGCGCAGCGGCCTGTCCTTTGCGGCCCTGCACCACCAGGGTCGCACCCACCTGATGCAGAACCGGCCATCGGCATCGGGCGCGCGCTATGTGGCACTGGACGAGGAAGCCGGCCTGCGCTGGCACAGCAAGGGCGACGAAGGTTTCCTGGCCTTTCTGGCGGCCGACCACACGGCCCGCGAGCAGGTGCGGCTGGCCGACTGCCGCGCGGTCAGGCCCTGACCCCAACCCGCATCAATCCCCCGCCACCATGTCCCTGCCCAGCCTGAGCCTGTCGCTGCAGTTTGGCGCCCTGAGCCGAGCCGACGTCCACCGCGCCGCCCTGCCCCGCCACCGGGTGCAGCGCGCCATCCGCCACGCCCTTGAGACCGATGCCGAGATCACGGTGCGCATCGTCGACGAAGACGAAGGCCGTGCCCTGAATCGTGATTACCGCGGCAAGGACTATGCGACCAACGTGCTCACCTTCGACTACGCCACCGAGCCCCTGGTGATGGCCGATCTGGTGCTGTGTGCGCCGGTGGTCGCGCGCGAGGCCAAGGACCTGAAGAAAACGCTGGCCGAGCACTACACCCACCTGCTGGTGCATGGCACCCTGCACGCCCAGGGCTGGGACCACGAGACGGGCGAAGCGGACGCCGAGGCCATGGAGGCCCGGGAGATCGAAATCCTGGCCGGACTGGGCCTGAAGAACCCCTACCGCTGAGGCGCGGCGCGGGCATGACCCATTGCCTGTCAGCCTCTCAGATCATCGCGCCATTGATGGAGATGATCTGGCCGGAGATGTAGGCCGCCTTGTCGGACGCCAGGAAAGCCACCAGCTCAGCGACTTCTTCCGGCTGACCGGCACGCTGCATGGGCACCATTCGCTTGATGGCCGCCGCATCGAAGCTGCCGTCGATCATGCCGGTCTCGATGATGCCCGGCGCCACCGCGTTGACCGTCACGCCCCGACTGGCCAGTTCCAGCGCCAGCGACTTGGTGGCCGCGTGCAGGGCACCTTTGGCCGCAGCGTAATTGACCTGGCCCCGGTTGCCGGTGATGCCGGCCACCGAGGTGATGTTGACGATGCGGCCCCAGCGGGTGCGCAGCATGGGCAGGGTCAGCGGCTGCGTGACGTTGTAGAAGCCGCCCAGCGACACATCAAGCACACGGTCCCACTGCTCGGGCCGCATGCCCGGGAACACCGCGTCATCGTGCAGGCCGGCGTTGTTCACCAGCACCTGCACCGGCGGACCCACCTGCAGCAGGGCTTCGACCGCCGCCCCAGTGGTGGCTCGGTCGGACAGATCGAACTGCACCGCCTCGGCCGAGCCCCCGGCCTGACGGATCTCGGCAACCAGGGCCTCGGCGCGGTCGCGACCCCGGTTGGCATGGACGATGACATGCAGGCCGTCGGCGGCCAGGCGGCGACAGATGGCCGCGCCGATGCCGCCGCTGCCTCCAGTTACGAGGGCGCGCTTCATGAACGGTTCTCCGGGGTGGGGGGGTCGGCGTCCAGCATCACCGCGGCCCGGCCTTCGAGCAGGCAGCGGCCCTGGTGGTGAACGGCAAAGCGGTAGAGGATGTGCAGTCCGTCGCCCGAGATGCGCTCGGCCCGCACGTCCAGCGGTGAAGGCAGGTCATCGAGCCGGTCCACATGCAGGCTGACGCCGCGCACGCTGGCCAGGTAACCCTGCCTCGGCGGTCCACCCGAGGCGCCGGCCAGCAGGGCACCATGCACCGCCATGGCCTGCGCGGCGTACTCGATGCCGTGGGCAGCGCCCAGGCGGCCGTCGGACCGCAAGGGGTTGGACGGATCGGTGTGGCTGACCGCCACGCAGTCGATGGCCTCGGGCGACCAGGCCCGCACAGCGTCGAGCAGGCACATGTCGCCGTGGTGGGGAATGCGGGCCGCAATGCCGGCGCGGTCGATCAGCACGGCTGCACCTCGATGCGCAGCTGCATGGGCGGCAGGTATTCCAGGCAGACCGATGCGGCCTGTCCGCAGGCCAGCGCCCGCAGCAGGGGCAGCGCGCGCAAAGCCGGGATCTGCTGGCGCAGCGACTCCAGCGACGAATCGGACAGCCTGTCGGGCGCGGCCGAATCGCTGTGCCACCTGAGGCTGGCCAGCGACCGCGGGCCGGCTTCGGGCGTGAGCAGCAGGGCCACGGCACCGGCGTCGGGGGTGTCGCGCGCGGCATGCAGCGGCTCGGGGTATTCGCTGTCGTAGGCCACCAGCAGCACGGGCTGGCGCTCCAGCACCACCTGGGCCACGGCGTCGATCAGGCCGGCGCCAAAACTGGCATCGTAGGCGCACAGCACCTGGCAGGGCGCCATCGAGCGGGTGGCGATGCCCCAATAGCCGGCGGCGGCGTTGTGCACCGAGTTGTGAAAGCGGGTTGGCGAGATCTGGCGATCGTCGCTGGCCAGTTGCTCGCACAAGGCGTGGCAGTTGTGGCCGTCGGCCCCGGAAGCCGTGAACACGGTGGCCAGGGAGGCCGCGTCGGCGCCCGCGTGGGTCACGGCCTCCAGCCCGGCGGCCAGCGCCAGCTTGACCACGCGGCTGGCGCGCCGGCGCTCGGCCGAGGGCAGCAGGGCCGGCGCCGGCAGCACGCTGGGTGCCGGCACATGGGTCTGCTCGCCGCGCAGTACCGCGCGGGCGGTGGGCCAGTCGGGGAGGCCGGGCGCGATCAGGCCGATACCGTCGATCCAGACCGTCTGCGGGGGGCGTTTGGTGGATGGCCTCATGCAGCCACCCCCAGCACCAGCGCGCAGTTGCTGCCCCCGAAGCCGAAGGAGTTGCTCAGCACGTGGCGCAGTGTCGCGGCGCGCGTGCGGCGCACCACGTCCACCGGCAGGGCCGGTTCGAGCGCCTCGGTACCCGGGCTGCCGGGCAGTAGGCCTTCGGTCAGCGCGATGGCACAGAGCACCGCCTCCAGCCCGCCCGCGGCACCCAGGGTGTGGCCGGTGGCGCCCTTGGTCGAGGAGCACGGGACCCGGTCGCCGAACAGCCCGGCCACGGCACGGCCTTCGGCGGCGTCGTTGGCCGGGGTAGCGGTGCCGTGCAGGTTGATGTAGTCGATGTCGCCGGCCTGCAGACCGGCCGAGCGCAAGGCCGCCTCCATGGCCAGCCGGGCGCCCAGACCTTCGGGGTGCGGCGAAGACATGTGGTAGGCGTCGCTGGACTCGCCCACCCCTTCGAGCAGGACGGTGCCGGCGGGCGGCCGATCGCTGGCGCGCTCCAACAGGGCAAAGGCCGCCGCCTCGCCGATCGAGATGCCATCGCGTTCGGCATCGCAGGGACGGCAGGGGCGCGCCGAGGTCAGGCCCAGCGAGGCGAAGCCGTACAGTGTGGTCAGGCACAGGCTGTCGACACCCCCCACAACCGCCGCATCGATGCGACCGAGCGCCAGTTGACGCGCCGCCGCGGCGAACACCTTGGCGCTGGACGAGCAGGCGGTGGAGATCACCAGGGCCATGCCCTCCAGTCCGAAATGGGCCCGCACGTAATCGGCCAGCGAGAAGCTGTTGTGGGTGTGGCGGTAGTCGAAGTCGGCCGGCAGGGCGCCGGAGACCGCATCGCGGCGGCGGTACGCCAGCTCGGTCTGCAGGATGCCGGAGGTGCTGGTGCCCATGAACACCCCCACCCGGTCGCGGCCATGGCGGGCGGTGGCCTCGCGCACCCGGTCGCCAAAGTCGTCGGCCTCCAGGCCCAGGGCCGCCAGCCGATTGTTGCGGCAGTCGAAGTGGGCCAGCGTGGACGGCAGCACCACGGTATCGACACCGGACACCTCACCGACCCAGGTGTCGAGCCGCACCGTCTCGAAGGTACAGGGTGCCAGACCGCTGTGGTCGGCCAGCAGGGCATCGCGGTGTGCGGCCAGTCCCTGCCCCAGGCAGGACGTGGCGGTGTAGGCGGTGAGTTGGCAGGGGCTCAAGCGGGGGTCTCCATGGCCGGCTTGCGACAGAGCAGCATGACGTTGGCGAAAGGCTTGTCGCCGCTCATGTCCTGGCTGCGCACCTCGAATCCGGTGGCCTGCAGCAACGTTTTCCATTCTGCCAGAGGGCGCGCGTACAGGCGGGGCAGCCGGTGTCCGCGGGCAAAGGTGACGATGTGGTCGACCCAGTTGCTCACGTGGTAGGGCAGACCGGCGCTGACGTCGCCGATGCGGGTGAGGAACAGGCCGCCGGGCGGCAACGCCTGGTGGATGCGGCGCAGCACGTCGGCCTGACCGGCGTGGTCGAAGTAGTGCAGCGCATCCAGGATGGTGACGAGGTCGGCCTGGCCGAAGTCGGTGCGGCACATGTCGCCCTGCTCCACCCGCACCATCGGGTGGCCGGCGCCGAAGGCCTGGGCGGCCCGTTCGACGTCACGCGGCATGAGTTCGACACCGCGCAGGGCCTGCGGCTGTGGCGGCGCGGGCCAGCCGGCCGGCCAGTCGCCCTCGCGGTGCAACTCGGCGGCGGCCAGCAACCAGGCAAACAGGCTGCCCTGGCCGCTGCCCAGGTCAAGAAACCGGCCACCGTCCGGCAACAGGCCCTGGCGCAGCAGCTCGCGGAAGATCGGGTCACCGCCGAGTTTGCCGCGCGCATAGTGGTAGGCAAAAGGTCCGGCCGCACGGAAAGGCGCGCTGGCGCGGTCGAGCAGGCGGCGGAGGAATTGCTTTTCGTCTGGCGTCATGGGCAGGCCTGGTGCAGGGTCACGGTCTTCAGATGGTGTTGTTTCAGGGTGTCCAGCAGGCGTGGCAGGGCGGCCAGCACCACAGGGCTTCCGTCCGGCGTGCGGGCGCCATGGCCGTCGTGCAGCAACAGGATGTCGCCCGGGCCCAAGCCGCGCGTCAGCCGCGCCAGCACCGTGTCCGGGTTGCCGGTGCGGCTGTCGTAGGCGCGTCGTGTCCAGGCGGCCAGCCGCAGGTCCAGGTGGGTGAGCACCGGATCGAGGATCGGGTTGCGCAGACCGGCTGTCGCCCGAAAGAAGCGTGGTGCCTGGCCGGTGATGTCGGACAGTGTGGCCTGGGCGGCCGAGATATCGTCCTTCATGCGGCGATAGCCAAAGGTGGAGAAGGCCCACGAATGGGCGTCGCCATGGTTTTCCACCCGGTGGCCACGGCGCACGATCTCGCGGCAAAGCGCCGGGTGCTCGCGGGCCCGCCAACCAATGCAGAAGAAGCTGGCCTTCACACCGGCCTCGTCCAGCAGGTCAAGCACCTGCGGTGTGACGGCCGGGTCGGGCCCGTCGTCCAGGGTCAGGGCAACCTCGTGCCGATCGGCCGACGCCGCCGGCAGGCGCGTCAGGTTGGGGCCCAGCAGATGGGTGCGCGGCAGCAGGCCTGCTGTGGTGAGCGCCGCGTGGTTGAGCGCCAGGGCGCCCAGCGCCCAGGGCCAGGCACCGGGCACGGCCACCGCCGCGGCGACAGACGCCACATGGAGCGCGGCGCTGGCCTTCAGCGCGGGTGAGGGTGTCCAGCGTCGGTTCATTCGGGCCCTCCTGCCACCGGGAAGTGGCCCCGATCGAGAAACAGCTGCCAAAGGCATTGCCATGCCGGCCAGTCGTGGTCACCGTCGACCAGATGGCGCGACGCGGGCGGAAAACACGCAGCCAGCGCCGCCATGCCGTCGGCAAAGCGGTCGTCCCGCCCGTGGCCGACAAAGACCGGCAGGTCGGCCGGGGGCGAGCGCAGCCAGTGCCAGACCTGGTACTCGGGGTCCTGCTGTTGGACGGCATTGGGGCGCCAGTGCGCCAGCCCCCCGGCGCGGCGGATGGTGTTGGCCACCAGGCGACTGCCCGGGTAGGGCGCGATCAGGCACAGGCCGTCGACCTGGTCCGCATGTTCGGACGCATGCACCATGGACATCAGACCGCCCAGCGAAATGCCCCCCAGCCAGAGCCGGCGGTAGTGCGCCCGGGCCGGCGCCAGCAGCCCCTGCTGCAGCTCGGCCAGTGGTGCACCGCCAATGATGCGGTCCATGTCCATGTCGGCGGCACACAGGTCCAGTGCCAGTCCGCGCCGGTGCACCTGCTCAAACCAGCCGGCGGCCTCGATATCGGCCGGTCGCATCAGGGCACCGGGCAGCAGCACCAGCAACGTGTCGGCACCCTGACGCAACCAGATGTCGGCATGGGACGGCCGGTGGACGGGTGGGTTCATGGGCGTGCCCCCCCGGGAGAAAACATGGCCGCCAGCACAAAGGCCAGCAAGGCCCCGGGACCGACGGTGATGCCAATGGCGTGCAGCACCGGCACGGTGGAGAAGGACAGCATGCCGAAGCCGATGACGGTGGTCAGGTTGGCGACCGCCATGGCCGACAATGTGCTCGGTTCCAAGCCTTGCCCGGCCGCTGTCCGGTCGAAGAACAGGCCGTAGTTCGACCCCACCGCCACCACCAGCAACAAACCGACCAGGTGCAGCAGGTGCAGACGTTCGCCGCTCAGGTGCAGGCCGGCTATGAGCAACACCACCGCCAGGGCCAGCGGCAGCAGCACCGAAAGCAGGCGCCGCACCGAGCGCATGGTCACTGCCAGCAAGAGGAGTACCAGCACGACACCGGCCAGCGACAGCCACACGGCCTCGCCCAGGTAGCTGTCATACAGGCCGTCCAGCTCACCCTTGAGGTCGATGAACAGCGCATCAGTTTCCGCCAGTGCCTGGGCAACACGTTCACCGTCCAGGTCCGACCCCTGTTGGTCCGATGCCGGGTGCAGGGGCAACACGGCCCGCCAGCCATCCGAGGCTTCCATCAGCAGGGCACCGACCAGCAGGTCCAACCCGCTGCCTTTCAGGTCTTCCGCGTGCAGCAGGGGCTGGTCACGGGCGGCCGCCACGGCCTGGATGAACGGCTCCAGACGACTCGCAGGCAAAGGCGAGCCGACCTGTGCCTCGGCCAGGCGCTCACGCAGCAGGTCCGCATCGGGCAGGGCCGCCTGCCGGCTGCGCTGGGTGCGCTCGCTGGGAAGGAATCGGGTCGGGCTGTCGTAGCCACCGATCAGGCCCTGCGCCAGCAGCGCGTCCAGGCGGGGCGTCAAGGACTCCACCCGCTGCAGCACCGACTCCTGGTCGGGCCCCTTGACCACCAGCAGGTAGCGGCTGTCCGGGCCACCGATGTCGTCGCGAAGGCGTCCGTCCAGCGCCAGGTCATCTGCGCGCGCGGTGCTCAGCACCGAGATGTCCGGCTGCCACAGACCGTCACGTTGCTGAAACAGCCAGACCAGGGCCAGCAGCGCCAACACCAAAGCCGACCAGCGCAAGCGACGCAGGCGCTCAATGAAGCGCTCCAGGCGCTGACCCAGGGGCGCCAGGTCACGCACGGGCAGGCCGTCGGGAACCACGGCCGGCAGCACAAAGCGGGTGACCAGTGCCGCCACCAGCACACCGGTCAACGCGTAGAGACCCAGCTGGCCCAGGCCGGGGAACCCGGCCCACAACAGGGCGCCGAAACCGGCCACCGAGGTCAGGACACCCAGGCGCACCGTTGGCCAGAAACGCTCCTGCCAGGCCGCCGCACCGATGCGACCGGCCTGCACGAAATAGTAGATGGCGTAGTCGACCGCTTCACCGATCAGCGCCAGACCGAAGCCCACCGTGATGGCGAACACAGTGCCATGCACCCAGCTGACCGCAACCATGCCGGCCAGCGCGCCCGATGCCACGGGCAACAGGCCCAGGCCCAGAAGGCGCGGCGAGCGGTACACCGACAGCAGCAAAAGGACGATCAAGCTAGCCCCCAGCAGAGACAGCTGGGTCACCTCGGTGCGAATGGTCTCGCGCGCTTGCACCGCAAAAACGCCAGGGCCAGACACCAGCAGCTGCGCATCCGGCAAACCCAGTTCCTCTCGCGCCGCTTCAAAACTGGACCGAACGGTCTCGATGGCGCGCTGCTGGCCGTCGGTGTCGGCCCCGTCCGCGCGTGTCTTGGCCAACAGAAGAGCCCTGTCGCCATCCCGAGATGCCCACACCCCGTCGATGCTGTCGGGCTGCTGGCCCACCTGCAGCCCTTGCAGCAGGGCCCACAATTCCCCGGTCGGGTCTTCCAGCAGATGCGGACGCATCAGCATGCCGGCAGGTGAGGTCAGCAGGTCCAGGCTGTCGTCGATGGACTGCCTCAACCCGGCGACCGTGAAACGCTCGGGCGTGACCGCCGGGCTGAGCAGGTAGCGGTTGGCCAGCAGCAGCCCGCGCACCGAATCCTCGGTGTCGGACTGCCCGTTCTGTACCCCTTCGAAACTGCCACCAGCATCCAGGCGTTTCTTGAGCTCACGGGACAGGCGGGCGCGGCTGGCGGTGTCGCCCCCTTCGATGCCCAGCATCAGCAGCCGGGCTACCGAGCCCTCACGGACCTGCTCAACCATGGCCTGCTGCCCAGGCGTCGGATCGCTCGGCAGAAAAAACGACATGTCGGCCGTGAACCGGCTCTGGGCGACCACAGCCACACCGGCCAGCATCGCTGCCAGCCAGATCAGCAGCACGCGCCAGGCGCCTGACCTCATGGTTTGACCGACTCGACCTCGAGCACCGAACGGTCGCCGTCGGCCTGCAGGTATTCGATGGAGCGCACCTGATCGACCTGGCCGGTCACGGTGATGCGTTGCACCAGGGCGGCGATTTCATGGTCCTTGGGGTAGAGGGTCAGCACCCAGCGCTGCTGGGTCCCCTGCAACTGCATCAGGTAGTTGCGCTCCAGCGCCTGGTGGTGACCGCCCAGCATGCCCCTGATGCTGTCCACAAAAGCCAGCACCTCGGGCCGGTTGCCAAGGCGCAGGCTCATGCGCCGCTGGTCGCGCTCCAGCGTGAGGGTGTCGCGCTCGAGCAGCAGACGCTCCGGGCGCGGCGTGAGGGTGCGCTTCTCCAGCCGGTCGGGTGGCGTGTAGGTCATCTCGCCAGTGCTGACGATCGGCACATCAAGCACCGCGACATGCCGCGTTTCGACGAAACGCACGGTCCCCCCCGGATGGGCGGCCAGGCCGCGCATGAGCTGCTCAATGGTGAAGCCGCTGGCCAGCGCCGGCCAGGAAGCCCCCAGAAGGAGAAGAGCAAGAAGCCGACGGGTCATGAAGCGCGCCAGAAGTCGAAGAAGTTGAACCAGTTGTAGGGCGCGATGCGGCAGAAATGGCTCAGGCGATCGGCATAGGCCCGCTGGGCAGCGGCCATGGCCGCCGTGCGCTGGGCCGGCCCGGTGTCGGTGAAATCGGCCAGTGGTTCAAAGTGTATGTGATAGCGGTTGCCGCCCAGGTAAAGCCCGGTCATGAAGATCACCGGACGGCGCAGCATGGCCGCCACCCGGAACGGGCCGTCGGGAAAGGGAGCCGGGGCACCCAGAAAGTCCTGGTCGCTGGTCGGGTCGGCGCCCAGGCGACGGTCGGCCAGCATGCCCACCAGGTAGCCCTGGTCGAGCCGGTCGCGCGCGGTCAGCATGGAGCCGGGCTGACCCAGCGCAATGATGTCCTGGGTCGCCACCGGATTGATCGCCTCCAGCGTCTGGTTGATCTTGCGGGCGTTTTCTTCGTACATCAGCATGGCCACGCGCGCACCACCGAAATGCCGCCCGACGGCCCGCAGGGCCTCGAAGCTGCCCAGGTGGGCACCGATCATGATGACCCCTTCGCCACGGGCCTGCAGCGCCTGCACATGTTCGTGCCCCGTGGACCGGATATCGAACAGGTCGAAGCGGTCGTTGAGCAGGTAGATGCGGTCGTGCACCGTGGAGGCGAACGAGAGCACATGGCGAAAACCGTCGCCCCAGCCGGCCGGGCGACCCAGGGCGCGCCCCAGGTACTCACGGCTGGCACGGCGGGCGGCCGGCGCGAACAGCACGAAATAGGCCGCAATGCCGTACAGCACCCAGCGGCTGGCGGCCCGGCCCAGGCGCAGGGAAAGCCAGACCATCAGGCGCAGCACGGCGGTGCTGCTGCGCTCCTCGCGCCGGGTCCATTCGGGCCGCGTCTCCATGCCGTCAGCCCAGGATGCCGGAGGCAACCTCGTGCTCACCATCACGCACAGCGAAGGCGAGCGCGCCGGAGGGTCGGGTGAACAGCTCAAATGACAGTGTTGTTCCTGGACCCACGGGCCGGAAGAACTTGGCGTTGTCGATGCACCAGCCGGTCGATCGCCCGGTCGTTTGAGCAGCGAGCAGCAGCACCCGGTCCAGCAGCACCACGCCGGGCACGATGGGCCGGCCAGGAAAGTGACCGACCAGGGCGGGCAGATCGGCAGGAACGGTCCAGTGGTGGGTCATCGTCATTTCTGTTGCGTTCAGCCCGGTGGCTGCGAATCCAGCCACTGCGCATGCAGGACCCTGAGCGCCTCGCGCGGCAGCTTGCCGGTGCTGTTGCGTGGCAGGGCATCCAGCAGCACCAGCGGCCGGGGCATGAACACCGCGTCGATGCGCGGGCGCAAACCGGCCAGCACCGCCTCGCGCGACAGCCCGGGTGCGACCACAAAGGCACACAGGCGGGTCACGGCCGCTGCGTCATCGTCGGTCTCGTCGGGCAGGAAGAAGGCCGCGTCGACCACCCCCGGCACGGCGCCGATCTGGTGGTTCAGGTAGGCCAGCGAAGTGCGTTTGCCGGCGATGTTGACCAGGTCGGCGTGGCGACCGTGCAGCAGAAAACGTCCGCCCGGCAGGGGTTCGATCAGGTCGGACAGCGGCACACGTCCCTCGACATGACCACCCGAGGCGAAGGCGCCGTCCCCTTCGACCAACAACCCGACACCTTCCAGCAAGGTCCACTCGGGGCCGTCGGTGGTGCGGCGGCTGGCCAGCTGGCCACTCTCGGTCGAGCCATAGATCTCGTGCAGCGGCGCGCCAAAACGCGACTCGGCCTGGCTGGCCAGGTGCCCGGACAAAGGGGCGGTGGCCGACAGCAGCAGGTCGGTCGGCGGCAAGTCCAGCCCGGACGCCAGCAGCGACTGCAGATGGAACGGTGTGGTGACCAGCAGCCGTGGCGTTGGCAGCGCCGCCAGGGCGGTCACGATGTCCTGTGGATAAAAGGGCTTGCCGGTCCAGAACGGACTGCCGCTTTGCAAGGCCATCAGAAAGGTCGATTCGAAGCCGTAGCTGTGCTGCACCGGCACGGTGCCCACGATGCCGTGTGGCCTGGCCACCAGCCCCAGCCGCTCGGCCTCGACACGGCCGTTGCGGACCAGCCGGCCCCAGGTCTTGCCGTGAGGCTGGGGCAGGCCGGTCGATCCCGACGTGAACAGGATGGCCACCAGGCGATCGGCCTCAAAGGCTGGCACTTCCCGCACGTCCTGCGGTCGTGCCTGCAGCGTGTCGGGGTAGATCACACAAGGCAGTCCCTGGCTGTCGAAGGTGCTGTCGGTCAGGCAGACCACATCGGGGTGCGCGGCGCGGATGCGGTGCAAGGTCTCGGGCGACTGCGAGGCCGGCTGCAGGCTGACCCGCCCGCCCAGCAGGCCGGCCACGAAGCCGACGGCAAACCGGTAGCGGTCCTGGCACACATTGAGCAGGTGGCCGCCTTCGGGCAGCGCACCCAGCAAGGCCCGGGCATCGGCCAGCAAGTCGCGCAGGCGACGCCCACCTTGCGGGCCCCAGGCCACCACGGAGTCGAGGTCGGTCACGGAAGACAGCGGAACCGGATGGGACGGGTTCATGGTGTGGAGTCCGACTGGTGCTGGCGCCACGCGCGCACCGCGTCGGCCAGGGTGGACCGCTCACCGGGCGGCAGCATCCAGCAGCGCACCAGGAACTCGCCGATAAACATCAGGCCAATCAGCGGCGCTCCCAGCAGGTTGGCAAAGACCGACCAGGTGGCCGGACTGGCCAGCAAAAAGAGCAAGCTCGACACCGTGGCCATGCCCAGAAAGAAGAGGGTCCAGGCCACGGTCACGGCACGCGTGTAACTGGCCTGCCTGTCGGTGAGCGCGCCACCGTGCAGGCGCCGTGCCATCTGGGTGACCAGGGACTCGCCTGGTCCGGCCAGGCTGCGGCCGAACAAGGCGGCCAGCATGACATAGATGCCCACCTGCTGCACGAAGTAGAGCAAGGCCACCTGGGTCCGCAACAGGGGCCACAGCCAGGCCAGCAGGGCCAGTGCCGCCAGCGCGCCGAGCGCGGCCACGCCGCGCTGTGGCACCCGCCACAAACCCAGCGCCAGCGCCAGACCCAGTGGCAGCAGGGCCAGCGCTGCGCCCCAGCCCGAGGGCTCGCCACTGGCGCTTGTGATGTGCGCCGCCACCGCCCAGGCCACCGCCAGCACGACCACGCCCATCAGGCGAAACAGCCGCACCGGAGAACCGCTCATTGGGTGCGCTGGGCGGCGATGTGCGCGGTCAGTGCGCGCAGGGACGCGAAGATGCGCTCGTTGTTCTCGTCGTCGGACTTCATCTGGAAGCCGTACTTCTTGGAGATCACCAGTGCGATTTCCAGCACGTCGATGGAGTCCAGATCCAGCCCCTCACCGAACAGCGGCGCATCGGGGTTGATATCGGCGGGCGCCACATCCAGGTTCAGTGCCTCGACGATGAGCTGGGCCACCTCGGGCAACAGGGCGTCGACGGTTTCGGGCGAAGTAGGGGTAGACATGGCTGGCGTAGAGCGGAATCGGTGACCGGCAGACGCCCGCCCTGCGGGACGCCAGGACACGCCGCCAAGCGATCCCCTGGGACCGTCTTCGCCGGCGCTCCCCTGCCGGTGTCGTGGGGATCTGGCGCTATTTTACGGGCTCTCTCCGGCTCGCCCGCGCCTTCCTACAATGCGTTCACCCACCGGATCCGCCGTGCCCTCCTCGCTCACACCCAACCACGTCAGTGCCATCACCGTGACCTCGGCCCTCGGCCCGGGCCTGCGCGCGCTGGCCGAGGCCACCCGGACAGGGCGCAGCGGATTGAGGCCACTCGACGAGCGCCCACTGGGACAACATCCGCCACTGGCCTTGCTCCCGACCTGGGTCGGCCGCGTCGACGGTCTGGACACTCCCTTGCCCGAGAACTGGCGGGCCTGGGACTGCCGCAACCACCGGCTGGCCTGGCAGGCTCTGCAGGCAGACGGCTTCATGGACGCGGTGCGTGTGGCGGTGGAGCGCCATGGCCCCGACCGGGTTGCGCTGGTGCTGGGCACGTCCACCTCCAGCATCGGCGCCACCGAAGACGCCTACCGTGATCTGGCTCAGGGCGCAGCCTTTCCCTCGGGAGAAGCTGCCTCCCGTCTCTACAGCCTGCATGCCCTGGTGCAGTTCGTTCAGGCGGCGTTGGGTCTCTGTGGGGTGGCCCAGACGGTCTCGACCGCCTGCACCTCCAGCGCCAAGGCCTTCTGCACCGCCGAGCGGCTGCTGCGCCTGGACCTGGCCGATGCCGTGGTGGTCGGTGGCGCCGACTCGTTGTGCGGCAGTGTGCTGTTCGGCTTTCATGCGCTGCAGCTGGTCTCGCCCGAACCCTGCCGCCCCTTCGACCGGCGCCGGCAGGGCATCAACCTGGGCGAGGCGGCCGGGTTCGCGCTGCTGGAGCGAGGCCCGGGCCCCCTGCAGTTGCTGGGCTGGGGCGAGTCGAGCGACGCCCACCACATGTCGGCGCCCCACCCCCAGGGGCTTGGCGCCGAACAGGCGCTGGACCAGGCCCTGTCCAGCGCCGGCCTGGGTGCCGAAGCGATCGATTTTGCCCACCTGCACGGCACCGCGACCCCACAGAACGACGAGGTCGAGGCGGCCATGTTGCTGCGAAGGTTCAGCGAACACACCCACGCCGCATCCACCAAAGGCATGACCGGCCACACCCTGGGGGCCGCCGGCATCCTGGGCTCCGCCTTCTGCCTGCAGGCCCTGCAAAGCGGCTGGATGCCGGGCACGGCGCAGACCAGCGAACCCGAACCGGCTTTCGGCGGGCGCATTGCCCTGACGCCCCGGCAGGCCGAGGTTCGCGTGGCCGCCTGCCATGCCTTCGGCTTCGGGGGCACCAATTGTGTGCTGCTCTGGGGACGTGGCACTGCCGGCACGGAAAGGGAAGCTGGCCATGGCTGAGCACCGCGCCTGGATCGAGGGCATCGGCATCTGGGCCCCCACCCTGCCCGACTGGCCCAGCGCCAGCGCAGCCTGGCGTGGCGGTGCACTGCTGCCCGGGCCTGGCACACGCCTGCCGGCGCCCACCGAACTGCCACCCGCCGAACGCCGGCGGGCACCGGCGTCGGTGGCCTTGGCCCTGGAAGCCGCGCGCCAGGCCCTCACCGCGTCCGGTCGCCCGGGCCACGAGTTGCTGTCGGTGTTCAGCTCCGCCCACGGCGACCAGCCGGTGATCGACCAGCTGTGCCAGACGCTGGCCGGGCAACCGCTGCTGGTGTCGCCCACCCGCTTCATCCACTCCATCCACAACGCCGCCAGCGGCGCCTGGAGCCAGGTCCATGCCTGCCACCGGGGCAGCACCGCCATCAGCGCAGGTGAGCACAGCTTTGCCCACGGTCTGCTCGAAGCCCTGGTGCAGTGCGCCAGCCAGCGGTCGCCGGTGCTGCTGGTCGCCTTCGACACCGCGGCCGCAGGACCGCTGGCGCAACTGGTGCCGGCCAGGGCGCCGATGGCCGTGGCCCTGGTGCTGGCGGCCGAACCGGTGCTCTCGGAGGCCCTGGCGCTGGACTGGCGGGTCGAAGCCGGCCGCTCCGCCCCGCCAACCCGTGTCCACCACCCGGTCAGTGCCGCCCTGGCCGACCACGGCATGGCAGCCGCCCTGCCCCTGCTGGAGGCACTGGCCTGCGCGCGGCCCGGACCGGTGGGGCTGCCGCTCGATCCGGGGCTGAGCCTGAACCTGCGGCCGCAGCCGTTGGCACCCGCCTGATCCCCCGTCGGGTGATGGCACAGCGAAAGGCAGGGTCACTCGCCGAACGCGCTGGGCTTCACGCGATACTTCGCGCATGACATCCGAATCCCCCGCAATCCACCACGACGTCGTCATCCTCGGCGGTGGTCTGGCCGGCCTCAGCCTGGCCCTGCAGCTGCGCAGCCGCATGCCCGACATCGACGTGCTCGTGCTGGAGCGGCGCACCCTGCCCCTGCCCGAGGCGGCGCACAAGGTGGGCGAGTCCACCGTCGAAATTGGCGCCCGCTACTTTGAACATGTGCTGGGCCTGGGTGAACACCTGCGCCAGCACCAGTTGCGCAAGTTCGGCTTCCGTTTTTTCTTCAGCGAAGGCCGGCGCGACATCGACCAGGTGACCGAGATCGGGGCCAGCCGGCACCTGTCGGTGCCCAGCTACCAGATCGATCGCGGCATCTTCGAGAACTTCCTGGCCGCCGAGGCCCAGCGCCGGGGCGTCCGCTTTGTCCAGTCGGCCCTGGTGCGCCAGGTCACCCTGTCAGAAGCACCGGCCGACCGAAACACGGTCCAAGCGCCGCACGCGGTCGAATACACGGCTACCGGTCAGACCCACCGCGTGCAGGCCCGCTGGGTGGTGGATGCCTGTGGCCGCGCCGGGCTGCTCAAGCGCCAGCTTGGCCTGTCCCGCACCAACGACCATGCGGCCCACGCCGTCTGGTTCCGCATCAAGGACCGCATCACGCTGGACCACTGGAGCGACAACACCGAATGGCGCGAGCGCTGCACCCCGCAGGCGCGCTGGCTATCAACCAACCACCTGGTCGGCGCGGGTTATTGGGTCTGGCTCATCCCGCTGTCATCGGGGTCGCACTCGGTAGGCATCGTGGCCGACCCGGCGCTGCACCCACTGGACCGGATGGACAGCTTCGACAAGGCCATGGACTGGCTGCAGCAACACCAGCCCCTGCTGTTCGATGAGCTCGACGGCAAACGCCACCTGCTGCAGGACTTTGCATTTTTCAGGCGCTTCTCCTACGACTGCCAGCAACTGTTCTCGGAGCACCGCTGGGCGCTCAGTGGTGAAGCCGGCTTCTTTCTCGACCCGTTCTACTCGCCGGGCAGCGACTTCATCGCCATCGGCAACACCTACATCACCGAGCTGGTCGAGATGGACCGGCGCGGTGAACGCCTGGGGGCCCACATCCAGCTGTTCGACCAGCTGATGCACTCGTTCTACGACAGCACCCTCACGCTCTACCAGGACCAGTACCCTTTGTTCGGCGATCCCGAGGTGCTGCCGGTCAAGGTGATCTGGGACTACACCTTCTACTGGGGTGTGCTGGCACAGTTCTTCTTCCACCAGCGCCTGACCGACCTGGCCAGCATGGCCGCGCTGCGCACCGAGCTGGCCGACTGCCAGCAGCTCAACCGCGCGGTGCAGGCCTTCCTGCGCCAGTGGTCCGCCTGCAGCGAGCGACGCAATCCGCCTGCCATGCTCGACCAGGCGGGCATGCCCTGGTTCGCCGAGCTCAACCGCAGCCTGACCGACACCCTCGACTCCGCCGCCTTCCGCGAGCGCATCCGTCAATCCCGCCAGCAGCTGCGGCAACTGGCGGCGCAGATCCTGGCGCAGGCGATGGCCGAGCACCCGGGGCTGGACGGTGCGGCCTTGCGGGGCTTGGTGGGGAATGTGGTGGTTGAGGGGGAGTGGATGTTGCCTGGGGTTGGGGTGGGGGCGATGGTTTAGTTGTTGGCCGGGTCTCGCTCTTCTTCTTGCTGACGGTTAATTGGGTTGGCCGGGTTTCGGCCCGGCCAACCCAACTAACCCAAAACCCTACCCACGAACCCTCTGCAGCAAAGGCGTCACACAAGGCACCGTCAGCATCGTGCTGGCCACCGCCATCAGCAGCAGCGCGGTGAACGCATCCGCCGTGATCACCCCCTTGTCCAGCAGGATGTTGGCAAAGATGATCATGATCAAGGCCTTGGTCTGCAGCAGCCAGCCCACGATGCGCGCCTCGCCCGGGGGCCAGCGCAGGATGCGGCCGGCGATGTGCACCCCCAGCAGTTTGCCGACCACCGCGGCCAGCAGCAGAATGGCAGCGGCCAGGAACACCGGCCAGCCGCCCATGGCCCACTCGGTGCGCAGTCCGGTGGACAGGAAGAACACCGGCATCAGCACCAGCAGCACATGGTGCCGCAGCAGGTCCATGCGTTCCTGGTCGAACCAGTCGGCGTCCAGCACGGCACCGGCCAGGAAAGCACCGACCATGAAGTGCAGGCCGGCCCAGTCAGAGCCCAGCGCGCACAGGCCCAGCCAGATCAGCGCCAGGTACCAGCGGTCACCTTCGGGCACGCGGCGCATGAGCGCCCGGACCAGCCAGGTGGCCAGCGCAAACACCAGCAGGAAACCCAGCTGCCGGCCGACCCGGGTCCAGTCCATGAGGATGAGTGCCAGCACCGCCCAGATGGCGATGTCGTCCAGGCTGGCATAGCGCAGGATGCGCTGGCCCAGTGGCTGGCGCAGCAAGGCCATTTTTTCCATGAACAGGATCAGGATGGGCAAAGCGGTGACCGCGCAGGCCATGCCGATGCCCAGCACGAACTGCCAGGGCCGGGCCGACGGGCCGATCCAGCCACCACCGGCCAGCAACACCAGACCGGCTCCCGCCCCCAGCAGGAGCGGCGTGCCCAGCGCAAGGCCGGCCGTGACCCCGCTCTCGACCCGGTGGGCCCAGGCCTGCCGCAGGTCCAGCTCGACACCGGCAATCATCACGAACAGCATCACGCCCCACCAGGCCAGGCCGTTGAGGGACTGGATCACCGCCGGGGTGAACACCGTGGCGTGCAGTTCGGGGGCGGCCTGCCCCAGCATGCCCGGACCCAGCAGGATGCCGGCCATGATCTGCACCACCACCAGCGGTGCAAAAGACTCGGTGCGCAGCAGGCGCCAGACCAGCCAGGGGATGCTGAAGACCAGCACCATGGCCACCAGGAAAAGCTCTGTTGTATTCAAGCTGGCCTCAGGCGGCTTTGACGCCCGTGTACTCGCGGAACACGCCCAGCGAGACGGTGCATTCCACCTGGGTAAAGCTGGCCTCGCGCAGGGCACGCAGGATGGTTTCCGGGTCGATGGCGGCCTCAATGGTGTCACCGTAGTAAGCCCAGAGCCGCCGGACATCGGCATGCCGACCGGTCAGTCGGGCCAGCAGCGGCACCAGCACCGAGATGTGGAACCGCATCAGGCTGCGCAGCAGCGGGCTCTTCGGCCGACTGATCTCCATCAGGCAGACCTTGCCTCCTGGGCGCAACACGCGGTGGTATTCCGCCAAGGCACGCCCCAGATCATCCACATGGCGCAGGGCGTAGCCCATGGATACGAAGTCGGCCCGCGCATCGGGCAAGGGGATGGCTTCGGCAAAGGCCTCGATCACCTCCACCGAGACCTTCTTGCGCAGCTCGGCCAGCATGCCTGGCGAAGGGTCGACCGCGATCACGCGGCCGGAGGGACCCACCAGTTCCACACCGGCCACGGTGACCAGTCCGGTACCGGCCGCCACGTCCACCAGAGTCATGCCCTCGCGCAGACCACAGCGGCGCAACACCTCGCGGCGGTACCAAGCCCCGCTGCCCAGCGCGGTCAGGCTTTCGGCGCTGTCGTACCCCCCCGCCGCCTGATTGAACAGATCCTGCGTGAGCTGGCGCCGCTCTGCCTCATCGTCGAAATAGGCCTTGAGACGCGGGTCGTCCTTGAGGGCGCCAGAGGGCGGCGTCGGGTGGTTCATGTCGAAGCTCCTGTGGGGCGAATGCGGCGCCACACCAGCAGGGGCAGGCGCAGCAGGAAGCCGAGGAAAAGCCGGGTGTGCATCCAGGTCAGCAAGGTGTTGTCGCGCAGGTAGCGGAAGTGCGAGACACCGCCCTCTTCCGCGCTCAGGTAGCGCACCGGCGCATCGACATTGACCGGCCGGACACCCGCCCAGCACAGACGGACCACCGCCTCGGGGTCGAAGTCGAAGCGGCGCATGAAACGGTGCCGCCGCATGATCGCCCTCAGCGGCCCGACCGGGTAGACACGAAAGCCATACAGCGAGTCACCAATGCCCATCCACATTGTCTCGAGGTTGGCCCAGCCGTTGGACACTTTGCGCCCGTTGACCCTCAGGGCCGGGGCCTCGGGCCCAAACACCGGCCGACCCAGCACCATGGCCGCAGGGTCGTCCTTGGACACCTGCATGAAACGCGGGATCAGCTCGGCCGGGTGCTGCCCGTCGGAATCCATGGTCAGCACATGGGTGTAGCCCTGGGCCGCAGCGGCCTCGATACCGGCCAGCACCGCCGCGCCCTTGCCCTGGTTCACCGGCTGCACCATGACCTTCAGGCCCGGGTCGGACGCGGCCATGGTTTGCAACAGCTCGGCACTGCCGTCGGTGCTGCCATCCACCACCACCCACACCGGTGTCCATTGCGCGCGGGCGGCACGCACGGTGGCCTGGACGCCGGGGCCCGGGTTGTAGCTGGGAATCAGCACCAGGTGTGTTCGGTCTGGATGGGTCATGGGCGGCAATCAGGCTGGCTGGCAGATGGGGCGAGTGCGGCCTGGAAATAGGCGTCGAGTTCGCGGCGGAAGGCATTCGTGTCCGACGGCGGGTCAAATCGGCGACCCAGCTCCACGCGGCAAACAAGCGGCAATTGCGGCGGCCGCCACAGCGGCCAGGCCTTGCCCAGATAGGGCGTGGAGAAGCGTATCAGCACCGTCTGCACCGGCAGGCCGGCGCGCGAGGCGATCAGGCCGACACCCGGCTGGCTGGGCCCAACAGGAAAATCCGTGGTCCGCGTGCCCTCGGGAAAGATCACCAGCTGGCCGCCGTGGCGCAGCTCCTCCAATGAACCCAGCACCACGTCGGCAGGTACCCGGTTGCGGATGTAGCGGGCCAGCCGGGCGGCGGCGCCGAACAGGGGGTTGTCCATCAGCGACGCCTTCATCACGCAGACGGCATTGGGCAGGCGCGAGACGATCAGCACCGCGTCGAGCAGCGAGGGATGATTCGCCGCCACGATCAGTGGCGACTCGTGCTTCAGGGCATCCAGGGCCCGCAGGTCGAATCGGCAGGCGCACAACAGGTGCAACAGGCGCAGGTAAAAGCGCAGACCGCAACCGATCATTCGCCGCCCCAGCGGCTGGCCGACGTGCCGTGGCAGCAGCGGATAGGCCACCATGGCCAGGGGCAGCCACAGCAGACACAGCGCGGCCAGACTGCCCAGACCCACCACCATGGCCAGCGCCTCGTACCCTCTCCACAGCGGGTGCACGCGGCGCGTGCCAACCTCAGTCATCCACCACCACCCGGGTACCCGACTCGCCCAGGATCCAGCTGACCGCAAAGCCGCCCGCCACATAGTGCCGGTCGCGCACCAGCGGGCTGTCGGCAAAACGGGCACCCGACAGGCGATCGTAGCGAAGGAATCCGCCCACCCAGTGTGACCGGTAGCGCCGCGAGACGCCGACCAGATACTGCATTCCGCCAAAACCGCCCTGGGCTGCGTAGGCCGGACGGTCGGCACGCGCATCGGCCGCCGACACGCCGTAGAAATACGCGTGCTGGCGCCGGTCGCCCATCACCGGACCGGCCTGCAGGCCGACATTCCAGCCGGGCAATCCCGGCAGATCGGTCAGGTCCAGGTTGAGCTTGGGGTGGAACACCCAGCCCACGTGCTGCGGCGAACGCTCCAGGGTGTAGCCGGTGCGCAGCGGAAGCAACAGCTTGAGGGTACGGCGCCGGTTTTCCGATTGCCACAGGCGCACATCGATCTGCGGCCCCAGCTCGCCCGTGGCCCGCAGGTCGCTCATGCCCTCGCGGGCCACGATGTCCTTGCTCGACGACGGCGGCGACAGCGCGCCAGACACGGTCAGAGTCACCCGGTCGGTCTCGAACAGCTCGGCCCGCACACCTTCCCGGTCGGCCTTGAGGAATTCGCCCCGGTAGACAAAGTAGGGAATCGGCAGCACAAACTGGTTGCGCTGGTCCGACCCCCGGTAGGCCGGAAAACTGAGGGCGGTCACGCCGGCGCCCACTTCCCACAGCGGTGCGTCGGCTGCACCTGCCAACAGGGGCAGGCTGGCCAGGGCGGCTGTGCAGCCACGGAACATCAGGCGCATGTCGGTTTCCTTGGTGGCATCCAGGTTCAACAGGGCAGGCTGCCCCAGGCTTCGATTTCGACCAGCAGGTCCTCCCGGCAGACATCGGCCTGCACACACAGCAGCGGGGCATCAGGACAGCGTTCGCGCAGCACCTCGCGCACGATGCCCAGGTCGCTGGCGTGCCGGATGTAGGCCCGCAGGCCCAGACCGCCCAGGCAAAAGGCCGGCACCGAACAACGCCGGGCATTCGCCTGCGCGATCACCGCCTCCAGATTGTCCACGGTCTCGTGGCACTGGGCCGCCACATCGCCCGGGTGCACCGTTTCATGCCCGACGATGCTGGCCGTGCCCGAGATGAACAACCACTCCTGCCCCGGCGGGTGGACCAGCGCCGCACGTGAAAAGGTGGGGCTGCGCGGGCCATATGCCTGTGGATAGTGGAAAGCGCTCACCTGGCGCGGGTTCTCGATGGGCACTGCGGGGGTGGGGCCGGCCAGGAAGGCCACCGACAGCGGGCCCGCGCGCACCCCCAGGGCACAGGCGGCCGGCACCCGGCCCACCACCGATCTCGCGGCCGACTCGAAGCCCCGGGCCCGACCCAGGTTGAATCGGCGGTAACGCTCCAGCCCCGCCTCCTGGCCGTGGATGTCGGGCAGGTAGTTCCAGACCCGCCACAGGTGCGGCAAGCCCTGCCGGTCGAGCAGGTCGAACAGCTGGCGGTAGGCCTGCTCGGCCGCTTGCTCCAGTGGCGACACGCCGGGCGCGGTGTCCTGGGTCACCTCGTCAACTTCCATCAACCCGAACAACAGGTCGCCCTGGCGGCGCCAGCGCAGCCCGCCGGCCAAGCCTGAGTCGCACGGACCACCTGCCAGCCAGCTTTCCCACCAGGTCCCGTCTGACTCCCCGAGGACCGGCGCCCTCAGCCGCTGGCAGGGCCAGTCGGGAAGCGAACCGCTCGTGGAACCCAGCAGGAAGCCGCCCAACACGCCGTGGGCGTCCTGGGGTGGCATCGGGGTGACCTGGAGCTCGAGGGTCACCGCGCGGCTTGCAGTTCGGGAGCCGATGCCTGTCCAATGTTGAACTGGCGGCGCTTCCAGGCCCGGTAGGCACGGCGCGGCTGGACCGCGTTGTTGATGTAGTAGACCAGCTTGAACAGGCGCACCGAGGTCCAGATCGGTGTGCGCCCGTAGATATCACCCGCCAGCACCGACAGCAGGGCCTCCTTCATGCGCAGCACGTTTCTCGGGTGCATGAGCAGGTCGCGCATGATGGGATTGGTCATGCGGTAGATGAACCAGGAGAACACCGCCGGCCCTTTGCGCGCCACCCGGTCGTAGGCCTTGAGCGCGGCCGCAGCCTTGCGGGGTTCGCGCAGGCAGGTGTCGATGGCCTCGGCCGCTGCCACGCCGCCCTGCATGGCCAGCATGACACCGGAGGAGAACACCGGGTCGACAAAGGCGAACGCATCGCCCAGCAGCACATGGTTCGGACCGTGGTTGCGCTCGGCGGCATAGGAGAAATTGCCCGTGCCCTCGGCCTCGCTGACCATGCAGGCTCCACTCAGGCGCTCGGCCAGTGCAGGACACATCGCAATGCCGTCGAGCAGGAACTGTTGCAGCGAACGCCCACCCCGGGTCTTCATGAAGTACGGCCAGGACACCATGCCGACGCTGGTGACACCGTCGGTCAGCGGAATGAACCAGAACCAGCCGTGCTCGAACCAGAACACGGTGATGTTGCCCTCGGCCGGGCCTTCATGGCGGCGGGCACCGCTGAAGTGGGCATAAACCGCTGCGCTGGTGTGGTGCGGGTTGCGGTGCTTGATGCCCTGGCGGCTGGCCAGGAAGGTGTCGCGCCCGGATGCATCGACCAGGAAACGCGCCCGCCAGCGCCGCGGCCGGCCTTCGGCATCCAGCGCTTCCACCCGCACCTGCCGGTCGTCGATGAACTCGACTCCGGTGGCCTTGCAGCCCTGGTGCACCTCGACACCACAGCGGGCCGCGTTGCGGATCAGGATGTCGTCGAAATCGGCACGGCGCACCTGGTAAGCCCCGGGCATGCTCTTGTCCCAGGCATCGGCAAAGGCGATCGACATCGCCTGGTCATGCCAAGGCGAAACAAACTCGGCACCGGGTTTGGGCATGCCGATGGCACTCACCTCATCACCCACACCCAGCCGCTCCAGCAAGGGCAGGTTGGCCGGCAGCAGCGATTCGCCGATGTGAAAGCGCGGGTGATGGTCCTTGTCGATCAGCACCACCCGGTGCCCCTTGCGGGCCAGCAGGGGAGCCACGGTCGACCCGGCCGGGCCGCCACCGATCACCAGCACGTCACAGGCCTGCTCGTCCGCCTGGAGGCGGCCGGGTACTGCGTGTTCGTCAACGGTTGCCATGGTCACTCCTGTATCCGCCCCTCTGTCCACTTGTCCATCCACCCTTGCAAGCGCGGGATTATAGGTACGACCCCAAACCTGTCAGGACATGCGCAAGGGAATGGTCACCGGTCCGTCGTTGACCAGGTGAACCGCCATGTCGGCACCAAAGCGCCCGGTTGCAACCTGCGGGTGACGGGTGCGTGCCAGCGCCACGAAATGGTCGAACAGCGCACGACCCTGTTCCGGTGGCGCCGCCGCGGTGAACCCGGGCCGGTTGCCGTGGCGCGTGTCGGCCGCCAGGGTGAACTGGCTGACGACCAGCAGGCCACCACCCACGTCCTGCACACTCAGGTTCATCTTGCCCTGGTCGTCACCGAAGATGCGCAGCTTCAGGATCTTGTCCAGCATGCGCTGGCACACGGCCTCGGTGTCCTGCGGCTCGGCGCACACCAGCGCCAGCAGCCCGCCCCCGATCGCCCCCACCGTCTCGCCACCAATGTCCACCCGGGCGCTGGACACCCGCTGCAGCAACGCGATCACTTCAGATCCTCCTGGTCGTGGAAATGCGCCTCGACGTCTCCCGGCAGCAACTGGATGGTGGCCCGCAACCCGGGTACCGCACTCATCAGGGCCTGCTCGACACTCATCCGCAAGGCAGCCGCCCGGCGCAATGTCCAGTTGGGTGGCATGTGCATGTGCAGGTCGACGAACCGGCGCTGACCGGCGCGCCGCGTGCTCACATGGTCGAAACGCAGCAGGTCCGGTCGCTGCGGGTCCACAAACTGCGCCAGCACCTCATCGATGCGCTCCTGAAGCTCGGGGTCGAGCGCGTGGTCCATCAGCCCGTCACTGGCCCGACGGATCAGATGCACGCCTTCGCGCACGATGTTGGCGGCCACCAGCAGCGCCACCACCGGGTCCAGCCAGAGCCAGCCGGTCAGGAACACCAGACCTACGCCCAGCACCACCCCCCCCGTGGTGTAGACATCGGTGAGCAGATGTCGGGCGTCGGCCTCGACGGCCTCGGCACCAGCCACACCCTGCTTGCGGTGCATCCGCGAGGCGCGCAACATCAGCGCGGCCAACAGACCGTTGAGCGCCGCGCTGGCCACCGACAAGCCCAGCCCCAGTCCCGGGGCTTCCAGTTCCTGGGGGTTGAACAGGCGCCCCACGGCCGTCCAGCCGATGGCCAGCGCAGCGCCCAGGATGAGCACGCCCTCGAAGCCACTGGAGAAATATTCGGCCTTCGTGTGCCCGTAAGGGTGGTCGTCATCGGCCGGGCGCTGGGCGATGGTCACCATGGCCAGTGCGAACACCGCGCTGGCCAGGTTGACAAAGGATTCCAGGGCGTCCGAGAGCAGGCCAACCGAACCGGTGACGTGCCAGGCCAGGGTCTTGAGCCCGATGGTCAGCAGCGCCACCACCACGGACGCCAGCAGGAGGCGGCGTGGACTAAAGCCTTTCATCCCGGTGCAACCCTAGTGCCTGGTCAATGGGGAAAACACATGGTGTTTTCGTACCCTTCGACGGTCTTCACAACCGCGCAGCCGTCCATCTTCAGCAGGAAAAACACTCGAGAACCTCCTGGGGATGGTCTGCACAACACCCTCTGGCGCGGGAGTTGATATGCGTGATTTCAGATGATGGCGATCTGGGGGCATTTCGGCGCGTTCGGGGGGCAATTTCGCCCATTTTCGCGGCTCCTTGGCCGCATTCGGACGCACTCATCCCCGCCTCTCCTGCAGCAGCGTGCGCCGCACCATCCACAGGCTGGACAGTGCAAACAGCGAATGCAGTTGAGCGATGTTCTTGGCCAAGCCCCGGTAGCGCACCTTTTCATGCCCGAACTGGCGTTTGATCACCCGGAAAGTGTGTTCGACCTTGGCCCGGATGCGAGCCTTGGCCTGCTCCAACTGGTCGAGAATCGCGCCCATCGGTGTACTCTTGTCCAGCACCTTGCGCTTGCCCGGTCGCATGGCCACGTGCCAGTTGACGTTGATCTCTTGCGTCTCTTGCCGCTTGCCAACGCCCTGGTAACCCGAGTCGGCGAAGACATCGGATTCCGCTCCGTGCACCGCCGCATGCGCCTGCGTCACATCGTTGACGTTGGCCGCCGTCCCCACCACCGTGTGCACCAGGCCCGAGTCCGAATCGACGCCGATATGCGCCTTCATCCCAAAGCACCACTGGTTGCCCTTCTTGGTCTGGTGCATCTCGGGGTCGCGCTCGCCACTGCTGTGCTTGGTCGAACTCGGCGCTGCGATCAGCGTCGCATTGACGGTGGTCAGGATCTGCAAACTCAGGTTGTGAGCTTCGAGCAAGTGGCGGAACTGAAGAATGGTGCTCTCGTCAGGCAGGTTGTCTTCCCCGGCATCCAGACCCACGAACTCGCGGAACAGAGCCATGTCGTACAGAGCCTCTTCCATCGCTGGGTCCGAGAGAGTGAACCACTGCTGCAGGAAGTGAATGCGCAGCATGGTCTCGACGGCAAACGGTGGGCGTCCGCCCCTGGAAACCGGAGCCGGCGCATGCGGCGCGATGAGGGCCACCAGCTCGGCCCAGGGCACCACCAGGTTCTTCTCGTCCAGGAACTCGCGCTTGCGTGTCCTCCTGGTCTTGCGCTCGAATCCGCTCTCGCCCTGGCTCATTTGCGTCATGCCGTCACTGTCTCACATCGGGGCAGAGGCGCCGAGGTTTTGCAGACCATCCCAAGCTTTAATTCAATCACCAAAGGACTCTTTGCCATCCTCTCCTGCACCACGCGAATAAGCCATGCAGCAAAGGTCCATGAGATTCGTCCGACAAAGCCGGCAAGTGCGGTTAGAAAAGTGGCATCTGCGGCTACACCAAGCAACGAAGCTTCATTAAACAAGTGCAGCATAAGAACCCTCCGGATCTCCAGGGATCCTCACCAACGACAGCGCAAAAACCTGTGCACCACGAGACATCGCATAAAACTACTCCAAGGTGCCATCCATTAATGCAAATTTACACGAGCAAACTTGCGCTTGCCCACCTGCACCACACAGGTCCCGGCCTCCACCTTCAGGCCCTTGTCCGACACCACGGCCCCGTCGATCCGCACGCCCCCGCCATCGATCAGGCGGTTGCCCTCGCTCGTCGAGGCCACCAGCCCCGCGGCCTTCAGCAAGGCGGCGATGCCCATCGGCGCACCCGAGAGCGACACCTCGGGAATCCCGTCCGGAATGCCGCCCTTGCTGCGGTTGATGAAGTCCTGCTCGGCGGCATCGGCGGCGGCCGCGCTGTGAAACCGGGCCGTGATCTCCTTGGCCAGCATCACCTTCGCGTCCTTGGGGTTGCGACCGGCTTCGACCTCTTTCTTCAGGGCCTCGATCTCGGCCATCGACTTGAACGACAGCAGCGTGTACCAGCGCCACATCAGCGTGTCCGAAATCGACAGCACCTTGGCGAACATGGTGTTGGGCTCTTCGGTGATGCCGATGTAGTTGTTCTTGGACTTGGACATCTTCTCGACACCGTCCAGCCCCTCCAGCAGCGGCATGGTCAGGATGCACTGCGGCTCCTGGCCGTATTCCTGCTGCAGGTGGCGCCCCATCAGCAGGTTGAACTTCTGGTCCGTGCCGCCCAGCTCCAGGTCGCTCTTGAGCGCCACCGAGTCGTAGCCCTGCATCAGCGGATACAGAAACTCGTGCACGCTGATCGGCGTGCCGGCCTTGAAGCGGTCGTGGAAATCGTTGCGCTCCATCATGCGCGCCACGGTGTACTTGGCCGCCAGCTGGATCATGCCCATCGACCCCAGCGGCAAACTCCACTCGCTGTTGTAACGGATCTCGGTCCTCGCCGGATCCAGCACCAGACTGGCCTGACGGTAGTAGGTCTCAGCATTCGCCTTGATCTGCTCGGACGTCAGCGGCGGTCGCGTGCTGTTGCGGCCCGAGGGGTCGCCGATCAGGCTGGTGAAATCCCCGATCAGGAAGATCACCTGATGCCCAAGGTCCTGCAGCTGGCGCATTTTGTTGAGCACCACCGTGTGGCCGATGTGGATGTCCGGGGCCGTCGGGTCCAGGCCGAGCTTGATCCGCAAGGGCTGTCCCTGCTGTTCGGCACGCGCCAGCTTGCGCACCCAATCCTCCTGGGGCAGCAGTTCTTCGCAGCCGCGCAGGGTCACGGCCAGAGCCTCTCTGACGCCGTCTGTCAGTTGGGCGCCTTCGCCGGTGGTTTCCGGCGTACTTTTGGTTGCGTTCGGGCCAGAGTTCATACGGGTTTTTTCAGATGCATCAGCCCAGGGCGTGGCTATACTTTTGGGTGGTGCACCGATTCTAGTGTCGCCTGCCCGGGCAAGCCTCGCGCGCGAGGCTCCCGGCGACGATCCGATGCCCGTGGTCGGGGAACTTGTGTGGCCCCAGAAAATCGCACAGGGTTTGTTGTCTTGCTCACGTTGGCCCACAGGATGTTGTTTTGACCCGCCGTTCCCTGCACTCACGCCCTCCCCTGGTCGACGCCATCCGCCTGTCGGTCTCACGCCACCACCGCCGCATTGTGGGAGGGGTCGGAGCTGTGCTGCTGGGCACCGGCGTCACGGCCTTCGGCATTGCCCCCCTTGCCCCTGACGCGGCCGACCTGCCGGTGCGACAGGTGGTCGACAGCCTGGCCCTCCCCGACGCCTTCGCCTCATTGCCACTGTCGGCCCACCAGGATGGTTTCACGCTGTACCGGAGCGACACCGTCAGGCGCGACGACAACGCCAGCAGCCTGCTGCAACGCATGGGGGTCAGCGACACCGAAGCCCAGAGTTTTCTGCGCAACGACCCTCTGGCACGCCAGCTGTTTGCAGGTCGACTCGGCAAACTGGTGGCCGTCGAAACCAACGATCGTCACGAACTGCAGCGGCTTTCGGGTCGCTGGCTGTCCAGTGACGAGCGTGCCTTCGAACGACTGGTGATCGAAAGAACCGCCGAAGGGCTGCAGTCACGCCTCGAAAAGGGCGAACTCACCGCATCCAACCGGCTGGCCAGTGGCGAAATCCACAGCTCCTTGTTTGCCGCCACCGATGGCATCGGCCTGCCCGACTCGGTGGCCGTCCAGCTGGCCGAGATGTTCTCGGCCAACATCGACTTCCGTCGCGACCTGCGCCGCGGCGACCGATTCAGCCTGGTCTATGAGGTACTCGAAGGGGACGGTGAGGCATTGCGGGCTGGCCGCATCCTGAGTGCCGAGTTCATCAATGCAGGGAAGGCCTACCATGCCGTCTGGTTCGAAGCCCCCGGCCACAAAGGTGGCTACTACGACTTCGACGGACAGAGTTCATTGCGGGAGTACCTGTCTTCGCCACTGGAATTCACCCGTGTCAGCAGCGGCTATGGCATGCGCTTCCACCCGGTACACGGCGACCGGCGGGCGCACCTGGGTGTTGACTTTGCCGCTCCTACGGGTACGCCGGTGCGCAGCATTGGCGACGGTGTTGTGAGCTTCTCGGGGCGCCAGGGCGGGTACGGCAACGTGGTGTTCATCCAGCACCGCCGTGGTCATGTGACCGTGTACGCCCACCTCAGCCGCATCGACGTCCGGCGCGGCCAACGGGTCGGACAGGGCGACCGGGTCGGCGCGGTGGGTTGCACCGGCACCTGCACCGGACCGCACCTGCACTTCGAGTTCCGCGACAACGGCCGGCATTTGGACCCCCTGGTGGCACTGCGCAACAGCGAGAGTGTGCCGCTCGACCGTGCCCTGAAACCCCAGTTCGAGGCAGTCGCCCAGGCGCAACGCCAGATGCTCGACGCGGCAGCCACCGTGACCAGGGCCAGCGCCCAGTAAGATCTGCAGGCATCAAAAAAGGGAGCTCAAGCTCCCTTTTTCGTTTCCGTGGTCAATACGGCAAACGGTGCGGCCCGCTGCCGCGCCTCAGACGCTGAAACTCGAACCACAACCACAGGTGGTGGTGGCATTCGGGTTGCGGATCACAAACTGGGCGCCTTCGAGATCTTCCTTGTAATCGATTTCTGCGCCCACCAGGTACTGGTAGCTCATGGCATCGATCAGCAGGGTGACGCCGTTCTTGGACATCTGGGTGTCGTCTTCGTTGACAACCTCGTCAAAGGTGAAGCCGTACTGGAAACCCGAGCAGCCACCGCCCTGCACAAACACACGCAGCTTGAGGTCGGGGTTGCCTTCCTCCGCGACCAGATCGGCCACTTTGGCGGCCGCACTGTCGGTGAACACCAACGGTGCCGGCATATCGGTCTGGGAAATTTCGGCCACTGCGCTCATGGGTTACCTCGATCTCGGAGCCCACCGGCTCCATGTGCTGAACTCAAACCGTCGGCAAAACGTTTCGGCCGACACCTTCAACACATGCTATAGCAAATCGGTCGGATTTGTGACTCAGCCGTTGTTTGCCGCCAGCTTCAGTGGGGGCTTTTCCTCTGCGCCGGCTGCCATTGGCTTGAGCTGCCCCGAGATCGTGGCCCCCTGGTGCATTTCCAGCGCCCGGTAGGATACATCGCCTTCGATGCGGGCCTTGGGCTGCAGTTCCAGCAGGTCAAACGCGTGCACAGGCCCCTTGACCGACCCGTTGATGATCACGTGATCGGCGTGGATCTGCCCAGTGACCTTGGCCACTTCGCTGATCACCAGGATGCTGGTCTGCTCGTCGCTGGCGCGAATGTCCCCCACCACCTCACCGTCAACGCGCAGACCGTCGTTGAAGATGACATTGCCGTCGATCCGGGTGCCTTGGGCAATCAGGCTCTTGATGGGGGGCTGCTTTTTCTTGTTGAACATGGGGTCGGTACTCCGGACGGGGTTGATCGGGACGCTGGCCTGCACCAGCTACAGACTGACCGTCTGCATGGTGCGCACGACACCGTTTTGCATGATCTTCACGGTCGCACTTTTTACCACGGCGGACGGCGGCACGTCCAACACACCTTCCTGGCGCAGATAGCCCTTGATCACCACCGACTGGGGCCGTGCAGCGTGCGGCATGGACCAGGGTTTGCCGTCGAGGGTGCCCGTGAATGTGATGTCCAGCGTGCCCCGAAAATCCGGGGCGTTCTTGGTGGCCTGGATCATGAGGGTCTGCCAGCGAAGCTGTCCCGGCGCAATGCGTTCGACCTGCACACCGCGGATGGCCAGATTGCCGCCCGCAGCGGGCAGCAGGCGCTCAAAAAAGCCCAGATCACTGCGCAGGGACTGGTTGTCCGCCTCCATCTGCCTCAGCTGCAAGGTCAGTTGCTCCTGGGCCACCCGTTCGGCGGTCAACAGGCTCTCGGACGTGTCGGCCACCGCCTGGGCGCGCTCCAGCTCGGTGCGCAGGCTGCGTATCTCGGCGCGCAGCTGGGCCAGCTCCTGTTTGGCGTTCCGGTCCAGTCCGGCGATTTCCTTGCCAAAGTCAAACGCCCAGAGCGCCAGAGCGCCGGAGAACCCCAGCACCACCGCAGCCACCAGCCAGCGCAGTGGCCAGGGCATGGCGCTGCGCACCGCTACCCGGGGGGCGCTGACCGTCAGGCGCCTTCGCAGCAGCCTCAATCGCATTCAGTCTCCTCGTGTCTGGCAACAGGGGGTAACAAGACCCCCAAAACGCAAAAACCGCCCCAAGTTCGACTTGTGGGCGGTTTCTGTGTCCGGGACCAGCGCGTCAGCGCTTGCTGAACTGCTTGCGGCGGCGTGCAGAACGCAGACCGACTTTTTTGCGCTCGACTTCGCGGGCATCGCGGGTGACGAAGCCGGCGGCGCTCAGCGCGGGCTTGAGCGATGCGTCGTAGTCGATCAGGGCGCGGGTGATGCCATGGCGCACGGCGCCGGCCTGGCCGGATTCACCACCACCGTGGACATTGACCTGCACGTCGAAGGTCTCGGCGTGGTCGGTCAGCACCAGGGGCTGCTTGGCAATCATGATCGAGGTCTGGCGGCCGAAGAACTGTTCGATGTCCTTGCCGTTGACCGTGATCTTGCCGGTACCCTTCTTCAGGAACACGCGGGCGACGCTGGATTTGCGACGGCCGGTGCCATTGTTCCATTCACCAATCATCAGGGGCTCCTTCAGATGTCCAGCACTTGCGGCTGTTGGGCGGTGTGCGGGTGCTCGGCACCGCCGTACACCTTGAGCTTCTTGATCATGGCGTAACCCAGAGGACCCTTGGGCAGCATGCCCTTGACGGCCTTCTCGAGCGCGCGGCCAGGGTGCTTGGCCTGCATGTCGCGGAAGTTGGTGGCGTAGATACCGCCCGGGTAGCCCGAGTGACGGTAGTACATCTTGTCGGTGGTCTTGGTGCCGGTCACGCGCAGCTTGGCTGCGTTGATGATGACAATGTAGTCACCGGTGTCGACGTGAGGCGTGTAAATGGCCTTGTGCTTGCCGCGCAGTCGGAGGGCCACTTCACTGGCGACCCGTCCGAGAACCTTGTCGGTTGCGTCAATCACAAACCACTCGTGCGTCACGTCAGCGGGTTTGGCGCTGAACGTCTTGGTCATGAGTCTTCTCTCGAAGCAAAGGGTTTGGCAGGCTCTTTTCCACGGTCGGTGTTTCTCTGCTGGAAACCTCTTAGGTGGGGCTTTGAACTTCGTCGCGGAGCCCATTTATCGCTGCGAAGCCCTCCATTCTACGAAATTTCGCGCCAAACGCCAAATGTCTGGCCGTCAAGGGGCCGGGACGGCTACCATGGGGCCCTATGTTCAGTTACCGACATGCCTTTCACGCCGGCAACCACGCCGACGTGCTCAAGCACACCACCCTGATCGCCACCCTGCGGCACCTGATGCGCAAGGACGCCGGCCTGACCCTGGTCGACACCCACGCCGGTGCTGGCCTGTACCGGCTGGACGGCGACCACAGCCGCACAGGCGGTGAAGCCGACGACGGGGTGTTGCGTCTGATGTCAGCGTTGCGGCCAGCCGGCGGCTCGCCTCAGGCCGCGCCCGAGGCCATCGAGGACTACCTGGACATGGTGGCCGCCTTCAACCCGGACGGGCGCCTGCGGGTCTACCCGGGTTCGCCCTTTGTCATGCACCACCTGATGCGGGCCAGCTCGCGTGATCGGCTTAAACTGTTCGAGCTGCACCCGACCGACAGCCGCGCCCTGTCGGGCAATGTGGCCCAGCTCGAAGCCGGCCGCCAGATCGCGGTTCTGAGGCAGGACGGCTTTGAGGGGCTCAAGCCCCTGCTGCCGCCGCCCCCTTCGGCCACCGGTTCACGCCGGGCCCTTGTCCTGATCGACCCGAGCTACGAACTCAAGACCGACTACGGCCAGGTCTGTGCCTGCATCGCCGACAGCCTCAAGCGCTTCCCCACCGGCACCTATCTGGTCTGGTACCCGATCATTCCACGGCCACAGGCCCACGAACTCCCCAAGCGCCTGCGCAGCCTGACCAACCAGGTCCGCAAACCCTGGTTGCATGCCACGCTGTCGATCGGGCAAGCCCCGGGCACGCCAGCCCAGCCCGGGCATACCGGCCTGCGTGCCAGTGGCATGTTCGTGATCAACCCGCCGCACACCCTCAAGGCCACCTTGCAGACCGCCCTGCCTGTGCTGTTGCAACACCTGGGGCGCGGGCGCGGCCAGGGGCAGACCCTGGAAGTGGGTGGCGGAAGCTGAGAGGCTGGGCTGGGATTGGGCGTACCCGCTGCTCAGCGCGAGCCGAGCACCATGACCCAGTAGCGACCGTAGGTGCTGCCTGACCTGGCCACACAAGACACAGCCACCTCGTTGAAGGCCGAGCCCATGATGTTGCGGCAGTGCCCTGCGCTGCCGAGCCAGCCCTGCATCACAGCGCTCGTGCTGCTGGGGCCACCAGCGATGTTCTCGCCCACTGCGCGCCAGTTATAGCCTTCTGCCGTGACCCGCTGACCCAGGGTTCGGCCGTCCAGGCTGGTGTGCGAGAAGTGGTTGTTCTGTGCCATGTCCTGGGCGTGCTTGGCCGATGCCGAGAACAGGCGGTCGTTCCAGGCCAGCGGTGCGACCGCCGGCATGGCTTGGGTTCCGCAACTGCGCGCGGTCTGGCGCGCCTGGTTGATCTGCGCGAGCAGGTCGGCGCGAAAGTTGGACAGGCCGCAGGTGTTGCTGGCATTGAGCGTGACCAGGCCGGATGCCGGTGCCGGTGCCGGTGCCGGTGCCGGTGCTGGCGAGGGAGCGGCTTCCGGCGCCGGAGCAGGCGGTGGCGCGGTGCCCGGTCCCGGGGCCGGCGCCAGGACCTCGGTGGTGCCCGGCGGTGTCTGAGCTGCGGGCGAGGCCCCGGCATCGGCTTGCGCGACCGCAGGGTCAACCGGCTCGCTGCCGCCTCCACATGCCACGACCAGACCCGACAGCATGCCCAGTGCCGCAAGGCGCCAGGCCCGTTCGGAGGCACCTTTGGGCGGCCGTGCACTTACGGGACGTGCGGGTGCAACCCGTTCGGGCAAGAGAAATGGGCGGGGGTGTTGCGGGCGGATTATGGGGCCAGACGATAGGGCCACTCCGGTGATCCGGTGTAAGCAGATGCAAACCGGGTCCCTGGCGGCAGCCGCCCCGGGAAAACCCCGACCAAGGGAGACAGAATTAACCGACCGTTCGGTCGGTTAATTCTCTATACTCCGACCTCGGCCCATTTGATCAGGGGCCCCAGGAGACACGCATGTACACCCAATCGTTTTCCGTCGCCGATGGCGACGCCAAGGGCGCACCCAAGGCCGGTGCCACCCCGATCCGCGCCGAAGACGCCGCGCTGCAGGCGCACTTCGACACCGTGATCGACGCCGACGGCAAGATCGAGCCGCGCGACTGGATGCCCGAGGCCTACCGCAAGACCCTGGTGCGCCAGATCAGCCAGCACGCCCACAGCGAGATCGTCGGCATGCTGCCCGAGGGCAACTGGATCAGTCGCGCGCCCAGCCTCAAGCGCAAGGCCATCCTGATCGCCAAGGTGCAGGACGAGGGCGGCCACGGTCTGTACCTGTACAGCGCCGCCGAAACCCTGGGCACCAGCCGCGACCAGATGCTGGACGCGCTGCACAGTGGCAAGGCCAAGTACAGCTCCATCTTCAACTACCCGACGCTCAACTGGGCGGACGTCGGCGTGATCGGCTGGCTGGTGGACGGTGCGGCGATCATGAACCAGATCCCGCTGTGCCGCTGCAGCTACGGGCCGTATGCGCGCGCCATGATCCGCGTCTGCAAGGAAGAAAGCTTCCACCAGCGCCAGGGCTACGAGGCCCTGCTGGTGATGATGCAGGGCACGGCCGAGCAGAAGGCCATGGTGCAGGACGCGGTGAACCGCTACTGGTGGAAGTGCCTGGCCATGTTCGGCCCGCCGGACGACAACAGCCCCAACAGCGTGCAGGGCATGCGCTGGGGCATCAAGCGCATCAGCAACGACGACCTGCGCCAGAAGTTCATCGACGCCACCGTGCCGCAGGCCGAGGTGCTGGGCGTGACGCTGCCCGACCCCGACCTGAAGTGGAATGCCGAACGCGGCCACTACGACTACGGCGCGATCGATTGGGACGAGTTCTGGGCCACGGTCAACGGCAATGGCCCGATGAACAAGGAGCGCCTGGCCACCCGCGTGAAGGCGCATGAACAGGGCGCCTGGGTGCGCGAGGCCGCCCTCGCCCACGCCCGCAAGCAGCAGCAACATCAACAGAAGGAGGCCGCATGAACGCACCCGCACTCAAGGAATGGCCTCTTTGGGAGGTCTTCGTCCGCAGCAAGCAGGGCCTGGAGCACAAGCACTGCGGCAGCCTGCACGCCAGCGACGCGCGCCACGCGCTGCAGATGGCGCGCGACGTCTACACGCGCCGCCAGGAGGGCGTGAGCATCTGGGTCGTGCCCTCGACCGCCATCACCGCCAGCGAGCCCGACAGCAAGGACAGCTTCTTCGACCCGGCGGCCGACAAGGTGTATCGCCACCCGACCTTCTACGAAATCCCGGAAAAAGTGGGGCACATGTGATGCAGGCGCCGGTCGACTATTTGCTGCACCTGGCCGACAACGCGCTGGTGCTGGGCCAGCGCAACGCCGAGTGGTGCGGCCACGGCCCCATCCTCGAAGAAGATTTGGCCCTGGCCAACAACAGCCTGGACCTGATCGGTCAGGCGCGCCTGCTCTACCAGCACGCCGCCGCGCAGATCAACGCCGACGGCGCGCTGGCGCAACGCTTTGCCCACCTGCAGGGCGCCCGCCAGGACGGCCGCGTGACCGAGGACACGCTGGCCTACTTCCGCGACACCGCCGAATTCCGCAACCACACGATCATGGAGCTGCCGCACCACGGCGCCCTGGTGGGCTATGCGGTGGCCGAGCGCGACTACGCGGTGACCATCGCCCGCAATTTCCTGGTCAGCGCCCTGATGTTGCTGGTCTGGGACCGGCTGCAGTCATCGACCGACGCACAGCTGGCCGGCATCGCCGCGAAGTCGCTCAAGGAGGTGCGCTACCACCTGCAGCACGCCAGCGACTGGCTGGTGCGCTTCGGCGATGGCACCGAAGAATCGCACCGCCGCGCCCAGGCCGCCATCGACCACCTGCTGCCCTTCTGTGAGGCTTTCTGGCAGCCCGGTCCGGCCGAGCGCGCCGCGGCGCAGGACGGCACGGGCGTGGACATCACCGCGCTGCGCGACGACTGGGACACCCTGGTCAACGAAACGCTGACCGAGGCCACGCTGACGCGCCACGACCAGCCGCACCAGGGTTATGTGGCCCAGGGCCATGTGGGCGTGCACTCCGAGCACCTGGGTTTTCTGCTGGCCGAGATGCAAAGCCTGGCCCGCGCCCACCCGACCGCCGTCTGGTGAACCCCATGGGCTTGGCCACCGATGCGTCCCTGCAGGCCGTGGCCCAGGCTGTGGTGCACTTGGCCGACCCGGAGATCCCGGTCATCAGCCTGGGTGAGCTGGGCATCCTGCGCGAGGTCCGCGCGGGCGCCGACGGCGTGCCCGAGGTCGTCATCACGCCCACCTACAGCGGCTGCCCGGCCATGGGCCAGATCGAGGACGATATCGTGGCCGCGCTGCGCGCCGCCGGCCTGCCCGGCCGTGTGGTGACCCAGCTCTCCCCCGCCTGGACCACCGACTGGATGAGCGAGGCCGCCAAAGAGAAGTTGCGTGCCTACGGCATCGCGCCGCCGCAGTGCGGCAGCACGGCCAGCACCGGCACCGGCGCGCTCCAGTTCAGCCGCCACGCCGCCCGCCCGGTGGATGTGCCCTGCCCGCAGTGCGGCTCGCACAACACCACGCAAACCGCCCCCTTCGGCTCCACGGCCTGCAAGGCGCTGTACCGCTGCCTGGACTGCCTCGAACCCTTCGACTATTTCAAGCCGTACTGAACCATGAGCACCGCCACCCCCCGCTTCCATGAACTCACCGTGGCCCGCGTCGATCCGGAAGCGGCCGGCGCGGTCGCCGTCTCGCTGGCCATTCCCGAGCCCCTGCGCGAGACCTTCGCCTTCGAGCCCGGCCAGTTCCTGACCCTGCGCGCCGACATCGGCGGCCAGGAGGTGCGCCGCAGCTACTCCATCAGCAGCCCGCGCAGCCGGCTGGTGAAACACGGCGAGGTCACGCTGGGCATACGCCCGGTCGAAGGCGGCGTGTTCTCCAACTGGGCCGCCACCCAGCTCAAGGCCGGCGACACGCTGCGCGTGATGCCGCCGGACGGGCGTTTCACCATCCACAAGCCACGTGCCTTGCACCGGGTGGGCTTTGCGGCCGGCTCGGGCATCACGCCCATCCTGTCGATCATGGCCAGCACGCTGGAAGAGTCGCCCGACGCCAAATTCACCCTGGTCTACGGCAACCGCCGCATGGCCAGCGTCATGTTCAACGAGGCCCTGCAGGACCTGAAAGACCGCTACCCGGGCCGGCTGACACTGATCCACGTGCTGTCGCGCCAGGCGCTGGAGGTGCCGCTGCTCGAAGGACGCATCGACAGCGACAAAGTGCGCCAGATCATCGCTGCACTGCTGCCGGTGGGCAGCATGGACGAGGTGTTTGTCTGCGGCCCAGAGGCGATGATCGAAAGCACCGAGAAGGCCTTGCTGGACGCGGGTGTGCGCCCCGACCGCATCCACACCGAACGCTTCACGTCACCGACGCTGGAGGCCTTGCCGGCCAGCCAGCGGCAGGCCGCGGTATTGGGTCATCCAGCCGTGCGGGAGGCCGGCGAAGTCGAGCTGACCGTGGTGGTCGATGGCAAGCCACACCAGCTGTGGATGAACAAGGACGAGCACGTGCTGGACGTGGCCCTGAATGCCGGGCTGGACCTGCCCTGGTCGTGCAAGGGCGGGGTCTGCTGCACCTGCCGCGCCAAAGTGATGGAAGGCAGCGTCAGCATGGACAAGAACTTCACGCTCGAACCCTGGGAAACCGAAAAGGGCTTTGTGCTGAGCTGCCAGGCACGCCCCACCACCGACAAGCTGGTGGTGAGTTACGACGAGCGTTGATCCGCCTGCGGCGGCCCCGACAATAAACCCGCCTTGGCGGGTTTATTGTTATCAGGAACCGGACGCGTCAGACCGCAGCCAAAGCCTGCTCCAGATCAGCGATCAGGTCGTCGATGTGCTCGATGCCGATCGACAGGCGGACCATGTCGGTGCTGACACCGGCCTTCTTCAGCTCGTCGGCGTTGAGCTGGCGGTGGGTGGTCGAGGCCGGGTGGCAGGCGAGCGACTTGGCATCACCGATGTTGACCAGGCGGGTGAACAGCTTCAGTGCGTCCTGGAAGCGCGCGCCTGCGGCCATGGCGTCCCCGGATTTGAGGCCGAAACTGATGATGCCGGATGCCCGCCCACCCATGTACCGCTGCACCAAGCCGTGATCCGGGTGTTCAGGCAGTCCGGCGTAATTCACCCATTCCACCGATGGGTGGCTCTTGAGGTGGGTGGCCACCTTCACGGCGTTCTCGCAGATTCGGTCCATACGCAGCGCCAGGGTCTCGATGCCCTGCAGGATCTGGAAGGCGTTCATCGGCGAGAGCGCCGCGCCCATGTTGCGCAGCGGCACCACACGGGCACGCGCAATATAGGCCGCCGGTCCCAGAGCCTCGGTGTACACCACACCGTGGTAGCTCACGTCGGGTTCGTTCAGGCGCTTGAAGCGCGCCTTGTGCTCGGACCAGGGGAATGTGCCGCTGTCAACGATGGCCCCCCCGATGCTGGTGCCGTGGCCGCCCAGGTACTTGGTCAGCGAGTGCACCACGATATCGGCACCGTGCTCGAACGGGCGGCACAGATAGGGGCTGGGCACGGTGTTGTCGACGATCAGCGGCACGCCGGCCGCGTGGGCCACCTTCGCCAGCGCACCCATATCGGTCACGTTGCCCAGCGGGTTGCCCACCGATTCGCAGTAGATGGCCTTGGTGCGTTCGTCGATCAGCGCGGCGAACGCAGCCGGGTCGCTCGGGTCGGCAAAGCGCACCGTGATGCCCTGCTGCGGGAAGGTGTGGGCGAACAGGTTGTAGGTGCCGCCATAGAGTGTGGAAGCCGAGACGATGTTGTCGCCCGTTTCGGCAATGGTCTGGATGGCGTAGGTGATGGCCGCCATGCCCGAAGCCACGGCCAGTGCACCGATGCCACCCTCCAGCGCCGCGATGCGGGCTTCCAGGACCCCATTGGTGGGGTTCATGATGCGGCTGTAGATGTTGCCCGGCACCTTGAGGTCAAACAGGTCGGCGCCGTGCTGGGTGTTGTCGAAGGCGTAGGCGACGGTCTGGTAGATGGGCACCGCCACCGCCTTGGTGGTCGGATCGGGCGTGTAGCCGCCGTGGACGGCCAGGGTTTCGAGCTTCATGCTGCGGTCTCCTTCTATGTCGGGGAAAGTCCGCCATTCTGGCAGCAACGCGACCAAGGTCACGCCCACGCCAAATGCGCCGCCTCACCCACGCTGAAGGCTTTGCCGCCCGGCAAGCCGCACCGGCTGCTGGCGAAAAAAAGGCCCGATGGCAACCGGTGCCATCGGGTAGTCAAACCTGGAAAAACCTGGATTCTTGGTGCGACAGGTGTCAGAAGCGCCAGCCCAGACCCACGCCGGCCAGCCACGGGTCGACCTTGAACTTGCCGATCTCGGCGCCACCAGCCGACACCTTGGTGCCGATGTTGACCTTCTTGATGTCGAAGTTCAGGTAGAGGTTGGAGCCGATCGGAATATCGACACCGGCCTGCAAGGCCAGCCCCACGCTGTTGCGCTTGATGTCGACACCGGCGGGCAGCTTGACCGAACTGAAGCGGGTGTAATTCAGGCCGGCACCCACATAGGGCTTGAAGCCTGCGCCCTGGAAGTGGTACTGGATCGTCAGGGTCGGCGGCAGGTGCTTGAGGGACCCGATGCGGGTGGTGTCAGCCGACACGCGGTGCTTCTGCGGCACGGTCAGGATGAGCTCGGCCGCGATGTTGGGGCTCAGGAAGTAGCTGATGTCGACTTCAGGAATGGTCTTGTTGTTGACATTCAGCTTCAGGCCGGTGCTGTCCTTGTTGGCGCTGTCCAGGTAGACGGCGCGGGCGCGGACCAGCACGGAACCCTCTTTGAAATCCTGCGCCACGACGGCGCCGGAAGCGATCATGGAAATGGCGGCCACAGCCAGAATATGCTTTTTCATCATCTGCTCTCATTCCTCGAAACGGGGACATTCCCGCTGCGCATTACAGTCGGTCTCACGTCCCTGGCAGTTGCGAAAGATCAAGCAAATCACCGGCCACCCTGGCCATGGGCCATTTCCGGCATGCAGTTTGATCTGGGTCAAGCCGGGGACATTGAACGCCGTCGTCAACATGCTGCCATCTTTGATTCGATGCCCTCCATGAACCGCCGCCATTGGCTTTGCTGTGCCCTGAGCGCCAGCGTCTTTGTCAACGCCTGTGGCAGCACACCCCGCAGGACTGCCACGCCGGACCCAGAACTCAATGACAGCGACTGGGCCCGGGCCAGCGCATGGCCCCCAGCCCCTGCTGGAGCAGGCTGGCGGCACCAGCGCATCGGGCAACGCAAGCCGACCGACTACCGGCCGGTGTTTCACGCCGGGCGCCCCGCCTTGCATGCCGACAGCCAGGGCGGCGACAGCCTCGTCCGTCACGCTCTGGAAGTCCATGGCCCAGCCCTCGGCAGGCTTCAGTTTGCCTGGTACCTGAACGAACACAACGCGCTCGCCGACGTCGGCGATGTGCAGGTCGATGACGCCCCGCTGCGGCTGATCCTTCATTTCGATGGCGACCGCAGCCGGTTTTCGGCGCGCGACCAACGGATGTCCGATCTGCTGATGGCGCTGACCGGCGAGCCACTGCCCTATGCCACACTGATGTATGTCTGGGACCCCACACGCCCTGTGGGCACCCTGATCCCGCATCCGCGCAGCGGCCGGGTGCGCAAGCTGGTGGTGGTCTCCGGCGATGCCCCGCTGGGAAGGTGGACCGATGTGAAACGCAACCTGGCCGCCGATTACGAGCGTGCTTTCGGGGAGCCTGCAACCCGGATGACCGGCATGGCCCTCATGACCGACAGCAACAACACCGGCGTTCGCAGCCAGGCCTGGTACGGCCCGATACGGTGGACCCCGCCTGATGTGTGAGGCAGGCGTCGATCCACTGGGGGTGTTTCGATCATCCCGCCGTACCCCGAGGCCGCTGACGTTACCCACGTCATAAGTTAAAGTCGGCCGAGGTGAACGCCGCGTCCGTCCGGCATCGCCTCAACACACCAACCGGGTCAAGGAGAGCATATGGGCCTCATTCAGGCAGCAGCAGGTTCGATCGGTGGCTCACTGGCTGACCAGTGGAAAGACTTCCACACCATCCCCGATGGCTTGTCGCCCACGGCGGCGCTGTTCGCAGCCGTGCCGCGCGGCACCAACGCCGGCAGGGGGTCGAACACCCGCGGATCGAGCAACATCATCACCAACGGTTCGCGCATCGTCGTTCCCGAAGGTTACGGGCTGCTGCTGATGCAGGACGGCGCCATCACCGCTTTCGTGGCCGAGGCGGGTGGGTACGAATGGAATTCCAACGACCTGCAGTCGCAATCGATCTTCAGCGGCGGCGGTCTGTTCGATTCACTGATTCGCCAGAGCTGGGAGCGCTTCAAGTTCGGCGGCCAACCCGGGGCACAGCAAGCGGCCTTTTTTGTGTCCCTCAAGGAGTTGCCGGAGAACCGCTTCGGCACCCAGTCCGAGATCTACTGGGACGATGGTTACCTGAATGCGCAGGTGGGCGCGATCACCCGCGGCAGCTACACCTTGCAAATCGTGGACCCGATACGGTTCGTCAAGGGATTTGTGCCGGCCAGCTACCTGCAGGCCGGTCGGGTGTTCGATTTCACCGACCTGGACAACCCGGCGGCCGGCCAGCTGTTCAACGAGGTCGTGAGCTCGCTGGCGCCTGCCTTCAGCCACTACACCAACGATCCCGGCAAAGGTAACCGGATCACCCGGATCCAGCAGGACTCCATCGGTTTCGCCAGCAGCCTGTCCGATGCGGTTGAGCAAAACTACCGCTGGAAGACCGACCGCGGCCTTCAAATCGTCAAGACCGCGATCGTTGCCATCGAGTACGACGCCCACACCCGTGAGCTGCTCAGGACGGTGCAGCGTGCCGACGCCCTGGTCGGCGCACGCGGCAACTCCAACCTGCAGGCTTCTGTTGCTGCCGGCATCCAGTCTGCCGGTGAGAACGCCGGCGTCGGTGGCATCATGGGCATGGGCATTGCCACCGGCGGCCTGGGCGGCATTGCCGGTCTGCAACAGCCCACGGCCCAGGCGCCGGCCGTCGCCCCGGTGGTGCAGCCGGCCACAAACCCGGCGCCGCCAGCCGCACCCGCAGCAGACGATGCGATGGCCCGACTGACCCAGGCCAAACAGATGCTCGACGCCGGACTGATCACCCAGGCCGACTACGACGCGGTCAAGGCCCGGGCGCTCGGGCTGTAAGGGTCTGCACAAGGCATGGTGTCCGAGCCATCCGGCAAGACCGCTGGCCCGTCCGGCCCGGGCTCTCCCTATGACATGCCACCGGCAGCGGGAGAACCCCCGCTGGACCCGGCCTCGCTGCCCCAGCCCATACGAGACGAACTGACGGCGCCCGACCCCGCCGTGATCGACACTGCCGCCAAGGAACTGCGCGACGGCGTCAACCCCTGCCCGCGATGTGGCTCGACCGAGGTGCGCCATCGCGCAGGCTCCGACCGGCTCATCTGTCTGTACTGCCGGCACGAATGGACGGCCGCCCGTGTGGAGGAGGCCTTCGGCCTGGGCGAAGGCATTGCCGATTTGCGGGGTACCCAGATCGCGTCCGGCGCACGCGACATCGATTCCGAGGCGGCCAGCCTGCGCAGCTACAAGTGTGGCGGCTGCGGTGCCGAGGTCGTGATCAACACCGAAAACGCGATGACTGCGCGTTGCCACTGGTGCAGACATGTGCTGGGGATCAATGAGCAGATCGACAACGGCGCCGTGCCCGACGCCCTGCTGCCATTCCATATCAAGAAAGACGATGCGGTGGCGCGCATCCGCCAGTTCGTCGACAAGCGAAAACTGTTTGCACTCAAGGCGTTCAAAGAAGAGTTCAGCCCCGACAACGTGGTGGGCGTCTACCTGCCCTACATGGTGGTCGACGCGCGTGCCAGCGCCGATGCCGCCGGTGCCGGCGAAATCAAGACCCGCCAGTACACCGTGGGCACCGGCAAGAACAAGACCACCTACTACGATGCCGATGTGTGGCGGGTTCAGAGGCATGTGGACTTCACGGTCGACGACCTGGCGCTCGAGTCGAGCGAGCACCGCGCCAACTTCGATATCCGCAGCAACACGCACAACGTCATCAACGCCGTCCTGCCGTTTGACACCAAGAACGCGGTGAAGTGGAACGCGTCCTACCTCGCTGGCTACACCTCGGAGAAACGCGACCGGGACGTGCAGCACCTCATGCCGCGCCTGCAAGACAAGATGCTCTCGATCGCCAGGGCCCAGATGCTGCCGTCGGTGCGGCGCTACGACCGGGGCGTGCGCTGGGAGCAGGAGCGGATCGACCTCAAGGGCACCCGGTGGGTGGCCATGTACCTGCCGGTCTGGCTGTACGCCTACCACCAGAAAGGCCCCAAGGGTGGCCTGCGGCACTACATTGCCGTCAACGGGCGCACCGGCAAGACCATGGGCAGCGTACCGGTGCAGAAATGGAAGCTGCTGCTGGCCGCCCTGACCATCGGCACGGTGGTCGAAGGGCTGGCTCTCTGGATCATCATGGGCTGAACATGAGACCCTCACACCGGCTTACGCTCACCGGACGCCCCTTGGCGCATCCCACCGCAGGACCGAGCGCCTGGGAGGCGGCCCGGCGGCACGCACTGCCTGGATCACACGCCACGGACCACATGAATCCTGTCGGAGGGCATGGCCATGGACGGTGACGGCATTCTGCTGCTGCTGGCGCTGGGACCGGCCAGCGCCACCGGCTTTTACTGGGCCATGTACCGCCACTACCGGAACACGGACAAATCGCACGCCTTCGAGCACGAAACCGCCGTGGAGGTGTTGACCCTCTCCGGGACAGAGGCCGACCGCAAAATCGGCGAAAACAACCGGACGCGATCGGGGCAGATCCAGGGCGCCAACGGCAACAACCACCGCCAGCGTGTAAGGCCGATGTAGCCACAGCGGCCGGCCCCATCCCTCGACCCCTCATGGGCGCACCGGCGCCCCTATGCGAGCCGACGAACGATCTCCAGCGTCGCAGCGCTCTGGTTCATGGTGTAGAAGTGCAGAGCCGGCACCCCTGCGTTGCGCAGCTGGTCGCAGAGGTCGGTCACCACATCCAGTCCGAAGGCCTTGATCGAGGCCGAGTCGTCGCCGTAGGCTTGCAGTCGCAATCGGATCCATCGCGGGATCTCCGCACCACAGCTGTCGGCAAACCGAAGAATGCCACTGGAATTGATGATGGGCATGATGCCAGGCACCACCGGTACATCGGCGCCGAGCTTGTGGGCATCGTCCACAAAACGGAAGTAGGCGTCGGTGTTGAAGAAAAACTGCGTGATGGCCGAGCTGGCCCCCGCCTTGACCTTGGCCACGTAGGCTTGCAGATCGGCCTCGGGCGAACGGGCCTGCGGATGCATCTCGGGGTAGGCCGCCACTTCGAGATGGAAGTGGTCGCCCGTTTCGGCGCGGATGAAGGCCACCAGGTCGGCGGCAAAACGGAACTCACCCATGCTGCCGTAGCCGCTGGGCAGGTCCCCACGCAAGGCCACCAGCCGGCGCACGCCCATGGCCTTGAACTGGGCCAGCTTCTCGCGTACCGATTCGCGCGAGGCCCCCACACAGGTGAAGTGCGATGCACCCTGCTGACCCTCGTCCAGAATGGCCTGCACGGTCTGCAGTGTGCCGTCCTGGGTGGAGCCGCCAGCGCCGTAGGTCACCGAACAGAACTCGGGTTGCAGCGCGTACAGGTCTTGCCGCACCAGCCGCAGCTTTTCGACGCCCTCGGGCGTCTTCGGCGGAAAAAACTCGAAACTCAGGGGCAGGCCCATACAAAAAACTCCCGATTGCCATCACCACCGGTGATGGCGCTTTCAAAATAGTCGCGCAGGCGCAAGCCGTTGTCTTCACAGGCCTGAGCCAGGCGCCGCTGCACAAGCGCGTAGCTCGCGGGGTCTTTCACCAACCCGCCCTTGCCGATGTGTTCGGGCTGCAATTCGAACTGTGGCTTGACCAGCATGAGCAGGTGGCCGGCCGGTTGGAGCAGCGGCACGAGGGCCGGCCACACCAGGGTCTGCGAGATGAAGGACAGGTCGCCGACGATCAGGTCGAAGCGCTCGCTGCCGCCACCGGCATCCGCCAACGGTTGCGCCGTCAGCTCACGCGCGTTGCACTTCTCGATACAGACCACGCGAGGGTCGCTGCGCAGCCGAGGGTGCAGCTGGCCCTGACCGACGTCCACGCCCACCACCTGCTCGGCGCCGCGTTGCAGCAGGGCGTCGGTGAAGCCACCGCTGCTCTGCCCCACATCGAGGCAGCGCAGCCCGGTCACGTCGATACCGCAGCGCTGCAGCGCGCCGTCGAGTTTGAGACCACCGCGTGAGACAAAGCGCGTTTCGGCCGTGTCCAGCAGCTCCAGCTGCACCGTCTCGCGCAGCTCTTCACCGTTCTTGACGACGGCCTTCCAGTCGCAGCCCGGCAAGCGCCAGCGCACGCCCGCAGCGATCAGCCGCTGGGCCTGCGAACGCGATGCGGCCAGACCGCGGTCGACAAGAAGTTGGTCAGCACGCATGGTCGAGCACCACAGACAAAACCCAGGGCGCCGCGGAACCGGCTTTGCCGGGCCGCAGGCGCTGCCCCCTTGAGGGGGTCGCGCGAAGCGCGGCAGGGGTGTTCAATATCTGTAGGTATCTGGCTTGTACGGCCCCTGCCTGGGCACGCCGATGTAGGCTGCCTGCTCGTCGCTCAGCTCGGTCAGCATGGCGCCGACCTTCTTCAGGTGCAGACGCGCGACCTTCTCGTCCAGGTGCTTGGGCAGCACGTAGACCTTGCCCACGTCGTAGCCCTCGGGGTGCGTGAACAGCTCGATCTGGGCGATCGTCTGGTTGGCGAAGGAGTTGGACATCACGAAGCTGGGGTGGCCGGTGCCGCAGCCCAGGTTCACCAGACGGCCCTTGGCCAGCAGGATGATCTTCTTGCCGTCCGGGAAGATGACGTGGTCCACCTGGGGCTTGATCTCTTCCCACTGGCACTTCTCTTCCAGTTTGGCGACCTGGATCTCGTTGTCGAAGTGGCCGATGTTGCAGACGATGGACTGGTCCTTCATCGCGGCCATGTGTTCGTAGGTGATCACGTCGCGGTTGCCGGTGGTGGTCACGAAGATGTCGGCCTTGTCGGCGGCCCACTCCATGGTCACGACCTTGAAGCCTTCCATCGCCGCCTGCAGGGCGTTGATGGGGTCGATCTCGGTCACCCACACCTGGGCGCTCAGGGCGCGCAGGGCCTGGGCCGAGCCCTTGCCCACGTCACCGTAGCCGCAGACCACGGCGACCTTGCCGGCGATCATCACGTCGGTGGCGCGCTTGATGCCGTCGACCAGGCTCTCGCGGCAACCGTAGAGGTTGTCGAACTTGCTCTTGGTGACCGAGTCGTTGACGTTGATGGCGCGGAACATCAGCGAGCCCTTGGCCGACATTTCCTTGAGGCGGTGCACGCCGGTGGTGGTCTCTTCGGTCACGCCGATGATCTGCGCGCTCTTGCGGCTGTACCAGGTGCTGTCTTCGGCCAGCTTGGCCTTGATGGCGGCGAACAGGATGCGCTCTTCTTCGCTGCCCGGGTTGGCCAGCACGCTCTGGTCCTTCTCGGCCTGCTTGCCCAGGTGCATCAGCAGCGTGGCGTCGCCGCCGTCGTCCAGGATCATGTTCGGGCCTTCGCCCTCGGCACCCTTGGGGCCGAAGTCGAAGATGCGGTGGGTGTAGTCCCAGTAGTCGACCAGGGTCTCGCCCTTGATGGCGAACACCGGGGTACCGGCAGCCGCAATGGCGGCAGCGGCATGGTCCTGGGTCGAGAAGATGTTGCACGAGGCCCAGCGCACCTGGGCACCCAGCGCCTGCAGCGTCTCGATCAGCACAGCCGTCTGGATGGTCATGTGCAGCGAACCGGTGATACGCGCGCCCTTGAGGGGCTGCTTGGCCGCGAACTCTTCGCGGATGGCCATCAGGCCAGGCATCTCGGTTTCGGCAATGCGGATTTCTTTGCGGCCCCAGTCGGCCAGGCCGATGTCGGCGATGACGCAGTCGGTGGCGACGGCGGGAAGGCGAGCGTTCATAGGTTTTGCTCCAAAAGCGACGTTTCGAGAAAACCACTGACAGAGGGGAATGCGGGCTCACCACACTGGATCAGTGGATGAGCGTCGTTGCGATGATGGGTCCGAGCCTCACGCCCCGCGGCCGCAAAGTGTGCGGTGGGGACGCTGCAACGCTCCTCGGATGTGCCAGATTTTAGCCCAAGGGCGGGTGACACCCCAAATCTATCGGTCATGACGGGACAGGCTTGAGGGTCTTCGGGCGACAGGCGGACCGGTGGTCCTGTGAGACACTCCCGCCTCGAATCATGAAGCCCCTGGACCAATGGCCGCTGGCCGAGCGCGCGCGCATACGCGGTGTGCTCACCGACATCGACGACACCCTGACCACCGAGGGGGCGCTGGCGCCCGAGGCCCGGGCCGCCCTGACGCAGCTGCGCGAAGCGGATCTGCCGGTTTTTGCGGTGACCGGACGGCCCGCCGGCTGGAGCGAGTCCTTTGCGCTGGACTGGCCGCTGGAAGCCATCGTGGCCGAGAACGGGGCTGTGGCGCTGTGGCGACAGCCCGACGGTCGCCTGGGCAAGGACTGGCTGCAGGACGCCAGCACGCGCGCGGTCAATGCCCGTCGCTTGCAGGCGGTGGCGCGACAGGTGCTGGCGCAGGTGCCTGGCACCTGCCTGGCGGATGACAGCCCGGGCCGTGAAACCGACATCGCCATCGACCACAGCGAATTCCACCAGCTCGATGCCATGCAAATCCAAGCCGTGCTGCGTGTGATGCGCGAAGGCGGCTTGCGTGCGACGGTCAGCTCGATCCACATCAACGGCTGGATCGGCGAGCACGACAAGCTGGCCGGGGCCCGCTGGATTCTGCGGCGCCAGCGTGGCATCGACCTGGATGCCGAGCTCGACCACTGGGTCTATGTGGGCGATTCGACCAACGATGCGGTCATGTTCGCCCATTGCCGGCACAGCGTGGGGGTGGCAAACATCGCCCGGTTTGCCGGTGCGCTGAGCCATGCGCCCCGCTATGTGACCCCCAGTGAGCGGGGCGCCGGTTTTGCCGAGCTGGCGGACGCCCTGCTCTCTGCCCGATGAGCGAGCATCCGCTGCCGCCGGTCATCCGGCCTGGTCCTCGGCCGCCCCACGCCAACCGCGGTCTGGCGGCCATCTTCTGCGCCACGTTTTTCGAGCTGGTGGGTGTATTCATGCTCGGCCCGCTGCTGTTGTTGCGGCTCAAGGACAGTGGGCATTCGACCGCGCTGGCGGGGTTGTTTGCGGCCACCGTCTGGCTGGGTATTTTTCTGGTCACGCCCCTGGCCTCGGCCCTCACACAGCGTCTGGGACGGCGGCCCACGCTGTGGCTGTCGGCCGCGGTGCCGGTGTTCACCACCGCCGGCTTCGGCCTGATCGACTGGTTGCCGCTGTGGTTCGTGCTCTACCTGGTGGCGGGGATGGCCGGTGGCCTGCGCTGGGTGCTGGCCGAGGCCATCGTGGCCGAACTGGCACCGCCCGGCCAGCGCGGTCGCTATGTCGGTCTGTTCGAGACCATGGTGGGCACCACCTTCGTGATCGGCCCGGCCCTGCTGGCCTGGGTCGGCTCCGGTTCGGTGCACGCACTCTGGCTGGCCTTCGGCTTTCTGCTGGTGGGCCTGCTGTGGAGCCTGGCCATTCCGCCCCTGCCAGGCGCTGCCGACCAGCACGATGCCCGGGTTGGCTGGTCGGGCGTGTGGCATGCGCTGCGGGCGCATCCGCTGATCATGGCGGTCGGCTTCATCGGCGGCGTGTTCGAAAGCGGCGTCACCGCCATCCTGCCCTTGTACGGTCTGTCGCTGGGACTGGGCGCTGCAGCGGCGGCCCTGCTGGTGGCAGCCAGCGGGCTGGGCAGCGCCCTGATGATGCTGCCGGCCGGCCTGCTGGCTGATCGCATGGCCCACCACCCGCGACGCCGCTGGGGTGACGAGGCGCAGGCACGGGTCACCCTGATGCGCCTGTGCGCGGTCATCACCCTGCTGGCCACCCTGGCGGTCCCGTGGGTGGCAGGCACTCCCTGGCTGGCTGCGCCGGTCGCCTTTGTCTGGGGTGGTGCCGGAGGCTGCCTCTACACATTGGCCATGATCGACATCGGCTCGCGCGAGCAGGGCCTGGCCCTGGTCAATGGCACCGCGGTGCTGGTGTTGTCCTACACCGCAGGGGGTGTGCTGGCGCCGGCCCTGGGTGCCGCCGCGCTGCAATGGTCGCCCACCCTCGGCTTTCCGGCGCTGTTGGTGCTGGCCGCCGCACTGGGTGTCTGGCTGCTTCGGCGCCCGCCGACCTGATTCGGCCTGTTGGGTGCGTCAGGGCGCGGTACCCAGGCCAGCCCCGACCCCGGGCGTGGACTGAGGGCGATGGGGTGGGCGGTGGTCCAGCAAGCGGTCGGCCAAGCCGCCTCCCACCCACATGCCACCCAGGGTCAGCCAGGCGGTGACCGCAAAGATGGCCCCGCCGGTCATGCCGGCGCCCACCGCGCACCCCCCGGCCAGCATGGAGCCAAAGCCCATCAGGATGGCGCCGACGATGTAGCGGGGCATGGTGTAGCCGCCACCAAAACCTTCCAGCTTCCAGTCCCGGCCCAACAGCGCACCCACCAGCGAACCCATGAAGACACCGGGCATCAGACCCAGACCGAAGGTCCAGGGCTCGCCCGGTTCGGCCAGCACGCGCATGAGCCATTCGGCCGAAGGGCCACTGAAGGTCAGTCCCTGGATCTGCACCGGCTCGAAGGAGTTTGACATTACCCAGTGGGTGCCGAACCATGCCAGGGCCACCATCAGCCCGACGCCCATGCCGCCGGTCCATTTCCACACGCTCCAGCCGCTGTACCAGGCGAAAAAACCCGCCGTGACCAGCCAGAGCATGCCGAACACCAGACCATCGACCGGTCCGGCGCCCACCAGGGCCAGCAGGCTGCGCGAAGGACCGCCGTCGACCACCCACCAGCTGGCCATGGTTTCGCGCAAGGGTGCCAACACGCCGCCCAGGGAGGCCTGCGCCACCACGGCAAAAATCAGGCCGGACAAGAGCGCGCGCAGGTTGCCGTTGGCCGAGAGCACCAGCAAGCGGCTGGCGCAGCCCCGGGTCATGACCATGCCGAAACCAAAAATCAGGCCACCCAGAATGGCACCCGACAAGCTGCCCCGGGCCGACAGCTGGCGCGCCGTGCTGATGTCCATCCAGCCGCTGCTCACCAGGGCCTGCACGACCACCACGGCGGTGGAAAAGGCCAGCAACCAGACCGCCAGCTTCTCGCCGAAGCGGCCATGCCAGAACTCGATGACGGCCGCACGCAGGCAGAAACGGGACCGCTGGGCAAAAAAGCCGAAACCCAGCCCCACCGCCAGGCCACACAAGGCCAGCACCACCGGCTCGCCCCAGTGCTCGATCAGAGATGAACCGTCCATGCCACCACCTACATTGTTTTATGCGCAGATTCTGATGTTACGCCTGCTTTGGCCCTTTGACCTGATCTGGATCAGTTCGGCGCCACCTGACAGGCGGGGGCGTTTGGCGTTAAGCTGACCAAAACCCAAGACCGAACAGAAAAGGAGAGCACATGCCCAGCCCCTGGCTGCTGGCCCTGAAGGTGATTCCCTGGGGCGACGTGATCGAGCACGCGCCCAAGGTGTTGAACGCGGCCCGCAAACTGGTCGACCGGCAGCGGGAACAAAAGGCCTCGGCACCACCGGCCAGCGCGGACACCCCGTCCGGGCCGGGGGTTGTTGCGCCCACAAACCAGCAGTTGCAGGCGCGACTGCAGGCGGCCAACGAGCGGATCGACGGCCTGCTGCAGGCCCAGGACCAGCTGACACAGACCGTGGCCGATCTGGCCGAACAGAATGCCCGGCTGGTGGCGGCCGTCAACGTGCTGCGCCTGCGCACGCGGATGCTGCTGGCCGCCGCGGCGGTGGGCGCGGTGGCGCTGATCGCGCTCTGGCTGCGCTGATCAGGGCGGCTCGTCCTCGTCCTGCCGTCCGGCAGCCACCTGCAGACTGGCGTCACAACCAGAGCCCGCACTGATCCAGCGTCTGGCCAGGCGCTGCAGCCACGGCGCGGCCCAGGCCCAGCGTGGCCCCAGCACCCCCGCCGGGTCACTGACGGCGCCGCAACGGTAAAGCCGCCCGATTTCGTACCAGCGCAGCGCGTCACACGCGCCGGACCGGCGTCGGGAGATCACACGACCCAGCGGGCAGGGTTCGGCCAGGCAACAGACACCACATCCGTTGCAGGGTGCGCCCGTCGCCGGCTTGGGCGGGGCGTCCGGGTGGATGTGGATGACCTGGTGCGACACAAGCGAAGGCTACCCCATCATGCCTGTAGGCAAAGGCCTGATTCACACGGTCAAAGACCCCTTCCATTCCGCCCGGATCCCCGGACCGCCTCATTGCCCCTGACCGAGGGCGAAGCCCCGTTCGCCGTCGAAGGTGCACAGGTTCTCGGTCTTGATGACGTCAATGCCTGCATCGATGAGCGCTTCGAGCAACCCGATGATGTCCCGCAGCGCCACAGTGTCGGCGCCCTCACCACCGACAAACCGGCAGCGCCAGTGGTCGGTGCAGAAGGTTTCCGGAAACCCGCCCGGCCAGACCTTGACGCCGCGGTTGGTGATCATCTGCAGGCGCAGGCCCTCTGCGTGGCAGGCCTGCAGCCGCCGGGCCAGGTCGTCGGCACCGGTCGCGGCGGCGTGCACGAACACATCCACGCCGACCAGGGCCTTGCGTGCTGGAGGCCGGCGCGCTGGCGAAGCGGGCGTGCCGGCCTCCCGGGACGGGGCCGGGTTCTGGTACTGCACCGCGCGCAGCTGCGCGGGCATGCGACCGAGCCGTTCGATGATGGCGTCCGCAAAGTCCATGCTGCCGAAGGGACGGCCCACACGACCGGCGCCAGCCAGGTCGGCGGTGAACACACCGTCTTCCAGGGTGCACAGCCAAGCGTTGTGGATGCGTGCGGCAATGTCCGCCTGGCGGATGTGCACCAGCATCATCACGGCAGCCAGCAGCAGGCCGCTGGGGTTGGCCATGCCACGGCCCGCGATGTCGGGCGCGCTGCCGTGGATGGCCTCGAACATGGCCACATGCTCGCCGATGTTGGCACTGCCGGCCAGCCCCACACTGCCGGTCAGCTCAGCCGCGATGTCACTCAGGATGTCGCCGTAGAGGTTGGGCGTGACGATGACGTCGAACTGCTCGGGACGGGTGGCCAGCCGGGCGGCGCCAATGTCGATGATCATGTGTTCGGTCGTGATCTCCGGGTAGTCGGCACTGATTTCGTCGAACACCCGGTGAAACAGACCGTCGGTCATCTTCATGATGTTGTCCTTGGTCATGCAGGTGAGCTTGCGACGGCCGTTGGCGCGGGCGTATTCGAAGGCGTACCGGACGATCTTTTCGCAGCCTGGCCGGGTGATGAGCTTGAGGCACTGGACCACCTCGTCGGTCTGGCGGTGTTCAATGCCGGCGTACAGGTCCTCTTCGTTCTCCCGCACGATGACCACGTTCATCTTCGGATGACGGGTGGGCACGAACGGGGCGTAGCTGACGCAGGGACGCACATTGGCGTACAGGCCCAGGGTCTTGCGGATGGTCACATTCAGGCTTTTGTAGCCCCCGCCCTGGGGCGTGGTGATCGGCCCCTTGAGGAACACCCGGGTGCGGCGCAGGCTGTCCCAGGCCTCGGGTGCGATGCCGCTGCCGTGACCCGCGTGGTAGAGCTTCTCGCCGATGTCGATGGTCTCGGGTGCGATGCGCGCGCCGGCGGCGGCCAGGACCTTGAGCGTTGCCGCCATGATCTCGGGGCCGATGCCATCGCCCTGCGCGACGGTGATGGGCACCAGGGCGGAAGGTGCTGGCCCGGCGGTGGCCAGCAGGTCGGTCGGGACGTCGTTTTTCATGAAGGTCTCCGGTGTGGGTGTGAAGGTGCCGCGAGCTTACGGAGACCATCCAATAAATAAAAATACCTTGTTCTGATAAAAAACATAGGCCAATATCTATGTTTATCTCCAGCGACCAGCCGGACCTCCGTCATGCCCACCCCGCTCAAGCGCCTGCTGCGCGCCTCACCCCAGCAACTGCGCTCCTTTGAAGCCGCAGCGCGCCACCGGTCGGTGACCCGGGCCGCGCGCGAGCTGCATGTGAGCCAGCCCACGGTCAGCCTGCAGCTGCGTCAGCTGGCCGAACTGGTGGGTGAACCCCTGTTCGAACCCCTGGGCCGCGGGGTGCGCCTGACACCGGTGGGGGAGGCCTTGCAGGAGACCCTGGGCGAGATCAGCAGTTGCTGGCAGCGCTTCGAAGGACGGCTGGGCGAGCTGCGCGGCCTGCTGCGCGGGCGGCTGAGGATCGCGGCGGTGACCACCGCGGAGTACTTCGTACCCGACCTGCTGGGGCCGTTCAGCGCCAGCCACCCCGGCGTGGAGATCGAGCTGGCGGTGGAAAACCGGGACCGGGTGATCGACCGGCTGCACCGCCAGGCGGACGACCTGGCGGTGATGATGCTTCCGCCGGACGAGCTGCCGCTGCACAGCCTGCCGTTCCTGGAGAACCCGCTGGTGGTGATCGCGCCGCGTGGCCACCCACTGGCCCAGGCCACGTCACCCGTGGCACTCGAACAGCTGGCCCAGGAACGCTGGCTGCTGCGTGAACCGGGCAGCGGCACCCGGCTGGTGGCCGAAAGGCACTTTGCTGCCCAAGGCTTGACGCCGCGGGTCGCCATGAGCCTGGGCAGCAACGAGGCCCTCAAGCACGCCGTCGGGGCCGGGCTCGGGCTGGCGGTGGTTTCGGCACTGGCGGTGGACGCCGGGCCGGCGCCCGGCGGCGCCGCGCCCTGGATCCGCCTCCCGGTGGAGGGCTTTCCGATCCAGCGCCACTGGTCCGTGGTCTGGCGTGCCGACGCGCCGCTGGACCTGCCGGCACGGCGCTTTGTCGACTACCTGCAGGCGCGCCACCAACCGTTGCCATGAGGCCGGGCTGTGTGAAGCCATGGGTGCCTGTCGCTCAGGCGATCCTGGATTCTTGCGAACCGAAGGCTCCGTGGTCTAAGGTGGTCCTTTCACCGGCCACCCACCTCAGGAGACCACATGAGCATCGATCCCCGGTTTTCCGTCCTCACCTCGGGCCACACGTTTCTGGAGAGCCCGCGCTGGCACGACGGGCACCTCTGGCTTTCGGATTTCTACACCCACCGGATCCTCCGTGTCGACCTGCAGGGGCAGGTGCATCCGGTGGCCGAGGTCGCGCAACAGCCCTCGGGCATGGGCTGGCTGCCGGACGGTCGTCTGCTGGTGGTGTCCATGCGCGACCGCAAGGTCCTGCGCCAGGATGCCGATGGACGCCTGGTAGTCCATGCCGACCTGTCGTCCATCGCGGGCGGGCATGCGAACGACATGGTGGTGGATGCCCAGGGCCGGGCCTACGTGGGCAATTTTGGTTTCGACCTGATGGGTGGCGGCACGCCGCAGACCGCCAGCCTGGCCCGGGTCGACGCGGACGGCTCGGTCCACACCGCCGCCACCGGCCTCTACTTCCCCAACGGCGCCATGATCACGCCCGATGGCCGCACCCTGATCGTCGGCGAGACCATGGGCAATCGGATCTCCGCCTTCGACATCCGGGACAACGGCAGCCTGGGGCCACGCCGCGACTGGGCCGCCTGGGGTCCTCTGCCGCCGCTGACCGACACGCCCACCGTGCTGGGTGCGCTCACGGCGGCTCCGGATGGCGCCACCCTGGATGCCGAGGGAGCGGTGTGGTTCGCCGATGCGGTGGGCCACCGGGTGGTGCGCATGGCACCCGGCGGCGAGATCCTGGAAAGCGTCTCCACCGGGGAACAGGGCGCTTTTGCCTGCACCCTGGGTGGCCCTGACGGGCGCACCCTGTTCATCTGCGTGGCGCCGGATTTCCACGAGCAGGCACGCGAGGCCGCACGCGAGGCGGCCATCTGGACGACCCGGGTCGCGGTCCCGGGCGCCGGACGTCCCTGATTCAGGCGCTCAGCGGGCCAGCACCGGCTGCAACACCCGGCCGGTGTGGGTGCCCAGGCGCACCACGTCCTCTGGCGTCGCGGCCGCCACGATGCGCCCGCCGCCCGAGCCACCCTCGGGGCCGAGGTCGATGATCCAGTCGGCCTCGGCCATCACGTCCAGGTCGTGCTCGATCACGACCACGCTGTGGCCGCCGTCCACCAGGCGGTGCAGCACGCGGATGAGCTTTTCCACGTCGGCCATGTGCAGGCCAACCGTGGGCTCGTCGAGCACGTAGAGCGTGTGGGGCGCCTTCTGGCCGCGACGGCCGATGTCGTCGCGCACCTTGCTCAGTTCGGTGACGAGCTTGATGCGCTGCGCCTCGCCGCCCGACAGCGTGGGCGACGGCTGACCCAGCGTGAGGTAGCCCAGCCCCACGTCCTTGAGCAGCTGCAGCGGGTGGCTGATGGCGGGCATGCTGGCGAAGAACTCGACCGCCTCGTCCACCGCCATCTGCAGCACATCGCCGATGCTCTTGCCCTTCCAAGTCACCGCCAGGGTCTCGGGGTTGAAGCGCGCGCCGTGGCAGACCTCGCAGGGTACCTTCACATCGGGCAGGAAGCTCATCTCGATGGTGCGCAGGCCCTGCCCTTCGCAGGCCGGACAGCGGCCTTCGCCGGTGTTGAAACTGAAGCGCCCGGGCCCGTAGCCGCGCGCCTTGGCTTCCAGCGTGTCGGCAAACAGCTTGCGCACCGTGTCCCAGAAGCCGATGTAGGTGGCCGGGCAGCTGCGCGGCGTCTTGCCAATCGGTGTCTGGTCGACTTCCAGCACCCGGTCGACGGACTCGGTGCCCAGCAGCTTGCTGCAGCCGGCCCAGGCGGGACGCACCCCTTCGTTGTCCCAGGCCTGGCGACCCGCGAAGGTGCTGCGCATGGACACAGCTTCGGCCACGTTGGTCAGCAGCACGTCGCGCGCCAGCGTGGACTTGCCGGAGCCGCTCACACCGGTCACGACAACGAGGCGCTTGAGCGGCACGGCCACGTCGACCTGCTGCAGGTTGTGCATCGTGGCGCCACGCAGTTGCAGCACTTCAGTCTGTGAGGTCACGATCCGCCGCGCCTGCAGCGGGTGCTTCATGGCGTGCAGCAGGTAGCGGCCGGTCAGCGAGTGTTCGCTGGCCGACAGGTCGGCCACCGTGCCCTGGGCCACCACGCGGCCGCCTCGCTTGCCGGCGCTGGGGCCGATGTCGATGATGTGGTCGGCGCGGCGGATGGTGTCCTCGTCGTGCTCCACCACCACCAGCGTGTTGCCCATGTCGCCCAGCTTGTGCAGCGCGTCCAGCAGGATCTGGTTGTCGCGCGGGTGCAGGCCGATGGTCGGCTCGTCCAGCACGTAGCAGACGCCCTGCAGGTTGGACCCCAGCTGGGCGGCCAGACGGATTCGCTGGGCTTCGCCGCCACTGAGCGTGGGGGCACCTCGATCGAGCGTCAGGTAACTCAGCCCCACTTCTTCGAGGAAGGCCAGGCGGCTTTCGATCTCCGGTAGCAGATCGCGCGCGATGTCTGCCTCACGTGAGCTCATGCCGCCTTCGGCCATCATGGCACGGATCTTCTGACGCACCTCGCTGACCGACAGCCTGGCGATATCGGTGATGCCCATGCCGCCGAAGCGCACCGCCCGCGCCTGCGGATTCAGGCGGGTCCCTTCACAGCTCGGGCAGACCTCGTCGGCCAGATCCTCGACCTCGGGTTCGGCAAAGCTCTGCTCACGACCGCGCTCCTTGTCGTCGCGCACCGAATCGTCCAGCGCCTTGCGCTGCTCGCGAGAGAGGCTGACGCCGGTGCCCACGCAGTCGGGGCACCAGCCGTGCTTGCTGTTGTAAGAGAACAGCCGCGGATCGAGTTCGGGGTAGCTGGTGCCACAGACCGGGCAGGCCCGGGTGGTGGAAAACACCTCCAGCTGGCCCAGGCCGGCCGTGGACCGGCCCTCGGCCAGTGCGGTGGCCAGTCCGTCCAGGTTGTCCAGCAGGTGCACCGTGCCTTTTCCCAGCTCCAGCGCCTTTGTCAGCTGGACGCGCAGCCAGGCCTCGTGGGCCGGATCGACCACACCGTCGGCAACCGGCAGCTCGATGGTGTGTTCCTTGAAGCGGTCGATGCGCGGGAAGCCGGTGGTCGGCAAAAACTCGCCATCGACCCGCAGGTGGGTGTAGCCCCGGGGTCGGGCCCAGTCGGCCAGTTCGGTGTAGACCCCCTTGCGGTTGACCACCAGCGGCGCCAGCAGACCGATGTGCCGTCCACGGTAACGGCGCAGGATCGCAGCGACGATGCTGTCCGGACTCTGCGGCATCACGGCCGCGCCGTCGTGCACGCAGTGCTGGGTGCCCAACTTCACATAGAGCAGCCGCAGGAAGTGCCAGACCTCGGTGGTGGTGCCGACGGTGGACTTGCGCCCGCCGCGCGAGAGGCGCTGCTCGATGGCCACGGTGGGTGGAATGCCATAGACCGCGTCGACCTCGGGCCGGCCCGCGGGCTGCACGATGCTGCGCGCATAGGCATTGAGGCTCTCCAGGTAGCGCCTCTGGCCTTCGTTGAATAGGATGTCGAACGCCAGCGTACTCTTGCCGGAGCCGCTGACCCCCGAAATCACGTTGAACTTGCCGCGCGGAATGTCCACGCTCAGGTTCTTGAGGTTGTGTTCCTTGGCATGGACGATGCGGATCGCTTCGTCGCCCGGCTCACGGGTCCGGCGGCTGTGCGCCAGGTACGGCGGTGGCGCAACCTCGCTGACCGCATGCACCTTGTCCATGGCGCTGGCGTAGTCACGCAGCGCTTTGGCGGTGTGGCTGGTGGGGTGTTCGCGCACCTCCTCGGGCGGCCCTTCGGCCACCACCTGCCCCCCCCCCGTCCCGCCCTCGGGTCCCAGGTCGATCAGCCAGTCGGCCGAGCGGATCACGTCCAGGTTGTGCTCGATCACGATCAGCGAATGACCTGCCTCCAGCAGCTTGCGCAGCGAACGCATCAGCTTGGCGATGTCGTCGAAGTGCAGACCGGTGGTGGGTTCATCGAACAGGAACAGCGTGCCCTTCTTCGCCAGCGACTGCCGGCTGGCGGCGCTGTTCTTCGCAGCTTCCGCAAGGAAGCCGGCGAGCTTGAGGCGCTGTGCCTCGCCGCCCGACAGCGTGGGCACGGGCTGTCCCAGTTTCACGTACTCCAGCCCCACGTCCACGATGGGCTGGAGCACGCGGATGACGTCCCTGTCGTCCTTGAAGATCTCGGCCGCCTCGCTCACCGTCAGCTCAAGCACATCCGCCACACTGAGCGCGCGGCCGGCACGCTCGATGTGCACCTCCAGCACCTCAGGCCGGTAGCGCTTGCCGTCGCAATCCGGGCACCGCAGGTACACGTCCGACAGGAACTGCATCTCCACATGCTCGAAGCCGGAGCCACCGCAGGTCGGGCAGCGCCCGTCGCCGGTGTTGAAGCTGAACTTGGCCTGCGTGTAGCCCCGCTGGCGCGCCAGCGGCGCATCGGCGAACAGGGAGCGGATGGCGTCCCAGGCGCCCACGTAACTGACCGGGTTGGAGCGGGCCGTTTTGCCAATGGGCGACTGGTCCACATAGACCACGTCGCTCAGGTGATCGGCACCCAGCAGCCGGTCATGAGCACCGGGGGTCTCGGTGGCCTTGCCGAACTGGCGCAGCAGGGCGGGCGCCAGCACGTCCTGGACCAGGGTGGACTTGCCCGAACCCGAGACACCGGTGACCACCACCAGGCGCTGCAAAGGAAACTCGACGTCAAGGCCCTGCAGGTTATGTTCGCGCGCGCCCTCCAGAATCAGCCGCGGCGTGCTCTCGGTGACCCGCCGCTTGAAACCCATGCCCACCTGCTTGCGCGCACCCAGGTAGGCGCCGGTCAGGGTGTCGGCGCTGCGGATCTGCTCGGGCGTGCCATCGAACACGATCTGCCCGCCCCGCTCGCCCGGGCCTGGACCCATGTCGATCAGGCGGTCGGCCGCCAGCATCACCGCCGGGTCGTGTTCGACCACCACCAGGGTGTTGCCGGCATCGCGCAGGCGCAGCATGGCGTCGTTGATGCGCGCCATGTCACGCGGGTGCAGGCCAATGCTGGGTTCGTCCAGCACGAACAGGGTGTTGACCAGCGAGGTGCCCAGCGCAGTGGTCAGGTTGATGCGCTGCACCTCACCGCCGCTGAGCGTGCGGCTCTGCCGGTCCAGCGTGAGGTAGCCGATGCCAACCTCGCACAGGTAGCGCAGCCGGGTGTTGATCTCCTCGTACAGCAGCTTGAGCGCCTGCTGTTCGCCCCCTTCCGCACCGGCGGCCGGCAAGGCGGCGGCCAGCGAATCGAAGAAGCGCCGCAGGTCGGTCAGCGGCATCAGCATGAGGTCGTGCAGACACAGGCCCGGCAAGTCCTCCAGGTGTTCGCGCGACCACTTCACGCCCGTCGGCAGGTAACGCTGACCGACGGGCAGCACCGCATCAGCCTGCGCCTTCGTGCCGATGCGCCAGAGCAGGCTGTCGGTCTTCAGCCGTGCGCCGCCACAGCTGGGGCATTCGGTGTAGCTGCGGTACTTGGACAGCAGCACCCGGATGTGCATCTTGTAGGCCTTGCTCTCCAGGTACTCGAAGAAGCGGGCAATGCCGTACCACTGCTGGTTCCACTTGCCATTCCAGTTCGGTGAACCCGACTTCACCCAGTGCTGCTGCTCCGGGGTCAGCCGGTTCCAGGGTGTGTCGCGCGGAATGCCGGCACTTTCCGCATGCCGCATCAGGTCGTCCTGGCACTCCTTCCAGGCCGGTGTCTGGAACACCTTGACCGCCCCGTTGCGCAAGGTGAGCTTGCCATCCGGGATCACCAGGCCGTAGTCGACCCCGATCACGCGCCCGAACCCGCGACAGGCTTCGCAGGCCCCCACGGCCGAGTTGAAGGAAAACATCGAGGGCATGGGTTCGGCGTAGCGGATGTCGCTTTCAGGGCAATGCAAGCCCGTGCTGAAGCGCCAGATGACCGGTTCCCCCACGCTCCCCGCTTCGCGTGGTTCGCTGCCCCCCGAGGGGGCTGACCCGACTTGGGGCGGCCCGGCGTCGGGTCGGCCCTCTTCCTTCAGCACGTAGACCATCAGCTTGCCGGCGCCACGCTTGAGGCCGGCCTCGATGGCTTCCATGACCCGCGCCGGCTCGGCGTTGCCGATGCGGAAGCGGTCGGCCACCACGTCCAGCAGCTTGACGGCCTCGATTGCGGGTTTGGCCTTCTTGCCCTTGGCCGGTGCCTCGGCCTTGGCTTCGCGTTGCACGATGCGCTCGGCCTGCACACGGGTGTAGCCGCTGGCCGATAGCCATTGTTCGACTTCTTCGGGCGTGGTCGAGGCAGGCAGTTCCACCGGAAAGGTCACGACCAGTCTCGGATCACCCTGTTCCTTCGAGCGGCGTTGCAGCTCGGCGTAGATCGACTCCGGCGAATCGTGCCGCACCGGCAGCGCGGTCTGGCGGTCAAACAGCTGGGCACCACGCGCAAACAGCAGCTTGAGGTGGTCGTTGAGCTCGGTCATGGTGCCGACCGTAGAACGTGACGATCGCACCGGGTTGGTCTGGTCGATGGCGATGGCGGGCGGGACCCCTTCCACCCTGTCCACCGCCGGTTTGTCCATGCGGTCCAGGAACTGCCGTGCATAGGCGCTGAAGGTCTCGACGTAGCGACGCTGGCCCTCGGCGAACAGGGTGTCGAACACCAGGCTGGACTTGCCCGAGCCGCTGGGACCGGTGACCACCGTCAGCTCCCGGGTGCGGATGTCCAGGTCCAGGTTCTTGAGGTTGTGCTGCCGGGCCCCGCGGATGCGGATCGTGCCGAAGGCCGACGGCCCGGCACCGTCCGGCACGGACCGGCCGGATGTCTGATCCAGAGGGACGGGATTCGGAGGCAGTTCGTCGGCCATGCAAGGCTCCGTGACAGGGAGCCGAACATTCTACGGAGGCACCGTATTCCGGGTAATCCTCTACGTCATCTCCACAATGCGCACCGGCCCATGAATGGCTAGCATGCCCGGACCTTGGAAGCGAAGGAAGCGGCATGACAACGAGAAGCGAACATCCGGCAAAGCGACATTGGCGAACCCTCATGACCGGTGTGCTGCTGGCCTGTGCCCTGTCCTCGGCGCAGGCCCAGTTGCGCATCGGCCAACCCTCGGGCTTCACAGGCTCGGTGGCTGCCGGGGTGAAGGAAAACACCGAAGGTGCCCGCCTCTACATTGACGCGGTCAACGCGCGCGGCGGCGTCCATGGCCAGAAGGTCGAACTGATCTCGGTCGACGATGAATTCAACCCGGCCCGCACCGTCGAGGTGGCACGCGAGTTGATCACCAATCAGAACGTGCTGGCCTTGTTCCTCAACCGCGGCACCCCCCACTCGCAGGCCTTGCTGCCCCTGCTGGCCGAGTACAGGGTGCCACTGGTGGGCCCCAGCACCGGGGCCATGGTGCTGCACCAGCCGGTCAACCCCTGGGTGTTCAACGTGCGGGCCACCTACCAGCGCGAGGCGGCCAAGGCCATCGAGCACCTGGCCACCATTGGCATCACCCGCATCGCGGTGCTGGAAACCGATGACTCCTTTGGTGCCGACTCGGCCGCTGGCGCCCGGCAGGGGTTCGAGCGCACCGGCCTTCAACCCGTGCTGCAAGAAAAGTTTCCGCGCGACAAGCCCGAGTTCGGCCCAATTGCCCAGCGCGTGCGCAGCGCCGACGCCCAGGCGGTGCTGGTGATCGGGTCGGCTGGCAACACGGCCAACGCCGTACAGGCCATCCGTTCGGCAGGCTCTCGCGCGCAGGTCGTCACCCTGTCGAACAACGCCTCTGATGGTTTCATCCGGCTGCTGGGGGACCATGCCCGCGGGGTGATCGTCACCCAGGTCTTTCCAAACGAACGCAGCGTCAGCTACGCGCTGATCAAGGAGGCCCGGGATCTGGCCGCAGCCAATGGCATGGACGGCGTGTCACCGGCCATGATGGAAGGGTTTGCCGCCGCCAAGGTGCTGGTCGAGGGCCTGCGCCGCGCCGGCCCCAACCCGACGCCTGCCGGCCTGCGCGACGCGCTCGAGGGCATCCGCAACTTCGACCTGGGCGGCCTGAATGTCAGTTACAGCCGCGACAACCACACCGGCCTGGACTTTGCCGACCTGTCCATCATCGACGCCAGCGGGCGGTTCAGGCGCTGATGCGGCGCTCAGCGGCGCGGGCGCCTCTCAGACAAAGCCGACGTTGCGGGCGTTGCCGAAATTGACGAGATTCGGCAGCACGGAATCGAGCTGGGCTTCGCTCGCGCCCATCCAGCGCAACAGGGTGGCGGCATACTGATCGACGCTGGTGGTCGGTATCCAGCGGCCATGCAGCTCCCAGTTGTGGACGCCGACATCGTCATCACTGCCCAATTGCAGCGCAGGGAAGGTGCCATAGGTCTGTCCACCCTGCACGGCCCCTCCGAGCACCAGTTGGTGGTTGCCCCAGGCATGGTCCGTCCCCAGGCTGTTGTTGGGGCGGAAAGTGCGTCCGAAGTCACTCTGCGTGAAGAGGGTCACGGCGTTGCGCATGCCAATCGCCACCATGGCGTTGTAGAAGCACGCCATGGCATCGGCCAGCGCCTGCAACAACCGGGCGTGCTGTCCGTCCCAGGGGCTGTTGTTGACCACCTGATCGCCATGCGTGTCGTAGCCCCCTTGGCTGGCGAAAAAGATCTGGCGGTTGCCGCCCAGTACCGCGTTGCCGTGCACCAGCTTGGCCACCTGGTAGAGCTGCCGCCCGATCGGTGTGTCGATGCGGTTCCCCGAGGTGATGGGTGCAAACGCCGCATCAATGGCCGCCACCGCACCGTCGTCACCGGGACGGATACGGACCAACCCGCCCAACTGGTTGGCCATGTCAAAAGCCGTGCGTTGTTGACCCACGTACTGATTGAGAAGGGCGTTGGCATGGTTGCCTGCCTGGAGCGCCTGAACGGCATTGCGACGGGCCATATGTGGCGGCCAGGTGGACTCCATGCCCTGCAACCCGAAGATGCCTCCAGGGCCCGGCAGCACCAGCGGCACATCGTTGGCCGAGAGGCCGAAGCGGCCGTTGCCGCCCACCGACACCACCGGCAAGGCCGTCCCCAAAGCGGCGGATGCCCGACCGCCCCAACCCGTGCGGGTAAGCACGCTGGCGCTGGACGACTCCCACAGGTTCTGCTGATCCGAGTGCGAGTACAGGTTGTCCGGCACATCGGGGGACGATGATGGCAGGCTGCGGTAACCTGACTTGGTCAGCGGGCGCGCCAGAGGGCCGACATTGAACACCGGTGCCAGATCCCCACTGTTCCACGCCGGGAGCAACCGGGCCATTGCCGGATGGAGTCCGTATTGTGTGCCTCCCAGTCCCAGCAGTCGATCGCGGGGGATGGCCAGGCGCTGGCGGATCCCGCTGTACACCTGATGACGCGACAGGTCGGTCGGTACGACCATATTGGCCCCGTCATTGCCCCCATACAGAAAGACACAAACCAGTGCCCGGTAGCCCGACTGCGCGTGCGCGGTCAGGGGCGCCAGGGCGGCCAGCGAACCGGTTCCAAGGGCCGCCCCCAGCGCACTCGCATGCTTGAGCCACTGTCGTCGGGACAGATCAGCGGCTTCCGTTTGGGTTGAATGCGTCATGGTGGCAATCTCAGCGGGTCAGGTGGTACTGCGGGGTGGCCAACACAAGGTAAGCAGCCTGGCGCACGCGGTTGGTGAGCGACTCGGTCCGCTCGGCCTTGGTCGTGGTGCGCACGGCATAGGTGTTGACGGCGTTGATGACCACCGTGCGCTGGTCGGTCGGCAGAACTTCGCCCAGCAGCAACAGGCTCAGTCGGTCCACCAGACGCCCAGCATCCTCTGCGTCCTTGACAAAGGCCTTCAGGTTGACCTGCGTTCCCACCGCCCTGGGAATCGCCCGATTCGGCTGTGAGCCACCCCAGAACATCAGGTAGTTGATGAAGTTCAACCGTTGGAGTGCGGCGTTGGCGTTGTGGATGCCAAACGAGGGGCCCACCAGCGAGGTCCCGGCCACCGGATAGTCAGGGGGGTAGAAGTTGAATACCGAGGGGGGACGGAACACATGCTGGCGCAGGTCCTCGCCCCACCACCAGCCCAGGGCATCCCCGTCGGTTTTCCCGTTGAAGGCCCTGATCACACCGGTGAAAAGCTGAACGGGTTCGCGCAGACGACCGGCCTGCACCGAGGGCGACTCGGTGCGAGCCTCCGGGTCCAGCAGGACGGCAGCCACGGTGGCCTTCATGTCGCCAGGTCTCCCCAGCCCGAAGCCCTGGTACCGACCTGTCTGGAAGGCCTGCGCCACACGCTGTATGTAAGAAGGGCTGGGGTTGCTGGTGACCAGCTGCTGGATCAGGTGGCGTCCGACGAAGGGGCCGGTGTTCGGGTGGCTCATCAGGCTGTCGAGCACAGCCTCCAGGGCTTGCGGAGCGGTGTGCCCAGATTCCAGCCTGACTCCGGACAGCAGAGCAAGCGCGTTGCTGTTGTGGCGCGCAGCGACGGGCACCATGTTGCCCTTGTAGTAACGGCAATTGGTGCCGGATGGCCAGCAGCCCCAGGGCGAGCGACCACCGGCAGGATAGGTCCAGCCGGTCAGTGCGTAGGCATAGGACCTGACCATGTCGTTGTCATAGGTGGCCTGACAAACGCCGCCACGCAGGCTGCCATCCTGGTTGAGCTCACAGGTACCGACGGCAAACAGTTGCAGCAGCTCTCGCGCATAGTTCTCGTTGGGTGCAACCGGGTCGTTGTTGGCGTTGTTCAGGTAGTCACCCATGACCGGCGAGAGGGTCACCAGCCGCAAGATGTCGCGGTAGTTGCCGAAGGCCTGACTGAGCAGCATGTTGTGGTAATTGCGCAGCCCGTAGGTGCCTTCGACCTCCAGGTTGGAAACCACCAGCATCTGCTGCAACGCGAATGCCACGCGCTGACGCAGCTGGTCGGGTCGGGTGGTGGCATTGCGGTAGAAGTCCCACAACAAGGGGGCGCTCGAGTACCAGTCGCGCCAGCACTGGTCTCCCCGCCCGGTACAAAAACCCCGGTTGCGATCGGTGTGCTTGTGGATGGCGTCTGAACCGCCCTGGGTGTACTTGGAGGGCTTGACTCGCATCTGCGCCGAGACCCATCGGGCCGGCCCCTGCTGACGGATCTGCTGCACCAGCTTCTCGGTGGGCCCGAACGTGGCCTGGTGAGCCAGGCGAACCGCATCCAGCTGGGAGGTGGGCGTGTTGCGCAGATTGCCACCGGTCGACTTGGGCACCGACTGCGCGGTGACACCGCCCCCCACCAAGGCGGACTTGGCATAGACCTCGTCATCGGGTTGCAACCACGGGTTGTCACCGCCGAGCGAAGGCTCGTCATCGTCAAACGATTCGTCGTCGATATCGTGGTCGCTGGCACCGGCAAACCAGCCATCCAGCAAAGTGCTTCGCTCGCTCGATGCACCGGGTACCATGGAGACCTGTTCCGCGCCACCACAAGCCAGCAGGGCCAACGAAAGGGGCACAAGGGCAAGCCATCTGCCAGCCGGATACATCCATGACCTGCCTGAATCGGATGGGGAGTGGGTGGCAGTGTGGCTCATGGGAGCGGAATGTAGTCTCCACCCTGCCTGCACCCGAGGCCGACTGCAACAAAAGGTAACAAGCGGCGAATCCGCTTACGCAAATCCACAGAACCCGGATCAAAGGTTCTCAGCGGACCCCAAACGGTGGCGAAGCCGGGCTTCGCCAGCCCCGCCCTGGATCAGCTCGTCAGGTCTTGACCACCAGCACCGGCACTTTGGCATGGGTCAGGATCTTCTGCGCGACACTGCCCAGGATCAGGGCCTTGACGCCCTGGCGGCCGTGTGAGCCCATGACGATGAGGTCACAGCCTTCGGCGTCTGCGGTTTCCAGGATGCCCTCGTACACCACGTTGCGCTCGATGGTGTCGCCTGCAAAGGGCACACCCTCGGCCTCACAGGCTTTTGACACGGCTTCCAGCGCCTGCCCCGCAGCGTTCTTGGCTTCGGCCAGGTAGGCCTGCAGGCCCACAGCCGAGGCATCGCCGATGCCGATGTAGGGGAACGGGTCGATCACATACACACCCACCACCTGGGCAGACTGCGACTTGGCCAGCGCAGCCGCCGAACGGGCGGCATTGGCGGCGAGTTCGGACCCGTCGGTGGGCACGAGAATCTTCTTGAACATGATCGGTCTCCTTCTGATGGGTGCGGGCCGCATCCGGAGCGGTTGCGGAACCTGTGGCTATCCTATCGCAGCCACGGCACAAATCGCTTGAGGCGCGTCAATCCCTGCCCTCACGCAATCGGCCCCAGCGCTGCCGCAGCGTACTTGAGTTCGGCGATCTTGCCCTGCGGGTCCAGTGCCGGGTTGGTGAGCCGGTTGGCGGCGGCCTCGGCGTAGGCGAAGGGCACGAACACGGTGTCGACGGGCATGCCCTGGTCCAGGCGCACGGGCAGCTCGATGGCCCCGCGCCGGGTGCTCAGGCGCGCCGGCTGCCCCGCGGCCAGCCCCAGCCGAAAAGCCGTGGACGGATGCAGGCTCAGCACCGGTCCCGGTTCGACCGCATCGAGCACCAACGACCGGCGCGTCATGCTGCCGGTGTGCCAGTGCTCCAGCTGCCGTCCGGTGATCAGCACCAGCGGGTATTCGGCGTCCGGCTGCTCGGCCGGGGGACGCAGGTCAGCCGGCACCAGCCGGGCTCGCCCGGTGGGGGTGGGGTAGCCCTCGGTGAACACCACCGTCTGCCCGGGGTCCTGTTCGTCGGCCACCGGGTAGGTCACAGCACGCTCACGCAGCAGCCGGCCCCAGGACAGCCCCGCGATGCTCGGCATGAGCTGGCGCATTTCTTCGAAGACGGCGCCGATGCCGACGCCTGCGTCATCGGTGGCACTGCCGTCGGGTGCGACGTCGTAATGCCAGGGCAGGCCCAGCCGGCGCGCCAGCTGTTCGGTGATCCAGGCATCGGCCCGTGTCTCGCCCGGTGCGGGCACGGCCTGGCGACCCAGTTGCACACAGCGGTCGGTGTTGGTGACGCTGCCGGTCTTCTCGGGCCAGGCGGTGGCCGGCAGGATCACGTCGGCCAGGCTGGCGGTCTCGGTCAGGAAGATGTCCTGCACCACCAGGTGGTCGAGCCGGGCCAACGCTTCACGGGCGTGGGTCGCATCGGGGTCGCTCATGGCCGGGTTCTCGCCCTGGATCAGCATGGCGCGGATCTGGCCGTCATGGGCGGCGTTGATGATCTCGACCACGGTCAGGCCCGGTTCCTCGCCCAGGGTGCCCTGTGGCAGGCCCCACAGGGCCTCGGCCTGATGGCGGGCATCGGGCTCGCTGACACGGTGGTAGTCGGGCAGCACCATCGGAATGAGCCCGGCATCGCTGGCGCCCTGCACGTTGTTCTGGCCACGCAGCGGGTGCAGGCCGGTACCCGGCCTGCCGATCTGGCCGGTGACCATGGCCAGCGCGATCAGGCAGCGCGCGTTGTCGGTGCCGTGGGTGTGCTGACTCACGCCCATGCCCCAGAAGATCATGCTGGCGCGCGAGCTGGCGTAGGCCCGCGCCACCTCGCGGATGGTGCCGGCATCGATGCCGCAGACCGGCGCCATGGCCTCGGGGCTGAAATCGGCCACGTGTGCCTTGAGCAGTCCGTAGTCGAGCGTGTGCGCCTCAATGTAGGCGGTGTTGGCCAGACCTTCGCCAATGATGGTGTGCAGCATGGCGTTGAGCAGGGCCACGTCGGAGCCGGGCTTGAAGCCCAGGTGCCGCCAGGCGTGCCGGGCCAGCTCGGTGCGCCGCGGATCGGCCAGCACCAGCTTCGTGCCCTGGCGGATGGCGTTCTTGATCCAGCTGGCCCCCACCGGGTGGTTCTGCGCCGGATTGGCCCCGATGACGATGACGAGCTCGGCCTGCGCCACATCGCGCAGCGGGTTGCTGACCACCCCGGAGCCCAGGCCTTCCATCAGCGCGGCCACGCTGGAGGCATGGCACAGGCGCGTGCAATGGTCCACGTTGTGGGTGCCGAAGGCGCTTCGGATGAGCTTCTGGAACAGGTAGGCCTCTTCGTTCGTGCCCTTGGCCGAGCCGAAGCCGGCCACCGGAGACTGCCGACCCCGGGCAGGGGTGCTGGCCAAGGCGCGCCGGAAGCCGGCCGCGGCCGCTTCCAGGGCCTCGTCCCAGCTCGCTTCGCGGAATTGGGCGCGCACCTGCTCCGGCGTCAGCCGGTGCACCACCGCCAGCGGATCCTTGGCCACGCCTTCGCGGCGGATCAGCGGACGGGTCAGCCGGTCCGGGCTGTGCGCGTAGTCGAAACCGAAGCGCCCCTTGACGCACAGCCGCTCCTCGTTGGCTGGGCCGGCCTTGCCCTGCACATGCTCGATGCGCCCGTCGCTCACATGGTAGGTCAGCTGGCACCCGACGCCACAGTACGGACAGACCGAGTCGACCTGTTGCTGCGATGGCCGGGCGTAGGCGCCGTTGGCCGGGGCGATGGCGCCGGTGGGGCAGGCCTGCACACATTCACCGCAGGCCACACAGGTGCTCTGCCCCATCGGGTCGGCCTGGTCGAACACGATCTGCGCATCGCCGCCACGGAAGGCCAGGCCCAGCACATCGTTGCCCTGCACATCGCGGCAGGCGCGGATGCAGCGGGTGCACTGAATGCAGGCGTCCAGATTGACAGCCATGGCCACGTGGGACAGGTCCTGCGCCGCCGCGGGTCTGGCTGGGTAACGTCCCGGTTGAGCGCCGGCCTTCGTTGCCCACTGCGCCAGTTCACTGTCGTGTCTGAGCGCCGTGGTGTCCGGCGCATCGCTGAGCAGCAACTCCAGCACGGTTTTTCGGGCCGAGCTCGCGCGCTCACTGGCGGTTTTCACCACCATGCCGGTCTGCGGGGCACGACAGCAGGATGGTGCCAGCACACGCTCACCCTCGATCTCGACCACACAGGCCCGGCAGTTGCCCGGGCTGCCCAGGCGGTCGCTGTGGCACAGGTGGGGCAGTTCAATACCCACGCGCTGCGCCACCTGCAGCAGGGTCTCGCCAGGGCGGGCTTCCTGCGGCTGGCCGTCCAGCGTGAACGCAATGGGTGTCATTTCGTGGGGCAGGTCGTTGGTCTTCATCGGGCGTCCTCCCCGTTGACTTCATGGGCAAAGAAACGGAGCACCGCGTCCACCGGGTTGGGCGCGGCCTGGCCCAGGCCACAGATGGAAGCGTCGCGCATCACCTGCGACAACTCGCCCAGCAGGGCCGCATCCCACACCGGCGCCTGCAGCAGCTGAACCGCCTTGCTGGTGCCGGCGCGGCAAGGTGTGCACTGCCCGCAGGACTCGTGTTCGAAAAACTGCATCAGGTTGAGCGCCGCATCGCGCGCGCGGTCGTGCTGGCCGAGCACCACCACCGCCATGGAGCCGATGAAGCAGCCGTGCTCGGCCAGGGTGTCAAAGTCCAGCGGCACATCGGCCAGGCGGGCGGGCAGGATGCCGCCCGACGCGCCGCCGGGCAGGTAGGCATACAGCTCATGACCTGGTGCCATGCCTCCCGCGAATTCGTCGACCAGCTCACGCAAGGTGATACCGGCGGGTGCCAGGTGGACGCCAGGCCGGTTGACGCGACCGGAGACGGAGAAGCGGCGCAGGCCGCTGCGCCCGCGCCGGCCTTGTGCCGCCAGCCAGGCGCCCCCCCGCTCCAGAATGACCGGCACCCACCACAGTGACTCCAGGTTGTGCGCCAGCGTGGGCTGTCCGAAGACCCCGTGCAGGGCCACGATGGGGGGCTTCAGGCGTGGCATGCCGCGCTTGCCTTCGAGCGATTCGATCAGGGCCGATTCTTCGCCACAGATGTAGGCGCCCGCACCACGGCGCAGTTCGATGGCGGGTGCCTGGTAGTCAGGGAAGGCCTGTCCGAGCCCGGTCAGCACGGACTGCAGCAGCTCCAGCGCCTGGGTCAGGTGCACGCGCGCGTCGTGGTACTCGTCGCGCAGATAGAGCCAGACCCGTCCGGCGCCCACCACCTGCGCCGCGATCAGCGCACCTTCCAGCATCTGCAGGGCGCCTGCCTGGGGGTCGGTGAGCACCGCCCAGTCCTTGAAGGTGCCCACTTCGCCTTCGTCGATATTGACCACCAGGTGGCGTGGACCCGGCTGCGCCCGCACGGTTTCCCACTTGCGCCAGGCCGGGAAACCCGCCCCACCCAGCCCCCGCAGGGCGGACGCTTTGAGCTCCGCGAGCACAGACTCGGCCGTCAGTTCGCCCGAGAGCAGGCGCCGCAAGCGGGGCAGGTCGGATGGCAGCGGCGCCGGCAGTTCGCGCGGGCCGGTTTCACCCCGGACCAGCAGGTCTTGCACAGCCGCGACACCGGCCTGCGGCAACTGACGCTGCCCGACACAGGCGGCCGGCGCGCCATGACAAAGGCCGATGCAGGGGGCTGCTTCGGCGCGCGCCTGGGGGCCCAGGCTGGCCTGCAGATCCGCCAGCAGGGACTCACCCCCGACCATGGCGCAGGACAGGCTCGTGCACACGCGCACGACCGTCGCCGATACCTCGGTATCGTCTTCGACCACCTGAAAGTGGTGGTAGAAGCTGGCCACCTCGAACACCTCGACCTGGCTCAGGCGCAGCCGCTCTGCCAGCGCCGCCAGATGCCCTTTGCGCAAGGCAGCTTCGGCGTCCTGCAACCGGTGCAGGTGCTCGATCAGCAGATCGGAACGCGGTTCGAGGCCATGACACAGCACATCCACCCGCTCGCGGTCAACCGGTCGGACCTGACGCCCTTTGGGCTGAAAGCGCGGCTGGCGACGCACAGGCTCGGCCGCAATCGGCACAACGCGTCGGGCGCCCGGCGAGACAGCGCTGTCGTGTTTCGTGGGGGTATTCATGGCAACAGCGTAGCAGTCCTGTGCGCACATAATATGTTTGATCAAACATATTTGACACACACCGTCCATGCTGCAGATCGAACTCACCCCGCGCTGGCGCATCGGTCTGCGCGATGGCGATGTGCCGCTGGAGGCCGACACCTTGCTGAGCCTGCTGTCGGCCGTGCAATCCGGTGGCAGCATCGCGCAAGCGGGGCGTGAACTGGGTCTGTCCTACCGGCACGCCTGGGGACTGGTGCGCCGCGCCGAGGGCCTGCTGGGCCAGGCACTGCTCCAACGGGGTCGGGGCCAGGGTTCGCACCTGACCGAGCTGGGTCAGCGCCTGGTCTGGGCCGATGCGCGGGTGGGCGCGCGCCTGCAACCCCTGCTGGCCTCGCTGGCCTCGGAACTTGAATCCGAACTCGGCCGCTCGCAACGCAAGGCCCGTGCGCCGCTGCGCCTGCACGCCAGCCACGGTTTTGCCGTGGCCGCCCTGTGCGAACAACTGGCCGCGCGGCGCCTGCCGGTGGCGCTGAGCTACCGCAACAGCCTGGAAGCGGTGGCGGCCCTGGCCCAGGGCGATTGCGACCTGGCGGGTTTTCACGTGCCACTGGGCCGGTTCGAAAGCGCCGCCGCCCAGCGCTACCTGCAGTGGCTGCGCCCGGCCGAACACCGGCTGGTGCATCTGGCGGTGCGCACCCAGGGTCTGTTCGTGGCACCCGGCAACCCGCTGAAACTGCGAGGCCTGGCCGACCTCTCCCGACCCGGTCTGCGATTCGTCAACCGGCCCGAGGGCTCGGGCACCCGCTTCCTGACCGACCTCATGCTGCGCCACCAGGGGATCGACCGGCGCCGCATCAGCGGCTACGACCACACCGAGTTCACCCACGCCGCGGTGGCGGCCTTTGTGGCCAGTGGTATGGCCGACGTGGGACTGGGCGTGCAGACGGCAGCCGACCGCTTCGGCCTGCAATTCATCCCGCTGCTCAGGGAGCGGTACTTCTTTGCGGTCAGTACCGAATCGCTGCAACGCCGCGATTTTGCGTCTGTGTGGACCACGCTGCAGTCGCCCACCTTTCGCGCCCAGGTGGCCGCGCTCAAGGGTTACGAAGCAGCCAGAACAGGTGAGGTCATGCGGATTCAGGAAGCGTTTGAAGTGCCCGAATAAACCGTCGTTGACACCCCTGCCAGACTGGTCGGCTTGCATCGATCGGCTCAGTGGGCTAGACTAAAAAAGGAATGGGGCTCTGCCACATTCGCTGCAAGCCGGTCATCCGGCGTCTCACATTGCAGCTCTCGTTCAACGGCCAGAGGGTCGCTTGAGTTCTTTTGTAGGTCCCGGTCGCCGGGGCCGACCGGGTGGATGGTGGTGTCGCAACCGCAAGCTGCCCGGCTCGACCGAAGTCGCTTCGTCCGCGAAGCCAGCTTCACCACAAACAACCACGCATGACCTTTTCCGGCAGGAACGACCTTTCCCATTCCCCATCTTTCATTTTTCGAGCGGCACGCCCTGCCGATGGGGCGACTCTGTGGCGCCTGGTGCGCGACACCGGCACGCTTGAACTGAATTCACCCTACTTCTATCTGTTGTGGGCCACCGAGTTCGGCCACACCAGCCTGGTGACCGAACAGGATGGCCAGGCCGTCGGCGTGGTGGTCGGTTTTCACCCACCCGGGCAGCCCGACGCCGCATTTGTGTGGCAGGTGGGTGTGCTGCCGAGCCACCGGGGACAGGGCCTGGGACTGCGCATGCTGCAGGCCTGGAAGGCCCTGCCCGCCAACGCCCACTGCCGCTGGGTCACGGCCACCGTGGCCGATGACAACCACGCGTCGCAGGCGCTGTTCCACAGCCTGGCGCGGGCCAGCCACGTGCGCTGCGAGTCACAACCCCACTTCACGGCGGACCAGTTCCCCGTCGATCACCCGGCCGAACCCCTGCTGCGGGTTGGGCCGTTTTCCCGCGAGAAGGCAGACCCCGTCTGAGGGTCACGGCGCGTGAGCGCCATAGCCAGGCCTGGGCACCAGCCACAGGCCCATCGCCATTTTCCACAGGAGGCCACATGAATATTTTTGAACAACACGAATCCGAGGTGCGCGGCTATTGCCGCAGCTTTCCAGCCGTGTTCGCATCGGCCAAAGGGGCCTGGATGACGGATACCGGCGGCAAGCGCTACCTCGACTTCTTCAGCGGCGCGGGCGTCCTCAACTACGGGCACAACCCCGATCGCATCAAGCAGGCCCTGCTGGCCTACCTGATGCGCGACGGTATCACCCACACACTGGACATGTACAGCGAGGCCAAGGAAGCCTTCATCCGCCGCTTTCACGACGTCATCCTGCAGCCACGCGGTCTGCAGTACAAGCTGCAGTTTCCGGGACCGACCGGCACCAACGCGGTGGAGGCGGCCCTCAAACTCGCCCGTAAAGTCACCGGTCGCGAGCAGGTGGTGGGCTTCACCAACGCCTTTCACGGCATGACCCTCGGTTCGCTGGCGGTCACCGGCAACGGCTTCAAGCGCGCCGGCGCCGGCGTCAGCCTGAACCATGCGGCCTCCATGCCGTTCGACGGCTTCCTGGGCACCGACGTGGACACGCTGGACGTGTTCGAAGCCATGCTGATCGACAACGGCAGCGGCATGGATGTGCCCGCCGCCGTCATCCTCGAGACGGTGCAGGCCGAGGGGGGTGTCAATGTGGCCAGCACCGCGTGGCTGCAGCGCCTGCGCCGCATCACGGAACAGCACGGCATCGTGCTGATTGCCGACGACATCCAGGTGGGCTGCGGTCGCACGGGCCACTTCTTCAGCTTCGAAGAAGCCGGCATCGTGCCCGACATCGTCACCCTGTCCAAGTCGCTGTCCGGCTACGGCCTGCCGATGGCGCTGGTGCTGATCCGGCCCGAGCTCGACCAATGGGCCCCCGGCGAACACAACGGCACCTTCCGCGGCCACTGTCCGGCCTTCGTCACGGCCACCGCCGCGCTCGGGTTCTGGGAAAACCGCCTGCTGCAGGACGGCGTGTTTCACAAGCAGGACATCGTCCGCCACGAACTGGACCAGATGGTCCGGTCAACAGGTGTCGAGGCGGTCGTCCGAGGTCGTGGCCTGATTCAGGGCGTCGAGTTTGCCGATGCCGAACTGGCCTCGCGCATTTCGCAGGCCTGCTTCAAACGCGGGCTGGTCATCGAGACGGCGGGCATCAACGACCAGGTCCTCAAGCTCCTGCCCAGCCTGACCATCAAGGAAGACGAACTGCTGCACGGCCTGGACATCATCCGCAGCGGTCTCAAGGACGCGCTGCGGCAGGACTTGCGCCAGGCCGCCTGACCACGAAGAAACACAAGGAATCCATCATGATCGTCAAACACCTCGAAGACATCCTGGGCACAGCCGCCGACGTCAACACCGAAGGCTGGACCAGCCGACGCCTGATCTACAAGGACGCGGGCATGGGCTATTCGGTCAACGACACCATCATCAAACCCGGCGCCGAACTGACCATGGAATACAAGAACCACCTGGAGACCGTCTACTGCATCGAAGGCGCCGGCGAGATCACCGATCTGGCCACCGGGCAGACGCATGCCATACGACCGGGCACGATCTACGCCCTCAACCACCACGACCGGCACATCCTGCGCGCCAACCAGGGCACCCACATGCGCATGGTGTGTGTGTTCAATCCGCCGCTGACCGGACGCGAGGTTCATGACGAAAGCGGGGCCTATGCCCTGGCCGACTGAGGAGCGCGCGCCATGATGAGCATGAACGACACCGTCGCCACCCCCGTGCTGCAGCGGCCCCGGGCCGATGACCGCTACCCCTCCCGCTTCGGCAGCGAGGTGCTGATCTCGCGGCGCCAGGACCCGGTGGTGTGGGGCCGGTCCGGAGATGGCCCACTGAGCGAGAGCCAGCTCATGTACTACACCGACCACGGTCACCTGCATTTCGATGACCTGCTGTCGGCAGACGAGGTTCAGGCCTGCCTGGACGAACTGGCGCGACTGCGCGCCGACAAGGGCATCAAGGACGCAGACGAAGCCGTCATCGAGCCCGGCAGCCGGGAGTTGCGCTCCATCTTCGCGGTGCACCGCAGCAGCGAGGTCCTGCGCCGACTCGCTCAGCATCCGCGGCTGGTGGCGATCGCACGGCAGTTGCTGGGCGGCGACGTCTACATCCACCAGTCACGGGTCAATTACAAAGGGGGCTTCCGTGGCAAGGAGTTCTACTGGCACTCGGATTTCGAGACCTGGCATGTGGAGGATGGGATTCCCGCCATGCGCATGGTCAGTTGCTCGATCGCCCTGACGGCCAACACGCCCTACAACGGGCCGCTGATGATCATTCCGGGCTCGCACCAGCGCTTCATCAGTTGCGTGGGTGCCACCCCGGACAATCATTACCGGGAGTCGCTGCGGCAGCAGGACATCGGTGTGCCCGACGAAGTGAGCCTGAGCCAGCTGGTGGAGGACTTCGGCATCACCGCTCCGATCGGCCTGGCCGGGTCCGTGACCTTCTTCGAATGCAATGTGATGCACGGGTCCAGCTCCAACATCACCCCGCTGCCCCGCAGCAATGTGTTCCTGGTGTTCAACAGCGTGGAGAACACGCCGATGGATCCATTCTGCGGCCTGGCTCCCCGGCCGAACTTCATCGCCGAACGCGAGGACTTCACCCCAGTCGGGCGCTGACCTGCCCAACACATCAAGGAGCTCATCATGCCCATTCAGTCCCTGACACGCCGTGCACTCATTGGCCTGACCGGCACCGCCCTGCTGCTGGGCGGTGGCCTTGCCCACGCCCAGGACGACACCCTGGAGAAAATTCGCAAACAAGGCTATATCCGCGTCGGATTTGCCAACGAGGCCCCCTACTCCTTCGCCACCCCAGACGGCAAACTCGACGGCGAATCACCCACGGTGTTTCGCCACGTCATGTCCCGCCTGGGTGTCAAGGAGGTAGACGGCGTGCTGACCGAGTGGGGGGCGCTGATTCCGGGCCTGCGCGCCGGTCGCTTTGACGCCATCGTTGCCTCCATGTACATCACGCCCACGCGCTGCGAACAAATCATATTTGCCAACCCGACCTACGGTGTCGGTGAAGCCTTCGTGGTCAGAACAGGCAACCCGGACGGCGTCAGCAACTACGCCGATGCCGTGGCCAAGGGCAAGAGAGTGGCCTTTGTCGCTGGCACCGCCGAAATCGAGCACGCCCGACAGGCAGGCCTGACGCGAGACCAGATCGTGACCGTGCCCGACTTCGCTGCCGCCGTGGCCAATGTCAAGTCGGGTCGCACGTCGGCCGCGGCCTTCACCTCGCTGACGGCCCTGGATCTGGCCAGCAAGGACGAGGCCATCGAACGGGCGCAACCCTTCACCTTCGAGCACGAAGGCAAACTGTACAAAGGCGAGGGCTCGTTCGGTTTCCGCCAAGAGGACACCGCACTGCGCGACGCGATCAACGCCGAACTGGCCAGCTTCATTGGCACGCCGGAGCACCTGGCCATGATCAAACCGTTCGGTTTCGACGAATCGAACCTGCCCGAGAAAACCGCCCAGCAACATTGCGAAGGCAAGTGATGGTATCTGAGCCCAGCACACGGTGAGGCCGGTTCACTCAGCGTTGCTGGCCTGCGCCATTCTGGCTTTCGGGGCCGGTCTGGTGACGGCCAGCTTCGCCGACTTTCGCGACTACCTGCCAGAACTGTTGCGTGGCCTGGAGGTGACGGTCAAGGTCACCCTGGGCGGCGCGCTTCTGGCATTGCTTGCAGCCTTCACCGCCGCCCTGTGCAAGATGTATGCGCCAGCTCCGCTGCGCTGGCTGGCCGTGGGTTACATCGAGGTTTTCCGCGGCACATCGGCGCTGGTCCAGCTGTTCTGGCTTTTCTTTGTGCTGCCCCATTTCGGCATCACCCTCGACCCGCTGAGCGTCGGCATCATGGCCCTGGGTCTGAACGTGGGGGCCTACGGCGCCGAAGTCGTTCGGGGCGCCATTGGGGGCGTGGCGGCTGGCCAGTGGGAAGCAGCCACAGCACTGAACATGACGCGCGCCCAGGCGCTGCGCCGCATCGTCCTGCCCCAGGCTCTGGTGGCGATGCTTCCGCCCTGGGGCAACCTGTTCATCGAGTTGCTCAAGGCAACCTCGCTCGTCTCCCTCATCACCCTGGCCGACCTGACCTTCAAGGCGCAGCAAATCAACCAGAACACCTTGCGCACAGCCGAAATCTTCACGGTGGTGCTGCTGGCCTACCTGGCTCTGTCGCTGCTGATCACAACCGGGATGCGCGCCCTGGAGCGACGCATGACCCAGGGCATGCACCGGGGTCCGTCCTCATGAACAGTGCCATCTGGGACTGGGCCTATGCCTGGGAGATCTTGCCGATACTGGGCGAAGCCTCGCTGGTGACCCTGCAGGCCACCCTTCTGGGCTTCATGTTGGCCCTCGTACTGGGCTTGGTGTTTGCCGTCGGCCGCATGTTTGGACCGGTGTGGTTGCGGCGCCTGACCACCGCCGTGGTCGAGTTCGTGCGATCGACACCACTGCTGATCCAGATCTTCTTTCTGTACTACGTGATGCCGGACTTCGGCCTGACCCTGGATGCGATGCCCGCCGGCATACTGGCGCTGGGCCTGCACTATGGCGCCTACTGCTCCGAGGTCTACAGGGCAGGCCTGGAGAGCGTGCCGCGCGGGCAATGGGAGGCCTCCACCGCGCTCAACCTGTCTTCGTGGACCACCTTCAGGAACATCATCCTTCCGCAGGCCATACCGCCCATCGTGCCAGCGCTGGGCAACTACCTGGTGGCCCTGTTCAAGGAAACCCCGCTGCTGTCCGTCATTGCCGTGCTGGAACTGATGCAGACAGCCAAGATTCTGGGTTCGGAAAGCTTCAAATACACCGAGCCCATCACCCTGGTGGGCATGTTCTTTCTGGCCTTCAGCCTGGTATCGGCGGCGCTGATTCGCCAGGTGGAGGCACGGCTGTCCCGCAGACCCCTTCGCAGGCCATGACACCCTCCGACCCGCTCGACTCAGGACCTGACCAGACCACCCCCATGGTCGAATTCGAAGCCGTCACCAAACGCTACGGCAACCTGACGGTGCTGGACCGGCTGGATCTGGCGGTGGCAGCGAATGAGAAGGTCGCGATCATCGGGCCTTCTAGTTCGGGCAAGACGACGGTGCTGCGGATGCTCATGACGCTGGAGCGCATCGACGATGGCGTCATCCGCGTCGACGGCGAAGCCTTGACGCACATGCCGCGTGGCGACAGGCTGGTGCGGGCCGATGCCGCTCACCTGCGACGCATGCGTGGTCAGATCGGCATGGTGTTCCAGCACTTCAACCTGTTCCCGCACATGACCGCGCTGAAGAACTGCATGGAAGCCCCGGTGACCGTGCTGGGCTTGAGCACTGACGAAGCCCGCGAACGCGCCGGCGAACTGTTGAACATGGTGGGACTGGGCGACAAGCTCGACCACCACCCTTCGCAACTCTCGGGCGGTCAGCAGCAACGCGTGGCCATCGCGCGCGCCTTGGCCATGCGCCCCAAGGTGATGCTGTTTGACGAGGTGACATCGGCCCTCGACCCCGAGCTGTGCGGCGAGGTGCTCAGCGTGATCCGGACCTTGGGCAGCGAACACAAGCTGACGATGCTCATGGTCACGCACCAGATGGGTTTCGCACGCGAGTTCGCCGACCGCGTGTGCTTCTTCGACCAGGGCCGCATCGCCGAGCAGGGGCCGGCCAAAGCCTTCTTCGAGAACCCGCAGCAGGCCCGCACACAGCAGTTCCTGAGGGCGGTGATGGAGGCGGTCTGATCCTGCAGGTGCGGTGCGGAGGTGCCGCGCCATCCGCACAACGGGGGACGCAGCGCAGCACCCATTGAGCCGCTCGGCAGGCATTGCCCGCAAGAGCCAGCGCGGCTGTGGCAATATCGCGGCTCTCAAACAAAAGTACGTTCAAAGTACTCCAGGAGGTGAGCAATGCAAGCTCAGACAAAACCCGCGATCAAGGCAGAAGAAGACGTCAAGGATCCCATCGTCAAAACGCCTTACGAGAAGGCAGTGGTCAGCTGCATCGCGTTGATGGCTGTCATCGCCCTTTTCATCCCGGCCGACATTCTCCAGACCTCCCCGCGGGCAGTGGCGTTCACCGACTTCATGGCGACTTGGGTGCCGCAGATCGACCTGATCACGGGACTGGGCATACGCCCCGAGCTCAACCGCTTCTACTACTCAGTGCTGTGGGCGATAAGCCCTGTCTTGCTTGTGCTGTGCTTCCTCATGTGCTGGGATGGCCGGCAAAGGACATACCCGTTCTGGAGCCTACCGCTGCACAAGGCCATTCTCCTGGCCTTGGTAGGTGGGCTCATCCTCTACGCGGCCAACAAAGGATTCTGGATGACTGCCACGCGCAGCGGCCCGCTGCATTTCGTCCTGGGAAACCGCATCGCAATGGCAAGCATGGGGAACATCACCTATGTTGTTTTTCCAGTCTTGAATGCTGGAGGAATGCTCGCATTGGCTCTGGGCTGGTTGAGTGGAGCCATCCCTCGCCACATTCGTCGCAAAGAGACTGGAGGGGGTGAATGACTTCCGCTCTTGGTCAGGTGCACACAGGTCGCGTGTATGCCTACAACAATGGAGCTGTTGCGCCTGTGGACAGGCTTGGCTCGTTCGAGAACAACACAGCGATATGGACCACTGCAGCGCCCCGCGCAAGGGCAGCGACCCACAGCCCCTTGTCGGATGCGTTGACAACTGTCCTGCCCGGCTTGGAGGAGGCAGCCCAACAAGCTGGCACGCCTGCAGGCAAGTACATTGTTTACGGCGCAAAGGCCCTCGGCACCCTTGATAGCACCTATGCAGTGGGGCAGCACGTCTGGCAAGGCAATGAGGCAGAGACTGTTTCCGCAAGCGCCAAGGTTGGAGGCGGATTGGCTGGCGCCTATGCTGGCGCCAAAGCCATTGCCCCGGTGGGAGCCTTGTGGGGACCACCGGGTTTAAAAGTCGGTGGCGTTGCAGGCGCCGTGATCGGAGGTGCTGTCGGCGCCAACACCGCTGAAGCCCTAGCCGAAAAGCTCACCGGCGGCCCCACCCCCGACAAGCTCGGCCCGCCCCTGACACTGCCCAACCACCTCAAGCTGGAGCCCACCGTGGTCACCGCCGAAGGCGACCGCTATGCCCTGGTGAATGTGC